>JAVJQA010000006.1:0-445887 GCA_040218045.1 Marinoscillum sp.
TTTCACCCGTGAATACACAAGTTAATAACGGCCTTTTGTGTAGGTTTGAGGATATATTTTGTCGAGGCAAAGATAGCAAGTAACTGCCGTCACTTGTTCTAATCTTTGCCTTTTTTCTTAACTTGACAAAGTAGGATTAATCAAAATAGTGCAAGAAAGCATGTTGGAAATCGATTCGAGGAATTGATAAAATCTGTTTTCGATGAAATAGGTATCGCAAACAAGAAATCTGTCTTACAGATTCCTTATGAAACTGATGGAGGCACTAAAATTTATAAGTGCGAAAATGATCTTATTCTTTCCCCATCCGAAGTAGTTAAATCTTCTTCCTTTTCCCTTGATGAAAAGGAAATTGTTGTCTCAGTAAAAACAACATCAAAGGATAGGATGGGCAAAATGTTCATCGATAAAATTCTCTTAGAAAAATTTGTGAGACACAAACAGAAAGTTATCGGTATATTTTTGAATGACGTCCAAAGAAAAGAAGCTGATAATATTAGCTATACCCTTGTTTCTGGTCTCTTCATGGTTTATACTCAATTTCTAACCGAGCTCGATGGGGTATATTATCTGGATCCTCCTCCAAACGCACTAAAAAAACCATACAATAGACACATGAGTCCATTTTCGAAGCTTATTACATCGGATATTTGGACACTACTGTCCTCTTAATTTTTTTCTCCTCCTTTGTGCCTCAATACTGTCTTTCTCACTTGCGATCCTAGATAAATGAAACTGATCAGACAGTCTATCCACAATAATATTACAATACTTTTCTTCCTTTTCGATTCCTATCCAATTTCTTGCATATGCTTCAGCTACCGCGAAAGTAGTTCCCGACCCGCCAAAAGGATCTAGAACAACATCCCCGATATCAGAAGAAGACAGGATTATTCTCCTTAGTAATTCTACAGGTTTTTGAGTTTCATGAGCATATTTCTCCCACGCTCCATTCGATATAGTTGGTATTTCAAAAACATCCTTTGGTTTGGCTCCCAAGGGATTCGGCTCCCAGATGTACTCCTTTTTCTGTTTCCTACCCTTGGCATATTGTGAAGAATCAGCCTGTGGTCTTGTTGGGTATTTCAAGGTGTGTTCATTATAAGGAATACGAACTTCATCCGGGTAAAACTTAAATTCTTTACTTTTTCTAAAATGAAGAATACTTTCATGAGACCTTCCCCAGTCATTACCAAGATTTGCTTTATTTCTATAAAACCAGACCAACCATTTACACCCCTTGAACAAACGTGTTGATGACCATTTAATATCAGCTAAAATCTCCGAAAATCCACAAATATACAATGACCCTGAGCTTTTTAGGACTCTACTCGCCTCGGTTATCCACTCCATACTCCAATCGACATACTCCTTCTGAGATGAAAATGAGTCCCACTCTGCTTTTTTGATGTTATATGGAGGATCTGCGAAAATTAAATCAATTGAGCCAGGTTCAAGTGTCTTCAACAATTCTATTGAATCTCCTTGAAAAAGTTTTCCAACTGAAGTCTGGAAAAGAGGCTCTATCTTTGCCGTGGGTAGAGGAGGTTTGCTGTAAGCAATCTCCACCTGCATTTCTTCAACAAAAGATTCTACTTGGTCTTCACTGTAGACTCGGTAATTGTTCATTTTGTGTCTAATACTTTTAAACTTCCCAGATTTATCCCACCTCCTCAAGGTTTCTGGATTTACTTTCAGCCGCTCTGCCGCCTCACTTACAGTCAGATATTTTTTCATTATATAACTTTACACAACCTTACACAACATTGCGCAGTAATGATAAGTAATTTTAACATTAATTCAAATATCATTTCTATCAAGGAAACACTAGCTTGCAAAGCTTCCGCCAAGTTTACTAATTTGTAGGAGCTAACTCGTTATCTATGGATTACCGCTTGAAAAACCTTCTTATTATTGACATTGAAACTGTCGCACAGTCAAAAGATTATCAAAAACTTAACACCAACCTTCAGAGGCACTGGGAAAGAAAATCTACCTTTCTGAGAAATGAAGAAGATCATTCCCCTGAGGAGTTGTATGCTGAACGAGCGGGCATTTACGCTGAGTTTGGGAAAGTCATTACCATCTCCTTTGGCATCTTCCATGAAATGGAAAATGGTGAACTCACAATCAGGATCAAGTCCCTTTCCGATCATGACGAAAAAGAACTTTTGACCGAAATCAAAGAGTTTTTGGAAACAAAATTCGAACCTGAAAGCTTACGATTATGTGCACATAATGGAAAGGAGTTTGATTTTCCGTATCTTAGCAGGCGAATGCTCCTCAATGGGATTAAACTCCCATATGTGCTGGACAACTCCGGTAAGAAACCCTGGGAGGTCAATTTTTTGGACACCCTTGAAATGTGGAAGTTTGGAGACAGGAAAAACTTCACTTCCCTCGATTTGCTCACCACTATTTTCGACATCCCTTCCAGTAAGTCAGATATAGATGGATCTATGGTCAATCAGGTCTATTATCAGGAAGAGAATGGTTTGGAGAGAATTGAGAAATACTGCCAGGGAGACGTGATTGCCACAGCGCAGCTATTCCTGAAAATGAATGCCCTGCCGGTAGTCAATGAAAGAAATATTACAATAGTTAGTTAAAACTCAGTATGAGTAAAAAAAGAAAGAAAGAAAAGGGTGGAAAGCCCTCAAATAATATCGCTAATGTAAAGCGAATAAAAGATCAGGTGAGAGCAGTTTTTGCCAATAACCTGGGAGAGCGATACAGCTATCGCCAAATGATCAAAGTGTTAGGACTTAGAGATAAAAAATCCAAAGAAACCCTAAAAGACATCCTCTTCGGCCTGGAAAGCAAAGGAAGCATAGAAAAAGCGCCTGACGGAAGGTTTATTAGTGCCAAAGAAGCAGAGGTAATTGAAGGTCGGGTTGACCATGTCAACTCCAGGTTTGCCTACATCATTTGCCCTGAGTCAGAAGAAGACATCTGGGTGAAAAGTGATGACCTCAATTTTGCCATAGATCACGACATAGTAAAGGTGCAGGTGACCAAGCCAGCAATGGATGGATTCAGGCCTGAAGGGCGGATTGCTGAAATCGTATCAAGGGCCAAGGATGAATTTGTCGGCAGAATAGAGGTCTCTGATAAATACAGTTTTGTGGTGCCGGATAATCGAAACATCCATTTTGATGTAATGGTCTATCCCGATAAAACCCTGAAGGCCAAGCACAACGATAAAGTGATCGTAAAAATCACCAAATGGCATGATCCTAAAAATCGCAGCCCACTGGGCGAAGTGATTGATGTACTGGGGCCAGCCGGTGAAAATGAAGCTGAGATCCATTCAATCATGGCAGAGTTTGGACTTCCTTTTCAGTTTCCAAAGCATGTAGAAGAGGCCGCAGAAAAAATACCCACTGAGATTCCTGCAAAAGAACTCGAATACCGCCGAGATTTTCGGGCAATCACAACTTTCACCATTGACCCGGAGGATGCCAAAGATTTTGATGATGCCTTATCCATTGAGAAGCTTGACAATGGAGACTATGAGATTGGTGTACACATTGCAGATGTATCACATTATGTAATTCCCAATTCCATTCTGGAAAAAGAAGCACTCCAACGTGCCACTTCAGTCTATCTGGTTGATCGCACCATCCCTATGCTTCCTGAGAAGCTGTCTAATGGACTATGCTCACTCAGGCCCAATGAAGATAAACTGACCTTCTCGGCGTCTTTCATTATGGACACCGATGGCAAAGTGAAGAAGAAATGGTTTGGAAGAACGATCATCCATTCTGACAGAAGGTTTGCTTACGAAGAAGCCCAGGAACGAATTGAAACAGGTGAAGGCGATTTTGCTGAAGAAATAATATTGCTGAATGGCATTGCGCATAAGCTAAAAGAAAAACGCTTTGAGAATGGCGCCATTAATTTCGAAACCACTGAAGTGAAATTTCGGCTGGATGAGAAAGGTAAACCACTTGAAGTGATTCCTAAAGTGAGAAAGGATGCTCACAAAATGATTGAGGAGTTCATGCTTTTGGCTAACCGAGAAGTGGCTACTCACATTTACAAATGGGGACGTGGAGAAAATGGTAAATACACTTTTGTATACCGAACCCATGACAACCCGGACCCGGAAAAACTGGATGGTTTTGCCAAGTTTGCAGCCAAGTTTGGGCATAAAGTAAATATCGCCGGAGATGTGTCACGCAGCCTCAATAAGCTACTGGATGAGGTAGAAGGTAAACCTGAGCAGAACGTGCTGGAGCAGCTCGCTATCCGATCAATGGCCAAAGCAAAGTATACCACAGAAACCAAAGGTCACTTCGGATTGGCATTTGATCATTATACTCACTTTACTTCCCCTATCCGCCGGTATCCAGATGTAATGGTACACAGGTTGCTGTGGCACTACCTCAATGATGGCAAACCTGTGGAAGTAGAGCCTGAAGAAAAGAAGTGTGTACATTCCTCGGAACGTGAGAAAAACGCCGCTGATGCCGAACGTGCTTCCATCAAATACAAGCAGGTCGAATTTATGCAGTCCATGCTTGGTGAAGAATTTGAAGGAATCGTTTCAGGTGTCACTGAGTGGGGTATTTTTGTCGAGATTGTTGAAACCAAATGTGAAGGCATGGTACGCCTGGCTGATCTGGATGATGACTTCTATGAGTTTGACGAGAAGAATTACAGAATCATTGGCAAGCGCAACAAAAGAATTATCACTTTGGGAGATAAACTCACAGTAAAAGTAGTTAAGACAGATATCGATCGTAGAACAATCGATCTGGACTTAGTTAAACTGGAAGAATGACAGACATTAAATCACTGCAAAACCTAATCAGTTCGGAAATTGATCAACTCGACCTGAAGGGAAATCCTAGGGAACTTTACGAACCCATCTCTTACATTCTGTCATTGGGGGGTAAAAGGATGCGCCCGCTTTTAGTGCTCTTGGGTTACCAGCTCGTAAAAGACAAGCCTGAAAAAATCGTTAAAGAAGCCCTGGCTGTTGAAGTTTTTCACAACTTCACCCTGATGCATGATGACATCATGGATGATGCTCCTCTCAGGAGAGGGATGCCAACTGTTCACGAAAAGTGGAACAATACAGTGGCTATACTAAGCGGTGATACTATGCTCGTCAAAGCGTATGACCTGCTTCTTGGTGTGGATAAGGAGATCCTTCCTGAAGTAATAACATTGTTTAACCGGTGTGCGGTAGAGGTGTGCGAAGGCCAGCAAATAGACATGAACTTTGAGACTGAAGACAATGTGTCGATCGAAGCCTATATCGATATGATTCGGCTGAAGACGGCTGTTCTTCTAGGGTTCAGCCTTGAGTTTGGGGCATTGATGGCAGGTATGCAAGAGACAGATCGCAAGAAACTATATAATGTAGGGGTGAAGATGGGCATTGGGTTTCAGCTAATGGACGATCTTCTGGATGTATATGGAGATCAGGCCAAATTTGGAAAGCAGGTAGGCGGGGATATCCTCTCTAATAAAAAAACATTTTTACTGATTAAAGCATTAGAACTTGCCAGCAGCATTCAAAAGTCAAAACTTGAGGAATGGTTGGGCATGAAGGATTTTGATGCTTCTGAGAAAGTAGAAGCAGTCACCTCCATTTACAACGAGCTCAAAATCAAGGAACTTACCAGTGATCTAATGAACCAGTACTTTGATGAAGCGTTTAAATTGCTGGATGAGTTGAGTGCTAGTCAGGAAGGCAAAGCCTTGCTTAAAAGTTTTGCAAGCCAATTAATGAAAAGAGAAAAATAAATGTCAATAACAATCATCATCATTGCCATCACCGTAGTGGTGAGCATCTCAGCTTTCAACAACGCAGAAATATTTCAAAAGTGCCTGATGAATCCCTTTATGGTCTCTAAAAAAGGTCAGTACTGGCGGTTAATTACTTCGGGTTTTGTGCATGGAAGCTTCATTCATTTAGGATTCAACATGTTCACCTTCTACTTTTTTGGGAGAGTGGTGGAGCAAGTCTTCGGACAAATTCTCGGAGCAAGTGGCAGCATTGTTTTTATTTTATTCTACCTCTCGGCACTAATTGTTTCCGACTTGCCTACAGTGTTGAAGAACCGAAATAATGTCAATTATAATACCCTAGGCGCATCTGGCGCAGTTTCAGCGGTTGTTTTCGCAAGTATTCTCTATTTCCCGTTAGAAAAAATCTATCTCTTCGGAATCATCGGGTTCCCCGGATTTATCCTGGGTATATTCTACATACTCTACTCCTACTTTCAGGGAAAAAATATGAGTGACAATATCAATCACGATGCTCACTTGTATGGTGCCGTGTATGGTGCAGTCTTCGGAATCATCGTTTATCCTGCTTCAGCTTCAGGATTTGTAGAGCAAATCAGTAGTTATAGCTTTTTCTAAAACCAGATTGAGGAATCAACCCAATCACATTTTTGTCTCAATGAATATCAACATTTCATACCACACCCTCAAAAAAGATGAATTAAACTCAGATGATCTGCATCTTATTGACCATGCCATACAGGCCATGGCCGGAGCTCACGCACCTTATTCAAACTTTACTGTGGGTAGTGCTGTGAAAATGGCTGACCAGTCGGTTGTGACTGGAAATAATCAGGAAAATGCAGCTTACCCCTCAGGGCTTTGTGCTGAGCGCGTGGCATTGTTTGCAGCAAAGTCACAATCAAAGCAAGCCGTAGAAACCATTGCCATCGTAGCCCAAAATCAAAAGAAACAATGGGCAGACGCTTTTTCGTGTGGCAATTGCCGGCAAGTAATGCTGGAGTACGCCTCCCAGCAGGAAACCCCCATACGTATCCTCATGGGCGATAAGAATGGTTGTTTCGTTGTTTTAGAGGACGTCACGTTCCTTCTTCCGTTCTCATTTGACGCCAATACACTTCATTAACATTTGATTTAAGGTTTTTTAACTTATTGATAATTAACCCACCAGTACAAACTGCGTTACATCTCCAAGCTACTCAATGGAGTAGAATCCTCTTTATATTATGTTTCAGAGGGAGCTATGGAACGCATGGCTCCCTTTTTTAATGTGCTTTTCCTACTGACTATCCTCCTCAAACTCTCCCTTTTCTATCCCATTTCTATTTACTTTGCGGACAAATTTTCAATACATCCATGGAAAGCGAAAAAAGAGAATCACTGAACTTCATTGAACAAATGATCGAAAACGACCTGAAGAGCGGTAAGCATCAGGAGATTCAGACTCGTTTTCCGCCAGAACCCAATGGATATCTGCACATTGGGCATGCCAAGTCTATCCATCTCAATTTTGGCTTGGCCAAAAAATATAATGGCAAATGCAACCTCAGGTTTGATGATACCAATCCGGAAAAAGAAGACGTGGAGTATGTAGACTCCATCAAAAGCAATGTGAAGTGGCTGGGTTTTGAATGGGATGGGGAGCACTATGCCTCTGATTATTTTCCACAATTATTTGACTTTGCGGTAGAGCTGATCAAAAAGGAAAAAGCTTATGTGGATGATCTGAGCCAGGAAGCGTTCAATGAAATAAAAGGTACCCCAACCGTTCCCGGTAAGGAAAGCCCTTTTCGCCATAGAACTGTAGAAGAAAACCTGCAGCTTTTCAACGAAATGAAGGATGGGAAATACCAAAACGGTGAGAAAGTACTTCGTGCTAAAATAGACATGTCATCTCCAAACATGCACATGCGTGATCCGATCCTGTATAGAATCAAACACGTAGCACACCACCGCACAGGCAATGACTGGTGCATTTACCCGACTTATGACTTTGCCCACGGTCAGTCGGATAGTATAGAAAACGTGACTCATTCTCTTTGTACACTTGAGTTTGAGGTACACAGACCTTTATATGACTGGTTAATTGATCAGCTGGAAATATTTCCTTCCAAACAAACTGAATTTGCCAGACTGAATCTTTCTTACACTATAGTGAGCAAAAGGAAACTGCTGGAGCTGGTGGAAGGAAAGTATGTGGCCGGATGGGATGATCCGCGCATGCCTACAATTTCCGGGATCAGAAGAAGGGGATTTACACCTGAGTCCATTAATAAATTCACACAAACTATCGGTGTAGCCCGAAGAGATGGCATCACAGATGTGGCGGTGTTGGAGCATGCAGTACGTGAAGACCTTAATAAGAAGACCAACCGGGTTTTCGGCATTCTGGATCCGGTAAAGCTTGTGATCACTAACTGGCCTGAGGATAAGGAAGAAACACTCACTGCTGTCAACAATCCTGAAGATGAATCTGCAGGCACACGTGACATGATGTTTGGCAGAGAGATTTATATAGACCGTGCTGATTTTCTTGAAAATCCACCAAGTCCGAAAAAATGGTACCGTCTTGGCCCGGACAGAGAGGTTAGGCTAAAATATGCCTACATCATCAAGTGCACAGGTTATGACAAAGATGCAAACGGTGAAATCTTGACCATCTATGCTGAGTATGATCCGGAAACACGAAGTGGCCAGGATACCAGTGGCAAGAAAGTAAAAGGTACGCTGGGATGGGTCTCAGTGAAGCATGCTGTAAATGCCGAAATACGGCTTTATGACAGGCTGTTCCACACAGAAAACCTGAACACCATCGATGACGATTTTAAAAACCATTTAAATCCTGACTCACTGGAGATCAATTCCAAAGCCGTGTTGGAAGGTTCTTTGAAAACAGCCAAAATTGGAGATCAGGTGCAGTTTGAGCGGGTTGGCTATTTCCGGGTGGATCAAGATTCTACATCCGATAAGCTTGTCTTCAACCGCACAATAACACTTAGAGACAACTGGTCTAAGTAGGTTATTTAACCCATTCAGATTTCAAAAGTAGAGGAGCGCATGAAATACATTTTATGCGTTCTTTTCTATTGGTGCGGATCCAATTGCATGTCCCAAAAGATTCCTCCACTCAGCCTCCCTTCTTAAATCCCAGCACTCCAGTGGGTATATGAAAGTTTATGAAATGGTCGGGGAATATTTTTCGCAATTGATTGATCACTGCTGTACAGGTGAGTAGAAACAAAAATCCCTGTCCAAAACTGGACAGGGATTTGTACTTTCTTCGTACATCCTTACTTCTTAAGTTCAAGAATAATTGAGATGCCAAAAACCTCCATGGTGCCATCTTCATCCATATCTTCTTCAAAACTCTCAGTATAAGAAACCTTGAGTTTAGCTTGTGTTAGGAAGTTGACATTGAGTTGCTCTGACTCTCCACCACTGGTCACAGTCAGTTTACTTTTGTCTGAACTAAGTGCCCAGGTACCGGATTCATTACCTTCCTTATCAGTGAATACGTACTTACCATCATTGGTAAAAGTCCAGCTCATGCCGTCAAAATCATTCATTGACTCTTCGAAAGTATCCACCAAAAGCTGAGCTTCTTCCTCAGAAAGCTCGAAATACTCCATGTAATAGTCAAAAATGTCTTTGTCGTTTATAGTGATAGAAATATCCGCTGACTCATATTCCCATTCACCCACTATCAGCGGGGTGATCGGAGTTACATCCTCGTCATCTACATTTCCACCACAAGAATTTAGCAATAGGGTTCCGCTGACCATCAGCAGAAGCACCACCGGTTTCATCCAGTTTTTCATGTCCAATTTGTTTTGAGTATGATCTTAATCTTAGAGATCAGGTTCCTCTTCCCAAATTGAATGCCAAACTAATAGTTTCGATAGTAAGCTCGGATTTTTCCAATGGCCTGATCGTAAAGTGGAGCTGTGAACTCTTCAAACATCCACTGTGGACTTGGTATTGAGGACTCCACTCGGTTGACCATCTCCAACTCTTCTTCATTAAGCGCCCGTTCATCTCCGTTGAATGATGCCCACCGGATAGACCAAACATATTCGCTTGGAAACTTCTCCTGGCTGATCACTTTGTTGCGATCATTATCATAGATTTTAAAATCAAGCAAGCCATTTCCCGTGATGGCCTTTTCATTGATGGTCAATTTCGCCTTGACGGTACCATATATTTTTTCACCATCCCTGGTAGCAATAACCACACTATCTCTACTCACGTCCCTGGTGGTTTTATTGCTGTAAACATTCCCAAGGCTGAACTGATCAAATTCCATCCTGATTACATGATCCACATACTCTAACTTTTGAGTTTCTGCTTCGCTTGGTGTGTAGAACTGCACATAAGGGCTAATCACATTGTGATGTAAATACTCATTGATTTTATTGACAAAAAACTCATGCTTGATGCTCAGCATCCTGGAAGGAGAGGGTATGGGTTCTACCACCACGCGTAAGGTTGCATAATAAATGGCTTCACGCAATTTGTCTTCTACGTCCTTATAGCGTGGCACAAAATTCTGCACCATAAGAAAATGCTCATGTGCTTCAATAGCTTTCGTACGGTCACGCTTGAAGTTCAATGCTGCCACACCCATGTCGTACCTTACATCTGCCGCATTTCTTTTCGCATTGGCGAGCTCAGAGTCATATCTAACCGGGTTAGGCACCACATCTCTACAGCCAGGGCATCTTAGGATCTGATCGGCCATGTTGTTGATGTTTTGGTATCCCCATGCCACTGCTTCCCATTTCAGTGGATCATTGGACACATTGGCTCTTTTGATATTGGTCATGTGTGCCTCCACAGCAAACCTGTAAGCCTTCTTCAAAGTAGAGGCGGCTTTTTTATGGTCATCGTTTGACCTTAGCCTGTTGATCGCCTGGGCCACGGCTTTGTCATAATCACCTTTTTTCAAGGCATTTTTACCACTTGCACAACCAAGTAAGATTGTTGCCAGGCCGAGGATCACACATAGATTGTAGTACTTTTTCATATTAAGGTGGCTTTGGTTTTTAAAGATACCAATACCAGAAATAATGCCAACAAAAAACTTCAATCTTACTTTTATCTAGTTTTATATTGGAAAATTTCATATTTTCAGCACTTTAATTAACCTAAATCGCCAATTATTTATGTCACTTATTGCTATTGACTTTGTCCCTGAAAAAACTAAAGGTGGAATGTTTAAATCAGGAAAAATGCAAACCTTTCAGGAAGTTCTGGATATTGCCAACGTCTGGATTGCCGAAAATTCTCAATATGAAGTAGTCAATGTAGAAACTGTGCTACTTCCCAATATCCATGAAAAAGATGAGGATGGGAGCACAGATACCGAGCTTTGGACAGCTGGGGAGTCAAGCTCCAACTGGTATCAAATTGTAAGAGTGTGGTATCGAGGATAAATGAAATTAGATTTCCCTCCTTAATACTTCCAAAGGACTCTGGCGGATGATATCCCGGCTGTTAAATAGCCCTATGAAGACAGTCATCATTGTCACTGCCAGAGTTAGCAAGAGAATTTGTACAAAGTCTGGAATGAAAACAAATTCGAAAACAAACTTCCCTAAAAGTGTGGTGATGATTGTTGCAATGAGGATTCCTGAAAGGGCTCCTATACTCCCCAAAAAGAAATACTCAGCGAATATAATCGTCCACAGCTTGCGGCTTGACGCACCGATCGTTCGCAGCAAAACATTTTCGCGCATCCTCTGAAATCTACTGAGCACGATGGAGCTAATCAGCATAATCACCCCGGTACCAATACTAAAAAAAGCCATAAACTGAATCACAAAGGCAATCTTGCCCAAAATATCTTCAAGCGTCTTTAGAATCAATTCCAGATCAATAATGGAGATGTTTGGGTAACTACGCACCACTGCCTGCTGATACCTGGCAGAGAGGTTATTGTTTTGGATCCTGGTGATCAGCACATGAAACTGCGGAGCTTTTTCCAGCACACCAGTTGGGAAGAGCACTAGGAAATTAGTCTGTACCCGGCGCCAGTCAATCTCCCTAAAACTGCCTACATAAGTTTTGATTAGTGCACCCTGTACGTTAAAGAGTATTTCATCCCCAAGTTTCAAATCCAGGTTCTCAGCATATCCGCTGGCCACAGAAATGAATATAGAGTCTCCGGGACTTGTATTTCCAATCCATTCTCCTTCAATAAGCGTTTCAGAATCTATTAGGCTATCTCGGTAGGTGATCCTGTACTCACGATTATATGCCCAGTCTGGCATGTGATTGGTAGTGTCCTGCTCAGCTTCTCGTTTTGTCACTCCATTGATCTCTTCTACCCTCATGGTGACTATGGGTACTTCCTGAAGCACTGGTAGGTCATAGTCCAGGGTCAATTGTCTCACATCATCTTTTTGCGGGGTTTGTATATCAAAAAGAATGGTATTTGGCCGGTCGTTAGCTCCGGTAATCGTCACTCTACCAACCAAAAGGTCTTGCATAAACAGCAATGTGGCAATAAACGCCGTTCCCAATCCAAGTGTAGTAATGAGCAAAGAAGTCTGATTGTGAGGCCTGTATAGATTAGACAAACCTTGCCGCCATGCATAAGGAAAGCTGTCCGGTAGCACTTTTTTGATCATAAAAGCCAACCCACGTCCTATCAGCCCAAGAATAACAATAGCCAGGAACAACCCGAAGGTAAAGATTGCTGCATCCCAGAGAGATCGTATTTGTAAATACACCAGCAATAGTAGAAACGCCAGAATGACAATGCCCACATACACCTGCATCCAATCCAATTTGAATTTGGTGGATTCTGAATCTGACCGAATGGCTTGAAGCGGGCTAACATTACGCAGTGAAACCAATGAAATCAAGGCAAACAACACCGACACCACCACCCCAATTGCAATACCACTAAGTACGGAAAGCCATGAAAATGATGGCACCAAATCAACAGGTATAAAGTCCTTTACCAGAATGGGTAAATACACATGAAGGCCTACTCCTAGCAAGGAACCCAAAGCTGACCCAATAAAACCGAAAATCCCTACCTGAATCAGAAAAATGGAAATAGCCTGGGCGGATCGCATGCCCAAACATCTCAGCGTAGCAACAATTGCTACCTTTTCACGACTGTATACATACATGGAGCTGGCCACACCGATACATCCCAGGAGGAGTGCAGTGAAGGCTACTAACTCGAGGAAATTGGTCAGGTCTTTAAATGCCCGGCCAGTATCTTCTTTCCGTTCCTCTATGTCATCAATCTGGTAGCCCTGCTTATCCGCTACCTGGACCAACTTTGACCACTTCCCGGTGGTGTCTACTTTATCACTAAACTGGAAATAGCTTAAATAATTTACCCGGCTCCCTTTTTGCAGAAGATCGGTTTGATCCAGTGTGTTGTATGGAATGTACACCACAGGAGCTGCCGTAGCTCCGATCTCCGTCTGACCAGGAATCTTCTGGAGCTTGCCTATAACTTCAAATTGCTGTTCACCTACTTTCACAGAATCACCAATCTCTACATTGTATTGGATCATCAACTTCTCATCTACCAGGGCAAATTGACCTTTTTGAAATTCGCGTGAAGCACTGGCTGGTTCTGTTTCTATTTCACCATAATAGGGATAAGCACCTGATAATGCGCGTACCTGGGCAAGCCTGGTGCCATCTGTTCTTGGAAAATACACCATTGAAGCGAAATAAGTCTCGCGCGACATCTCAGGTGCCAGCTCATAAAACGCCAGCATCAGGCTATCTGGCAATGGCTGATTCCCTTTTACTTCAATATCAGCACCGATCAGGGTCTTTGCCTGCTGATCAATCTCTTTTAATAAGTTCTCCCTGAAACTGGTAATCCCAACTAATGCCGCAATACCAAGACTGATAGATAGGATAAACAACATGAGCTTTCCTTTGCTCTTGCGACTGTCCCTCCAAGCCATTTTTAGTGGCCAGGTGGTTGAATATTTTGAAGGTTCTATTTTGGTCTTTTTATCCACCCTGAGTTGTGTTATGAAAGTTTGGTGCTATAGTTGACTGAATCATGGATTACAAGGTTGATTGCTTAGTTGACAATTCTGCCTCCTTTAAGTTTTACAATCTTATCAGTCTTTTGAGCCAATGAATCATCATGGGTTACAATTACCAGTGTAGTTCCCTGTTCTTTATTGATTTCGAAAAGTAAAGATTCTATGGAATGACTCGTTTCCTCATCCAGATTACCTGTAGGTTCATCAGCAAAAAGAATTTTGGGCTTGTTGGCAAAGGCCCTGGCTATAGCCACCCGCTGCTGTTCACCACCTGAGAGTTGGCTTGGGTAGTGGTCTATTCGATCGCCTAAGCCCACCCTTGTCAGTAACTCCTTGGCAAATGGTGCAATGTTTTTCTCTCCTCTCAGCTCCAACGGAACCATTACATTTTCGAGTGCCGTTAAGGTGGAGATGAGCTGGAAATTTTGGAAAATAAAACCTACTTCCTGATTGCGGAGCTGGGCCAGGTCATCCTCACTCAATTTGTTGAGCAATATATTGTCCAGTGAAATAGTCCCTTCTGTTACTCGGTCTAACCCGGCGCAAAGACCGAGGAGTGTGGTCTTTCCGCTACCTGAAGGCCCTACAATCGACATACTTTTGCCTTGCTCAAGGGAAAAATTAATGTCATCTAGTACTTTTATTTGGCGTTGGCCGCTTTTGAATGTTTTGGTAAGTGATTCTACTTGAAGAATTGTTGACATTTAAGAGAGTTTAAAACAGTAAAAACGAATTCACTTGAATCATGTTTATTAAATTCGAGACTTACATCAGATTAAAACTGAACCAAAAGATCCAAGACTCTTCAATATGATCAAATACATAGTCTGGCTTATTATAGGCTTTCAGCTATTATTTAGTAGCTGTGGTGATCCAAAGTCATCACAAAACAACGAAAAAACCGAAGATAAGCAAGCAGCAAGTGTCCAGGAAGTCAACACCAACCTTCCCATCATTTTGTTTTTTGGCAACAGCATCACAGCAGGGTATAACCTTGAGGTACGCGAAGCATTCCCCGCCCTGATTCAGGAAAGACTGGATTCTCTGGGCTATGCGTACAAAGTAGTCAATGCCGGGCTTAGCGGAGAAACATC
The DNA here is from genome assembly GCA_040218045.1 of Marinoscillum sp. GTDB lineage: Bacteria > Bacteroidota > Bacteroidia > Cytophagales > Cyclobacteriaceae > Marinoscillum. The sequence goes on from JAVJQA010000006.1 coordinate 14,882, forward strand.
GGCTGGAGGTTTAAATAGAATTGAGTGGGTTCTTCAAACTGTCCCGGACATATTTATACTGGAGCTAGGCGCAAATGATGGGTTGCGCGGGCTAGACCTTGATGAAACTAAAAAAAACCTGAAGGGCATTATCGAAAAAGTGAGAAAGGCCAATCCTGAGGTGAAGATCATCCTGGCAGGAATGCAGGTTCCCCCTAATCTTGGCAAGGAATACACTGGAAGGTTCCGTGAGATGTTTAAGGAAATCGCGCGGGAAAGCGAAACTGAACTCATTCCTTTCTTACTTAAAGATGTAGCCGGAATTGCTGATCTCAATTTATCTGATGGAATACACCCCACGCCGGAAGGACACGAAATAGTGGCAGAAAACGTATGGCCCTACCTGAAGCCACTACTCGAAGAAAAATCCGCTCTATGAATTTAGAACAGTTCTTTGCTGATGTTACTGCCTTCATCTGGGGTATGCCTTTGCTTATTCTTGTTTTAGGTGGCGGGCTGTTTTTTATGATTTATTCCAGGTTTCTGCCTTTCCGATATTTCGGTCATGCGGTGAATGTCCTTCGGGGAAAATATGATGACCCCAACGACCCTGGAGATATCAATCATTTTCAAGCCTTATCAGGTGCGCTCGCTGCTACCATCGGGATGGGAAACATCAGCGGTGTGGCCCTGGCGATTTTCTCTGGTGGCCCCGGTGCGTTATTTTGGATGTGGATCAGCGCCTTCTTCGGTATGGCTACCAAATACTTCACCTGCACGCTTGCAGTCATGTATCGTGGTAGAGACTCAGAAGGCCAGCTACAAGGTGGCCCAATGTACTATATAAGGGAAGGGCTTGGTAAAAAATGGATGCCACTTGCTTCATTCTTTGCAGTGGTTGGCTTTTTTGGTGCTACACCCGTCTTTCAGGCCAATCAGATGGTGGCTGTAGTAAGAGATGTTTTCCTGGAGCCAAATGGTCTTGTTACGTCCAACATTTTCTACACCAATTTAGGACTTGGAATAATTATAGCGATTCTGGTAGCAGCAGTCATTCTGGGTGGAATTCAAAGAATTGGGCATGTAGCGTCGAAGCTTGTCCCGGGTATGGTTCTGCTGTATACAGGCAGTGTACTAATCATTCTACTAATGAATTTCTCAGAAATCCTGCCCTCATTCGCATTTATCGTTGAAGATGCCTTTACGGCAAAAGCGGCTCTAGGAGGCGCAGTAGGAATGATCATCCTTGAAGGTGCCAAACGAGCTGCTTTCTCTAATGAAGCCGGTATCGGGACAGCTCCAATGATGCATGGCGCAGCAAAAACCAAAGAGCCTGTGAGAGAAGGGTTGGTAGCCATGCTGGGACCAGCCATAGATACACTTGTTATCTGCACCATGACCGGTCTCTGCATAATAATTACCAATGTGTGGAACTCTGGAGAAGCAAATGGCATTCTACTGACAACCAGTGCCTTCGCTAAAAGCTTACCGGGAATAGGGCCAATCATTTTGTTGGTATGTGTGGTGATCTTCGCGATAACTACCGTGTTTGGTTTCGCTTATTATGGTAGAAAGTGTCTATCATTTTTGATCGGTGTAAAGTATGGAAAACTGTTTGATTACTGGTATATCGCATTGATTCTCATCGGGTCTGTCTCTAGTTTGAGTATAGTTGTCAACCTCGTTTTTATAGCATACGGGTTGATGGCCATACCCACAATGATCGGTGCAATATTATTAGCTCCAAAGGTGATAGGAGCCTCGAAAGCTTATTTTAAGAATGTCAAATCAAAGAGTTGAGCAAGTGTTAAATAGCATCCACCCCATGGGAAAAGTAACTCATCGAATATGCCAAATATGTTTGGTTGTCTGGCTAGTGTTTATTTTATATTTGCCTACCTATAAGGAATTGCTATGAGGATAATCATTGCAGGTGCAGGAGATTTAGGTTTCCATTTGGCCAAGCTTCTGGCATATGAAGAGCAAGATATCATCCTAATTGATCAGGATGTTGCAGTTTTAGAACATGCTTCTAACCATCTGGATGTACATACTATTCGTGGCAGCAGTACGTCAATAAGTGTTTTGGAAGAAGCCAACGTCTCAAAGGCAGACCTCCTGATAGCAGTAACTTCTATTGAAGAAACCAATCTTACCACGGCAATCATTGGTAAAAATCTGGGTGCAAAGAGAACAGTTGCACGTATTTCCAACTCAGAGTTTCTTCATCAACGTGAAAAATGTGATCTCAAAAATCTGGGAATTGATGAAATCATCTCTCCTGAATCTTTGGCAGCACGAGAGATCAAGCGGTTGCTCAAACAATCCGCGCTCACGGATACTTTTGAATTTGAGAAAGGAATGCTATCCCTAATTGGGATTACTGTAGACGAAAATTCTGCACTCAAAGATAAATCGCTAACAGAGACTGCTTACCTCAACCCTGATCATAATTTCACTACGGTAGCCATCCTCCGTGATAGTCAAACCATTATTCCACATGGTGAAAATCAGTTCTTGCTCAATGACCATGCTTACTTTATCACGGAGCCAAGTGGTATCGACAGGGTAATGTCATTAGCTGGTAAGGAGAGTATCGAGATAAAAAACATCATGATCCTGGGCGGAAGTAAAGTAGGCATCAACACCGCCAAGCAGCTGAGCAAGAAATACAATATCAAGCTTATAGAACAAGACAAAGAAAAGTGCTTCGCCCTGGCCGATGAGCTCACAGACACCATGATCATCAATGGAGATGGTAGGGATATTGACCTACTGAAAGAAGAAGGAATAGACCGGATGGACGCCGTAATAGCCGTAACTGGCAACTCTGAAACCAACATCATCTCATGTCTGGTAGCTAAGAACAACGGAGTGAAAAAGACCATCGCAGCTGTAGAAAACATCGATTATATCCACCTTTCTCAAAATATTGGGGTTGATACCCTAATCAATAAGAAACTCATAGCTGCCAACTTTATTTTCAGGTATATTCGAAAAGGACAAGTCTTAAATCTAACCAGTATTCACGGTGTAGATGCTGAAATCCTGGAATTTGAAGTTCAACCTGACGCCAAAATCCTTCAACACGAATTGAGAAATTTGGAATTCCCCAAAACTGCCATTATAGGTGGGGTAATTAGAAAAGGAGTTGGTCACACCGTACGTGGCAACTTCCACTTCCAGCCCAAGGATAGGGTAGTAGTGCTCTCCAAATCTGAATGTATTCATAAAGTGGAGGGATTCTTTAACTAACTATGCTTTTTAACTATCGCGTCATCGTAAATATCCTGGGCACCTTGTTGATGCTCAACGGCGCTTTTATGTTGACCTGCATACCATTTAGTCTTTATTATCATGAAGGCGATCTCTGGTCAATTATCGGATCGGCGTTTATTACTGCCCTGATCGGATACTTGATGTGGATTTTCTCCAAAAGGAACCTCACGAAAGAAATCAAAAAAAGAGATGGCTATGTGGTGGTGACTTTTGGATGGCTGATCATGTCATTTTTTGGTTCGCTCCCTTATATCCTTAGCGGATCCATACCCAATCTTACTGACGCTTTTTTCGAAACACTTAGTGGCTTCTCTACAACGGGAGCTACAATCTTGACAGATATAGAATCAGTAAATAAAGGCATACTCTTCTGGAGAAGCCTTACACAATGGATCGGAGGAATGGGGATTATTGTGCTCACGGTGGCTATTCTCCCAATTTTAGGAATTGGTGGAATGCAGCTCTTTATTGCAGAAGCACCGGGAATCTCCCCTGACAAACTTCAACCCCGAATCAAAGAGACTGCCAAGAGATTATGGCTGATTTACCTGGGATTAACATTTACTGAGACGATCTTACTCTGGGTGGGAGGAATGTCATTTTATGATGCCATCAACCACGCTCTTACTACCATGGCAACTGGTGGCTTTTCTACTAAAAATGCAAGTATCGCTTACTACACATCGCCTTTTATTCAGTATGTGATCATCATGTTTATGTTTTTGGCAGGCACCAATTTCACCATGACCTACTTCGCTTTGCACAAAAAGTTTAAGAAGGTACTTAACAATGAGGAATTCCGGTTCTATGCAGGATTTTGTATTATAGCTAGCATCATAGTTGGCATTGTCATTTATAATGTGAGTAACAATAGCTTTGAGCAGTCCATGCGTGATGCGCTGTTTCAAATCGTTTCTATAGTCACCACCACAGGATATATTACCGCTGACTATACGGCCTGGACTCCATTCATTACTGCCTTGTTTTTCTTTATGATGTTCTTTGGTGCCTCGGCGGGCAGTACTGCCGGTGGTGTGAAAATAGTCCGGCACTTGATCCTGATCAGAAATAGTATTTTAGAAATCAAGCGGCAGTTGCATCCCAATGCAGTAATTCCCGTAAGGTTTAATGGCAAAGCCGTATCACGGGAGATTACCTACAATATCCTGGCCTTCATCATGATCTATATATTCATCTTTGCCTTTGGATCTATTACCATGGGCATGCTGGGAGCAGATTTTAATACGGCCATAGGTTCTGTAGCTACCTGCCTTGGAAATATAGGTCCGGGACTTGGAGATGTGGGGCCGGTTGATAACTTTGCTGCGATTTCAGCGCCTGGTAAGTGGCTGCTGTCATTTTTAATGCTACTTGGTAGACTTGAGCTTTTTACGGTGCTGATGTTGTTCACACCTTATTTTTGGAAAACAAACTAATCAATGGAATTCATTCTTAATTTCCTTATCTGGAGCCCTGACCCTGACATCTTCACAATTCCTCTTGAATGGACTGGGCTAATGGCTGACAGACCTGTAAGATGGTATGGCCTGCTCTTCGCTGGCGGGTTTATTGTATCTCAGCAGGTCATGTTCTGGATTTTCAGAAAAGAAGGCCGCCCTGAAAAAGATATTGAGAAGCTGACTGTGTTCATGGTATTGGGAACCATTATCGGAGCGCGATTGGGTCACTGTTTGTTTTACAACCCGGGATTTTATCTCAGCAACCCAATAGAAATACTCAAAGTCTGGGAAGGTGGACTGGCCAGCCACGGAGGAGCCATTGGGATTCTTATTGCGATCTATCTTTTTACTAAAAAATACCCTCAATACCGTTTTGTATGGATGATTGATAGGCTTGTGATCGTAGTGGCGCTTACAGGTGCCATGATCCGAACTGGAAATTTCTTCAACTCAGAGATGGAAGGTACTATGACCAACAGTGAAATGGGTGTGGTTTATTCCAGGTATACCGAGGATGTACTCAGCTATGATGACCGTAAGATTGATCAGGTAGTTTTTGAAAAAGGGGGCGACATGGTCAGTGATCAACCAGGTCTTCACCCTATAACGGCCAAAATCATCTATAACCGTGGAGTGGAGTTGACACAAGTGGACAAAAACTTCTTTGAAAACCAACTGAGGAACGCACTTGTAACCTATACTGAGGTGGTAGAGCATATTGATTTTGGTAATGACCAACCACTGGCCTACAAATTCTATAACGAAGATGGTCATGCTGTAGCAGAGATTTATGGTTTGGGGATCTCTCGCCATGCTGCCCAACTGTATGAAGCAGGTTATTGTATCCTGCTGATGCTGCTGTTTTTCTATTTCTGGAATAAGAAGCGGTTTACATTGCCTCAAGGGTTCAATTTCTCCTTATTCATGGCTTTGCTCTGGGCATTAAGGTTCGGGGATGAATTCTTTAAAATGAATCAGGAAGCATTCGAAGAAGGTATGGTACTCAATATGGGTCAAATCCTGAGTATTCCGCTTTCACTAGGTGGTTTGGTTCTGCTTATGCTTGCCTTTTCTAAAAGCCGGAAAACTATGAGTGGGGATCCTAGGTAGTTATCCTAAAGTCGTTGAACGGATATTTTCTCGTTGATAATTTTTGACAATACCTTTAATTTATCAGCTTCATATAGTAATGGTATCTTCTGAAGTGGCGTCCCAACAGGAACTTCATAGTTCACATAATCCTGAAACATGATCCCATTTCGCTCTAATCGGTTGAAAGCTTCACGGAAGCGCACTCCGCCACCATCAGTCTCGTAACTGTATGCCATATAATCTAAGAGGTGATTTTTTTGGTTAAACCAATAGCGATACTCGTCCTCATAGTCCTTGCCTCCACCTTTAGGTTTAAACTGCACCTTGATTATGTCGTAGATGTTGTTATCTATGGTTTGTGTGCCTTCATACGACTTTACTACCGCCATATCATTTAAGAGATAAGGCAACTGCACAAAGTAAAGAACCGAGTTGACCGAGTTGCTGTATTTGGTAACCATGCTATCCGGAAGACTGGAAGTATCTCCATTGACTAACCGCACAAATTCAGTGCTATTGATCAGCACATCTTCTATCAACTCCAGGGAATCAATAAACATTCGGGTGTACGTATATGTCGAATCTGTCCGTGATACCGTGTAAGTTCTATCCCTGAAGGTGAATGAAACCCTGGTATCCGTTAATTGATCCTGGCCATGCGCCTTAATGGCGGCATCAACCACCTTTTGTGCCTCTTCTGCTTCATACTTGCATGCCAACATCACAGTCGCAACTACCACGATCAAAATCAATTTCTGCATGACATGCTATACGAAAGTTGCAGGCAGTCGTTACAGATTTTTGTCAAATGGATTTTATATTAGAATTTTTTGATGACTTCACTTTCAGAAAGTCCCTGAGCAATCTCAATATTGATTCCATCACTCAAGCCTGTTTCGACCGTTCTTCGTTCAAATTTCTGATCTGCCACTTGTACCTCCACAAAGATCTCCTCTCCATCAAAAATCAGGTTGCTCTCCTTGATTGCCAGTACATCTTCTACTTTCTGAAGGATAATATCAGCTGTGGCACTATATCCTGCTCTCAGAAAATAATCGTCTTTGAGCGAAACAGCAGCTTTGATATCAAACTTGATGGCGCCTTCATCATTTTCACCCTTTGGAGAAATAAACTCAAGTTGGGCATCAAAAACTACTCCTTCTATTGCGCCAACCGAAAGCGCCAAATCCATTCCCTCACTTATTTTACCCACTTCAGATTCATCTACTTTCCCTTCAAAAATCATCTCGCTCATGTCCGCAATAGTTGCAATGCTTGTTCCTTCATTGAAGGTATTTGATTCGATGATGAAGGTTCCTTCTTTCACCGGAATGTCCAGAATCATTCCACTTACAGTTGACCGGACCAGATTGGAAGAATTCCCCGTTTTTTTAGAAGACCCTTCCCGAATGAGTTCCAGGTTGTTTTCGGCCGCTTCAAGTTCTTGCTTTCGCAGTTTAAAATCGAGCAGAAATTGATTGTAATCAAATTCAGAAATCACGCGCTCATCAAATAACTCCTTTTGTCTTTTCAGCTCTTTGTCTGTATTCTCAAAACTGATCCGGGCTGTAGACAATTGGGCCTGTGCATTGTTCAATGCCACCACGTTTGGGATTATTTTAATTTTAGCTACTAGATCTCCCACTTTCACTTGTGCACCCTCTACCAGGTAGAGCTTTTCCACCACACCAGACACCTGAGATTTCAGTGCCACTTCCTTTCTGGGTACTATTGAGCCTGTAGCTATGGTTTTTTTAATAATATCCGTTCTAAAAGGCTGATCCGTTTCGAATAACACAGGCGGTTCTTCAGATTTTTGATAAAGAAAGTAGCCAGTGCCAATAAAGGCAGCTATTATAATTAAAATAAAAAGTCCTACAAAAAATCGTTTCATCAGTTATTTGAGTTAGTTAGATTCAGTTATTCATCACGAAGTGCAATTACAGGATCTACTCTTGCCGCCTTGATCCCTGGAATTAATCCGGCGATTACACCAGAAACCAAAAGGACAGTAATTGCTGAAAATGCTGCTTGAAAATCAATTTCCGGGTTAGCAAAAAATTCACTCTGTATTCCAAATTCCTCCATCGCGAATCGAATGCCTTCAATGAGCGCAACTCCCACGACAAGCCCCATATAGCCCGACACTCCGGAAATCACCATAGACTCCTGGATAATCATGCTAACGATTGACCATGGTTGAGCTCCAATGGATTTTCGTATACCTATCTCTTTGGTGCGTTCTTTTACAATGATGAGCATGATGTTGCCCACTCCGATCATGCCCGCCAGAATGGTTCCAATGGCCACCAACCAGCTAAATGCCGCTATTCCTGAAAACAAACCTTGCATTTCTTTATACTCTTCCTCTACATTGAAACTACCCAAAGCCTGGCGGTCATTGGGGGCAATCTTATGTCGCTTTCTCAAGTTTTCTTTAAGCATTTGTTCTGCTTCGAATCCTGATACTCCATCTTTTGGGATACACCCAAACCAACCAATACTTTCTCCCATATTGAAGGTTTGCTGAGCAGTAGTAGCAGGAATATGTGCAATCTGAATGTCATTGCGTGCGTCCTCGCCGGAAGCTTTGGAATCAAATATTCCAACCACTTTAAACGGCACCCCATTTAACCGAATAAACTCACCAATTGCCGCTCTATCCTGGAATAAATCATCCTTAACCCGTCGACCCAACACAACGATTTTGCGCTTTTGGGCTATATCAATCGGGTTGATGAAACGTCCTTCGGTTATCCAAAGTGGTTGAATATCCAGATACTGCGGATAATCGCCCATCAAGGCATAGGACACGTCTTTGTTGTCATAACTCATGGTAATCTGTCCCCCACCAAATCTTGAACTCACACGAATTCTCGGAGATACAACCTTGATCCCATCCAGTGCTTGCAGGGCCTTGAAATCCTCGTTTGTTAAATCAATGGATCGGCCAGCCTGAAAACCTGCGTAGGGAACCGAAGTGACCTCTGTCCAAACGAAAACAGCATTTTTTGCGATATCGAAATTCTGCAGTACACCATTGTGCAGGCCATTACCGGCTCCGAGTAGAAGAACCAGCATAAAAATCCCCCAGAAGACACCAAAAGAAGTAAGTGCAGTGCGCAACTTGTGCTTCTTTATCGTTTGCCAAATCTCTTCCCATTTATCCTGATCAAACATATCAATCTTCTTTTAGGGCTTCTATAGGTTTGATATTGGCAGCTCTGATTGCAGGAAACAATCCGGCAAATGCGCCGGCAAAGACCAAAATAATTAAGGCCGAAATAGCTACCTGAAAGTTGACTTCTGGCCGCGTGAAAAATTCAATGTCGGCGCCCATTGCTTCGAGTGCATAATTCACCGATTCCAGCAGGACTACCCCAAAAAACAATCCTAAGTATCCGGCAAGAGCGGTAATAAAAATAGATTCCTGGAGTATTAAACCAATTATTGAATTAGGTGTGGCTCCCATAGCTTTGCGTATACCAATCTCTCTGGTGCGCTCTTTCACCACGATGATCATAATATTGCTCACCCCAACGATCCCGGCAGTCAATGTGCCAATGCCTACAATCCAAATAAATGTTTTGATTCCGTTGAAAAGACCCTGTACCTGACGGAAGTTTTCCTCCTGGTTGTGCACCCAAAATGCCTGATCGTCATCCGGGTGAATGCTTTGACGAATTTTAAGTAATTCCAATATGTCTGCTTCGAGCTCTTTACCGGCTCTTCCATCGGCAGTAGTTACTGCAAAGAGGTGAACTGACTTTTCAGGATTGAAAATCTGCTGAAATGTGGAGAATGGCACATAGATCCTTGAAGCCTGATCCATTTGGTTGGATGCTTCAAATTCAAAAAGGCCTACGATGCGAAACATACTTCCCTTGATATCCAGGTATTCACCAACAGGGTCAATTCCTTCAGGAAAAATGGATTCCGCCACTCGGCTTCCGATATAACAGACCTTACGTTTCTCCCTGTCATCAAGTACATTGAGTGACCGACCAGAAGTTGTTTTCATGGTGATTTTGATGTCGAAGTAATCTGACCTGGTTCCATATACGCCAAAAGCACTTCCTCGATTTTTGTATTTAACGATATAATTACCAGACATCCAGTTTTCAGGTGACATGAATTCAATGCCCTTGATCTCCGAGTCAACAGATTCCAAATCCTCCTCCTGGAAAGGATGATCTCTGCCAGATGGCATGCCCTCATGCGACATTGATGTGCGAGCTGGTATGATCCAAATGCTATTGATGGCGTCCAGGAGCATGCTCTGCTGCACTCCATTCTGAAGACCCTGACCAGCGCCAAGAAGTAAAATCAACATCAGAATTCCCCAAAACACCCCAAATGCGGTGGCAAAAGTTCGCATTTTGTTTTTGGCTATCGCCTGAAATATTTCCTGCCACTTATCTAAATCAAACATGGCTCATGTCGTAGTTTTCGCTTAGTATCAGTCCATCTTTGATCATTATGACGCGCTGTGTTTCTGCCGCCACTTCGTTTTCATGGGTCACAATGAGGATGGTCTTACCCGAATCATTAACTTCTTTGAAAATATTCATCACCTCCTGTGAAGTAGTGCTGTCCAACGCTCCTGTTGGTTCATCCGCCAAAATTATTTTGGGATTGGTAATCAAAGCCCTGGCAATAGCCACACGCTGCCTTTGCCCTCCTGACATTTCGTTTGGAAGATGATGCGCCCACTCCTTTAGGCCAACTCTTTCCAGGTATCCTTCTGCTATGACATTTCGCTTTTTACGGCTCATCTTCTGATAATAGAGGGGCAGAGCAACATTCTCAATGGCATTCTTGAAGTTCAAAAGATTGAATGACTGAAATACAAAACCAATGAGTTCGTTTCTAAGCCTTGCTGACTTACCTTCTGAGAGGTTTTTGATTAAATGACCTCCCAAGGTATAAGCACCTTCATCATAACTATCAAGGATTCCGAGAATATTCAACAAGGTAGACTTTCCTGAGCCAGAGGAGCCCATAATTGAGACAAGTTCACCTTCTTCCACTTTTAGATCAATCCCTTTGAGGACATGCATGGTTTGCTTCCCCAGATGATAGGATTTGTGGATATTTTCCAATGTCAACATAATGGGTTAGGAGTGTTAGTTGCTGAAATAACGGAGAATACTTCACTATTGGTGCATTTGGTTTGTAAATAAATGTCACGGATTGTTTTCAAAGGCTTTGAAAACAATATGTTAAACAAAAATTAATCATATGCGTATTGATTACTTAAACATTATTAATCATATGAATTTACAGCTCGGTGTTCTTGAAGAAATCATTCTGATTATCCTCCTCATGAAAGACGAAACCTATGGTGTGGACATTGCCAAAGAATATGAAAAGCAACTCAACCAATCCATTTCGTTACCGGCCATTCATGTGGTGCTGAAGCGCCTTGAGAAAAAGGGTCTGGTTAATTCGCAAATGGGTGAACCCACCGCAGAAAGAGGTGGTAGAAGAAAACGAATCTATACAGCCACCAATAAGGGATTTGAGGCTGCAAGAGATCTACAGCATAAACGAAATGAAATGTGGAAACTCATCCCTAAGCTAAACTTCATAGGGTCATGAAGTCCAACCCTCAACCACCTAACTGGCCAGACAAATTATTGAGCAGGTTTTGTAGACCGGAGCTGGCAGATGAGATCCTGGGAGATCTGCATGAAGCTTTTCATTGGCGTGTAGATACAATCGGGGTGAAGTCAGCACGTAGAAAGTTCATATGGGAATGTCTTAAGTCTATTAAACCGTCCAACCTTAGAAGTTTTCATCATTTATCCCTCAATACCATGATTATCAGAAACTACCTAAAGATTGCCTTTCGGAATCTACTCAAACGTAAGTCTTTCTCCTTCATCAATATTTTTGGTCTCGCCACGGGAGTCGCTGCATTCATTCTGATCTTCCTGTATGCTATCCAGATTCTCACGTTTGATGACTTTCACGAAAAGAAGGATAGCATCTTTTTAGTCTATAAAGAGCGTATCACTCCTGATGGTACTCAGCCAACTTATGATACATGGGTACCCATGAAGGATCGCTTACTCTCTGAGTACCCTGACATTCAGTCGGGTGCAAGAGTATATTCTACTGAAGCCAGAGTAATCAAAAACAACCAGTACATCGAAGAAAACATCCTTTACACTGATGAGTCCTTCTTTGATGTATTTAGTTTCAGGCTAAAGTTTGGGAACTCTGATCAACCTTTTCAGGACAAATCATCAATTGTTCTCCTTCCCGAAATTGCCCTCAAGTATTTTGGAAAAGAAAATGCCATTGGAGAAGAAATGGAGCTATTCATCCCCGATGAGGACACCACACTTCGCTTTTATGTTTCCGGTATTCTGGCAGAATACCCCACTAATACTTCTCTGCAACCCAATATGGTGATTCAAATGGAAGGTTTACCTTTTTACCCTCGCTATGCCAGCAGATGGGACAATTCATTCATTGAAACCTATGTGTTATTGGATGACCCGAATAGTGCACAATCTCTCGAGTTAGCATTCCCCAATTTAGTGGAGTCCATCTGGGGAGCAGAGGTGATGGACAATACCAACTTCAAATTACTCCCTTATACCGCCTACTATGACAATTTTGTTGGCAGCAAAAAAGATGCCCGGACTTTGGTCTTTATTGGCCTAGGAATTTTACTGATCGCCATCATCAATTTCATGAACCTGTCTACAGCTCAGGCTTCACAACGATCTAAAGAAATTGGGCTACGCAAGGTTTTGGGAGCCTTTAAAGGACAGCTGCGATCGCAATTCATGACGGAAGCCATGGTGGTTTCTCTTCTTTCCGCACTTTTTGGAGTTGGGCTGGTGCTTTTAGGCACACCCTATTTCAATGAGTTTTTTGGTGTGACCATCTCACTTTTACAATACCCCATTACCCAAGTGCTCGTCTTCATTTTTATGCTCACGCTTCTACTGGGCTTTTTAAGCGGAAGCTATCCGGCACTCTACCTTTCTTCAGTGAAAGTGCTTGATGTTCTCAGGCAAAAATTCAGTTTTGGCAAATCCGTTGGGTTAAGAAATGCCCTTGTTATTGTTCAGTTTGCTATCGCGGTATTCCTGATTAGTAGCACACTACTTATAAGAAATCAAATTTACTACATGGCTGATAAAGACATGGGTTTTGATCCGGGAGAAACACTTATTATCAATGCGTCAGCAGGTGACTTTCTTGATCGGGATCAGGGTATTGTTAAGCTGAATACCTTCAAAAATGAACTCAAATCCAAATCATATATGAAAGCGGTAACCATGAGCCGGTCAGTTCCTACTTTTTGGACGCGAAGTTTTATGTTCGTCCGTCCTGATGGCTGGACTGGAGACCCCCTCAGAATGCGCTTTACTTATCTCGACGCTCATTTTTTTGATACCTACGACATTGAGATCAAATATGGCAATCACTTCCTTCCTGATTCTGAAGGTGATCAACGCAATTCTGTGATTCTCAATGAAGCCGCAATGAAGGCTTTTGAGTTTACTCCTGAAAATAATAATGTGATCAAAATTGGTGAGACGAGCATCAATGTGGTGGGAGTAGTTGAAGATTTCAATTTCGAATCCCTTCAAAATGAAGTAGCCCCTACATTGATGTTTCACAGAACTGCCGAGCATGCAGTACACAGATACATTACCTGCAAAATGGAAATGACAGGACTTTCTTCAAAGATGGAAGAAATAGAAGCAATGTGGAAGAATCTAGGAGCTACCAAATCCATTGATTACACTTTTATGAATGATCGCATTGATCGACTATATGAATCCGAACAGCGCTACATGGCATTGATTACACTATTTTCAATAATCTCCATCATCATTGCATGTCTTGGGTTATATGGTCTTACCCTGTTTATTATTGAAAAAAGGCAAAAGGAAATCAGTATAAGAAAGGTTCTTGGTGCCGAAGTAAAGGGTTTGATCAGCTTGATTTTCAAAGACTTTGCCAAATGGGTAATTGCTGCATTTGCCATAGGCATTCCGGTGGTTATTTATTTCATCAGTGGTTGGCTGGAAAACTATCATTATAGAATTGATATTTCCTGGATCACTTTTGCGATGACGCTGATTACAATCATTGTTTTGGTGACCATCACAGTAGGTTATCAGTCCCTGAGAGCAGCCAATAGCAATCCTGTAAAATACCTGAAAGACGAATGATCCTGATTTATCATTAAGAATTAAGTTTTGAGTGACCTATAATAGCAAGCTTTTTTATTACTTCACGTTATAAAACTTGGGGTAATGAAAAAGCTTTTTATAATTGTGTTATACGGTTGTTTGATAGGTTGCAATTCACCTGTCAAGGAAACAGAAGAGACCCTTCCTCCTCTGGAAACGCCTCCATCATACCTGAGCTTTCGCATCAATTTTCCCATCACGGAGATAGAAGAAGGTGTAAATCGCGTCCTGCCTCTAACACTTTTCGATGATGTAGTGCCTATGAAAGACCCAAAGGATTCATTATTCCTGAAAGTGTATAGGAAAGGTGCCCTGAAGATGACCTATAAAAATGGAGAAGTGCTCGCTTCAATCCCCTTAAAAGTGAATGCGGCAGTTAAGAAAAACGTATTAGGGATGACTTTTTCCAATAAAGACACGCCTGTCGAGTTCGAGGGGAAACTGGAGGCTTCAGCCCAAATTGAAATTACAGACAATTGGGATCTTAGTGTGGCATGTCTTTATCGCAATTTTGATTTAGGGGATCAAGCTACATTCTCGGTAATGGGTATGACGTTCAACGTAGAAAAAACAATCAATTCAGCCTTGGAAAATCATACAGACGAGCTTTCCAATATTATATGCTCTGCCATCAATCAATCAATTGATTTCCGGCAAGTGATGACAAATCTGTGGTACGACATCCAGTCACCTCTTAGGATCGCTCAAAACCCACAGCCTATGTGGCTGAAATCTGACCCTATCGCGTTGAATGGTAAGCTCATGCCTATGGATGATATTCTTTCCATTCACATGGAATACCGCACCAGCATTCAAATCTCTTCTGACAAAATGAAATCAAATATACCGAAGGAATTACCCATGAGGGGTGAACCCCTCAACACTAAAAACCAATTGGTCACCTACCCGGATGTACGCTTACCTTACAGCGATCTATCAAAAATTCTAAATGATACTTTTCAGGATCAAACATTTGAATACGAGGGGTATCGTGTGAAAGTCAATGGCGTCAAAGTTGGACATATTGGTCAAAAACTTGCTGTTGATCTTGATGTTTCGGGAGATATCATTGGGACAGTGAAAGTATCAGGAACCCCGGTGCTTTCTGATGTTCAAGAGTTGAGCTTAAGCAATTTCAAATTTGAGATCAAGTCAGATGATGAGATGCTCAACATGGCAGATTGGGCCGTGAATACTTTTGCCCGGGATTACCTTTCAGAAAAAGTAAAAGTAGATACCAAACCATTTTTGGATCAGCTTGACGAGCTTATAAAAGAAGGAATAAGTAAGGAAATAGACACCAATAAGATTAGCGTTGATTTTGAGATTGACAAGATATCATCCTATCAAACCAGGCTTACTGATGAATACATTCAATGGATTTTCTCAGTAGAAGGTCAGGCAGCCCTGACATTAAAAAATGGCTTATTTAAGGCTCAATAAGGGAAATGCCTAATTTTCTAATTTAAGAAATGGACCTAGTTATTTTAAGAGCATTCATGTCATATTTACCCTATGACAACACTCACATATTAGCAATACGGCGAGCTAGTAAGTTGTCATTCTTCTAAGTGAATTTCAATAGAGCTATTGGTTTGTCAAATGGTTACTGCAGGTAATAGCTCTTGAAAATTCGGCGATTAATTTAACCTCTCTCTGTTAAACGAACCGGGAGAGGTTTTTTTAATTAGCAGAGATACAATTGATTTGTGCAGGTACTGCGAGAGCATCATCCAGCACGTAGCACTCACTGGTAAGATTCGAATTGAAATGGCCGAATAGGAAGGTAACACCAATTTTATAGTCTCCTGATGCCGGAGCATCCAAACTAATACCGGCATCATTCTTTACCGGAATGATCCAAACCTTGCCTTTGGCCCCAATCGAATCTTTCAGCAACAACCATTGGTCATCCCAAATCCCAAGGCCACAGGTATTTGATTCTATAGAAGCTGCGAGTTCACAACTTCCGGTTTGAGCAATCCGGGCTAAATCTGCATCCACATTAACGCGTCTTTGACTTCTGGCATTGACAATGGTAATAGAAGCTTTCAGAAAATCTCGACCCACAACCTTCTCCATATTTAGCACCAGGGTATCCCGAATGACTGCTTCACACGCATCTCCATTGCTGTCATGAGATAGGGAAAATCCTGCCTGAAGAGGATCTTCGGAAAAAAAATCCTCCTCCCACCAAGTGTAGAAGCTATGCTCGTTGCATCCTCCACTATATTCCACGATCACTTTCCATTCTACTCCACTTGGCGTAATACCCACTATCCTGAAGGGATCGTTAGGTTGATTGCTGCGATCAAATGAATCAAAATTGTAGTTAATCCTATTTTCAGTTATAGAATTAGTAGCGTCTAAAGAAGAATCATAACACCCTGTTACAATCCAGGCTAGCGATAATAATATGGTCCAGGTGCGTAGTTGCATCATTTAATAAGACACAAATATGTGCACAAGGGTTTGAACGAAAGCAGAAGATTAATGATAAATCCGATGAAAATTAAGAACCGAGGGTTAGAAACATAATGCTGATATACCAAAATCCCCCGGTTCTAATGTAACGACCCGCGCTACATTAGTAGAAACAGCAATGATGTGAAATCCCCTTAGCACATTAAAGCCGAGGGGTTAGAAACACAATGTTATTGATTGAGACCCTCGGCTTTTCTGTGACGCGTGAAAATAGACCAAGAAAAGCAGTTATACAAGTAAGTGCTTATGTTCGGGATGGCTATGCATAAAATTATCTACGAATGAACACGAGGATTTAATTTTTAGATGCTGCTCTTCAGCAAAATCTATGGCTGTTTCAACCAAAACTTCACCAAGACCAAATTTTTCAGACTCTTTGGGCACTGAAGCAGAAACCAAATCTATAAACTCATCACCATGACGCTGGTAGTGTAATTCTGCATTTCCACCTTTCACCTTTAGAAAAAAGAGCTTGCCGCTGAGGTCATGTTTGATTTGAAAGTTAATGGGGCTTTTCATAACTGGTTTCTTTAAAAATGTCTAAAACCCATCGGACACATCCGATGGGTTGTATTTATTCTACTAGTTGTTAATGTTTAATTGGCACGCTTAGTCCAATCCAATTTTGATTGAAACGGTAGTGCTAGAGTTTGCTGTCACACCAAGACCATCTAGTATCAAATCTAGTGATCCACCAGCAGACAGTTCTGTTTCCAGCAATTCTGAGAATTCGAATTCTTCTTCCTCTGGTTCCGTTTCATCCTTTTCGAAGACTGCCACGACTATTTCATAGTCTGACTCTTCCATAAAAGCAAGCGTAAATGAACCATCATCGGCTACTACCGCACTATTAATTGAGTTTTCGAATCTACCTTCAATACCCGATCCATCTTCTTTTTCGGATTCATCAAAAGACCCTTCTGTATAAGCAAAAACTACAACCTTTGACTCAGTTCCCTCAAGGTCATTTTCAGTTTTCATTGCTTCATAATTCTCAATTGATCCTTCTATGGTGCCGGAGATGTTAGCCTCTACAAGTCTGGCTGTAGATCTCAGCATAAATTCCCCTTCAGATGAAGTTTTCACAAGTGCTTTTCTCAGATCCACATCTGCAACTAAATCTGTCTGTGAGTCAGCTTCAATGTCGAAAGCACCTAAGATTTCATACTCATTTCCACTTCCTTCCAATTCAATTTCTGATGAAGTATCGTCTGAAAATGCAACGTATCCAGGCATTTCTTCATCCAGAATGAAGGAAATATCAGAATATGAACCTACACCAAGATCGATACTACCCAATCCATATGTTTCACCATTTTGGTAAGCCATCAAATTGAATTCTTCAGTGGCATCAAACATTACTGTGGTGTCATTGGAATCGTCATCCCCATCTACATGAATTCCGGTAACAGAAAGAAATACTCCTGTTACATTTTCTGCATCAATAGCAGCATCAGTAGCTTGAATATTAGCAGTTCCGGTTTCGTTTGTCTCATCTGGCATTTTGTTTCCCTCATCGTCCTGATCACATGAGGTGAAAATCAAAGTAGTCATTAGACCTATAATTGCTATTAAACTAAATTTTGTCCTTTTCATAATCATTATTTAGTTGATTTGACAGCTTTAGGCCAAGCGCCATGCCAGAAAAGGGTTAATGAAGTAAATAGCTGACGCACTGGCTTTTAAGAATATTAAATGCTCCGTGGGTATGGCACGATTGGCCTCAATCTTAGAATCAGATTCCCAGTATTAGAATTATCTCCCTACAACCACGGTCTCTTTGATGAGTTGTTTGTTGCCTGATCCGTCATAAAGCTCAAACAATACAATATAATAACCCATCCGAACACGGTCACCGGATGATGATGTACCATCCCACCTGATAAACCCTGAGGTACTTAAAGTTGTACCACGGGCCAGTTCAGTAACCGGCTGGCCCATTTGGTTGAAAATAGTAATGTTGGCAAATTGCCCACTTTGACTTAACTGATAATTGATAGTAGTGAAAGATTGATGCGCAGGATTGACACTACCTGGCACAAATACCTTTGGCTCAATTTTTACTTTGGCGGTGGTTGCAGGAGCTTCGAATGATTGGGAATTTACATACCCCGGAGTGGCATATCCTACTGCCGAGGAAGCTGATGTCCAGTTATTTTTGTCATTTGTAGGAGCAGATGCATTGATGCGCTCTAAAGAAACCCCATCTACATCATCCAAAAAGGCAAGGTGATAATCATCGCTGTAATCAAAGCGATCCATAATGACTTGCTGTGGACCCAAAAGCACCACAGAGCCTTCCTCATTTGGATAATTCGGTATTGATGACAATTGAAGTAGGGTGCCTTTACCTTTTGGATATTGATTTCGAATGCTGATGGTGTCTGTGGTCATGGCAACATAGCCATTTGGGGCAACAGTATGAGATAAATCAATCAATCTGCTCTCTACATTGTCATCAACTGCTCGCCCAAGGAACCAACCTTCAATATCGAGGTATTTTTCAGACTGGTTATAAAGCTCAACAAAGTCAACTCCCCCGGATCTTGGATTAAACAGAACCTCATTTAGTAAAATGTCTCCTGCTTCAGACATATCAGGCAATACAATAGTGATTTGGTTTCCCTCCCTACCATTGCCCAGACAATCTAATAGTCCAAACACTTGAATCGTAACCGGTTCATTTATTAATAATTGTGTTTTTAAATTCATCAACAATGCCCTGCGGTCATTTTCATAAAAAGAGGTTGATGCCACATCAAGTTCAGGTTCAGTCACATAGGCAATATTCTTCTCTGCATTGATACTCAAATCTTCATCAAATCTTAAAAGAACCTGACTTCCCGAAAGCACCTCTGCTCCGATTAGTCTCGGGCCGAAATTGTCGGGTACACTTTCAGAACTGGCATTGGCATACCCGGGAGAACCTCCCTGAGAAGCTGTAGATGAACCCCAGTTCACTGCTCCTCCGCATGGGTTGTTCAGGTCTTTCATTTCAAGGCTTACCCCTCCATCCAAGTCTTCAGTGTACCAGTCATTAGAATAAGCAATTTGGAATACGAGATTGTTTTCCGATAAAATAGTGAGTAACTCGCCACCATTGTTCAGGGAATTCCATCCCACCACGCCTACAATATCAATTGAATCTGGAAAATCTGTAACGGATGAAGTTGGTGTAAGCAGTAAATAACTTCGTGAAGAAATGGTCACAGATGGAAGTGCCAGTAGATTGTTGTCATCAGACAAAGTCAGTCCTGACAAAGAAATAAGCTTATCGGAAGTATTAAAGATCTCCAGGTATTCCGATGGCGGAAGACCCACAACTGGCTCAGGATCTGCCATAATCTCAGAAATGATCAGTTCATTGAAGTTTGGAGAAACACCAATTCCCACGTTAAAACTGGCAAGAGCCATCTCATTTCCAGAACAATCCTGAGCGCCGGAAATGCCAATTGTTATTTCCCGATCTTTAGCAAGTGGTACAAAAAGAGACACCGTCAAAATTT
The DNA here is from genome assembly GCA_040218045.1 of Marinoscillum sp. GTDB lineage: Bacteria > Bacteroidota > Bacteroidia > Cytophagales > Cyclobacteriaceae > Marinoscillum. The sequence goes on from JAVJQA010000006.1 coordinate 34,904, forward strand.
CAAAATTATCGCCACTGACAACCCGATCTTCCACTGTCACCCCTGAAATATGAACAGCAATCAATGACAGGCTATCCATTTGTTCATTGAAAGTGAAACGTAGCGTTTGATCATCGGCCACCTCAAATGCCGTGATCATCGGTTTTGTGTTGTCAGGACCTTCATTATAGACACTATTTTGTGCTCCCGGAGTACCGCCCAGTGGGCTCAAAGATCCTGTCCAGTTCGAGGATCCATCACAGCCCCCAAATGGATTGATAATTTCCAGGGAATAACCTCCATCGCGATGCTCTGAATTTCTAAACCAATCATTACTATACATCACTTCAATCAGGGTTTCTTCTGAAAATAAACTCAACTGTTCTCCACTATTAGTCAAAGTCGGCCAGCTGGATAAACCTATAACAAAACCGAACTGCTCAAAATCTGCTTTATAATTTGCCGGGCATAGAATCGCATAAGATTTCGCAGGGATATTCATTGGTGGCAGTGTTCTCGAAGATGTTGCATCTCTAAAGCGAACTTCCCCCAGACTAATCAGACTATCCGTTGTATTATAGACTTCCACGTACTCACTGATTGGCAGCCCAACACTCGGCTCAGGGTCAGCCATTATTTCTGTGATGATCAAATCTCCGGGCTTTGGAGTAATACCAAGGGCAACCGTGTTTGAGTAAGTTGTCATCTCAGTACCCGAACAATCTTCAGCTCCGCTGATCTCCATTTCATAGCTTACCCCAAAAACAATTGATTCCGCCAGGTTGATCATCAACTCTTCATGGTTGTCGCCCGATACCGCCACCGAACCAATTTCTAAGCTCGGAGTGAATGATATAATCGATTGAATTAATGAGAGGCTATCCATCGATTCATTGAATGTGATTGAAATTTGACCCTGTGAAACCACCTCAAAAACCTCAATGATTGGAGGAACCAGATCAGGGCCTATTCTGTGTACTGAGTTTTGTGAACCAGGTGTACCGCCAAGTTCAGCTTCTGATCCGATCCAATTTGAGGATCCATCACAGCTCCCAAATGGATTGATCATTTCCAGTGAATATCCACCATCGCTCTTTTCAGCGTCCTGAAACCAGTCATTAGAATAGGTTACTACATCGATGACTTCTGTGGTAAACAAATTGATTTGCTCACCAGAATTGGTCAATGATGGCCAGCCCGTCACGCCTACCACCGTTCCGTAAGAAGTGAAGCTGGACACGGAACTTGAAGGACATAAAATAAAGTAGCTTTTTGCTGGTATGTTAATGTTGGACAATGAAGCACTGGTGTTGTCATCCCTGAATTGCACCGACGAAAGGCTGACCAGGCTGTCCGTGGTATTATAGACTTCCACATACTCACTGACTGGCAGCCCAACACTCGGCTCAGGGTCGGCCATGAGTTCTGTGATGATCAAGTCACCGGGTTTTGGAGTAATACCAAGGGCAACCGTGTTTATATAATCCTCCATTGGTGTACCCGAGCAATCCCTGGCACCTGAAATTTGAATCTGATAAATAATTCCAGGGTTGACCCCTGAGTCCAGAAAAATTCCAAAGTCCTGAAAGAAATCCCCAGTAATTTCCAAATGATCAACCTCTATCCCTAAATCCAAACTTATTACGGCATTAGCCACACTCGCACTATCCATTGGCTCGTTAAAAGTGATTCGAATTTCATCTGTTGAAACAAGTTCAAAAGAATCGATCACAGGCGCTACATTGTCTTGTCCTACTCGATAAACTGAGTTTTCATAACCAGGAGTTCCCCCATTTATATGGGAGGAAGCCACCCAATTCACAGAAGGGTCACATGACCCCAAGGGATCGATCAACTCAAGACTGTACCCACCGTCATCTTTGTGTGTATCTTGATACCAATCCAGGGAATATTCTATTTCATCAATTGTCTCCCCGAAAATTGTTCTTAAAGTCAGTTGATCAGTCGAATTCCCTAAAGAAGGTAAGTCCACTTCAATGGCATTGTCAAATAATCCTCCATTACCCTCATCGACCAGAGTCACATAACTACCTGCTAACAAGATGAACTCCGGCAAATCTGACGTGGTGGTAAAGTCACTCAATTCCAGGCCCCTGAGGTTATAATCCAGTTCACTTACATTGTACAATTCTACATACTCAACCTCTGGCATGCCCACCGAAGGTGACGGATCGACCATGACTTCATTGATTACAATGTCTTTGAAACCAGGTAATGCAGGTGGATTGTAGGTAAATTGAATAGTATCCTGCTTTGTTAAATTACTTGAAAGATCGCTGAGTGGTGAAACTATAAGTTGATACTCGTTACCTGACACGAGCCAATCGTTAAAATCGAGTAAGACCGAAGAATCATTGGCCACACTAACTAATACCGGAAACGCAACATCTATGATTTTGTACTTATTGATGGACTTCAGGTCATTCTGATTCATTTTCTCAGAAAATGTAAGACTCAACAAACTGTAATAATCACTTGTAAGTGTATCAATTACTGGAAGTTCCGTGTCCAGATAAACAGATGTACTGAAATCAGGAACCGGTCGGCCATATTTATCGATCAATCCTGAACAACTTAGAGGTGTTGGGATATTGGCTGTGATAGGCTCCGAAAGAGAGATTCTAATTATACTTTTATCGGCTCCATCAAGTAAGGCAATTGAGATCGAATTATCAGCAATCTCAAAATTCGACTTGGAAATACTGGAAAATTCAGTCTCAAAATCCAACAACAATGTTTGTGAATTGATCAATGAGTGGTTATTCAAATACGTCTCAAAAACGCCCTCATAAGATTGACTTAAAGGAGTTTCTCCATTTTGTGCTGAAATATTTGAAAGAGTCAGTCTCAAGGAGTCCCCATCTTCAAATTGAGAATTGATTCCCAGCGAGTAATTAATATCATCGACTTCAGTGATCTCGTCAATTGTGAATCCTTCTATCGAGTAGTTAGCAACCTCTGCAGCAGAGCCAGTCATAGCGTGGCTGAAAGTTATTCGTACTGTGGAGTCATTGGCTCCATAAAGTTGAACCACACTCGGATTGAGGGAATTAAAAACAGAAGTTATATCCAGAATTGGATTGCCTGACAAATCTTCAACACCTGCAATGGCTAGTTCTGTAGCGGCTGCTTCAGAAACACTCGCAAATGACAACCCTATGGTTACAGAATCAGGACCATATATACTTAGTGAAGATGGGTTTAAATCATTCAATTCATAGTTTGTAGGATCCAATGCAGTTGCTTTATCAACTTGTTCTGAAAAAGTAACTAACAACTCATTTGAACCCATCAACCATACAGCATCGACCATTGGTGGTTGAGTATCATAGACAAAATCATTTCTCCGACGAGTTGACATTTTGTTTCCATAAACATCCTGGATCATTTGGATGAATAGACTTTTAGTTTGCTCCTGAGGGAATTTGTTTTGAAAGGAAAGTAGGTATTGATTTGAACTTAGTCGTTCTATACTGGTTGGTTGCTCATCATCCTCTAGTGTATAATTTGAAGATAACAATGCTGAGCTGGCAAGCACGTGCTCATTAAAAGTGACCACCAGCTGACTGTCATTCATTACCGTTATTTCTTCAATTGACGGAGCTCTGGTATCATATTCGAAGCGGTAGGCTGGAGTGGATAATCTTGCTGAATTTCCCTCATTAAAAAGGTTTGAAATGTAAATTTTAAGGTCAGTATTTTCGTCAAAGTTATTCTCAAATGAAAGCCTGAACTTTTTCATCTCCACCTTATCCTGTACCACTTCAATTGGTCGGGACTCAGTACCTTCCAGCAAATAATTCAGCGTATTGTTGGCTGCAGAAACCAATGGGATTTCGTCGTACTGAATGATCAAAAGGTTTAGAGCCTCTACAAACGCGGTATCAACATCACTCGTGAATGTCCATACCAAGTCTTCCGTTGCAGTTTTGTTACCAATTGTATCAGAAATATTAGAGTAACTGAAAGAGTAATCGGAACCTAAAACAAATGCCTCATCAATAGAGATATGAATTCGAAACTTAGAAGAATCCTGAAGCGTAGCCCGATCCACCGTCAAGGTTGAAAATGAAAAATTCTCCTCATCTTCAGCCGATGATTCTGTCAGTGGCTCATCAAAAATCAGGGCAACTTCATTGTGCGATAAAAACACACTGTAAACAAGTTCTGGTGGTTTTATATCATGATAGAATGAATAGGTCTGGGATATCATCTCATTGTCCCGGCAGTCCGAAATCCCGCTCAACTCAAGGTTATAAGACTGTTCTGATTGCAAATCCTCATTGAGTATTAAATAGTACTTGGAATATGAAGTGCTGCTGAGCTGCTTAAAAGTATAACCTGATAAAGTGAAGGACGAAATCGAAATGGACGATTCATCAATTGCTTCTGAAAATGCCAAGGATAAGGTATCAGTTCCAATAACCGTCAGATCAGTAAATTGTGGTGCTGTATTGTCCACATCATTAAAGACTGAATTGATTACCCCTGGTGTACCACCAGCTGCATCAGTGGAACCCAACCAGTTTGATTGATCAGAGCATGGTTGTAACGGGTCTATGAGCTCTAAACTATATCCACCGTCCTTTTTCGCATCATCTTGATACCAGGTTAAATCATACGTAAGACTATCAATTGAATTTCCCAACTGATCTTTGAGCACAATAGACTCTCCAGAGTTCGTCAAAGCATCGAAGCTTGTCAGCCCGATGCTATTACTCAACTCAAAACTGGCAAGATTGGAGTCGTCTGTAAGAAGGATGTACGCACCAGACTCGAGTATATAAGCAGGAATTGTTTCTCCACTGAGTGCAAAATCCTCAAGATTGACGCTGTGTGAAGTTGGATTGTATAGCTCAATATACTCAGCATCCGGCAGCCCAACAACCGGTGTGGGATCTGCCAAAAATTCATTGATCAGAATGGAGCGCTCCGCTGTAGCCTTGGAAATTGCGAAAGACAATTCCAACTGATCTGAAGTCGAATTCTGATCATTGTTCGAAACACCTGAGATTGTTAGATCATACGAACTATTATACAGTTCACTCCATGAGACGGTCACCTGATCTTTGTTGATGGCCGAACGGACGGCAGAAGTCGCAACACCTATTTCGGAGATGCTGTAGTTGGTACTGGTTTCGGAAGACAACTCGTCTACAACCTGGTTAAAGGTGATCAAAACCGAAAGATCATCCACTTGAGTTATCGAAGAAATGGCCAGGTTGAGATAATCGAAACCTTCCTGAGTGTTAGGTGTGATGACATTCCCATCTACATCTTCAAGATTATTCACGGTAAGGGTATAGGTTGCATCAGAAAAACCAACACCAAATGTTAATTCAACGGATTCGTTATCTGGTTGCAACGTAGCAGTGGTTGGGTTACCTACAGAACCATCCAGAGAATAGTTCGTCAGGGTTTCTGCTATCGTCTGGTCTAGCTCTTTGTTAAACCTAACGAGGATAGTATGCTCACTTTTAGCTTCCACCGTATCCATTATTACCGGAACGACGAACGTAAAATCCTCAGTGCCAGAAAAAGTGCTATTTTCCTTGCTATTATTAAGACCGGAAACAGCTAGCTGAAAAGTCGTGGACTCAAATAATTGGTTGGCAAGAGTAAGCTTGACCATTTTAGGATTTTCACTGTCCAGCTCGACTGCTGTTGGTTGACCGATTCCATTGTCAATATTGTAATTGCTCAATGTCTCCGCTGATGTCTCATCCAACTCATCATTAAACGTGAGCTCAACTTCGGTATCAGACAGGGTAAGTAAAGTTTCGAGATCAAGTGAAACATAGCTGAAATAATAAGACGTTGAAGAATTTTTGGTTATACCGGCATCTATGTTCAATGTGTAAACCGATGTAGAGAGTGGGGTGGTTCCATCTAGTGTCAGCAACACCTTAGTCTCATCACTTCCATCTTGTGCAGCACTGTTTATGGTCAACCCGGAAATGGAATAATCACCAATAGTTTCAGCGTCGGACTGGCCAATAGACTGATTGAAAGTCACTTCGATCTCCGTAGATGAATTGACCACCACGGTATCCACTTGAACCTGGTCGATCATAATCTCATCCATCCAAAATAAGGTAGAGCGTGTTGATGTATAGTCACACCTAAAACCAAAATAAGCCGAACTTGTAAAAGACACATCGTTTACCGATCCCTCAGAGGTGTAGGCGGTACCCCCAGAAGTATCTCTAAACAGCTCCCAGTTACCATTTTCATCTCTAACCACTTTTACCCGGATGGCAACCGTGGACACATCCAATATGTCATCCTCACCATCAATGATCTTGGTGAGGGTAGTGCCGCTCTGTTTATATAAGCTTACTTCATCTTCGGTGTTGCCCAAACGGACTAAATACCCATCTACATCTCCTGTAAGATCCTCTTGATTGGATGCCAGATAGACAAAAAGCTGATTTCCACTAGAAGGATTAAACCCCATTTCCACATAAAACTCCCAAATGGTCTTATCCATCAATGTGCTTGAAGTAACAATATATGACTCAGCAGTAGCTGCTACAGCATTTAAATGAAGTTTAAGGTCTTCGTCAATCTCAAAATCAGATATATTTCCACTCCAAGCAGGGGCAGTTATGAAGTCTCCGTCAGAAAAATCATCCTCAACCTGAGCATTCACGTAAAAACATAAAAGTAGGATATTATAAAAAACAGTGGTTCTTAACGTCATCTTATATTAAATTCGCCGTTTGATAAAAATACTAAAATTTTATTTTGTTGACGTTAGTCGTAATTATCTAAGATCATGAAAATTGCTGTTGTAGGAGCCACCGGATTGGTAGGCCAGGAAATGTTGAGGGTCATCGAGCAGCGCGGTGTGCAGTTTGATGAATTGTTGTTAGTCGCTTCTGAGCGCTCAGTGGGTAAGGAAATGACATTTAAGGGTAAGACCTACAAGGTAATTGGATTGAAGGATGCCGTAGATCAAAAACCAGATATCGCATTGTTTTCTGCTGGTGGAAGTACCTCACTGGAGTGGGCACCAAAGTTTGCGGAAGCAGGAACCATAGTCATTGACAACTCGTCCGCATGGAGAATGGATGCTTCCAAGAAGCTAGTTGTCCCGGAAGTAAATGGACATATTTTACGTATTGACGATCGAATCATTGCTAACCCGAATTGCTCAACCATTCAGATGGTACTCGCTCTTGGGCCTTTGCATAAAGCCTATAAAATCAAAAGAGTGGTAGTATCAACTTATCAGTCCGTGACCGGCTCTGGTAAAGTGGCTGTGGACCAAATGATGAATGAGCGTGAGGGCAAAGAAGGTGTAATGGCCTACCCTTACAAAATCGACTTGAATGTGCTTCCTCACATTGATGTGTTCCAGGAGAACGACTACACTAAAGAGGAAATGAAGATGGTGAAGGAGACAGTAAAAATCTTCGATGATCCAAGTGTGAAAGTGACTGCTACTTGCGTTCGTATCCCGACAATGGGTGGCCACTCTGAATCGGTGAATGTAGAGTTTGAAGAGGAATTTGATGTGGAAGAGGTAAGATCCATTTTGGCGAAAACCTCAGGTGTTATTGTAGAAGATGATCCTGCTAATAATATTTATCCAATGCCAATGAACGCTCATGGAAAGGATGAAGTATTTGTGGGAAGAATCAGGCGTGATGAGACTCAGCCTAAGACTTTGAATATGTGGATAGTAGCAGATAACCTCAGAAAAGGAGCAGCAACGAACGCGGTACAGATTGCAGAGTTTATGATGGAAAACAGCCTGGTATTCTAAAAATATTCAGTGTTCAAATACAATTAGCGGCCTGAGGAGTTTTCTTCAGGCCGCTTTTTTGTTAGTAGATACCAATTTGATCTTCAAACTGTTTTTAGTTTCTTGCGTTATCTGATAAACGAAAAATTATGGGTATTCTATCTTCTATTTTGGGCAATGCTGGAGTTGTCAACAATGAAAAATTGGAATCTGAATACGAGCTGCTACTCGTTGAGGGAGAAACCATAGAGATTGGCTTCAAGCTGGTTCGAGACACTTTCATTTTTACTAATAAAAGGTTAATTCTTGTCGACAAACAAGGTATGACAGGCAAGAAAACCGAGTATTTTTCTGTCACTTATAAAAGTATCACCAGATTCAGCATTGAAACTGCCGGTACGTTTGACCTGGACGCCGAGCTGAAAATCTGGGTATCCAGCGAAAAAGATCCAAGTATCCAAAAGAAATTCAACAAATCGGTGAATGTCTATGACATTCAGAAGTTGCTTGCCACTTATGTGTTGAAATAAGATGAGAAAACCAAAGGATTCTCTCTCCTTACTTAAAAACCCTCTTGTCAAGCAATTCATTTTGGGGAATGAAGCTGATGATGTACAAAAACTACTTCTCAATCCTCCTCTGGAATTCAGAGAAAACATCAACCTCATAGTTGACCAAATCATCAGCCGAAGAAAAGCCAAAACCAAACTTCCTGAGTGGTATGCCAATACAGACATAATTCTTCCTCCACCACTTTCATTGGAGCAAAGCTCTTCTCCAGCCACTGCAAAGTATAAGTCCCAACTTCTTAATGGGAAGACATTTACAGATCTTACTGGGGGCATGGGTATTGACACCCTTGAGTTCTCCATATATTTTGAAACAGTCAATTATGTAGAGTTGAATCCAGAACTTTGTGACATCTTTCGGCACAATGCACAGGTTTTAGGCCAATCAAAAATTTCAGTTCACAATACAACCGCAGAGCATTTTCTGGAAAGTTTTAACGGCAGAGGTTATTTCTTTATTGATCCAGCCAGACGTGGAGCGCATAAATCCCGCGTGTTTTTGTTTGAGGACTGTATGCCAAATATTCTGGAAATATTACCGGTATTGAAAGAGAAAAGTCATCAGGTACTCGTCAAAGCTGCTCCCATGATTGATATCAGCTTGGGCATTAAACAATTGCAATTTGTACAGGAAGTACATGTAGTCAGCGTGAAAAACGAAGTGAAGGAGGTGCTCTTTTTACTTGATTTTGACAAAGAAATAGTGGATCCTGAGATTCACTGTGTAAACCTTGAGTCAGTCCACCCAAAGTTCAACTTTACCATTACACAGGAGCAAGCAGCAACTTGTAATTTCGGTGAAGTATCTACCTATCTCTATGATCCAAATAGTTCCATTTTAAAAGCTGGTGCCTTCAAATCCGTTGGATCAACTTTTAGTTTGAACAAACTAGCCATCAACACACACCTTTATACTTCAGATCAACTGATCAGCAATTTCCCTGGGAGAATATTTGAAGTGATGGCAGCTAATGTGACAAAAAAGAATTTAGCTAGGCTGTTGCCCGAAGGCAAAGCCAATATCATTACCAAGAACTATCCTCAAAAGCCTGAGGAGGTTAAGAAGAAGTTGAAGATTAAGGATGGTGGAGAATATTTCTTGATTGGATTTAGAGATAGTAGTAATAAACCCCAAACTCTGATTACTCTGCGGGTAAAATGATGGTATCGATTGTTAAAATTATTATTCTTGTCTAAAAATCCCAAAGAAGAGGACAATTGCACTTTACTCTATATTAATCCTTTGCTCTTTCCATGTTTCTTCACAAAAAAGGAGATCAACGCCATTCAATATTGATCAAATCGGGGTTGATCTCGGCTTGAGCCTCAGCACGTTCACCCAGCCTTCAGGGCCTTACGGACATGACCGGTCGGATATTTACTCTCCATCAGTAAGAGGAGGTTTTAACTCCAGTGTTTTCCTTCGAAAGATGCTTCAAAATTCTAACAGCCTTTTTTACCAGGTTGGATTAGCTTTCAATGGAAAAGGCGGAACCTACTATAAAGAAAATAAAAATGTGATAGTTGTTGGACCAGATGGTTCAGGTTTTGGCTCTGATGATAAAATCTATAAATTCGAATATATAGAGACGAGTGCAGCTATTGGATGGAAATCTCATAACAAGTCTAATAAATCTGATCTTTCCGGTTTCTATTTCAGCTTAGGGGTTAGTCCATCCATACTGGTTTCGCAATCACTTAAAGAAACCTATGCAGATGATGAAAGTGCAACACGAGAGACGGATACTGATATCGCTCGCCCATTTAATGCTTTTATCTTTACAGAGGGTTCAATTGCCATTGGGGGGAAAATTGGGTTTAGGATATATATACGAGGATTTTATACTCCCATTAATTCCTTTAAGGACTCCAAAATTGACGATATTAATTATAAATCGGGAATGACAGGGCTCTCATTCGGAATCTCTTCTTTACTTGCTACCAGTCGACGCAAATAAAACCAATACTAACCTTAACTTTTTTTGAATAAACAAAACACTCAACACATAAAGTAATTGTTTGTCTAACAGTTCAAAAGAATTGCTGGCTAAAAATGCTTTATGAAACCCAATCTCAGTACTCCAAATAAATCATGTCCAAATGAAGGATTAACTGACAGATCGACTGAATGAAACTTTCCATCGACTATTATGGACAAATTTTCATTAATTTTTTCCTCTAAGGTCACGCCCAAACAGTAGCCAAAATCCAAATTCTCCACAAACATATATTGCGGCGTGTATTCGACCACTCGATCATTTTCGAGTGTAAACTCATCAAGAAAAAAACTCACCTGACTATTACGCTGAAAAACCAGTCCGGCATGAAGCCCCAGACGTATGCCCTTAACTTGTAAAATGAAGCACTCAACATTTGGTGACAAATAAAAAAAATTAGACCTGCTGTATCCGAGAAACATTGCATCAGACATATCCAATGACCTTATGTATGCATCCATCTCCGGGTTCACCCCATTCACCTGTTCTTGTGTTGCTTTAAACGCTTTGGGGAAAGTATTAAACCTGGCATAGCCATGGTTCAACCCTAACCTCAACCAATTTGTAATGCTGAAAGAGTAACCCAGTTCAAAATTCGGCCCTACGTTATCCTTTCCTTCAATACTTATCGGTCCATCCACAGCGACAATTCCTCCTTTAATAAACACATTATGCTTTTGGGCATTGGAATAATTCCACATTAAAATGAAGAGACATAAAGCAATTACAGCTCTGATAATCATCATAATCAATAAATTTTAGAAATACCGGGCTAACCCTAAGCGAACTGCAACAAAAATATCATCAACATCCCCGGATTTGAGGTTGGGAACATGCATCTTAGTATCAAACACTACCGACAAATCTTTACCCAAGGCTATACTTCTTTCAAAACCAATACCCATAGAATATCCCCAATTAAACTCGCTAACGATGCTAAATCGTGGGGTGTATGAGACTATCCTGTCATTTTCAATCCTATACTGCTCAAGATAAAAGGAAGAAGTACGTGATCGCTGCATCAACAGCCCGACTGATGCCGAAATATCAATATTAAGTACTTTCAGCATATGTACTTCCAGGCTGGGGTTCAGGTAAAAAAAACTCGTTGTGGCCCAGTCCGTTCCGGCCACAAAACCAGAGCCCAAATTGATGGACTTGATATAATCATCTGTTGCTTCATTGACAAATAGCCCACTATTTGCTTCCGGGGGTCCAAAGAAATCTGGAAACGTATTGTAATGAACATATCCGTGGTTCACGTTTATCCGAATGAATTTATAAATGGTCTTCGTAAATACGAGCTCTAGATTCGGGCCATAGGGACCTCCATTTGATTCCCCCGCAGTAGCTTTACCATCCACAAGGGCTATACCTGATTTTAGTTGAAAACTATGTGTTTGACAAGACGCCTCCCGCCAAGCACAAATTATTATGGTCAATATTAATACTCTAGCCAATTTTATATGTTAGTTATGTTATTGAGTAAACTACCGTGGATCCAATTGCTTAATAAAAAGGAAGAACCACTACTAACCCATTAGTGGGGTTCTCAGAAGCATAATCATCATCAACTACGACCATTCGATTTATTCGTCCCCCTGAAGTATTGTCAATAACCAAGCCTTCAGTTATTCCCGACTGATCTACTCCATCATGCCATAAATAGGCATGTTAATAGACAACTTAAATGTTTTCAACTTTTTATAGAAATAATACAGTTAGGTGAATTAAATAACCAAGATATATATTTCCATTATACACTATGTTAAATCTTCTCCTAAATCATTAATGTGAAGCCAAATTTCCTTACGTTGTACACTAAATTCATAGAATAATACATTTCAATGATAAAATAAATTAAATATTAAATCAATATCAACCAGTGTGTATGTTCTTTATTTAACCTGAAGTTTGCTCGCGATACTACTAAAACAAAAATGACTATAAAACACCCAGCCGGATTGCAGCTCCTTACTTTTCATTTCATCATAGCCGCTAGTGACTATTTTTTGTCGTAAATCGAGTAACTGATTGGCACTTAGTCCACTTGCTATCTTAAAGAACAAAAGCATCATTTGTACCAGGGTTTTCTGTATCCAATTACCTTTCTGAAAATCAACTACATGCAATATTCCGTTATCCTTGAGTTGCTCTGAAATCTTCTGTAATACCTGCAGTAGCATCTCTTCATTAAAACAATCGAGAAAAAATGGGCAGTAAATAGCGTCAAATTGCTGATCCGATTTCCATTGAAGAAAGTCAGTATTTACAAATCTCACAGCTGATTTTGTAGGACGTTGTTTGGCCTGATCAATCATCCTGCCTGACATCTCCACATAGGTTATTTCTGGATGACCTAGTTCCTCTAATATCGCTCCGGTCCCTCCACCTAGTATTAATAATTTCTTAACTCGGTTGAGTTCGGTAGCCGCCACTGATTGCACTTTAGACCATTCTTTCCCGAATACACACATGGCCAATCGGTCATATACCCCAGCTACCCTATCAAAATTCATAGTAACAAGAGAAGCCCTGGTAAATAAAAAATCCCGTCACCCACAGTTCTGTAGCGATCATTGACTTTAAAGAATTTTGGAGCGCAATGGACAAGTAGCAAGGTGCAGGTCATCACAAAATATAACCCTTGAATCTGATTGATTTCAGACCAACTGAAGCAGATGACACTAACAATAATGACTATCACAATTCCTTTGATTAGTTGACTGGACTTCACCTTCCCCAGCCTAATGACAAGAGAATTGAAGCCATCCTCTTTATCAGAATCAACATCATAGTAAGAAAACACCAGAAGATTCAAGAGTGCCACACTAAACAACTGTATAATCAGAGGAATAGCAGATAGTTCAATCCTGGTGAGCGTGGCTGGAGCCAAAAATATTCCAAGTGCATATACCCCCGCCACCAATACTTCCTTTATCCAAAGCTTTTTAAAGAAATAAACTGCAAGTAAATAGCCAATGCAGAGGGCAGAAAGTAAAGCTCCATTTTTGATAATCCGCACATCCAAAAAATAAATATTGATCAATGCTGCCATGAAGATCAACCCTCCGGCAAAAATCAGTAGGCTGAAAAAACGCTGATGAAAGAGATGTCGACCACTTGTCGGTCGATCCACACTTTTCGCATCAATTAAATGATCTGTGGTATAGATCAACCATATGGCACTCCCCAGCGCGAAGTATACATTCCACGCGAGTGAAACCTGAAAAAACTTCTCCAAATAGGCCAAAAAAAAGATGGCTCCCAGAACTATGTCTAAAGAGAGCCATCTATAATATTTATAGAAATGATCCATTCAGATCATCATTATCCACCTTGTTCCAGCGCTTCCGCACCACCTACGATCTCCAGGATTTCTTTGGTAATTGCGGCCTGACGAGTTCTGTTGTAAGTCAACTTCAACTCTTTCAGAAGCTCTCCAGCATTATCTGTTGCCTGATCCATTGCAGTCATCCTTGCGCCTTGTTCTGATGCATTAGACTCCAACAGGGTCTTGTAAAACTGAATATGCAGAGACTTAGGAATTATTTGAGAGAATATGTGCTCCTTATTCGGTTCAAAGATATAATCTCCTGTTTCCTCAGCATCCTCACTTGAATCTGATGAGTCTGTTTGTATTGGTAGAAATTGTTCGTTTCTTACAATTTGAGTTGCTACATTCTTAAACTCATTGTAGATGATCTCCACCACATCAAACTTTCCTTCTACAAAGGCCTTCATTGAGAATTCAGCAGCATCATATACATGATTGAAGTCGAGGTTTCCGAACATTCCGGCATAATCCCCTATTACATTGTAGCCACGCTTTTTAAAGTGGTCATATCCCTTTCTGCCAATGGTCATCAAGGTTAGGTTTCCTGAAGCCTCTAAATCAGCATATTGCTTCTTGATCACAGATTTGGCATGCTTGAAAACACTACTGTTAAACCCACCGCATAGGCCTCTGTCAGAAGTAACTATCACCAAAAGCACTTTTGAAACTTCCCTTACTTCTCCATATGGATTATCAATCTGTCCACTATCAACTCCTGCAGACACATTTTGAATGATCGCAGAAAGCTTTTGAGAGTACGGACGCATTTGTGTAATGCGGTCTTGTGCTCTTCTCAACTTTGCAGCAGCCACCATTTTCATCGCTTTGGTGATTTGCTGTGTCGATGTAACCGACTGAATTCTTCCTTTTACTTCCTTAAGGTTTGCCATTTCGGACTAGTTCTTAGTTATATCTGGCTGCAAGATCTTTCGCTACCGTAGTAATAGTGTCTGTTGAAGATTCTTCCAGTTTACCAGCTCTCAAAGATTCCAAAACATCTTTATGTGAGTTTCTCATAATCGTGAGAAACTCAGCTTCAAAAGCCTTCACTTTTGTTTCAGGTACTTTGTCAAGATATCCTTTTGTAGAAGCATATATTATCGCTACTTGCTCTTCAACCGGAGAAGGAGAGTACTGCGCCTGCTTCAGGATTTCCTGGTTTCTTCTACCTCTGTCGATTGTTCTTTTTGTAGCTGCATCAAGGTCTGAACCGAATTTAGCGAATGCTTCCAATTCACGGAACTGCGCCTGATCAAGCTTCAATGTACCAGATACTTTTTTCATTGATTTGATCTGAGCGTTACCACCAACACGTGATACAGAAATACCTACGTTAATAGCTGGTCTGATACCAGAGTTGAACAGGTTTGTTTCCAAGAAGATCTGACCATCAGTAATCGAGATCACGTTGGTAGGAATATATGCTGATACGTCACCTGCCTGTGTTTCAATAATCGGAAGAGCAGTCAAAGATCCCCCTCCTTTTACTTTTCCTTTTAGGGATTCAGGAAGATCGTTCATTTGTGCAGCGATCGCGTCATTGTTAATCACTTTTGCCGCTCTTTCAAGCAATCTTGAGTGTAAGTAAAACACATCACCAGGATATGCTTCACGCCCCGGAGGTCTTCTTAGCAGAAGGGAAACCTCACGGTAAGAAACAGCTTGCTTGGAAAGGTCATCATATACCACAAGTGCAGGACGTCCTGTATCTCTGAAATACTCACCTATAGCAGCCCCAGCGAAAGGAGCAAAGAACTGCATTGGAGCAGGATCAGAAGCAGCTGCACTTACAATCGTGGTGTAAGCCATTGCGCCAGCTTTCTCAAGAGCCGCCTGAATTCCAGCAACTGTAGAAGCCTTTTGCCCCACTGCCACATAGATACAGTAAACAGTTTCGCCTCTATCGTAAAATTCTTTTTGATTGATAATGGTGTCAATCGCTACGGCAGTTTTACCTGTCTGACGGTCACCGATGATCAACTCTCGCTGACCTCTACCTACAGGAATCATTGAGTCAATCGCCTTGATACCAGTTTGAAGTGGCTCACTTACCGGCTCTCTGTATATTACTCCAGGTGCCTTTCTTTCAATTGGCATTTCGAAAAGCTCTCCCTCAAGAGCACCTTTCCCGTCAATTGGGTTACCCAAAGTATCTACTACCCTTCCACTCATCCCGTCACCTACCTTGATAGATGCGATCATTCCTGTTCTTTTTACGGTATCACCCTCTCTTACACCTTGAGATTCTCCAAGAAGTACAGCTCCCACATTATCTGCTTCAAGGTTTAGCACCATTGCTTTCAAGCCATTTTCGAACTCTAAAAGTTCTCCAGCTTGTGCTTTAGTTAAACCATAGATACGTGCTACACCATCACCTACTTGAAGTACGGTTCCGACTTCTTCTAGTTCAGCCTCTGTTTTTGAATTGGAGAGCTGCCCTCTCAGTATCGCTGAAACTTCATCAGGTCGAACATCTGCCATAGTATTGTAATTTGTGTCCTTTCGGACTGTGTTTTATTAAATCGTTTCTTTTTGGAACTTCAATTTGAGGTCTTTTAACTGACCACTGATACTTTCATCAATTTGCCGATCCCCCAGTTTAAGGATATAACCTCCAACCAGTTCAGGATTGATTTTCTCTGTCATTAACGGCTTCTTACCGGTAACATCTGCCACCAGTTTCTCAAATTCTTTTCTAAGTTTATCATCTATTGCCACAGCGGTCGTTATTGTAGCCTCCTGATAACCCATTTTGTTGTTGTATAAAACCACGAATTCTCTTGCGATTTCTGGCAAATACTGCTCGCGATTCTTTCTGGCCACTAACTCAAGGAAAGAAAAAGTTAGTGCATTGACTTTTTTGTCAAAAATCAATTTCAGAATCTCAGCCTTTTTAAGGTTGGGAATGATCGGGCTTTTCAACATCGCTACAAAATCACGATTAGTTTTACACAAAGCTGCGAAATCCTCCATGTCTTTCTTCACTGCTTCCAAAGACTTGTGCTCTTCCGCAAGCGCCAACAATGGCTTGGCATATCTAACCGCTATTCTCGTGATTGACATCTTAGTTTACTTTAACTTCTTTTAAAAACTTGTCAATAAGGTCTTTTTGAGACTTATCGTCTGACAATTTCTCTCTGAGTAATTTCTCGGAAATTTCAAGGGAAAGTTGTGCTACAAGGTTTTTTACTTCTGAAAGAGCTGCTTTTTTCTCAGATGTGATGGTTGTTTTGGCATCTTCTATCATCTTGTTGGTGATAGCAACCGTATCATTTTTAGCGTCCTCTTTAATCTTTTTCGCAATGTCAGTGGCCTCCTTGAGCATTTTTTCGCGCTCAGCTCGCGCCTCCTGAAGTAAAAACTCATTGTCAGCTTTTACCTGCTCCATTTCTTCTTTAGCCAAATCCGCTGCTCTCAGTGCGTCTTCAATCTGACTCTCACGAGTCTTTAGCGCACTGGCAATTGGCTTCCATACAAATACGGCAAGAATTCCAAATACAACAAGGAAGACAATAGTCTGCCAAATAATCAATCCTATTTCTGGAGTAACCATGATAAATTCTTTTGTGTCAATGAATAAACCTGATCTTGAAGCCTAATGCTAGCAAGATCAGGTCAAAATTTAGATTAATTACCTGCACTAACTGACAAGAATCCAATTACTGCTGCGAAAAGTGCAACACCTTCAATCAAGGCAGCTGCAATAATCATAGCTGTTTGAATCTTACCAGCAGCTTCTGGTTGTCTAGCAATACTTTCAGTAGCGCCTTTACCGATCATACCGATACCAAGACCTGCTCCCAAAACTGCCAAACCTGCTCCAATTGCTCCCATGTTATTATTTATTTATATGGTTTAAAAAAACTTTTTATTAATGATGCTCTTCTACTGCCTGCCCAAAATACATGGCTGAAAGTAGCGTAAATACATATGCCTGTAGCAATGCCACAAAGAGTTCGAGCATGTTCATTACTGTTGCGAAAAGAGTCGCCGCAACTCCAACTGCAACGCTCTGAGTTATGAATGTCAAACCTATTATACTTAAGATTATGATGTGACCAGCCGTAATATTGGCAAAAAGTCGAACCATCAAAGAAAAAGGTTTTGTGAAGATCCCTATGATCTCAATAGGCCACAAGATGAGGTATAGGAAGAACTTAGCTGACCAACCCATGCTGTTACCTAATGGATCAAATATGTGCGACCAGTAATTTCTATTTCCTGAAGCCAATGTGATAATCAAACTGAAAACTGCAAGTGTCAAAGTCACTGCAATGTTTCCTGTCAGGTTAGCCGCGGCAGGAAGTAATCCTAAAAGGTTACCAAACCAGATAAAGAAGAACAGGGTAAGAAGATACGGAAGATATTTCTCGTATTTCGGCCCGATGTTCGGCTTCACTATTTCATCTCTTACATAGATAATAATTGGTTCGAAGAAAGATTGAATTCCTCTTGGTGCTTTGCCAGCATTTTTCTTGTATCCTCTTGCCACTGCCAGAAGTATCAGAATTAATAATGCAGAGTTAATGAATAAAAAAAGTACATTCTTCGTAATGGAGACATCCAGGACATGACCGCCATCTTCTAATAGGATATGCTCATGCTCCATCACATAGCCATTGTAAGGAACCAGATTGTTCTCTGCATCATAAAAATTGCTTGAAGAGAAAATATCCAAGCCCTTTTCACTGGAATATACAATCACGGGTAGATGTATAGTGAGGCCATGGTAAATCTCCCATGAATGAGCATCACTGATGTGATGATTGATCATCTCACTTGGATCAAAGGCTTCACCTTTTTCCCCTTCGGAGGCCAAAACAGGACTCATCAATGTGATGAACGCGATAAGAAATAAACTCCTGAAGTTCAAAAACTTAGATAGACTTCCTCCGTTGATATTTTTCATTTAATATACGTTGTCTCCTCAATTCCGCCGCAAGTTAGGCAATACAGCAAATAATTCAAAGATTAAATACCCCAAGTAAAGTGCAATAAATTGGATCATGAGGTTCCAAATTTCCGGAAGCTTCATTATGATGAGGATAATCAGGAAGAATAACCCTGTGAGCAATCTGAAAGTAATGGCCGCCAGTGTGTAGATGGGGGTTTTCCAGCCATCTTTTTCTCCCATGTAAAAAAACCAAATGACCATGAGAGATTGCAAGAAGAAAAACAACACTAGTGCAGGAAACCTTGGATGCAGCCAGTTGTTGAAGATGGTTTCATTGAAAAAATAGAAAGCCAAGAGCATCACCAATGACAATCCTGCGGTCAGGAGCATGTATTTCTTCATGAGCCGAATTTTTTTAGGAGGTAAAAAATAGTAGCTGCTACTGACAAGAAAATTGAGAGGAGGAGAAACCATGGGATTTTGGAACCAACCCAGTCATTCAGAAAATATCCTCCAGCTATGATGCCAAGATTGAGGCTGAGCAACTCCAGAGTTATGCCAGATATCCTGGCATAAGAATTTTCTGGTTTAGGATTGGGCTTTGAGGAGTGGTTTGTCTTCTCCTTCGGATTTTCCAATTTTTATCTCTTTACTTTTTACACCCATTTTACAACCACCATTAAAAGTAGCCCCAGACTCCACAATCAGCTTATTCGTAATGATGTCACCATCAATCACAGCAGTAGGTTTCAAAACCAAAATCTCTGTCACCTCTACAGTCCCTGAGATATGACCAGCTATTTCAGCATTTTGTGCCAAAACGCTTCCTTCTACCTGAGAAGATTGGCCGAATGCCGCTTTCGACTTGGTTTTAATGTTACCTAACACTTTACCTTCGATTCTAATATTACCAAAGGTCTCCAGGTTTCCTTCCAGGATAGTGCCTTTTCCTATGATATTGCTAGAGTTACTTAAATCCTCAGCTCCTTTGTGTTCCTGCTTGTTGTTAAACATGGGTTTCTTTTTTTTATCTTCAGAAGGCGACATATTCTTGTGGGTTTACAGAGTTACCATTGTGCCAAAGCTCAAAATGTAAGTGTGTCCCAGAAGTAAGTTCACCAGTGTTACCTATAATCGCAATGATCTCACCCCCGCTTACAAAATTACCAACGTTTTTTAATAATTCCGAATTGTGTTTATACACAGAAATTAAATTGCCCCGGTGCTGAATTCCTAAAACATAGCCACTATCCAGTGTCCATGATGAAAAAATCACCATTCCATCAGCAACACTTTTTACCGGCTCATTCTCCTTAGCAACAATATCTACACCATAATGGTCCTTTTTGGGATTGAACCCATCGGTCACGATTCCTTCCATCGGGGTAAACAAAAATATTTCTTTAAATTCATCAGATCTTGATGAAGTCTGATAGGTCAACACCCCAACATCCTGCTGCTCGAATTCAGCCCGGAACTGTGAATCTATTGGGTGAATAGTTTCCCGAAAACCCAATTCCGGATTAGATAGCCCACTTTGCTCCCTTTCTTCACCCATATTGTCCATCATTTCCACATCCCCACCAATAATTCTTCGGATATTGGCCATGTATTGATCCTTTACTTCTATCTCATACTCCAGAGAATCGATTTTCATCGTGAGATCAACCAACTGGCGGTTTGATTGCATCATAGCAAAACGTGGATCCAGCCACTGCTCCAGTACTATAGTAACTAAGTAAACAGATAGGGTAAGCGTGACCAAAAAGGCTGCAGTAAAAATAAGAATCACCCGTGCATAGTTAAAACTGATCGTTTTTTTCTCTGCAAAATTCTCTTCATTTCGAATGATTAGAAGATAACGATTGGTAATCCAATTAGAAATGGTCTTTTTTGGCGTCAAATCAGCTATTTTTATTCTGGCTCAAATATATTGAAACCCGACTGTTTATCTTTACAAGATTCTGAAGGGATATACGTTAATTTGCAAATATCTATTGTGCGAAGGAGTCTTATTATTTATTTCACCATTATTACGATAGTGGTTGCTGGTTGTTCCATGTACAGCAGCAATCCGCTCAGTTCGTCCTACCATAACGTCACCGCACATTATAATGCCTATTTCATTGCTAATGAAAGCATGAAGGCCATTGAGACTAATCTTTATGATAACTATCAGTGGAATTACAACAAGGTACTACCGATTTACGTGCCTTTTGACTCGAATGATGTAAAAAGTCTCGAAGAAGAATTGAAGGATTGTATTGAGAAAGCATCCATCGCTATCCAGAGACATGAAGGTTCAAGATGGGAAGATGATTCGTATCTGCTTGTAGGCAAGGCCAGATACTATTCCCTGGAATATGCCGATGCGATCGAAACTTTTAAGTATGTTAATAAAAAAGGGGAAGATGACAATACCAGGCATGAAGCGTTAATTGAACTTATCAAGACTTTTGTAGATTTTAACGAAATAAACAATGCCATTGCTGTTTCTGACTATCTGAAAAAAGAAGAGCTCAATGCACGCAATACTCGTGAACTCAGCATGGTTAGGGCATATATTTACCAAAAAAGAGATGACCTGGATCAACTTGTCCAAAATCTTGTAATAGCTGAAGCACTAATGAACCGTTCTGCTGATCGAGCTAGAATCGACTTCATCATTGGCCAGGTATACCAGCAACTTGGGTTTGACGCTGAAGCTTATAGCTACTACCAAAGCTGCTTGAGAAATAGCCCAGAGTATGAACTGATGTTTTATACAAAACTGAACATGGCACAGGTAAGCCAGCTCACAAGCTCTGGTGATGTCAAGAAAATCAGGAAATACTTCAGGAAATTGCTCAAAGACACCAAAAACAAAGAGTACAAGGATAAAATCTACTACGAGATGGCCAATTTCGAGTTGAAGCAAGGCAATCTTGATGAAGCGATTGATTTCTATAAATCGTCCATACTTTCATCCATCAAGAATCAGAGGCAAAAAGCATATTCATATCTCAAGCTTGGTCAAATCTATTATGACAGTCTTAAGAATTTTGAACTGGCCAAAAGCTATTATGATAGTACCGTTTCAACAATGCCCAAGGATGAGGAGAATTTTGAAAAGATCAAACAGCGTCAGTTGGTATTGGAAGAGTTTGTGAAACACATCACCACAGTTCGGGAAAATGACAGTCTGATTGTGCTCTCTCAGCTCCCAAAAGATTCACTCTTGGCACTGGCCACTCAAGTGGTGAAAGAAGAAGAGGCAAAACTTGAGCAAAAGCGCAAACGCGAAGAAAAACGCAAAGCAAATATTGCACGGTCATCGGCTTTTGAAACTGAAGGGGCTGATCTCATTGGCACCAATCCCGCCCCTGGAGCACAATGGTATTTCTATACTTCCTCTGCCATTTCACGTGGCGTTTCAGAATTCAAGCGTGTCTGGGGGAATCGACCCTTAGAGGATAACTGGCGCCGAAGTATTAAAACCGGTGGGGAAGTAATATCACAAGGTGCAGGCGCTAACTCAGAAGAAAACACTCTGGAGGCAGCAGATGAAAAAGAAGAAAGGATTCAGGCACAGATTATTGAAATGGTGGCTGCAGTGCCTACAAGTGAGGAACAAATCAATAGCCTTTTAAGTGAGATTGAAGTAGCGTTATATGAGTTAGGTAATATTTATAATTTCAAGCTCGAAGAAAAGCAAAACTCAATCGAAACTTTTGAAATGTTGCTGATCCGATTCCCACAGACTGAGTATGAAGCTGAGGTTTTGTACCAACTTTATCTCTTGTATAAGGGTGAAGATGATTTGATCTCCAAAGAGAAAGCAAAAACCCTCAAAACAAAATACCCTGATTCGATTTATGCCAAACTTGTTGACAATCCTAACTATAGAGAAGAGAGCCAGGCTACAACCGAACGACTCAAAAAGCTGTACACCAAAGCTTATAAATTATATGGTCAGGGTGATTATTCTGCCAGTCTCTACTTGTTGGATAGTGCCTTGGATCAATCACCGGACAATACCTATAGTGATAATTTAAAACTACTGAGTGTGCTTAATATGGGTAAACTTGAAGGTCAGTATAAATATCAGTATGAACTCAATAACTTTATCAAGAGCTATCCTGACAGTGAACTTCTGTCATATGCTCAGTCATTGGTTAAGGCAAGTGAAGATTATCAAATCAATTTGTACAATAGTGCGAAGGCTAGATTTGTTGAATATTTCAAGCAAAAGCACTACGTTCTCATTGTGTATCCCAATAAAGATGAACTTTCCCAAACAGTAGGTTCTGAAGTAGAAGCATTTATCAAAACAAAGAACATGAGGTTAACCACAGGAAACCTTATCCTTAATGAAAGCAACGCCCTGGTGTTGGTCAATGACTTTCCTGGGAAAGCCAGTGCAGAAACATTCTTAAAACTCCTCGATCAAGAACTAAACCTTAATGAAACTCATAAGGGAGAAAAAATCTATACTTTGGCCATTACTGAGGATAATTTTGATATCTTTTATCAAACCAAAGACCTCAACGCTTACCTGAACTTTTTTGACAAACATTATAAAAAATGAACGCTAAGTCATTCAAAATAATAACCATCGTCTTGTGGGTCTGCTTCATTGGAGCAGTAATTACCATTCCCACAATTTTTCTGATGGTCAAAAATGACGCCAATGGGTGGTTTGGTAGCCTTCCCAGCTTACAAGATTTGGAACGGCCAGACCCTGATTTGTCATCAGAGTTAATCAGTGCTGATGGTGTCTCCCTGGGCAAATACTATCGTAAAAACCGAACTCCGGTAACTTACGAAGAGTTGTCTACTGAGCTCGTCAATACACTACTTGTCACAGAAGACATCAGGTTTAAGAAACATTCTGGTATTGACCTTAAGGGCCTGGTTCGAGCCGTCATTGGAAAGCTTACGTTACAGTTTAAGGGAGGGGGATCCACTATTACCATGCAACTGGCTGAAAATCTTTATAGTACCTCTTCAGCCAACCGGGGTAGCCTCTATTCCAATCATAGCATCGGGGAAATAGTCACCAAACTGAAAGAATGGATCATATCCGTTCAACTTGAGCAGTCTTACACCAAGGAAGAAATCCTTGCGATGTATCTCAATACAGTAGAGTATGGTAGCAATTCTTACGGCATTAAAGTAGCCGCCAAAACCTTTTTCAATAAGCTGCCTTCTCAGCTTACCTACAAAGAATCGGCTGTTCTCATTGGATCAATAAATGCGCCAACTCGATTCAATCCGGTCTTCAATCCGGATAATGCAATAGCCAAAAGAACAGAAGTCCTTTATAATTTACATAAGTATGATTTGATTGATAGGGTGGCTTTTGACTCTCTTAAGATTTCAGACCTTGGATTGAACTATAAGGTCGATAATCACAACGAAGGTCTAGCTACTTATTTCAGGACTGTTATTGGTCGGTTCCTATTGAACTGGTCCAGTGAACATGGGTATGATCTTTACGATGATGGGCTGAAGATTTATACCACTTTAGATAGCCGTATGCAGGAGTATGCCGAGCAGGCAATGAGAGAGCACATGGATACTTTGCAATCAGTCTTCATTGGCCACCTTAATGGGAATATGCCATGGATAGATCAGAATGGGAATGAAATTGAAGGATTTTTAGAAACTGCCATTAAAGGTACACAACAATACCGATCATTGGTTAGTCAGTATGGTGCCAATTCTGACTCTATCGAAATTCTTTTAAATAAGAAAAAACCAATGACCATATTTTCCTATGACGGAGAAATCGACACGACATTCAGTACCTATGACTCACTAATTTATTACAAACACTTTCTTCAAGCAGGCTTCATGGCCATGGATCCTAAATCAGGCCATATTAAAGCCTGGGTTGGGGGAGTTGATCACAAATACTTTAAGTTCGATCATGTAAAGCAGAGTAAAAGGCAGCCAGGATCAACCTTCAAACCATTCATTTATACTGTGGCTATTGATAACGGCTGGTCGCCATGTTTCCCTGTGACTGATGCTCCAATAACTATTGCCATGCCCGGTCAGGACCCACCCACCTGGCAGCCAGAAAATGCTAGTGGAAAGTTTACAGGAGATGTAATGACAATTAGACAAGCCATGGCACGCTCTGTCAATAGTATTACAGCATTCGTAATGGACAAAGTAGGCCCTCAAACAGTAGTTAGTTATGCTCAACGAATGGGTATAGAAAGCCGACTTGATGCCGTTCCTTCATTGGCATTGGGTGTAAGTGATGTCTCACTCTATGAAATGGTTGCGGCTTATTCCACTTTTGTCAACAAAGGGGTGTATACTAAGCCGTTTTTCATCAGCCGTATAGAAGATAAAAATGGTAATGTGATACAACAGTTCGTTCCAGAAACCAGTGAAGCACTCAACGAAGAAACTGCCTATGTTATGCTCCATATGCTTAAAGGAACCACAGAAGAACCGGGAGGAACTGGTATGGCCCTTGACCGAGAACTAAGAGTGAACAATGAGATCGCTGCAAAAACAGGAACGACCCAAAACGCTTCTGATGGATGGTTCATGGGAGTCACTAAAGATTTGGCTGCAGGTGCATGGGTAGGGGGCGACGACCGCTCCATTCATTTCAAATACTGGGCGATGGGCCAAGGTGCTCGAACCGCTATGCCAATCTGGGAAAGGTTCATGACAAAAGTATATGCCGACCCAACCCTTGGTATTGAAAAAGGATCATTTAGTAGGCCTATTAAACCAGTGAGTATTGAGCTTGATTGCTCTCAATACAAAGAAGTCATCCAGCCTCAAGATTCTATTCGTTCTGAACTACCGAATGAAGATGACTTTGGATAATCAGTATGCAATCACAAAAGTTTGGCCCGAATGAATACTTGAGTCTCCCAAGCGATCCGGGAGTTTACAAATTCTATGATAAAGACAACACTATTGTTTATGTCGGGAAAGCTAAGAACCTGTCTAAGCGTGTAGCGAGCTACTTTACGAAAGCTAGCGGTTCTAATCGAAAAACGGTCCGTTTAGTTCGTGAAATTGCCAATATTGAAATCGTAATAGTCAATAGTGAATTTGATGCGTTGCTTCTTGAGAACAGTCTTATTAAAGAAAATCAACCTAAATACAATATCCTTCTCAAGGATGACAAGAGTTTTCCCAGTATATGCGTAACAAATGAGCGATTCCCAAGACTCTTCTCAACCCGTCGTATTATTCCATCTCAAGGGACATATTTTGGCCCATACACTAGTGTAAAAGCGATGAATGGAGTATTGGACCTGCTTCGAAAACTCTACACAATAAGAACATGCAACCTCAATCTCTCAAAGAAAAACATAGAGGCCGGGAAATTCAAAGTATGCCTGGAATATCACATTGGTAACTGCCTGGGTCCTTGTGAAAATCTTCAAACTGAAGAGGATTACATGGAAGACATTGAAAGTGCCAAACATATTCTAAAAGGAAGTCTCAGTGTTGTGAAAACAAATTACAAACAATTGATGCAAGAGGCAGCTTCAGCTCTGAAATTTGAGGCAGCACAACAATACAAAGACAAACTTGAACTTCTTGACAGATTCCAGTCTAAATCCTTAATTGTAAACCCCAAAATTGATAATATTGATGTCTTTGGAGTATTGAAGGATCAGGATAAGTATTTTATTAATTACATGAAAATCGAGCATGGTGCTATTAGGATATCGGAAACTGTAGAGTCTAAATTGTCATTAGAAGATGAACCTGAGGATGAATTGCTCCAGCTGATATTATTTAATCTTAGAAATAAGTATGACAGTACTAGTGAGGAAGTAATTACCAATAAGATCATTTCAGAATGGGAAGGTTTGTCCATTATTCATCCGAAAATTGGTGATAAGAAGAAGTTATTGGATCTTTCTTTGAAGAATAGCACATTTTTCAGAAGTGAAAGGTTGCGAAAAAAAGAAGAAAACTTAGCCACTTCAAGCAACCAAAAAGTACTAGAACAATTACAACAGGATTTATCATTAAAAGACCTTCCAGAGCATATTGAATGTTTTGACAATAGTAATATTCAAGGAACAAACCCGGTTTCTTCAATGGTTTGTTTCAAAAATGCCAAACCTTCCAAGAAGGACTATCGCAAATACAATATTAAGACAGTGATTGGGCCTGATGATTTTGCCAGTATGAGGGAAGTGGTGTGGAGAAGGTACAACCACTTAAAAGAAGAGAATCTACCTTATCCCAACTTAATAATTATTGATGGTGGTAAAGGTCAGCTAAGTGCAGCGTGTGAAGCACTGAAAAAACTTGAGCTCTATGGACAGATTCCGATTATAGGAATCGCTAAAAGACTTGAAGAAATCTATTATCCTGAAGATGAGATACCTATACACATCAGTAAAAAATCAACATCATTAAAGCTGATGCAACACCTTAGGGATGAAGCCCATAGGTTTGCCATTAACTTTCATCGTCAAAAACGAAGTAAAGCAGCTATTAAATCATCTTTGGATGACATAAAGGGCATTGGGAGTTCAACAAAGGAAATATTACTTAACGAATTCAAAAGTATCAAACGAATACAGGAAGCAAGCGAAGAACAACTTACAAAGTTGATCGGACCGGCTAAGACTACTCTGATCCAACAACATTTTATGCAAAAAAAAGGGGATCAAAATTGATCCCCTAGTATATTGTTTTGAGAATTAATATTCCCACAATTCACTTTCGTATTCCATTAGATCATACTCCAATTTCTGTTGCATCATCACTTGTTTGAATGGATCAGTTTCCATTTGTCTGATATCCAAGTTGTCAGCGTTAGAAACTTTAGTAATCGGTGCTGAGAATAACCTCAACTCATATGCATCTCCAATATTCCTATGTTGAGCCTGGTTTTGATTGTTATACCAAATTGCTTTCTCAGCATATGGTCCTCTGAAAAGGTTAATAACGTCCTCATATTTGAAATGTGCCACTGGCTTTTCAAATCCTGCTGGGTTCCAGGTAGATCCAGCCCTTCCCGGTAAAACTACCGTTAGAGCTCTAATGTACCAGTACATTCTCGATCTGTTTCTATCAAAGATGATTTCCTCCCTGATGTACATTACATTAAACTCATCCTTTGGAATGGGATCAAACTGTGGTCCACTAGACTGTTGTGATGATGTTTCGTTACCAAAACCTCCACCAAATCCGCCTCCAAAACCACCAGCATCAAAGCCACCACCCTGAACTTCTACAGTAATGTTTGCCTGAAACACACTATCCGGCATTAGATTGATACAAGAGTCAGTTATATAAGGTTTAATAAGACCTTCTTCTACTGCTTGTAGAATCAACCTTGGCACCTCTGAATTTCTTGAAAAGAATGGTTTATTTTGTTTCTCTCTCAAGTCCATTCTTCTCCAGACCATGCGTTGAAACATGATTTGAGCATCCTGAACTTCTGGTTTAATAATAGGCATTTGAATTTCCTGAGCAAAAGCAGGAATACTAAACAATCCTATTAACAGTGCATAACATAATTTTTTCATAACCTGTGACTTAACTTATTTAAGAGGAATCGAAACTATCCGGTTGAAGTTTCCAAAATCCTCAACATCTTTCCTGAAATTCTGCCTCTGTACTCTTTTAATCTCTATCACCAATTGATCACCCTTTCTAGCTTGAGACGCAATCGGCCCGAGGTTTACATCTGGGCCAGTAGTGATAGACGCTCTACCAATACCTCCGCTTACCAAGGTTACCACCGCTTCTGCTACTCTAAAATTGGCGTCATCCGGAAGGAATTGCTGAAAACTCTCATCAGGTAAGGCTCTTAACTGAATTCTTGGCGTTTTTGCAGACATTCCATCTTTCAAATCAATTGGTCCTTGCGTGCTAAATGGTGTAATTGTAGGCGCCGGAATTTTTCTAACTCCGAAAGATCTTGCTCCAATAAAATTCCCATTACTAGACACCCGCAGTTCTACTTCCTGACCGGTTGTCGGTACAATCGTAACTTGGCCTTTGGCACTTCCACTCTGATATGTTTTAGCATTAGAAGCTGTAAAGGATGGATTGTAAGCAACCCCAAGCTGTGGAACCTGAACATCAAGATTATTTCCACATCTAAGGTATAGTGCCTGTACTGAGGTTGACTGAATTTGAATAGTTGGTCGAACTACAAAATATTCGTATGTTTCACGATAAGTCGTATCAACACCTCCAGGCAAGGTTACACTTATTGCTGCTTCAAATGTTTTTCTAGCAAGTCCATTTTCATCAAAAGTTGAAGAGTTCGCTGTAAACTCAACGAGTCCATTACCAGAAGCATCTACTGATACTTCATTTCCATCGTATGTCATAGTAGGAGTCATACCTGACGAAGATGCTGCAATAAACATCTGTGCGGTATACTTGGTGCCAGCCGCAACATACTTGGATTCAGGCTTAACCATTGGAATGATCCTATCGAATTTAACATCACCAGCACCTACCTTTTTTGACAAGTAGTCCATTGCTACTGTTTCGTAGCTTAACACCCTAGACTGGAACTCACTGATAGTTGCCAGACCAGCTGGAGTTGGAGAATCACTAAATGCTAGATTAGAGAAAGTTTTTCCTTGTTGATTCGGATCCGTACTATATATCGGATCTTCATCGGCATCCAATGCAATAGGTCGGTAATATTCCAGTTCACTTTCCTCTATGCCTAATTCAAGTAATTTGTCTCTCACAAACTTACTGTAGTTATTCAGAACTTGTTTCAGATGAGATCCATGTCCTTCTCCACCCTCTTCTTCCGGCATCATGTAATGTCCAACCTTATCATAGTTGGTTTTACCTTTAAGATGTCTGGCATCTCCTTTGTATTCTGGTTCATGACCTTCCTCGTAACCACCTGTCATATCAACAAGTGTGTCCTTGAGGCCAGTTAGTTCCTTCATCACTTCGTCAGCTTTGGCGCGGATTTCTTGGGCAGCCTTAACTACTTTCATATCAGCATCTCTATTCCCGGTTTCATCAACCAAAGTTTGGATACTTTCTAATATTTGTGAGTTCCTAGATTCAGTTTCCTTGTTAGCTCGAACAAGAGAATCATCTAAGAATACGAACTTGTCAATGATTGTAGTGGATACGTTCAGGGCCAACAATGCAGTCAGCACCAAATACATCATTCCAATCAGTTTCTGCCGTGGTGTTTCTTTTCCTCCAGCCATAGTATTTTCTTTTTAGCGTGTAAAGTTGGAATTAACCTTGTTTCATAGCACTCAACATATTGCCATACACCTTATTAAGTGAAGCAATATTTGTAGTGAGCGTGTTTAGTTCGGTTTGGAACGCAGTGGTTTCCTTACCGGCTTCTCCCATGCTTTCTAACGCCTGAGTCAAGTTAGAATAGAACTTATTCATCGACTTAACGTGTCCTTGAGCATCTTTCAGCTCCATTTCATACACTGCGTTCAGTGCCCCAAGACTCTTGGTAACATTCTGTACTTGTGTGTGATATTCTTTAGTATCTTTTGCAGCTTCTGTCATGGACTTCATGCCCTCCATGGACAATGCATAAGACTTATTCATTTCTACCAAAGAAGTAGAAGCTGTTTTTACATTTTTAGCATACTCATTGGTAACTAGTGCAGCATCACCTAACTGAGCCATTTTATTTGCAGACTCAGAAAGATTTCTCATTCCGTCGCCCAGGCTCTTGATTAGTTCTGGGCCTACTTTAGCATCAGCTAACATTTTATCCATGCCAGCCGCTACTCCAGTGTTGTTACCTGAAGTTACTTTTCTTGGTGCCGCAACTGGCCCATCGTAATCATCAGCCAACTCAGGGTAAACTTTGGCCCAATCGATCTCTCTGTGCTTAGGTTCGAATGAACTTAAAAAGAAAATTACTGCCTCAGTAGTAAGACCTATTACCAACATGGCGGTAGCACCAGGCCAGTGAGAAATTTTAAACATTGCACCAACAATTACGATTGCTGCTCCGATACCATAAACCTTAGGCATTATAGTGCTAAAGAGAAGCTCTTGAAATCCGCCTTTTTTGCTCATTTTTTGAAATATTTAGGTTAGTAATTTATGTCTATAATCAAAATTCGTATCCTGATGATCTACCAAGGTAAGTCATCGCACATCTAAACCCTATTGATGACCTAGCTGTGTCCCTGTGTTCAAAAGTCCTCGTACCTGTCTCAAGGTAGTAGGCTATATCTTTCCAAGAACCGCCTCTTACTATCTTGTGATCAATATTATCATCATAATAGGTAGGATTCAAATCCCAGACCAGTGGCATAGCTGATGGCATGAAGGCATCTTCACACCACTCCGCAACATTTCCTGACATATCGAATAAACCATAATCATTGGAAAAGTATGTGCTTACCGGAGAAGTGTATGAGAACCCATCATCAAAATAGTTACCTCTACCTGGTTTAAAGTTAGCCAAAAGACAACCTCTTTGATTTCTTATGTAAGGATTTCCCCATGGATATTTTGCCATGTCCCTGCCACCTCTAGCCGCATATTCCCACTCTGCCTCAGATGGCAGCCTAAAGTTTGGCATAACAGGTAAACCCACACTCTGTCTGTATTCATTTAAGTGTTGGGTCCTCCAGGTACAGAAATATTGAGCAGCATTCCAGTCGATACCTACTACAGGATAATCGTCGAATGCAGGGTGAGACCAATAATATACTACCATTGGATCTCCCATATGGTGAGTAAAATCAGAAACCCAAACTGAAGTGTCTGGCATTAAGTCTGCAATTGAATATCCCGCCGGCAGATCAACCTCAGAGCCTTCAGTAATTGCCTGAGTGAATTGACGATACTCATTGTTAGTAATCTCGGTTTCATCCATAAAAAATGCACCGATAGTAACCTGTTTATTCAGGTTGATTTGGGTCGCCGCCACATCTTCGTCAGCTTGACCCATGTGAAACGTTCCAGCCGGAATAGCTGCCATACCATACGGTCTGGTCATCTCCCAGCCTTGCCGATCTTGAACCCCAATTAGTTCTCCTCGATCGCCACCTCCACCTCCAAAAAGCCCACAGCTTTGGGATAAAAATCCCAGGGCAAGAACGGTTAAAGTGGGTAACTTTAAAACACGCATATTATTCATAACACCTTATTTGAACTTGCAAGTATGTAAAATAAACAAACTTTATCAAAAAATATTGTGACTTAGTAAGCCTAAATATATAACCTTATATGATTTCAACACAACTTTTCTCTTCAAATTACCCTAAAAATAGTATTAATCAGGAATGTTCCTCGACAAAACCAGACTAGAAACTAAATCTAGGAGTCTTTACCTTCTTACGACCACCAAATACTAAATCGGGCAAGTCATATCTCACAAATATTTCGTGAGAGGTGGCGGCCTTTGCTGTCTGGTCTTGAAAAACATAATCGAAGGAGTAACCCACCTTCAATCGATTGTTCTCCATAAGACTATATCCCAGATAAAGGATCATTGATTCACCTCTTCGATAACTAAGGCCACTCCACATTTTGTTAGACCATGTCACGATTCCTCCAACATCAAAAGTAACAGCACTTAGATCGGAGCGCACCAGCACAGTCGGTGACAAAGTCAGGTTATCGGAAACTTTCAGGGATACCCCACCATGTAGTGCAAAATTCATGGTTTGAATATTGTCTAAACTATCCATGCCAAAGGTGAAACCAGGCTCAAGAATATTTTGAACTCCAGCACCAAGAAACAGTCCTTGATTATTTCTAAAAAAGACTCCCGCATTTAAGTTTGGAGCAGTTTGAGTTTGTCTACTACCTACATTCAGTGGGTCTCTGGAGTCATTAAAACGGAGCTCGTCGAATTTCAGGGTTTGGGAGAAAAGACCAGCGGCAACCCCAAAGCTCAAAACGGAATTGTTCAGATCTAAAGAATAGGTCAGGGGAACCATGGCATGAAGATTCGAAACTGGACCAAGATTGTCGTTGATGACGTTAATCCCTATTGATGAGATAAAAAATCCTCTTATTGGAACTATAGCCGTAAGCATCTGTGTGCTAGGTGCTCCACCTGGCCCATCAAATGAAGTAGAATAACCAAGCCATTGTGTCCTGTGCTGAAACGCTACAAAAGCATCCCGTTCCCCACCTCCCCATCCCGGGTTGAGATATGATGGATTGAACATATAATGACCAAAATAAGGGCCATTTTGAGCCTTAAGGCTAAAAATTCCTAAGAATGCAATGACCAAAAAGCAATATCGCTTCATAAACAGGGTATTTCTATTAAACAACGCCTTTAACAAAAATACCCTTATTCAAGAAGTAAGTTTAAAGGTTGTTCGCTTTTTTTATATAATACTCTAGCGCACCTGTCATTGAGGGCGCATTAGGTAGCGGTGCTTGTATGTCCAGAATCAAACCTGCATCCTTCACAGCTTTTGCCGTAGTAGGCCCAAATGCCGCGATGCGCGTCTTGTTCTGTTTAAAATCTGGGAAGTTGTCAAACAATGATTTAATTCCTGATGGACTAAAGAAAGCCAGGATATCATAATAGACATTTTCAAGATCAGAAAGATCACTAGCCACAGTCCGGTAAATGATCACCTCAGACCATTGAAATCCATTACTTGTAAGATATTCAGGAATGTCATCTTTTCGGATGTCTGAACAAGGGAAAATAAACTTTTCTTTCTTGTGTTTTTTGATCACGTCCAAAAGATCCTCTGCGGTACGTTCACCTGTAAAGATCTTTCTTTTCCTAATCACGATATACTTTTGAAGGTAGTTCGCTGTTTGTTCCGAAATACAGAAGTATTTCATATCAGTTGGAACTTCCACCTTGGTTTCAGCAGCTAATCTGAAAAAATGATCCACTGCATTACGGCTGGTGAAAATAACAGCTGTATGATCCAGAATATTGACTTTCTGTTTTCTAAACTCCTTTGAATCTACCGGGTCAATCTCTATAAATTGTCTAAAGTCAATTTTGAGATTGTACTTTTCGGCTAGCTTGTGATACGGGGAGTTCTCGTCTGATGGCTCAGGTTGTGATACAAGGATCGAAGATACCTTATTGAGCCTTTCTTTGTCTGTTACTAACAATTCTTCACTCATTCCTGTCAAATACTGTTAAAGTATGGCTACCTGAATCCTAAGATTTTACTAACCAATATACAATTAGAAAACCAGGTAAGAATTCGGTGGTGCAAAGGTAGGTAATTATCATTAGTTTTCTATGAGAATAAAATTTATCCAATTTCATAAGGAGCCAAAACTGGAAAAAGATCATGGAAATAATAAGTGTGACGACCACAGTAGTTTTAAGTCCGGCAGAAGTGAAATTATAAAGTGTAAAATCAAAAGCGGACAACGCTAAACACAGTGAAATGGCAAGAATGCAGAAATGTGTATAGTCTTGGGTTTGAATATTTGCAACCCCTTTATAATCAAATATGGAAGCCACCAAATGACCTAGCAAATACTTAACAACAACATATAGCATAAACAATGAAGCAAGCATTAAAACCGCCCCGAGTGATGGTCCCCAATTAGGGTTTGCAACAGATGGAATGGGTTGATATCCTAGATAACTGACCAACAAGGCACTCATTAATCCAAAAATAGTGATTGATAGGATATTGTCGAAACTAACAAAACCAAGATAGGTGTCTTCTGCACTCAACCCCCTAAGTTTAAAACCCAAAGGATTTTGAAAGGCCTTTGAAAATGAAGATGGAAAAAATCGCCTGTAAATACCTAATAGGCCGATCAGCATTGTCAAACAAATCAAATAGACATCCGCAGAAAGAAAACCCTGTCTTCCCACCTTCGAATACGGATTTCGATCCTGAGTTGGGGTAAGTTTATACAAGCTCGTTTGAAGTTCTGGTGACTTCCAACTTTTGGCAAAAAAAGTCAGACTGGGTGGTGTCATATAAGCAGAATTGAGGGAATCAATGGGTAATTGCAATTTCCCACTAAAGCCATGATGAATCAGTTGATCATTGATCCAGATATCAAAATCAGTCAGGCAATTGATCAGGAGATAAGTATTGGGCTCGACATCTGAAGGAGGCTCAAAAAAGATAATTTCACTTTTGTCTTCCTGGTAAGGTATTGTGTTTCCTTGCTCATCAAATGACAGCCATCCAACCTTCAAGTCTTTTACAATCAAGGTATCCATCTGCCCAAAGCAGCGAATAGAAAGGATAACTACAACTATTGTAAAAAGGTATTTCATTTAAAACCGGGAAGTATATCCTAAATGGATTTTGATATTGTTTGGATCCAAAGGAATATTTGAGGAATATCCCATGGCCGTAGCAAAAGTAAACAACCCATTGGAAGTATCTAATGTCAATCCAAGTCCAAAACCTGTAGGTGCTGCTTCGCTACCCAAACCACGGTAAATCAGCTGATCATAAAATGCCATAAAATAGGATGATCTTTCAAAATACTGTCTCATTTCCAATCTGGAAAATGCATAATGTTGGGCATAAAAGAAGTTTTCATTAAAGCCCCTCACCGTCCTTAATCCCCCGACCCTGGTCAGCTCATTGAGCAATACCTGGTTGTTAAAAAACAATTCTCCTTCCATTTGATGGAATAAAGCCAGTCTATCGGTGAATCTAAAAAGATATTTGAATCCGCCGCTAAGTTTCACCAACCTGGAATTCCTCATCAATGTGTCGTAAGATTCCGGTTGAACAGAAGGATTCCTAACAATTCGTTTCTCTCCCAGACCGGTACGGACATGATACTTTATTTGATTTTTCAAGATAAGTGGACGCGCATAAAACGAACTGCCAAAACCGAGCGAGTAAAGCCCACTTTTATAATCAGCGACTCCTTTGGCAATGTCCAGCTCCTCAGGATTTATCAAACTCCCATTGGCCGACTCATAGCTCATGGTTATCTCAGAACGTTTACCGATGAATGCACCCGTTTGGAGCAACCATCTTTGAGTCAGGAAGGAAGTGTCTTGTTTTAATAAATCAAACTCAACACCTACAAATAATGGAGTAGATAGAAAATAGGGGTGATAATAAGCCAGGTCAACAGACTGGCTTTCGTCCGCGAATCGGTTCCAGGTGAAATTCAGGGATTTACCGCTTTTGAAGAGATTGGTAAGACCCAAATCAAGATAACCTGTAATGGCGAGTTTTTCCTCAGCAGACTGCCTTGGAAGCAAACCAACGACTCCCTCAAAACTATTTTCCTTTCGCTCTTTAAGGTTAAGATAAATAGTGGTTTTGCCCTCCGAAAAAGTAATATCTGTTGGTGACTCCAAGCTGAGAAAGGGTAATCGCTGAATGTGATAAGGAATGTCCCTATAAATTTGCTCACTATAGAGTTTACCTGATTCAACCTCTAGGGCCCGAGCCAGGAATTTCCTCCCAATACCGACATCACCCAGCAAAGCAATGGAATCAAACCTCACAACGGGTCCGGGATATACCTCCACGGCAGCAGTGAATGCGTCATGATCAATATCAATTTCACGAAGTTTGATTTGTACGAAGGGGTGACCAGAATCACTATATTCGTTTAGGGTCTTTCGTAACAGTACCTCCAATTCCTCGGACTTACCAACGGGAATATTTTCAAATTCATCTTCATCCTGATTGAACAACCGTAAAGAGGAGACCTCTCCTGCCAACCGATTTCCTAAATGTAGATAAACAGTATCCTGAGCAACTGAATCTACACCGGAATAGAGAAATCCCCGAGACCACAGGTCCATCAATTTGCTATTGATCAAAGTTTGCTTTTGTGAAGGATGAACCATGGGAATTTCTTCCAAGTGCTTCTCATAAGAAAACACAAGCTTACTTTGACCTTGAAGCCCTATCCAGCAACTGAGAAAAACTATGGATAATATTGTTTTCATATAATTGAGGCACTGCATAGATGTACCTTTGCAAGGTAAAATAAAACGCAATTGGCTGGAATCTACATACATATCCCATTTTGTAAACAAGCATGCCACTATTGTGATTTTCACTTTAGTACAAATCAGGCCAGAAAACCTGAAATGACAAGCGCCATTGTAAAAGAGCTCAATCTCAGACAAAAAGAATACCAGGGAACTATCCAATCTATTTACTTTGGTGGAGGTACACCTTCTTTACTCACTGATGAACAACTCAGGCTCATTCTGAGGGCGGTCACTGAAGCCTTCGTAGTAGAAGAGAATGCCGAGATCACACTTGAAGCCAATCCTGATGATTTGAATTTAGGGAAACTACAGGGCATGAAAGAGGCCGGCATCAACCGGTTAAGTATTGGAATACAAACATTTGATAACGATCGTTTGAAATTCATCAATCGCGCACACTCCTCCCGGGAAGCCATGAAATGTCTGGAAGAGGCTAGATTGGTAGGGTTTACAAATATTTCAGCAGACCTCATCTACGCCATTCCTCCGGATGAAATGAACTACTGGGAATATGATCTTGATACACTTTTAAGGTTTGACCTGGAACACATTTCGCTTTACGGACTCACTATAGAGGAAAAAACGGTTTTT
This sequence comes from Marinoscillum sp., assembly GCA_040218045.1. Lineage (GTDB taxonomy): Bacteria > Bacteroidota > Bacteroidia > Cytophagales > Cyclobacteriaceae > Marinoscillum. Next base: position 71,929 of record JAVJQA010000006.1, read on the forward strand.
GGAAAATGGGCTCAAAAAGGCAAACTCTATGAAGTGCCAGAAGAAACAGCTGCCAAGCAGTATCAATTGGCAATAGAAAAATTGAAAGCCAATGGATATGAACACTATGAGGTATCCAACTTCGGAAAGCCGGGGTTTCACTCCCGACACAACTCTGCATACTGGGATGATCAGATCTATTTGGGCATAGGGCCGGGTGCTCACTCTTATGACGGAACGACCCGTTCGTACAATATATCTCACAATGCCAGATACTTAGAAGCAATCAGCCAGGATGAACTTCCTAAAACGACAGAAGCACTTAGTGAAACAGACAGGATTAATGAGTACCTCTTCACTCACCTCAGAACTGCAAGAGGAATTGAATTAGAAACCTTCACCAAACGGTTCGGTGAAAATCTCGTTAACAGCAATAAATCTTTGCTCATTGAGTTTCAGAACCAAGAATTACTTGAATTCAACGAAAAATTTCTGCGTTTGACCTCAAAAGGCTTTATGATAGCGGATGAAATTACGTGGCGACTATTCTTTGATGAGTAGAATTTTTTACTTTTAGCCATCAATCGCATACTATGCATGGATAAGGAACAGAAAAAAGCTGTTATGTTACTCAAATCATTGATCCTTCACTATCATGGATTAGATGATGATGAGCGCCAAATTCTGGAACGTGCTGCTGACAGTTTTGACAGCCGTGATGAGCTAAACTGGGCCAATAATTTTATTTCTGATGACTACCTCTCAGCCTTTGAAAGATCTAAGGATTTCTTTGCCAAAAACATCGTGAAATTTAGCAAAGAAGACCGGTTGAAGCACCTTCGGGACGCATGGGAAGAAAATCATGAAAAGGGCTATGTAACTGAGATGGAAACCACAGCCATGATCAACCTTTCAAAAGATTGGGGAGTAGAGAAAGAATTCTTTGAGGTGATACAGCACTAAAGGCTCATCTTCTCTTTAAAGCGTGCTGCCTGGCGCCTACTTACCTCTATCTTCTCTCCACCTTTTAACTGTACAAGTAGGCCACCATTGAACCAGGTATCTATGTTCTCCACCCAACCGAGGTTAATAATATGTTTTCGGCTAGCCCTGAAAAAAGTGCGATCATCCAATCGCTCATCTAAGGCATTTAGTGACTTATGAATCATTGGCTTGTTACCTGCAAAGTATACCTTGATGTAATTGCCATCCGATTCAAACAACCGGACGTCCGCCAACTTCACAAACCAGCACTTATCTCCATCCTTCACAAAAACCTGATCTTCTTTGCCCAATGTTCGCTTCTCAGAAGGTTTTGACGTTGAATCCTGTATCCTAAGCTTGGCAATAGCCTCCTCTAATCGTTCTGGCTGAATAGGCTTTAACAAATAATCAAGAGCATTGACTTCAAATGCCTTTAGTGCAAACTCATCATAAGCGGTAGTAAAGATCACCTCAGGAACAGTCTCGAGAGACTCCAACAGATCAAATCCAGTTTTGCCTGGCATCTGTATGTCCAAAAAAATCAGGTCCGGATTGAGTTTATTTATTTTTTCCAGTGCATCATCCACGTCTGTGGCTTCTCCGATTATCTCAATCTTTTTATGCGGTTCCAGTAATGTCATGAGCTCCTTTCGAGCCAACCTTTCATCATCTACAATAAGTGTTCTCATAGAGTCTTTGGTAATACAATTTCAGTCAGTACAGTCCTTTTGGTGTCATTTAAAATTCTGAAAGAAGCCTGCTCACCATAGATAAGTTCCAGCCTTTTTCTAGTATTGTTCAATCCAAACCCGGATTTTGCCTTGTTCTTATTGGCATACTGGCCGGCATTTCTCACCTGGATCAACAGGTTTTCGCCCTCCACTCTGGATATGATTTCAACAGTACCTCCATTTTTCAACGTAGAAATCCCATGCTTGATGCCATTTTCAACCAGTGTCTGGATCATCAAAGGCGGGATCAGGTATTTTGTTGATTTAGGATCAATGTTAAACTTTGTTTTCAAACGCTCTTCGTACCGTATGGTTTCAAGAGCAAGGTAATCCCTTACTGTTTCCATCTCTTCAGAAAATGTGACCAATCGCTGACGATCCACGGTCAGGGAGTTTCTTAAAATATTGGAAAGTTGGGTAATGGCATTTTTTGACTTCACGGGATTCTCATCTACAAGTGCACGAATGCTGTTCAATGCATTGAAAATAAAATGTGGATTCAACTGCGAACGCAAGTTTCTGAGTTCAATTTCCTTGGCGGCAGCCTCGTACTTCAAGGTCTTATTGTACCGTTCGAAATAATGAAACGTGAAGTAGATCATTGACCATATGAAGTAAATGATCATCGGGCCAAAAACATTCAGTAAAACCGTGATCGGGGCGAAATCCCTGCTGGTCAGCTCTCCGGTAAAAAAGGAAAAAACCAGCAAGAACATGTAATTCAGAAAGCTCATGCCCAAAATGACCATGATAATCCTTGGGATGAGTTTGCCGAAGCTATAATTTAACCAGGCGTAGTGAATGAGTACATAACGAAGTAAATGGGTTGAAAGAATGTAAAACAGCACCTGCAGTACTTCTCCCACGATATGGTTGGTGTCTAGTTTTTGTGCAGTAGCGTATAGAAATATCTGAAGTACCCCATAAAATGACCAGCCTCCAATCTGACAAATCCAATAAATCTTACGCTTGTTCATGACATGTGCACTTTAGGCAACTAACATTCAAAAAGAAACAAATATTCCTAAGTCATAACCTTATTAAGACCATTTTTATATAAGCGGCTATTTCAACTCTTCGGCAAGAAACTTAGCCGTGTAGCTAGATTTTACTTTGACCAGTTCTTCCGGTGTGCCTACACCAATAATCTCACCGCCGCCTTCTCCTCCTTCAGGGCCAAGATCCACAAGATAGTCTGCCACTTTGATCACATCCAGGTTGTGCTCAATGATCAGCACGGTATTCCCTTTGGTAACTAACTTCTGAACCACTTCGAGTAAATGCTGGATGTCCTGAAAATGAAGCCCCGTAGTTGGCTCATCGAGAATATAAAAAGTCTTCCCTGTGTCCCTTTTTGATAATTCAGTGGCCAACTTTACACGCTGCGCTTCGCCACCAGAGAGCGTGGTAGCGTGCTGCCCAAGAGAAATGTACCCCAGTCCAACTTCGTGGAGGGTTTCTATTTTCTTCAGGATTTTAGGTTGGTTGGCAAAGAAATCCACCGATTGCTCCACGGTCATATCCAGCACATCTGATATGGACTTGCCTTTGAACCTGACCTCAAGTGTCTCACGATTGTAACGCTTGCCTTTACACGTTTCACAAGGCACGTGAACGTCTGGAAGAAAATCCATCTCAATCACTCTCATACCACCACCCTGACAGGTTTCACACCTTCCCCCTTTTACATTGAAGGAAAAGCGCCCTGGTTTATAGCCTCTTATTTTAGCTTCTGGAAGTTCTGAAAACAACGAACGGATATCGGTAAACACACCGGTGTAGGTGGCGGGGTTGGAACGTGGGGTTCTTCCGATCGGTGACTGGTCCACTTCAATCACCTTATCAAGGTGCTCAAGTCCGGTCAACTCTTTATGGGGCAATGGTTCCGATCTGGATTTGTAAAAAAACTTTCTTAGTATCGGGTAAAGCGTCTCATGAATCAATGAAGACTTACCACTCCCTGATACTCCAGTCACACAAATCAGTGACCCAAGTGGTAGTTTAAGGTCAACATTTTTCAGGTTATGACCAGTGGCTCCTTTAAGTACTAGTTCCAGACCATTCCCCTTTCTACGTTCCTTAGGCACAGCTATTTTCAGCTTACCATTCAGATAGTCGGAAGTAAGGGATTTGTTTTTTAAAAATTCTTTCGGGACTTCAGCCGCCATAATATGGCCACCATGCCTGCCAGCTCCCGGCCCAATATCTACTATAAAGTCAGACTCAAGCATCATATCCTTATCATGCTCCACCACGATCACGGTATTGCCCAGATCTCGCAAATCTTTGAGTGCCTGGATCAGCTTTACATTGTCACGCTGGTGCAACCCAATACTTGGTTCGTCCAGAATGTAAAGTACGTTGACCAGCTGGGTTCCAATTTGTGTGGCCAGTCTTATCCTTTGTGCTTCTCCTCCAGAGAGTGTTCTCAATGGACGATTGAGGCTTAAATAATCAAGCCCAACGTCGAGTAGAAAGCCAATTCGTTTCCTTAATTCTTTAAGAATCTCCGCCCCAATCAGTTTTTGGCGATCGTCCAATCTTTCTTCAACACCCTCAAACCATTCTGATAGCTTATTGATGTTCAATTCTGCAAGCTCACCAATATGATGATTGGCTATCTTGAAATGCAACGACTCCTTTTTGAGGCGGTAACCATCGCACTCAGGACAAGTCCGGATGTCCGTAAATTCTTCAACCCACTGCCTGATTTTATCACTACCGGCATCTTTCTGCTTTTCAAGGAAACTGATAATTCCTTCAAACTTAGTATTCCAGTCTGTACCCGGATACTTGACAGAACTTACAGCCACAGGTACGCTATCGCCATGTAATAATAAGTTCATGGCCTTTTCAGGAATATCTTTTATCGGTGTAGTCAGGTTGACCTTATTCCTTTTGAGAATTGCTTCAATTTTCTTGAAAATCCAGATGTCACGATACTCACCAAGCGGAACAATGCCTCCACGGCTGATGGAAAGTTCCGGGTTTGGGATCACAGACTCTCTCGATATCTCCTCGATTACACCCAGGCCATGGCATGAAGGGCAGGCACCATAAGGGCTATTGAAAGAAAAGGTATTTGGCGCTGGTTCATCATAAGACAATCCGGATTCAGGATCCATCAGATATTTAGAAAAATGGGAAGTACCACCATTGTGGTCTTGCACCATTAAAATACCGTTGGCATGTTTGAAAGCCGTCTGGATGGATTGTCGGATGCGCTTTTCATCCTTGTTCTGAACGATGACCCGATCAATCACGATCTCTATGTCATGGGTCTTATAGCGATCCAGTTGCATTTTGGGCACCAGGTCCTGGATTTCTCCATTTACTCTTACTTTGGTGAAGCCCATCTTGCGTATCTGTACAAATAACTCCCGATAATGACCCTTTCTACCCTTTACTACAGGAGCCAGAACAATCAGCTTCTCTCCATCATAGGTTTTGAGAATATGCTCCAGAATTTGATCCTCTGACTGTTTGACCATTTTCTTACCGGTGATATAAGAATAAGCCTCACCAGCCCTTGCATAAAAAAGACGCAGGAAATCATAGATTTCGGTAACTGTGCCAACAGTAGACCTTGGGTTTCTTGATGTGGTCTTTTGCTCAATGGATATGACCGGACTGAGCCCATTGATCTTATCTACATCGGGTCGCTCCATATCTCCGATGAATGATCGGGCATATGCGGAGAAACTCTCCATATAGCGGCGCTGACCTTCTGCATAGATGGTGTCAAAAGCCAAAGAGGATTTGCCACTTCCGCTAATCCCCGTGATGACCACAAGCTTATTCCTGGGGATGGTAAGATTGACCTCCTTCAGGTTATGCTCTCTGGCTCCAAATATTTCAATAGATTCCTGTCTGACAGCTTTTTCAGCTACTTTATCAATATCCGCATTCACCAATGTCATGGAAAATTTCGTGTGTTTTAGAAGTTCGGGCTGAGTAGATACTTGCTATAGAAATCGTCGATCTCATGTACTGCCTCTTCCGCAGTATCTACTAGTTTGAATAATTCCAGGTCTTCTTCGCTTACGCTTTTTTCTTTAGTTACCAGCACATTTTTCACCCAATCAAACAATCCCCCCCAAAATTCGCGGCCTACAAGTACGATTGGAAATGCGCCTATTTTCTTTGTCTGGATTAGCGTAAGTGCTTCAAAAAACTCATCGAGTGTGCCAAATCCCCCTGGCATCACAATGAACCCCTGGGAATACTTGACAAACATGACCTTTCTTACAAAGAAGTAGTCAAAATTAATCAGTTTATCCCGATCGATATAAATATTATTGAATTGCTCAAACGGTAAATCAATATTTAAACCCACGGACTTACCTCCCTGCTCATGAGCACCTTTGTTTCCGGCTTCCATTATACCTGGCCCACCTCCGGTGATTACACCATAACCATGCCTTACCAATCTGGCCGCTATGTCTTCGGCCATCTTATAATACTTGTGCTCTGACTTGGTTCGGGCAGATCCGAAAATGGAAACACACGGACCTATCTTGGCTAGTTTTTCAAAACCGTCCACAAACTCAGACATGATTTTAAAAATTGCCCACGAATCCGAGCTCTTGATCTCATTCCAGTCCCGATCTTTAAAGGCTTGTAAAATTTTCTCTTCTTCTTCCTTGCTTACTTCTTTTTCAGTCATAAATGGGGGTTTTAATCGTGCGATTAAGATAAGTGGTTTTCAAAAAATCTCACCTAGGTTAACAAATTCTTAACCGCTGAGTCAATGTTAGTATAGTTAAACTTAAACCCTTTCTCGCGAATTTTATCGGAAAGCACGTAGTTGCCACCCTGAACCATCTGAGCCATCTCGCCCAGCATAAGTTTCAAAACGAAACCTGGCACATTCGGTAAAATCAAAGGTTTATTGAGGGCTCTTGCCAGTGATTTGGTAAGCGCCTCATTAGTTACGGGATTTGGAGCCGCAGCGTTGTATGTTCCCTCTATTTCTTCTTCCAAAACAAACTGAAAAATCCGACATAGGTCCTCAATGTGTATCCAACTCATGTACTGATCTCCATTACCAAGAGGGGCTCCAGCGTAAAATTTGATTGGTTTCATGATCTCCGTCATGGCACCTCCTTCAGCTGAAAGCACTACTCCGATTCTAACTTTGGCCACTTGAGTAAGTGATTGAAAAGTGTCAGCCTCAGCCTCCCATGATTTGACTACCTCAGCAAGGAAATCGCTGCCCGGGGGTTTAAGCTCGTCAAGCTTCCTATCTCCGGTATCCAACCCATAGTATCCTATAGCACTCGCTGAAATAAAGGACTTAAGCCGGAGATTTAATTTTTCAGCATAGTGGTGCAATAGCTTAATTCCGTCTACCCTGCTATCGAGTATGATCTGCTTCCTTTTGTCTGTCCATTTCTGATCGGCTACTCCGGCTCCTGCTAAATGAATGATGTGATCCAAACCATCAAATGCCTTTTCGTCAATGGTCTGGTTTTGAATATCCCACAAGAATGTTGGATAATCACCGTTAGGTTGGTGTGAACGGCTTAAATGCCTGACCTGGTGTCCACTGGAAGATAGAAGATGGCTTAAATGTGTTCCGACAAGGCCACTTCCACCTGTGATTAATATCTTTGCCATGCTGCAATGTGTAGTATGAACCTAGTTAACATATGACTGGAAGAATCCTCTTTCTAATTTTCACATTTTTTCAAATAAATGTTCTGGTGGGCCAGGATTTTGATCCAGCAATTGATCGGACAAAAATGACTATTGAAAGCATAGCTAGAGATGGATATCGCACTGATTTTGGGTTTTCTGCCAAAAAAGTGGAAAAAGGTTGGTGGAGCTTTTGTCGGGAATTTGGGAGGCCCATAAACATGAAAGGTTACTATAGGGTGAATATCCCCAGTGACGTAAATAGTGGCACAGTCTCAATCAATCTTCTCAGTATTACCTCTGCCACTAAAACAGGAAGTAGCTTTTTCCTGGCACTTGATCATGAAGGTGTCCCTCAAAAGAAAATCGCTGGTTATGACAGACAGGTACTGGACATTCTACAGAAATTCAAACAAAGCCTCTATATCAACGATCTGAACAAAACCCTGGAAAATCTCGAAAAACAAGCGGCTAGAGTAAGCAAGAAGGCTCACAAAGGTCGTGGAAAGTCCAGGGAAAGGGCTATTGATGAACTAGTAGATTTGGAGCAAAAGCTCAAAAAAACCAAGAATCGGATAGAACTGGTGTATGGGGCCTATTAGATTTCATAAGGAGTTAACACGTCAAAGGACTTAATCAAACCAAAAAATTGCAACTTTGACGAAACGTTTTTCGAAATGAAAAAATACCTTTTCCTATTACTTATCCCCATCCTGACTGCTTGCGGAGGAAATGAAAATATCCCTGATCCGTGTGCTGAATTTGATTCCGTCGACCTGGAAATGTTGAATCTAATTAAATCCATAAAACAGAAGTACTCTGCTGATAAGCTGTTCGTTGAGAAACTGGAGATGTCCCAGGTTTACTGGGTACAATACAGAGATAGACATATTAGGGCAATCTATCCAAAAGACTGGGATCGGGTTTATCGTAAAGAGTATAACGATGGGGTCTTCAATATCTGCAAATGCCAGGAACTTTCAAGAATGACCCACAACAGGGTAGATGATCTGAAATTATTCACCTCAGGCGGACCAAAGGATCAGCAAGATTGTCCTTCTGTATGGAGTGAATAAAAAAGCCTCCGGTCGGGAGGCTTTCTATAATTATGAAGAAGATGATGATTAATTCTACTCGCTAGATGTTGAGATGATTTAAAATGAATAATTGAAACTAAGACTAACTTGTCTCCCTGGAGCCAGACTTTGGAAAAACTGGTCGCTGGCTTTATAATTCTTATAAACCATTTCACTTTTATCATTCAAAAGGTTGTTCACCTTAAGTGTCAGTCTCATATTGTCTTCTTTTCCTAAAGTTTTGTTGGCGGTCAGGTTTAACCCATGAAAAGGAACTGAGAAGATGTCCGGTCTATCCGCAATTCCAGTGAATGTTAAAGTTTCTCCTTGTACGTTATAGTACAGTCCTACTTCTAAGCCTTGTTGATCACTGTCATATGCAATACCTGCATTGATCAGATATGGTGCTTGCCCTTGAAGATCCCGAGTGTTTGAGACTGTTTCACCTGTACGGCTGACCCTTTGTCGAGATTGGAATTCTTCATGAGTCATCTCTACTTTTGAGTCCAACACTGTCAAGTTGCCATTCAAAACGAAATTTTGAAGAGATGGTGCAATGAAAGTCAGTCTTTGTCTGAATTCAACCTCAGCACCTAATACCGTAGCGTCGCCTACGTTTCTAGGCTGAAAGTTGTTGTCAGCAGTTGCACTTTGGGCAATTTCAATGGCATTGTGGAATACCTTATAAAATCCACTTACAGAAATGTTCTGACCTCCGCGTTGATATACTTCCCACCTTAGGTCAAGATTGTCTATAAGGGTAGAAGTAATGTTTCCATCCCAGATCAATTCACCTGTGGCACCCTCAGCCTCACTCAAAGCCCCAAGGAATGTACGTCCCGTTAGAGGATCAAAAATGGTAGCAAAAGATGCCTCTTTGAATGAGAACCTCGCGATTGTTCTTGAGTAAGCAGCACGCACATTTTGTGTTTCTGTCAGGCTAAAGATCAAACTTGCACTTGGAAAAAGATTGAACTCATCAATTACCTTGAGGTCCTTGTTGACCGTATTGGAATTAGCATTTAATCCTGTATATAGTTGGGTATAATCTTCACCTCTTACTCCCACGATTGTCTTCAACCGAGGCACTGGAGTAAATTCGTTCATCACATAGAATGCATTATTGTTGATTGAAGACTCAAAGAAGTTAGCATTTACAGGAATGAAGTCAGCTGCGTACGAATTTCCTGAATTCGTGTTTGGGTCCCAAAGGTTTGCTTCTGCAAAAAGTTCATCAAAATTTCCGGAGAAATCATCCATGCTTACAGTGACATCAAATCTTCGAATGGAGTAATCTCTTGTTTTATAAGTGTTGCCAACACCAAATTTAAACTTGCCTTCTTCACCTTTAAACTCATACTTTCTGGTCAAATCAACCCTTGAAGCAAGATTAACCTCCGATAAGCTTCTCCATATTCTCTGAGGAAACCCTGACTCACCACTGCCGATTTCATAATCACCATCAAAAGTCTCGTTGGTTTGATACCTCACAAACCTGATATCAGGATCTTCAATTGACGAATAAGTAGGAGATACTTTCCAATCCAGCTTCCAGTTAGTTTGATCGAAATAATGCTCTCCGGCAAAAAGTATGTTACTCAAAGATCGTTGAGAATACTCCAGGTTACTTTGCAATCCATAGAAATCAGAACCTTCATCACTCCCCTGATAAGTGAACAAACCAGCTTTGGACTGTCCATTCTGAAGATGTAATATGTTGAATCTATATTTTGAATTATTTCTCTTAAGCGCTAACCCAATCAATCCACCAGCCAATACACTGTTTGACCCCTGATCCCCGACTTGAAGTTCTCTTTGCTCAAGTCCTGTATCACCAGGATCTGTATCGGCAATGCCATAACGAGAATACCTGGCACCTTCATAAAACTCCGTGCTGTTTCGGTATGTCAACGCAACATTATATCCGATTGTGCCAATATTTTTCTTTACCTGATTTCCAAATGTATAGCTCATGTTATAATCCATGAAACTTGTTTGTTTCATTGAACTCAGGGTTTTCGAAAAATCGCTCATCTGAGCGGCAAATTTGTCTGACGTACTTCTGTCTATAATGGCATCTGTTCTGGAGATTACCTCCGAGTCATCAATGTGTAATGCGCGAGTACCATCATCAAATCCTAACCAGTCGGTTTTACCACCTTCGTAGGTTAAATAATTGGAATTGAAGTGCATGCCCGGGTTATAAGCCAAACCAATCTGAGCACTTGCAGTCTTCACATCTGGAATATCTTTCGTCTCAATATTGACAATACCTCCAGTGAAATCAGCGGGCTGATCTGGAGTGAAAGATTTAGAAACGAGAATATTGTTCAACACGGCTGTTGGGAAAATATCCATCTGGAGTGTGTTTCGATCCGGATCCAGACCCGGGACATCCATGCCATTGAGCAACGTTTTGGTGTATCGATCGCCAAGGCCACGTACGTAAACATAGCGACCTCCTTCTATAGAAACCCCAGTGATTCGTTTAGCAGCGGATGCAGCATCTGAATCTCCTATTTTTCTAAAACTTGCAGCCGAAATTCCATCCAAAAGGTTTGCAGATTTTCTCTTTACAGTCATCAAAGCGGCTTCTGTTGAGCGAACTACCTCAGCAGTTACGACTACAGCTTCAAGTTCTTCTACTGCCTCTTGCAACCTGATTTGGTCTATGAGCATGACCTCTCCAGATTTCACCTGAATTCCAGTGATTGTTACAGATTTGAACGAAACGAAAGAAACCTGTAAATCATAAACTCCTGGATCTGCCTGAATTTCGAACTTGCCATCGAAATCGGTTATTGCCCCGTTAGTTGTTCCCTTGATGACGGCAGTTACCGAAAACAACGGTTCCCCGGTTGCATCTTCAATTACTGTCCCTCTAATCGTACCCTTTTGTGCCCACACAAATCCCGACACCAACAACAATAAAACAATGAGGTAATACCTCTTAAATTGATCAATCATTCTTTTAAATTAAAATGCACAAAAACCCGCCAAGCATATACTTGACGGGCCTTTGGTGATTAAATTTTGTTTCTAAATCAAACTGATTATTAAAGACCAATGTCAGTTAAAGCACCAGACTGGCTAGCAAAAGTGAATGAGAATTCAGATTTGGTTGCGAAACCAGTAGTACCAGCTGTTGTGATTGTAGCAGCGTCACCGAATAGGTCAGCAATAGTAACCGTGATTGGGTTTTCATCGCCATCTACAAGATCGGTAGGCAACTTCACAGTGAACCCTGAAGAAGCAAAACCTTTGGTATTAGCAGCATACTTTGCATACTCTTCGATATCCTGACCAGCTGAAGTGAATCCAAAGAAGTAAACATTAGTCACATTTACGTCACTGTTTTCATCAAAGTCAATCATACCGCTTGCACTACCAAGGTAAACTGAACCGTTGGTGATGGTATGACCGGCACCCTGATAAGATCCTTCAGGACCATCTAGCTCCATTGCTTCGTCACCAGGATTAATAATGATGAAGTTGTCAACCGTACCAGCCCAGGCCTGATCTGTATCGAGGGCATCGTCACCGTTGCTCCATACCAATACGTGACTTACACTAACTGTACCACCGAAAAACTCTAACCCATCGTCCTGGTTAGCAACTACTTCTATGTGGTCAACCACTGTTCCAGAACCAACACCACCGAAAGTGATACCGTTGATTTCGTTTCCTTCACCAATGTTCGCACCACCATGCCTTACAGATACATACTGGATTTTACCAGAGTTGTCGTCATCGGCAGTACCACCGTAAAGACCGTTAGCATCAGTAGCAGGGATACCTTCAATTTGCTCTGACTGGTTGTCTGCAGAAATTCTGGCATTACCAAGGATGATCAATCCACCCCATAGGCCATTGATATCATCTGTCAAATTGGGGCTGATTGTTTCACCTACAGTGATTTTGTCAGCTACTGAAGTAAAGATAATAGGGTCACTGGAAGTCCCAACTGCATTCAACGTGCCACCTTTGGCTACTAACAATGCAGTAGCGTTAGCACCAGTACCAGCTTCTCCTTTAATGATTGTTCCAGCTTCGATGGTCAAAGTAGCACCTGATACTACTGCGATTCGTCCACCCAAAATGTAGATTGAGTCAGCAGACCATGTTGTGTTTGAAGTTATATTTGACTCTACCAATACACCAAGACCACCTTCCAATGTGTTTCCATTGCCTACAGGGTCTGTAGAGGGATCCTCATCGCAAGAAGTGAACATGGTCACTGCTGTAAATGAAAATGCTAAAGCAAGTAATTTTCTCATAATTAATACCTTTTAAGTTCGTTTCGTTCTGTGAATAGATTCATTCAATTACGAATGCAAAGGTGTCTGTTGAATGTTAACTGCTGTAGCGAGACTTGTTACGATATCATTAAACTAATATTGCATTATTTAACTGGGCGTTACGTTTGTTAAGAAAATGTGAACAATAAAAAAGGAGCCATCTGGCTCCCATCTTATTATTTGATTAATGTGTCCTACTTGGTTATCTGCACCTTGTTGAGAATTCTCTTGATAATCTCGTGGGTTGTGATCCCGTCTGCTTCCGCCTCGTAGTTGAGTAAGATTCGGTGATTCATCACGTCATCGGCTATCTCTTTGATGTCCTCCGGTAGCACGTAATCACGTTCATTAAAGAAGGCAATTGCTTTGGCCGCAAGGTTAAGGTTGATGGAAGCTCTCGGTGAAGCACCAAACTGGATGTATTGAGCCTCTTCTTTTAAGCCATACTCAGAAGGGTTTCTGGTAGCAAAAACCAGCTCAATAATGTATTTCTCCAAAGACTCAGAAAGACTGACCTGGTTGATCTCCTCCCTAATAGAAAATACATCTTCTTTAGAGAGTACGGTATTCACTTCTTGCTTAAAGGTCATGTTGGCCATTCGGCGCATTACTTCCAGTTCGTCCTTCTTACTTGGGTAATCCACGTGGACTTTGAGCATAAACCGATCCACCTGGGCTTCTGGCAGAGGATAAGTACCTTCCTGGTCTACTGGGTTTTGAGTAGCCAGCACTAGGAACGGTCGATCAAGCTTGAAAGTAGTTTCGCCAATGGTGACTGTCTTCTCCTGCATGGCTTCCAGAAGTGCCGACTGAACCTTGGCTGGAGATCGGTTCACCTCATCTGCCAAAATCAGGTTGGCGAAGATTGGCCCCTTTTTCACTTCAAAGTCCGCTTTTTGCTGATTATAGATCATCGTACCAATTAAATCAGCAGGGAGCAAATCCGGTGTAAACTGAATTCTTTTGAAATCAAGCTTTAACACATCGGACAGGGTATTGACCGTAAGTGTTTTGGCAAGACCTGGTACTCCCTCCAGAAGAATGTGCCCCTGGGTAAATAAACCAATGAGTAACCGGTTTACCATATACTCCTGGCCAACCACGATCTTTCCAACTTCCCCTATGACTTGTCTTATTTTTAACTGATGTTCTTTCTTTATATCCTCATCTACTTGCTCCATGTCTTTATATATACAGTTTAAGCTTTCTAATTTTAAGAGTGCAAAAATAACCGCCTTTCGGCAAACTGAAAATGTCCATTACTTGGACGGTTGATTTAAATTGGATGTTTCAGAAAAAATGTTAAAATCCCAATTATGAATCAAAACACTAAGGAGGAAATAAAGATTGCCATTACCAAAAAAATAAAGGAATTAGAGAAACTCGTTTTGGACCTGAAAGAAGCCACAAAACCAATAGGGCTGGATAGTGCCGTGGGAAGGCTTAGCAGAATGGACTATATCAACAATAAGACGATTGATGAATCCAACCTGAGATCATCAGAAAACAAGTTAACTGCTCTGAAACGGTGGATGGAGATTATAGAAACAGATAAATTCGGAAAATGCACCAGGTGTGACAATGAAATCAACCCAAAAAGATTATTATTCATGCCGGAGAGTACAAGGTGTATTCATTGTGCCGGCAAGTAGTTAGCTTAAAAACTCAGCGATCTCATTGCTGGTTGCCTTGGCAGATCGCCCAACTCCGATAAGAGTAGCTGAAGCGAACCCAGTCCAGCTTCCATAACCTACCATCCATAAGCCGGGCAATTCCCTGGATTTGGTGCCGCGAGTATCTACCTTATGATGTCTGAATGCTAAAGGTAACTCTTTCAGGTAGTCAATGGATGCGCTGAAGCCTGTACAAAAAATCACTATGTCCACGTCATACTCGCTACCATCAATAAGTTTGATGCCAGTTTTTGTAAATCCTTTCATGGCAGGTAAGTGCTTCAGTACTCCACGCGCACGTGCATCTTTGACTGACGGCACCATGACAATATGACCCAGAGAAGGCGGAATAAAACTCTTGCCTTTCCTTTTGGCTTCATAAAGCTGACTGGCCGCGTCAAATAAATATTTTCCATCCACATGATCCGGTAAATAGTCCGGTTCATCTTTGGTGATCCAAAATGTATCCGAATGTTGAGATAATTCCGCAAGTATCTGAGCACCACTGTTTCCTTCTCCTATGATGGCCACCCTTTTTCCAATAAATGGTGTTGGCTCAACATACGATGAGGAGTGTAAGACCTCTCCTTCAAAAATATCCTGATGCTCCACCTCAGGGAAGATTTCTGCATTTCTAAAAGTTCCTGTGGCACTGACAATGGACCAGGATCTGAACTCCCCTTTATTCGTAACTATACGGTACACTTTATTCTCATAATAGACCTTTTCGACCAGCACAGGTCTTTCAATGTTGATCTTGTAATGTCGCTCATAAGTCTCCAAATAATTAATTACATCATTTTTAGAAGGGTAGTGAGAGATGCCTCCCTGCATTAGTTTGCCTGGCAAAGAACTCCACTGAGCGGGAGAAAAAAGCCGCAGAGATTCCCAATAGTGCCTCCAGGAACCACCAGGTCCTTCTTCAGCATCAAGTATTAAATAATCAATTCCCTTGCGTCTCAAATAATAGGCAACAGCCAGTCCACTTTGCCCACCACCGATGATTATGACATCATGTATCTTTTTCACGCGACTAATCTAATTACCGAATCTCATAAAACACATATTAACATGAGGCACCTCATCATTTTTCAACGTCACTGGTTTAAATAAATTTAAAACCCTCACCGCAAAACTAGCGGAGAGGGTATGTTAAAGTATTGGATTTTGTGCTTTTGCACTAGCAACATGGAGATGCTTCAAATTGCTTATCCTGCTTTTCTACATCCTTTTTGAAATGATATACTTCCCACTCATAACCATCAGGATCATTTACCCAAAATTTATCCTGTTGTGCATAGCAGCAATTGGTGTTTTTTTCTTCGAGCGCTATGTCGAGGAATTTCTCAACTTCTTCTTTCCGTGCCGCTAATTGTTCCTGGTTTGCCACTCTTAAGCCCAGATGCCCAAATTGATTTGATACATGGGCTGGAGCCTGCATAAATGATATGACCAAGCCGGGATTATCTAATTCAAACTTGGCATAATCCACTTTCTGCTTTACGGGAGCCTGGTTGAAAAGATGCTGATAAAATTCTACCGTTTTGTTAATGTCAGATACGTGTAGACCAATGTGAAATTTGATTTGTTCTTGCATTGTTATATTGATTTAGTGATTATTAAATTGCTTTACATCTCATTGTTATATCGCATTATTGCGATATATAGAGTCAAATTTTTTTAGCAACAAGCCTTTTCGCGATCGTACAGATTAAACAAGTTGGAGAAAGTTGCACTCATTCTTTCCCAAACATCCGGGTCAATGCAGTAACACATAGACGTGCCTTCTATCGTTCCTTTGATAATGCCGATGGCTTTAAGTTCCTTCAAGTGTTGTGAAATAGTTGCCTGTGCCAGGCCCAATTCTTTTACCAAATCTCCATTGATACATTGATTCGTCTTGAGCAGATGCTGTAGTATAGCAATCCTTGCAGGATGCCCAATTGCTTTTGCTATTGACGCCAACTGGTTTTGATCTTCTGTGAACAGGCTTGACTTGGTAATTCCCATATCGTAATATTACGATGTTTAAATTAATTAGTTGCAAATAGGCACAAAAAAACCCTGACGAATTTACCGCCAGGGCCCCAACCAGCTATAGACAAGACCGCTGCGCTGCAACGGACTTACTTTTATACACGTGCATATTTGCCTGAAGCTTCGCTTCTGGCAGTATTCAATTGAGTCACAATCTTCTTCACCAGTCCCATCTCCGACTCTTCCAATTCATATAAAACTTCAAGTGATTCTCCAGTGAGCGATTCATTAACTTTGTGATCCATCTCGGAACCGTGGTTGTAATTTTCGCTTTTTGTGCTGTACCAGATTAAGTATTTCATTCGATTGGCGGTTTCAATACATTACGAAGATGATACATTTTAATATTTCAATCCTGCCAAAGTACTTTAAAATCCTGCCAATCTTAGCAAAACGGCCTAAATGCGCAATTTTGGAGGGTTTTAAACAAAATATTTATTCACTTTTTCACCTCATGGCAATGTTTTTCATGTGTTTTTTAACCAAATTCCTTATGAAATATTGATCTATGAGAGTTTCCCTTACTAATATTTTAGGTGTCTTTCTGCTTACAATACTGTTTTTGGTTTTTGCAAATCAAAGCAATGCGCAATATTTCTCCGCTGATGTATTTAAAGATCAAAGAGGGATGGCCTCTAATAGAATTACCAATATCACCCAGGCTTACAGTGGTGAGGTTTGGATTGGTACACGAGATGGTCTGAGTTATTATGATGGATTAAGCTGGAACAATATTCTTGGAAACGATAGTTTAAACTTTGCCGGGAACATTCATTTGAGCCACCTGGCAGACTCAACATTAATTGCAATCTCCACAGGTGCTGGAGCTAATTCACTCCAACTTTATAAGCACAATCAACAATCATGGAGTAAGATCAACACTCCTCAGAGTCTTTCAGAACTGGTCTATTCAGGCAATATCAAGGTTGCTGCATCCATCAATGATTTCTCAAACCAGTTAATTCTGGGCCATTCTGACTCTATTTATTTTCTGCAAGAGGATCAATGGCGTATAGTGAAGGTCAAATCAGGAGAAGACAAAATTAACATTAGGGCACTTAAACAATCGGGAGACTCCTTATTTATTGTCACCAATAAAGGCTTGCTTCTTTATTACAATGATCAGTATACCAGCCTTATTGATCATTCCGGAATCCTAAATGTCACCTATAATCCAGACGATAGCATAATATATGTATCAGGGGAGGACTGGGTTGGTTCATATAATGGAGATAAGCTAACCTCCATCTTTCAAAATCGTCCCATTGGGCTTTTTGGGAGTGGGGCATTTACCTGTTTGCTTTATCGGGATCACAAAATCTACTACTCATTTAATTCGCCTCTACATCAATACGACCTAAAAACCGGAGAAACCAGACAGCTCATTACACAGTACTTTGACACGGACTATTCCTGCATGGATGCGCTTTTTGACCATGAAGGAAGCCTGTGGATAGCAACACTAAGGGGCACGTTCCGTGTAAAAAACCTCAACATTGTCAGCTATAATAGCAATCAATTGCTGGAGAATGAAGTCAGCGCTGCCCTGCAAACAAAAAATGGGGACCTGTATCTTGGGTCCAACATTGGGCTTACTATAATTAGAAGCACTGGAAAAATTGAGAAATACCCATTTCCTAAACATCTCTTGCAGCCCCGAGTCATGGACATGATCATTTATCAGGAGGAGGTTTATTTGGCTGCTAACTCAGCGGGAGTAGTTCGATTTGCCAATGGCAAATTACATTATGACAAGTTCCTCGGAGAGCATACGCGTGCACTCGACCTGATGGTTTATGAAGATCAGCTGTATGCTTTGAGTAATTCTAACCTCTATAGAAGGAAAAAGGAGGGGGACTGGCCATTGTTTTACCGCAATAATCAATTCTCCAATGGAGTGATTAGAAAAGTTGTATTTAATGAAGATCATAAGATCTTATTAACAGATAATGGAGTAATTGATTTTGAACAGGATAAGCTCATCAGATCCTTTGACCCCAAGTCAAATAATATTTATTGTTCACTTAAACACGATGGTGAGATTCTCCTTGGGACTACTGGTGGCATTATGGTTTTGGATCAGGATACCATCCAACCTAAGTACGATATCAAGAAACCATTCTATGCATTAACCGACGATACTAATGGTTACCTCTGGGCAGGATCAGGTCAGGGCACCTATTGCATATCCGATTCCATTTTTGTTTTGTCCAAAGTCAATGGGATGTCAGGAAATGAGGTCAATCGAAATGCATTCTTCATTATGAATTCAGGTCAATTACTGGTAGGCACGGATGAGGGGGTTTCTATAGTCAATACCAATATGGATAGATCCATCACGATTCCGCGAATAGAGTTTTTGGGCGCTTTAGCAAATGCCAATCCTGTGGATTTTAATTCGGACCTTACACACCAGCAAAACAACCTAAGGTTTCAATTCAGATCTGTCTCCTTTGTTAATTCCAAAGAAATCAATTTTAGGGTAAAACTTTCTGGACTAAATCCGCATTGGCAAAAGATAGATTATGCCAATCAAAACAGTATCTTATTTACCAACCTGAAACCGGGAAAGTATCAGTTCGTCGTTCAGTCGAGGATCGCCAATGGCCCGTGGAGTCGTGTAGCGAAAAGTCCTGTCATCACCATTCGGAATGCCTTTTACCAGACCTATTGGTTTAGAACTGGCCTTGTGCTATTGATAATTTCAATCTTCGCCACATTTTTCACACTAAGGAGTAAATCTCTGAGTAAAAGAAATGAGCATCTTCAACTTCGGGTGGATGAAAAAACCCAGGAATTAAAAGCACAGAATGACGAGTTGCTCAAAGCTATTAATGAATTAAAGTCAGCACAAGGTCAGTTGATTCAATCAGAAAAACTTGCATCTATGGGCCACCTTACGTCCGGCATTGCTCACGAGTTGAATAATCCCTTAAATTATATTCGTGGAGGTGCAGAGTGTATTATCAGGAATATGAAGGATTTGGCAGAGTTGAAAGGGATGATTGGCCAAAAAAAAACAACCAAACAAATTGATGATTTTGAAAGCATTATGGATGACAGCATGCGACTGGCCGAGTCCATCCTGGAGGGTGCATCCAAAAGTACGGAGATTGTAAAAAGCCTCGGCTCATTCACGGCAGATTCACAGAATTTCTATTCATTCACAGATTTACAAAAAGCAGTGGACACGGCACTCACTTTGCTCAGTAGTGAAATAGGCTTTAGAATCATCATCAATAAGATGTTTGGCAACATTCCGCCTATAGAGTGTTATCCAGCCAAGGTGAATCAGCTGCTAGTGAACATCTTACTCAATGCTATACAATCCATTTCAGAGCGTGGTGAAATTACCATTCGTTATTACAGAAAGGATGACCAAAGAGTTGGTATTGAAATTTCGGATGATGGAGTTGGTATTCCTGAAGATCTTAAGGAAAAGGTCTTTGAGCCATTTTTCACTACTAAGGACTTGAACCCTGGGTTGGGACTAACCATTGCCAAATCTATCGTACAGGAGCATCACGGATCAATAGAAATAAAATCAGTGGTTGGTAAAGGAACCAAGGTAATCATTATGCTTCCTGTAAGCCAGACCTTTCATCCCGAGTTGGAAGGATTTGAAACTAATTAGTAATTGCTCTGTGCATTATAACCACCTTATCTTTAGGTACCATCAGATAAGGCAATTACTCACACTAAGAAATCACTCGATAGTGGTCACTTCTTTTGAAGTGGATGCAACAGAAACAGTTGTTCCCTTCTTGGCATACATCCTTACGTAATACTTGGTTTTGGCTGTAAGCCCAGTCACTGAAGTGTTAGTGCCTGTTACCTCTTTCTTGCTGTAACTAGTTACTGTTGTTGAAAAGTTTGCATTCGTTGAAACGTCCAATAAATACTTCTCAGCTCCTGTTACCTGGACCCAGCTAACCTTAAATGAAGTTGCGGCCACTTCAGTGGGTGCACTAAGTGTAGGTGCGCTGATCGTCACAGGTGTTGGATCATCATCATTGTTGCAAGCGGTGAACAATCCTGTTAATAAAAATGCAACCATTAGCACTTTTACTACTCTTCTTTTTTGATTTGTTTTCATTTGATTAAAAAATATTTAATTGTTTGATATTGCTCATTGACAGTTCATATTGAGATTCGGTTGGAAGGCAAGCAGTCAAAGCATGATATATTTTTCTGTGCATAATTTTTCGGATGAAACTCAAAACTCACGTCCTTGAAAACTCGTTTGAGGTTAATTTTGTGACCCCAGAAATAAACCCCCGAATCGTTATAATCCAGGGATTAATGATGGTACAGGGACGCCTGAACCTTATCTTGATGGAATATCAGTGAAATAGTTGAAATTCTTTTTTGAGAAGCATTGCAATTTTGATGGGTTCATTTAAATTTGCAGTCCCTTAAGAATGGAAGGGAATAAGCGAGAGTAGCTCAGCTGGTAGAGCACGACCTTGCCAAGGTCGGGGTCGCGGGTTCGAATCCCGTCTCCCGCTCCAATATAAGAGAGCCGCAGAAGAGCGGCTTTTCTTTTTTCAAAGCACCTGACTAGAAAGTAGTCAACATCTACACGGTAGATGAATGCCTCGGTGGTGGAACCTGCCTCTGCCGGCAGGCAGGTTGGTGGACACGCAGGCCTAAAAATGGTTTATGTCTATGCCATATCGAGTTAGTCAAGAGCATATATTTATGTAGGCCTGACTCATGATTTGGATAAGCGGTTATATGAACATAACTCTGGCAAAAATCGGACAACAAGACCTTATAGGCCTTTTCGATTAGTTCATTTTGAAACATTTGATACCAGAGAAGAAGCCAGAGCAAGAGAAAAATATTTGAAATCTGGTGTCGGTAAAGAATATTTAAAGAAATTGGCTAGAAAGTAGCCAACATCTATGTGAAATAGATGAATGCCTCGGTGGTGGAATTGGTAGACACGCAGGACTTAAAATCCTGTGACCCTTAAAGGTCGTGCGGGTTCAAGTCCCGCCCGAGGTACTTGAAAATCAAGTAGTTAGAAGCCTAAGAACTCAATCTTAGGCTTCTTTCATTTTAGGTAGGTACAACATAGGTACAACAATTCACAAATGGGAAACATTGACTGTTAATCAGAGGGTCGCTGGTTCGAGCCCAGCCTGAGGAGCTTGATAATTAGCCACTTACATAAATTAAGATGCGAGTAGCTTTTTTGTTTGCACGTCAAAGTGTGATAAATTTTCGGGTTCATAACCCGGAGGTCGGGGGTTCGATTGCCCCCTTCGCTACTTGAAAATCAAGCAGTTACAGAAATGTGGCTGCTTTTTTCGTTTAAAAGGGTACAACATAGGTACAAAAGGTCTAATCAAAATTATATTAATTTGTAGTTTAGACTAATGAAAAGGGAATAAATAACAACCCCATTTATATGAACGGATTTGCCTATTCTAACTCCCGAATAATCTCTTCCAAATTCCGCTGAAACATCGAAGACTTTTTTATTCTCAAGCTCAAATCCTTTAGGGTATATAATGCCGGTCAGTGTTTTACTTTGATACTTTGTCCATTCTTTTTGAAAATCCGCCTGCTTTCCTGTAAAGTAAACCAAAGTCAAAAATGCCTTTCTTTCATGCGTATAATGTGAAATTACCTTTTTCAAATGCGATTTGACCCGAGTTATATCTCTGAGAATAAAAGCCTCACATGTAACGAAAGAATTTTGGTTACTATCTCTGATGTCCAGATCAATTTCACCCAGATCAGTTGCGCTGTGTGAAAAAGCCTTTCTTGTTTGATCCTTAACAGACCAACCCCATGCGCTAATCCGAGCTTCTAAGGCAAGCTGTATCAGATCGTTGTATCTGTTTTCCTTACTGGTGTTTTTCAGGTCGAGGATTGCAGGTAATGCATTTATCTTATTGAGCATACTCGAAGCGGCCAGAGCTACTTCGCTAACAATGAATTCTGTTAAGTCATTTCTGCCATTTAGTTTTTCAGGGAAAATCTTAATGAGTTTTGTTGGGGAACTATTGAATATTCTATTGTAATGATAATGCAGCTCATCAATATTGTCGATTCCACCAATCTTATCTTGAAGATCACGAATAAACCCAATGTTCTCCAAGTCCGAAAAGCTATGGTATCGTTCAGCCTTTTCAAGAAGATTCAATGCCTCCTCAATCTTTTCTCTTTCCACGAGGCTTTCTATTTTCACCTCAAGCACATCAGGAAGCATCTGATAGGGCATATCGAGCTTATTAAAAAATGTGTCAAGGTCATCATGTTTCCCAAGCTTTAGAAGTATTAATAATCTATTTGTAGAGAAGGTTGAACCCAGTGTTTCTTCACCCAGATTTTCTTGCTTGGAAACGTAAACCTTCCATTCTTCTAATGCCTCAGTATAAAGAGAGGGATTATCATTATCGGCTTTAGCTATGCTGATTTTTGCAGCCATCTGATTAAGTGCAAAAACAGGATACTGAGGATATTGAGTACTGAGCTGTTTGAAAATGTCATAAGAGGACTTGGGGTTCTTTTCAAGACGAATGAGTGCCCTGTAAAATTGTTTATGATCACCATATGAGAGCTCTCTTACCCTGTGAACAGTTGACTTTTTGGGTTCCTTAATATCATTAAGTTCTTGTTCATCTTGTTTGAAATACGCCAAGAGCATTCGGGTTTGATAAAGCTGCACTTCATATTCATTGCTCTTCTTTGATATTTTGCTTTCCCAGAACTCTACGGTCTGGTTAATCTCATTTATCAATTGTGGGTATTGCCTTATTTCAAGTAGAACCTGTTGAACTTCAGGAATCCAGTGGGCATCTTCCAAAAAGGCTTTGATATCGGATTGTTGTATTTTCTCTATTAACTTCTGCTTTATGCCCTCGGAGGTAATCCATTCTGCAACCGTTAAAATCTTTATTATATTTTGAGAATTCAGGATCACATCAATAAGTTGTTCTTTCTTTGAAAACCAGTTCAAGGCCCTTGCTATCTGAGGCAAAAGGGCTTCCTTTTCAGAATTCTTAAAGCCCTTTTCCTTATTATAATCAAACAGATCAACCCGACCTTCCTGGGGTTTGTCCTCAATATGACTTTTTAGGAAGTCAATTATTTGCTGCTCAATTCTTGATGTTATCTCTTGAAAATCGTCTTTTTCAAATCCGTACGGAATCTTTGGTTGCATTAACTGGCGCAGCACCTGAAGTAATACACCGATGTGAGTTCTTAATTTGTCAGCGGTAAATTGGTTTTCTTTATGATAGCGATCGGTTGTCGTATCGAAATAAAAGCGAGGTTCCAAAAAGCCATTTAGCTTTTGCTGTTTGTAAATAAAATAGATTGGATAAATCCATTCAATGGATTCCAGGCGTTCAATTTTTTCACTCCAAAGAGGTAGGCCTTTCTCTTCTTTTTTTTCAAAAAAATTATACTTTTCGATCTCTTTGATCTCTATACGATCAATGTAAAGCTTGAAAAACGAATTGGTAAGAATGTGGATGTTTGGAGAGGTAGTTTCGAATTGACTTTTATACTTCCAGTAAGTTGAGCACTTCATCAACCAAGTCAGCCCGTCCCATTGAAGCATTGGGAAATTTATTGTTCCGTTATTATGAAATGACCTGGATGGTAGACCGATAAAAAGCTCCACAAGTTCATTAAAAAGGACAGGGATTAAATATTGGTCGCCACCCCCATGCACGCTATGATTATAAAGAAGGCTATCTTCGATCAATGAAAGTACTGCTTCTTCTTTTTCCTCTCGGCGGCTTCTGCTGAGCTTTTCAATGTGTTCTTGCCGGTTGTATGGTATGTCATATTTTTTTGTATTGATCTGCCGGTAAATTTGAAAAACTACTTTTGCAGCATCTCCATTTTTTACAGTCGAACGAATTGTATAAAGAGCTAATTCCAAAGACTTCACCCAAAGCTTTTTGTGGATTAGGTCTTTTTCCTCAGTAAGTACACGATCCTCTGAAACTAACTGATCGATACGTTGAAAAGCCAGTGACGTGTATTTTGGATTTTCTATCAAATAAGGTATGAATCCCCTGCGTGACATAATGATGTCACAGTGCATGTACCACAGCAGTGTTGGTTTTGTAATTGAGCCATCAAGAAGGGAAATAATTCGCTTATATCGATCTATAATTGGATTGTCGGGATCGTCAGTTTCGATTCTTTCTAGTTCATAATCATGAGCAACAATTACTTTGGTTATGAAGGAAAGTTCCCTTCTTGAGCTCTGTCCGTGTAAATATGTCGTATTAGCTTTTTTCTCCCAATGATTTAAACTCTCCAGCAATTCAAAATGATCTGTATTGTTTAAAGAGTAGTCATCAAATTCTGCACGACTGTGAAATAGCATTTGAACTTCACTAGAACCGAAATCTGCGTCAATGCTTATTTTTTTATATTCTGATTCTATTCCTGACAGATCCTGTTCATTCAATACCAAATAAAATCCCGCATCAAGGAATCTTTTCTTTGCTTCATCAAGAGAGTAGTCCAGAAAATCAGCAGGCCAATTATGATGAAGTATTTGTCTAAGTAACGTTTTTACTCTTTCATGATCATCCTGAAAGTTGTCATCTTCGATCAGCAATTGCCAGTAATGGGCAGCTATTTGATCTCCTAGAGCAGACCAATACCGCACATCTGTGTTGCAAAAATTCAAATAGTAAAAACCGTCTTTAAGTTTCAAAACCTTCTGTGAAACCAAGACCTTGAGTGGAGGTGTTTTTGGGTAAAACGATTTGAATGATTGGTGAAGTTTTTTGAGATCACGCTCTTTAATCTTTAGTCCTTTGTCTTCGCCAATTGATAATTCTTTTTGGTACGCACTTAGAAATTCGAACTCTTCCCAATGTTCAAGATAGGGTTTGAAATAGAAGTTAATGTTTGAAACATCTATGAGCCCATCTGATTCCGAAAGCCAGCTAGGTTTAAACAGTCCATCATTACTTAATGTGAAATTGTTTTCCTTTTCATATTGGACTCTGATTTGATCAAAGTCTTCTTTGGGAAGCTTATCCTTACCCTCTTGTCCTTCAGGGAACTTTTCAAATAAAAACTGCAGTTCTTGTCTGAATTCAGATATCTTATTAAACCTAGAGCAAGCTGATGATACCGTACCAGCTATCTTGATCTTCCCTAATACGTCTCTCAACCAAAACTTCTGAAATAGAGCATCTGTATTGATTTGTATGCCATTCCGATTTTCATAGGCCTTTTTGAATTGATTAAACTCCTTTAGGGCAAGTTCTTGTTTTCTCAACCCTGCCAAATGAATTGCCTTGGCAAAGAATAAAGAAGCGTTCCAAGAAAGGTCACTTTCCAGAGCATCCTTCTCTTTGTTATTGATGCCCTTATCAATGGTATGGGTTGATATGAAATTTGCTAACTCTTTGAACTGTTCATCATATTCATGCTTTAACATAATTTATTTTATAGAGTTAAACAAAAAAAGACAGACAACTCTGGGTTAATCAAGCCTGAGTTTCTGTTTCAAAAAAAACGATGTAAATCAATTCCGTTCACCATAGTTTCCATAGAAATGGTATTTTTATTTGGGACTTGAATACGGCTACTTTTACATCTGATACATAATATAATATGGTTATATTATATTATGCTCTATTAGTTTACAGAAAGTATATTTCATGATGCAAAATGATGGCCTTATTCAAAATTCAAATGAGCAAGTAGAAATTCTTAGTCCTGGTTCGATTTGGTTAAGATGGGAACCTCATATTCATGCTCCTGGAACGATACTAAATGATGAATTTGCTGATACGGGTTTGGATAAGTATTTAACAAAAATTGAAACATCGCTACCTGTAATAAAAGCACTAGGCATTACCGATTACTATAGTTTGAATACATACAAATCTGTCATAAATGCTAAAAAAGCGGGACGGCTGGCTCATTGTGATTTCCTCTTCCCAAATATCGAAATGCGATTGGGTATTGGAACAATAAAAGGAAAATGGGTCAATATTCACATGCTAATTTGCCCTGATGATCCTGAGCACATTGAACAAACTCAAAGATTCTTAAATCGGCTCACCTTCACCGCATACGGGGACACATTTAACTGTTCTGAGAATGATTTGATAAGGCTTGGTAAAGCTGCGGATCCGTCAATCATAGCAAATAATGCCGCCATGGCTCATGGTGTAACACAGTTCAAAGTTTCACTTGATGAATTGAAAAAGATTTACAAGGACAGCACTTGGGCAATGTCAAATATATTATTTGCTGTAGCTGGAAATCGAGGTGATGGAAGTTCTGGCGTAAGGGATGCAGCAGATACCACCCTTAGACAAAAAATTGATGAATTTGCTCATATTATTTTTTCGTCTGATCCAGCGCAACGAGAATTTTGGCTCGGTCGAAAATCCTTAACTCCTGAACAGATTCAGGGTAAGTATGGTGCTCTAAAACCGTGCATGCATGGCTCTGATGCTCATGATTTGGAAAAGATCGGGCAACCTGATTTGGATAGATTCTGTTGGATCAAGGGTGTTCCAAGTTTTGACACCTTATTACAAGCCTGTATTGATCCCTCTGGTAGAGCGTTTATTGGTGATACACCACCAATAAGTACTCTTCCATCTCAATGCATAACGCAAATTGATATTGTTAATACTAGATGGGCCAAGACCCCTCGAATTAAACTTAATTCTGGACTTATTACAATAATTGGAGCCAGAGGATCCGGTAAGACAGCTCTAGCAGAAATTATTGCAGCAGGTTGCGATGCACTGCCAGATTATAAAAATGACCGCTCATTTTTAACAAGGGCACAATCAGAATTAAGTGGTGCTACCGTAAATGTTTTTTGGGGTGATGTACAATCTGAGCCTGAGGTGAAAAGGTTAGATATTTTTCGCCCTGAATCAACATCCTATCCTCGAGCAAGATATTTATCACAGCAATTTGTCGAAGAATTGTGTTCTTCAGATGGAGTGGATGATAAACTTCTTAAAGAAATTGAAAGAGTGATATTTGAATCACATGATATAAATCAAAAGGAAGGCACAATAAATTTTGACGAATTATTGGAGTTGAAGGCTTCCAGATTTCGAGTGAAAAGAAATCGCGAACAGGAGCAAATGAAAGATTTGGCTGACTCAATAAGCATTGAATTAGACAAGAAAAAATTAGTAGATAGTATAAGGCAGCAGTTAAAAGAGAAGGAACTGTTAATTTCTCAATATACTTCTGACAGGCAAAAGCTAGTTCAAAAAGGTAGTGAAAAGGAAATTGAACGATTAGGTGCTTTGATTGGAGCCGCAGATAAAGTTAGAGGGTATGTCCGCTATTTTTCAACCAAAATAAAAACATTGAATGCCGTTAGTGATGAAGTCAAGAGCATTAAAACCGTAGAAGCACCTAGGAATCTAAAAACAATGCAAGAACGGCATGTTGGAGCGGGAATAAAACAAGAGAATTGGGATGCATTTCTAATGAAATTTTCTGGAGATGTTGACTCTGTATTATCGAGTGAACTGGCAACCGCAAACCAAAACATGACCGGATGGCGAGGGGTTAAGCCAGAAGTCATAGATGATAAAAAGGAACTAATCAGAACAGATCAAGAATTAGACAAATTACCGTTGGCGTTGTTAGAGGCAGAAATTGAGCGATTACAGAATCTAATTAGTGTGGATAAGCAAATATCGGAGCGTCATAAAGCCGTTAGCATGAAAATTTCAATGGAAACGTCTGCATTGAATACTTTGAAAGAAAAACTTGAAGACTATGAAAAAGCTCAGGAAAGACTGGATTCCCTAAGAAGTGATCGAGATAAAGCTTATAAACGGGTATTTGATACTCTACAATCTGAGGAGCAAATCCTAAATGAACTATACAAACCAATAATGTCAAAACTTGAGCTTGCTTCTGGGACACTGAACAAGATGTCGTTTTCTGTGAAAAGAATTGCAAATTTAGATGAGTGGGCTAAAGCAGGTGAAAATTTATTGGATTTGAGGACAGGACCATTCAAAGGTGTAGGTACTCTTTGTGAAAAGGCCGAACCTCTAAAGCGCGCTTGGGAGACAGGCTCATCAGAAGATGTCCTAAAAGCAATGAATGAATTTCTTGATGCCAATAGTGCTGATCTATTGAAAAGCTCACTTGTTTCCAAGGATGATAAGGTGGGTTATAAACAGTGGGTGAAAAATTTTGCTAAATGGCTCTATGGCACCGATCACATTGAGATAATTTACGCTGTAAACTACGATAATGTTGATATCACCAAACTGTCTCCAGGAACAAGAGGAATTGTTCTTTTGCTTCTCTATTTGGCATTAGATGATGCCGATGATCGTCCTTTAATAATTGATCAACCAGAAGAGAATCTTGATCCTAAATCAATTTATGATGAATTGGTGAGCCTGTTTACAGAAGCCAAGAAAAGACGACAAGTAATAATGGTCACTCACAATGCCAATTTGGTTGT
The DNA here is from genome assembly GCA_040218045.1 of Marinoscillum sp. Taxonomy (GTDB): domain Bacteria; phylum Bacteroidota; class Bacteroidia; order Cytophagales; family Cyclobacteriaceae; genus Marinoscillum. Next base: position 100,804 of record JAVJQA010000006.1, read on the forward strand.
TAATACCGATGCAGATCAAATAATTGTGGCATCTATTGGTGACAGAAGTAGTTCTGGTATGCCTTATATATATTATAAATCAGGGGGATTGGAAGAAGAACACATCCGAAAGGAAGTATGCGGTATATTAGAAGGCGGAGAAATTGCATTCAAGGAAAGGGCTCGTCGGTTAAGAGTTAATATTGAACGATGACCAATTACATAGATAAAAGCATAAAACCTAATCGTCAATTGGAGCATGAACAATTTTTGGTGAACTGCTCACTCAAGCAGCCTTCCTGCCTACATATAGCCTACAGAAATATATATATTCAATTAAATCAATTAGTTAAATGTAATGCTCGTCCAATCCATCATGGGGGCGATGGAGATTTTATGATTGCCCGAATTCTGCGGTTTACCCATATTTTCTGCGGCTTTCAAGCTTGTTTTCTCTCTGGTTGTTTTCATACATTTTTACCCTTTTTTATACATTTTACTGGACCTCTGCCTACATATAGCCTACAATTTATTGGACGATTAAAAATGTTAAGTAGTTATTTAATAACACTTTTTTATACACATTAATAGGCCTCTGCCTACACATTTTTAATTAAACGTTATTAATAATACGGTGTGAATTGCCTACAAATTGGGAGATACAAGTGGCTAACTATAGTATTGCTAAGCGAAATGGTAAATATTGCTGTCAAGTTAGATGGTATCCTGAAGGCCAACAAAGGCGGAAATCCTCAAATCGTACATTTACAAGCCGTTCTAATGCAGTTGCATGGGGAAAGAAACGGGTTCTTGAAATCGAGAGTGGTGGGGAGGCTCGAAAAAAAGATCAAATACTTCTAGGGACTCTATTGGATAAGTATCTGAATGACCAACACGTTAAGATGGGCAGGACAAAGCGATATTCTTTGTTGCTAATACGGGATTGCGATATCGCCGATATTCCATTAGATCAGCTTAAATCCGTAGATATTGTTCAGTTATGCAGGGATCGAAACCTTTCCGGAGCTGGCCCTGCCACAGTAGCTTGTGATGTTAGCAACTTGAGGTCTGTTCTTCGGAATGCGGAAGCTCTTTATGATGTTGGAGTAGATGAGGCTTCTATCATAAAGGCATTGCCAACACTTCATGCCTTAGGGCTTGTCGGAAAGTCGGCTGTTAGAACTAGGCGGCCTGATCAAAAAGAACTTGAGTTATTGAAAGATGGCTTGTCAAAAAGAGAACTGGCCAAAGGTAGTGTAATACCATTTGTAGATATACTCGATTTTTCTATTCTGAGTTGTATGCGTATTGGGGAAGTGTGTAGCATACTCTGGGAAGATTTGAATGTGGAAGAGTCTTGGGTATGGGTACGAGACCGAAAAGACCCTAGAAAAAAAGTAGGGAATCACATGAAGGTGCCGCTACTTGGTGGGTCACTTGATATTGTTTTAAGGCAACCCAGAAATGGTGATCTTAGGATTTTCCCCTACAATTCCCGCTCAGTGACCTCAGGTTTTCAAAGAGTAAGAAATGATTTAAGTATTAAGGATTTGCGTTACCATGATCTGAGAAGGGAGGGTGCCAGTCGTTTGTTTGAGCAGGGGTATAAGGTTGATGAAGTGGCACAAGTGACGGGTCATAGAAATCTAAATACTCTGTGGCGGATATACACTGATTTATCACCGACTAGGTTTAACAGTTAATCGGCCCAATCCATTCCTTTTTTGCTTCCTCATGTGTTTTATCAATATGAGTGGCCAGATCTTCCAGATTGATCATCCAGGGAAGCTTTTGAGACTTTCCTAGCCTAAATGCAGGGATTGGAAGATTACCCGATTTGGCACGAAGTTTTGCTGTTCCTTTGGTGCATCCAAAATATTCTTCACAAATAGCTTCAAGGGGAATTGTAGGCGATTGATATCGGATCATTAATATCATTTCAGTTTTATTCATTTAGCGGCTCCATCTCAGTTCAATTTAATTGTAGGACTATAATCCTAAATCTTCTTGAGGTCAAGAGAGGAGTTATCCTTTTTAACTTCTTTGGGGTGATCTTCCCTTTCAAGATAGTGTTAAATTCCAATACGCACTCTTTTGACAGAAGGGTCGCGTTCGAAGGTTAATTATTGTAGCCTTATTATGAATAGATAAGGTACAATAACAATAGTTTAGAATGAACTATAATTATCCAGAGAAGTATGTCTAAGAAAGCTATATCGGAGCGGTTTCAACTTGTCGCTATATCACTCAAGACATCTGCTTTTATTAAGAACTTGAGGCCTATTTAATCCGTAAACACTTACATGTTGTACAAGATTACACGGTGCCGTGAGATTATCCCTTGTTTAGAAGTCGCTGGAATTACCAGGGAACATTATTCGTTTCGATATCATGCCAATTATAATGCGATCCCCCGTCCCAATACCCTTTGACTCTAATCGGTGTCGATTCTTGAAAAGTCATATTGCCAAGCATGTAATCGGGAAATGTCGCTTCAGGGCTTTGTGTAATTGACAACATTTGATAAATGTCCTCAATATTTTTAAGACTTATTTCTATTCCCATTCGGACCAAGTAAGGATTATGAGTCAATTCAACTGCATTAGGTGAGAATTTTGGAGCAGTGGTAATAATATGTCCTTTTTTAACATTTGAAGAAACAAGAGTACCTATGAATTCTCTTACTGTACTCACGGATTCAACCGCATCTGTACTAGTTCGCCTTTTACACTGTATGATATGTGGTATATCACCAATTATAGCATATGCGTCAATACCATTATCTCCTGGCCCTCCAATATGTTTTACTTCACAGGTGAAAAAATCTTTGTAGACATCAACAACCAGTGTTTCGAATTTCCTACTATGGATTTTGTATATATCTTTTTGGTTTTTTCGCAAATGTTGTTTCAGTAATATCTCAGGAACAGCTAATGAGTCTATGTTATATTTTTTTACAATTGCTTCAATAAAATTACGTTTCTCTACTAAATAATCATGTCCTTCCCGATTAGATATATTCTGTACTATTAGCCACCATCCGCAATTGTAACATTTGAGAATCATCTCTTTTTGGATATCTACGACGAAATATTGTGGATCATGTTTATATTCATAAAGATCCTTTAAAATTTCACTCGTAAGAATTGAATGACAGTTTCGGCATGTTACAGGTATATCCTTTGCGTCAAAAAATTTTACCGCCTCAGGTTCTGTAATGTGCAAATTGACAGGTGGATAAACGTCATAAGTCCCTTCTATTGGGTCTTCAGTTATTGTTTTTGACCATAAGGCGTAATCTTCGAATGATATGATCTGATCCATCAACTTAAGTTACATATTCTGATCATATTAAAATAAAATATTCTAAGAGACCCTCTTAGACGTGATGTCTGATAGAAAAATGATGATGTTGGATCATCACTGTTGATGGCCTGAACCGATGCTGCTTCAAGACCCTAAAATGCTATCACTCTATCCTTAAAACCTGATTGAGAATTTTCCGTTAATAAAATTGACAATGTGCAAGTAAACTTGTACAATTGTGGAATGGATGAGTTGCCTGAATACATTGCCTATCAAGGGGACGTTTATCAAATTGAGTTCTACTTTGATGAAAAAGGCAAAAGTCAGGCAAGGGATTATTTGAGTGACTTAAAGCCAGGAGTTGTAAAGAAATTTGCTCATCTGTTACAAATGATAGGCGATGCTGGTCAGATCAGAAATAAGGAGAAATTCAGAAACGAGGGTGATAAGATTTATGCTTTTAAACCTCAACCCCATCGATTTCTGTGCTTCTTTTTCGACGGAAATAAAATCATTCTCACAAATGCTTTTATGAAGAAGCAGCAAAAGCTGCCTAAATCAGAAAAGAACAAGGCTTTAAAGAATAAAACTGATTACGAAAACAGGGTTAAAAAAGGAGGATATTATGGACAAGAAAACCAAAAATAAGTTTGGACCGGCTTTTGGTAAGTTCATCAATGAGCCAGAATTCAAAAAGGATTACGATAAGGAATTCAAGGAATTTGCCTTATCTGAATTGATGCTTGCCCTTATGGAAGATGATAGCAAGTCTGTACGGAAACTGGCTGAGATGGCGGGCGTTTCTGCCACAGCCATTCAGGACTTAAGATCTGGAAAAGCCAAGGATGTTAAGTTCAAGAATTTCCTGAATATCATTCAGGCCTGTGGGTATGACCTTGAACTGGTTAAGGGTAAAAAGCGGATATCGCTGACAGCCGCCTGAATTATAGTTCCGACATGATAGAATGATATGCTTCCTTAGTGATGATCAAATGATCTTCAAGAGGAATGCGCAAGATTTCTCCGGCCTTCTGGAATTGATTTGTTAAAGCAATATCTGCGCGGCTTGGTCTAAGCGATCCTGATGGGTGATTATGTGCGATGATAATGCCGCTTGCTCGTCTCTTGAGAGCAATTGCGAATACGAGCCGCAAATCAACAACTGTTTCCGAAAAGCCACCTTTGGAAATGGAGGAAATAGACATTAGCCGCAATTGGCGATCAAGAAACATTGCTTTGGCTTCCTCAACAAGCTCGATCTGGGTGTCATCCCAACTCTTAATAAATAAGTCGTAAGCGTCCTTTGCACAGGTGATTTTAGGCCTGTCCTTTGCTCTGATTTTATTCTTATAAGTGAGCTTTACTTCTTCAATCTGCATGTTCTATCTCCTCTAATACCACTTGTTTTGATTGTTTTTACTCTTCTTCAACATTGTAGATATCCCAGCTTCCGGTGCCTTCAATCTCGGTGAATTCACTACCGCAAAGACCTTCGGCTATTTGCTGGGCTTCTTCTTCTGAATTGGCTTTGATAGAGACCTTTAAGTAGGTGCACATTTCTGCTTTGGCGATATATGTTTTCATGGGGTAAATCCTTTCTAATCAGGGTTAAAATCGTTGAGAAATGACACGGCTTTTGCAGCCTTAGCCGAGGCTTTGAATATAAGTGTCTTGTCGTTTTTAAGGGCTCTCAGCCAACTTTTGATATAAAGGGCATGTCCTTTAGGTTGGGTCTGTCTAATGTTGTGTTGAGCGCATAAAAAGGCTGCGCCTAATTCGGCGATTAATTCTTCGAACGCATAGTTTTCCATGGGCATTTTATTCGGATCATCCTGACGATCAAGGCGCGGTTTTCCGCCCGTCCAGTGGGTTAATTCATGAAGTAGGATGGAATAGTAATTCTTGGTGGCGCTGGCCTCTTTCGTATCAAGAAAAAGCGCAGTATCAGGCATATTGATATAATCCCCGATTGGGCTGTAATAGGCTTGATCTTCGTCGCTTCTGATGTCTGCGCCAGTTCGCTTGCAAAACTCATCGATCAGGGTGAGGCGTTCTACATTGTCTTTTTCCGGTGTTTTGATCTGGTCAATATCTTCGTAGCCTTCGACTTGTGAGGCATTGAAAACAACATATTGACGCAGCATGGGGATTTTGACTTCTTCGCTTTCCCCTTTGTCGTTCTCGTTCCCCTTGATAAGGGTTTTGTAGAATATGATTCGGGTGCCTTTTTCCCCTTTCTTGACCTTTCCTCCTGCTTGTTGCCATTGCTTGAAGCTTGCCCATTTATTGGAGGGCAGGGCTCTTGATTTCTGATTGAACCAAAGCGACAAAATATTGATGCCCTGATATTGATTTTTGGTGACAGGGTTTAATGGAATGCCAAGTGCGGCGAGGTTGGCAAAAGGTGGTTGATAATCCTTTAGATCAACCTGATCGAGTAGGGATATGATGTTATTGGTAATTTCCTGATGAATGTCGGCTCTATTTTGTGCGTAAGACATTTTATAATCCTTCTTAAAAAATCGGGGAAGGCATTGAGCCTTCCCCATAATGCTGGAAAGTGATTAGGGTGATGGCGTGGAAGCCGCATCGCTGGTGACTGGCTCTGCTTTTTCCTTCTTCAAAACGACTTTGTAGGCAAAGAGCGTGGAGGCCGTTTGCTTGTAACCTTCGGCGGTATCAAATGACTGGGTATTGTCTTCACCTTTGAGATAAATCCAGTCGCCCTTCTTTAGACTCTTGGCGGTCTCGAAGGCCTCCTTCAGGTTCTGAGAAACAAGGGCGTTGAAGTAGTTTGTGGTTGTTTGAACTTCATTATTTGCATCCAGATATTGCTTGTTTGTAGCAATGCGGATCTTGATGAATTTACCCTCTGCAATCTCCTCAGCATCCTTTACAAGATGCCCTGATTTCATGCTGACATTGGTATCTGCAAAGAGGTTTTGCGTTTCTACTGGTTGTGGTTGGTTGGTTTGGTCTGACATTTTTTTCTCCTTTCATGTCAATTAAAAAAGCTTTGTAAAAGCGGTATGGGGTTCGCCATACCGTCTGCCACGCGGCGAGTCGGGAGGTGAGCAAGACGCAAGGTCATTTAAAAACCACATGGGGGATCACCCACTTTGCACAAATGCAATGCGGAAAAGTGGGGAATGGTTTTCAATGCCGAAGGAGCACCTTGCGTTGCGCGAGGGGGAACACCCTAAAGCCAATCTTTTTAAGTTGCCCTGGAGTCCTGAATACTTTTTGAGGCTAAAGAGATCATATCGACAATATTAAGTTGCCGATTGCTAAGGAGGTGATTGAGAATATAGTCGGCGTATATCTCAAGGGCTTGGTGCCAATTAATAAAATGTTCTCCTGATAAATCCTCGATTTTATCAAAGACCCGTGCGGCATCAGAACAGATCGTCCAGATACTATCCTGGGAAAACTGATCGAGAGTTGCCGTAATGCGTTTTACTTTGTCCGGGTTTCCATGGATATGTGCAGACAACTTTGCTACAATCTCGCCAAAATACAGGGTGTTCATTTAAATAAGTCCTTTCTTTTCATTCGTGTTTGATACGCTCACACCTAGGATTTGATTCCTATGTCTTTTTGAGCAAGTAGGGTTCTTAAAAGGGATAAATGAACGGGTCAAGAAAAAAGGAATTTATTCTTACAATGGTATTCGGTTAAAAAAACTCTTGCCAAATGAGGCTTTTGAGCCTCATAGCGTATATGTGGCTTGCGTGCCGTAAGATCATTTTGCCGTGCGATGTTCTTTCGGCTTATGAAAGACATCTCCGGTGAAGAACGTATTAAGAAAATTGGTGCTAAAATCAAAAAGCTTCGGGCTGACAAAGGTTATTCCAGCTATGAAGATTTTGCATTCAAAAAAGGCTTCGACCGGAAACAAATGTGGCGTGTAGAGCAGGGACAGAACCTGAAACTTACAAGCCTCATTGCCATTCTTGATGCTTTGGAAACCCCGTTAAGCGAATTTTTCAGAGATATAGAATAATCCTTACCCAACAACTCATTATCAATACTTTCTATTAGGGAAAATCTTATGAGGCACGAATGCCACATTTATAGATAATTTTGCATAAATTGTGGCTTGTATGCCACATGGCATATCCATAAAACACACGAGAGCATGATTATTAACGCCTTAAGACTCTTGGGGAATTATTCTTGCAAAGAAGAGTCAATAAATGATATAAAAGGGTGCTTGACAAGGAATAGGTACATGAAAAAAGCATCGCTACTCACCACAGGATTTCTCGCCGCAGCATTAATTTTTGCTGCCAACGACGATGCTCGTGGACAGGGTAACACTCTTGCTTTTAATGAGAATTCCGGTGCGAAAACTGAAACAAAAATGAATAATGTGCCATTCATAGCAGAGGGCACTTCTGGTCAAGCCAGAGATCTTTCAGCACTCAGTTCATCTATTGTTCTTTACATTTCTGGTGGTCAAGACCCCAAGTATTCGGCAGAAGACTATGCCAAAATGTTTCGAGTGATGTTCAATGATCCGAATAGAACGGATTACCCATCAAACATATATGTGCGTTTTGAAGAAAGCGGTGAGGCTAGACAGACAGCTGTTAAAGCTTATGTGGGCCGTAAATCTTTCGATAAAAATGGAGGGGAATATGAAAGTGGAGATGGTGTGTTCACACCAGCCGAAGTTTTATCCTTCATTCCTCAAATCACTGAACAAAATGCAAAGGCAAATGGTCTGGCACTATTGCAACCTGCATCAACTTCCAAAAAAGTTGCCTTAAACTAGAAATCCTAGACTAGTCGGAACAGATTTTATCTGAGAGATTTCTTGCTTTATTTCAACATCACTCTTCAAAGCAATCTGGGCTGCTTCATTGAAGGGGTCCTTTATGCTAACAGATGTTTCTGCGAATAGGTCAATATCTACTTCTGCCGCAAATGATTTGGTTTGTCTTTGACCACCGTCCGACACCTCCGAAAAGGTTTCTCCAAATGGGTCTGAGGACTGCTGACTGTTCATTTCATTTACTGCAAACGAGTCTATTTCGCTTTCAGTGACCTTATTATCCACATTCTGAAGTTCAGAAGTATCTTCAAGTGTTGGCTCATAAATTTCATCCAAAGAACCCATATTCCGTTCAAGTTCTTCAATGTTGGCGATTTTATCGAGAGCAGACTGTTTCTGTTCTTCTGAGCTAACATCACTATCTAAGATTTTCTGACCTGAAGCCTTTACGAATTCGATATCATTCTTCTCATCTTGGCGATGCTTAAAGAATTGTTCTTTACCAGCGGCCATAATGTCTTCACGGGATTTCAGAATATCGGTATCATAACCATCATTACCCAATAGAATGATTAATTGGTCAATATCCCCGCTTTCATAGGCACTCTTATACTCTTTGGCCTTATTGAAGGAGTTTTGAGCATTTGTTGTTGCCTTGTCCATTGCTCCGAGCAGATTTTCTACATCAGCTGGCGTATTGAGACTTGCCTTTAATAGGTCTTCAAAGAATTTCTTTTCCTGATTTTTTTTGGAATTTGGATCATTCTCAGCTTCTGAGTTGGCGGCACTACCCTTTGCAACCACACCCACATCGGCGGCCTTACCGGCCAATGTATAGTTAAATGCGATTTGTTCTTTGTGTTGTGCGTCTTCGTGCACTTTATTGACGTCTTCGTCGGACATTATTTTTCCCCTCATATCCCAATCGACACATACATTCTGACAGATAATGATGAAACTGAGGTAAATTATGACAAGCCTTTAAGCTAAATTTTATGGGTTTTTAAGGGTTTGTTAAGGAATTGAAGGAGGAGGCTTTGATTCGGTTAGAAAAGGGATTTACGGGGAACCACACCGATTCCGTTAGGAATAAATCGATAAATAAACTAGAAAAACCAATATTTTTTCTATCTTTGCAGTCCTTTTTACGTAAAGTTTGTAAAAAGAATTTAAAAATTTGGATTTAATCAAAGTTTTACTTGTGGGATATCCTAGTTTGTACTACTTTGAATTTTAATCATCATTAAGACGATCAGGAAATGACAGAGAAAACTTCAAAACAAGTTGAACTCGACTTCAACAAATCTATTGAAGATTTAGGAGAGAATCGTGTGTTCTTTCTTCTAAATCCAAAAACTGTGTCCAGTACAAGTCCGACCGATCACAAAGATCAAATGACCCGCTTCCTGAATATAATGACTGACACGAAAGACACTTACGAAGACACTGAAAAAACCAAGCACAGGTTCACAGTTGTTTCAGAGCCTGGTCTATAGGCTAATTCTTTATCACCGTCTGATATCCTAGTACATGATTCCTAGTGAGTTTCATCTCTTTTATCGTTTGTTAAACGATTTAAGGAAGAGTTTATACCTAAACGATTATTACGTTAACAAAGAATTTCGATCTGAGAATAGTGCCTCTCTTACCTTCTCCAGATTGAACTATGTGGATATTACTCCGGGCTTCACTCAACAGGTTCTAAACTACTTGCATGCTATAACAGGCAAAAAAGTGGCGATCAAATTTGATGAGATTGTTGACGATAAGGTTCAGGATGTCTCTGGTGCAGTGGGTGCATTTGAGCAAAGGACGGAATACAAGCTTTATCTCAATCATGACGCTAATCCTTGCTACAAGAGGTTTGCCTATTGTAAAGAACTCTGTCAAATATTCATTTATGAGATATATGAAGCAATTTGTGATGAGTCCAACCCTAATCGTGAAGACATATTAGAAGCCATTGGTGCAAAGTCGAATCTCGGAACAGATATTAAACCCGAAATAGAGAAATTAGTAACTAGCCCGGTATTTAAAAACTTTCATGACTTCTTTGGAAACGGAGATAGAAAGATCAGTGGCTTACAAAGTTTTACTGCCGCTGACTATGCTTCTGATTTTTCCAACTTCAAGGATGACCATTACACACTAAACCCAGAGGCGCATGCAGTAGCATTTGCTGTTGAATTGCTTATTCTTCCTTCTGATTGGATTAAATATAAAGATGGAACAATCACAAGAAAGAAGACTTTAACAGATTGGGATTTTGCGAATGTCCTAAAAGTTCCAGAATTAGTTGTGACTAATTACCTCAATTACGACCTTCACTACTTGTGCATCGACAATTATATCTCTGCTAAAGACGATTATTTGTCTCTTGGTTAATCTCCTATATTAAATGTAATTGATCACCTTCTGGCTGATTTGGTATTATTCATTTGATGCCCAGAAAGCCTTTGATCACTGATATAGACCTCAACCGTACACCCAAGGCACTTACAAAGCTTGTGGAGGAGCAAAAACGTACGGACATTGGAGCGCGTACACTTGTGAAATACGGCAACCTCCCTGGCTCACTAACAGAAAGCCGTATTTACAATATCTTTTCCGGTCTTGTTAAATATCCTTCAAAGCAAGAATATGAGGCTTTACTGAATGCATATGCCAAATTCCCATCACGCAACCGGATACCTCTCTCGGCTCAAAAGATCAATCAACTAAAAACACAGATTGAAGAAAAGCGAATTCCAAAAGCAACCATTGCTAAGTCATTGCCACGCTATTTGAATTTTAATGTCAGCATCCTCAATCAATGGCTTAAGCGAAACACAAAGACTGCTGATGAACAAACCTACAAAGCTGTTCTGGACTTCATTAATGCTTATGAGCCTCCAAGGAAGGTAAGCATTGCGACATCAGACAACTCTCGAATGACTGAGATTACTCCGATTTTTCTACAAAAGCTTGAAGCTGAAATTAAAAGAACCAATGTACAGCCCCATATGCTTCTTCGGATTACCCGGATCGAAGGTGTCAATGCTGCAATGATCAATGATTGGCGCAAGGGAAAAAGATCGAAAGCCAAAGCAGAAAAGCTCGATGCAGTCCTCCAAGCATATTCCAAATTGTGAATGGGTGAAAAAGAATTAATTCAAATCACTAGGGCTTGGAACATCTCCTTCTTCCAGATATCGTTTGACAGCTAAATCAACACTATCCTTATTCATTTGACCCTGGTAAGCAATCGCAATGCCTTCCCATTTCCAATCATTGAAACCTTCACTTAAGACGAATCTGTCTTCATTAGGGTCTTCATAGTCAAGATACTTGATTTTAAGATTGTGCTCATCTTTATAAACGTAAGGCTTATAATCATCACATGCCATTGTAAAAGCGGCAATCAATCCTCCTCCAATCAATGCTTTCCATGAAGTCATAGCTGAATACTCCGTGCTTTGTTATCTTTTGTAATATATTTATGTAAAGAAAATGCGTGTCTAAGTCAAGATAAATGTTATGAGCAGAGTAAAAAAGTGGAAATTGTGGTTCTCCATCACACTCCCATCACTTTTTGTGATGCTATCACAATCGCTAATGAAGGATAGGACTGAGCTCAATACTATGCCATTATGGGTCGTTCAGCTTATTGTTTTCTTTTTAACTGCATCTGCTGCCATATTGATTGTTGATTGGATTTTTACATTTGCTTCTGTCAGAAGATTTTTTGGAAACAGCTACAACGTGGAAGGGTTTTGGATAATCAGAACCGAGTTTAAAGAGGAGGCGAATGATAATTTACTCTACAAGCTTGGCATTTTAAGGCTTATGTATGTCGGGTCAGAGTTGCGATTAAAGGCTGTGACGACCAGGTTAGACAATTATCACAAAAGACTTTTGGTTCATTCGGAAGTAGCCTTTGTGAGCGATAATCCTGAAAAAGCGTACTATCTAAATTACTTCAGTTATCCTATTCAAGGTCAGGATATGCACCATGGGTTGGCTTTTGCTGAATTCAGCTTCCCGGATACGGATACCATGCACATGCAGGGTAAAATTCTTTTGGAAACCGAAGGCAAACTCAGAACACAGACTGCTTCCAAGATCAGTCACCGCAATGTGAGAAGGCTTCGAAAGAAGTTGGGTAGGCCGGATTGGATGATCAAAGTCTTGGAGAACAACGGAGATGTCGAATTAGCGCTTGCCCCTACCAATAATTCATCTGAATAGATCAATTCACACTATCCCATTTAACTTTCGATAAGCCGCCAATGAGCCAAGCAATCCGCACTAGGCCACAAAGGAAACGGAATAAACAAGAAGGGCATAGTGGGGAGGCTTTATGCCGTCCCTTTTGGGCATGTGCGGTGCGGGCTAACTTTGGCTTCAATGAAAGGAAATGATCTCTATCAAGTCGAAAGGATTCACCTTTCAATTATTGAGATTTGAATGAACTCCTTGGACAGAATTATCGAGCGTTAGGGATAGAGCCAGCCACCATGTGGCGGTGATAGCCCGTCCTGAAAGGAACGCCCAAATACAAGAATTCATAAAAGAGTACTGCCCCATTTAAAAACCTATCTATCCATATCATGGTCTTTTCTACTGGCCTTTTCAAAATCGATTATTGGACTATTACTGTCCCGATAACGCTCCTTGGAAATTTTACGTTTTTCATTGATAAGTTCTTGTTTTCTCCTTTGAAAAATCTCCTTCACCACATCTGGTGAATCCTGAACCAAACCAACCTGATTGCCGAGTGTATAGTTTAAAAGTGCCTTGGTTTCGTTCTCATTGATGGTCTTGAGTTTTTCAAGATAATCCTGTTTGTCCTTCTCGTTTGCGAAATAATGCTCTTGAGGTTCTTCGCCCACTTTACCGTACATATCTATACGCTCAAGTAACTCACCGTGTGATAAATCTTCAGGCACATATTGTCGCTCTTGTTTTTGTGCTGGAATGTCTTTGGTATTTTTCTCCTTTTTTGGCTGTTGTGCCTTGTCATTGAATTTCGATTTCATAAAGGTTTTGTTTTAAGTCATGTCTAATCCTTACAATGAATTGAGGTTTTCGCTCTCAATGTTGATTTCTGAAATGTAAATGAAGGCCTCTCCATCATCATGATCACGCTCACGCACCCATACCAGACATTCATCCGATAGATATTCGAGCAATGCTTTCAAATTGCGGCCTGTGATTAAAACTTTCAGCTCATGCGAAACAATCGCGAGTTTATTTGCATCAAGTTGATACAAAGGCAAAAGAGAATAGGGCACACTGAGCGTTAAGCCTGTACGCTTAATGAGCATGAATCTGCGCAATGCCACATCTTCGGCAATCGCATGGCACTGATTGTAATGCTCATCTCCTTCAATTCTCGTATCATCCACGATCCTTGAACTGCGGAGATCTCCAGGAAACGCCCCGCGAAGGTTCATTTTGTTTCTGTTGATGTCGTCCATGCTCTCTTATCTTTTCATTGATTGATCTGTGATGTGCTACTTGCTGCCTCTTCAAAGTCTGATTAGAAAGGCGCTCAGCTATCTCGGTTGCGGAAATGCGTTTGGAGCTTTTTTGGATAGCCTTTTTCAAATCGTCTTTTGAGCTTGTAAACAGCGAAACATGTTCTGACCCACGGGAGGCAGCGACATAGAGGCTGGCCTCATTGGTTGCTGCGAATGACATATCACTCATTGATATAAAGACATCCTGACAATCCTTCCCCTGTACCCCGTGCACAGTGGAACAATAGGAATGCTTCATGTGATAAATGTCTTTGGGAATGGTTTTTCCGTTATCTAGGGTAATGCCATTTTTATTGATATTCTTGATCCGATAGACATTGCCGTTATTGATTTTATTGCCTTCAGTTGTGCGCATATTATTGGTGATTTGAATACTGTCACCCTTCATTAAGTGGGTTTTTGTCTGCTGATAGACTTGCCAATTCTCAGATCGCTCTAAAGGCAATGTTGAGATTTGACCACTCGACAAATCCTTCACTTGTACCTTTCCGCGTTGATCAGTTTTGACTACTACATGATGTGATCCAGCCTTAAAGCCAGGTTGGTGCTTCACAAACCGAATGACGTGATTATCCTGCTGGTAATTCACGGGGTGTTGCTTCTGAACTTCAGTAAAGGAAAGGTTTTTGAGTGTTTCAAAGACATGTTCTTTGCCTTTGATCATGCCCTTCTTTTTGAGTTTTTCGCGTACCAGAATATTAATTAAATCTGTCTCATAATTCGTAGGACTTACCATCAAAGCTGAGCGTCCCTGTGATTTTGATTTCACGAATTCATCACACATTTGGGAAAGTCTTTGGTCGAGTTCCGGAATCTCTTTAACCGCTCCGATCTTATCAAGTGCCTGGTAACCTTTGAGAGAATTGCCCTCACTCATTGCCTTGATAGCTTTGCGAAATAACTCGGGTTTTTGCCGGATAATCTGATTGATATGCGTGGTTTGTAGCTTGGTTCTATTTTGCAAGAGCCTGAGTGCATCACCCGCCTCAACACTGTGTAATTGACGTGTGTCACCGCTCAGTATAACTCTGGATTTAGCCTGAGTCCCAAGAGAGAGTAGGGATGACATGGTTTCTACGCCGCACATTCCGGCTTCATCTACAATTAGTACGCCTTTTTCAAACTGTTTGTAACTGTCGGGTTTGGTAAGTAATCCGGCAATGGTATCGGCATCAAACCCTTTCTCACGTAAAACGGATACGGCTGCTGATGAGGGTGCGGTTGCAAAAACAGGTAAGCCCTGCACCTGTGCTGCCTCTCTAATCTCAACCAAACAAGTTGTTTTGCCTACACCGGCTGCGCCCTTTAAAATCGTAACCTGGTCATTGCTGGATAATGTGTCTTTGATTGCCTTTCCCTGTTCTTTTGAGAGGAAGGGGCACTTGATCTTATAATTAGGATTGACCGGCTTTTGCATTCCTTTTCCGGCAACAGCAAGGCTTTGCATCTTATTCTCGGCCTGTACAATCTCTTTGGTGGTCACGTAGCTAATGGTGCCATCCTCGGATTTAAGAATATTGTCACGCTTACCAAGCTCGGTAGCGATGTCTTCATAGAGCAAATCCCCGTAACTCAAACGCAACGCTTCAGCAATGACCCGTTTCTCCTGTGCGACGGAGTTCCGTTCAAGTAGATGATTCAAAGCCATGTCTACAGCAATTTCAGGACTTACGGGCTTTGGTCTTTCAAAACTTTTACCCCTCAGCGTATTTAAATGATCGAGTTCTGACTTGGATAAGCGGTCAATCCAGTGTTGCTTTAATTCGGATTCTTTGAGTGCTTTGCCTTTTGCGTGTCTCGTCTTGGTTCCGAGCTCTGCAAGTTTGGCAGGGTCGGTTATGTTATTGTCTTTGGCGTATTTTTCAATGTCTTTTGAGCGATTACTGAACCGCTCAAGAATGGGTTTATCAATATGAAGTTCAAAGCGATCTGGAGTTAATCTTGTTTGATATCCGGCTTTGTTGAGTTCTTTACTTAAAATGGAATGGTAAATCGATTCATAAAAAGGCGCTAAAGCATGGATGTTGCCAATCTCTAAAGCCTGGAACCGGTTATTCTCCTTGCTATGTGTAAAATTCATCATATAGCAATGCGTATGAAGCTGTGGATCACTGATATATAGCTTTTTGCCATCTTTAATCACCTCACATGGCCTTGTGGTGTAATGATCAAAAGGCGCATAGAGAATATTCGAAGTTTGTTCATACCCCCGTGCGAAACGACTATTCTGCTGCGTTTGCATATCATGTTCTACATGAGCCATTGCAGCCTTGTAAGCCAATTTATGGGCGTTTTCGATCCGTTCATCACCCAGAATGGAAAGAGCTACAGAGACGCTTTTGGGCGCAGAAAATGTCAAGTCAAAACCAGATCTTCTATTGAGGGCATTTCGTGGCGTAATTCGATTTTTTGTTTCGGGGTATTCATTTCTGGCAAAGCTGGCAAAATCATCCTGAGTAACGACTTTTCCCTCATACCCTAATATTTGTGCAGTTTTACCTGACCAGAAAGAAGAAATATCATCCTTCAGATAGTAGCCTTCGGTTGTAAGGGAACTGGTGAAATACTGGACTGCAGCCTCAGAATTATACGATTTATGTATTCCAAGCATATTTCTTTCTGTTTTCTTGAGATTCTGACAAATACAATATGTAGGATTATTTTCCTCATACCATTTTAAATACCTAAAACTGCTTTTAGGGTCAAGACAATATTCCTAGCATTACATCTCAATGAAATTTTGGTGATCGATCTGGTGGGATTTATCTACCAACTGAAGCCATATTTCACTCGCTGCGGCTATCCAGAGGAAAATAGCATAATAATAATCTTCAAAGCCAATCCACATGATGAAACCAAATCCAATGACCAATACTGGCTCTAGGACAGCAGAAATGAAAATCTCATTGGTGCGTATAAATTTGGAAAGAAGAGCATTGATTAGGCTATTTCCGCGTTTGGAAGATATTTCTGAGCCGATATAGCACGTAAGCGTGTGTGCAAATGATATTACCAAAAATAATACTGTGTGCCAGAACATGGCGTTGGAATAAATGTCATCAAACACACAAATTTTGATTATCTCCCAGTCCCAAAATATCGGAACGAGCGGTGCCAAAGGATAGAGAAACGAGAAGATGGGCCATACATGAATTGAATTATAGACAAGCATCAAACTAGTTCCGGCCAGGGTTATTCCAATCCCCCAAATCATAGGAGAATATTTAAAGCGCAAACATCCAAACACACAGGCATTCTGGATCAGCATATTGCACTGCATGAACTGGACGAATATCTCCCATAGTCCTTGTGCAGGATTGAAGACCAATGTCTTGAACAATTTGGTTTCACTTTCACCTTTTATGAGTGCCAAATCACCAACACGCCTGAACTTTCGTGGTCTATGTTCATGTAGCGTGCGAGCCTTTCTCATCTCATTGTGGTATAGTGAGGATCAATTGCTGCAATAAACTCTATGTCAGCACCCTTATCTTCAAAATATTTCATCCAAAAGAATCTAACTGCCCGATAAAGACGGTCGTGCTCTTTATCAGGAAAATACACAACCTTAATTGATATCCCTGATAAAGAGACATTTTTGATGTCTTGATCAAAAAACTCCAACCTGTTTGAGATTGAGTCATGGGCCTTCAGAATATCTTCCGGTCGTCCAAGAAAGGAGTAAAAGCTGAATTCATCGGGTACATTGTGAAGCAGATCACCAAATACCCAAATCTGTTTATTTGATGAATTCAAGCTTGCTAAATTTTTGCACGAATGTGCAAGAACGCTGTAAACATAGCTGGAACCCAGTCCTGATGACGGTCGATTATAAAGAGCAAGCCCGCTGGCCAAATCTTCTTTGAATGCAGCGTACTTCTTACGCTCCTTACTCTCAACTCTGAGTAAGTATGAGGGTCTTTCAGGTCGTTTTATAACTACTTCTTTAACGAAAGACTGATCGATGATTTCTGTAAAGGCAACACTGCCATAACTAAGCGAGTCAAAAATGGGCATCACAATTGCCGGATTGATCATATTATGTGCTTCGGTATGATCAAAGATGCCAATTAAGTCGGTTCGCGGTGCGCTATTGCAACCCAGGCAAAGCACCAAACAGAGGGTATAAATTTTTTTCATGGAGCGTTAGATTTAGAATTTACTCAAGTCGTTCAAGGCTGAATCTTCTATTAGCTTAATTCTGCTCATTGAGTTATGTTCGTAATCCTCGATGCATTCGAGAATGTAATCACTGGTTTCTGCGAGATGTTCTATACGCTTGGTTTCATGAGCATGAAGGTCAGTCGCATAGCGGGTACTTTCTTCACTTAGATCAACTTTCGCTTCTTCCATTTTGTCCAATCTGTTTTGTAAAGAAGCATTGATATAGGCATCCTCAAAAACAAGCTTGTCAATATCATCAGAGAGCCTGAAATAATGTTGTCCTCCTGATCGTAAATAGGACACGTAGGCACAAACCCCGAAAAATCCGATATTAGTGAGGGTTAGGATAAAGGGTGCATCTGTTACGGCTCTAAGATATCCGATGATAAAAAGAAAGGTGATGCCGAGTGCACCTGCCACAGTTATTGATTTGAGTTTCTTTTCTCTCAAGGCTTCTCCCGCATAGTGTGCGGAGAAGACCATGGAAACGGATAAAGCCGAGGTAAGCGGTATCAGTCCTAGATTGCTGATACTATCATCCAGTAACTGCAGTCCGTAATAGGTCAGTAACCATTCCACCAGCCCGAGAAGGGCAACGAATGGCCAGTATGCTACGATCTTATCGATTAAACCAGCGTCTGACTGGCGTTCTGCCTTGGAGTTGTTCAAATACAAATTCTTCGCGTTCATGTTTTTTTAGTTTTATTATGTTGATTATATCTTGTTGTCTTGCCTTGTCCTGTTCATCAAGCACATTAAATTCAGCTTTCATTTCTGACAGTATGATGTGTCCATTATCCTGGAAATGACATGACCTAGCTCGTTCAATGAGTGAATTTTTCTCCTCATTAAGCCTACCCATTATCTTAGCAAATTGTCTTTCACCAGCTTTAATCTTGATCCTGAATTCCGAGATATCGGATTGAATGGCCTGTCTCACTCTTTCACATTCCAGCAAAACTTTATTTCGAACTGTCTGCTTATTAAACCTGAATAGATCATGAGGAATCTTTCTGAATTGCTTTTCAAGGTTTGTAATCAGTTTTTCATGCTTTGGAACTTTCAAATCTTTAGTCCGGCTGAATGGAGCTAGATTAACCTCCAATGGCACTAGTTCTTGAGGTGGTGATTTCTTCTTGTTTTTGTCTTCTTTCATATCGCTTTGATTTTTGTTCAATACAAAGCTGACAAAAATCATAACCAATTGAAATACAGTATTTTATGAGAATATATATCAGAGCTTAGTCCTGAAATGACACGAGAGATATACTGAATAATCAGAGTTTCACTCTGAATTATAAGAGCTAAAGACCCGATAAGTCTGAAATATCAGAGTTGACCTCTTATATTTGAAGAAAGGGTGGGAATTCGAGCTGACGTATCATTCAAGGCTCACAAATCCACCCAATGTTATCTTAATGTTATGTATGTATTATTTTAATAATTAGAGCTGGCTCTGATTTGTCAGGCTTATGTTCTGAAATTCAAATCAAGAATGAATAATGTTTATAATATACTGGAGGCATATTGTCGCAAGAATAGTGAGCTATTTGATTTTGATGTGATCATCAAAGACTTTCAAAAGAAGGAGTTTTATGGAAGTCCCGTTGAATTAAGAAATCTACTATTGGGCGTAAAAAAGCCAGAGTCACTTAAGTGGGAGGGAGGTTCAAGCGAGTCTTTAAGGAAATATTGTAGTTGGGTGCGGAAGCTCCATTTTTTATACGGAATTCCCTTCGAGGCATTTGACGTCCCATATGAATATATCTATGCCGATGACATTAATAAGATAAAGCCATTAAATATTCTCAATTTAGGAAAGCCTGAAGGGGATTTGGTTCAATCCTATATTTCTATATTCAATGAACCTTTGAAATCTCTTCGAGAGTCTTTGATTGTTTATGATTATCTGGAAAAATACAGTCATGGTGATGTTAGGCATCTTGAGCAATATCATTCAGCACATAAGGAGCTCTATGTGCTCATCGAGAAAGCGATCGAACGAAATATTGATAAAGGTCAGGCAGTAGCAAAATTCAAGTATATCCGATATTTGGCTCTCCCTTACGAAGAAAGTCTTAATTCACTTAGTGATGATCCGTTTGAACTTACTAAAAAAGCGCTTCTTCATTGTTCACTACAGCTGTTTACTCATATTGTATCAACGCTACACCAATTTAAGGAGCTGTGTGATGGCCCACCTACAGGATCCGGGTTCTATGTACTTTTGAAACCATCACGGAACTATCATTATGCGGTTTTTGATTCGGGTAAGTATGTGATGTCTGAATATTATCGATATTCAAGAAAAGGGCTTTTTAAACCAGACATATTGTTTGTTGAAAAAGGCTCTAAGGATTACATCAAACTCGCCAATATTTATAAAATGGAACATGAGAGTCTTCATGATATTGAGAACTTTGATGATCCTCCCAAGTCGAAAATACGCTTTGCAGATATTCGAAAAGCGATATTGAAAAATTTGGAAGAACTTGAAAAAATGAAATCAGGGACTGAAAATGAAATAGAGGGGTGTCTTGCAACAGATACTGATCAAGGGATTATAGCCCAGCTTTATAAAAAACAGGGCTATATTGAAAAGTTAATCAATGCAACGCATCAAAAATTGACTATTCTAGGCCGTATTTCCGGTTAATCGTATCTCTATCATGTTTGTGATCTCTTTTAACATATTGATTATAAAGATCATTAACAGCGTCCTTATCTTCCAGAATTTCATTCAATCGATTAAACGCTTTGTTATAGAACTCGCGATTTACACGAGCATTTCTATCTTCAGGATATTCTTTTGAAATCCGTTTACCGGTAAGCATATCAATGCTTGGATCGACAGCAATTTTAAAGAACTTCTTCAGATTCCACTTGCTAAGTTCTAAGGATCGCATGGTAATTGTCAAATCACCCAAAGCTTGGTCTAGCCCCCATGGCATTTTGGAATTGCATTCAGTAAAATGCAAATCTTCAAGATAGCGCAGCATTACAATGAAAGATTTAGTCGTTTCTTCAAATTTCTTTAGGTCAACATCCATAATATATTCTCCGTGTTTTGAACTTGCGCAGGAGAATATATCTCAAAATGTATTATGTCAATTTATTTTTATCGTAAACTTCAATTAAGAAAAGACGTGATAATTTATAGTGCCACGGCAATTATTCGGTTGGGGAAAAAACAGCAAGAGCTCGGGCTGGTTTGATTTAGAATAGGTTAGCCTTGCTCAAACTCAATCACTGCGAAATTCTCCTTCTCGGTACCCCAATACTTACCAGGTTTGAACACCACTGCTTCCACAATATTGTTATTCGCTGAACGTCCTGTTTTTAACTTGGTAAAGTCATCAGGAGACAACCGGAAATACATTTGCTGGTTCTTGCTTTTGCTTAGCTGTTTGTCCTTATCGTAATTGACATTTTGAAAGAGGGTGAGTTCCTTGCCAATGATTTCGGCAGCCCATTGATTGGTTTCCACATCAGAGTTACTGGCAAAAATCTTGAGATTCAGATTGCTGAGTAGACTCTTGGCTTTTGCTTCGGGTTGATTATTACCCATTACAAATATCAAGTTATTGATGTTTTGGGTGATAAAGACAGAGGCAACCATTGAAGACCTTGCTGTTAATTGGAATAGGCTGTCATACATTGGACTGCAAAGGTTTTGATATTCGTCAATCCATAGTGCTACTGGCTTGGGATCATCTTCACTCTGAATAACTCTCCGCTCCATCGCTGCTTGAAAGCTTGTTTTATAGATGGTTGAGGCCAAGATACCGGCTAAACCGAATTCTTTCACACTAAAGTCAACAATCACAATCTTGTTATTGAGATAGATGCTTTCCGGCTCAAGTTCGGAACTATGCCCTCCTGAAAACTGGTTTTTCAATATCCCATTATTCAAGAAAGGATCAATAATTCCTAGAAATGATTCCACTACTATACTTCTCGGCCTCTCTGAAAGCAGGGCAAACTCGTGCATCCAATAATCATCGACTATCCCTCGTACTTCTTGATCTCCTGCAAATTCAGGATTTCTCAGTTTGATAATTGTACTCAAAAAGAAATCGGCCTTGGCCCATAATGACAAATCACTCTTGGCTTTCTGCTTCTTTTGAGGGTCTGTTTCATCATTGGCGTTAGCAGTTTTTATTAAGAGCTCATAGAGCTGAACAGTATCTCGATCAAAGCATTTGGACACAATTCTGCGCATGTTCGAAATGCTGACTTCCTCACCGGTTAGGCGGAGTAGGGAGATTGTGCGATTGATTAATCTCCTAAGAGCATTATCCCAAAAGCGCTCATCATTGCCACTTGAGCCTCCGCTAAGATGAATTCTTGTTTGCTCATTGAGACTCATCAAGGCATTGGCTGAATTAATAATTTCTCCTGCTCCTTCACCTTCACGATCCATTTCGTACTTCAGGAAGTTAAATTTTAAACCACTGGTTTTGTTAAAGACAATGATATCCTTTTCCCTTTCAGGCGCTTCTTTACGAATGTAATCTTGGAAACGCTTACTTTCGTCAGATTTTACACAAAGGATGCAAAAGCCATATCCACTTTTAAGCATCGCTAGAGCTAAGTGACGACCAGGGCCACTTGATTTACCACTTCCAGTGGCTCCCAGTATGAGTGATCCCTCGACGCTATCTGCCCAAGTAATAATTTCCTTGGTGCCTGGCATCTCCAAAAGTGTCTGATCTAGAATTTCTTCAATTCTGTTTTTGGGGGCTGCCTGTTTCTTTTGGAATATGTTTTTCAATGAAAAGTTAGTTTTGAAAAATCAGCCTTTATCCAGATCGTTAGACCGATCCTTTTGCGAGCCATCGAAATCCTTCTTATATTCTTCTTTGAGTTGATCTGTAGAGAAATTTTTAATTGCTACTTTTTCTAGTTCATGCTGCTTCAAACGATCCTGAAACCCTTTTGTATACTCGCTCGGTTCCCCATCCAGAATTTCTATTTTGCCAATTTGCTCAGGGAATTGGGTTATGATCAAGTCAGCATCGTTATATGCCCTTTTATATAAATCAGATAGCTCAAGGTTTTCTACTTCTGCCATATACTTAGAAGATTGATGATTTTTTCCTTTCGATGAATTCTTCTATCGAAAAACGATTATATAGGATGGTTTTTGCATTGATTTTGGAGAACTCTATTTCTCCTTCATCCCTTAATTTTTGAAGAGTGGTCAGAGATTTGATTCTCAGAATTTCCATAGCCTCTGATCCATCAATCCATTTATCTACACGTTCCTTATCATTACCCAACTTTTGAACAGCTTGTTCAAGCAGTGCATAAAAGGCATCAGATTCTATGACAATCACGTCCATCTCCAAGTGTGAATTTCAATTAGTTAATAATATTACATTTATGCCTGAAATTCTAATTTTGGAAGGAGTAAACATAAGATTCTGTAGTAAAATAGATCACGGTTTAATCACTAATCATGCTCATCACAGGGCTAGGAAATGATTGTGAATTGGAAAATTTTGGTGTGTTGACTCTGTTTTCCAAACCATTCTCCATTCCAATAGCAGGTTCAGATTTCATTAGCGCATACTTGAGATCGTCATTGAGACTTGAGAAATCTATTGCATTCGAATCAAGATAAAACCCAGTTTTATTAAAACCATCATCGTTATAAATAAAGTATCCTTGTGTTGTTCCGTCTACTTCAACTCTTTGCAATTTAAATGACTCATCTTCATGGCCAGTTACAAATGTTTGACCATCGGGAGATGTTATGCATGAATGTCTTCCATCGCCATTAGAAGCAAATTTGGCCAAAAAGTCCTCGGGACTGACTTCTGAAAAATCTGAACCAAGATCAAGAAGCTCATCATCAACCGATAAATTACCATTCTCATCCATGAAGTAGGTAACAATATCGTTTCCAAGACCGAGACTATTTATGTTTTGAGCGTTAATATCGATGGGCTGGCCATAGGTGATGTTTTCCGCCTCAGTTCGCGAAACACCCCCAAGCCGAATTTCCATGCATACAACAGATTGTGGATTACCCTGATCTCCAAGAATTTGTGAAAGCAGGTATCTATAAAAAAGATTTCCATTGCCTTGAAAGTCCTTTCTTTTATTCGAGGAGGATGAACTATTCTCTAAATCGTTTTCCGAATCTATTATCATCGCGTCAATGTCCAAGGCGAATACTCCCTTTTTCCCTATTAATTATACTAATTTTCAATTAAGGAATGATTAAAAGTAATTGATTCAGCATTTATCGATTCAAAATGGCCAATGAGCATGTTTTTTTGATTAAAAATCCAGATTTTTGAACAAACACCTAATCTCATGAAAATCAGCTATATAATAACTCTTTTCTTACTCTCAATTTCTTTTCTTACTCGATCACAGACAGTTTTAATCACTCCTATTAAGGTTGAAGCATCTTCTGTGGCATCAGGAACTTCAAAAAAAGAGGGAGTTGAATATGAATGGAAGATTTCGCCTAATAGTTTAATGGATGGGGATTTTGACTTTGGCTGGATGCCAGAAGTAAATAAAGAAGGAGCAACAGGAGAATGGTTTAAGTTTATTTTTTCAGGGAGAATTAGAGTAGAAAAGGTATTGTGGCACAACTTAAAGGTTAATGCACATAATGTCCCTTCTTACAATGTGTCTGCGTATGATGTTCCTTCGTATAATCTTGTGAAGAAAGTAGAGATAACTACATCCAATGGAGATGTATTTACAAAATACTTGAGCAAGATAGCTGGCCCACAGGTCTTAAAATTGAATTGCGAATGTGAATGGATAAGATTTGAAATCTTAGAGGTCTATCCTGGAGGAGGGAGAGGCTATACTGCTGTTCAGGAAGTTGAGTTTGTCGGCACTAACTCTTACGCAAAAAACAGACAAGTTGTGGATGTGTCACCTATTATAGACAATGATGAATATAGCGGAGTATTTGAGTCCAAAGGTGTTATCAATTTAGGTAATTCAATTAAAGGGAATGAATATTCTATCAAAGGGGTTAGTCGGTTTTATATTTACAAAGAAGATTGGAATTCAAGTGGGGGTACTACATATGGGTATTTAGAAAAATATCCTAATAAATTGTTTTTAGGAAATCCAAGGGTTGAAATGGTATCACTAAAAAAGGATCAGGTTGAGAAGGGTGGAAAACCGGGATTTCTAAAACTGAATTATGATACATTCGCTGGTGAATATCAAAGATTAGGGAATGCCTCTATCGCAGCTGATAAAAATTTTCGTCATCTGTCAAAGAACTTACTAGAGCATACAGCTCACGATAAATTGATACTTGGGAGAGTGAAATCAGGATTTAGAGATCGAGCCAATAGTATCGTAATTTATTCATCGTTTAACCCAGACTCTTTAAGCAATATTGTTTTTCAAAGGGAAATTGATGCTGAATTGATATATAAGGGGAGTTCTAGTGCATATTTTCAAGAAATGTACTGGTCAAGGAGGCTTGGGTACAAGATGGATAGCCGACCATATCAATCACCCTTAAGCTCTATTAGCTATATGCTTGATCTGGTAACGAAATATCAAGGGAAGGGGACCTATGACTACATCTACAAGACGTTTGATGAAGTTATTAAATCCATGCCCTTCCTTGAAACTATAAATGTTTACTTTGATGGAGTGAATCAATTCCGAGTTAGTATTAGAAGGTCAGGAAGTAGAATTTATTGTAAATACCAAACAACACCGGCGTCAATGGAATATGAAAGGAATGTGGTTAAAGCATTTCAAGAAAGAGAAAGAGAATTAGAACAGACACTCCGCTCCAACAAGCTTGATCATTCCAAGGAAATGTCTGATTCTGGACACAACCCATCAGGGGAATATTTTGAGGTCGATTATTCAACTCCTGCCGGACTTACCCTTGAAAAAATATACTATGGACACTTTGATGAGGTCAATTCAGCTATATTCAACGATCTTTTTATAATGTTTTTGAGCCAGATTTCTGGACAGAGACATTTTGTGGACAATGCTGATTTAGCCTCGGTCGACTTCACACTTTATAGTTTAGAGTATGAGAACTTGGTTTCGCGAGAAGAGGAAGTACAAGTACAGATTAATATGGAAAAGAGATTCGAAAGACGTTTTAAGTCAACCGTTAGATATGATCATTTTGCAAACTGGCGGGTTCTGGCATTGGCAGATTTGAATAAAATTCTAACTAAATACCCACCTGACAGCATTGTGTTTAAGCAACTTGTTGAGAATCTTTATAGATATTCGGAAGGCTTGGAGCCACTCAAATCATTTTAGTTTTTTGTTGGGGTAATGGGAAAGTAAAATCAAGAGGATTATAAACTAATCTATACTTGTAAATATTTGCCCTAAAACCCAACAACATTGTCCAACGCATCATCTGCATCTTTAAATGCAAAATTAGATTGGTAATTGATCGTAGTGATTATTGATGAGTGCCGATATAACTTTTGAAGCATCTGAAGAGGGATGTTTTCACCTGAAATATTCCCGAATGTATGTCTGGAAATATGCATGGTAAGGGGTTTGTCTATTTTCGCGGCTTTCGCAACTTTAACCAGATGCTTATTGAACTTCTTGACCGCTGTATTTATCGACTTTTGAACGCGTACAGTATCCTTGAAATCAAATCCTCTCAATTCGGGAAATACCGTATCATTTGGTTCATTCCTTTGGACTTTGTAGATATCCAAAATCCTAAGTGCCTTTTCAGGGACTTTCAAAGATCCTGCCTTATTATTTTTACCCATGCTGTAGAAGAGGCGCCCATTTTGAAAATCTGACCATTTGAGCCGCAAGGCATCTGATACCCGCATACCAGCAAAATACAGTGTAAATAACCAGACATTCAAGGCGTGTTGCTGAGCAGCACTTTCAAGTGACAAGTTCTCGAGTCTTTGGACTTCTTCTATTTCAAGTCCAATCTTCACACTTTCTGGAAATTTTATAACAATTTTTCCTTTGCCAAACGGGTAGTGTTTCCTTTCAACCAGTCCTTCTCTAATAGCAAGGTTATAAATTGTTCTAATGACAATGAGGTGGTTAACTACAGTGCGTTCATTGATTTTTCTGTGTGATCTCAAATAAGACTGAAACTTCTTCAGGGTCATTTCGGTGATGTCACGAAAATCGATATCCTGTCCTTTTAGATATTCCCTAAAATGTTTAATTCTGGGTTTCTCAGCAGACACGCGAGTGTACTTTCCTGATTTTTCCAGATTCTGGATATACTTATCTGCCAGTATGAAGAAAGAGGTGTTTTTATATTCCTTCCTTATGTGTTGTTTGACAACTGATGATGATACTCGCTTCTCGGTTGACTCCAACTCCAATAGCTTATCATTTGCTTCAGCTACCTTTTTAAGAATCAGATTGTTTAATCGTTTGTAGTTCGGATGGCTCTTTTTTACCTGATGGTTTGTCTCATCCCAAAATTTTTCATCAACGTACTGTCCGAGTTGAATATATGAGGACTTTCTATTCTCGGTAATCCGTATGGCAATTGGATAAAGGCCATCGGCATTCTTCTTCTTTCGGAGTACTGTTTTAACAGAAGCCATATGTTAACTTGTTAGATATCAATACAAATATAAGTAGTTTAGGTACAACATAGGTACAACATTTTGTGGTTTTGTATGGTTTCGAGTGAATCAATATGGTTGTTAATACCCCTTCAAAGTCCATATAAGAGCATTTCATAACATACAAATCCAAAAGGGAAAGAACTTAAAATCCTGTGACCCTTAAAGGTCGTGCGGGTTCAAGTCCCGCCCGAGGTACACTTAAGCCTGATAACTAACTGGTTATCAGGCTTTTGTTTTTTATAGGTGGCAATTTTTTTAGTGGTCTCAAACTTCTCTTCCTCCATTCATTGCCATAATATATGAAAGTCGACACGCAGGGCTGCCCACCCGCGACTTAAAATCCTGTGACCCTTAAAGTCGTCCGGCAATTTAAAATGATAAGCAATCCTCTTCTTGGCATCAGTTATTTCCAGGCCTATCGTTCCAATTTGAAAGTGTATCAGTTTCTCCAGGAGTGTCAGAGCAGCCCATGACCGATGAAGAAACCCTGCAAGGAGCCATCAACCGAGCTCAAAATGCACAAAAGGAATTACCAACTGCACACTTTTGGGTCGGAATAGAAGGTGGGATTGTGAAGCCAAAGATGGCCTGCTCGCTTTTGCTTGGAGAGTAGTCATTAGCAATGAACGAATCGGAAAATCCCGAACCAGTACTTTTTATCTTCCTCCCAAAGTTGTAGAACTCATTCATGATGGTGTTGAGCTAGGACATGCCAATGATCAGGTGTTTGGAGAAAAAAGTTCCAAGCACAAAGGCGGAGCAGTGGGATCACTAACTGGCGGAGTACTTGGCAGGACGGAATATTACGTACTGGCAGTTATGCTGGCATTGGTGCCATTTAAGAATCCCCTCCTCTATCCCAAAAACTAGCCATATCCTCTCCATTCGTGATTTGCAGATAAATGACGGGAAAGTGACGGGTAGTTTTAAGTGAAAGTTTTCCAATCAAAAATATCATTGCAATGAGCAATTGCTCAACCTTTTGGTAAAACTTGTTACTTTCAACTATGATCCAACAACCAAAATTAGGAGAATTACTGGTACAACTCAGGAAGAAAAAAGGCTGGACTCAGGAAGAGCTGGTGGAAACGTGCAATGTAAGTGTGCGTACCATTCAGCGCATTGAGTCCGGAGAAGTCACTCCGCGTACTTCTACGATAAAACTGCTGCTGGCCGCACTGGATTATGATCCCAAAGAATGGAAAGGGTTTACTGAAAAGGAAGAATCAGATCGTTCACCTTTTAAACTCTTTAAAAACATGTTAGCATTAAATCTCCCGGAGAATCAACTCAAAAAATCCTTTCAAGATGCCTGGATTGCCGGCATCATTTATCTGTTATTCTATATTCTGGATACAGCCATGGAATTCATCCTTTCTGAGAACAGACAGTTTCTGAATCAGGCCATCTACATCTCAGTAAAAGTAGCGACCATGGGTACTTTGTTACTCTTTATGCGCGGTTTTATATCACTTGCCACCTTACTTGAGAACCAGTTGCTGAAGATCGCTTCATACCTGTCTCTGAGCATTTCATTCTTGTGGCATTCCTCGGATATAGCACTGATGCTTCTTTACCCAAACCTACATGAAATGGAAGGTGTACTTGCTGCGGGCTTCATTCTTTTTAGTGGAGCCACAGCTATATTTTATGGTATTGGCTTGAGACGCTTACAAGATGCTGTAGGTAAAAGCGCCAAATATGCGGGTACTGTTGAGGTTATTATGGGCATCTGTCTCATGACCATCATCCTATCTCCGGTAGCCTTAGTCATTGTGGCTCCAGCTTTGATCCTTGAGATCATGATTCTGGCCAAAGCTGATGACCTTGCCAAAAAAGATCTAATCTAAAAATTTGAGAAAGAAATCATTCGTCCTTTAAATGTACATACATTAATTTTCCTCTGAACGGGAATCCATGTGCTCAGATTCCCGTTAATGTGTCAATCAGCTTATCATTCTGATGAACAGAAACGAATTCTTAATTAAACTATTTGGAGGAGCAGCAGCCATGTCAGCACTTAAATTGAAATCATTTGGACAGATGACTCGTGACCTGCCACAGCGAGATGAAAAAATGCCCGTTCTTTTTATGGGACATGGCTCTCCTATGAACGGAATAGAGGACAATGAATTCACTCAGGGCTGGGAAAAGATGGCCGCTGAGATTCCCGTTCCAACAGCGGTACTTTGTATCTCTGCGCACTGGTTGACACGTGGCACCCATGTCACCGCTATGAACACCCCTCGGACGATTCATGATTTTGGTGGGTTTCCTCAAGAGTTGTTTGATGTACAATATCCAGCGCCGGGAGATCCCGCATTGGCTCAGGAAACTGCCAAATTGATTCAATCCACAAACGTGGGCTTGGATCACGATTGGGGCCTGGATCACGGTAGCTGGTCAGTGGTGAAGCGTATGTATCCTGAGGCCAACATCCCTGTTTTGCAGCTTAGCATTGATTATCACAAGCCGCCACAGTACCATTATGACCTGGCTCAAGAACTGGCGGGTTTGAGAAAACGGGGCGTTCTCATCCTTGGATCTGGCAACATGGTGCATAACCTGCGCATGGTTGATTGGAAAAACATGGACACGCCAGATTATGGGTTTGATTGGGCACATACAATCAGTGAGAAATTTAAAGCCAACATCAATTCCCGAACCCATAAAAACCTAATCGAGTATTCAAAGCTGGGGCCAGAGGCGGATTTGGCTATCCCAACCCCTGACCACTATTATCCGATGCTTTATTCACTGGGACTACAAGATGAAAAAGAAGAAGTGGAAATCTTTAACGATAAATATGTGGCAGGGAGCTTGACCATGACTTCATTGAAGATTGGATAGACTTCTCCGAAATTGTCAGTATATTTCTAGAAACTAACCTGACTCAAAATGGAAAAAGTAAAAGCCCCTACCTGGTTTACTGTAGTAGCAATCATCATGGTCATCTGGAACCTGATGGGTGTTTCTGCATTTGTAATGGATGCGATGATGACTGAAGAAGCCATTGCCGCATTGCCTGAAGCAGAACGCGAGCTTTATGGTAAATTTCCTTTGTGGACGAAAATTGCCTACTTTATTGCTGTATTTGGTGGCGCATTAGGTGCCATTGGGCTTGCTTTGAAAAAGAAATGGGCTCAAACAGTGCTGATCGTTTCATTGATTGGTGTGGTTGTGCAGATGTTTCACAGCTTGTTTATCGCTGGCTCTATGGAAGTCTACGGTCCGGGTGCTTTAGCCATGCCGATCATGGTAGTCCTTTTTTCTTTTTTCCAGGTTTGGATGGCCAATCATGGCATCAAGAAAGGGTGGTTAAACTGATTTTTTAAAAATAATCAGCAACCCATGGTGATATCTGACCTTCTCCACGTACATAGAGAAAAGGCACTGTAATGAGTACAATCCGACAAGAAGCAATTAAGTCTCTGTACTTGGAGGCATTTCCTGATGTGGCCAGGTATATCGGCAAAAAAGGAGGTAGTGAAAATGATGCCCGGGAGATTTTTCAAGAAGCAATAGTGGTTTATCATGAATCCGTATTGTTTGGGCATAAATCCATCCAAACCACACCGAGCGCATATCTCTTTGGGATTTGCCGAAACCTATGGCACAATCACTTCAATGCAAGCATCAAAACATCTTCCATTGAAGGCATTGATTTGCAGGAAGAGCAACCCCATGAATCCACTGAGAAAATTGCCAGTTACCTTCAAATGGCCGGAGAGAAATGCATGAACCTCCTACAGTCGTTTTACTACGAAAAGTTATCGATGAGTCAGCTGGCAAAACGATTTGGGTTTGCCAGTGAACGTTCAGCCACCGTGCAGAAATATAAGTGCCTGGAGAAAGTAAGAGATGAAGTCAAATCTAAATCGCTGACCTATGAGGACTTCATTGCATGAACTAGACATGATCGAGCAGGCGCTTTTAATGAAAAAGCCGGAGTATCAGATGTTGCTGGAAGCGAAGCAGCAGCTCGATCCATCCACTGCCGAGCATATTAACTGGCAGAAGATCACTTATCAGGCCATTGTGCAGTTTGGTCACATCCAATTAAAACAAGACATTCAGCTCGTTGATCAGCAGTTGTTTAGTCACAAGAAACACAAATCATTCAGAGCGTACATCCGCTCACTCTTTAATTCTTAAAACCATGAGCATACAAGCCAATTTAATCCCAATGGTCATAGACCATAATGGGCGGGATGAACGCGCCTATGACATTTTCAGTTTGCTACTAAAAGAGCGCATCGTTTTCCTCGGTTCTCCTATCAATATGCAGGTGGCCAACGTCATCGTGGCCCAACTACTTTACCTCAATAGCCAAGACCCAAAGCGTCAGATCGACCTGTACATCCAAAGCCCGGGAGGAGAAGTATACGCCGGTATGGCGATCTATGATGCCATGAAAATGATCTCCGCTCCCGTCTCCACAGTGGCTGTGGGGTTTACTGGAAGCATGGGCACCGCACTACTCACTTGTGGAGAAAAGGGGAAACGCTATGCACTGCCACATGCCACCATTCACAACCACCCTACAGGTGGAGGAGCGAAAGGTTACACCGAAGATGTGGTCATTGCTACTACGGAACAACAGCGCTTACAAACCCAGCTCTTCCATATTATTGGTAAGAACACCGGTCATACGTGGAAAGAAGTAGAAGAATTTTTCCTCCGTGATCGATTTCTAAATGCAGTGGAAGCCAAAGAGTTTGGTTTGATCGATGAGGTGCTGGGAGATACTTCAGATCTTATCAAGCTGGGCAAGCAGAACCTGGATGTGGAGTTTTTTGCAAAATCCTCATAATTGAGATCAAACCTAATGTAATGGTAAGCATGTCGACGTGGCGGCTGATATAACACTCCTCCCGTTTTGCTGTTCTCCATTATAAACCAGCCACTAATGGAGCTCCACCATGCAATCATTTTATTTGTGCTTTCCACTGTAGCCATTGCAGTGTTGGGGACATTGCTCACGCGAACAGCAGATCAACTCGCTGATATCACCGGCTTGGGAGAAGCTATGTTTGGCGCTATTTTCCTGGGCGGAATTACTTCCTTGCCGGGTATAGTTACTTCAGTAGTGGCTGCTTCCAACAACTATCCTGAGTTGGCCATAAGCAACGCTATTGGTGGGATTGCCGCACAGACGTTTTTTCTATCTATTGCAGACATTACCTATTCCAAAGTAAACCTCGAACATGCAGCGGCTTCATTTATGAACCTCATGCAAGGTGTCCTCCTGATTTGCCTGTTAGCACTGATCATCATGGGTGCATATGGCCCGGAGGTTTCATTTCTGGGTTTTCATCCGGTATCAATATTGATCATTCTGGTGTATATCGCCGGTTCACGAATGATCTCCAGGGCCAAAGAAACACCCATGTGGTCTCCACGCATCACCCACCAAACGGTGCAGGATGTACCAGACCCTAAGAATAAAAAATTGAGCACTGGAAAAGTGGCACTTCAGTTTACGGTTTTATCTGCACTTGTGGCTGCAGCTGGTTACGGCGTGGCATCAGCTGGCATGGTACTGGCAGAAGAAACTGGTCTTTCCCAGGGTTTTGTGGGAACTATACTCACAGCCGTGGCCACTTCACTTCCTGAATTGATTGTGTCGTTAGCAGCCGTTCGCCAGGGAGCACTCACTCTGGCAGTAGGAAACATTATTGGAGGAAATACCTTTGATGTCCTTTTCGTTTCATTTTCTGATCTAGCTTATCCATCGGGCAGCATTTTGCACGCTTTTACACAGCAACAGTTTCTAATTATCGGTGCTACCATGCTAATGACCGGAATCCTGATTTTAGGCATGCTACATCGGGAAAAAAGAGGAATTGGAGGTATCGGGTGGGAAAGCTTGCTCATTATTGTAGTCTACCTGTTGGCGAATGCCCTGATGGTTTTTGGTTAACATTATCTCCAGATAGTTAGCATCAGAGAATATGCAAGTTTTTAAACAGGCATCTGGATAATCGCTTTTACAGCTCGAACAATGTGCTCATCTGTTACTTTGGTGAGATATTCGCAATCAGGAAGCGCTCCCATCATGAGGTGATCACGTCGATACTTCATTTTACTTGCTACAGGTTTTCTTCCACTCATGTGGATTTCAGGAACCCCGGTCCGCTCAATAAGTTCACGCGCATTGAAATCGCGGACACCACCACCAGCTAAAATGATGATGCGGTCTTTTGCCTGACGAACGATGTTGGCCAGTGTGACTACTCCATCCATTACATTTGGGGCCAATCCGGATGTAAGCACGCGATCAATTTTAAGTTCGATGAGATCCTCGAGGGCCTGCTTGCGATCCTTTACCATGTCAAATGCCCGGTGAAAGGTGACATTCAATGGCTGAGCATGTCCTATTAAATCAGCTGTCTTGATTTTATCTATTGCTCCTTCTGGAGTCAGACATCCAAACACTACACCATCGGCACCCAGGTTTTTAGCAATCTCAATGTCTGCCTTCATCACCTGAAATTCCTCGTGCGAATAGAGAAAATCGCTACCCCTGGAACGAATCATTACTTGCAGACCAATTTGAATTTGTTCCCGCACTTGCCTGATCATTCCCGCACTCGGTGTTGTGCCGCCTTCGAGCAGGTTTGCACAGAGCTCTACCCGATCTGCTCCACCCTTCTGAGCAGCAATGGCCGACTCTACTGAATCTACACAAACTTCTAATTTGACGGACATGACGCAAACATAAAACCGATTCGGCTGGAACCCATTATTTTTACTCTATGGAAATGAGCAAAACCGTGGAGGAATATCTCTCCAAACACCCCGAATACAATAAAGAACTAACCCTGCTTCGCACAATCCTTAATAACACAGAACTTGAAGAAACGGTAAAATGGGGAATCCCCAATTATACTATTAAGGGTAAAAATGTGGTAGGAATTGGCGCTTTCAAAAGCTATGTGGGCCTTTGGTTTTATAATGGTTCGTTTTTGACTGACAAGCATAAAGTGTTGATCAATGCTCAGGAAGGCAAAACCAAAGGAATGCGCCAGTGGCGTTTTGAAAATATTAGCGATATAGATGAAAAGCTAATTACGCAATATGTTTTAGAAGCGATTGAAAATCAAAATCAGGGAAAGGAGATTAAACCTGAAAAGAAACCGGTGGTGATTCCTGATGAATTGAAAGAAGCGCTGAGTAAAAACAGTCAGCTTTCTGAAGCCTTTGACAAATTGACCCCTGGCAAGCAAAAAGAATATGGAGAATATATTGCGGAAGCCAAAAGATCGGAAACCAGGCAAAAGAGACTAGATAAAATCATTCCTATGATCCAACTGGGTGTTGGGCTTAATGACAAATATAAATGAAGCAAATCCAGTTAATATTTATTGGCTACATCCTATTGGGTTGCGCAAAGCCTCAAACCACCATTGAAACCATTCCGCTTATTTCCAACACAGATGCTCTACTGCAGGCCATCAGTATAGTGGATAAAAACGTGGCCTGGGTAAGCGGTCACAAAGCCACGTTCGTGCGTACAACAGATGGTGGCATCAACTGGAGACCTTTCCACTACCCAAATGACACGCTACAGTTTAGAGACATCCATTCGTTTGATCATACTGAAGCAGTGATCATGAGCGCCGGACCCGGCAAACTATCGAGAATTTTCAAATTCAGTGATCACTCAGGTTTCCGGGAAGTGTATGTAATGCCCCATGAAGAAGGTTTTCTCAACACCATCGAATTTTGGGATAACGGAAAAGGCCTGGCCTTTGGCGATAGCTTCAATGGACAGCTATTTGTGCTGATCACCAACGATAAAGGTGAAACATGGGAACGGATAGATCCCTCAACACTGCCACCGGCAGGAAAGGGAGAAGGTGGATTTGCAGCCAGTGGTGCATGTATTAGTTTACTCCGTGGTGGGCGGGCATGGATCGGTACCGGTGCTGGAGGCCATTCCAGGGTATTGTTTACAGACAATTTTGGAAGGACCTGGTCAGACTATGAGGTGCCAATCGTAAAGGGAGATGCGGCAGGAATTACCTCCATACATATGGTAGATCTTAGCACTGGTCTGATTGCCGGGGGAGATTTGGCCATAACCGGTGCCTACACTGATAATATCGCCATCACTGATGATGGAGGTAAAACCTGGACGCTTGCCGGCCAACCGATCACCAAAGGTGCGTTTTATGGAAGCGACATTATTCGGTGGAAAAATGATTTCCTGATGATTATGTGTGGCCCCAAAGGAATCGACTACAGTGATGATCACGGGCATACCTTCAACAACTTGGACACGCTTAACTACTGGGCGGTAGACCTTCACAAATCAGGATCTGGTTATGCTGTTGGTACAGATGGAAAATTACTAAAACTCATCATTCATTGATTATTAAATAATAATGTATTATTATTGTTTTTCAATAATTTATAATTGAGAGACAATGAGAAAACTCGGGCTAATTTATTCCTTTCTTAACTTTGTCAGTGGCCTTGTGATTATTGGGACTATTATAGCAGTCTTTTTTATCACCACACTGCCAAATGGAACTTTTATTGATATTGGCAATCCATATTTCAGGGTTGTACATGTTGGAGAAGAATCCATCCATACCCAACTAAATGACGCAATCAATGACGTTTTATGGCGGCATACACATAACACTGAACCGTTAGTATTTGATTTGAAACGAGTCGATATCAGTACAGAGATTAGTACTTCCTGGAAAATTCTCATCATTACGTATGCATTGCTTACTGGTGGGTTTTTTCTGATTATTCTTCTGGGAATACAACGCATTCTTAATGATATAAGGAATGGAAAACCATTTGGTGACAACAATATTAAACGTATCTGGATGATCGGGATATTGATTGCATTTGCGCCTCTAGCGGAGTGGCTAATGCATATGATAACCATTTACTGGTTTCAACCATTAGATCGTGTGGATGGATTGAATCTTGAATTTAGTTCCAGGCTTGGGTGGGAAATTTTCATCATTGGTCTGCTTATTTACACGCTTGGGTATGCTTTTGAGCAGGGCAAGAAAATGGAAGAAGAACAGGCACTAACCATCTAAGCTCATGAAACTAACATTTTTTACATCGTCCAAACTTATGCTGAGGGCATTTCAGCTGGTTCTATTGGCCACTACCGTTTTTGGGTTAGGAGTGCTCATTTTTGTTGAAAACAATACCTATAATCTGTCACTGGGCACCCTTGGCCTCATAGAAAATATTGAGTTGGATCAGTCATCGCAAGTCAAGATTTCCTCAAATGGTGATCATATTGCACCTGAATTAAAAGTTGACAAAGTGCAGCTTAAATATTCTTCAGTGTCCAAAAGGACTGGATGGGTAATTGGGCTATTCCTGATTTGCCTGTCCGCGGTAGGTATCTATGCATTAGAGCAGCTCAGAAAGATGATCCAAAGTGTTGAGAAAGGGGACCCCTTCGTTCGAGACAATGTCTGGCGGATTTATATCCTGGCGGCTTTGATTTATTGTGTACCCTTACTGAATTGGATCTACTATTACTCAACAAAACTCTGGATCGAGCATAATTTTGAATTGACCGGCCTGAAAATGGAATATGCTTATGGAGAAGTAGGAAAATGGATCCTTTTCGGAACCCTGCTCATGATCATAGGCAAAATATTTGAGCAAGGGATTAATATGAAAGAAGAACAAGAACTGACGATCTGATGCCAATCATAGTAAACCTGGATGTAATGATGGCCAAGCGAAAAATCAGATCGAAAGACCTGGCAGAACGCCTGGGCATTACTGAGGCAAACCTCTCAATACTTAAAACCGGCAAAGCTAAGGCCGTCCGCTTTAGCACACTGGAAGCACTATGTAAAGAGCTGGATTGCCAGCCAGGGGACTTGCTTGAATATAGCAATGATTAACTATTTTGGCACGATGAACGAACGCTATCCTAACATTCTCCAATCTTTTGGCCTTTTTGTAATCTATACAGGGGTGACCTTCCTACTCTCCTTCTTTACAGTGAGCATTCCCGGGTCACTGGGCACATTCATCACTACACTGAGTACTTCGGGAATAGCCCTGATGCTGGCACTCATGCTCAAGCAAGCCCACCTTTCCTACTTGTTTGGGGATAATCGTCAAACTAGCCTGATCACCTATTTATTGGCTGGGTTATTTGCTATTTCCATGGTGATCACACTCGACCCGGTAGTCTCTCTGATCCCCATGCCGGACTGGTTCAAAGAAATGATTCTGAGTATTGTAAAAAAAGATGTGTACACCTATCTCACATTGGCTTTGGTAGCTCCTATCGGGGAGGAGTTGCTTTTTCGCAAGGTAATGCTCACTGGACTGGTTAAAAATTATGGGGTGACCAGGGGCATTCTTTGGTCGGCTTTCTTCTTTGCCCTGTTTCACCTGAATCCCTGGCAGGGTATCAGTGCTTTTGTTATTGGCATCTTTTTAGGATGGATCTATCTGAAGACTGGCAATATCTGGCTGTGTATTTTTGTCCATTTCTTCAACAATACCATTTCTTTCATCGGGTTTTACTTTTCAGATGACCCATTTGCCACCACGTTGGATTACTTCAGCATGACAGAATATGTCATCTTAATTCTTATCTCCATTGCATGTATGTACTTTTGTGTCCGCACATTGCAGCGACATTTTGCTAAAACCAGATATGATGCAGAGAAGACCTAGAAGAAACCGCTCAAGTCAGGCCATTAGAGACCTAAGCCAGGAAACCTTCGTCACCGGAAATGATTTGATTTTTCCACTCTTTCTTTTGGATGGTAAAGGCCAGAAAAGTGAAGTGGCTTCCATGCCGGGGATTTATCGCATGAGCCTGGACCTGATGCTCAAAGAAATAGAAGAGTGCCTCAAGCTAGGCATTAAAGGTTTCGATGTTTTTCCTGTGGTGGATGAAGCACACAAAGACAAGATGGCTACCAAAAGCTACAAGGAGTCTTTTTTCTATTTGCAAGCACTAAAAACCATCAAAAAAGAATTTCCCGAAGCGCTGATCATCACTGATGTAGCCATGGATCCATATAGCTCCGATGGTCATGATGGCGTGGTGGAAGATGGTAAAATCCTGAATGACGAAACCCTTGAGGTATTGGGCAAAATGGCTGTAGCGCAAGCCGAAACAGGCATCGATATGATCGGCCCTTCCGATATGATGGATGGACGGGTTGGCTACTTGCGCGATACTTTGGATGATGCCGGATATTCCAATGTGGGCATCATGTCATACACAGCTAAATACGCAAGTGCCTATTATGGCCCTTTCAGGGATGCTCTGGATTCTGCGCCTAAGTTTGGAGACAAAAAGACCTATCAGATGAATCCCGCCAACCGTAAGGAGGCGCTGATTGAAGCGGAATTGGACTACATGGAAGGTGCTGATGTGCTTATGGTAAAGCCGGCCCTCGCCTATCTGGACATCATCTCAGACCTTAAGGCCAACTACGACCTGCCCATTGCTGCTTATAATGTATCCGGGGAATATTCCATGATCAAAGCAGCGGGACTAAAGGGCTGGCTGGATGCCGACAAGATTCGTGACGAATCTCTGCTGGCAATTAAAAGAGCAGGAGCAGATATGATCCTTACCTATTTTGCCAAGGAGTTTTTGTCTTAAGGCATGTAATGGTTTATTCAACGAGTTTTAGAACCTGATCAACGAATCAGTTGCCTGTTTTCTTTTGCGTTTAGTGACTTTTGTTTGACTAAACAGCTATGCATTATGATCACAGAAAAGTCTCTTTCCTCTCAGGAACAAGAATGTATCCTAAAAATTGTTGCCCACCTGGATCGTCACATTAACAAATTTCGTTCACATCATGAGCTTTATGGTAAATATGTATCCATGAAGAAATTCATTGTTACCAGGTATCCCTGGATCGACATTCCTGTATTGGCTGAGTGATCATCTAATTCGTCGAAAGGGCCTTCGTCTTCAACTAATAAAGTATTGGAATGATCCAACTAGTCAACATCTTTAGTATACAGCGATAAACCTACTATAGACATGTTAGACGAACTAGACAACTTTCCGGAGGACGAGCTTATGATGGAATGTGTGATGAAAATCAGCAGACATCTGGAGCGTAACATTGTAAAACACAGAAACAGCCCTCAGATAGCCAATAAGTTGGCAGCCATGAATAAATACATCATGCTGAAATATATGAATGCTTCTGAGGTAATCTAACCTTTAATCAAAGAGGTCTTCCTCCCGTTCCAACATGAGGATTGCACTTTGAGGTACGATGTAATACTTCTCGCCCTCATACATGATTTCAAACGAACTCTTTTGTAGAAAGAGTGCGAGATCACCTTCTTTTGCCTGTAGGGGAATGTATTTAATCTTCTCCTCCTCAGGTTTCCAATTGTCATCGCCATCGGAGCTGATTGGTATAGGATAGCCCGGGCCTGCTTTCACAATATATCCACTTTGCACCTTCTCCTGCTCCTGAACACCTGGCGGCAAATAAATGCCGCTATTGGTACGGTCAGTTTGTTTTTTAGGTCTGATCAATACGCGATCACCTACCACCACAATATTCTTCAGTTTGTTGTCTGCTGTTAGCTGTGTATTCATGTTCTGCTTAAAAAATCACTTTGGATTTAGCCAAATAAATTGCCTGAAGGGGTTTCAATCTCTCTGGCAGGTTGTGGTTGAGATTTAGCATCAGCCCGATCGAGGATTTTTTCATTCATATCTTTGGTCGTTTTGGCACCGAGTTCTTTTAATCTTTCGGTTTTTCTGATCAGGTTGTCTTTTCCATCCACCAGCTTCTTCATGGCTTCACCGTACTGCTGCTTTGATTTATCAAGCGACTTGCCCACCTCTGTCAGGTCTTCTACAAATGCTGTGAACTTATCGTACAGGGCACCGCCTTGTCTTGCGATCTCCAGTGCGTTCCTGTTTTGATACTCGTGCTTCCATATACTGGAAACAGTACGTAATGTAGCGATCAAAGTAGCAGGACTCACGATGATAATGTTCCTGTTGTGGGCTTCATTGTACAATTCACCACCATGCTGCACCAAAAGGGCAAATGCTGACTCTATAGGCACAAACATCAGCACATAATCCAGAGTGCCGGTTTCAAACAGCTGCTGGTAGTTTTTCTCACTCAAACCCTTCACATGGGCTTTTAAGGAGATCAGATGCTCTTTAAGGTGTCGGTCCCGGTCGTCATCAGTGTCCGCATTGGCGTACTTTTCATACCCTACGAGTGAAGCTTTGGCGTCTATGACCAGATTTTTATTATCTGGAAGTTTAATGATCACATCAGGTCGTAATCTCCGGCCGGCGTCTGTGGTGTATGACTCCTGCATGTAATACTCACGGCCTTTCTCCAGACCTGATTTTTCAAGAATGCGCTCCAGGATCAGTTCACCCCAATCACCCTGCACCTTGGTGTCACCTTTCAACGCTTTGGTAAGGTTTTCCGCTTCTTTGGTCATGCGCTCATTCAGGTCACGAAGACCTATAATCTGCTCACGAAGTGCCGTACTTCGCTCCAGGCTGTCTTTATTGGTTTGCTCCACCTTGCGCTCAAACTCCTGAAGTTTTTCTCCAAGTGGTTTCAGCAGATGGTCCAGGTTCGTTTTGTTCTGATCAGTAAACTTCTTGCTCTTCTCCTCAAAAATCTCGTTGGCCAGGTTTTTAAACTCCGCAGCAAATCGCTGCTGAAGGTTGGCAACCTCCTCCTTTTGCTCGGACAAACGCTCCTGCAGGTTTTTGAAATTGGCTTTGAGACTGGAGTTTTCACTGTTGATCGTCAGCAGCTTTTCTCGCTCTCCCTTGAGCTCCTGGTTGAGCTCACCAATCTCAAAGGTCAGTTTTTTAGACCGCTCCTGCTCCATCTGAAGCTCTATCCTGAGCTTAGGGGATTCGTCGATAGATTCTTTCTTCTGCACCTTGGCCACCAAGAATCCGATAGCTGCCCCGGCCAATAACCCAATCACCAATATCACTAACGAATCAAACTCCATTCTTTAAATTTAAAGTAATTGCTGCAGATAGCCGAATACCTCCATCGACCAGGCTACACCCACATGTATTATAATTCCTCCCCACACATTCTCGGTTTTGTAAGACACAATCCCCAATATATATCCGCCAAATACCGAACTCACAGCTTCAGTAAGTGGCTTTCCGAAATGCAGAAATGC
Organism: Marinoscillum sp.; assembly: GCA_040218045.1. Taxonomy (GTDB): domain Bacteria; phylum Bacteroidota; class Bacteroidia; order Cytophagales; family Cyclobacteriaceae; genus Marinoscillum. Next base: position 142,314 of record JAVJQA010000006.1, read on the forward strand.
GTAACAGACCACCATGGGCAAGACCGCATATCCACTAAGCATTTTCACAAAAGCATGGATCAGGAAACCCCTGAAGAACAACTCCACAGCTACAAAATCACTGCCATAGCTCAATTCATAAATAATTACTGACACCCAGGCAGGTAAACCATTGTGTTCTGCAAAACTGTCACCTCCTGATCGCTGATATCTTGGATAATAAGCCTGAATGTCAGAAAAAAAGGAACCAATCCCAATGCAAATTACGGCAATTCCAAGTAGTGCAAAATAAGGCCTAAAATCCGTTTTCTGAAAGGATAACCCGTAATAACCTCTGGGTTTTTCCGATTCGAAAATTCGATACACCATCAGTAAAGGAAGGACATTGACCAGAAGGCTTGACGACCAATTGATACATTTGGAAAAAAAGCGATAGTTGGGATACCCCATCACTGTAGAAAGGTGTGTGTAAATGGAAAACGTGCGGTCCAGCGACAGAATTGTAAACCCGATCAATGTCATTATCCAAAACCTTCGCTGCCTGAATACAGGTGGCACCTTTTCAAACCAGTGAAGTATCGCCACCGTCACCACAAATGGCCAGATGACCCACAACAACATGATCGGCCAATGGATCAGCCGTCCGCGGAAAGGATCCAAATAGGTATTCTCAAAATCCAGGGAATAATTAAAGACAATGCAACAAGTGAGAAAGAGCGCAGTTAGCAGGTAAAGTCTTAGATCAAAGTGTTTTCTTTGATATTCCTTTAAGTACCCTAAGATTTTTTTCATAGCGAAAATTAACCCAAATATATGTGCTTGATCACTTTTGCGTGGGACGTCCATCCAAAATATAAACTTATTCTAACGGCCAACAGGGATGAATTTTATGAACGCCCCACAACTCAGGCTGGATTCTGGGCTCAGGATGAAAACATTCTCGGAGGTCAGGATTTAAAGGCAGGAGGTTCGTGGATGACAATTTCCCGAAAAGGGCATTTCGCAGCGGTGACCAACTTCAGAGACCTGGCCAATATCCGGGCGGATGCTACCTCAAGGGGTGAAATCCCAACTGACTTCATGAGCTTCAGTGGCACCCCGGAAGCTTTTTTGCAAAAGCTCCATGCCCACTCTGATGATTACAATGGGTTTAATGTTTTGCTGGGAAACCTCAACCAACTGGCCCACTACAGCAACTATGAGCGCAAACTCAATGTGCTCAAAGGTGGGGTTTATGGCCTGAGTAATGCACTGCTGGACACTCCATGGCCAAAGGTGGAGCTGGCCAAATCAAAATTCACACAGGTAATTAAAGGTGATTTTGACCTGGAGGATCTCATAGCCATCATGGCAGATACCCAAGTGGCCGAAGAAAATGTGTTGCCAGACACTGGAGTCACCAGAGAAATGGAAAAAGCACTCTCTGCGATGTGTATCAGAATGGAAAACTATGGTACCTGCTGCACTACGGCTATTACCGTAGATCGACACGGAGAGGTTAACTTTGCAGAAAAATCTTATCCGGTAGGTGGACGTAAAGACACTACGGTGCGTTATCAATTTAAAATTTCATGAGAATACTACTTCTTACTTTTGTGATTGTGGGTTTGCTATTCGTTTCGGCGTGTGATGACAGCACCAACAGGCTCGACCTGAACAAGGATCCCCTGTCTGGAAAGATCAACGGTGTAGAATGGGAGTATACCGGTGGAAATGCCCTCTATAGACCATTTGACAATGAAGCTACCGGACTAATCCTCAACCAGGAAACGACTGATCCCTGCACAATCAAACTAACCTCTTTGGCACACGTACAGGTCATCCTCCCCACCTTTGAGACCACTCTCAACCTTCCTGATGTGCAGAATAGGGCAGTGATCAAAATGGCTTCTCCGAATGGTGGCCCGATCTACACAGCGAGTGGCGGATTTGTGCAAATAGTAGAGGTCACCGGCCGGGAAATCATCGGGTACATCAGCGCTACCTATGACGATGACAACTATGTGCAAGGGTCTTTTTATGTGAAGATTTGTAATTGATGTTTTTTACTACCGTTACATTCAGCATAAAACTCTGGAAATGAAAGGAGTTGTAAATTCCGCAATAACAAATTGAATAGTTGTAAATGTTGCAACAAAAATTCCTTTTTTTTAGGTCAAATTTAACAAATGAAGTCACTTGTCATGTTACTCACTTTCTGCAGCATCAATTATTTTGGTCAGGTTTCCATTCATTTCTCAGCGGGGCTCGGCTCAACTCCGGGGTATTAGCACATCCTTATGAACAGCACAGTCAGCTATGAGCCATTTTTAACCCTCCATGGTTAGTAATTACCCTGCTCGACTCACGTTGCAGACGTGAAAAATATCCGGGTTCAATTACAATTTTTATTTATTTCCCCTCATTGAGGTAGTCAAATCCTAAATTACTTATGAAAATACAATACGGTTTGATTCGATTTATCCTTCTATCAATGAGTTTCTGTCATCTTGCAGCACTCATTTCATGTAATCCAAAAGAAGAAATTGCAATATGTGAGATTGATGTTTGCGAAAGACCGGATCAAAGCTCAATCTCTTTAAATGGTTTCCAGTTATATCTCACTCAAAGTCTTGATGCCTTCCTTCTGATCAAAGAAGAAGAATCTTATCGAGTTTGCAATTCAGACTTTTTGGAGGGTATTGAAACTCGAAAAATGATGAATGTCCAGGGGTCGATTAAAGAACGATGCGAACAGGATGATTACCCAAATATCAACCTTGCTACCTATGAGTTATTAGACTATTGTCCTCTTGATTATCAAATTGAAGAAATTGAAACAGACTTGATCAATACTTGGCAGGTCTTGTTTATCCAACTAGAAGATTCCATATCCCATCCACCTTGTGAAATAAACGATATTCTATTTCAATTTCACTCGGATCAAGAAAACGCCTACAATTTTTCCGCCCTCATAGTCAATTCGATAGCAGGAAACTTTACCGAAACACAAAAATCAATCCTTTTTGATCCTCAATTCGCGCAAACCCTCATGTTTGGGAATGAATTGGAAAACCTGTTTGAAAACAGGCTGATCGATTTTCTTTTTTCCGGAGACACACTGACCTATCAGTTATCGAGCAATTTATTGCGAATATCAAACAATCGCTCCAATGAAAAGATTAACCTGGTTCACCACCCAAATTAGCTCCATAATTGGTAACGATATTTGGAACTCTCCAAAGTTTAGAAATATAACACTCGATAACATTCACACTTTCGACAAACAAAAACTAACAGCTAGTTAATAAAAACGACCTTTCCTAATTTGCATTCCAAAGAATTAGGAAACAAAAAAGAGTGATTTATGTGTTGAAGATCTATCACAAGGACTTTGAACAATCGTTCAAACTAATGCTACAGTAAGATAAACGTCTCAAGGGTCGCTTTGTCATTCCGAACTTGTTCCGTATGGAATGTCGGAATCCAAGACTCTTGAGACGTCATTTCAATGCTTAAACCAGCTCTGTAGCCTCCTCATATTCGCTTACCGGTACACAGCTGCACATCAGGTTTCTATCGCCATAGGCACTGTCTATGCGGCTTACTGACGGCCAGAACTTGTTGTATTTCAGCTCCGGCATTGGGAAGGCCGCCTTTACTCTGCTGTAAGGCAAAGTCCACTCATCACTTACGATTACCCGCTGGGTATGTGGTGCATTTTTCAATACGTTGTGGTCCTTATCCGCAGCTCCTGTTGCTACTTCTTCCACTTCTTTGCGGATGGAGATCATTACTTCGCAAAACCGGTCAATCTCAGATTTGGTCTCACTCTCTGTAGGCTCGATCATCATGGTACCAGCCACCGGAAATGAAACCGTAGGAGCATGATAACCATAGTCCATCATCCGCTTGGCAATGTCTTCCACCTCTACCCCAAACTTTTTGAAATCACGACAGTCAATGATCAGCTCGTGTGCATTTCTGCCTTTCTCATTGGCATAGAGGATTGGAAAATGATCCTTCAGTCGATGACCGATGTAGTTGGCATTGAGGATGGCTGTCTGTGTAGCGGCCTTCAGGCCATCAGCGCCCATCATGGCAATGTATGCATGTGAAATAGGCAAAATGCTTGCACTTCCGTAATGCGCACTCGACACATTCACATCATCCACATGCTCATGCCTGTTTCCCGGCAAGTAAGGCGCAAGGTGCTCCACTACACCTATTGGGCCCATGCCAGGCCCTCCTCCTCCGTGAGGGATGCAAAATGTCTTGTGTAGGTTCAAATGACAAACATCTGCTCCAATCATGGCCGGGGAAGTCAAACCCACCTGGGCATTCATATTGGCCCCATCCATATAGACCTGTCCACCATGCTGATGAATGATCTCACAGATCTCAATAATGCTCTCTTCAAATACTCCATGAGTACTTGGATAAGTCACCATAAGCGAAGAAAGGTTTTCGGCATGTTCTGTAGCTTTTGCTTTGAGGTCTTCCACATCTATGTTGCCCAGCTCGTCACACTTCACGATGACCACCTTCATGCCTGCCATCACAGCACTTGCAGGGTTCGTGCCATGAGCAGATGATGGGATCAGCGTTACATTTCTGTGGTGATCACCATTGGCCTGATGGTAAGCCCTGATCACCATCAATCCGGCAAACTCGCCCTGCGCCCCGGAGTTGGGCTGAAAAGATACCGCTGAAAAACCTGTAATCTCGGCCAGCCAGTCATGCAGTTCGCTTATTAAATCATGATAACCCTCCGTTTGAGAAACCGGAGCAAACGGGTGAATATTTCCAAACTCAGGCCAGGTCACGGGGATCATTTCTGTAGTGGCATTGAGCTTCATGGTGCAAGACCCCAGGGAGATCATGGAGTGAACCAGGGACAAATCCTTGTTTTCCAAGCGCTTCATGTAGCGCAGAATTTCGTGCTCACTTTGGTTTTGGTGAAATACTTCGTGGGTCAGATAGTCTGAGTCTCTCCGCAATCCTTCCGGGTAATCAATATCAATTGTGGAGTCGAAAGAAACTGCTTCCTGGTCCAGGGCCTTGGTGAAAATGCTAATTACTTGCTGAATGTCTGCGGGCGTGGTGGTCTCATCAAAGGAGATCATCACGGTTTCAGAGTTCGGATAACGGAAGTTGATGCCATTGGCCTCAGCCATTGAGCGGATTTCTCCCACAGTCGGAGCAGCCATTTCATACCTTAGCGTTTCAAAATACTGTTCGTTTTTATTGTTAAGACCTATTTGGGTCAAGGCTTTATCCACAGCTACTGCAAATCCCCTCACCCTGGAGGCGATCTTCCTCAAGCCATCAGGGCCATGGTATACAGCATACATGGACGACATCACTGCCAGGAGTACCTGGGCGGTACAAATGTTAGAGGTGGCTCGCTCGCGCTTAATGTGCTGCTCGCGGGTTTGCAAAGCCATTCTATATGCCGGATGTCCTTCCTCATCTTTGGACACGCCGATTATTCTGCCGGGGATGTGTCTTTTGTTATCTTCCAGCGTAGCGAAAAAGGCCGCATGTGGCCCACCATAACCCATCGGTACGCCAAATCTCTGTGATGTTCCTACCACTACATCTACACCCCAGTCCCCCGGAGGGGTAAGTAAACATAAGCTCAGCAAGTCAGATGCCACTGCCACTGAAACACTTTGCTCTTTGGCCGCAGCCACCAGTGATTTTCGATCAAAAACTTCCCCGTGATTATCAGGGTATTGGAAAAAGATGCCGAAAAGATCAGGATCGGTCAGGTCAACCTCTTCAATTTTGGAAATGACCAGTTCAATATCGAGTGGTTTGGTCCTTGTTTTTAGGATCTCCAGGGTTTGTGGAAACACACGCTCGTCCACTACAAATTTCTGCGCGTTCTTCTTTTCTTTTTTACGTGTTGCGTGAAGCATAGAAATGGCCTCTGCAGCTGCTGTACCCTCATCGAGCAGGGACGCATTGGCAATCTCCATTCCGGTAAGATCGATGACCACAGTTTGGAAATTGATCAGCGCCTCTAGTCTACCTTGAGCGATTTCAGCCTGGTATGGGGTGTAGGCAGTGTACCATCCCGGATTTTCCAGAATATTTCTCTGAATGACTGCCGGTACCACACAGGGATAATAGCCTTGCCCGATGTAGGACTTAAAGATTTTGTTTTTGCCGGCAGTGACTTTCAGCTTGTTCAGGTACTCATACTCATTGAGGGGCTCACTGAGTCTCAGGCCTTGCTTCAGCCTGATTTTTTGGGGTATCGTTTCTTCAATGAGTCCATCAAGAGAGCTCTGACCCAGAGCTTCCAACATTTGTTTGATTTCCTCTGGAGAAGGGCCATTGTGGCGGGTTTCAAATGCCACCCTTTGGTTAAGGTCAACTGTCATACGTGGTTTTTATTTGAATCGGATTTTTCGAGGTGCAAATGTATAATGAAAGCATATAAATTTTAGTTCAACCCATCATCTAATCGACAGAACTCCAAAGATTTAGCTACAAATTCAATGGTGACAATTTGCCAATGAAATACACATTTTACCGATTAAAAGGTTATCAGTGGACAACTTGAAAATTTAGCCTACTTTTCGCCACTGAATTTGAAAATCATGAAACATACAAGTATTATTCTCCTGCTGATTACCATGACCTTTAGCTTGGTAGCACAAGACAAAAACGCAAAAAAATTCGCCAAGACGATCACTGAGAAAGATTTGGAATCGTACCTGTCAGTATTGGCTTCAGATAGCCTGGAAGGCAGGGAAACAGGTGAAAGAGGTCAGCAAATGGCTGCCGAATACATTGCCGGGAAATTCAAGGAATTTGGGTTGAAGCCTCCTGTAGATTCACCGGATGGCAAATCTTACTTTCAAAAATACCCACTGAAAAAAATGACCTATCGTACTTCTTACCTGAAACGTGGTGAGGAGAAAAAAATGAACTTTGAGGATTTTGTATATTACTCCAAGTCAGAAACATTGGGGGAAGAATACATCGACGTGGTGTTTGCCGGCCTGGAAAGTGCCGAATCGCTGATGAAAAAGGACCTGAAGGGAAAATATGTGGCGTTGGTTTCAAAAGATATGTCGAACTGGCGAAAGACCCTGGCTGACTTAAAGGAGCTTGACCTGGCCGGGGTTTTCCTTTTCGTAGAAAACGAAGCTCAGTTTGATTTTGTGCTCAACAGGTTCAAACGATACCTTGATGGCACCAGGCTTTCCACCGTCACAGACAAAGAAGACAACAAAATCATCATTGGTACACCGGCACTGGCTTCATGGGTTTTTGGTCAACCTTATGCCAGCTTGATGGAATCCAACAAAACACCATCTGCAAGGATTATCCTGAATGCAGATATGCTGGTGGAGGATATTGAAGTGGAAAATGTACTTGGCTTCCTGGAAGGAACCGACAAACCAGAGGAAGTGCTGGTGATCACTGCCCACTATGACCATATCGGGATATCCGATGATGGACAAATCAACAATGGAGCAGATGATGATGGGTCAGGTACTTCTACAGTACTTGAGCTTGCACAAGCATTTAGCACGGCTGCTGCCAAAGGGGTGAAGCCAAAAAGAAGTATTCTATTCATGACTGTTTCCGGTGAAGAGAAAGGACTGCTCGGAAGCGAATATTATTCGGATCATCCGGTGTTTCCGTTGGAGAATACCGTGACGAACCTGAATGTGGACATGGTTGGCCGAATTGATGAAGAGCACAAAGACAATGAAGAATATGTCTATGTAATCGGGGCGGATAAACTGTCACAGGAGCTTCATGATGTTTCTGAGAAAGTAAATAAGACATATACCAAACTGGAGCTCGATTACACTTACAATGACGAGAATGACCCCAACCGCTATTACTACAGATCAGATCATTACAACTTTGCAAAAAAGGGAGTACCTATTATCTTCTATTTTAATGGTACGCATGCAGATTATCACAAACCAACAGACACCATAGAGAAGATCAATTTTAGCGTTATGCAAAAAAGAGGACTTCTTGTTTTCTATACTGCGTGGGAGCTGGCCAATAGAGACGATCGGGTCAAGGTGGATTGATTTAAAAACGCGTAATTTTGAGTTGGGATTTTAAAGCAATAAATTTTATCATTTCAAGGGAAACGAGAAAACTCTCTAATTTGATCTATAGTTATCCAAAAGTATAAATACCTTTTGAGAACGCTTTTTTTACAATTCAAAAACTCAATTCATGGCTCCCAAATATCTCATCAAAAACACTCAAATCGTCAATGAAGGAAAAATCACAACCGGTGATATTCTGATTGAAGGTGACCTGATCTCTAAAATTGGACAGGAATTAGCAACCGATAGTACCATAAAGGAAATTGATGGTTCTGGCAAGATGGTCATGCCGGGCCTGATTGATGATCAGGTGCACTTTAGGGAGCCCGGCCTGACCCATAAGGCTGAAATATACACAGAAGCCAAAGCTGCAGTGGCCGGTGGCGTTACGTCTTTCATGGAAATGCCCAATGTGGTTCCCCAAACGGTTACCCAAGAGCTCTTGGCAGATAAGTATACCATAGGTGCGAATCGATCTCTTGCCAATTATAGTTTCTTCATGGGGGCCACCAATGACAACCTGGATGAAGTACTCAAGACTGATCCAAAAAATGTCTGCGGCATTAAAGTGTTCATGGGGTCATCTACAGGAAATATGCTGGTGGATGATGAAAAAACGCTGGAAGAGCTTTATAAAAATGCACCTATATTGATCGCCACCCACTGTGAAGACGAAGCGACCATCAGAAAAAACATGGCCATTTATACAGAAAAATATGGTGACACAATTCCATTTGAGTTGCATCCGGTAATTCGTAACCAGGAAGCCTGCTACAAGTCATCATCCATGGCTGTGGCTCTTGCCAAAAAGCACAATACCAGGCTGCACATCCTTCACATTTCTACGGCCAGGGAAACGGATCTTTTTACCAACAGTATACCACTAAAGGATAAGCGGATTACTTCAGAGGCTTGTATCCATCACTTGTGGTTCACAGAAGAAGACTATAAGTCCAAACAGCAGTGGATCAAATGGAACCCCGCTGTAAAATCTGAAGCAGATCGGGAGGGCGTGTGGAAGGCACTACTGGACAATCGGATTGACATTATTGCAACTGATCATGCACCGCATACTATTGATGAGAAAAATAACCCGTACAGTAAAGCGCCATCTGGTGGGCCATTGGTGCAACATTCTTTAGTTGCGCTGCTTGATTTCTACCATGATGGCAAGATCTCTTTGGAGTGGATTGTTGAAAAAGCTTGTCACGCCCCGGCTGAATGTTTCCAGGTAGAGAAAAGAGGATACATTCGTGAAGGCTATTTTGCTGACCTGGTGATGGTTGATCTGGACAAACCATGGAAAGTCACCAGAGAAAATGTGCTTTCTAAATGTGGTTGGTCACCATTTGAAGGGCATAAATTTAGATCCAGCGTTGAGAAAGTCTGGGTTTCTGGACACCTGGCTTATGACTCTGGAGCGTTTGATGAATCTCGTCAGGGTATGCGTCTTTCATTTGATCGAAATTAATTTTTTGTAAAATCACTTTATGGATTTAACTTTGCATTCCCAAATCGCAACCTTGGTTGTGTCAATGGGAGTTACCTAATGAAAATAGAGGTAATTGAAAGGCTCCAAAGAGCAAACATGGTGGTTGTAGTTCAGTTGGTTAGAACGCCTGATTGTGGTTCAGGAGGTCGCCGGTTCGAGTCCGGTCTTCCACCCAAAAATTTGGAACAAATTTTTGCCCTGACAAGCTTGCTTCGTCAGGGCTTTTTATTGTTATGTATTTCGTATATATCTTATATTCCCAATCCCTGGATAAGTATTATAAGGGTCAAGCCAATGATGTGGACGCCAGGGTCAAACGCCACAATGCTGGATATGAACCAGCTACTTCAAAGGGCAAACCATGGCAACTTGTATGGTCCGCCGAAAAACCAACCGCTCTGAAGCCCTCTTGCTAGAAAGAAAACTCAAAAACCTAAACCGGCAGAGGCTGATTCAATTTATTGATCCGGTGATTGCGTATATGCACATGCCGAATATTTCTATCCTTCTAAAAGTTCTTTTCTACCAAATTTCGATCGAATTTCTTAAGATATAGGGTATCCTAAAAACCTTCCTGTTCTACGGATTCATTTTATCATAAAATCAACAAGTAATTCACTTCATTTTCCTCTTTTTTAGCAGGCCAACTACGCCTCAAACGCCTCAAATCATGTCGATGTATCTAACGAAACACATTTCCGCCTGATATTCAGTAAATTACCGTCATGTTTAACATAAAATCAACAAAAAAATGAAAAGTTTCTTAAGAATTATTGCTGTGCTATTTGTATGTTCATTGGTTCCTTCTTGTGCTCAAGACGACATGGATGAAATCAATGTTGAAGTTCAGGATGAGCGCTATACTACAGGAAGCGGAAATGATGGTAAAGTGGAAAAACCCGGGGGTAACTGAAATATTAAATAACTTCGGTGAACATTTACAGAAAAAGGTAGGCAATATGGCCTACCTTTTTTATATTCGCCATTAACGCTTTAAGAATCTAACCAAGTTTTGAGCAAGAACTCACTATATTTTGTATTCGTTTTGCTATTTGTTTCTTCCGCACTGGCAGAGAATAGTCAGGTGGAGAGATTGCATCAACAGTGCTATGAACTTTTGGATTCTAATCTCGATAGCGCCTATCTGATTGCCGAACAGGCTAATTTAATTGCGGCAGAGGATGACGATCGGTTTCTTCAAGCGCAATCTATATTCATCCAAGCATACATTTTGCGTGTTCAGGATAAAATGGGGGAATCATTTGCCAAAAACCTTGATGCACTTAAATTACTAAATGACTTAACCACAGATAAAGCAATCACCACTCAGTTGAAATTATTGGTTAATACTGGCGAAATCCTTGAGCACCATTATGCATTTGATCAAGCTATTTACTATTATAACCGTGGAATAGATTTGGCTTTAAAGTATGGAAAATCGGATCGCTTGGTAAATTTATATTATAACAAAGCTGTTGCAGCGCAAATCAATAAAGAAACAGAAAAAGCTTTAGAAAGTGTTGAAAACGCCATTGATTTGGCATTGAAACTTGACAATGAAGTGGTTCTAGTGGAGTCTATGAATTTGAAGGGACTTATATTAATAGAAATGGAAGAATTTGAAGAGTCCCGACAAATATTTCAGGGAATCATTCAATACACTTTTAAGAATGAAAACCGCTCTCGGAGTATTGGAAATGCTTGGCATAATGTTGGACACAGTTACGGTAGTGAAGGAAAGTGGCAACTAGCTAATGAAGCATATCAAAAAGCACTTCCATACAGGTCAGAATCTGTAGATTCCAAAGGGATGTTTGTGACCTATTTGGACCTGACTGAAGTGAATTATTTTCTTGACAATTACAGGGAAGCTGATCGTTTCGGCAATCTGGCTGAGCAGCTCTATGACCAGGCAGATCTTCAGCCAGAAAACTACAGGTTATTTGATTTGAGATCTAAAATCGCCCTGAAAGAACACAATAGTCCTAAAGCTTTCGAATACGTGCAGAGATACTACCAGGAGAACATGAGTTTTTTGCAAATTCAGTCAGAACTTCTGAAAACCAGGAGTCAGTATAAGATGGAAGTACTCACTGCTGGATTCTTCAATTCTGGAAGTCATAATAATGATCATACTTCACTCTTGGAATACCTCGCATGGTTAGCTGGCCTTTCAATGTTCGCTCTTATTTTGTCATTTCGAATTAAAAACTGGCTTGTAAAACGGAGTATCGAAAGGGAGTTGATAAAGATTGACAATGAAAGCATTGTCTGACGTAGCGACCGTTTAATGCAAACATCGACGCTAATTTTTGTTAATTGCATAACCTTAATTGAAGATTATTCGTAGATTTACACATTATCAATAAATCACTGAAAAAGCTCATCACCATATCTCTCACAATCGGTTGCCTAATGTTCATGAGCAACAGGTCATTGGCTAGCAATAACAATGGTGAGGATAAAAACTCTGGAAATTCAATCTCTTCTGAGTCCAACAATAAAGAAGTAATCGAAGAGGCGCTCCCAATTGAGCCGCACCTGGAACCAACCAAGGAAGAAAGTGGAATCACAGAAAATGGTGGCATCTATCTCGGTTACAAGTCAGATAGTACCAACCTCAATTCTGTCAATAAATTCAATTTTATCTTTTACTTCATCTACAAGCTCAAGTATGATGAAGATCCCAACACAATTGGTCAGATCAACTACGAGTTCTAATCTTATTTGCTTAGTGCCTCAAGATCACTGAGAGTAATCCTGCCTTCATAAAACGCTTTACCAAAAATAACTCCATAAAGACCAAGGTCTTTAAGTTTTTTGAAATCGTCTATATTTCTCACACCCCCACTTGCGAAGATGCATAGTTCTGGAAAACGCTTTAGAAGTTGTTCATATAATTGGAACGACGGCCCTTCCATTACTCCATCTTTTGAGATATCTGTAGTCTTCAGGTATTTCAACCCTCGATCATAGAAGTATTCTACGTGTTCTTCCAAGTTAATTTTAGTGTCTTTTTGCCATCCACCCACTTTGATCAATCCATCCAAAGTATCAGCACTTAACGAGACCTTCTCTCTTCCATACGACATAATCCAGTTGGCAAACAATTCTTTATTGTACACCGCAATGGTTGCCGCGGCTATACTCTCAGCCCCAAACTCAAAGGCTTTGATAATGTCACCATCAGTGTGCAAGCCACCCGCAAAATTGACCTTAAGGTCTGTGTGCCCAGCAATCATCTCAAGTGTGGGATAGTTTACTGGCGTCCCCTTCTTTGCTCCTTCCAAATCAATCAAATGGATCCTGCTGATACCATGATCAGCAAATTGTTCTGCTACATCAAGCGGACTCTTGTCATACACCTTTTCTTTGGTGTAATCTCCCTGGGACAAGCGTATGGTCCGACCTTTAATGACAGAAATAGAAGGGACTAGCAACATAGAGTGGTCATCGTTTTGGGTTACAAATGGGTGTCTCTGCTCGTGAATCAATTGGGTTAGCAGAATCGCAAATATAGAGGATGGAATTTAATCTGGAATCATCCGACAATTGCTATTGTCTATTCCTATTCCTGCATGGAATCCCAAAGCAGTCTGCACATATCAGGTCATGTGCACAAGCTTAAAGCCCTCGCCATGTACTGTAAGCAGCTGTAGTGACTCTTCTTCTTTGAGGTATTTTCTGAGTTTAGCGATGTATACGTCCATACTTCTTGCATTGAAATAGGAATCATCATGCCAGATTTTTTTTAGCGCGATACTTCGCGTGACGGTTTGGTTTAGGTTCTCAAAAAACAATTTGAGCAATTCGTTTTCTTTGGTCGTGAGCTTTACCTTTCCCGAGGGTAAGGTGAGCATGTTGTTAGCATGCTGATACCGCAATGACCCCATTGATATCTCTTCAGGAATTTCATGATCAGTATCGCTTCGCATGGTCCGGTTGAGCACAGCCTTTATTCTAACCAGCAGCACCTCCATACTAAACGGCTTGGTGATATAATCATCTGCGCCAATCTTGAAACCTTTGAGCACATCCTCTTTCATTGACTTAGCAGTCAAAAATATCACCGGGATATTAGGGTCAATCTCCTTTATCTCAGTAGCCAGCTGAAAACCATCTTTTTTAGGCATCATCAAATCAAGAATGCACAGATCAAATTTTCCAGGTTTGAATGCGCGCGCTCCTTGCTCACCGTCTCTGCACAATGTGGTTTCATACCCCTTCAGACCGAGATATTCATTTAAAATCTGACCGAGGTTTTCATCATCTTCGGCTACTAATATTCTAGGCTTTTGCATTATACAGGGGTAAGGTGATTGTAAATTTACTACCATTTCCAGGCTCACTATCCACCTGGATACTTCCATGATGGAGCTCCACCATGTTTTTTACATAAGCCAACCCCAAACCAAAGCCTTTCACGTTGTGAACATTTCCGGTGGGCACTCTGTAAAATTTCTGGAAAATATGACTTACTGCCTCTTTGGTCATCCCGATTCCACGATCCTGTATGGCCAGGTTCACATCAGAACCTCTGTTAAATAACCGCACGGTAATGTCCGGCGCAGCCTCTGAGTATTTATTGGCGTTATCCATTAAGTTGACAATAATATTGATCAAGTGTGTTCGGTCTCCATAGATCAATTTGTCCCTGGCATTATCAATAATCCTGATAGTACCTGATCTTGCCTCTACCTGGATCATTGTCTTGTCAACTGCCCGCTCAACCAGGTCCTCCAGGTTCAATATATCCAGTTTGAGTTCTATATCATTTCGGTCAATGGCCGCCATCTGAAGCACTCGCTCTACCTGCTCCCCTAATCGGCTATTTTCTTCACTGATCATTTTCAGGTACCGCTCGCGCATACCTTCTATCTGTTTAATTTCAGTATCACTGAGTGCCTCACATGCCAGTGAGATAGTAGCAATAGGCGTCTTCAGTTCATGGGTCATGTTATTGATGAAGTCATTTTTCATCTCAGAAAGCTTCTTTTGTCGAAGTATGGTATGAATGGAATATCCAAATGAGCCAACAATCACCAGGATCAACAAACCCGAACTTGTCATGGTCAACCAGATTTTACGCAAGAGGAACTGTTGCTTATTCGGGAAATTCACCACCAACCAATTGGGCTCCCCAATCAAATCATTGGGGAAAAGGCTTGCCTTCAATTCACTTTTTTCAAGCTCTTCCTTAGAATCATGATTGTTGATCAAAGTAAATCGCTGCCTCATAGGAGAAATGACTCCATAATTGAAAGCAATATCAATGCCCCGTTCGTTAAATTCCCTAGATAGTAATGAGTCTAGTTGTGCCGGATTGAATCGTGACATCACCGATCTCTCGGGAATTAACACGCTTTCCAAAACCTGAACTACCATCTCAGACTTTTTAGTTGCGCGTTCCATTTGCTCTTCAATCTGGCGCAAACGAAGCATTTGATCCTCATGAACCGGTTCTTGAATTTGCTGAAGTGGCTGTTGTTCTGCCTTAAGCTCCAGATAACCTGAATTTGAAGTGGCTTCAAAATCAAATATGATGTTGAAGCCCATCTGATCACTTTTCACAGTGTCTGAAAAAACATATGAATTGGACTGACCGGGCTTTGACTGCCAAAATTTCGGTCGGGTTTGTGATTGATACTGCTGGCGATATACCCATGAAGAGGACTGATTGAAGACATAAAGTGCCTCCTGCTTCTCGAGTTTTTCTGTCACTGTATGAAGCGCATCCACCACATCACGACGAAATCCCTCTTCATTGGCACGAATCACCGAATCGATCCAGTACCATTGAAAGCCAATGAGGCCTAGTAAGGCCACACTCATCAGGCTGACAACCCACACAATCCTTGATCGCTTCATTTGGTAAATTTACGCTAAAAAGTGCCCTACAGTTCCGCGTTAACCTTTTTTAACATTGATACAATAGTTAATCCCTGAATGGTCAACTCCATTCTTCCCTAGAGATTGTGAGATAACCCAGACACAACTAAACGGTAACACAAGATAAAATTCCAGTCATGAAACGGTGAATTCGCCAGTAAAGGAGTAGAAATAAATACTTCAATGACTCTTTAACCAGAAAAATTACCATCGACTAGTGAAAAGCCGACACCATGATGATTTCTAATTTCCAGTGCCGGGTCTTCCTTAAGATATTTTCGAAGCCTGGATATGAATACATCAAGGCTTCTTCCCTTGAAATAATCATTTTCACCCCAGATCGAAACGAGGATATCTTCTCTTCTTACCAGTTGATTTCTATTTTTCCAGAGCAACTTGAGCAAATCTCCTTCCATTTGAGTCAGTGACATCTTCTGTTCTCCAATGACTTGCAGGTTATGCTGATCAAAAATCAACTTGCCAATTGGAATAGCGGTGGGTTCGGCTGTGGTGTCCGCAGAAACTGATCTTCTGAGAAATACTCTGATCCTGTGAGTCAATTCGAGAACAGAAAACGGTTTGCTGATGTAATCATCTCCACCAATTTCAAACCCCCTAAGCCGATCCTCCTCCATTGATCGTGCAGTTAAGAAAAGAATGGGTACAAACTCATCTTGTCGCCTGATCTCAGTGGCAAGCGTAAAGCCATCCATCTTAGGCATCATTACATCCACCAGGCAAAGATTGATTTCTTCCTTTGTAAACAAATCAAGCGCTTCACGCCCATCTTGGGCAGTGATCAGGTTGAACCCTTCATGACTCAAGTGGTCTGCAATCACGAAGGAGAGGTTTGGGTCATCTTCAGCAAGGAGAATATTGGGCTTACTCATGGTACAGTGGAATCTTAATTGTGAAAATTGTATGGCCGTCCTGACTTTCCAGGTGCACATCTCCCTTCATGGACCGAACGCTTTGTTTAACAAAATATAGACCCAGACCAAATCCTTTTACATCATGTAAATCACCTTTATTAATCCTGTAGAATTTCTGAAAAATCTTCGCCTGCTCCTTCTTTGGGATCATCTGGCCGTCATTTTGTACGGCAATTGTCAATTTGTTTTTCTGAATATTAAGGCGAAATCCTATTTCAGACTCACCGTATTTATTTGCATTATCGAGCAGATTGAAAAGCAGAGTCTCAAAGATGACAGAGTCTCCAAGAACCTGCGTGTTTTCAGTTATATTGTTTTCTACAACCAAGCGTTTTGAGTCCAGGTCTTCAAATTTTTTAATCACCCTATTAGCTATTTCTTTCACCCTGACAGGTTTCTTCTGCAAAGACTTTTCGTGATCCAGCACGGAGGTCTCAAGCAACTGATGAACGTGCTGTTCGAGCCTGCTAAGCTCTGCCCTAATGATCGCTGTATATTTTTGCTGACGAGCTTCTTTTACCTCATTTTGTAACACTTCTGCTGATACCTGTAGTGTTGCCAATGGAGTTTTAAACTCGTGGGTCATATTGTTAATAAAATCCCGCTGAATTTCACTGAGCCTTTTTTGCTTGAGTATGACCACAAGGGCATAGCTAAAAAACACCAAAATCACGAGAATCAAAGCTGAAGTCACCTTCCATATCCCCAAACTGTTCACTAGACCTGCAGTCTTACCAGGAAAGTAAATGCCGAAATAGTACTCGTCATTGACCAGCTTTGGGAGCTTTCCGGTTGGCTTTACTTTTCCTCCTGTGTTTTCAAGCGTTACAAAATCACCGTAAACCATCCTGTCGGATTGACAATCATAGACGCCATATTCATAATCCAGGTCAATATTTCTTTTCTGAAGTTCCGCCTTTAACAAATAATCCAGGGAATTGAGATCAATCCGATAGTTCGTTCTGGCAATAAAGTAATTGCTGGAAAGCTGGTCAATCGGATCATTAGAGGGAATATCATTTCCATTGATTTCACATAGTGCCTCCACTACATTTCGCATAGCCATCTGCACCGATCTGTTAAAGAGCTCTTCCTGCTTATCTATGGCCTGCGTTACCCAGAAAATCTGGACACCAAGTATAGCGACCATAGAAAGTGACCCGAGAATCACCAAAAAACGAATCGGGGTATTTTTCATAAGCCTAAATTAAGATGATTAATTGGCCATTCAGAAATCTTTAACATCTCATTAACCATCATTTGGAATCCGTTAACAAGCCTTACGAAAAGAACAGCTCACTTTTGAATTCTAACAAAACATCTATGATTATGAAAAAAGTAACAATGATTATTTTACTGGGAGTTGCGGTAGCAGCAGTTGCGGCAGTCAGTCCCCTGGAATGGAAATCCACCAGCATTGAACTGGGAGCAGTAAAAGCCGGAGAAAGCCAAAATCTTGAGTTTGAATTTACCAATGAAAGCAATGAGGCAGTTACTATCCTGGAGGCTAAAGGTTCTTGTGGTTGTACGAATGTTAAGTTTCCTAAATCGGCCATTGAGCCAGGAGAAACTGCCTCCATTTCCGCTACTTTCAGCTCAAAAAAGGAGGGAGTCTTTAAGAAAAACATTAAAATCAGGACTTCTGCCTCTGAGGAATACACCTATTTACACTTTAGCGGAGAGGTTGTCCTTTAAAAAATCAATTCTAATTGAACCCTGTTTTACATCAGGGTTTTTTTATATGCCCAGTTCCTCTAAATTTGCCCAACCTTAAATATTGGCTCATCCCATAGTGTCGGGAGGTTCGGAACACAAAGGGATATTAGCTCAGTTGGTTTAGAGCGCTGCCTTGACAGGGCAGAGGTCACTGGTTCGAATCCAGTATATCCCACTGAAAGGAAATACTTATTTGACTAAACTCCATCCTTCTAAAGTGATGTTTGGAACAGAGGTTACTGACCTACGCGGTTCGACCTACGCGGTTCGGTTCAAATCCAGTATATCCCACTTGTTTTGTCAAAAAAATGCTTGATCAAAAAAACCCATAGGTGATTGAGTATTGAGTCATCGCCGCTTAAAGTTTTAAAATTTAAGTTTACACATTAAGCTATGATTCGACAATTTCTTGCACCATATACCAGATCAAGCAAAATTAACTGGTCATCACTAATGATCCGGGTTGGTTTTGGAGTGCTGATGATTCCTCATGGTTATGGGAAATTCACCAAATTTTCAGAATACGCTCCCAAGTTCATGAGTTTTTTAGGCCTGAATGGTGAAATCTCCTTAGGCCTGGCGGTTTTTGCAGAATTGGTTTGTTCCATCCTTCTGGTGGTGGGTTTTAGCACAAGAGCAGTACTCATTCCCCTGATGATTACCATGATTACCGCAGCATTTGTAGCTCATGCTGGTGATCCATTAGACACCCGGGAGCATTCTTTGATGTACCTGGTTGGCTATATCGCCATTTTCATCATGGGAGCTGGTAAATACTCTCTCGATAACCTAATGTTCAGGAAGACTGTCTTTTAAGACTCGAAGTGATAAAGTAAAATCATGGTAGCCGTAAATGCAGGCTTGTTCACACCTTCAACCTCCATTCTCGCACCAATTTCTGCTTTACAAATACCTCTGAGATTGGTCACATTCTCCAGGTGAGCTTTGAGGATAAGCTTACTTCCTACCGGCACAGGCTGATTGAACTTCAAGTTGTTCATGCCATAGTTGACCATCATCTTCAGGTTTTTCGCAATCATGATTTGCTCCCACATGTGTGGAACAAGAGAAAGTGTCAAATATCCATGAGCGATGGGCTGCCCAAAAGGGCCTGCCTTGGCTTTTTCCAAATCCACATGTATCCACTGATGATCATTCGTGGCATCCGCGAATTGGTTTATTTGTTCTTGTGTAATTTCGAGAGGGTCTGATACCCCTAAATCTTTTCCGATATAAGATGCGAACTCCTCAAAACTTCCTATCTCTATTGGCATAACTTAAATAGATTTTCAGGGGGTGAAGATAACATGAATCTGTTGAATAAGAAACCGAATCTGTGAGTAGTGTTACTTGTAGCTTACTCTGTGATGAAATATGACAAAAATTTGAAACAATGCTATTTTAAATCAGTCCTATATAGGTTGTGAATCTGACCTAATGCGGTTAATTTTAATTAAATCATAACTCTATCACTATGAATGTCAAGAATATTCTCGTACCCATAGATTTCTCTGCTTGTTCAAAAAATGCGTTGAAGTTTGCGATCTCAATGGCCAAAAAATTTGGTGCCAAAATCCATATGGTCAATGCAGTACATATGCACCACCCGCATCCTGATTTCATTGGAGGGAGTCTAATAGACTCAATTATGATAGATTATGAAACCCAGGTGAAGGAAAGTTTTAAAGAACTTGAATCTGAAATTATTGAACTAAAAGATGTCCCTCATGAAGCCGATCGCTTTATTTCCTATTTGACGGATGCCATTTATTCTGAATCAGAACAAAAAAATATCGATCTGATCATAATGGGAACCAGAGCACAACATGATACCATTGAGCACCTGATAGGCACAAGAACAACAGACATTATAGAAACGTCTAAAGTGCCTGTGATTGTTATCCCGGAAAATGTCAGTGATTTCTCCATTCAAAAAATTGGATTTGCCTCAGACCTTTCTGAAATCAAAAACTACGAACGACTGAAATTAATCAGTGATTTCGCTTCTATGTTTGATGCTAAAGTCTATGTTTTCTCCATAGTGGATGATCCGGACAAGCTCACTACCAAAGATCAGAAGTTACTAAAAGAAATCTCTGCAAGGTTTAAAAACAATGACTGTACCGCCAGGACTGTTCAGTCAGACTCTATCACTGACGGTATTGTCAATTTCACCAATGCACACAATCTGGACATGTTGGCGATGATCCCACGTCAACGATCCTTTTTTGGAAAGCTTTTTAAAAGTTCCGTTACTAAAAATATTGCCATTGACATTCAAATACCTTTGCTCAGCTTTCATGAATGACTGAGCATGAGTTTAGAGTTAAAGACTTTCCGGAAGGAACATTTTGACGCGCTTCATAAAGCGTTTATTAATGCGTTTTCAGACTACTATCTGAAATTTTCACCAACACGTGAACAATTCGCAAGACGCGTTTTTCAGAAATTAAACATCTCACTGGAATTAAGTGCACTTGCTTGGCAAGCTGACATGGTTTCAAGCTTTGTCCTCCATACGATCAATACTTACCAGGGAATCAAAACCATTTACAATGGCGGAACTGGCACCATTTTAACTGCCAGACGAACTGGTGGCGCCACCAAACTGTATGAATTTCTAATGCCCGTACTTAGAGAATCCGGTGCGGAGCGAATTCTTCTGGAGGTAATTGATAAGAACTCGCAGGGCCAGAACCTTTATGAGTCATTGGGCTTCCGATTCAACCGGGTGCTCAGGTGCTTTACCTTAAAGCAACAGTTATCCAATACGAAACCAGATCAAATCACCATTGAAACAAAAAATCAATGGAATCCCAGTTACACTGATTTTATGTCTTTCGAACCTTCATTCATGGACAGCAGTCATCAACTACAGTATAACCTGGCCAACGAGGTGATTCTCGAAGCTAAATATGATGGATCTCTTGCCGGGTATCTCGTGTTTCAAAATCCCGGTGGTAGGGTTAGTCAGATAGCGGTTAAGTCAAATTTCAGAAACAAGGGAGTAGGCCAATCATTGTTGGCTGCATGTCAGAACCTTTGTGAATCAAAACAAATCAGCCTGATGAATATTCCTGAAGGAGAGATAGCAACAATTGATGCCTTGGAGGCGATGGGATTTGTAAATGAACTCAATCAATTTGAGTTGGAATTGATAATTTAGTGTAATGCTCTTAAGTGAAATAGCTAAAGTTTTATCAGCCAATATCCTGCAGTTCCATGAAGATATGGAAATCAGGAGTATCATCTATGACTCCCGAAAAGCCACAGTAGCCTCTGATCAGTTGTTTGTAGCACTGAGTGGCCAACATCACGATGGCCATGATTTTATTCAACCTCTTATCCAGAAAGGACTAAGGAATTTTCTTGTCTCGAAATCAATTTCAATTAAATCTGATGACATCAATGTCATTCAGGTATCCAACGTCCTGCAAAGTCTACAACAACTGGCAGCGTATCATCGTGGCAAATATGCAATACCAATAATTGGCATTGCAGGTAGCAATGGCAAGACGATTGTAAAAGAATGGCTTAGTAGTATTCTCAGTCGACAATGGCAGGTTGTAAAAAGCCCCAAAAGCTTCAATTCGCAATTAGGTGTTCCTCTCTCAGTTTGGGAAATCAATGCAAACCACCAGGTTGGTGTTTTTGAAACCGGCGTTTCTGAGTCTGGTGAAATGCAGTCCCTGGAAAACATATTGAAACCCACACTGGGCATATTCACGAATATCGGTGAAGCTCATGCAGAAGGATTTGAGAGCCTCTCTGCAAAGTTGGCAGAGAAAGCCCTTCTCTTTAACTCAAGTAAGCAAATCATCTGCAGATATGACCACTTAGCTATCACCACGTTGCTTAAGAATAAATCTGGAAGTTTAATCTCTTGGGGATTCAATCAACCAAAAGCTACACTCAATTACCTCCAGGTCGACAACAAATATACATGCACTTTTCTGGAATCTGACTACTCTTTTGAGATCAATTGGCAAAACCCGCTGGACCTTGAGAATTTATTTCACGCAATTACAGCAGCTATTGTGCTGGGGGAATCCAACTCAAATATTCAGGAAGCGATTAATGACCTAAAAGCCGTCCCGATGAGACTAGAACTCAAGCGAGGACAGCACAACACCTACATTCTTGATGATACCTATAACAATGACCTGATCGGCCTACAGGTAGCATTGGATTATTTAAAACAGCAGCCTCACAATCTGAAGAAAACCGTGATCCTTTCTGATATTCTTCAATCCGGAAAATCAAGCGAAGAACTTTATGTGGCAGTGAACAAACTAATGCTCAATCACAAAATTGATCACTTAATAGGTATTGGTATAGAAATCAACAAGGCTGAAACTTACTTCTCTGTTGATTTCAATGGGTTTAATAGTGTGGATGAGTTTCTTAGAGAGGCTCCTGTTTTCCGGGATGAGACTATACTAGTGAAAGGGGCCAGAACTTATAGTCTGGAAAGGGTGGTGAACTACCTGGAGGATAAGAATCATGGCACTGTACTAGAGGTAAACTTTGAAGCCATCACCCACAACCTCAATGTGTACCGCTCACGTCTTCAACCTAAAACCAAACTCATGGTCATGGTGAAAGCCTTTGCCTATGGTGTTGGTGTTGAAGAGATTGCTCATTTACTCCAATATCATAAGGTTGATTACCTCGGGGTGGCTTATCTCGATGAAGCCATCAACCTGCGTCGCAAACGCATTGAAACGCCTATTATGATCATGAATGTGGGTTGGGATAGCTTCCAACTGCTGGAAACTTTTAATCTCGAGCCTGAGATTTACAGCATTGCAATGCTTCGGCAATTCATCGAAGCTTGTGATACGCCGCCACCGATCCATCTGAAAATCGAGACTGGGATGAATCGTTTAGGTTTTGTAAGGGAAGAGATTGAAGAGCTCCAGAAAATTTTGCAAGTAAACCCTTCGGTAAAAGTAGCTGGTATATTCACGCACTTCTCCAGCTCAGATAGTAAAAGTGAAGACACCTTTACAGAACAGCAAGCCACTACTTTTGACCAGATCTATGATCAATTGACGAAAACACTTGACTACAAGCCACTGAAGCATGCAGTGAACTCTGCAGGAATCATCCGATGGCCAAAGTATCATTATGACATGGTAAGATTGGGCATTGGGCTTTATGGCTTTGATAGCTCCGGTGAAACCAATGAATTAAAGCCTATCAGCACGCTCAAATCAAAGATTTCTCAAATCAAGACGGTAAAAGCAGGAGCATCCATTGGGTACTCCAGAAAAGGTCAGGTTCACCAGGATAGTGAAATTGCTACCATCTCAATCGGCTATGCTGATGGGTACACCAGGCTGTTTGGGAATGGCAAAGCCTATGTGCTCATCAATGGACAGCAGGCTTACACCATTGGCAATATTTGTATGGACATGACCATGGTAGATGTGACCGGCTTGATGGCGAAAGAAGGTGATGAGGTGATCATTTTTGGTGAAAAACCAAACATCACCGAACTAGCTCATTGGAGCAATACCATTCCCTATGAGATTTTGACGAATGTAAGTCAAAGGGTAAAAAGAGTTTTCGTGAGTGAGTAAGCTACTTAAACTCCCACCCCAGATCAAATAAGAATCCAAAAATCAAGTATCCTGTACTTTTTGGATACAGGCATAGTTCACCGTACCAGTCCCAATTTTTACCAGTTGATAGCAGCCCTACTCTTCCACCATAAGGTATTGATTCATTGTTAAAATCTTCAATATTGGAAACGGGAGCATACATAGCGTCCACATATATCTGCCAATTGTAATTGGCCTCATAGGTGTAATCTTCTACGCGCACTTGGGCATGCTCAAGTACACGAAAAGCCAATCCGGCAGAGAGGCCAGTAGTACTCAATCCTTTGGTAGAGATAAGCTGAAACGCTCCACCACGAACTAATAAATCCTTTTTTACCTGCCATCCACTACAAAATATTCTTCGTGAATGTATCTTGAGCTTTCACTGTAACTAGTGGTGATTTTTACACGTCCCGTTTTCTTCCTACCTGGTATGATTGGAAACATTGCTCCCACATCTAATACTCCAGTATTCCCTATATTGGTTTTCCCGACACCAATAATCTCATATCTGATATTACCACGTAAGGTCAACGGCAAAACTGGAAGACGATATTGAGACACTGCCCCAACGTTCAAGCCGAGACCAGTGCCTCCACCTAGGTGAATGGATGCGTCTGGCATGACATAACCTCTGTATTTATTTACGTCAGATTCTTCTACCTGATAGCTAATTTTCTGAGCATCCAGGTGAGAGTAAACTAAACAAACACAAGCAAGTAAAATTATACTAAGCGATTTCATTCTGATGGGATAAAAGTAAAGTTGATAAACCCCCCGCCAACTGGCGAGGGTTAGCTCCTCAGAAGTTCTCAAAGCCACATCGGAGCAATTGTGGCATTGATCAGGTTACTTAATCTTGACAGAGGTCATTTGATATTTCTTCCCGTCGTATCCATGCAAGAAAGCCGTTCCGTCTTTGCCAATGTACATACCGTATATACCGACTAGTATTTCATCATCAATGACTAAAGGCTCGGCTATAGCACCGGTTTCCTTATTAATAATAACGAGTTTAGCAAAGGCAAAAAGCTCGTCTATTCTCACACTTTTAGTATATGTGGTCTTAATCACTCCATTGCTGGAAGAGGAAGTAGAGCTGACTGATGATCCTGGAGTCATACCGGCATTCATTTTCCTGTAAAGAATATAGTAGTAATCTCCCTGCTCTTCTACGGAAACAGGGTATTCCAAAAAACCTTCACTGCTTCTCGATGATTTAGTCTTGCTCCAACCTCTTACTCCCAGTGGAATGGTAACACCTTGCTTTGGTACCCAGTGCTCACTGGCTACTAACTGGTTGAGGCTCCCTGTATTGGCGTCAACTCTGATGACAAAGTTTCCGATCTCTTTAATTGACCCCAGAAATAGAACTTCATTGTCAGAAGCAATGATTTCGTCAATCACAGGAGTCTCTCTTTTCTTGATGAGATACTTCACTTTCTCACCATCAGGTGTTTCAAAATCATTCAACTCCTCGCTTTGGAATTTCTTTTTAAAATCAATCTTACCATCGGATATTTTGTAAATGTTTAATGATTCAAACTGAGTACCTTTACCAAAACCTACCGCAGACACGTAGTAAGAGTCTCCTACTTTTCTGATATCAAATTTTGGCGGTACCGTATTGCTAAGCGAAGTTCCGATAGGAGGAAAATTAAAATCTCCAAAATCCAGATCGAGTTGTGAAATGAGTTTACCCTTGTTATCAAACAAAAGCATCACCACACCTCTATACTCAGAGTCATTGAAGCGAACCCGGTTATTTTCAATGGTTCCTTTGGTGTCTTTTCTAAGCAGGACAGCTACTCCATCATCCGTTTTTAGAGATGTGAGCGTGTGCATCGTATAGTCAAATTCGATGAAGTTTTGCTCTTCCCACTCCATCGTCCCCGTGTTGTAAGTTCCTACTAGATACCTGGTAGTCAGCCAGTCTGGACTAGCATCCAGCCCGATTTTCACTCTACCGTTCAGCAGCCCTCCTATGATTACTTTGTCTCCTTTAGGCACAAACGCGTAGGTAGACAATGAAGACAAACCAAGGAAGCCTTGTGAGAGGACTTTGGAACTGTATTTTTCCACTACGGGTCCATCTGCCAATACAAAATCGAGCATCAGGCTTTGGTTTTCATCACCCATCAATCTGGTCTTATCTGATGCTTTTTCAAACTCGTATCCCACGAACCCGTAAATGTCAGACTGTGGTTCAAAATGCCCATCAAAAGCTACTGCGTTCCAGCCTAGATCAACACGTTTGATCCAAACCATTTCCTGATCAAAGTTTTCGAATTCATCTTCCTCAAGAAGTGTTTCATCTATTTGAAGGTCTAATTTTGAGATGTTTTCAGGTAATAATAGTTCCGTTTCAGGCCCTGTAATTTTTCCATCGACATGAACATTGATTAGGTCATAACTCCTTGGACTTTTTCTTTTTTCACGATAGGTGTAGATGGTTTGTAGCTTTTCACCAGAAGCGTCCCAGTAGGATCCGCCATACTGACCAAATTTCCGTGCTTTTTTACTAATGGGTAACGACTCGGTATTTACCTCGAGTTTCTGAGCGGATACATATCCCGCTGATAGCACCAAAACGATTAAAAGGAATAATTTTTTCATGGCTTTGAGAATTAAATTTGATATCCCAAAGCTCAGTTAGTATTTTAAGCACTTTACTCGTGGTTTCTTCGTAGATGCCTCGTGGTTTTTTGGTATTTTCACTCGTCAACTGCCTCTACTTTATGTTAAAAAGCATTCTTGCTTCATTTATATTATTGATATTCCTAGCTGTCTCAGCGTTTTCGCAAGCCAACCTTGACTCGCTTGCCAATCTGGCTAAACAATCCACTGATGACTCATTGAAAGTAACTCTTTATCAACAGCTGGCCTGGAACACCAAGTTTTCTTTCCCACGCAAATCATTGCAATATTTGGATACCGCATTTGCCATTGCCAGAGAGCAACCTTCAGAGCTGCTACTGGCCAATGTAGTCTATTACCAGTCTGTGGTGTATTACCTGATGGCTGACTACAATCAAGCCAAAAGCAAAGCTGCAGAAGCACTGAAGTACTATCAAACCTTAGAATATGACTATGGTATGTCCAGTATTTATAACCTTCGAGGATTGATTCATTCTCAGCAGGGAGAATATGAAGAAACCTTGGCGCAATACCAACTTTCATTGAAACTGGCAGAGGGAAAAGATGATCTGTACGCAATATCCAATCCACTGAACAACATCTCGCTGGTTTACATGAACATGAATGATTATCAAAATGCCTTAGAATACGCATTTAAAGCACTCGTTATTCGAAAAGAAATTGGTGATAGCACATACATTTCACAGTCTTTTCAGCACATAGGCAATGTATTTTATGAGCTCAGGGAGTTGGATAGTGCTGAGCACTATTTAATGTCAGCCAAAAAAATTTTTATATCCCAAAACAACCAATACTCACTGGGATTGAATCAGTCTAATCTAGGCCTTGTTTACCTGGAGCAGAACAGATATGAAACAGCCATTACCTCATTTAAAAAGTCCATAGCAACATGTGCGGCCACTGAAAACCTGGAAGGAGTCTTCAACGCCACTAATAATCTGAGCATCGCTTATGCTGCAGCAGGGCAATACCTTCAGGCAGATATGTTTGCTGATTCTGCTTTGAACTTGGCAAGGAAATACAAATCACTGCCAAATTTAGAAGAGGCACTTGTTTCTAAAACCCAAGCCCTGGAGGGGCTGGAAAACTACTCCGATGCCTTTTACTACAGTAAGCAACTACTCACCATTTCGGACAGTTTAATCAATGAAGAGAAGGCAAAAAAGATCTCAGAACTGGAAACGAGATTTCAAACCGCTCAAAAAGAACAGGAAATAGCCAATCAACAACTGGAGATTGCCGAAAAAGAAGCCGATATCCAATCCAAAAAAATACAGATTGGTGGTTTGCTTGGAGGACTGGCCATTGTTATCCTGTTTGGGTTCATTTTCTACAATCAATACCGCGCCAAACAAAATGCGAAATTGCAATTGGCCATACTCAGTGAGAAAGAACGTGGATTTGAGAGCGTGATTCAAGCCACAGAAGAAGAACGAAAACGAATCAGCAAAGACCTGCATGATGGAATCGGCCAGCAACTGAGTGCCTTGAAAATGGCACTGTCCAACCTGGCGGGAAAAACCAGCGATGAAAACCAAAGGGAAGACCTGGAACTTATTACCGAACAATTCTCCAATTCTGCTGAAGAGGTAAGACAGGTCTCTCATCAGATGATGCCAAGAACACTGATGGATTTTGGGCTCATCAATGCCATTGAAGACTTACTTCAGAATAGTTTTAAGTTTTCGGATATTAAATATGAGTTCGAACATCGATTGAAAGACCAGCGATTTGCTGAACGAATAGAAATTAGTCTCTACCGGATTTTGCAGGAGCTGATCAATAATGTGATTAAGCACTCAGAAGCCAATGAATTATCTGTGCAACTCATTCAAAACACTGGTAAATTGCTACTATTCATTGAGGACAATGGAAAGGGCATGAACAACAATAATTCAGGAGGACATGGACTTCTCAATATCAAAAGCCGCCTGGATATGATCAAAGGTTCTATCAACTATGAACCTGGTCCTTCCAGAGGTACATCAGCCACTATCAGCATACCTGTAGAATGAAAAAACATATTGCCATTGTAGATGATCATGAGCTCGTTGCAAAAGGGGTGAGCAAGTTCTTCGAAAACCATGAGTTATTCGAGGTTGGAAGTATTATCAATGACCCAAGAGAAGCACTGCTTAAACTCCCCATCCTGAAGCCAGATATCGTACTCATCGACCTGGATATGCCAGGAATGAGCGGGTTGGAAATTATCTCCCGGTTGAAAAAAGAAATGTCAACCACATCATTTGTCATTCTTTCTATGCACCTGGATAAAAATACTGTATCCAAAGCTCTGGAAATAGGAGCTTCAGGTTATGTTTCAAAAAACTCAAAAGAAAACGAATTTGTCGTTTGTGTAGAAACAGTAGCTAGAGGTCAAAACTACTTTTCTCAGGAAGCCCTAACTGCCCTAAGCGCAAATGGACGAACCATTGCTAAAAGCTCCTTCTCAAAAATTGCTTCGTTAACAACTCGGGAAGTGGAGGTGCTGAAACTGGTAGCGGACGGGTTGTCCAACAAGGAAATAGGAGAAGAATTACACATTGCGGTGCGAACAGTCGAAACACACCGCAAAACAATCATGGAAAAACTAGGAGTAAACAAGCTTGCCAACCTGGTTAGAATTGCTGTAGAGGAAGGGTTGGTATAATTTTTGCCCCCGGCCACTGTATAACAGAAAACAGTATGAAGAAAACACTCATAACTTTGGCCTTAGCGATTATTTCTTTTTCAACATTTGCCCAATTGGGGATTGCATTTCACCAATCAAATATCCCGCAAATTGGAGTCAATTATCAAATTGGTGAACGATTTATTCCAGAATTTAGAGTAGGTGTTGATGTCGATCTGGAGAGCACACCCTTAGAACTGGTAGCAAACTACATGTTCGTGAAAAAGGAGGATTATCAATTTTATGCGGGAATTGGTGGGAGAGTTCAGGCATTTGAAGGTGTGGTGATTCCTGTAGGCCTCAATGTTTACCCATTTACAAATAAAAGCTTCGGGTTTCATACCGAGTTGGCACCAGTCCTTCGTGAGAACAGCATTCTTCGTGGATCCTGGGGTATCCGTTATATTTTTAAGTAGACGTGCCAAAGCTCAATAGGATTTCCAAAAGATAAGTCGGACAGATTTACTTTTCGGAAGTAGTATTCCTTGTCATCACTACTTTTAAAAGACCGATCGTCGTTTGTGTCCTTTTGAATTCGGATGAGTATAAAACCCTGCGCTTCGAAGTTTTCAAGGGAGATAACATTTTCATTAGTTGTTGTTAGTTGTTGTAGGTTCTTCCCTTTGTTGGAAACGGCAAAAAGCACAGAAGCGTCCTTTTCATCAATACGACCACTTCTATTGGAGTCCTCTATTTTCACCAGAAGGAAAACCCAGTTTGAAGTTATATTTTTACTCTTTGGTTTTTGTCCATTTTGGAGGGAAAAGTACTGTCTGGCCCCAAACGATTCAATAAAAACATCCTTATCGAAGAGTTTTTTATAGACATCCTCTTCAAAGTTGTAAATGACAAAATTTGCATAGTAATCACCCCAAAATGCAATCTTGTTGCTGGATGAAAATTCCTGGCTATAACGTGTCGGAATGAAAATGGTGGAAGACGTGTCGGTCAGTATTGGGTCTCCGAAGAATGTCATATTCCCTTTTTGCCCAAGAGATGTGAAAGAAATTGCCATTAAACTTACAGGGATAATTATTAGTTTTTTCATAGAAATGGTCGTTAAAAATCCACTAGAGACAGTAACGCTATTTCCATGGTCTGGTTAATTTTTACTAATAAAGCTTTAAGAAATTAGGTTAAATTTCACCCACCACAACCCAGGTTTTTCCGAAATGCTTCTCGGGGAATACCGCTCTTTTTCTCTTCTTCCGGTTCATTTTTCTCTCCTTCCTCCAAAGCTTTTTTTCTCAGTTCTTCCAATCGCTTCTTTGTCTTTTCTGCTTTTTTTTCATCCATATTTCATCAACACATTTTGGATACATCAGGTTTGCCCATCGCATCAAGTTAATAGAAAACTTTACATCTTTGCCACATGAAAAAAGATGTTACTGATCTTAAAATTGGGGTATTAGGTGGTGGCCAGCTTGGCAGAATGATGCTTCAATCCGCCACAGATTTCAACCTGAACATCCACATGATCGATCCGGACCCCAACGCTCCATGCAGTAAGATAGCCAACTCATTCACACAGGGAGCACTGACTGACTATGACAGCATTATGGCCTTTGGTGCTGACAAAGATGTGTTAACCATAGAAATCGAAGCAATTAACACCGATGCATTAAAGGATTTGGAAGCTCAGGGTAAAAAGGTGTTTCCGCAACCTGCCATAGTTGAGATGATCCAGGACAAACGAAAGCAAAAGACCTTTTATAAAGCCAACAGGATCCCAACAGCGGACTTCATCCTGACTGAAAACAAGGCTGAAGTAAAAGCCAATGCATCATTTCTACCGGCAGTGAACAAACTTGGAAAAGGCGGTTATGATGGTCAGGGGGTGCAAATTCTCCGGACAGAGGCAGACCTTGATCAAGCATTTGAAGCACCTTCCCTGCTAGAGAAGCTGATAGATTTTAAAAAAGAGCTCAGTGTAATCGTTGCCCGCAATGAATCCGGAGAAGTGAAATGCTTCCCTTTGGTAGAGATGGCTTTTCATCCGGTGGCAAATCTGGTGGAGTTCCTTTTTGCCCCAGCTGAGGTCTCCCAGGAAATTGAAGAAAAAGCATATGCACTGGCCAAAGATGTGATCACCAAATTGGACATGGTCGGTTTACTGGCTGTCGAACTGTTTCTCACACAGGAGGACGAAATTCTGGTTAATGAAATAGCACCAAGAACACATAATTCCGGGCACCAAACCATCGAAGCAAACATCACTTCCCAGTTTGAGCAGCACCTTCGTGCCATTCTCAATCTTCCGCTTGGTGCCACTGAGCTGATCAAACCAGCCGCCATGGTCAATGTGCTTGGTGAAGATGGCTTTACCGGAAATGCCAGGTATGAAGGCCTAGAAGAACTGATGAGTCTCCCGGGTGTTCACTTGCATCTCTATGGTAAAAAGGTGACCAAACCCTTTCGAAAGATGGGACATATAACCATCACTGATGAAAACACAATATCTTTAAAAGAGAAAGCACTTAAAGTAAAAGAAATCTTAAAAGTAAAAGCATGAGCAAACCACAAGTAGGAATCATCATGGGTAGCCAATCGGATTTGCCAGTAATGGCAGAAGCTGCAGAAATTCTCGAGGAACTTGGTGTAGAAGTGGAAGTAACCATAGTATCCGCTCACCGCACGCCTCATCGCATGGTGGAATACGCTGAAAAAGCAGCAGGCCGAGGGCTCAAAGTAATCATCGCTGGAGCTGGTGGTGCTGCACATTTGCCAGGTATGGTGGCATCCCTTACTACTCTTCCGGTAATTGGTGTACCGGTGAAATCTCGCAACTCAATCGATGGATGGGATTCTGTGCTTTCTATTCTGCAAATGCCCGGAGGTATTCCAGTGGCCACTGTGGCTTTGGATGGAGCCAAAAACGCGGGTATACTGGCCGCAGAAATTATCGGTGCTTTTGAGAAGAAAATCTCTAAAAACCTGACAGACTACAAAGAGTCTCTTAAAGAGAAGGTCCTTGATTCCGCAAAGGCACTAGAAACCAGAGGGTGGAAATCCAACCAAATAGGATTTAAGAGTTAATCAAATAAAAGGACTAAACCTCCGTCTCGGCTTCTACGATTTCCGGTTTCCTCGGGAAGATAAGTGAGAAAACGATTGAACCAATAAGCAACAACATAATCACCGCGAAAGAAACAAAAATAGGAATGTGTACGTGATCTGTACCAAATAGGTATCCCAGCCCTTTTTGAATGATCTCCATTTCCAGCATCATTTTCACGCCGATGAAAATCAACACAATAGAGAGCCCTTTTTGCAAAAGGTAGAATTTGTCCAGTACGTTGGCCAGTAAAAAGAACATGGCCCTCAAACCCATTACCGCAAAAATGTTTGAGGTATAAATTACAAATTCATTTTGTGAAATTGCAAAAGCGGCAGGGATCGAATCTACAGCGAAAATCAAATCAGTAGACTCAATGAGTATGATCACCAGGAAAAGAGAGGTGAAGACACGCTTTCCGTTTTCTCTAAGCCAGAATTTACCATTTGCCGGAGTGGTAGTAAATGGCAAAATCTTCTTCGCCCAGTTGAGCAATGGGTTCTTCTCAGGTTCGAGATCTGGTTCTCCTTCTTCACCGAAAATCTTAATCCCTGAATAAATCAAGAATGCGCCGAAGATGTACAGTATCCAGTGAAACTGAGCGATTAAGAACGCTCCTACGAAAATGAATACCGCCCTGAAGACAATTGCACCTAAAATTCCCCAGAAGAGAATATTGTGGTAATATTCTTCCTTGACATTAAAATATCTAAGGATCAATAGGATTACAAATATATTATCTACTGAAAGCGCTTTCTCTGTTACATAAGCCGAGAAGAACTCAAAACTTGCCTGCGGCCCTTCCCCGAAAAAGTAAATTACCATACCATAGGCTACAGATACAGCTACCCAAAACAAACTTTGTAGCAGGGCTTCACGTTGAGAGACTTTGTGATGTGCTTTGTGAAAAACACCCAAGTCAACCAATAGGAAGGCGATAATTACAACTCCGAAGACTCCAAAAAGCAGGCCTTCATTTTCACCAGAGAATAAGGTTAACAACATATGGTAACGAATAATTTTAGGGCGTCTCCAAAGCTGGAATTTGGATCAGCAAATTAAGTAAATATTGTGCAATAAGAAAACCTTATTAAAGAATCAACCATTTTCAAGCAAACAAACTAAGAATATGGCGGTTTTTTAGTTAACTTAATAACAATCTCAGCATTTACGAAACGCCAGTATGATTTTAGACATTATACTTTTCGGATTCCTCTACAGCATTTTCATCACATTCGTGCTTGTAAGAGTCAATCGTAAAAACCGAAACAACGATACCGATAGTGATGATGAAGGCGGATTGCCTGTATCTTTACCTCCTGATATAGATTTACCACCGGGTGTTTGTCTCCCAGACGATCGCCCAGTGAGATCCAAAGAAGCTGAAGAAGTTTTTGCATGAAGAATACCTTTAACGAGCTCATCAGCAACCCTCTGGGTGAGCTAAAGAAACTTAATCCTATTAAGTATACACCTCTTTCTGTTAGCAGAAAAAGACCTAAAACCGGTTTGGCACCGGGTAGTTTGATTTATACAGGTAAGGTCTATACCGATAAAATCAATATCAACGTGATTGATTATACCAATGAGTCAATTCATGAAGAGGAAATAACAGATGTTACAGAATTACAAAAGTTTAATCATAGCAACTCTGTAACATGGATTAATATTCAGGGATTGCATGATGTAGCAGTAATCTCGAAAATCGGTGAAATGATGGGGTTGCACCCACTCACATTAGAAGACATCCTGGATACTAATCAAAGACCCAAAGTAGAGGAATTCGACGAACATCTCTACATCTCTATGAAAATGATCAATCATATTGAAAAACTCAATAAGATCGACATAGAGCAGGTAAGTATCATAGTACATCAGAATTTTGTGATCTGTTTCCAGGAAAAACCAGGAGATGTTTTTGATGACATACGTACTCGACTCAAAAACGGCAAAGGAAGAGCCAGAAATCGTGGTGGAGATTATCTCGCTTATATGCTTATTGACCTCATTATTGATTTCTACTATGAAACACTAGACCAGGTGTGGGCTAAAATTGAACAGCTGGAAGATATTGTGGTTCGGCGCCCTGAGCGAATAGAGCTTAAAAACATTCAGGTGGTTAGAAGAGACCTGATTCAGCTTCGGAGGTTTATGTATCCGGTTAGGGACGTGATCCATTCGTTTTCATCAACCAATTCAGATTTTTTCACAGATCAAACCCTGATGTACATCCGTGACTCCTATGATCACGCGGTGCAGGTAGTAGAAAACCTGGACACCTATAGGGAAATCCTTACTAGTGTGATGGATCTCTACATCTCACAGTTGAGCATGAAAATGAACGAAATCATGAAGGTTTTGACAATTATGTCCACTATTTTCATTCCACTCACATTCATTGCAGGGATTTATGGTATGAACTTCCAGCACATGCCTGAGCTGGGTTGGGAGATAAGTTATCCTACTGGATTCTACAGCCTTATTGGAGTGGTGACTATAGTGATGATCATTTTTATGAAAAGCAGGAAGTGGCTATAAATTGACAACTGGCGAAAATTTCTGGGACCGGGTAGCCACCAAAACAAACCTTGGGAGGGTTGGCCAAAAAATGCTTGAAGCCACACTAGGCTATCTGAATCCTTCAGATCTAATCTTAGATGTTGGCTGTGGGGATGGAACATTGACTGATTCCATAGCTAAAAATGTTTCCTCCATTGAGGCAATCGATATATCAACCAAGATGATTGAGATTGCAAAGAGTCACACCTCTCAAAAAAACATCCATTTCAAAAAGTCTACTCTCGAGGATGCAGGATATAAGTCACATCAATTTGATGCGGTACTTGCCTTCAATGTTTTGCACTTTATAGAACACAAACAAGATTTGAGCCAGAGGATCTTTGATCTAATCAAACCGGGTGGCTATTTCATTTCATGTACGGCATGCGCCGGAGATCATTTTTCTCTACTAAGGATCGCCTTGCTTATATTAATGAAATGTAGATTGATCCCAAGACTTTCTTTTTTAAAAACGTCAGAGCTGCAAAGGTGCCTCGCTAATGTGGGGTTTGAAATTATAAAAACAGAAAACCTAAGTGATTTACCTGATCACTTCATCGTTGTTCAAAAACCACAAACTAATCCTGCAGCTGTAGCTCAACAAAGCCTTTGTAAGAGCCTTCATTGTTTTTGAGCAACTCCTCGTGAGTTCCTGATTCTACTATTTTGCCCTGGTCCAGCACGTAGATTTGATCTACAGATCGAATGGTGGCCAGACGATGAGCAATAATAATGGTGGTTCTGCCTGTCATCAGTGTATTTAGCGCCTGTTGCACCAGGTGCTCAGACTCCGCATCCAGAGAGCTTGTGGCTTCATCCAGTATCAGAATCTTCGGATCCTTTAATACCGCCCTGGCGATAGCGATACGCTGGCGTTGACCTCCGGATAGTTTGATTCCCCGCTCACCAACTGTAGTCTCAAACCCTTCAGGGAATGATTGGATAAACTCAAGAGCATTTGCCTGACGTGCAGCGTCCGCTACTTCTTCATCTGTTGCCTCAGGTTTTCCATACTTTATATTTTCGGCAATAGTACCACCAAACAAGATGACCTCCTGAGGTACAATGCCTACATTAGATCTCAAATTTTGTAGATCCATTTCCGCAATAGGTTTACCCGCTATGGTAATTCGCCCATCCGAAAGTGGATAAAACCTCATGAGCAATTGAATAATCGTAGACTTACCTGCTCCGCTGTGGCCTACCAAAGCTACTTTCTGTCCTTTGGCAATTTTCAGGTCAATATGATCCAGTACATTAAGTTCCGGTCTGGTTGGATAGCTAAATATTACCTGCTCAAATACTATGTCCCCATCTAGATCATCACCGCGAACCGGTTTTCTTAAATCCCACTCCGGGGTCTCATTTTGGATTTCAAGAATACGCTCTGAAGCTCCGACGGCACGTTGAAGCTGAGAAAACAAATCTCCCAGGCCTGCGATAGAAGCACCAATAAATGAAGTATAGAGGATGAATTGGATCAAATCTCCTACCGTCATGTCACCAGACTGCACAAGGGTGGCTCCGTACCACATCACAGCCACGATCCCTCCAAAAAGCATAAATATGATAAATGAGATAAAAGCTGCCCGGTAATTTGCTACACTTAGTGCTGTTTTCACTACTGCTTTCATGGAGCCTCGATACCGAGCTATTTCAAATAGTTCTGAGGTAAACGACTTTACAGAATGAATGCTTTGTATTGTTTCTTCCACGATCACATTGGCAGTAGCCAGTTGTTCCTGTGTCTTCTTGGACAATTTTCGGATGAACCTGCCGAAAACCATGGCTGCAATAATGATGATTGGAAAAGTAGCGAGCATAAACACACTCAAAGCCGGCGTAGTGTAAAAGATCAAAGCAATACCGGAAATCAGGATAATGATTTGACGTATTAGTTCAGCCAAAGTGGTGGAAAAGGTACTCTGAAGGGTAGAAACGTCATTTGAAATGCGGCTTATCAAATCCCCCGCCCGATTCTTATCAAAGAACGTAATCGACAGGGTCATCATACGTTCGTAGAGTTCTGTCCTGATATTGGCCATCGCATTTTCCGTAACCCGGGCAAAGAGCACAACTCTAAAAAACGACATGATGCTTTGAAAAAAAAGAACCCCTAGTAGCAGCAATGACGCATAGCCAATATTGTCAATAAACCAACTGGTATCCCCTGAAGCAAGATCAATGAGCTTACCCGAGACATACGGAAAGACCATGAAAATGGAACTGGAAATAACGAGAAGTACCAACCCAATAATGAACGAAACTTTATATGGCCACAGATATTTAAAAATCCCGAGAAGATTCTTAAACCCCTCTTTACTTATGCGCTTCTTCTCCCCGTTGCTCATCTTAATTTATCTCACCTGATATGGTATAAAAGATCGTATCCTTCAGTACCATTTTTTGGAATCCCGAGATCCTATATGCCGTTAGCTTGTCCTCCGCAAAGTTCAATTCAAGTACTCTTTTGTGCTGATAGATCGTCTTATCTTCAAAGTAGGTAGCATTGATCTTTTCAAGTGCACCATCCGTACTTTTAATAATGAATTCGGAAACCGGAACTTTCACGCCTTCCTCCTCAACATACCGCACTCCGTCATCCAGCGTTTTCTTGTAATAAGCTCCTACATAATAAGGTTTGTTCAGGTTGAAATCCCGAATGATTTTAAATTCATCTTTCCACCCGGTAGTGTCTGGAGTTGATCTCTGTGTTTCCACTGTACCATCCATGATCACAGTCTTCATCACCTCAGCTTTTTGATCGCTTAATAACTGCACCTGACTATCCAACAAGGAATCCAAATCAAAATACGCATCAAGCTTTCTATCAGATTTCTCAAACTGATCACAAGACTCATTGATCAAGAGGATTCCTACGAGGACTATTAAGTTTCTCATATTAAAGGAGTTCCTCTCCGGTCATTTCAGCTGGTTTGGGCACTCCCATCATTTTGAGAATGGTTGGGGCCAGGTCTCCCAACTTACCTGATTTTAATTCCCCTGTGTAGTCTTTATCTACTAGGATACAAGGAACCAAATTAGTAGTATGAGCAGTATTTGGAGAACCATCAGGATTTATCATCATATCTGAATTGCCATGATCGGCAATTATAATGCTGCTGTAGCCATGTTCAAGTGCCACTTCCACAACTGCCTGTGCACAGGCATCTACTGTTTCGCAAGCCTTTACTGCTGCCTCAAACACCCCAGTGTGACCTACCATGTCAGGGTTGGCAAAGTTCAAGCAAACAAAATCAACTTCCTCCTGCTCCAACTCAGGGATGATTTTGTCCCTGATCTCATGGGCACTCATCTCTGGCTGAAGATCATATGTGGCCACCTTAGGTGATGGACATAGCAGGCGTTTTTCACCTTCAAATTCAGTCTCCCTTCCTCCTGAGAAAAAGAAAGTTACATGTGGATATTTCTCCGTTTCGGCAATTCTGATTTGCTTTTTACCGTGATTGGCCAGTACTTCACCCAGCGTTTGCTGAAGGTTGTCTTTATCAAATACTACTTTGACACCTTTAAATGTGTCATCATAGTTGGTCATGGTGAGATAGTACAAGTCCAGCTTCTTCATGCCATGTTCGGCAAAATCCTCCTGCGTAAGAACTTGTGTAATCTCTCTTCCTCGATCTGTTCTGAAGTTAAAGCACATCACCACATCCCCTGCTTCAATTTTTGCCACTGGCTTTCCACCTTCCGTGTGAATAATTGGCTTGATGAATTCATCGGTAACACCTGCATCGTAAGACGCCTGAATTGATTCCGTAAGGTTCTGCGACTGGACTTCCCCAACCCCATTCACCATGGCATCATAAGCCAGCTTCACCCGTTCCCAGCGTTTGTCCCGATCCATCGCAAAATACCTCCCCGTAATTGATGCAACCTTTCCGGTAGATTTTGTCATGTGCTGCTCCAGCTCCGCAATAAAACCTTTACCACTCTTGGGATCACAGTCTCTGCCATCAGTAAACGCATGCACAAAAACATTTTCGCAATTATTGGCTTCCGCGGCAGTTAACAATCCTTTAAGGTGTTTGATGTGGGAATGAACCCCACCATCGGATAGCAAACCAATAAAATGTATACTCTTATTATTCTTTTTTGCGTAATCAAAAGCAGCCACTAGCTCCTTTTCCTTAGCTAATGAGCCATCAGAAGCGGCATTATTTATCTTCACAAGATCCTGATAAACGACTCTCCCCGCACCAATATTCATATGTCCTACCTCGGAGTTGCCCATTTGACCTTCAGGTAGGCCTACGGCCAAACCAGAGGCTTCCAGTGTACTGTTAGGGTATTTTCCATAAAGACTATCCACGAATGGTGTATTGGCTTTGTCAATTGCTGAGACCTGCTTATCTGTAGCAATCCCCCAGCCATCAAGTATGATCAGAATTACTTTTTTGTTCATAGGGCAAATATAGTATCCATCTATTAAGGGATTTCAACAAAATCTGCTTAATCCTGTTCAGAAATTCAATTGTGGCATTATTTTCGATACCTTTATCAGCATGATCAAGGTATCAGTTTTTTTGGTAACGGTGTTACTTTCATTTAACAGTATTGCTCAAGAAGAAATACTGGCCAATATTAGTACGGCCATGCAAGCAGGGAGCTCTAAGGAGCTGATCAAATTCTGCAATACCAACCTGGAGATAAAGATGGATGGCAAAACCTCCAACTATAGCATCGCTCAGGCGGAAGTAATTCTGAAAGACTTTTTTCTCAAAAATCCTGCAAAGGGATTTCAATACATTCATCAGGGTGCTTCACCTGAAGGATTGAAATATACCATTGGTACATACTCTGTGGAAGGCGGCAGCTTTCGGGTAGTGATGGTGATCAAAAAAGTCAAGAACGAATTCAAAATTGACACAATCAACTTTAGTCGTGAATAATTGGCTTTAAATGATCTCAGAATGGGTTTCTTTCCTAATTTTGCGGTCTTATGTCAATTCCTTATCTCACGGAGCAAAACATACGCTATTTCATCAAAACCGCACTATCGGAAGATATAGGTGACGGAGATCATAGTTCACTGGGTAGTATCCCTACAGATCAGGTGAGCCATGCCCGGCTTTTGATCAAAGACGAAGGAATAATTGCTGGGTTGACACTCTCAGAAAGAATCTTCCATTATGTGGACAAGAAGATTGAAATAGAGTTTTTCAAGAAGGATGGAGATTATGTAAGCTATGGAGATATTGGCTTCACTGTGAAAGGCAATACACAAGCCATACTCAGCTCAGAAAGACTTGTCCTAAATTGTCTTCAACGGATGAGTGCTGTTGCCACATATACCCGAAACATGAATGCACTCATCAAAGGAACAAAAGCCAAACTACTGGATACTAGAAAAACAACACCTAACTTCCGGCTCCCCGAGAAGTGGGCGGTGGCTATAGGAGGTGGAATGAATCACCGGTTTGGGCTTTATGATATGGTGATGCTCAAAGACAACCACATTGACTATGCCGGGGGTATCCGTGAGGCCATCATGTCAACAGTGTCCTATTTGAAAAAAAACAACCTTGATCTCAAAATAGAAGTAGAAGTCAGAAATCTAGGGGAACTTCAGCAGGTGTTGGATACCGGTCATGTAAACCGGGTGATGCTTGACAACATGCTACCTTCCGCCATTCGGGAAGCCATCAGAATGATTGGTGGAAGGATGGAAACAGAAGCTTCTGGCGGAATCAATGAAAAAAATATTGTGGAGATAGCAGAAACCGGGGTTGACTATATCTCCGTTGGTGCACTCACCCATTCTTATAAAAGTTTAGACATTAGCCTTAAAGCAATTCAATAATATGATCGTTAGAACGAAAAAGTATCAATTACCGACAAAAACTTACATTAAAACCGCTCTTGGAGCCGTATTAAAGCAACAATGGTGGGTTGGGTTGATCTATTTGGCCATTTGTGCCGGCTACTTATGGATACCCAACTGGTGGTGGATCATTGGGGCTACTATAGGATTAGCCCTTTACTTCCTTTTCTGGTTGATCCAATTCGCTGGTGTGACCCAGTTGGAACAAGGTAAGTTTATGTTTCAGAAGATGTCATATGAGATCTCAAGTCAGCAGATCCTGTTGAAGCTCAACCCCAAGCAAGGCATGCCAATGAAATGGGATCAGATCAAAAGAGTAAAGAAAGGTAAAGACCATTTTGTGCTTTTTGCGAGTAAAGCTCAGCTACTCTATTTCCCATTTAAGATTTTCAACAACGAAAACGAAATTAGATTTATCGAGACTGTCCTGAAGCGAAAAGGCTTTATTAAGGAATAATGGATCGAGAGCGGTTACTCAAACAAGCAAAAGCCAAAGCCGCCAAATTCTGCTCCACACGCGAGCGTGCTCCTGCGCAAGTATTGGACAAGCTTCTGGATTGGGAGCTCTCAGAAGAGGAAGCTCAGTCCATTCTTGCTGAACTGATGAATGAACGTTTCGTTGACGAGGAAAGGTTCTGCCTGGCTTTCTGCCATGACAAGTTTGAATTTAACCGGTGGGGGAAAAATAAAATTAAGCAGGAGTTGTTTAGATTTAGGTTACCGGAGCAGGTTGTCCAAACAGGATTGGACAACATAAATCCGAATCGCTACGAGAATGTACTGAAGGATTTAGCTGAGAAAAAATGGAACAGCATTCACTCAGAGAAAGACCAGTGGGTTCGAAAGCAAAAAACCACCGCCTATTTGTTACAAAAAGGATTCGAAATGGACCTCTCTATTGAAATTGTTAGCAGTTTGTCCGATGCGGTACAATAATTGAGATCCATTCATGGAATATTTTTTATATTAAACACTACAAAAACGTAGTACGACTATGCTCAGATTAATGATAATACTTGCTATGTCACTACTCCAGTCTTCGAATTGGAACGTGAACAAAAAAGGATATGTCGCGGAGGGATACGATGTGGTGAGCTACTTTAATGGAGCACCAATGGAAGGATCCAAAAAATTTAGACATGAATATAAAGGGGTGACTTTTCTATTTGCCACCACTGAAAACCTCAACACATTTAAAGAGAAGCCACAAAAGTACCTTCCTCAATATGGTGGATGGTGTGCCTATGCCATGGCAGACTCAGGGGATAAGGTTAGTGTAAACCCTGAAACCTACACCATTACTGATGGAAAACTTTATCTTTTTTACAATTCGTGGGGCACCAATACGCTTAATCCCTGGAAAGAGAATGAAGGAGAATTGATCAAAAAATCAACCATCAATTGGCAAACTAAGTATGAGCACTAAAACCAATTCATGTCAATAAACCAAACTGCAATTAATCTTCTGGATCAACTAAAAGTAGTTGTCAAACAAATGACTGATGCTCAGTTTCGTCAGTCGATTGGCATACTCAGTGGCTCAAGCATTGGTCAGCATACGAGGCATACTCTTGAGTTTTTTCTTTGCTTGATGGATGCTAGTAATGGAGAAGAGATCAACTACGATGAGCGTAAGCGGGATCAATATATGGAACAGGATCCCAGACTAGCAACTGGCATCATTAATTCTATCCAGCAATACCTCAAGCATACGAGAGAGGATTTTACTATTATGATGAAAGCTAATTATGAAATAGATCGTAATGAGCAAATCAGCATACCTACGAGTTATTTAAGAGAACTTTCTTACAATATAGAACATGCCATTCACCATATGGCATTGATAAAAGTGGGCATCAAATCAACCTTTCCAAAAATTGCTCTTCCTGATCATTTCGGTGTGGCAAGTTCTACGGTGAGGTATCAGAAATCCCAAAATGCCTGATGCTCAATAAGGTAAAGTTATGGTGGGTCAAAATCACTCAATGGGAGTTTTGGCCTTTTTCTATATTCTATTTCCCTGTCTTCTTTTTCTATACCTGGCTAGCACTCCGCTGTAGATCATTTTTCTTTTTCACTGCAGCCAATCCGTCTATTGATTTTGGCGGAATGTTGGGTGAACGCAAGTCTGAAATTTTTGATTTGATTCCCCGGAAATACTCCCCTCGATATGCTTTGATCAAGCCAGGAGACATCACTTCAGCTGCTAAATTTGCCCATGAAATTGGCTTTCCGGTCATTGCAAAACCTGATATCGGAGAACGTGGAAACTTAGTAGAAAAAATAGAGACGCCAGAGGCCTTAAAGACCTATTTAAGTCATTGCCCTGTGCCTTTTCTTATCCAGGAGTTCGTCAGTCTGCCAATTGAATTGGGTGTTTTCTTTATAAAACATCCCAATGAGGATGTTGGCAAAGTAACTTCTATGGTTCAGAAGGACTTTCTTCATGTCATTGGAGATGGAGAAAATTCAGTAAAAAAACTACTCCAGATACAACCGAGAGCACTTTTTCAGTTAGACTTTGATCACCCCAGGTTTCATCAGGTTCTTGGCAAAATCCCCAAAACTGGCGAAAAAGTGATTGTGGAAGGAATCGGCAACCATTGTAGAGGAACTACTTTTCTCAATGCAGAAGCTGAAATAGACGATCCCTTACATGCGGCGTTCAGTGACCTTGCCAGCGAGATCAAAGGGTTTCATTTCGGTAGATTTGATCTTAGGTGCAATAGCTTTGACGAGCTGAGACGACTTGAGAACTTTAAAATTCTTGAACTCAATGGTGCCGGAGCAGAGCCGGGGCACATATATCAACCGGGATTTCCTTTGTGGAAAGGGTATAAATCAATACTTTGGCATTTGTCCCAGTTGGCTAAAGTCAGTTGGGCAAACCACAAACTCGGTGTGAGTTATTGGTCTTTCAGAAAGGGAATCAATAAAATGCGGACAATAAAAGCTTACAACAAAATCATCCAAAACCTATGACGGTACCGGTCATAGTCGTTGCCTTTGTGGTCAGCTATCTGGGGTCCATTCCGCCCGGCACGATCAATATCACGAGCATGCAACTATCGGTTCAGGGATTAAAGCGACCAGCTTTTTTCTTTGCTTTAGCTGCCTCACTTACGGAGTTTGTGTATGCTGGCGTAACCGTAAGGTTTCAAATCTATCTCAGTGAGCGTCCGGCATTCACGGACAATTTCCAAATCATCACCGCTATGGCCATGC
The DNA here is from genome assembly GCA_040218045.1 of Marinoscillum sp. Taxonomy (GTDB): domain Bacteria; phylum Bacteroidota; class Bacteroidia; order Cytophagales; family Cyclobacteriaceae; genus Marinoscillum. The sequence goes on from JAVJQA010000006.1 coordinate 186,010, forward strand.
TGGTATTGGGCATCGCAAACCTGCTGGCCAAAAACAATACCAGGGCACTCATAGATAAAGCTCAGGGCATGAAAGGCAGGAATGGATTCAAACGTGGTGTGGTATTGGGTATTGTGAATCCTTTGACAATACCATTTTGGTTAGCGGTAACTGCATATTTACAAAATCATCAGTTGATCAATCTTCGTGCTGAGAATTTCTGGTTGTACCTGGTTGGGATCTCATCAGGTACATTTGCACTTCTACTTACAGTGAACCAACTCGGGCAAAAATTCACGAACATTGCCAATAACCAGTTTATCGTGCACAAACTGCCGGGATTGATATTCATCTCTTTGGGCATCTACAACTTTGCCGAATGGCTCTTGTAATTAATTTTTTGGTAGAGCTTCCGCAGCAGCCCTTTTCTTTAGTTGCTTTTTCAGATCAAAATAGATATAAAACCCCCGAAGTACCATGGTCAACACCAATGGGATCAATGCCTGGTGCAATGGCTGAGGAAAGGCCGTCCAAAGAATCAATAAGATCAGATACCACGCAGATACAATCACGAAATATCCACTCAGAAAATTCTGCAGTTTTTTAACGCCAAGTAGATATACCAATGGCACATGAAAAGGTATAGCCCAGAATATGTTGATGTTTTCCTTTGACAAATGGTCCGTTCCTGCCCAGAGAAAAACCAGCCACCATCCAAAAATACCAGCAATTGAAAACAATAAAGGATCAATCCACTTGGTACGTCTCTCTTTTTTGAAATCTCTATTCGTAAAGAATCCAATTACGAAGAACAGCAGCACAAAAAAATTGAAAGGTGTAAAAAAACTCGTAGATGGATCTTCTGGCTCTGGTGTGAATACATCGATGGTCTCAGCCACTAATGGAACTTCTATGGAATCTCGTTTTAAAGTAGCTCCTTCAAAGCCCTTAGCGATATAATCCGGCAAAAACATATACTCATAACCGTCAGCCACTTTATCGATTTGCATGCCCAGGCCAACATCTATGATCCAGTCACCCCAGGGTTGGTATTGTAGATAGTCATCCATCAGGTCCCGAATGGTTTTGTCCTTCTGTACATATGATGTGTCTAATACTATCCGATCTGGAAAATTCGCCAATAATACATCCCTGATTTTGGTGGCACAGTTGTCATACACGTAGTTGTAATAGTATTCCCGGTTTTCTGGCTCGTAGTTTACCGCCAGAAAATCCACTAACTGCTGCTTCTCTTCACTGGTAAGGTTGAGACGCTGCTCAATGATGTACCTATTTTCGCGGATATAATGTCTCTTAAACGAGCTGTACCTGGACATCCCCAGCTGATATAGCATCTTGCCCCGTGCGAAATTGATGAAGAAGTTCTCTTGATCGAAATCAAACACACCATAGTTATATACCCAATCAACATCATTGACCGGGTCAGATAAATGAATGGCGCTGTGACCAAACGCCGAATAAATCTCACCCTGATAAGGCCCTAGGGTCATCACGGTGATTTCCGCTTCTTCAGAAAGCTCTACATTTTGGGCAAATGAGCTTACAGTAATGATGAGTAAAAAAGAAAAAATCAGCAATCTCCAATGCATATCCCGGTAATGGTTTATAAGTTTAGACTTATGTATATCAATGTGCGTGATGCCTATCAATTAGCTTCAAAGCTAACCTTAAAACGGTTAAATAATGCATTCAAGATATACAGGTCATTCCAAAAATCACGCAAGACCGGATTGCCAATGATTGAAGGTATGCCCATCAGCCTGTCCATAGAACCTACGACAGCTTGTAATTTACGGTGTCCTGAGTGTCCAAGTGGCTTGCGCTCATTCACCAGGCCAACCGGCCGATTGGATCAAGCACTATTCAAAAAAGTAATCGATGAGCTCAGTCCAACATTACAATACCTCATCTTCTATTTTCAGGGAGAACCTTACCTACACCCAAACCTACTGGAAATGGTCAACTATGCTAGTGCGAAAGGGGTGTATTGTGCCACCTCCACGAATGCCCATTTTCTGGATGATGACCTTGCGAAAGCCACTGTAGAGTCAGGGCTGGATCGGTTAATTATCTCTATTGATGGTGCGAGCCAGGAGACCTATGAGTCCTATCGTAAGACTGGCGAACTGGATAAAGTGCTGGCAGGTACGGAGAATGTATTGAAATGGAAGAAAATCCTTAAATCCCCAACACCGCATGTAGTCTGGCAGTTTTTAGTAGTCAAGCCCAACGAGCACGAAATTCCCAAAATCAAACAATTAGCTAAGCAGTACCAGGTGGATAGGGCAGTTTTTAAAACTGCTCAAATCTATGATTATAAGAATGGGAACCCGTTGATTCCAAGTGTTGACAGATACAGCAGATACACTCAGGAAAATGATGGCACCTATATCCTGAAAAACAAAATGTTGGACGAATGCTGGAAGATGTGGCACTCTTGTGTAATGACTTGGGATGGTCGGGTGGTTCCGTGCTGTTTCGATAAAGATGCACATCATGTATTGGGAAATGCGTCAGAAGATGATTTCGCTACAATTTGGCAATCATATGCCTACAATCATTTCAGGCAACAACTGTTAACCTCGCGGAGCAAAATAGAAATGTGTAAGAACTGCACAGAAGGAACAAAGGTCTGGGCTTAAAACCAATGTTTCTTAATGACCTCTAGTAGCTTAGAGTGTACTGGCCCCGCAGCCACCATTTCCCCACCGAAAAGATAATTTCCACCACCCCTGAAATCTGACACAAAACCACCCGCCTCCTGCACGATAATGACACCAGCAGCTACATCCCAGGGTTTGAGATTGTATTCGAAAAAAGCTTCATAACGTCCACAGGCAACATACGCCAAATCAGTAGCTGCACTACCAACACGTCTTAGGCCATGAGCATCTTTCATAAGTTCGTTGAGTATACCCAGGTAATCATCCAGCTTTTCAAAATTATAGACTGGAAAACCCGTAGCAAAAAGACTCTCATCGATACTTGAAGCAGGAGTGACATGAATGGGTTGATTATTCAAATAAGCTCCTCCACCTTTCCAGGCGGCAAAACACTCATCCCTGGTCACTTCATAAATTACCCCACCAACCACTTCGTCTCCATTGAGCAGACCAATACTGACAGCATATGAGGGCAAACCATGGACAAAGTTCGTAGTGCCATCCAATGGATCGATGATCCAGGTAAAGTCTTTCTTGTCCTGAGAAATGGTGTTTTCTTCGGTAATAAACCCTACTTCTGGAAATATTTCCTGCAAACCGGACACAATGATCTTTTCTGTTTCCTTATCTACATATGAAACCAGGTCACTTTTCCCTTTAAATTCCACAGCATCTTGTGAAAACCCAACAGCCTCTTGGCGAATGAAAGCTCCGGCCGATTTAGCAATCGCGGCGGTTTTTTCAATTATGGTCTTCAGGTCAATCATTGGTCTTTCCTCCTAAGATAATCACAAACTCACCTTTCACGGTGTTTTGTTCAAAATGTTCGATAACCTCCAAAAGGTTCCCAGTTACAGTTTCTTCAAACTTTTTGGTTAGTTCCCGGCTTACAGACACCATTCTCTCAGCTCCCATAAATTCTGAAAATTGTCCGAGGGTTTTCAGCAACCGGTGTGGAGATTCGTAAAACACGATCGTACGGGTTTCCACACTTAGTTCTTTCAGTCTGGTTTGACGGCCCTTTTTATGAGGTAAAAAACCCTCAAAAACGAACTTATCTGATGGCAAACCGGACTTGACCAACGCAGGCACAAAAGCTGTAGCTCCGGGCAAACACTCCACCCGGATGTCAGCCTCTGCGGCAGCTCTGGCCAGCATAAACCCCGGATCAGAAATACCTGGTGTCCCGGCATCTGTAATCAACGCCAGCGTTTCCCCAGCTTCAAGACGCTCTATGATGGTTTGGGTTCGCTTGTGCTCATTAAAGGCATGGAAACTTTCTGTAGGTGTAGTAATACCGTAGTGTTTGAGCAAAACACCAGAGGTTCGTGTGTCCTCTGCCAGAATTTTATCTACCCCGTTCAGGACTTCTACCGCACGGTAAGTAATATCTCCAAGGTTCCCGATTGGTGTAGGAATAAGATATAACCGGGTGCGTTTGTCCATAGATTTACTTTAATAAGCCATCAATAGCCTTGGCCAACGCATGATCCTTTTCGGTAACAATATCACCCTCATCATGCGTATTGAGCTCAAAGGAAACGGTATTATATACATTCGACCAATTGGGATGGTGGTTCATTTTCTCAGCAATGATTGCCACACTGCTCATGAAGCCGAATGCCTCTACAAAGTTCTTAAATTCAAATGTTTTCTTGAGTTTGTTGTCTTCTTCTTTCCACATAGCTTTTATCTGTTTATAATGCAATGCAACCTTCTATTTGGTTTGCCGCTATGTAAACATCCAATACCCCCTGACTTGTTTCAACTTTAGCATTGGCAGTAACACTTACATATTTCTTATTCGAACTCTCACGACATTTAATCTCTGCATTTGGGATCAGTTTGATGATCTCATCGCGTTTTTCCTGTGGCACTATAAACTTAAAAATGTAACTGCCGGGGAAAGAATGTTGATCTTCAATTTTCTCTCTGAATGATTCAATATCCCAACTCATAATAGAAATGTAAAAAAAAGCCAGTGAAATTCACTGGCTTTTGACTTTAAAAGAATTTGTATCGTTTATCCTCGATCTCTGCAAAGTCTTTCACCGCATTGTCGAGTGACTGTGAGACGAACAGTGGTGAGAACGTCAAAGGGAAATTGGCTATCACCGTTTTCCTTGCCCTGCGTTCATTCGCTACAGTGGTTTTGTAAGTTGCATATGATTCCTGATCTTCAGCCATGCTTTTGGCAGTAGCGCTGATGACCAATACACCGTTAGGGATTTCGAACGCTCCTGTACGCTCACCTTCTTCAAGGGAGAAAGCTACGCCTACTGCTTCCGGCGCAAAACCAACATTAGGGAATGAGTTGCTGCTCAAAGTAAGATCAGCAGATCCTGATCGAGCTCCTTCACCATAAGCTTCTTTCATTGCTTCAAAATCTTCACTATCCAGGGAAGCAATTTTATCCTTGATGTACTTCGCTTTTTTCTCGTTCAATACCTTGGTTTTGATTTCGCTCTGTACCTGAGCAAGTTTAGCAGTCCCTTTGATCTGTTTGCCAGTCATCACGGCTACCACGTAATTGTCTTCCAGCTCAAATACATTAGATACTTTATCAACAGAAGCATCATTGTACAGCCAAAGTGCGATGGATCTGCCTTCAGCAACAACACCTACCCGAGTGTCATTTTTTGAGACATTGCTAGCATTTTTAACTTGAAGGCCAGCTTTTTCCGCATTGGCCTTGAAAGATGCTGCGTCTTCACTGTTTGCAGCGAGTAAATCAGCCTGTCTGTAAGTCTCGTTCAATGTAGCATCACTTTCGAATAGTTCTTTCTCCACAACAGCTACCTTATAAGTAGTGTAAGTCTTTGGTTCATCTATTCTGATTACGTGGAAACCGAATGAAGTTTCTACTGGCTCAGAAAGAAGTCCGGTGCCTTTAAATGCAAACACTGGATCTTTGAAAGACTGTACCATGCTACCATTTTCACCAAACCAACCTAGGTCTCCACCATTGTTGGCATTACTCTGATCGGCACTGTTTTCAGCTGCCAATTGGTCAAAATCTGCACCGTTTCTTAATTGCCTCAAAATGCTATTCGCTTCTTTTCGCGCCGCATCTTTTGCGGATTCGGAAGAGCCATCAGATTCAATCAAAATATGTCTTGCCTTTACAAATGCTTCATCACCCTCTGTAATGGCAGAAAGCTTTTGAACCGTGTACTTGCCATTTAATAGGACCGGCTCTGTTACCGTGCCAACCTCTGCATCTACAAGGCCTGAAGGGATCAAGCCCGGATCAGTGATTGATTTATAGGTATTGATCCCGTCTGAATTTCTTAAAGCAAAAAGTGAATCATTTGCTGCGGTAGCAAAATCTGCTGCTATGGCCTCAATTTCTTCCTTTACAAAAGATGAATCGTCAGCTGAAGGCTGAATTGGGAAAGAAACATAGCTTAAAGACCTTGATTCTTCTCTTTGGTATGCCGACTTATTCTCAGAAAGATAAGATTCCATTTCGGAATCACTCACTGTGAACAAGCTATCACTGGCACTAAAGAATGGCACATAGAAGTAGTCAACTGTCATGTTGCTGTTTTGAGCCAAATATTTTGCTTTCGCTTCCGCTGAGGTCACATAGTTTGAGTTCTCAAACAGGGTCTCATATTTTTTTGCCAGCCTATTTGGTCTCAAGCCCGCCTCAAAGGATAACCATGAAGCTCGTTGCTGAGGCTGTGCCGTGTTCATTGACTGAAGGAAAGACACGACATTCTCTCTACTAAATTCTCCGGTGTTGGGGTCAGTGAAGAACTGCTTAATCTGCGGATCAATGTTATTGCCCTGAACCATGTCAACCAATTCAGCATCGGTTACTTTCAAGCCGAGGGACTCATATTGCCCTTCATATGCGTTTTCAAGAATCAAAGCATTCCAAGCTTGCTCTCGGACCGTTTGCATTTCTTCTGATCGTGGCTCCCGATTATTGTTGATGGCAAAGGTGTAAGCCAATTGGTCCACTTTTGCTTGAAATTGCTCATATGAGATGTCCTTTCCGGCGATCTCAGCAATATTTCTATCATTTCCACCCAGCAGGGTAGAGTTAGACTGGAAAAGATCTGTAAGAATAAAAGCAAACATGGAGAAGGCCACAAATGCCACCACAATCTTGCCCATTCTTTTCCTTAATGTGTTTATCAGCGCCATATTATTTTATGCGTAGTTTTTTTTGAAGACGGCAAAAATAACCACATGTGCACTAATTAAAAAATGATTCTAAACCTTTGATTTACAAGGCCTCTTCCTTATCTAGGAGTGTGAGTTTTACTTTGTCGATTCTGTTCTCCTCCATGGTGAAAATTGTGAAGTGAAAAGGAGCAATCAATATGGCCTCATTGACTGTGGGAATATCCTCGTGAAAAGCCAAAATCAATCCTCCCAAGGTATCATATTCACCCGTAGGCAGTTCCCAATCATACTTATCATTCAGGTAATCTACCTCATGTCGTGCACTGAGAATGAAGTTGTGTTCATCAATTTCCTCTTCTACCAGGTATTCATCATCGTGCTCGTCCCTGATCTCCCCAAATATTTCTTCGATCACATCCTCCATGGTCACAATGCCCGAAGTACCACCATATTCATCCACTACAAGGGCGATGCTCTTGTGCTGCGTAATGAACTGGATGAGTAATTCATTGGCCAGCATTGTCTCCGGTACTATAAGAATTGGAGTGAGGATATCTTTGATTTTTTCTGGCTTCTTAAACATCTCCAGGGAATGACAGTAACCAATCACTTCGTCAATTGACTCTTTGTAAACCAATATTTTGGAATGGCCGCTATCAATAAATTCCTCTTTCAATTCATTAATGTCATCATTCACATCCACAGCGATGATCTCCGTACGAGGAATCATGCATTCTCTCACACGTATGGTTTTAAATTCTATAGCATTGTTAAAAATCTTAGCGTCTATTTCAGCTTCTTCTTCCTTTTCTATATTGAGGATATTCCTCTTGATGTAGTTATTCAGGTCGGTAAGGCCGAATACGGGCTTATCTTCTGAATAATCAAATCGCAACCCCTTGGTGATTATGAACCTGGAAATTTGTGTAATTAACCATACCACTGGGAATAGCGCCACATAAATCACCGACATGGGCAATGCAAAAACCGTCAGCATAACATCTGGATTGAGCATGAACAAACTCTTTGGCAAAAACTCGGCGGTAATCAGTACGATAATTGTGGACATAAGCGATTGAATCACCAAAACAATCACATCCCCAGAGAGAGCAGGAGGCAGAATATCATAAAGCCATGGCTCAAGGAGCTTGGTCATGAGAATACCGTAAAGCACTATGCTCAGGTTATTTCCTACCAACATAGTGGCCAGAAAATGCGATTTCTTAGAGACAAACTCTGATAGCACCTTACCGGTAAAGGTTCCTTTCTTGCTCATTACCTCTATATGGAGCTTGTCAGCAGATATAAATGCAATTTCGATTCCGGAAAAGAAGGCTGAAAAAAGAAGGCTAACTAAAATGCCGATGTACAGGGAAGGGTCTTCCATTGATGGTAAAAATACTTATTTGTTGTGCTCTCGTTGGCCTTTTCTATACCAAAAAACAAAAAGGAGTCCCAGACTGACCATAAAAATACCATATGCATGGCCTATTCCCAATACCATCACCTCATAAACTCCAATAACAAAAAAGGCCACGGCTATCGAAAATAAAATATAATCCAGCAATTTCATTCCTCGATATAGATAGTTCCCTGGGGTTTGAGGATTCGATAGGTAGAGAAGTCCTGATCTGCTCTTAGTCCTTCGCCGGTATGGATTTCGTCTTCCGTACGAATAGTTACAAACCGATCCGTAAAGAATTCCTCATCTGATGGGCTCCAGTACAATTCCTCTGTATTGAGCTCATCACCTTCTTCTACATTCTTTACCACTACATTCCCTTCTGACTTATACAGATTATCCGCTTTGGTATAGAATGCATAGTCAGCTTTGAATGTAGATACTATTTCACCTTTATCATCTAAATACTCCAAATATAGGCCTTTTGCCCACTCACGGTCTCCATTTTCAAAATTGTCTTGTTTGGCAGCTTTTAGTCTCAGGATTACCCTTGCGGAATCACTCATTTTGGTATAAATACTATCCATGCTCACCAACGGGCCTTCGTATAAAGGCTCATCGATAATACTCTTGCGATCCTCGCACGCACCACCGATGATAAGGACACTTACTACACCCAAAACAAAAAAACGGTCATGAACTGACGTCATGACCGTTTGAATATATTTTTTGACAATATTAATTAGCTGGTCTTCTTTCAAGTTTCACAGATTCATTGATCCAACAGCCAACTGTAATGGATTGGCCTTCTTCCATATTCTCATTGAAAATCTCAGAAATCGATGGGAACTGAGCTTTGGCAGAAGCCATCCGCTCACTATCTCCACCTTTTTGATACATCTCATATGCTGCCAAGAAAACTCCTCTATCCTTTACTCGGCTTTCACCACCTTTACAGTCTTCGTGGCTATTCATGTACAGGTCACCTATCAAAACATAGGCTTCTTTATTTGCCGGGTCAAAAGCCAATGCCTTTCTCGCACTTGCCCTTGAAGCCACTTTATTTCCTTGAGATGATTGTGTCCTTGCTATACTCAGGTACACCTCAGATTTCTTTGAGTTATCACTTGTAAGGGTAACGGCCTTTTCATAATAAGAGTTTGCTTTGGCAATATCACCATCTGCTGCGGCCCTTTGTGCGATAAATTTTGAAATGGCATAATCTGGCTGCACTTCATTCACTGCTATTGCCACATCCATTGCCAACGGATCATCCAAACACTTCTGCTGAACCATTAATCCAAAGATTTTCTTTGCCAGATTGATGTCCTGAGTAGACTTATACTTAGGCCCCAGTTTATTGATAATGAATTCGCAATCAACCTGAACAGTAGCTGTGAGGATTTTATCAACATACTCAGCTATTTTGTCCAACCGATCCTCCTTACCGCCATTCGCCTTTTGATATTCAATAATATCCGAGATTTGTGTGTATTTTTCAAAAACCTCCTCATCCGTCAAAGGGCCACCAGTGAGCTTATACCTCCTGATCACGTCCATAAAAGCAGTCAGGTTGTTAGCGTAGATGTCATTGCCATTGAGTTGAAATGCCTTGTTGAACAGGTCATACAATTCCTTATATTTCGGCTTATCATCTTTATAATAACCGTAAGCTGTATAAGCCTTTCTATTGAGCACTTCTTTCTCATTATTGAAATACTTGATCCTCAGATCATACATTTCCAGCGCTTTGGCTTGATACTGTAAGGTTTTCTGTTTGTCTTCAGTTGATTCCGCCAGCCCTTCATAAATCTTAGCTCCGTTGATATAAATGGAGGCATTCAGATCTGGCGTGTTTTTCAGCAGCCAGGAATGCGGCTTGATTGCTGCGTTCCAATTTTCCGCTTTTACAAAGTCAGAGTACAAAGCATTGTTTTCTTTGGCTTTGTCTACTGAGTCACCCCAGTTCCAACCCGGTTGGGCAAAAGACAAAGCGCTAAAGCCCAGGATGAACGCAATACTTAAAATGTGCTTAGCAATAGAATTCATATGCTCAAGTTTTAATCGTATCTAATTTTTCTAAACCATCGATCATTGATAGTAGCACCAATAGACAACTGAAAGTAATTCTCTAGAATCAAATTGTCTTGAGTAGTCCCTCTACGACCAAATTTCAAAGCGGCATCCAAACTGGAGTAACCACTCACTGGAAAAGAGGCACCAAAATTAATACCAAAATCATTAATTTCTCTACTATTCTCAAGATAAGGTAATTGCTTCATGCTAAAACCAAGGCGGTAAGTAGCACGCTCGAAGTAATTGTTGATACTTTGGTTATCCGGGATCAATTCCGCACCTGCGGCTAATGAAAGCGTATTTCTTACATTTCCCGCATCAAATTCTGTATTGGATTGCCAGCTATCAATCACTGCATCTACCCCTACTTTAAACTTATTTAAATACTCGTAAGAAATTCCTAGACCATATCCATTTGGTAATGTATATTCGGTTTTCACGTTCTCATTTATACTCTCGCTTTGTAAAGGTTGACCAGAAAGGCTTAATCGTTCGAAGTGCTCATCAGATCTTCCATCAAGTGTTCTGGATAAGTTATGAGTGGCTCCGAAGGTTAAATACTTAAGTTCACCAAGCCTGGCTTTATAAGAAGCACCAATTGAAAAATTAACATCTGAATAGGCCACTTCTTCAAAATGAGAAATTACAGAATTCGTATTAAAACCGGTGTTGAAAAGTCGAACCCTAGACTCACGGGTAATAGTTCCGAATATATACGATGCTTTGACCCCAATGGTAAGTGTTTTGTAAAGACGGACACCGTTTGCCCATTGAAGCTGAGTCAATCCCCCACTTCCCTGATATTGAGTAACTATTGTAGTGGTGTCTGTGCTCCCAGGTATGATCTGACGTGAAAAAGTATTGTACTTTACAACACTCATTGGTAATAATGAAATGGCTGATGTCCACCTATTGTTAACCACCGGAAAACTCATGGCCAAAAACCTCAAACTAGTAGAGTTGTCCCTGGCTGTACCTAATGAGCTTTCATACTGCCTAATGTCTCCAAAAAGTCCTACTTGAAATGAACTGAAATTATTATAAGTAAGAAGAGCTGGGTTTTGCAAATTGATATGCCATGGTGTGGGCATGCCTATTCCTACCTGACCTGCTCCATAATTATGAATCAACCCTGGAAATAATAGCTCTCCAAGACCATTGCTTGAATATGGTGAATTAATTGACTGGGCACTCAAACAACCCGAAAGAAGTAAGGTAAATACCAGACTACCAAATTTTTGGATATTCATTGATTATGGTTCAAAATTCTATTTAAGCCTCTCAGCACTAAATCAAAGTCCGCAAAGATGGGTGCTTTTACTTTGGATTCAAAGTAGTTAGCATCTCCACCGGTCAGGATAACGACTAATTCGGGATATTCTTTCTTGAATTGGTCAATAAAACCATTCATTTCATGGACTATTGCCGCAAATGATCCCGCTAACAAACATTCACGAGTCGATTTTCCCAAATTTTTTAACATTATTTGTGACCAATCTTCACTAATATCTGGTAGCCTTTTGGTGTAATGGTTCATTGATTTCATTCGCATTTGCAATCCAGGTGCGATCACACCCCCTTCAAACGCACCAACTTTACTCACCACATCATAGGTGATACATGTGCCGGCATCAATGATCAAAACATTCTTTTCCGGATAATTATAACTTCCACCAACAGCTGCTGCAACCCTATCAACACCCAAGGTCTCGGGTGTGTCGTAATTCAGAACAATCGGCAATGGAGTTTCCCTGGATAAAATCAAATGACTTTCTTGATTGAAAATTTCAGTAATCTCTTGGTTCGAATTGTTTACGGAACTAAAAATCCATTGATGACTTCCAAAACCATAATGATCTAGCAAGTCTTGGAGTCTATAGGTCTGAATTTTGGATTTCAATTCGTCACCTTCAAACAAGGCAGATTTTATTTTAGAATTTCCAATATCAACGACTACATTGGTGCGCTTTCTCACTAGATTTCCAATTTAACCAACTGTAAAAGTAACAAAGGCGTGTCTGAATATCATGTAGTGGGGGTAATGTCAGGATCTTCTCTTGACGGATTGGATATCTGTGCTTGTCATTTTGTGAAGCGTCAGAAGTGGAGCTTCCAAATCATGGCGACTCAAACGATCCCAATTCCTGACCCAATCAAACACAGACTCAAAGGATCGGATGAACTCTCAACAGAGGAGCTTGATAAACTTGATGTAGACTATGGTGAGTGGATAGCTACCACCCTGGAAGCCTGGCTTATTGATCAAAAGCTGAAACCTGAGCTCATTGGAATCCACGGTCACACAGTATTTCATGATCCATCACAAAAGGTTTCTCTTCAGTTGGGCAATGGACGGCTGATCTCCAAACGATTGAGAGTTTCTGTAGTGGACAACTTTCGGGTGGCCGACATTCTCAATGGCGGACAAGGTGCACCTCTTGTACCTGTTGGGGAGCATTATCTGTTTTCTGGATATCGTGGGTTTATCAATCTTGGTGGTATCGCCAATATCGCACTGCATAAGCACCAGATCACTGCATGGGATATCGCCCCTTGCAACCAGGTGCTTAACTTCTTTGCAGAAAAATGTGGGTTGCCTTTTGATGAAAGTGGTCTCCTCGCACGTGAAGGTAAGATCGATCAGAAGTGGATAGCGTACCTACACTCGCTAAAGTATTTCTACCAAAAACCACCAAAATCCTTAAGTAATCAATGGACCCAGCAAGTCTTAAAAACCCACCCAAGCGACCCTAAAGATGGACTGGCTAGTTATTGTTCCTTCCTTTCATCAGAAATTGCCAAAGCACTTGAACCCAATGCTCAAATAATGGTAACCGGAGGCGGAGCACACAATCTGACTTTAATGGAAATGATCCGCTCACAAAGTCCGGGGAATTGCGAAATAGTTGTTCCCGATATCCAGCTTGTAGAGTTTAAAGAGGCATTGGTTTTTGGGTTTTTAGCTGTGTTAAGAAAGCTTAATATCCCCAATGTCTTTGCTTCAGTAACTGGTGCTCAGGAAGATACGGTCTCTGGGGATCTACATCTGCCGGTTTCCTGAAAAATGCCATCTTTATTTCATTAAATTTGGGGCGATTTTTATGAACCTTTTAACCCCCCTAGATGAAGGATTTACTTAAGAAATTTGAAGACAAGAAACCCGAAATAGTATTTGAATGGTCGGACCCTGAAACTGATGCTGAAGGTTGGGCCGTGATTAATTCACTGAGAAACGGTGCTGCTGGTGGCGGTACACGCATGCGGGTAGGATTGGACAAAAGAGAGGTTGAATCCCTGGCCAAGACCATGGAGATCAAGTTTACTGTATCCGGGCCTCAGATTGGAGGTGCTAAATCAGGTATCAATTTTGACCCGAAAGACCCAAGGAAAAAGGATGTATTGAAACGCTGGTACAAAGCAGTTTTTCCTTTACTCAAAAACTATTATGGCACTGGTGGAGATCTCAATGTGGATGAAATACATGAGGTAATTCCAATCACTGAAAATTTTGGGCTTTGGCATCCTCAGGAAGGAGTGGTCAATGGGCACTATGACCCACCAAAACCTCAGAAGATTCATATGATCGGTCGTTTACGACAAGGTGTTTCAAAAACGCTAGAGGATCAAAATTATGTGCCTACTTCTGAAACAAAGTATACGGTGTCAGATATGATCACCGGATTTGGAGTAGCTGAGTCAGTGAGACATTATTACAAATTGTGGGGAGGAGACATCACCACCAAAAGAGCGATTATTCAGGGCTGGGGCAACGTAGGAGCTACTGCTGCTCTTTATCTGGCTAAATACGGAGTGAAGATCGTTGGGATCATTGACCGGGAAAGTGGTATAATAGATACCAGTGGATTGGATCTTAATGGAATCAAGGACCTCTTTTTTCAAAGACAAGGCAATCAGCTTATCGCTGACGATACGATTACTTTTGAAGAGTGTAACGAAAAAATATGGAACATCGGAGCAGAAATCTTCATTCCTGCTGCTGCCTCAAGATTGGTTACCCGCGAACAAGCTGAGTCTTTGATCAATAACAAGCTGGAAGTAGTAGCTTGTGGAGCCAATGTACCATTCAAAGATGAAGCAATCTTTTATGGGCCAATAGCCGAGTATGTAGATCAACATGCTGCTTTGATTACAGATTTTATCTCCAATTGTGGAATGGCCCGTACTTTTGCCTTTTTGATGGATCCTAAGAATGATGAAAAAATCACCGATGATGAGATTTTCACGGACATCTCACAAACGATTGAAAAAGCACTGGTAAGAGTGCATGCTGAGAACCCGGAAAAAACAGGACTAGCAGAAGCAGCCTTTAGAATTGCTCTCAATCAACTAATTTAAATTCTACCTTGCTTTTAAAGCGGCAAATGATAATTTTAGTGCAACAGAAATGACCCGAACGCCTTGATGAACAAAATAACGCTAATTTTTCTTATCGCCATATCCTCTCTGAGTGGCGTGATGGGATACGAGGCATCAGCGGCGGAATATCTCTCAGATGATCAGGAAGTTGTGCAGGAGCATTCAGCGTCGGATGAACCGGGTCATGAAGCATCTGAAGGAGAACATCATTCCCCTGCAGGCTGGAGCGTGATACCCTTTGTCGTCCTTCTTTTAATGATTGCTACAGGTCCGTTGTTCTACGAGCATTTCTGGCACAAGAATTATCCAAAAGTGGCTGTTGCTCTTGCTGCAATGGTGGTAAGCTATTATTTATTCATTCTTCATAATCATCATGGGCCTGTGCATGCACTGTTTGAATATGTGCAGTTTATTGCGCTTCTAACAGGGTTATTTGTGGCATCAGGTGGCATCATGATCATAGTGGACAAGGAAGCAAAGCCAGGCACTAATGTGGCATTACTGGCCTTGGGAGCAGTAATAGCAAACATTATTGGTACTACTGGGGCTTCCATGTTACTTATCAGGCCATTTATCCGGTTAAATAAAAACAGAATCAAAGCTTACCACATCATTTTCTTCATTTTTGTGGTGAGCAATATTGGAGGATCACTTACACCAATTGGTGATCCCCCGTTATTTCTGGGATTCCTTAAAGGCATACCATTTTTCTGGACTTTGAGCCATAATTTATTTCCCTGGATATTTGCGGTGCTGTTATTACTCCTTGTTTTCTATTTGATAGATCGGGGAAACAAATCAGATTATTCTTTTGGTGAAGATATCGCCACTCCTACCGGAAAAATCGGACTTAGGGGTTCAAGAAATTTTATCTGGCTTGCAGTAGTGGTAGCTGCTGTATTTCTGGA
The DNA here is from genome assembly GCA_040218045.1 of Marinoscillum sp. Taxonomy (GTDB): domain Bacteria; phylum Bacteroidota; class Bacteroidia; order Cytophagales; family Cyclobacteriaceae; genus Marinoscillum. Next base: position 201,573 of record JAVJQA010000006.1, read on the forward strand.
TCCGAATGTGTTTTCATGGGTTCCCGGAATCATGTATGAAGGACAGAAATTTTCATACATCCGGGAAGTGATTATGCTCGTAGCGGCTTATTGTTCTTTTAGGTTTGCCGACAAACAAGCTCTAAACGGGAATGATTTTAGTTTTGAACCTATCAGGGAAGTTGCCTTTATTTTCGTTGGCATCTTTGGGACGATGATGCCCGCTCTGGAACTGGTTGGAAACTTTGCCAAATCACCAGAAGGTGCAGAGATGATTACCCACAATACCCTTTACTGGGGGACGGGGATGCTCTCGGGTTTCCTTGACAATGCGCCAACCTATGTGAATTTCCTAACCGCAGGCATGGCTGCCGATGGTGCAAGTATTAACAGCGTAAAAGATGTGATTGGCTATGCCAATGGCATGTTTGAAGACTCAACACTTGAACTCAAAGCTATTTCAATAGCTGCTGTATTCTTCGGGGCGATGACTTACATTGGCAATGGACCTAACTTTATGGTAAAATCTATAGCGGAACAAGTGGGTATCAAGATGCCTTCATTCTTTGGCTACATCATTAGGTTCTCGATACCATTCCTGGTTCCGCTGTTGATCATCGTTTGGTTGATCTTCTTCTATTTCCAGCTATTCTGATCAATTAAAGAGGGCTTTGTGAAGCTTGGTCAGCGCCTCTTTTTTATACTCCTGACTGATTAAAACAGAAATATTATTTCGGCTTCCACCGTACGATATCATCCTTAGGGGTACATCATCCAGAGCTTCGAAAATTGTTTTACCAACACCTTTGCGTTCTGCAATGAGGTCACCCACAATGCAAATGATTGTTTGATCCTTGTCCACTTCTACTGTTCCGTATTGAGAAATTTCTTGTTTGATTTCCCTCAAATGTTCTGGATTGTCAATGGTTAAAGACACGGCAATCTCCGAAGTTGTAATCATGTCAATTGGCGTGCGGTATTTTTCAAATACCTCAAAAACCTTCTTTAGGAAACCATAGGCCATCACCATCCGGCTTGACTTGATCTTAATTGCCGTAATGTGATCTTTAGCTGCAATGGCTTTAACTGCTTGAGGTTCACGTTCAGCCGAAATCAATGTCCCATATGCTGCCGGGTCCATAGTGTTTTTAATCCTTACTGGCACCTCGTGCATTTGTGCAGGCACTATACAGTGTGGGTGAAGGACTTTCGCTCCGAAATAAGCAAGTTCGCTGGCCTCCTCAAAACTCAAATTTGCTAATGGATGAGTAGGCTGAACGATCCGTGGATCATTATTGTGCATGCCATCAATGTCTGTCCAGATCTGTACCTCTTCTGCGCCTAGTACTGCTCCAATGATGGTGGCAGAGTAGTCGCTCCCACCTCTTCGCAAATTATCAGTTCCGCCGGCATCATTTCTGGCAATATACCCCTGTGTAACAATTACCTGCTCATGGATTTCCTTCAGGATACTTTTGAGTTTTACACCTGTTGTTTTAAGGTCTGGTTCTGCATATTGATCCAGAGTCATAAAATCGAGCGCAGGCATTAACACAGCTGACTTACCAACTGCATTTAAATAGTCCGTGAAAAGCTGAGTAGAAATCAATTCTCCCTGTGCTACGAACATCTTACTCACCTGCTCGCTATACTGCTCCTCAATCAGATTATTGATATCTGTGAATTTCTGAGAGATGAAGTCCAGGTTCATTTGTATGACGGACTGGTCTGTATAAAGAGTCTTCACAAAGTCCAGATACTTATCACGCAGGTCATCAGCTACCTTTTTAGCCTCTGCTTTCTGGTCATTCTGACAAAATTCCGAGATTGAGACCAATGTATTAGTGGTGCCGGAAACTGCCGATAATACTACAATCTTTTTACCCTGAACCCCTGCAATAATCTCTGCTACCTGCATCATGCGCTCTGGTGAGCCTACAGACGTTCCTCCAAATTTTAAAACTTTCATTACTTAAAATGTTAACTGATTATTTAGACGATTTATGGGTAATGTCAGGGGTGGTTTGTTATTTAATGCTTAGCATCTTTACTGCCGTAGCGGCAGCTTCATCTCCTTTATTGCCATGTCGGCCTCCGGCACGATCCATAGCCTGTTTTTGATTATCTGTGGTCAATACACCAAAGATTACAGGTTTATCAAATTTCAACCCTACCTCGGTGATTCCATTGGCACATGCCTGACAGATAAAATCAAAATGCTTTGTTTCGCCCTGAATAACGCATCCGAGTGTAATGACTGCATCAATATCAGTTCGTTTAGCCATCCATTGGGCACCAAGCGTCAGCTCGAAACTTCCGGGCACGTTTGTTCTCTCTATATTTTCTCTGACAGCTCCTAATTTGATCAGGGTTTCGAAGGCTCCGGAATAAAGCGCTTCGGTAACCTCCTCATTCCACTCGGAAACCACAATGCCAAATCTCGCACCAGAAATGTCCTTGATGCCATCTGTTTTATTGTCACTAAGACTTTTTAATGATGTCGCCATAAAAATAAAAAGGGGTAAACCTTGCTGGCCAACCCCTTAGATTTCTTTATTAATGAATTCTAATATTATTCGGCAGCCAGTCCTTGCAATCTGGCCTTATGTTTCTTTGCATCCTGAACCAGTGACGAGTTTGCATACTCATCAATGATTTTGCTATAAGCTTCTACTGCTGCTCCAAAGCTACCTGCAGACTCTTGAGCAATGGCCAGTTTGGTAAGGTAAACAGGTGTAAAGTCTTCATTTGGCTTGTACCCTGCTGCGCTCTCATATGCACTAACCGCTTCGGGGTAATCACCAAGCTCCATATTTGCATCACCGATCAACGCATAAGCTCTTGCTTGTAGTAAATAGTCACTACTACTAAAATTGTCCAGATATCTGATCGCACTCGAAAAGTCACCCAGTTTCATATAAGTAGCTCCAGCGTAGAAGTTGGAAAGATTGGCTGCATCAGTGCCTGAATAGTCTTCAATGATATCCAGGAAACCAAAGTTGATGCCATCTCCATTAAGTGCTTTTCCAAGGCTATCTGCTTCGAAATAATAAACCGCCTGGAACATCTCCTTTTGTGCTTCAGTATTTTGGTTGGTGATATAATACTTATACCCCACAAATGCCAAAACAATCAAAGCAAGCACTCCTCCTATGCCAAAGACAAGGGTTTGGTTTCTCTTACTATTGAAAAACTCCTCTGCTTTGCCAGCCAGCACATCCGGATCTTCTAATATGTCGATCCCCTCTTCCTTTTTGGTTTTTGTATTAGCCATCTCTCAAATAAAAATTTTAAGGACGCAAAGATATACTTTTTGCATTAATTGGTAATAAATGGATAATTATCTTCTGCATACACATCCGTGTAGGCGTCTGAGGTAGGAGGGAAGTCTGATTTCTCTGCGAAATCAACACATTCCATCACATCATCCTTTATTTTTTTATCAATTGCCTTAAGCTTCTCTTCAGTCGCCCACTTCTTCTTTAGTATAACATCTTTAACCTGCTCAATTGGATCTCTCTGCTTGTATTCTTCCAACTCCTCTTTGGTTCTGTATTTCGCAGGATCGGACATGGAGTGTCCTTTATATCTATAGGTTCTAAATTCCAACAACGTAGGGCCATCACCTTTCCTTGCTCTCTCCGCAGCCTCGGCTACTGCCTGGTGTACCGCTTCCACGGACATAGCATCTACAGGTGCAGAAGGCATGTCATAGGCCTCACCCAATTTATATAGTTCGGTCACGTTTGAGGTTCTCTTCACAGAGGTACCCATAGCGTAACCATTGTTTTCTATCACGAAAATCACTGGCAGTTTCATGGTCATGGCCAGGTTGAGTGCTTCATGGAAAGCACCTTGTCTTACCGCACCATCTCCCATGTAAGTCACACACAGGTTGTCATTGCCTAAATATTTATCAGCAAAAGCAATTCCTGTTCCCAGAGGTATCTGACCGCCCACGATTCCATGTCCACCAAAGAACCCATTCTCTTTGTCAAACATGTGCATGGAGCCACCTTTTCCCTTGGAAATTCCCGTCACTTTGCCATAAAGCTCAGCCATGATGGCTTTGGGGTCGCTACCAAGAGCAATTGGGTGCGCATGATCTCTGTAAGCAGTAATGTATTTGTCACCTTTTTTGAGCGCAGAAACTGCACCAGATACGCAAGCCTCCTGACCAATATACAAGTGGCAGAATCCTCGAATCTTTTGCTGGCCATAGAGCTGACCGGCTTTCTCCTCAAACCTTCTCATGAACTGCATGGACTCAAACCACTCCATGTACTGTTCTTTGCTAAATTCTTCCTTTTTTGTCTTCGATTTGGCTGCCATGTGCAAATAAGCTTTCTTTCAATGATTAGTTTTGCGCCTTCAGTACCCTTCAAGCCTTGCGAAATTAACCGAAAAAGGCCTTGCTGCAAAATCTATGAAGCTCATTAGTCTTAAACTCACTCATTTTAAAAACTACGAGAGTCTGGATATCGGATTTTCAGCAGGAATCAACTGCATAGTGGGTAAGAATGGGATGGGCAAAACCAATCTTCTGGACGCCCTGCACTACATTTCTATGACCAGGAGTGCACTGAACACTGTAGATCAACAAAACATCGCCTATGAGCAATTATTTTTTGCCATCAATGGCAAAGTGGACATGGCTGGAAAACAAAAGTCTGTGAATTGCTATTTTGAACAGGGTAAAAAAAAGATTCTGAAAGTTGAAGGTAAGGAACTTGAGAAATTAAGTGATCACATTGGCAACTTCCCAAGTGTGCTGATCACACCGGACGATACTGAGATCATCAAGGAAGGGAGTGAAGTCAGGAGGAAATTTTTTGATAGCGTAATCTCACAACACGATCGTGACTATCTGGAAGCGCTGATGGCCATGCAGCGCTTGCTTAAGCAACGGAATAGCTTCCTCAAACAAAATGACGGCCGTAGGAATATTGATAAAAACCTGATCACGGTGTATGATGAATCCCTGATCCCTCTTTTTAAATCAGTGGCTGGCAAACGAGAAATTTTTCTTAAAGATTTCTCGCCTTATTTCTCAGAAAACTACGCTCAGATCTTTGAGGGAAATGAGCTGGCAACCATTGAATACCGGTCTCCAGTGCTTGCGGGTAATTTTGAAAAAACTTACAAAGAGTCACTTGAAAAGGATATTATACTCCAGCGTACCTCAATGGGTGCACATAAAGACGATTATGTGTTTAAGCTGAATCAAAGGCCAATAAAGAAGTTTGGCTCTCAAGGACAACAAAAGTCATTTATCATTGCACTCAAACTGGCCGAATACGACTATCTGAAAAGTCTGAAGGGGTTTAGTCCGCTACTATTGCTGGATGATATCTTTGACAAACTGGATGACGAACGAATCCAAAGGTTGGTAGAATTGCTGACCGACGCTAAAAGATTCTCACAAATATTTATCACAGATGCACGTGCCGAGCGATCAAGGCAATATTTTGAAGCCGAGAAAGACGTTAGTTTTTACGAAATTGAAGAGGGGAAAATAGTATGACAGACGATCAAAACAATTCATTTACCAACGCTTTTCGCCAATTCTTGAAAAACGAAAAACTTGACGACAAATACCGGGAGAAGTTATTATTCGAGTCGTGGGAGTCTCTGGTGGGCAAACCAATCGCCAATCGTACGTCTGGACTGTTTATCAAGGATAAAATTCTTTTTGTGAAACTAACCTCTGCCCCATTGAAGCAAGAGCTCAACAATCACAAGCAAAAAGTAATTGACCTGTTGCAAAAAGACTTTGGGGACTTGTATAATGATATCCGTTTTATTTAGGTGTCACCTCAGGAGCAGGAAACTTTTCACGCCATTGAAAAGCCCAACCGACATAATAATTGAATTGTACTCCTGTATTGTCCTCATATGGCCCGAATCCAGGAACGTCATAAGGTGCGAAACCATCGATCCCCTTGACAGTGCGGAAGATTTTGTAGCGAACGGTGTACCCCATGTATAGATTTTTCCACACCTTGGCATTGAGGCCTACAGTCATTTCCATCCACCGAGCACGTAGTTCATCATTGGCTTCAAATACAGGATAATTCCCAAAAAAATTGTCATTCGGAACGAAGTAAATCCAATCGCTAAACCGGGACTGTCCATATCTTAGCCCAAAAGTGAGCGAGTGCCCTTTAGTGTTGCTTTTTAGAAAATTGACTTCAGGGCCCATGGTCCAGTACCAACCCTGGTTGTGATAATCAAAAGTTTCTCCCCGGTTGGTCTTCTGAGTACCGTATTCCACTGCAAAAAAGTATTGATCAAAATCCATAGATGCCTGAAATGCTTGTCCGGATCGATTTTCACTAAAGAGTGTAGCACCCAAAGGAATAAAGTCATAGCTCAATTTGACCATAGAAGGTCTAAAATCCCGTGGTTCCTTGGGCTCGTTGCGCTCGTCCTGCATGGTAGTAGCACGAGCCTTGCTGGCTACCTGATTTCCCAGTTGCTGGCCAGGTCGCTGACCAAAGGCAGAAAAACCCAAACCCACCAAAACGAGAATAGCTATGTTTTTCAAGACCCCCATGTCAGAAATACACCTCAAGGTTAGTTGGCACCGCTAAATCCAAAACCTTATTCACAACAACCACTGAATCAAACTCCTCGCTATATGCAGTATCTAGTTTGTAGCTGTACACGGGAACACAATCATCATAGTAGATTCTCAAATGGGGTGTGTATTCAAGGGTTAATAAGTATTCCAGAGTGTCCATGGTAAACTGATAGGTGATTTGCTCAGTTTGGGACTGGAGTGGCAGACCGATGGAACTTATGGTATCGCCACGCAGGCTGGTATCAGTGAAATTGAAAACATCAATCTGTGTGATTGCTACTTCCCTTTCATTTTCCACCGTATCAATAGAGTAAAATCTCACAATAGCCGAATCACGGCTCGACTCAAGGTCGCAATCCTTGATTTCCTGGCAGCTAATCAATAACCAAACACCTATAACAATGACAAAACCGGTCCTCATATTTTCAGAATGGGCGTAAAGTTATAATAACCATCAAGGATTGAACTTATTATAGGTATGAATTTGTATATCTTCCAGTGAACCCCGTTCATCATTGGTTTTTCTTCAATTAAACACAAGAAGTTTACTATTGCTCAATATGGGGTTAGCTTTGCAGATTGATTAAGTGAAAGCAAGTGAAGACAAAAGGATTAAAAAAAGATAAGGTCAATATAGTAACTCTTGGATGTTCTAAAAACCTGGTGGACTCGGAAGTAATGCTCACGCAACTGAAGGGAAACCAGATAGACGTAACCCATGAATCTGTAAAAGATGACTCCAACATCGTGATCATCAATACCTGCGGGTTCATAGATAATGCCAAGCAAGAGTCTATTGACACCATCCTCAGATATGTGGATGCCAAAGAAGAGGGGCTGGTGGAGAAAGTCTATGTGACGGGCTGTCTTTCGCAGCGGTACCGGGAAGATCTTCAAACAGAAATTCCGCAGGTAGATGCCTGGTTTGGTACCATGGAGCTGCCACTGTTACTCAAAAAGTTCAATGCTGATTATAAACACGAGCTTTTAGGAGAGAGAATTACCACCACCGATCGTCACTATGCTTATTTGAAAATCTCAGAAGGCTGTGACCGACCATGTAGTTTTTGTGCGATACCGATTATGCGTGGCAAGCATGTTTCCAAACCCTTGGAACAAATAGTGCTGGAAGCGTCATCACTGGTCAGGAATGGCACCAAAGAGATTCTTTTGATCGCACAGGATTCTACCTATTACGGGCTGGATATTTATAAAAAGAGAAACCTGGCAGAGCTACTTGAAAGACTGTCAGATGTGGATGGGCTGGAATGGATCCGTTTGCATTATGCTTTCCCAACAGGCTTTCCAGAAGATATTCTCGATGTGATGGCAAGCAAAAGCAACATCTGTAATTACCTGGACATTCCGCTTCAGCACGGAAGTACTGAGATGCTCAAGTTGATGAGAAGAGGAACCACGCGAGAGAAAACAGAACAACTGCTCAGTACCATTCGAGAAAAAGTACCGGGAATTGCCATTAGGACTACACTTATAGCGGGGCATCCCGGAGAAACGGAACGAGAATTTGAAGATATGCTCGATTTTGTTGAAAAATCACGATTTGAACGGCTTGGCATATTTCCATATTCACATGAGGATAATACCCATGCGTATTCAATGGAAGACAATGTGCCTGAAGAAGTTAAACTTCAGCGTGCTGAACGCGTTATGGAGTTACAAGAATCAATTTCTGAAGAAATCAACAGCCAAAAAGTAGGACAAACTTTCAAAGTACTAATAGACAGAAAAGAAGGTGGTCAGTTTATCGGGAGAACCGAGCACGACTCACCTGAAGTAGACAATGAAGTACTAATCGATGCAAGCGAACATTATTTGCGTGTTGGTGACTTTGTCAATATTGAAATAGAATCTGCTACAGCTTTTGATCTCTATGGAAAACCAGTAAAAATATCTAATTGAAAACAGCCACATCTGGAAGTACACAAATGAGATTAGAACAAGTCAACCTTGACGAAACGGAGTGTTTTTCTCCTCTTTTTCTAGATTACATTGCTCAAAAGGAATCACTCAAGCCTTTTTATAATACTTTTCCATCTTTAGATAATTTTGGAGAACTGATCAATCAGAGGAAGTTATCCGAAGATCACAGAGCTATTTTGGTTCATGTATTGACGCGTCAGTATGGCCCACTGGAAACTCATGATGCGGTAGACTTTAATATTCATAGTCTGGCCAACAAAAAGACGTTTACGGTGACTACTGGTCACCAGCTCAACATTTTCACAGGCCCACTTTATTTTATCTATAAAATAATCACAGTCATCAATGCTTGCAAAGCTCTAAAAGCAAAGTACCCGGATTACCATTTTGTGCCGGTTTATTGGATGGCAAGTGAAGACCATGATTTGGAAGAAATCAGTCACTTTTATCTGTTTGGAAACAAGTATGAGTGGAAGACTGATCAAACAGGCCCTGTAGGCCGAATGAAGCCGCATTCTCTCAATAGCGTGATCGATCAGCTGCCCGAGTCGGCACCACTTTTTGAGCAAGCTTACCTGGATCATGACACATTGGCCAATGCCGTACGGTATTACGTAAATGAACTCTTCGGGGACCAGGGCCTCGTGGTTGTAGATGCTGACAATGACAAGTTAAAGCGACTTTTTGCCCCAGTTATAGAAAAGGAGATTTTTGAGAACCAGTCCAATGTGCTGGTGGATCAAAAGTCTAAAGAACTTGATGCTGCGGGATATAAGAACCAGGCATTCTCAAGAGAGATTAATTTCTTCTACATGGTAAATGGGTTACGGGAGCGCATTGTCAGGGAAGGTGATCGTTTTAAGGTCTTAAATACTGAAAAGGAATTTTCTCCTGGTGAAATGGAAGCACTTATTCATAGCTCACCGGAGTGCTTCAGCCCCAATGTAATCCTCCGACCACTCTATCAGGAAACGATTCTTCCAAACCTGGCCTACTGTGGAGGGCCTGCTGAAATAGCTTATTGGCTTCAGCTAAAAGAAATCTTTGATCATTACAAGACACCATTTCCAGCCCTCATGCCGCGTGTGTTTGGAATGGTGGTCAATAAGGCTACAGAGAAAAAAGTAGACAAGCTCAAGCTAACCAGCAAGGACTTGTTTAAAAGTGCTCACAAACTCAAAGAAGAGTACTTGCGCAAACATGGCGAGAATGGAATCGGGCTGGAAGAGGAGCGAAAAGAATTGGCTCAACTGTTTGAAAAAATCAAAACCAAAGCTTCAGAAATCGATGGATCGCTCACCGGATTTATAGGTGCAGAAGGTTCAAAAAGCTTCAAATCGCTGGAGAATATCTCCAGGAGATTGAAAAAAGCCGAAGAGCAAAACAATGAAACGGCAATGTCGCAAATAGACAACGTAAAGGAAAAACTATTTCCTAATGGCAACCTGCAAGAACGACACGATAATTTCTTAAATTTCTATCTGAATCATCCAGGGTTTATCAAAGAGCTAATGGAAAAATTTGATGCCTTCGACTTTCGCTTCCATGTATTGCATGATGCCTAAATGTCTGACGCCAAGTCCAAAATAAGAAAAGGAGTCCTATTTAATCGCCGGTTACTGAGCAAGGAGGTCTTTCTCCAACGAAACGAGCAGGTGATCAGTCACGCGCTGACACTCATCAAAAGTGAAAATATCTCTAGCATTCATTGTTTCCTGCCCATTCAGAGAAATCATGAGGTAGATACCTGGCCATTGATCAAAACCCTGGTAGGGTTGGATAAACAAGTCGTGGTTTCTGCTACCGATTTCGAAACCGAAACTATGTCGCACTTCCAGTATGCAGATACTTTGGTTTTTGAAAATGACCGGTTTGGCATTCCGACTCCCGTATCAGGCGTTTCCGCTATCCTTAGTGAACTTGACGCAGTACTAATCCCATTGCTGGCCGCTGATAAATTAGGCAATAGGATCGGCTATGGCAAAGGTTATTATGACAGAATGCTAACAGAAATGCCCCTTGATGTGTTGAAAGTGGGAATAACCCTTGGGTCGCTTTTTGATGAGTTTATTTTTGTTGAGCCCCACGACATTGGCCTTGATTACATCATCACCCCAAATGAAACAGTTAAATGCAACTAGGTGAACAAACAGACATATTGATCATTGGTGCCGGGCCAATCGGGCTGGCATGTGGTATTGAAGCTACAAAAGCCGGAATGAGACATGTCATTATCGACAAAGGTTGTCTGGTAAATTCTCTGTATAACTATCCTAAAAACATGACCTTCTTCTCTACTTCTGACAAACTGGAGATTGGAGAGGTTCCGTTTATTTCTCACAACCCAAAACCTACAAGGGCTGAAGCCCTGGAGTATTTTCGACGGGTTACTACCTCCTGGAAACTCAACACGAGACTGTATGAGTCCGTCAATACTGTCGAGAAAAAGGATGATGGATACCATGTTATTACTTCTAAAGGTTCATTCCAAACCAAATCCATCATCATAGCTACGGGGTTCTACGATTTGCCCTTTTTACTCAATGTTCCCGGGGAAGGGTTATCAAAAGTGAAACATTACTATGACGAGCCACACCCATATTTTGACATGAATGTGCTGGTAGTGGGTGCAGCCAATTCATCCGTAGATGTAGCTCTGGAAACCTATAGAAAAGGAGCCAGGTCTGTCACCATGGTGATTCGCGAAGAGGAGATCAATCCCCGCGTAAAGTATTGGGTAAGACCTGATATTGAGAATAGAATCAAAGAAGGATCAATTAAGGCATACTATCAATCGAGCATCACCAAAATCGACGAGAAATCGGTGGAGATCATGACTCCTAATGGTCCTAAAACCATAGAAAATGATTTTGTGCTGGCTATGACAGGCTACCAGCCAGATTTTTCATTTCTCGAAAATGTAGGTATTCAGATCGGAGCAGATGCATTTAAAACTCCTTTCTATGATGAAAAAACCATGGAAACAAATGTGGAAAACGTGTATTTAGCCGGTGTGATTTGTGGCGGCCTGAAAACGAATACCTGGTTTATTGAAAACTCCCGGATCCATGCCGATATGATCATTGATGATTTGAAAGGCAAGTTAGAAAAAGCTGGTGCAATTGATTAGGCAGGAGCCATCTCACCAACCGCTCTATTCAGGTTGATAAGTATTTTTTCTGCAATACGAACTTCATCACCATCAAACTCGTGAACTATGGTGACCTCAGATAGAAGATTAGCCAAATGAAAATCTCTTTCATTACCCATCTCGTAATTTCCATGCTGTGTATTGTGCCAAAGGTAAATCATATTATTTCTGTGTTTAGTGATATTCTGATTATATAACGTGGTTCATTACAAATTCCCTACCATTGTTTCGCCTGAGAAGAATATTATTTCTTAATGTGCTGGCTTACTGACTTTTATCGCCTACTTATTTTTTAGATTCCAGATAATAAACTTCCTCCATACTTCAAAATGAACACATCAATGATCAAATTGGGATCGTTTTTTATATTACTTCTACAAAAATGCAACTAATGCATTACCTTCACGTTTGTATAACAAATAAAATGTATCGAGAATGAGTAAGGGCGAACATCTAGGTGAACTCGAAGAGCTGATCCTATTAACGGTAGGCTCACTATATAATGAAGCTTATGGAGTATCCATCATGGACGAAATCAAGGCTTCCTCTGGAAGAGACCTCAATGTAAGCGCGGCGCATGCCGTGCTCAAGAGGTTGGAAACCAAAGGATATTTAAAGTCGTGGATGGGTGGAGCCACACAGGAACGTGGTGGTAGACGCAAAAGGTATTTTTCTCTCACTCCATCGGGTAAGGGCATCCTGGACCAGTCCATGAATTACCGAATGAAGCTCTATCAAAGCATTCCGGATGTCTCTTTCAACTTCTCCGCCTAGCTATGATCAATCCTCCTAAATGGGCAACCAAATTTCTTAGATGGTACTGCAATCCCGATCTACTCGAGGAGATTGAGGGGGATATTTATGAGCTGTTTGATCGGAGAATTGAGGAAAAGGGAGCAGGTTTTGCCAAAAGAAAGTTTCTCTGGGACACACTTCGTTTTTTCCGATGGTCAAACATCAAAAGAACCCATACAATTAATCAAAGATCAAACGCTATCATCATGCTTAGAAACTACTTGCACGTCGGGTTCAGAAATATGACCCGCTATTGGGTAACATCCAGTATTAACATCTTCGGGCTGGCATTGGCTCTGGCTACATTAATCACGCTGTTTATCTTCATTGACATGCAGCAGAACATGGACAACTACCATACGAATACAAAGAAGATTTACCAGGTAGTGAACAATGTAAAAAGCGAGGGTGAACTTGAATTGTGGGGCGATTCTCCTGTGGAACTGGGGTCTATTCTAGTTGAAAATCACAGTCAGGTTGAAGAAATGTTTCGGGTAGAATACCAATATGCCAATGTAAAATATGAAGACAATGTCTTCAATGAGCTGTTAGTGTTCACTGATCCCGGATTTTTAAAAATGCTTGACTTTAGTGTGCTTGCTGGTGATCGAAATACACTTGAAAAAAGAGATCATATTGTCATTTCATATGATATGGCTGAAAAATACTTTGCACTGGAAGATCCTGTAGGTAAGCTACTCACCCTCAAGTTTGGTTCTAACAATATCAAAACATTTACTGTAGGAGCAGTTCTTGAAAAATATCCTTACAACTCCAGCATGAGGTTCAATTTCCTTTTGCCGATGGAGCAGCTTAGAGAGCTACAACTGGTTGATAAATTTGACTGGTCATATTTCACTGATGCCACGTTTATCATGCTCAAAGATGGTGCAGATCCCCTGGCCCTGACAGAGCAGGCTGATCAATACATCTCAACACAAAATAGTTTTGATCCGGAATGGAAGGTAGAATCATTCGAGTTGATTTCATTGGAAACGCTCTGTCAGCAAAGCCATAGGATTAGAAGTGCAGTAGCTGGCGGCTCGCATCCAGCCGGACAAATCGCCCTGGGCATTATTGCTATTCTGCTTACTGTGTTAGCCTGCTTCAATTATATGAATATCTCCGTGGCAGCATCTACCAAACGACTCAAAGAAATTGCCCTGAGAAAAGTGGTTGGTAGTAATAGAGGAGCAATTACTGTGCAGTTTCTGGTAGAAAACTTAATCCAGGTATTTGTTGCACTTATTATTGGTACACTCATCGGGTATTTCCTGTTTATGCCGGGGCTCAATAGTATTTTGCCGTTTAGTGTTCCATTCCGGTTTGCCTCCATCCCAATGATGGTTGTATTTTTCCTCTCTATTCTCATATTAGTAGGAGTCGTATCGAGTCTTTACCCGGCTTTATATGTCTCCAGGTTTCAACCTGTAAGTATTTTTCGGGGAAACACAAAATTCGGGACCAAGAATGTATTCAGTAAGGTTCTTCTCGCCTTTCAGCTCACATTTGCCTTCACCACTGTGGTTGGTTGTTTTCTTTTCACCGACAATGCTGTTTTTCAGAAGAACCAGGAGTGGGGCTATGAAGGAGAAGGGATACTGAGTCTCACACTCAACGACCCATCCCAATATAGCGCGCTCAACGAATTTGCTTCAGCAAATCCATTGGTTGCTGAATTTGTGGGGTCTGCTAATCAGCTTTGTATCGACTACAATGTACATGCAGTTCATCAGCGAGAAACAGAGGTGCGATCGGTTGTTTTCAACACTCACGCCAACTATCCACAAATGATGCGAATGAAGCTTAAAGAAGGACAATGGATCAATGGAAAGTTGGATGCAGCGAACAATCCTGAAATCCTGATCAATGAGCAATTTGTAAAGAAAATGGGATGGGATCAGCCAATCGGTGAAAGACTGACAGTTGACAGCACACTGCTCACAGTTGTTGGTGTTGTGGAAAACTTTCAATACCAGTCCTGGTTTGGTTATGATCAGCTATTGCCGTCTATTATCAAAGTCACTCCTGAAGAGAACTATCAATACGCAATTTTCAAATCCACCCCAGGTAATCTCACCGCACTGGATGCCTCGTTGAAAGCGCTGTGGCTTGATGTCGCTCCTAATGATCCTTATGATCGGGTGATACAGTCAAATGCATATGATCAATTCTTTAATGAGCTGGATGGTAATATAGTAGTGATCAATGTGATTTCGGCTATTGCCATTGTTCTGGCAGCACTTGGATTATTTGGTCTGCTTTCCTTCAATATTCAAAGTAGAATTAAAGAGTTCAGCGTACGTAAAATACTGGGAGCCACGACAGGTCAAATTATCAAAATTGCGTCCAAACAGTACTTTTGGATTGTTGGGATAGGTTTCGTCCTAGGTGCTCCGGCAGGATTTTTCATGATCAATTCCCTAATTCAATCAGTCTTTCCCAACCCTAAACCTGTGGGGTTGATGCCTTTTATACTCTCCATGCTAATAATGGCCTTGACCCTGGCATTTACTATCACCGGACAGTTAATTAAGGCGTCACATGTAAACCCAGCCGAGAACCTGAGGAATGAATAAAGAATATTGGTTTTGAACTTCTCGCTGTTTTTAGGGTTGAACCTTATATTAGCCATAATTGACTCAATGAAACACTCATCCATAGTACTATTGACCCTCTTTGCACTTTATTTTTCTGGTTGTCAGGAAGATGAAGCTTGCCTCAAAAAAACCTGGTTTGAAGACTCGGATCAGGATGGGCTGGGTAATCCTCAGGTATTTCTATCACAATGCGACCAACCAGACGGATACGTCATCAACAATGATGATGACTCTGACCAACACAATAGCAATTGTGAAAACCCAATAACATGGTATGCTGATACCGATGAAGATGGGCTGGGGGATCAAAATGAATCAGTAGTCAGCTGCACCAAACCAGATGGCTTTGTCTCAAATCATGACGACAAGAATGATTCTCAGTGCCAGCAGTTCATTTGGTTTCTGGACAGTGATGGCGATGGACTTGGAAACCCGGAAGTCAATCAGGTCTCCTGTGAAAAGCCCTTGGGCTTTGTGCGCAATGTGGATGATGAAGATGATACCCATGGGATCACTCGTGAGGATCAAATCATCATCTACAACCCATATAAGGCTTATGACGGATATGTTTTATTAAATGAACTGGGAAGTTCAAAACTCCGGTTGGTAACTAAAGATGGTACTACCGTATCGGCCTGGGAGCTGGGGGATAATAATCTTCTTGGAAATGACGCAGAACTATTACAAAATGGATCGCTCGTTTCGGTTCACAAGTTAGAACCAGCTCCACTGTCGCAAGGTGGCTATGGAGGAAGTATTCAGATCAGAAATGAAAACAAACAAATTACCTGGCAGTACGATATGTCATCTACAAGCGGGCTTCAACATCATGATTTAGAAGTGCTTCCCAATGGCAATGTCCTGGTAATGGCATGGGAGGTGAAAACCCCACAGGAATTGATTAGCGTTGGATACACCGGAGAGGTCACTACATTGAACTCTGAGGCTATTTATGAAATAGACACGGGGACCCAAGAGATCGCTTGGGAGTGGCATGCATGGGACCACCTTGTTCAGGATGAGGATGAAACAAAATCAACGTTTGGCTACCTCTTCCAAAATCCTGAAAAGATCAATGTAAATTATGTAACCGACAGCCCTGAGTTCATGCATTGCAATGGCATTGACCATGACGCAGCTCGGGACATCATTTACATAAGCGTAAGAAAATATAGCGAGGTTTGGGTGATAGATCATCAGACAACTTCTTTGGAAGCAATAGGTTCCAAGGGAGATCTCCTGTATAGGTTCGGAAACCCAGCCACTTATAAGGGAACTGGTGATCGCCTTTTTACTTATCAGCATCATCCCAACTTGATAGAAGGGTCCGTTCCGGGTAAAGGAAACATGTTGGTATTTAGCAACAATCCTGATGAAGGGAAATCCAATGTCATTGAGTTGGACATTCCTGATAATTTCGACTTTAATGTTCCGCCAAAAGTTGTGTGGTCTTACGATGATGATGAGTTATTCTCACCCATACTTTCCGGAGCAGAACGTTTACCTAATGGAAATACACTGATAAGCTCTGGCACCCAATTTACCGCAACCGAGGTTACACCTGACAAAGAAGTAGTTTGGAAGATGACCATGGATGGTAAAAGACTTTGGAGAACCTACAGTTATTCCAGGGACTATCCGGGAATTTGGGCGCTTGGATTGTAATTTGTATACAAGGATTTTTTATTCAGGTTGATCATTGGTCAGGAGATGTTGATTAACTTATAGGACACAATTTTGCTATGTCAAATTCAGATCTGATAATAGAAGAAAGAAGCAGGGATATTGGTGACTTTATGGTTGGCCGATTGATCCCTTTCCGTAAAAAGCGGATGGTTGGTCCGTTCATTTTTATTGACCATATGGGGCCAAGTACTATGGGTCCTGTTAAATATTTGGATGTAGATCAGCATCCTCATCTTGGTCTTTCTACCCTTACTTTTCTACTTGAGGGTGAAATCATGCATGAAGACAGTATGGGAAGCAAACAGCGGATTGTACCCGGCTCGCTAAATTGGATGGTCGCCGGAAAAGGCGTAACACATACAGAACGAACACCCCCAGACCTTCGCAATGGAAATACTCATCAGCTGCATGGATATCAGATTTGGGTGGCTTTACCTAAAGAACTGGAGCAATGTGAGCCAGAGTTTCATCATCTGGATAAGAAGCAGCTCCCAAAGTGGGTAGATAAGTCTGCTGAATTCACGCTGGTGGCAGGTACAGCATTTGGCAAAAAATCTCCTTTGCCTGTTCACTCCGATTTATTTATGGTGGAAGTAAAATGCAAGGATCCCTATCAATTAAAAATTGTCGGAGAAGTCTCAGGAGAAATCGGGATTTGCATCGTAGAGGGCTCAATTCAGGCATGCGAGCATCAGGTAAGTGCTGGCAATATGCTCGTTTCTAAAACGGACAATGCTTGTGAACTTATAATGAAAGAGAACACTCACTTGTTCCTTTTTGGTGGGCAACCATTTCCCGAAGAGCGATACATTTATTGGAACTGGGTGTCTTCGGATAAGGCCACTCTTGAGCAAGCCAAAGAAGATTGGAAAAACAAGGCTTTTCCAAAAGTACCAGGTGATGACACCTACATTCCTTTGCCTTAGCTATTCTTTCAAAACCAAATCAACATATATCGGCAAGTGATCAGACCCTACTCTTCTTAGGGTTCTTATCCGGTTCACTTCAAAATGATTGGAGCAAAAAAGATGGTCTAACGGCCAGCGAAAAAAGGGATAATTGGCATGAAAGGTGCTGAACATTCCTCTTCCACGTCTCGGATCTTTCAGGCAGGAAACCTCAACAAACCGCTCTGTTGTATAACTCCATGCCACATCATTTAGATCTCCTGCCACAATCACAGGCAATTTTTCCTGACAAGCCTCTTTGGCTACCATAAGTATCTCCTTGTCCCGCTCAGTGGATTTCGGGTTTTCACTTGGGACTGGTGGTTCAGGGTGAATAGCATAAAACAAGATTTGACCATTGGGGTGATTGATCTTGGTACGGATAGAGGGAATGTCGTCTTTTACCAGATACCTAACCTCCGTTTTGGTCAACTCATGTTTTGAAAAAAACAACATGCCATAGGTGTTTTCCAGTGGGTTTAAGACCCTATGTGGAAATTCCTTTTCAAAAGCATCGACCAGTTCATCCCTCCACCAGCGGTCAGTCTCTACAAAGACCATAACATCCACCTCGTACCTGCTGACTTCTTTGATCAGTTTCTTGCTCTTTCTGTTGTATTGGTACACATTAGAAATCACAAATCTGACTGGAGTTCTCTCCGGGTTTCTGTTACTCTTGATGTGTCTTGGCGCAAAAGGTGTAAAAGGGAAAATCTGATAGCTCAAATAAACGAAGATGAAGAACTGAACCATTAAAGCCCTGCTGATCCAGACATCTGAAAAGTAGAGTATGTGACAAACGGTAGCTGCAAGCAATGCAGAACATATCCACCATTTTTGATACCTTGGAAACTCAAATATCCTGAAAATCCAATAATCATTTCTAATCAATGGAATACATGCAGCTATTGATAACAAGGTGGTAAGGCCAATTATTATGGATTTGAAAATCATTAAAAAATATGGTCATTGACTGAATGAATCTCAGGTATAACTCACATCTGGCTGAAACGTTAGAATGCAAACGCAGATTTCTCTGATAATTAATACGATTTCCTGAACTTCTTCCGCAAAGCGTCGTATTTACCACGGGTCCCAAATTTTATTGATTTCCATCATTTGGTAAGTCACTAAAGATTAATCCACTTTTTTTGAAAACATTCTGCTACCCATAGGGGTAGTTGATGAATTAATTTCCTAATAGACATAAATCAGGATCAAACTAATAAGACTCAAACTACATTTTGAAAAGACTAAGCCTAATTATCATTTTCGGACTGCTCATAGGGAGTGCAGGATTCGGACAGGAAAAAGTAACTCTCAGCGGATATGTGCGAGATGCCAGTGATGGCGAAACGTTAATAGGTGCCACAGTGGTAGTCAATGAACTATCTTCTGGAAATATCACCAACGTTTATGGCTTTTACTCCATCACTGTACCGCCAGGTGATTACACGATAGATTTTAGATATGTTGGGTATGAAACCATTACCCGATCAATCAATCTTACATCAAATCAACGGATAGATGTAGAACTATCCGCTGGTGAACAGCAACTGCAGGAAGTGGTAATCTCTGCTAAAGCAGAAGATGCTAATGTCTCTGAAGTGGAAATGAGTACTCAGGAGATGGATATCAAAACGATTGAGAAAATACCGGCTTTCCTCGGAGAAGTGGATGTTATCAAAAGTATACAGCTTCTTCCGGGAGTTTCATCAGTTGGCGAAGGGGCATCTGGCTTTAACGTACGTGGAGGCAGTGTTGGGCAAAACCTGATTTTGCTAGATGAAGCTCCTGTTTACAATTCATCCCACTTGCTTGGTTTTTTCTCAGTGTTCAACCCTGATGCTGTAAAAGATGTGAAGTTGTACAAAGGAGGAATCCCTGCCAAGTATGGTGGTCGGATTTCCTCTGTCCTTGATGTAAGGATGAAGGAGGGAAACAACAAGCGATATGCTGTATCGGGTGGTGTAGGCACGATTTTTAGTCGACTGGCCGTGGAAGGACCGCTAATTAAAGATAAAGCCTCGTTCATCATTGCTGGCCGGAGATCCTATGCTGATGTGTTATTTAAACCATTTGTGGAAGCTCTTCAAGATGGAGCACAGCTTTACTTTTATGACCTCACACTCAAAACAAACTATACTTATAATGACAAAAACAGGATTTTCCTTTCTTCTTATTTAGGGCGGGATGTCTTTATGTTTGACAAAACGCAGGGGTTCACCTGGGGAAATAAAACGGCTACATTGAGATGGAACCACCTGTTTAGCGACCAGCTCTTCTCCAATGTAACATTACTTGTCAGTGATTACGACTATTCTTTAGCTTTTGGGGATGATGATGAAGATTTATTCGAATGGGACTCAAACATCATTTCTTACCAATTCAAACCAGAATTCAGTTATTTCATCAATACCAACAGCGAACTCACATTTGGGGCCGATGCGATCTTCTATCGATTCAAACCAGCAGAAGCAAGAGGAGTAAGTGTAGGGGAAGAAGTAGACATTAGCCTGGATGAAAAACAAGCTTTGGAGAGTTCAGCATATGTTGGATTGGAGCAAAAAATGGGCAAAATGACTGTTCAGGGCGGCATACGTTATTCCAATTTCAATTATTTAGGAGGGGCGGATGTATTCACATATGGTGACACTGTTCCAGGATACAAAAAGCCAGTAATTGACGCCAAAGAAACAGAGAGAGGGGAAATCATTGATACTTATCATAACCTTGAGCCAAGGCTGGCACTAAAGTATCAACTGACGGCTACTTCCTCTGTCAAGGCCAGTTACAATCGGATGGCACAGTACATTCATCTTATTTCTAATACCACAGCATCAAACCCATTGGATTTATGGACGCCAACTACCAATAACATCAAACCTCAAATTGGTCATCAGGTGGCTCTCGGGTATTTTAGAAATTTTAAAAAGAACATGTACGAGGCATCAGCCGAAGTTTACTTCAAACACAATGAAAACCAGATTGATTATATCGATGGTGCGAACCTCTTTTTCAATGAAACCTTGGAGGGTGAATTGTTGGCCGGGATCGGAAGGGCTTACGGTTTGGAATTGTACCTCAAAAAGAACAAAGGAAAGTTCACAGGCTGGATCAGCTATACACTCGGAAGATCTCTGCTCAAGGTAGATGGCATTCAGTATGAGGATGGGGATCCTGAGCGAATCGGAGATTGGTATTACACCCGCTTTGATCAACTTCACAATGTCACCTGGTCAGCATTCTATGAAATAAATAAGTGGTGGACTTTATCATCTAACTTAAGTGTAATCAGTGGCACACCTTTTACCTCCCCTGATGGAAGATATACTCAACAAGGATATTTGGCGGCTACAGTAGACTCGAGAAATGCGGGTAGAGTACCTACCAGTCACCGGTTGGATTTATCGGCCACCTGGACATTTAAGGATGTAAAGAGAAATGGTCAGGAGCGAAAAGGTGAACAGAGTTTGGTCTTCACGGCCTACAATATCTATGCTCGACAAAACCCTTTTACAATTTACTTCAGACAAGGAAGAGAAACTCCGGAGAATGGTGAACCATACACCACTGAAGCCGTTCAGGTGTCAATATTTGCGGCGCTAATACCCGGAATCTCTTACAACTTTAAGTTTTAAGCACAATGAATTTAAGATATCTATACCTAATTGTTTTGGTCATTGGGATTGGCGCATGTGAATCTATAGTGGATGTAAAAGTCAATGAAAATGAAGCTTACCTGGTGGTGGACGCATGGCTGACCAGAGGACCTGGTGAGCACGTGATTAAGTTAACCACCACCCAACCCTATTATGAAAATCAACTGCCACCAACTGTTTCCGGAGCCAACATCCGTGTGATTGATAGTGAAGGAATGGTCTTTGACTTTCCTGAAACGGTGCCAGGGACATATGTTTACAATTCACCAGATACGTTTGGAGTGACCGGTACAAATTATCTTTTGGAGATAGTTCATGATGGACATACCTATACTTCAGGAACTACACTTCCGCGAAAAGTAGACATTGATAGTATTATTTATACCTATGAACCAGAATCTGCGTTTGGCCCTGGGTACTATTATAGCGAGTTTTTTGGCACAGATCCGGATGGTATTGGTGATGCTTATTGGCTCAAAGCCTGGCGAAATGGCAAATTTTTAAATAAGCCGGAACAGATCTATTTGTTCTTTGATGCATCTTTTTCTGAAGGAAATGGTGATGGCATCCCTTTTATCTTTCCCATAAGAACTTTTGCCAATCCATTCGAGTCTGATATCAATAGCAATCCGATTCCAAATTATGACGTGGACGACACTATCACAGCTAATACTGATGGCACATTTACTATCAATGAGTCAAAAGTAAAAGTAGAAGGAGACGAACTACAGGTCATACTGGAGGGAGACAGAAATGATGGCGGAGTTAAAAAGTATGCGTTGGATGGAGAGCCTTACTTCCAGATTGACGAAAATACAATTGGTAAACAAGCGGATTCTCTTTACCTGGAATTACACGCCATTTCGCCAGATGCCTGGTTTTTCCTTATTCGTTTACAGCAAGAGTCCAATCGCCCTGGGGGATTTGGAGCATTGTTTGCCACACCTCCAGCCAATCTTCCAACCAACATTGTTGTGGATGACCCGGCCATACCCGTGGTTGGCTTTTTCAATTTCTCGAATAAAAGCAGTTTTGGCCAGAGATTAACTCCAGAAGTGACCAGATTTGATGAATAGACGTTAATTTCTTGAAATCGATCCTCACTCTTTTCAAAAACGCCTATGGCGGATTGTCACCAGCTGCCTGGATGCTGGCTTTGGTCATATTGATCAATCGCAGTGGCACCATGGTGATCCCTTTTCTGAGTGTTTACCTCACGAGTTCACTCGGGTTTTCATTGATAGAGACCGGTTGGGTGATGAGCATGTTTGGCTTGGGTGCCATTGGCGGATCATTTTTGGGTGGATGGCTTACTGACAAAATTGGCAACTTTAAGGTGCAGACCTTTAGCCTGATTGGTGGTGGTGTGATGTTCTTTGCCCTTTCACAAGTCCAGTCGTTCTACCCACTGGCCATCTTCATTTTTTTCGTAAGCTTGATTTCGGAAATGATGCGGCCGGCCAACCAAATCTCTGTGGCCAGCTATGCCAAACCGGAAAATGTGACCCGCGCATTTAGCCTCAACCGCATGGCAATCAACCTTGGGTTTTCATTTGGCCCGGCTTTGGGTGGTTTGCTGGCTGCGGTTTCTTATACTTCCCTTTTTATTGCCGATGGGGTGACCTGTATTGGTGCCGGGGTTTTGTTCTTCTTCTATTTTAGAAACAAGCAGCCCAACAAACAAGCAACCCAGGAAACCGCAAGCTCCCCTACCGATCCTAGTGTGTGGCGAGATTACCAGTTTCTTGGATTTATCCTGCTGGTCATGGGCTTTGCCACCTTGTTTTTCCAGCTGTTCAGTACCTGGCCCATCTACCACCGCGAGGTTTATCACCTCCCTGAGCAGGAGATTGGTTTGTTGCTGGGCCTCAATGGCTTCATTGTATTTTTCTTTGAGATGATCCTGGTCTATAAAATCGGTGAGAAGATCCCGCTCCGTACCTTGATCATTTTTGGAACCCTGCTCAATGGCCTTGCCTTTGTTTGCCTGTACGCCATTGAAGCAAAAGTGGGACTTTATGTAGCTTGTGTGGTTATCAGCTTTGCAGAGATTTTCGCCATGCCATTTATGGTCACCTATACGGTCAATCGTAGTGGCAAGAAGAACAAAGGTGCTTACATGGGCCTCTATTCTGTTGCGTTTGCCAGTGCATTTGTGTTCGCCCCACTTATAGGAACCAACATGGTCGCTGCTTTGGGTTTTAGTGCCTGGTGGATGATCGCCGGATGTTTTGGGGCGGTAGTAGCTGTGGGATTTTATCTGGTGATGCGAAAGCCATTTGTTGCAAAACATCTGGCCTAGAACCTCTTGAACCATTATTCACGGTTTTGGTTAACTTTATATTAAAGCGCTGAGAAATGGGAAAAACGATTACACGTCCGCCAAAAACAATCATGGAAATCTATAAAGGCTTGCCGGAAGGGACTTTGGCTGAGCTAATTAATGACCAGATTTATATGTCACCGTCACCCTTAGCAAAACATCAGGTTCTTTTGAATGAAATTAACTTTAGCCTGAAGAAGTTTTTAGATCAAAATAATCTAGGAACAGTCCTTACTGCTCCTCTGGATGTTTACCTCGACGAAACCAGCAATGCGGTACAGCCGGACATTATTGTTATTTTAGAAAACAACATGCACATCTTGGACGAAAACGGTCATATCAATGGCGTTCCCGATCTTCTGGTGGAAGTACTTTCTCCAGGAAACAGAGACCATGACCTGATCATCAAAAGAGACTTGTATGAAAAGTTTGGGGTTAAGGAATATTGGGCGGTAGATCCCGAAACAAAGCTGGCATTGGGATTCATCCTAAAGGATGGTAAGTACCATCAGTTTTCTGATAAGATTGGTGAGGTTGATTCTAGGTTGTGGGAGACTAAATTCACCTTTTGATCTAGTCTATTCCCAGTTTGGTTTGATTATTGAGGTTACGGTGCCTATGAAAACCGTCTTGATCTTTCTCTCCTTGCTCTCAATTGGATGCTCACAGTATCTTGTGCCAATCGACTACTCAGTTGAGCAAAACAATTACCAAACGTTCATAGATACAAAAGATGTCTCCTATTCGATGGAGTGTCTAAACATTAGTGGTGATTTTATTACATTTTGGTTGAATATTGAAAATCATGGCCAGGATACGGTGTTTTTGAGTAAGCTTCCTTTGATAAACTATACCAGTGATGGTTTCTTCACAACAGATGATCCCATATATCCGGTTAAAGCCATGGGCACTAACGATATAGAGGTCTTCTATCAGGACAAAATAAAGGCAGCACAAGGAATGGCAATTGTTGCGTTGGTTTTTGGTGCTGCACTCATTGTGGCAGATGTTGCCAGCGACTCAAGAGATTCGCAGAAGGAGAGCTGGGATGCATCAGATCAAGAGCGGCTCATCAGGAGAAAAGCATTGACAGAAGTTGGTTTGGCAACGACAGAAGTGATGTCCCAAGCTGTCCGAACGAGTGAATCCAATGCACGGCAGGAGCTGCTCTACCTCCCAAGTGAACTATTTATTAAGACAAGAATACTCCCGGAAGAAAGCTATTCCGGGAAAGTTGTATTTAGGAAAGGGCTGCTTCACTCGTTTAACCGTGTGCAGCTCAAGGCGGACTCTAAAACATTGAACTTTGATTTTAGAAAGGCGAAAGCGAAGGAAAGGGCTTTCTTACGAGATCTAGAGGTTGGTTATTAACCTCCTCAAAATCTTCACACTTTCCTCTAGTTCTTCCTCTGTAGACGAAGCGTAGCCCAACCGCGTCACATTCAGTTTGTGGTTTCCTTGAGAAATCTGCTCTCCACTGGGGATATACAAATCATGCCTTAACGCCTGTTCATAGAGTTTCCTCAGGTTAATTGATGAAT
The DNA here is from genome assembly GCA_040218045.1 of Marinoscillum sp. GTDB lineage: Bacteria > Bacteroidota > Bacteroidia > Cytophagales > Cyclobacteriaceae > Marinoscillum. The sequence goes on from JAVJQA010000006.1 coordinate 226,781, forward strand.
CAAAATGTGTCCAAATGGACATTCCACCCTGGGGCTTTTTGAAATCCACATAATCAGCTAAATGGGTGATCAACTGATCAGCAAAAAAATCCCGTCGTTGCTGATAGATTCTTCGATTTCTATTCAGGTAGCGTTGGATAATCCCGATATTTAGCATTTCAGCAATGGCCAACTCAAGCAGTGCATCTCCTTGACGATCGATCATACGCCTGATTCTTGATAAATAATCAATCTGGTTCGGATTGGCCACCAGGTAGCCTACCCTGAAAACCGGTGAAATCGCTTTGGTAAACGATCCAGCATACAACACGAAATCTCCGTGTTCGGCTGATGCCAGCGGCATTACAGGATTGGCAGAATAGTAAAAGTCATAGTCATAATCATCCTCAAAAACATAGCAATTATGCTCCCGGGCGAGTTGGATAAGCTTCAATCTGCGTGCTGCCGGCATGATCACAGTAGTCGGATACTGGTGATGGGGAGTCAGGTAGACCATTTTGATCTCATACTTTGCCATCAAATCTGCCAAATGCTCAGTGTCCAGGCCTTGCTCGTCTACTTTTACTTTGATCAGCTCCATACCATGATAGTGAAAGTTAGCGTTGGCGGATTCCCAGTTAAGTTCACCTACTGCCACCTTATCACCTGGTTGCAGAAATCCTTTGATACATAAATAGAGTGCCTGAGTCACTCCTCTCGTAATGATGATTTGATCCGGGATCAGATTCATCGCCCGTGATTCCAAAAGGTATTGGCAGAGTGCTTCCCGCAAATACAAATGCCCCTTAGTATCTCCATAAGTAAATCTCGGGTACACGTTGCCTTTGGTCAGGTAGCTCTTGTAAGCCCTGGCCAGTTCTGCAGTGGGAGCGAGACGGGGATCAGGCAACCCATCATCCAAATGATACTTCTGCTTGGTGAGGTGTAAGTCACGCTGCAAGCTTGATGGGATCACGTGAACAGGAGCTCTATTCATCATGGACTCCTGAAGTTCAAACACCTCAGGTGCTCGATTAAACGTTTTGCAAACGAATGTCCCTTTACCGGGAATGGATTCCAGCCAACCTTCTATGACCAACTGATCAAGAGCGGATATTACAGTCTGTCGGTTAATCCCTAATTCTGTTGCCAATTTCCTCGTGCCTGGTAGTTTGTAGCCTGGTTTGATGATTTGCTTCTTGATTAAATCAACAACTTGATGGGTTATCTGTCGATAGATGGGTTCATCCCCATTTTGTTTTTGCAGGTCAATCAAATTTATCAGCATACCGGACTACTTCTTTTTAACAATGTGGACTATTTCACTAGTCCGTTAAACTTCTACATTTGATGGATCAAAAACAAGAAATCATGAGTAGAAAAACCGAAAAAACAATACCAAGTCGCATGGCTAACCAGCGCGCTCACTATTCAGATGAAATGATTTACTCTATTCTGGATGAAGCTCTATTTTGCACGCTGAGTTATTCAGAAAACAACGAGCCTTTCAGCATCCCACAGTCTTTTGTAAGAATGGACAATTACATCTATGTGCATGGATCTGTTGGGTCACACCTGATGCGCACACTGAGCGATGGGCGCTCTGTATGTGTAACCATCATGCTGGCTGATGAGTTGGTGGTGGCCAAAACAGCCTTTCACCATTCTGTCAATTATCGATCTGTGGTGGTTTTTGCCAAAGGAGAATTAATAGAAGATGAGGATCTGAAGTATGAAGCTTTTAAGCAACTCACGGAAAAAATGGTACCTAATAGCTGGGACTATTTGATCCCTATGACCAAAAAGGAGATGGCCAAAACCACGGGGATCAGGTTCTCTCTGGATGAAGCCTCTGCCAAAATACGTGCTGGATGGCCTGGCCATGAAGAAAGTGAAGCAGATTTCCCGGTTTGGACAGGGTTGATTCCCATTAAGCCTCTTCGACAGGCTCCTGTTCCGGATGAGCAAGGACAGAAGATACCACTACCAGATCATTTGAAATGAAAGTACTGTGTACTTACTTAATTCCTCTCACCATTTCCTTTTTGCCCTGGGCTCCTTTAAGCGTTTCTATTTCAAATCCCGCCGATTTGAGGTTGCGCTTAAACTGGCCTTGAGCACAATAGGTGGTCAGTATTCCTTCTTTATTTAAAGAATCAAAACACTTCTGGATATTGCTCAGCTGCCAGACTTCAGCCTGCTTGGATGGCGCAAATGCATCAAAGAAAATCACATCAAAGAGCTCTTTGGATTCAAATTCCTCAAGAGTAACCTGATATTTTTGAAAATTAAAAAAAGAAGAAACTTGAATTGGTTGACCCCATTCTACCTGATGTAGCTGTTGTAATAAAGCCTTCAACTTATCTGTCTCTGCAAAATTGAATCGAGCGTAAAGTTCTTCAGGCACAGGATAAGGCTCCAGTGTGTGATAATTGATTTTGACCTGGTGATTTTGAGCGCATATAGCTGATAGATAGGCATTTAGACCAGTCCCGAAACCAACTTCCAGCACGCTGATTTCTGTAAGCTTTTTGGTTTCCACCAAATACTCCAGCCCCTGTTCTATAAAAACATATTTGGATTCGCCGAGGGCTCCATGAAAAGAATGATAGGTTTCATTCATATCTTCACGGAGCAAACTATGCGAACCATCTTGTGTGGTTATCAGCTTAAGCTTATGATTAGTCATTGTTATGGATTATTTTTAGTCACTTATAAGGGAAGTAGGATTCTGTATTGCTTTGTGATTACCAAAGTTTGTGAAATAAAACATTTACTATAACTAGAAACATATGAAAAATTATTTACTCCTCCTCAGCCTGGCTGTACTCATTTTAGCTTCTTGTAAAGATGATGAACCCGAAATAGACCCTTTGGTAGGTGAATGGGAATTAGTAGAAATGGAGATGGTGGATCTACCTAATGGTTTTGTGAATTTTGAAGGAGTGACCGATATTAACGTATACGGAGAATCACTATTCACGATAGAGTTCAATGCAGACATGACGTTCGAAAGAACTCTTAGGTTTTCTAATGGTCGAGTAGAAGACGATGGGACTTGGGAACGAGATGATGATGAAATAGAATTAGATGTTGAGGACGATGAGGGGTTGCCAGATACGTATGTGATTGTTGAAGACGTGGATGATGATGAGCTCTTACTAAGTGCAGAAGTTACCTACAACCTTCTTCCAGATGCCGTAACTGATACTGCAACAATTGACAGTCAAGAAGAATTAGTTGCTCTGTATGAAGCTTATGGTCAATCCGTAAAAGTGACTGTTAATCATTATTTCGAGAGGTAAATAGAAGAATTTGGTACTAAGATTTGTACTTGTCCTGTTTTCGTTTGTAACGGTTTTTGAGTGTTTATCCCAATCCACTATATCAGGAACAGTAACCGATCCTGCCGGGGATCCACTTATTGGTGCCACTGTTCAGATTGAAGGAGAAAACACTGGTACTGTAACGGATCTGGATGGAAACTTCAGAATAGAAGTGAACACCGGCCAAACACTGATCATTAGCATGATTGGTATGGAAAGCCAGGAGGTGCTGGTTAAAAATTTCCAACCCATCAGCTTACAATTAAAAGAAGCCACCTCCATTCTGGGTGAGGTGGTGGTCACCGGCTTTCAGGAAGTCAATCGCAAGCTATTTACCGGAGCATCACAAAGCCTGAAAATGGACGACATCAAAGTCAATGGCCTAAGTGATGTGAGCAGGGCTCTGGAAGGCCAGGTGGCTGGTGTGAATGTGGACAATGTATCGGGAACCTTTGGCACCACGCCAAAAATCCGGATTCGGGGTAACGCTTCCATCAATGGAAACAACCAGCCACTGTTTGTCGTGGATGGAGTGATTCTTGAAGACCTGGCCAATGTCAACACGGATGATTTCATCTCAGGAAATGCCAACACGCTGATCTCCTCCTCCATTGCCAACCTCAACCCTAACGATATTGAGTCTTTCCAGATTCTCAAAGATGCCTCCGCCACGGCCATTTATGGCGCCCGGGCGGCCAATGGCGTAATTGTAATTACCACCAAAAGAGGAAAGAGTGGCAAGCTCAAAGTCAATTACTCCGGCAACTATTCATTTAAATTAAGACCTACTTATAACCAATTCAATTTGCTGAACTCTGCTGAAGAAATGTCCGTCTATCGCGAACTCTATGATAAAGGGTTGGTGGACATTACTACTTCGGTTAGAGCACAAAATTATGGAGCAATGGGTGAGATGTTTACCCGGATTGCTAACCATGAGCTTGCCTGGGGGCCGGGAGGAACGCTCAATGAAGAATTTCTCAATAAATATGAAAATGCAAACACTGATTGGTTTGATGTTCTTTTTAGGGATGCCGGTTTACAGCAGCAACATTCGGTGAGTTTCACTGCCGGTAGTGAAAAGTCCAACAGCTATTACTCCATTTCCTATCTGAACGACCAGGGCCAGACCGTAGCTGACAATGTGTCCAGGGTAACCGCTTCCGCCAGAAACACTTATTTCCTTTCGGATATTTTCACTTTTGGCCTAAAGCTCAGTGCGAGCTATCGAGACCAGCGAGTGCCGGGAACTAGAAATAGAGAGTTTGACCCGATTACAGGACGGTTCAGCAGAAATTTTGACATCAATCCTTTTAGTTATTCGCTCAATACCGCGCGCTCTATCAGACCTTATGATGACGATGGTAATTTAGAGTACTTCCGCAGAAACTATGCTCCGTTCAACATTTTGGAGGAGCTGCAATACAATTTTATTGACATTAGTGTTTCTGATTTTTCGGCCCAGACGGACTTTACCATTTCCCCTTCAAAACACCTGAACATCAAAGGGGTGATGCAAGGGCGGTATGCGAATACGGTAAGAGATCATACAGTCCATGAAAATTCTAACCAAGCTGAAGCGTACCGTGCGAATGGTACCCAGTTTATCCAGGATGCCAACAACCTCCTGTACCGGGATCCGGATAATCCGGGCCTTAATCCTGTCGTCATTCTACCGCAGGGAGGATTTAATTATCTGGACCAAAGCGAACTTTTGAACTTTTATAGCCGTGTAAGTGCTGATTGGAACCGGGTCTTTGCAGAAGCTCACGAAATCAACCTGCTCCTTGGCCAGGAAATCAGATTTTCGAATCGATCCGAATCAAGCACCACCGGGATGGGAGTCATATATGAGAGTGGTGGAGTGGTGGTCACTGACCCTAACATCATCGAATTCTTTAACCTCCAGAATATTGACTACTACAGGTTATCCAGTTCAAAAGATCGGTTTATTGGTTCATTTATCAATGGCGGCTACTCTTATAAATCACGATATGTGGCCAATTTCACAGTACGTTATGACGGCTCAAACCAACTGGGTGAAAGCAAGTCCGCAAGATATCTGCCTACCTGGAATGTGAGTGGGGCTTGGAATGCGACGAACGAATCCTTTTTCAACGTCCCTTGGATCGATAACCTAAAAATTCGGGGTACATATGGAATCTCCGGAAACCTTCCTCCGAATGCCAGCGCCCTTTTAAACCTACAAGCAGATGTGACTGTTCGTCCAAATGATGTGGAGCCATACCTCTATATACAGGACCTCACCAATACCCAGTTGACCTGGGAGAAACTCAAAGAACTCAACATCGGTGCTGACATTTCCTTCTTTAGCAATCGCATCAACACCTCCCTTGATTATTATCAAAGAAATGCATTTGACCTGATCGAGACCGCACAGACCAGTGGTGTTGGTGGACAAGGCCTTAAATCAGGAAACTTTGCAGATATGAGAGCTGATGGCTTTGAAGTGACCATCTCTACCGAAAACATCAACAATGGCACATTTTCATGGAGGACCAATTTCAATATTGGGTATACCAAAGATCAGGTGACCCGATTGGACTTTGGCCCGAGAATCGCTGACGCCATCAATCAGAATGGAGCTGCAGTGCTGGGAGGACCAAGACGCGGACTTTTTTCTACAAGGTTTGCCGGTTTAAACAGCCAGGGCATTCCTACATTCTATGATGAAAATGGAGAAATAGTCTACCAATATGACCTACAGGACAGAGAATCACTGCAGGCAACCTTACAATATGAAGGCCCCGTGGAACCAAGAGGTGCAGGTGGTTTGACCAACACATTAAATTTTAAAGGGTTCACATTTACGGTGCTGCTTTCCTACAAGTTTGACTATAAGGTTCGTCTCAACGATGGTTTCTTTTCAACTTACACGGATTTTGACGCTCTACCTGCGGAATTGGTGAACAGATGGGCAGTGCCTGGTGACGAAGAACTTACAGATGTGCCGGTAATACTGGACAGAGGAGTCACGCAAACGAATGGTAATGTGGTATTGGCTTATCAACTTTATAATAAAAGTACAGTGCGTGTAGCAGATGGTGATTACGTAAGGTTGCGAACTGTCAGACTTGGATACGCAGTGCCCCCTGCGCTTATTGGTAAAATGGGATTGGCTTCAGCGTCAATCAGTGTAGAAGCTCAAAACCTGGCCCTACTTTATTCAGACAGTAAGCTCAACGGACAAGACCCGGAATTTTTTAGTAGTGGTGGTGTTTCATTGCCTCAGCCAAAAACTTTGACTTTCACATTAAACGTTGGGTTTTAATGAAGAGAAATTTGACATATCGATTATGTGCCTGGGCGGGAATCGGAGTTCTTTTTGTGGCCAGTGGATGTGACAACTTCCTGGATGTCGCCCCTGACAACCGAGTGAAGCTCGATGATTTTGAGAAAAGTGCCCAACTTCTGACCAATGCATATTCCATTGCCAGTCCGGCATTTACTGACTGGATGACTGATAATGTAGGGTTCACCACGGGCGTAACCATCCGGCCAGCTCAGCAGCAGGCCTATGAATGGGAGGACATTACCACCGGTCCTACCGAACTGGATACTCCTGATTTTTTCTGGTTTGAAACTTACAATGCCATTGCTCATGCCAATGAAGTGCTGGCCGAACTGAATAATCTTCCTGTGGAAAATGACGAAGACGAGGCACACAAAGACGCCATAGAGGCCGAAGCAAAACTCGCTCGTGCTTATGGCCATTTTATGCTAGTCAATATGTTTGGGCAACATTTCACAATTGATGATGGTGAGGATGGAGTGCCGTATGTCAAAACACCGGAAACCGTTTTCATCGAAACCTATAAGCGTGAATCCGTAAGAAAGGTTTATCGCGAAGTAGAAGATGATCTTGAAGACGGGCTTGAGATGGTGGATGACTCTTATTACAACAATTCTGGCAAATATCATTTCAATAAGAATGCAGCACTCGCTTTTGCTTCTCGTTATTATCTATGGAAAGGTGAACCATTTGATTGCATTGAATATAGCAGTCAATTATTAGGCTCCAATCCCGGTCGGTATGTTCGCGATATGACTTCTGATGAGTTCCAAAATGCAAAGTCCTCAATCACTGGATATCCCCAACTCTATACATCACCAGACTTGCCAGCTAACATTCTTTTGATGCGGAAAATATCACTGGTTCAGCGAACGGATTTTGCGCATGGCCCACTCGATGAGGACTATTCCGACTTGTTTGCTGCCAATCTATTCCCAAGCACAACAGATGAAAGAGAAAACCCAGCCTTTGTAAAAGGAGACAATGGGCTGCTTCCAGTAAGGTTTCAAAGCCTTTTCGAACGGAGCAGTTTGAATTCTAATGTAGGGACACCTTACCACATTGCGATCAGCTTTAGTGGAGAAGAAGTGCTTTTAAATAGAGCTGAAGCCTATGTGCTGGTCAACAACCTGGATGCAGCGTTGGCGGATCTGCAAACCTTTGTCAGCCGCAGATATAGTGGTGGGTCTACTGACTTGACTTACGCCCGATTGAGAGCTTTCTTCGGTGCCAACAATGACCCGGATTTCACTGATCAGTTGATTTTGCTCAACTACATCTTATTTGAGCGGCAAAAAGAATTTATCATTCAGGGTATGCGCTGGTTTGACATCAAAAGATATGGTCTATCGGTCACACACAACCTGGCCGATGGATCGACCATACGCCTGGAGTCTAATGACAAAAGAAAAATATTTCAGATTCCACAATCGGCACAGGACGTGGGAGGGTTAGAACCGAACGACAGATAACATGAAAAACGCTTCTATCACATTCAAAGTAAAGATTCCGACAAGCTTGTACACGCTTAGCCTGCTTTGTTTGTTGTGGATCATGCCTTCTTGTTACCCGGATGAATCACTCAACGTAGACGAAAAGGATGTAGATCTGGAGTTAAATGAACTTGATCAATTTATAGAGGACAACTTCACCGAAGAATATGATATGGCCATTCGTTATCGATATGTGGACAGATATGTGAATCCGGGAGAACGGGTAACTCCTCCAAAAGTGGAAGTTGTAAGACCTATGCTCGACTTCATTCAAAACTATTGGATAAACCCGTATCTGGAAGTTGCTAATGGTGAAGCTTTCTTCAGAGATCATGTGCCAGCAGAAATTATCTTACTCGGTGGGTTCATTTTCAACCCCGACGGCACAGTTACACTGGGAACAGCAGATGCCGGCGCACGAATCACATTTACCAATGTCAACTCAATAGATGAAGAAGATGACGAGTGGCGTACTTTACAGTTGCAAACTGTCTATCATGAGTTTGCACACACAGTCCATCAGCGCTATAAGCTGCCTGCATCTTTTGAAACCATCACAACCCGGGGATACACCAGTGCCGGGTCATGGTTTAATCTTACAGATGAGGAAGCACTTAACAGAGGTTTTGTGTCACCTTATGCCACCAGTTCTCCTAATGAAGATTTTGCCGAAACCGTCGCTTTTTTCCTTTTCGATCCAGATTTTTTTGATCATTTCATCAATCAAACCGACGATTGCACTACTGCCGAATGCGTGTCAGAAAATACCGGGAAAGCATTTATTGAGGAAAAACTTGCTGCCATTACGGAGCACTACGGCAAAGTAACAGGGGTGAGCCTGGAAGAGTTGAGGGAAGTAATTCAGGCCAAACTGCCATAACATGCGGAAGAAACTGATCTACATATTACTTGGTCTCTCCTTCGCTTTTGGCTGTGAAGACGAAAAGTCTGACCTCCCATCTGTGGAAGATCGTACAGAGGCGGCAATAGAAGATTTAAGAGATCATTTGACTGATCCGACCAATGGCTGGAAAGTTAGTTACCAACCCACTTCGGAATCTGGTAGTTTCTTTATGATCATGGATTTCAGTGAAAATGGAGATGTGAACATCCAGTCTGATCTGGCAGCTGATGACGGAGTTTATTTCAACCAAACCACATCTTATCGCATTGATTCAGGCCTTGGCCTGGAGCTCATATTTGAAACTTACGGCGCGCTTCACTACCTGTTTGAACTGGATCAAGCAAGCTTTGGTGCTGAGTTTGAATGGTTATACGAAGGTGAAGATGATGACAAACTGACTTTTTCGAGCAAGTCAGATCTCTTTGACCAAAGTACGATCATTTTTGAACCTGCGACATCTACTGATGTGCTTTTATTTTCCCGGGAAATCGCTGAAAATTTTGACAGTTATGCTGGTCAGTCCCCGAGATTGTTTGGAGGGGCCAATCCTTCGCAGCAATTGTATCTAAGCAACATTGACCTTTCGGTTTTCTGGTCTGTAGATCTTTCAAAACGTATCCTCAACATTGATCTTGCTGGAAAAGGGAGTACCATTCAAGAGGTAATAGCAGGCAATTACCAAGCAATTGGCCAAGCATCAGGTTATACGTTTCTTGATGGTAAATTTGTATTGAACAACCCTGTTACGATTAACACGGGAGGTCAAAGCTTTCTCTTAAGTGAAATTATACTTGAAGAATACAGCACAAATGGCGATCCCCTGTGTGCTGGATCTGGTGAAAATACGCCAAGCTATACTATAAGCGTAGCTGAGGTGGGTTCTGGAACCCTCACAAAAAATCTCATCAATAGTTCTGGTTTTGGTTTCACAGCGCAGAGTCAATCACTTTATTCTGTGAATATTCCATTCATTTTTGATGACAGCCTGAGGTCTTTAGCGGAAGAGGGTAGTATTAGTACAAAGTTGCCAAATGCCGTTGCATTCCTGATGACTTTAGGGTTTGACTCAGATAGCATCCCGGAAAACTCCGTCGGGTTTTTAGTAGAATATGACAATGATACCACCGAGTACCATCTCAGGTCTTTTGATGCCAATCTTGTCGGAAACCTTCTGGAGATTTCTCTGCTTGATGAATACTATCACACGGGTAACCCTCCAGCAGGTGAGCAACAGGCTTTGATGGAAATTACCGATGAGGTCTTCGAAGGTGGTTCGGTATATGCCTATGACCTTGCCATTAGGGGATTGACGGCATTCCAGTTTTATAATCCCTGTAATGGTTACGAGTTCATCCTCGTGCGTTAACTATTTCTTATAAATCAACGCCACAGCGTGAGCGGCTACTCCTTCTTCCTTGCCTACAAAGCCCAGTTTTTCAGTTGTGGTAGCTTTTACTGAGACATCTTCCACAGCAATGCCCATGGTTTCCGCCAGTTTTTCCTTCATGGCTTCAATATGAGGGCTAAGTTTTGGTTGTTGTAAACAGACTGTAGCATCTACGTTAATGATTCCGTACCCTGCTTCCTCAATGAGGTCAACAACTCTCCGCAGCAATATCTTACTGTCTATGCCTTTGTATTGTGGGTCTTTATCAGAAAAATGAAAGCCGATATCACGCATATTAGCCGCTCCAAGTAGTGCATCACAAATCACATGAATAAGTACATCTGCGTCTGAGTGACCAAATGCGCCATGTGTGTGGGGCACCTTAATCCCACCTATCCAAAAATCGACACCCTCGGCAAGTGCGTGCACATCATAACCATATCCAATCCTAATATTCGGTTTCATTTTTCAGCATTGTAATAGAGCGTGGTACAATTCTTTTCATTCAAAATGTCATTGGCAGCAGCCACTATGTCGTCGGCGGTTACTGATTTAATCATCCCAATTTCGTCATTGACGAGATTGGTGTCCCCCAGGAAATTTGCATAAGCCAGCCCCATTGCACGATTGAGCAAATCCACCTCCGCAAATACAGTAGTTGCCTCAGCTTGGTTTCTGACCTTCTCCACTAAAGAATCATCAATATTTTTCTTCATTGGTTCTATCAGGTTTTGCACTGCTTGATCTGCTTCCCTCATATCAACTCCAGGCAACAGTTTGCCTGAAATCACCAGTAAGCCCGGATCATAACTCCCAGTGACGTAAGATGAAAGGCTGGAAAACATAGGATTGTTTTTTACCAGTTCCTGATGCAAAACAGATGAGTTTCCGCGCCCGATTAGATCACTTAGTAAATCCGCAGCGTGATAGGCCTTGTCTACCCGGGAGGGCATGTGATAGGTTTTGTAAAGCGCATCCGCAGGCACGTCGGCATTTATTTCCAAGTGCCGTGCTTCTTCCTGCTTTGGCTCAGCAACAATCTCCTGGCTTTGGTTTGGTTTTCCGGGGATTTCACCAAACCATTTGTTGGTGAGTTCAAGAGCCTTATGCTCTGTAATATCCCCTGCTATTACCAAAATGGCGTTTCCCGGATGATAATGAGTCTCAAAAAAACTCTTGACATCACTCATTGTCGCCTCTTCTATGTGACTAATTTCCTTGCCAATGGTGGGCCATTGATAAGGGTGCTTCTGATAGGCAACCGGCCGCATTTTCAACCAAATATCTCCATAAGGCTGGTTAAGATAGCGCTGCTTGAATTCTTCAATAACCACTTTTCTTTGAACCTCAAGCACTTCCGGATCAAATGACAAACTCAACATTCTGTCTGACTCCAGCCAAAATGCCGTTTCCACATTTGCCGAAGGAATGGTCACATAATAATTGGTGATGTCGGTATTGGTAAATGCGTTGTTCTCGCCACCCACCGCCTGAAGCGGTTCATCAAAGTTTTTGATGTGTTTAGAACCACCAAACATTAAGTGTTCGAAAAGGTGCGCAAACCCGGTCTTATGTGGGAGTTCATTGCGTGAGCCTACCTTATAAAGCAAATTGAGACAAACCAAAGGGGTGTTGTGATCTTCATGAACAATGACATGAAGCCCGTTTGGTAAAGTTTGTTCTGTAAATCTTACCATGAAGCATCAAAATTAAAGAAATCTAACGGGCTATTCTGCACCAAGCCTCACTTTGAAAATGAGTCTTATAAAAAACAATGGTGCATGAATGGATTAATTTTACCTTTGACGAAATTTTCACGACCCCATTGAAAATAACCTATTAACAAGCACCCCTAAACAAAGCGTCAAAAATGAAATTTGTTCGTAAAAAGCGATCCGATAAACAACTCTTAGAAATCTATAAAAACCTGGTAACTCCACGCCTCATTGAGGAGAAAATGCTGATTTTACTTCGCCAGGGTAAGATCAGTAAGTGGTTTTCAGGAATTGGCCAGGAAGCCATATCCGTAGGTGCGGCACTGGTACTCTCCGCCGACGAGTATATCCTGCCGATGCACCGTAATCTTGGCGTCTTTACTTCGCGGGGTGTTGAATTCACTCAGCTATTTGAGCAGTTTCAGGGAAAAGCAAATGGGTTCACCAAAGGACGCGATCGCTCCTTTCATTTTGGTTCCAAGGCCCACAATATCGTCGGGATGATCTCTCACTTAGGGCCCCAGCTCGGAATTGCCGATGGAATAGCACTAGCCAGGCTGCTTAGAAAAGAGCCCAAAGCAACCATTGTGTTTTCCGGGGATGGTGGTACCAGTGAGGGAGATTTTCATGAAGCGGTAAATGTTGCTTCTGTTTGGAACCTCCCCGTTATTTTTATCATTGAAAACAATGGCTATGGTCTTTCTACACCAAGCGCTGAACAGTTCAACTTTGAGTCATTTACAGTAAAAGGCCCTGCATATGGTATTGAAGCAATTAGTGTGGAAGGAAATAACATCCTGGAAGTGCTCAATGAATTGGGACCTCTTGTAGAGAGCATTCGCAAGCATCCAAGACCGGTGATTTTTGAAGCCCGGACGTTTAGGATGCGTGGGCATGAAGAAGCCTCAGGTACCAAGTACGTCCCCAAAGAGCTCATGGACCATTGGGCGAAGAAAGATCCTATCCAAAATTTTGAAAAATTCCTTCTTCATGAAGGGGTTATTGACCTTTCCGGTCTGGATAAACTAAAGGAGAAAATCCGAATGGAAATCAGTACATCGGTCAAGGAGGCTTTTGCAGAACCAGATATGGTCGCCAATACGGACGAAGAATATTCGGATCTTTTTGCTCCTTTTACCCAGCAAGTAATACAGCCAACCGGATCAAAAACAGCCAAACGTTTTGTAGATGCCATTTCCGATGGTTTGAGACAAAGCATGGAAAAGTATCCTGAGCTGGTGATCATGGGACAAGATGTAGCCGACTATGGAGGGGTGTTTAAAATCACAGAAGGATTTGTGGAGCAATTTGGCAAAGAGCGCGTGCGCAATACTCCTCTCTGTGAATCCGCAATCGTTGGGGCTGGCCTTGGTCTTTCCATTTCAGGAATCAAAAGCGTGGTGGAAATGCAGTTTGCGGACTTTGTCACGTGTGGCTTTAATCAAATTGTCAACAATCTGGCTAAAATCCATTATCGCTGGGGACAAAATGCCGATGTGGTTGTAAGAATGCCAACGGGTGCGGGTGTCGGTGCTGGCCCGTTTCACTCCCAATCCAATGAGGCGTGGTTTGTGCACACCCCTGGATTAAAAGTAGTGTACCCATCTAATCCAACGGATGCCAAAGGACTGCTCAATGCGGCTATTGAAGACCCCAATCCCTATTTGTATTTCGAGCACAAATACCTCTATCGATCACTGAGTGAAGAGGTGCCAGATGGTTACTACACCACCGAAGTTGGAATGGCCAAATTGGTAGCGGAAGGCAATGATTGCTCCATTATCACCTATGGTATGGGTGTGCACTGGGCATTGGAAGTAATTAACGAATTAGGAGTAAAAGCTGATATTTTGGATTTGCGCACCCTCCTGCCATGGGACAAAGAAGCTGTGGCTGCAACAGTGAAGAAAACAAACAAAGTCTTGATTCTCCATGAAGATTGCCTCACCGGTGGATTGGGTGGTGAGATCAGTGCATGGATCAGTGAGCACTGTTTTGAGTATTTGGATGCCCCGGTACTGCGAGAAGCCAGCCTTGATACTCCAGTGCCTTTTGCTAAGGTACTGGAAGAGAATTTCTTACCAAAAAACAGGTTAAAGTCAAAAATTGACCAGCTTATGCAGTATTAAGCGGGATATACCGTTATTTCATTGGGATTGACCAGTAAATTTGAAATCTTTGGTATAAGGTAAAGTTTGTGTTATTCATTATTCTGGGTTGAAAAGATTTCTGATCATATGTTCGTTCATGCTTCTGCTGGTGGCTTATACTGGCAGTAATGTTTATGGTCAGATCATCACCGATTCAGACAAGAAACTAAAAACCCAGAAGTCAAAGAAGAAAGATGGCCTTTTCGGTCTTTTTGATAAAAAGAAAGGCAAATCGGCAAGTGGCCCATTTTCACAAAAGAAAAGCAATACAGGACCAAGGACCTCTGACACTTCGCCATTCACGGCTTTTAACAAGCGCAAGAACCAGACCCCTCGATCAATCAGTTCGCAAAGAAGAGACCTTTTCAAAAAGCAGCGATATACAGCACCTCGCTATTCCTCTTCAGGGATGGCAGGTATCATGTCCGGTAAGAAAAAACCAACCCCGAGATATTCCTCAGGCCAACCTTTTACTAAAAAAGACAAAGCGGCAACACCACGGTACTCTTCTCAGCGTCCGTTCCAAAAATCGTTTTTTGCGCAGATGTTTGAACGAAACTCTGGCCCCAGGTACTCTCCGGGTTCTCCATTTTCCAGGAAAGAAAAACTGGCAAGTCCGCGTTACTCAGGAGGAATGCCTTTTACAAGAAAAGATAAGTCAATAAAACCTCGTTATTCACCAGGCTCACCTTTTGAACAAAACTTCTTTTCGCTTTTGTTTGATAAAAATTCCGGGCCAAGATATAGTCAGGGCCAACCTTTCTCAAAGAGGGAAAAGACTGCCTCACCAAGATATTCTGCCGGCTCCCCTTTCGACAAAACATTTCTGGAGCGGTTGTTTAGCGCTGAACCACAGATAAAGTATTCCGCAGGCTCTCCATTTACCAAAAAAGATAAAGCAATAAATACCCGGTATTCGGCAGGTTCTCCATTTACGAAGAAGGACAAAGCCGTTAACCCAAGATATTCTGCTGGTTCTCCGTTTACCAACAAAGACAAACAGGTGACACCGAGATATTCTAAAAGAGATCCATATAAAAAATCCTTTTTCGCAAGGCTTTTCTTTACTGAGCCAGTACCTAGATATTCGGCCGGATCTCCATTTGATTCCAGGCAGTACCTGGCCAACCCAAGATACTCTACCAATAAAAATCGCTTCGACGTGAACGAGCGAATGAAAAAACAAACCAGGTATTATGATGTGGCATCTACCAAATACCGTGGCACTTATCGCAAGCCTACCAAACTCACCTGGAACCTGGACAATCTGGTGCTTTCAAGCAAAACCAAACGCTACGAGGGGAATAAAATGCCACGATATGACCCGGAACAGAACAAGAGCATTGCCAACTATACAGGAACCTACAAACAGAAGTCGATTAGTCAAAAGAAAATGCACCCGAGTGCCAAACACCTTACTGCAAATCAGGATAGTGATGCTGTAAGAAGTGGTATCCGAAAGTGGAATATTTTCTGGAACCGACTGAACCGGAACAAAGTGCAGCCAGATGCTGTTACTGATAAAATTTCAAAGCCTAAGTTTGACAGAAAAGAGGCTAAAATCTGGAACGAGTAATAAATATATGAACTGGAAGAACATTACTAGCATTGAGCAATTGGAGCAAATTGATGAGCTATCACAAAAGCAACCTGTATTGATTTTCAAGCATAGCACCAGGTGCTCAATAAGTGCAACTGCACTGGCCCGAATGGAAAGAAAGTACAGTGCTGATGATGCACCTGCACTCGAAACTTACTTTCTTGACCTGATTGCACATCGTGATGTATCCAATGCGATTGCCAGCCGCTATCAGGTAGAGCATCAAAGCCCACAGGCACTACTGATCCAACAAGGTGAATCCGTCTATGACAATTCGCATCTTGGCATTTCATTTGAAGAGTTAGTAGAAAATATAAGACCGGTAACAGTTTAGCACTGGGTTGATGCCAGGAAGAATTGTTAACTTCATAGACAAGTTGCGAATAAATGAAAAAAGTAGTCTTAATCTTATTGATCACCATTCCAGGCCTGAACCTTGTGGCACAGCCGCTGGAGGATGACTATAACACAGAAATTGTTTGGGGAGTCAACAAGAATACCAACAGTGGATTAATAGGAGGCGGCATTTTTAAACTGGCACGAAGACAAAAAGACAATCTTTTTACAACTTATGGGATCGAACTAATCAATGTGAAGCATCCCAAGGAGTATCGATACCTAACGCCTTCAGGCACCACGTTTACTTACGGCAAACAAAATTTTCTGTACTCCATTCGGGGTATTTATGGAAAAGAAAAGCTGCTCTATAAAAAAGCTCCTCAACAAGGTGTACAGATCAGTGGATTGATTGGAGCCGGGCCAACCATTGGGATAATTGCTCCTTACTACATACTGAGTGGATCAGGATATGAGCAATTCGACCCCAATAAGCATCAAAGTAGAGGTTCGATTCAGGGATCAGGAAAATTGTTTCAGGGACTTGGGGAATCAAATCTAACTTTAGGGCTTAATGCCAAAGCGGGATTGTCATTCGAATTCGGAACCTTTAAGAACAACATGGCGGGAGTGGAAGTAGGTGTCTCCCTGGAGGCTTTCCCTAAAAAGATTATCATTGTTCCTACCCAGGAGAATTCCGCAATCTTTAGTGCCCTTTATTTCAATATGTTTTGGGGAACAAGGAAGTAAATTTCCTTGTTTGGAACTTTGACCGTGCAAAGCTTTCTTTGCAGAACATTAATTGCTCATGATAGAACTACCTACCATTTCCCAGGACAAAGCACAAAAAGTAAAAAAACCGAACTGGCTTAGAGTAAAGCTTCCAGTCGGTAAGGAATACGCTAATGTGCGAAAAATCGTAGATGAAAATAAACTTCACACGATTTGCGAAAGTGGCAACTGCCCTAACATGGGAGAGTGCTGGGGAGCTGGAACAGCCACCTTCATGATCTTGGGCAACGTATGCACCAGAAGCTGTACATTTTGTGCAGTGGCCACAGGCAGGCCTCCTGAATATGACGAATCTGAACCTCAGAGAGTGGCAGAAGCCATCGCTACCATGGGAGTAAAACATGCCGTAATCACCTCTGTGAACCGTGATGAACTGAAGGATCGCGGAGCTGAAGTGTGGTACCACACGGTAAAAAAGGTTAAGGAACTGAGCCCTCAAACCACTATAGAAACACTAATTCCAGATGTAAAAAGTAACTGGGAAGCACTCTACAGAATGATTGAACCAGGACAGGAAGTGGTTTCACATAATGTAGAAACCATAGAGCGATTGTACCGAAGGGTTAGACCTCAAGCCAAATACCACCGAAGCCTAGAGCAGATCAAGCTAACCAAGGAGGCTGGAAAACGTACGAAATCAGGCATTATGCTAGGCCTTGGCGAAACAATCGATGAGGTACACCAGGCCATGGATGACCTAGTGGCTCACGGACTGGATATTCTTACACTCGGACAGTATCTTCAGCCTACCAAAATGCACATAGAAGTATCGGAGTTCATTCACCCAGACCAGTTTGATGCATATCGTGAGGAAGGTTTGAAAAGAGGCCTCAAATATGTGGAATCAGGACCTCTGGTACGATCCTCTTATCATGCAGAGCGACATGTCAATGTGCCAATTTAAGCAAAAAACTTGTTTGGGTACGCAACAGCTATTTCCTGGTAAGTACTAAATACTTCTGATTCAAAACTAAATAGCTTCAACATCAACCGGGCCGATCCCCTGATCAACACATTGTCGGAGACCACAATGATTTTATCTATGTTTTCGTGCAACTCCTGCATGCATTTGATCCATTCCCTGCGTGCCGACATTTCAAAACCTGTCATCTGTACACAATCCCAGATCAATATAAATTTTCTATCAGGATTGCTTTTAAATTCCTGGTCCCATATTTGGGTGGATAAGTCGCTTGCCTCCTCGGTAAATTTGCCTTTGAAAATAAATTTGAGACATGAATGTGAACTGTGAAAATCTTCGTCAGCAAGCACATCCACGTTGGTAGAATTCAATAACATTTTTAGGTAGTAATTCTGTTGATGGTGTCGGTAAGTAATAAAACTCGCTGTTGTTTTGCCACAACTAATCGATGAGTATAGGTAAATCACCTATGTACGGAAGAACCTTCCCGCCTGTTTTTTGAACCTCTTAGTATTAACCGTTTCACGATATTATTTTGTCGACATACTATTTATTCTCTGAGCATTGGTAATGATTTAATCTGCACGATTACGGACAGCAATTGTACACCTCAGTACATGCCGTTCTATTAATAACCCTTACCAGAGGCATTCAATGCACTTTTATCGTTTGGCATGTTAATTGGGTTTTGAAACCTAAATTTCTACCCAATGCTTAGAAACTATTTGATCACCGCACTTAGAAGCTTGAAAAGGCACAAAATTTATACCCTGCTCAACGTATTTGGGCTGGCACTGGGTATAGGTTGTGCATTGGTCATCTACAAGGTGATCGATTACGAAAACAGTTTTGATAAGCATCACGAAAACTATGACAATATCTATCGCATAGTACGTGAAAGTATTTACCCAGACCGTGTGGACAAGGGCATGGGAACACCTCACCCTGTAGGCCCGGCAGTTCTTGAAGACATCTCTAACATTAAATCATTGGCCAGGGTACATTATGCCTATGAAAGCCAACTTAATATCTATGATGAGCGTGGAGAGATGAAAAAATTCATGCTTGAAAAAGGTATTACTTTCACCGAGAATTCCTACTTCGATGTTTTTACTGTAGAATGGATTGCTGGAGATCCTAAAACCGCACTCAAAGAGCCAAACACTGTGGTTGTTGCCAGATCTGAAGTCAAAAAACTCTTCGGTGTGGGGGATGAATCAGTACAAAATGTGATGGGTAAATCCATCAATTTTAACAATGTAAGAGATTTTAAGATAGTAGGAATCATTGAAGATCCAATTGAGCCTACCACAATGCCCTTCACCTTCCTTTTTGAGTACTACAGTCAGAATAAAGAAATCAATCCATATTTTGGAGAAGGCAAAAGCTGGAATAGTACCAGCTCCAATACCAACACCTATTTCATTCCCGAAAAAGGATTTAAGAAGGCAGAATTTGATGAGGCCATGCTTGCCTTTGTGGAAAAATATCATGGAGAAGGTGAGTCTGCCGAAACTAATTACTTAGCCCAACCTTTCGCTGACATTCACTTTGATCAGGATTATGGATCGTTTACCGGTGCTACTTCCCTCCAGTTTCTATATGCTCTGGGGATCATTGCTGTATTCCTGGTGCTTACCGCTTGTATTAACTTCATCAACCTGGCAACCGCCCAGGCTTCTAACCGTGCCAAAGAAATAGGCATTAGAAAAGCCATTGGGAGCATGACCAGCCAACTGGTGGTTCAGTTTTTGGCAGAGATCGCCATGATCACTTTCATTGCCCTTGTTATTTCACTGGCCATTGCTGAATTGATGTTCAACTTCCTGAAAGACATTATTGGTTATCAGTTATCCATCGACTTATTGGGCTCACCTACCACGATCGTATTCCTGGTGTGTCTTTTCTTAATCGTCAGTTTACTTTCAGGATTCTATCCAGCCATGTTGCTTTCCAGGATGAACACCGTGATGGCATTAAAGAAGAAAATCACCACCAAATCCCATTCAGGTGGGCTTTCACTTAGAAAAGGACTGGTTGTAGTGCAATTCGCTATTTCCCAATTCCTGATCATCGGTACCTTGATCGTGTCTTCGCAAACAGACTTTTTCCTATCAAAGGATCTCGGCTTTGAAACTGAGGCCATTATGACGACCTATATGCCTGAGCGTGATGTCGTAAAAATGGAGCGCTTTCGGCAGGCCATGCTGACCTCATCTGCGATCCAAACTGTGGCTTATGGCTTGAGTGAGCCAACAGGCAACTCTGATTCCCACAGCAACTTCAACTATGCGCCTCTGGAATCCGAGAAGAGTTACCATGGCAACTTCAAGGCAGTCGACCCATATTACCTCGATTTGTTTGAAATCAAAGTGCTGGCCGGAAGAGGTATTCAGGAAGGTGATTCCAATAATATCGTGGTAAATGAGAAAGTCGTGAAGCTAATGGGCTTCGAAGGAAGAAATGATGAAGTAATTGGCGAAACTTTGAAAACCGGGTGGGGTGGCGACAAAAGAATTGTGGGAGTAGTAGAAAACTTTCACACGTATTCACTTGAAGAAGACCTTGATTTTGTCATCTTCATTCACTATCCCAATGCATTTTACTCCCTTTCTTTTAAAACACCTTCACTGGCAAGTATAGACGAAGCTAAAGCACACTTTGAGAAAGTCTGGGATGAAGTCTATCCCGAGTATGTGCTCGATTACGACTTTTATGACAAAAACCTAGCTGAGCGCTATGAGGATGTACAAAACATCACAGCCCTGATGAAAATCTTCGCTATTATATCCATTCTTATCGGGTGTCTGGGTCTTTATGGTTTGGTTTCATTTATCGCCATGAACAGAACCAAGGAAATTGGTGTAAGAAAAGTGCTTGGAGCAACCATTTTCAATATTCTTTCCATTTTCTCTAAGGAAGTAATGGTTTTGATGATCATCGCATTTACTGTGACTGCACCATTGGCATTCTATTTCCTCAACCTGTGGTTGGATAATTTTATTTTTAGAATTGACATTGGTCCCGGGTTTTTCGTTGTTGCGCTGGTTGTTACACTATTTATTGCACTAATCACCATTAGTCATAAAACAATCACTGCGGCTCTGGTGAATCCAGCAGAAACCTTAAAGGACGACTAGCATCAAGCGATTTATTCAATTCTTTCTTTTCTTCTTAATGCTCTTACCTCTTGTTGGGGTTGCGCAATCAAGTCTTACTCATGAGCAACTAGAGGAGCGTTACATAAAAAATAGTGCCTGGAAATATGGTATGTATTCGCTCGAATGGCAAATGTCTCTGGATTCTGCACTGCTGATTGACTCCACTTTTGACTATGCAGGACCAGGTCAACTGGGATTTAGTCAGCTGGGCCGATTGATTAGACATGAAGGATCTCAGAAACGTTTCTTTTGATTTTCAGTGCCAACTCGTTTAGTGGCAAGTCATTGATGTCATTGCCAAAAGGATCTTCAATTTCCTCGGAAATCAGCTCGATACTTACCAAGAAGTAAAACGCCAACATCACAATTCCTATCGTCCAATACCCAAAATCCCACATGAAACTCACTGGAAGGGTGATGGCATAAATGAACAGGAACTTTTTGATGAACATACTATAAGAATATGGAATCGGGGTTGATTTGATCCGCTCACAAGCACCTATAATGTCTGTGAATCCTTTGAGTTCTTTATCCAGGATGAAGAGCTGCTCAGAGGTTAATTTGCCTTCTTCTCTACATTTCATTACACGCTCATATAGCAAACGATTGATCATATTAGGACGATGCTTGCTTTTGATGATCCGTTGTTTGACTTCTTCATTGATTGTATCCATTTCTCCAATCAAAATACTGTCCCGCAGATGCTCTTTCATGGAAAACGCTTCATTAGGAATCATCCTCCTGAAAAACTCACGATCATCCAGAGCATCTTTTGGGAGAAATGCCTCCAGTTTGATTGCAATTTGGCGACTGTCATTGACTAGCTGGCCCCATAATTTTCTACCTTCCCACCATCTGTCATACGCGGTGTTGGTTCTCAAAACGAGGAATAAACCCAAGATTACCCCGAGTATGGAGTGGAAAGCGATAGTGCCTTCATAGTGAAAATCAAAAACCGTAATGACAATAAAGCAAAGCAATGCGGTAAATACCCCGACAAAAAGTAGAAGAGGAAAAAGCAACTTAATTACATATCTGCTATAAACATCAAAAATTAAGGAAAACCAGGTCTTCGGGTTGTATTGGATCATTGGTGGTAATTATATGATTCTATTCGTTTATTGGGCGGCCAAACCCATTTCTTGTTTCAAAGTTATTATCCGTTTGTAGGATTCTGCTACTCGCTCCCTACTAATATCTCCATTTTTTACGAATTTTCTAATTATTCCGTGTAATTGGTCTGCCGTCACCAGGTCGTAATCCGGCACATTGTTGGCAAATAGCAGGATATCCACCCCAGCGAGAATGGTCCTTTTAATGGCTTCTTCCAGGCCATACTGAGCACTGATTGCTTTCATTTGCATGTCATCAGATACTACCACCCCATCAAAATCCAGAAATCCCCTAAGCACTTCAGAAATTACTTTGTCAGAAAGTGTGGCTGGTACCTTACTGTCGTCCAGTACATCATTGACGATATGGGCTGTCATAATTGCTTTGACTTTACCAGAATCCAACAAAGCTTTGTAGGGTAGTAATTCTTCAAATCTCCACGTGGTAGACACATCAGTCAATCCAAGGTGTGAGTCGTTTTTTGAGCTCCCGTGTCCTGGAAAATGTTTCAAAACAGTAGCTACACCAAACAGTTCATGTGCATCCACCACCGCCTGAGCATGCCTGGCAACTAAATAAGGATCTGGTGAATAGGACCGGCCAATTTTGCCTATCACCGGATTGTCAGGATTGATGTTTACATCCACTGATGGTGCAAAATTCATATTGATTCCAAGCTGATAAAGTATACCTGCCGTACGTTTGGCATAAAATGAGGTGCTGTCCAGATTGTCCAGTTCACCAAGGTATTGTGCAGTGACTGTTTTGGGGAAACCATACCTTGTCTTCAGGCGGTTAACCCGGCCGCCCTCCTCATCAATACTCACAAACAAAGGTAGACTGGCCTTGGACTGAGCAAACTCCAGAATTTCTCTAAGGTTTTGCTCTGTATTTTTACTGTAAAGATTCTTTTCAAACAAGATGACACCACCAACCTGGTTTGCTTCAATAGCTGAGAATATTGGTGCTTTTTTGTCGAGTCTGTTAAAGTCCCCGATCCCGACCATGATCATCTGACCAATCATAAAATCAAGTGAATCAACTTTAACCGGATCAGGTGTTTGGGCATTGGCAAGACCCAGCGTATTTATGGTCAGAAGAGCAATTAAAATCTTTTTCATACACGTGATTTGTCAAACTTCTCAAGCCTTTGACCGGCCAAAGATACATAGTAACCCTGAAGGTCGGCTGTTAAACAACTATGCACAGGCAAAATCCCTACCAAATCTCCCAGTTTTACAGACTTCATCAGTTCACCTGATACCTTTAAGATGCCATGCTCTTGCGACAATCGGACTACTTCGGCAATGGGTTCACTTTCCCAACCATCTTCCGTTAGCCTGACGGCATAGCCAAACATTTTCTGACCGTCCTTAATAATATAATCTTTTGAAAGATGCACTGCACCACCATAAACCACCAGCTCATTGCGCTCCGGATGTTTAGCGACTATTGGTGTAGCCAGACAAACCGCAATCTGGTCAAGCGAGCAACTCCCGAAATGCTCCTGCATGATGTCATAAAAAACAAAATTGCCGGGCCGCAACTCATACACACCCGGAAAGTTCTCCAGAATAGAACATGTTGGAGTGTCCCCGTAGGAGATGAGAAGATCATTCCTTCCTGTATGTTTTCTAACAGATTCAAAAGCACGCATTGACTCCTGAAATATTTGCTTTGCTTCCTGAGCATTTAATTCTTTATAAGAATGTCCGGCATGAGCCAGCAACCCTGTAAGCCGATGTTGTGGGTTCCATGAATGGGCGAGAGCTTCTATTTCCTCCTGGTTTTCTGGGTTCACCCCGGTACGATGAGTCCCAACGTCTACTTTGATTAAGTAATTGACAGGTGCATTAACATGTTCATTTAAATGGTTCAGCCCTTCTTTGGACACCACTATAAGATTAAGCACCACTTGTTTGGCCAATTGTGTGATTTCTACCGACTCCAGGGGATTGTAAGGAAATGCAATGGTGATGTCTTTCCAGCCTCCATCAGCAAAATATTTGGCCATATCCACTGACGACACTGTGGTTTTATCCACTCCAGCCTCCAAAAACCACTGACCAATAGCAACCGATTGGTGGGTTTTGAAATGTGGACACAGCACAGATCCATTCTTTTTAGCCTTATCAGCCATTTGTTGAATGTTCTGTCTTGCTTTCTTTTCGTCAATCAGAAGTGTGGGCCTGGTTAGTTTCATCAATTGTTTCTATGATTTGTTCAACTATTTCTGACAAATATGAACCCATATCAGGTCCATACCAACTCATCGACCGTGCCTCATACTTTTTCAAGTTATACCACTCATCTTTTACTACATACCCGGTATAACCGCCATTGAATGAAGTGATGAAAAGCTGATAGCCTAATGATCGCGCCTTTTCGTAAAGCGGAACCGCCAGTTCCCCGGAAAAATCACAAGGCAATCCAATGAAAATAGCTTTCCCAAGTATCATCACAGATAGGTCATTTCGAAAATCCCCAAAGGCTTTTTCAAAAAGATAAGGCCTGATCGCCAGGTTATTGGTCAGCTTAAAATACGGATCCCTGAGTGGGAGCTTCAACCTGAAGGATTTAAATGTTGGATTGGGTTGGACACTTAACCCGATCATATTGAGTAATTCCAATTGCTCTTTCATTTGAGTGGCCATGGTATGAGCCATTTCAGCAGGTTCCTGATTCTGGACATCCACCGCCATGCTGCCCACTGCACCAGCTGCAAATAAAGAGAGACTTATGTTTTGGTCGGACTCCATCAATTGATTAAAAGATGTCGGATAGTCGCCTGTAAGCTGGTGATTGTCCGGGCCATAACAGGTGGCGTGGGCACTGAAAGAAGTGAAAACTGCTTGCTCGTCACCTCTATATAAAATCATTGTTTTCAGCCATGGGTCCTCTATTCCCTCGTCTTTAACCAATCGGTTTCTCACCAAATGATC
Organism: Marinoscillum sp.; assembly: GCA_040218045.1. Taxonomy (GTDB): domain Bacteria; phylum Bacteroidota; class Bacteroidia; order Cytophagales; family Cyclobacteriaceae; genus Marinoscillum. The sequence goes on from JAVJQA010000006.1 coordinate 251,914, forward strand.
TACTGACAGTTCGCCTACAGCGATCATTCCCGGAGCTATATTTTGTGTTGCATTTGTGATTGATTCTATCACACTTTTGGCAATGCGCTCTACAGCATCCGGATCATACTCACCAGCAAACAATCTGCCGACCATTCCCGGAGCCCAGGCTCCCTGGCCAGAGTGCGTATGAGTAGCAGTAAAATAAATTTCTCCTGGTTTCCAGCCTGACGGAAGTGCATTGAAAATACGATTGCGAAGAACTGGATGGATGATCAGTAAATCAGCTGAGATCAGGGCAATTTTTTCATCTCCTTTGGTGAAAACTATGGTTCGTACAAAACTCGAATCCAAAATACCGTCCATCTCCATAGGATCACGAGCACCAAATCCTGCCAGTGGAGTTTTCTGGTTTGGTGTAATGTTGACTTTGGACCAACCTATATTCAATTGATCCGAGAGCTCAACCAGCTGAAAATATTCATTTAGCGAATCCAGTCTTCCGGACATCTCTTGGTAAAAGTCCGTTTCCCGGTAGGGTCTTGTATCCACCACCGTAATGGTCATAGAAAGGATCAATGCCATCAGAATTACCGTAATCGCCAATATTTTAAGTACAAGCTGCTTCATTGAGGAGCCAATTTACCCAATTAACGGTAGCCTCGTGAAGGGATTGCCCGTCGAATTTGAAGCGGTTCAATGACGTTTTTAATCCAACTTATTTATTTTCGCTGCTCACTTTATTGTTGAACCGACATTAATAGATCTTGGAGAAAGTCGCATTTGAGCTTTTTGGACTTCAACTACTAGAGCCGCTAAGTACCGTCATGAACTGGGTACTGTCGATCCAGGCAGCCATTTTATATACCCGACTCAAAGGTGTGGAGACCCCTTTTCAGAAATACTGGAGATGGTTTTTCCTGGCTTACGCGATCTCTCCAATATTTGGTGGTTTTTCACATCTGTTGTTTAATTATGTGGACCTGTATGGAAAAATTCCGGGTTGGTCTATTGCTATAGTCGGGATTGTGTTTGCTGAGCTGGCCATGATCAATGAAATAGATGATCCAAAAAAGAAGCAAATGCTGATCACGGTGGTACGGAGCAAGGTTTTTGCTACTGTCGTGATGCTGGTCCTTGACCTTTCATTTAAATGGGTCATGGTTCATTCAGCAGGGTTTTTGGTGATCACAGGTGTGCTCTCCTACAGCCGCTATAAAGCTGGCGAATTGAACTACAAATATTTCCTTTATGGAATCGCAACTCTGCTGGTGACCGGGTTGATAAAAGTCGGGAAAATTGACATTCATCCTGCCTGGTTCAACCGGGATGACATTGCCCATTTCATTATGCTGTTTATGTATTGGATGTTTTACAAAGGCGTGAAAAACTTTGACATGCAGCGAGCAGTGACTCCAAATGTCACCTAAATGTAAGGTGGTTTTTTTATAACGGTTGTGTCAGATTGACTTATTGGTTTTTTAATTTAGTAGTGAAATACCAATAAGCAACGTTATGAAAAAGCTCACTCTATTAATTTCCATTCTGTTGGCATGCTCATTGCCAGGTACAGCATGTTTTTGCACCTTTTCGGGGTCTTTTGTAAAAGTGGCTGAGGAAAGTGAATTGGTGGTCGTTGGCACAATCACTAAAAAGAGAAATAGTGCAATTCAGGTAAAAATCGAAACCATCCTAAAGGGAGACACTAAATCCGAAATTATAGAAATCAACGGAGATAAAGGTGGCGATTCCTGCTACGAGGTTTTACTTCCATATAAGGAGGGCGAGCAATATGCCTTGGCAGTCAGTACAACCGGCGGGGAATACTATCTTTCTCACTGTGGAGAATACAAACTTAGGGCTGAAAATGGCATAGTCAGTGGCATGGTCAATAACCAGTTTATGGTAGACGCAACAAGTGAGTGGCCTGAGTACAATGAAAGGACTATGGAGCTCAGCACACTCATTGACCTTTTTGCACCTGTTAGCGACATTCAAGCACCATGTGGTTCCGCAAAGTATTATGAAGAAAATAAAAACGACCTGGCAGCCGCTGATCAAGCCAAAAAAGACGAAAGCTTGCCAAGTGAGGCGAAACTTTTAGAAGCTGAAAGTGCATACAACGTACCTCTAATGACTCAGTACAGCTCCGATCCGGAGATTTTCGAAACTGACGGATATAAGAAGGCGATTGGCATGGCAGCAAGTACAGGAAATATTGACATGGTAAAAGCTGCGGTCCAAAATGGCTATGATGTGAATGCACATTCAGAGGATGGACTACCCCTGTTGGCAGAAGCGGCAAAGTACCCGGAAATCATCAAATACTTATTGCTCAATGGCGCCAACCCCAATCAAGCCAGTAAAAACCATGTGACGCCTCTAATGCGTGCTGCAGATGTGGGATGTCTTACCAATTTGAAGCTCTTGCTAAAATACGGGGCGGACCCGACCTACAAAAGTGGAAATGGCTACAATGCCGTCAAGTTTGCTAAAAAATACAATGAGGTAAATCCCTCTGAGGTGGTAGACCTACTCAAAAACTATGGGAAGTAATAAAACCCGTCAAGACTATGTCCTGATGCCTTGACGGGTCTATTTTCATTTCACATGGCCATGGCTTCATGCACCTCAATCTCACATCCTCCGGCTGCCAGGTGTGGATGTCCTTCCAGCAGTGATTTTGCCTCTTCCATATCGCCAGCCTGGATCATCGAGTAACCGGTGACTTCTTTTTGGCTCGGTGCCACAGATCCATTGGGGTTTAGTTTCTGACCACCGAAAAGAGGTGCGCCTAAATCCAACATCTTGTCACCAAGAGCTTCTTTCCATTCCATCCAGGGTTTCATAGACTCAGCTCTTTGCTCTGGTGTTGCTTGTGCCATTTGCTCTACTACTGATTGTGGTGCATGATAGATTACCAAGAATTTTTTCATCGTCATAAGGTTTAGTTTTTGAAAAATATTTGCCTTAGTGACGAATGGGGTTGGTGAGAATGGACAATGAGGAAAAAGTTTTTGGCTTAATAACCTAAGATCCGTTTAAAATCTTGTACACGCTCCTCTTATGCGCCAGTTAAGGGGATCACCAACAATGAGAACATAAGTTTATGGATTGGAAGAGCCTCTATTTAATTTACTGAGTTATTCATTATATTTATTCTTTATCCATTTGGCTAATGACTGATCACAAAGAATTCGAAAAACGCATAACCAAAAGCCTTAAGCATATGGAAGCCAAGATTTCTTATTTACATGATGGAGTGAAGGGGCTTGGAGAATCCTTCAATGAATTTCAGGAAGACATTACTGAATACATGGCATTTACGTCAGGGAAATAAGCCGAGCACGAAACAAGAATCTCTAAAATCGAAAAGGAGTTAGGAATGTAATCCGCTACCCCGCCCAGCCTTCACGGTCCAGGCTTCTGTATTGAATCGCTTCTGCTAAATGCTCGATCCTGATATCTTTACTTTCTGATAAATCGGCGATCGTCCTGGAGACTTTAAGGATCCGGTCATAAGCGCGAGCAGAGAGCCCAAGCTTTTCCATGGCTGTTTTCAATAAGGTTTTACCAGCCTCATTGATTTGGCAGATCTCCTTGGTAGCAGTAGAGCCCATCATGGCATTGTTGAAAATTTCCGGCGTGTCCTTAAATCGTTCCTTTTGGATTTCCCGGGCTTTGATCACCCGGTTCCTTATATCAAGACTGGATTCAGCTTTGCGGTTGGCAGTCATTTCATCAAATGAAACCGGGGTAACCTCCACGTGGAGGTCAATGCGGTCAAGAAGCGGGCCACTTACTTTATTGAGGTAGCGCTGCACGACACCCGGCCCACAGACACATTCTTTCTCAGGGTGATTGTAATAACCACAGGGGCAAGGATTCATACTGGCCACCAGCATGAAATTGGCTGGATAATCAATGGACACCTTCGCCCGTGAAATGGTCACCCGTCGCTCCTCCAGTGGCTGACGCATCACTTCAAGCACTGTACGCTTAAATTCGGGCAACTCATCCAAAAACAAAACCCCATTATTGGCCATGGAAATCTCCCCGGGTTGCGGTATTCCGCCGCCTCCAACCAATGCTACATCAGATATGGTATGATGCGGTGACCGAAAAGGCCTTTGAGCAATGAGCTTTCCGTTCTCTCCCAGCTTCCCGGCCACAGAGTGAATCTTGGTGGTTTCCAAGGCCTCATGGAGTGTGAGTGGAGGAAGGATTGAAGACAGCCTTTTGGCCAGCATGGTTTTACCGGCTCCCGGAGGACCAATCATGATCACATTGTGACCTCCTGCAGCGGCAATTTCCATCGCACGCTTAATGTTCTCCTGTCCCTGTACATCAGCAAAGTCCGCTTCCACATTGTCCAAATCAAAGAAAAACACATCTCGTGTGTCGTAATCCATTGGTTTGATAGGTGCCGTGCCATCCAGGTGCTCAATCGCTTCCTTTATGGTTTCAACGCCAATAACGTCTATGTTGTCCACTATGGCTGCTTCAGATGCATTTTCCTTTGGAAGAATAAATCCCTTAAACCCTTGTTTTCTTGCCTCAATGGCAATTGGTAATGCTCCTTTGATCGGACGTAAGATTCCATCCAGCGACAGCTCTCCCATTATGATGTACTGATCCAGATCCTGAAGATTGGCCTGTTCAGAAGCCTGAAGTATCCCTAAAGCGATTGGCAAATCATAGGATGATCCCTCTTTTTTGATATCGGCTGGAGCAAGATTTACCACTACCTTTTGGCGTGGCATCCTGTACTCATAAAATTTAAGGGCGGACTCTACCCTTTGCTCACTTTCTTTTACAGCAGAATCAGGGAGACCAACCATAAAAAACTTGGTTCCCTGTCCAACATTAACTTCTATGGTGATGGTGTAGGCATTCACACCGTAGACGGCACTTCCAAAGGTCTTTGCGAGCATGGTTTCTAAATTACCATTTTCTCAAATAACTGTGCAAAAGAATCATGTTTGATTTTTCATTTTATGTCAATCCTAATGCTCGATAGACTAAAAAGTTACTTCACCCCTTCTTCTATCAACATGATCAGAATGTGAATCACCTTGATATGAATTTCCTGAATACGATCGGAATAACCATGAAATGGCACTCGAATTTCAACATCACAGAGATTAGCCAACTTACCGCCATCATGGCCGGTTAGCCCAACCACTTTCATTCCCTTACTGGAAGCAGTTTTGGCTGCTTTCAGTATATTCTCTGAATTTCCACTGGTGCTGATCGTAAAAACCACGTCGTTGGGTTGACCCAGAGCTTCAATATAACGTGAAAAAATCTGCTCAAAGCCATAATCATTGGCAGCGCAGGTAATATGCGATGCATCCGAAATGGCTACTGCAGGCAATGCTTTGCGGTCTTCTCGAAATCTGCCAGTCATCTCCTCTGCAAAATGCATCGCATCACAATGTGAACCACCATTTCCGCAAGCAATGATCTTACCTCCAGCTTTGATTTGGGCAATCATTACAGTGGCTGCTCGCTCAATCTGAGCAATGGCCTGTTGATCATTCAAAAATGTAGTAAGTAAATTTTGAGCTGATTCTAACTCACGAATGATAAGATCCTTCATTTATGATCATCGTCATCATCTTCTTCCTCGTCATCACCCAGATCAAGTTCGAAAGGCTTGCTTTCTTCATCATCATCTTCCTGGGATTTGTCGTAGAGCTTGGCCTTGTATTTTAATGTTTCTTCTTCCGCTCTTTTTACCCTTTTCTTTAAAGAAATGATTTGAAAATTCTCTGCCACCAACTCGACCAGCATCAGAATACTCAACAAAATGAAAGTGGTCATTAAGTAGATTGGGAGCTTGCGCAAGGCGAAGGTCATGTCGATCTTTTCCTTATAGCTGTCCATATTGGATAGGATGTCTACCGCGTAGTAGAGCACGCCAAACGCTGCAATCAGATATATGGGGTAAAAAAATAATTTAAATTTTCTCATCTCTTATTTTGAATCTTGGCGAAAAGTTAGATAAATCTTGCAGAGGCAACCAATCTAATTGACTGAACGGGTTAAAAAGACTGCAATCGGGTAAGTTGACTATATAGACCGTTCGCTTCCATGAGCACTTTGTGTGTTCCCTGCTCCACTATTTTACCTTTATCTATAACTAAGATCCGGTCCGCATGTTGGGTAGTACTCAATCTGTGAGCTATAAGTAACGTGGTTCTGCCAGCCATCAAATTGGTGAGTGCCTGCTGTACCAGCTGTTCAGACCTGGCATCCAGCGAAGAGGTAGCTTCATCCAAGATGAGGAGTTGAGGATCTTTTAGCAAAGCCCTGGCGATGGTTATGCGTTGTTTTTGGCCTCCGGAAAGTTTGTTTCCCCGATCTCCGATGACCGTTTCATAACCATTCTCCAGTTCAATGATGAAATCATGTGCAAAAGCACTTTTCGCTGCAGCCTCAATAGATGAAATAGATGAATCGGGATTCCCGAAGGCAATATTATTGGCCACCGTATCGTGAAAAAGTATCGGCTCCTGCGAAACCAGCGCGATCATGTCGCGCCAATCAGAAATGGACAGTTCCTTCAAGTTGTTCTCATCCACATAAATATCACCCTTTACCGGGTCATAAAACCGGCAAACCAGATCAGCAATTGTCGACTTTCCCCCGCCTGATGGCCCAATGAGTGCCATTGTCTCACCTTTCCGGAGCTCAAAATTGATGGTTGAAATCACCTCTTCATGTCCGTAATTAAAACTCACATTTTGAAATTGAATGCCATTCGATAAAGATTTTGGAGCAACGGGTTTCTCTACCTCCACGATATCCGGACGATTGTCCATCATTTCAAAAACACGTTTGGCAGAAGCAATTCCCCTACTTACCTGGCTCATACAAACCGAGATTGCTTTGGCGGGATTGAGCAACTGTGAAAAAATCACCAAGAAACCTATGAAAGAAGATGCTGTAAGTTCTATCGGCCCTGTAAGAACCATTCTCCCACCAATAATGAGTATGATGACCAACACCACTACACCCACAGTTTCAGAGATCGGAGAAGATAAGTTGGACTTTGAGGCAATCTCAAAGTTTTCCTGTGCATAGCTGTCCACTTCTTTTTGGAATCTTTTCCGGATAGTAGTCACTGCATTAAAAGCTTTGATCACTCGCATCCCGCCAAATGTTTCATCCAGGGTTTGTGTAATTCTGCCCATAGATTCCTGAGATTTTGTCGCCCACTTTCTAATCCGCCTTGCCACAAGCGAAACCCCAAACCCGGCAGCTGGAATCAACAATAAAGTGTAAACCGTAAGCTCTAAAGAAATAGTAACAAGTGCCCCCAAATAACCAATGATCAAAAATGGCTCCTTGATCAACACCTTCAACGAACTCACAACGGACTGTTCTACATCCTGAATGTCAGTGGTAATACGGGAAATGGTATCGCCTTTTCGAAAATTCGTAAAGAAAGCCAGATCCAGATTCAAAACAGATTGAAAAGCGGCTGTTCTTAAATTGCGAATGACCCGAACCCGTACTTTGGCAAGTATCAATTGAGAAAAGTACCTGAATATATTGGCTAAAAGAACCGAAATAGCGATAAACCCACATAAAAAATACAATGCCCCCATTTTGCCTTTAGCCTCCCTCAAAGCAATGAGTTTTGTATAAAAAAGTGATTTGAAATAATCTGTAGTCAATGCAAATTCCGGTAATTCTGAATATTCAGCCACATCTACCTGATCAAAAAGAATTTGCAACAAAGGAATCAATACCGTCAGGTTGATCACACTGAAAATAGTAGCCAGAATAATCAATGCCGTATAAATGGGGATAACACCTCTCAGTGGTCTGGCAAACCTCAGTATGCGAAGTAGTGTTTGCATTTAAAATAAATAGCTTCTAGCTGCAAAATTCCATCGTAAGGTGGCTCCCAGGACTACATTGGAAAGATCCGCCGTAGCTGAAGTCTCCTGCCTCAGGGTAGCATCTAGATCTATCATGGCATTGTGCCAAAAGTGATAGGAGACCTTACCATGAATCATATTGAGTGTTGTTTGATTTCCCTGAAACATTTCCACTCCATAATCATTCGGGGGCCTGAGATTGTAAGATTTCATGATGTCCCTTCCGAAGCTTTCCTCGCCCAGGTCATTTCCATACTTAGCGAGCAAAATGTCGCACTGCACTCTCCATTTTGGCAAAGGCCGGTAATTCAATGATAAAAGAACCTCCTGAAAATTAGCCCCCAAAGGATGGGCCAACGCCATGTTATAGTGACTGTATGACGTATAGTTATCTACATGACTGTAGACGTATGGTCTTACACGATTGAGCTCTACCTGTACGTTTAAATCATCTATACCTAGCACATCAAAATATTTTAATCCTACTTGAAAAGCCTGTTTGTTGCCCCACCATCCACTATCACTGAATGCCTCGCTTACTATGAGTTCATCAATCACAAGCTGACCATAAAGAGAAATGGTTTGAAACAAGTTCCATTTAAAATCCAGGCCCAAAAGCACATTATCTGAGCTGCCATCCTGCTGCTCCAATGCCCGGTAAAATATGATCGGGTTCAAATATTCTACTTTCAACCCCCTGGTGCTATCTCCATAAATGACTGACTCAAAAAGGCCAAGCGTTAAATTGGGCTTTACTTTTATAGAAAGATGATGACTGGCCAGGTACTTCTGAGAAAAAGATCCCGTACCTAATAGACCAAAGTCCCCACCTTCTGTTTGTCCAACCAGCTGAGCAAAAATATTGGTGTATTGAATTTTCCAGATTCGCGTGTTTAGTCTCAGGTAAGGATAATTGTTCCCTACATCTGAGAGAATCAGCGATCTGCGCCCATCACCAATAAAGTGTTTACCATATCCAAATTGGGTGCTGATGTGTTTTGATACATTGAAATCAATATAGGCCTGTGCCCTGAGAAAATCTACACCGGTATCATTGTACTGTTTCCAAAAGCCCTCATATGGTACAGCGTGAGTGGTATCGGTCATGTCCTTTATATAATCAGGATAGCGTGCCTGATTTTCTGTGAGTAAAGTATAGAAGGATACTTTGTTATCAATTGTGCCCCGCAATTCCAACCCTCTATAATTCTCAAACAGCAGTTCATCCAAACGTCCTTGTTGATCCTTACCAACACCAAGAACCACCACAGGATTGACATGTAAATCAAAATCACCAGAATTAACAGCATAAAAATCTGCTGGATATTTAAAGAATTGATTGAAGAGTGGTTTCTCTAAAATGCCTGCTGAATCCTGATGTTCCCAGGTTTCATTTTGAATGTAGGTTCGGTCAAACTTGTCCGCGGCACTTTCAACCCAGCTGGTTTCCAGTGATTTTTCAGCAAAGTATTTTCTCGAAACAGGCTTTATCTCTGTGAAAATGCCCGTTTCAGACTTCACATCCCATTCGTCAAACGCTCCATAAGCCCAGGAGTTGAGCGGAATATCGGTTGACTGACTCAGTAAGTCGCTGAACATCAGCACTAGTAAAAACAAAAAAGTATATCTCACCTTGTAAAATTATTAAAAACAAGCCTTTTGATTGTGTTACAATTTATCCTATCTTTGCAATCCTTTTTAAGAAAAGCATCAAAGAATTATGAAAAAAGACATTCATCCAGAATACAAAGAAGTAGTCTTTTTAGATACAACTAGTGACTTCAAATTTCTTACTAAGTCTACCATGACTAGTGAAGAAAGTATCAAGTGGGAAGACGGTAACGAATACCCACTGGTAAAAATTGAAGTAAGTTCTGCTTCTCATCCATTCTACACTGGTAAGAAAATCTTCTTGGATACTGCTGGTCGAGTGGAGAAATTCAACAAAAAGTACAAGAAAGCAAAATAAAGCTTTCTGCTTTCAAGACATTGAGAGTCTTCAGGGTTTCCCTGAAGACTTTTTTTGTTGTCCTTTATCCGTTTTTCCCAGCACGAGAAAATTTCCTGACAATTCTGAAGCCTCATTTGTCTAAGACTGTATTTTTGTTGCCATGAACATCCTCTTCGCAGAGCAACCCGAGGCACATCAGCAATTATTACCCCTTACTTATACGCGACCTATCGCCGACTTGAGGGTGGGTATTCTGACTATCTCAGAGAAATGGCAAAAGCATTTAGCGATTCCGCAAGTCGGTTTTCAAACAGAAAACTACCTTCAGGCTAAATTTCCGAGTGTTGAAACTTCCGCTGAGACGATCTGGGTAATTAATGGCTTGATGCCAAATACTCAACTGATTGAAATCCTCAATGGTCTAAAATCCGGCCAAGCCCTGATGAAAAGAAATGTCCCTCTTCTGGCAAAGGGGCCCGACAACCCCCTGAGTCATCTGGATAAATATGAGCAATTGGCTTTTGAGCATGAAGTAAGCATAATATCCCGAACCTGGGATCTGTTTCACCTGAACGGACAGGAGATTAAAAATGATTTTGAGCTCATTACCAAAAACAGAAAGAGTGCGCCAATCTCAGATCCACATACCACCGTATATGGTGCAGAAAATATCTTTTTAGAAGAAGGTGTAGTAGTAAAAGCAGCTGTACTGAATGCTGAAAAAGGACCTATTTACCTGGGTAAAAACAGTGAAGTGCAAGAAGGAGCCCTGATTCGAGGGCCTTTTGGTATGGGAGAACACTCCATTGTAGCAATGGGTGCTAAGTTGCGGGGAGACACATCGGCTGGTCCATACTGTAAAATGGGCGGCGAGATCTCAAACAGCATTTTTTGGGGATATAGCAATAAAGGTCACGATGGCTTCCTGGGGAACTCCGTCATCGGGCAATGGTGCAACTTTGGCGCTGGCACCAGCAATTCAAACCTTAAAAATAATTATGATCCGGTACGTATGTGGGATTTTGAATCTGGAAGGTTTGAGCATACGGGGCTACAATTTTGCGGACTGATTATGGGAGATCACACCAAGTGCGCCATCAATACAGTTTTCAATACCGGCACCACCGTTGGTGTTGCTGCCAATATTTTTGGAGAAGGGTTTCCACGTGCCATTATTCCCTCGTTCTCCTGGGGTGGATCTAAAGGGTTTGTCACGCATCATCCGAGAAAAGCTTTAATCACGGCAGATATCGTGATGAAAAGAAGAAATTTAAGTCTCACAGAAGAAGATAAAGACATCCTAAATCATATCTTTGAAACCTCTGCCCAATACCGAGTTTGGGAGAAAAATGATTGACTATGCAGTTTGGCCAGATTCCCGGACTTGAAGACTTAAAAAGATCTCTTGTGGGTTCTTACAAGAACAATCACATTGCCCATGCACAGCTTTTCAACAGTGCGCTGGGAGGCGGTGGCCTGCCAATTGCCCTGGCTTTTGCCACTTACTTACTCTGTACAAGCAAGCAAGAAAACGACTCCTGCGGCACTTGTGCCAACTGTCAGAAAATGTCTCGTTTGGTCCACCCCGATGTTCATTTTATTTACCCGAAACCTTCTGCCTCCAAAGCTTCAGATTACGACAAACTCCAGGCAGAAACGCTCAAGAAATGGCGGATATTTGCCAACGAGCAGCCTTACAGCGACATTGACGATTGGATTAGCTACAATGGCTATGAAAACAAGAATGTGTTGATTTCGCGTGAAGACAGCAGGAATATCATCAAAACGGTGAGCATGAAATCCTTTGAAGGTGATTTTAAAATTCTGATCCTTTGGTATCCTGAGTTCATGCACCCGACAGCTGCAAACGGTATTCTTAAGGTACTTGAAGAACCGCCCACTCAAACGATCTACCTGTTGGTGAGTTATGCTTATGATAACCTGCTTGCCACTATAAAATCGAGAACTCAAATATTCAACGTGACGCCTTTTAAAGACGAAGTGATTGCTCAGCATCTCACTCAGCATCATGGAGTAGACGCAGCCAGTGCCGAAAAAGTCTCCCGTCTGGCCAATGGCAGCCTGGGGAAGGCACTTTTTGAGCTCAATCATGCCGACGATATGGCTCACGAGTCATTCAGAAACTGGATGCAGGTGTGCCTGAAGGGTGATTATACAGAAATGCTCAAGTCAACTGAGGAGTTTGTGCGGAGCACCAAACCACAGCAGCGCAATCTGCTGGAGTTTGCCATAGCACTCATAAGAGACGCTATCCTTTCTAAAGCTGGTGATAACCGCTTGATGAAACGCGAGGGTGCGGAAGGTGAGTTTATCAAGAAATTTGGGGGATTCGCATCTCTGGAAGCCCTTGAGGGAATCTATATGAAGATTAGCGAGAGTTTGTCTCACCTGCAACGTAACGCAAGTCCACGCATCACTTATATGAACCTCTCTTTGCAATGCAGTAAACTTCTTAGATCTTAATGAAGACAAAAAAGATCATCGGTAGAGTAGACAGGGTTGATCTTCCTGATCTTGGGATTGAATCGGCAAAAGCCAAAATTGATACCGGGGCTTACACCTCCTCTATTCATTGTAAAAAAATAAAAGTTGATGCCGAGGTTTTGAGTTTCTATTTACCTGTTGATTTTGAGGGTAAATCAATCATTAAGAAATTTCAAACCAAAGATTTCACACAAAAGAAAATCAAAAGTTCGAACGGGGAAACCCAGAAACGTTATGTCATTAAAACCGGAATCCTGCTGTTTGGAAAAAAATACCTCACAGAATTCTCACTTTCGAATAGAAGTAGAATGAAAAACCCCATCCTGATCGGCAGAAAACTTCTGAAAAATCGATTCCTGGTAGATGTTACCCTTAAAAATGTGTCCTTGGACCAAAGTATACAGCAAAAAGAAAACCCATGAAATTAGCCATACTCTCCAGAAAAGGAGAATTATACTCTACCCAGAGACTTAAAGAAGCCGCTATAAAACGCGGACATGAAGTATATGTCATCGATCACCTTCAGTGCGACATTATGATAGAGCAGAATGCTCTCGCCATGTTTTACAAAGGAGAAAAGCTCGAAGGATTTGATGCGGTGATTCCAAGAATTGGTGCCTCGGTGACCTTTTACGGCACAGCAGTGCTTCGTCAGTTCGAAATGATGGATGTTTTTAGTGCCAATCGTTCTATTGCTATTACTCGTTCGCGGGATAAATTAAGGAGCCTTCAGATGTTAGCCGCTGCAGGACTTGGTTTACCCAAGACTGCCTTTACCAATTACTCTAAAGAGGAAAAGCAAATTGTACAAAATCTTGGTGGAGCACCTTTGATTGTTAAACTCCTGGAAGGCACCCAAGGATTAGGTGTGGTGCTGGCTGAAACGATCAAGGCCGCAAAGTCAGTGATTGAAGCATTTCACGGACTAAAAGCAAGAATCATTGTACAGGAATTTATCAAGGAAGCCAAGGCATCTGATATCCGTGCTTTTGTCGTAAATGGAGAAGTGGTAGGTGCGATGAAGCGTACAGGCAAAGAAGGAGAATTTCGCTCCAATCTGCATAGGGGCGGATCAGCAGAGCTGATCAGGCTCAAGCGATCTGAAAAAGCCGCAGCGGTAAAAGCAGCCACAGCTATGGGACTCAGTATTGCTGGTGTAGATATGCTGCAGTCAGACCGTGGGCCTCTGATTTTGGAAGTCAACAGCTCCCCGGGATTGGAAGGAATTGAGAAAGCCACCGAAAAGGATATTGCGGGTAAAATCATTGAATTCGTAGAGCAGAATTATCAAAACAAAAGAGGACGCAAGAAAAACGCTTAGTGGAAACAATCAGGATAGGCACGAGGAAAAGCAAACTGGCACTTTGGCAAGCAGAATATGTAGCTGCAAAGCTGCAGGCAGCAGGGCATAAGACGGAACTTGTGCTGAAAGAAACGCGAGGAGATAAGGTTTTGGATGTATCCATTGCCAAAATAGGCAGCAAAGGAGTCTTTACTGAAGAACTGGAAGAGCAGCTGGCCAACAATGAGGTAGATATAGCCGTGCATAGCGCAAAGGATATGCAGTCCAGGTTGCCTTCAGGTTTTGAAATCATTGCTTTTACTGAAAGGGAAAAAATCAATGATGTAATCGTTGGTGATCAGCCGATCGATTTATCCAACCCGAACCTGGTTCTTGGTACCTCATCCACCCGGCGAGCAGCGTTATTCAGACATTTCTATCCACACATCAAAACCGTGGATGTAAGAGGAAACCTGCAAACACGCATTGAGAAGCTAAGAGGTGGACTGTGTGATGGTCTTGTATTGGCTTATGCCGGTGTGCACCGCATGGAATATGACCACATGATTCAGCATGAGCTGTCTGCCCAAGAATTTATTCCGGCCGTGGGTCAGGGAAGTGTCGCTATTGAATCTCATGTTTCACTCTCTTTGGATAAAAAGAATGCGATCAGGTCCATAATCAATGATCCGGTGACGGAAAGCACGCTACTGGCCGAGCGCACATACCTCGCCAGGCTGGAAGGTGGGTGCAGCATCCCTGTTTTCGCCCTGGCCAAAACTCTTGGAAATAAGCTCTCAATAACCGGGGGCATTGTTAGTTTGGATGGTCAAATCAGGATTGTAAAATCCCTGGAGCACCAAGACCCAAAAGCACTGGGAAATGCTTTGGCAGAAGCTGTTCTTTCCGCAGGAGGAGATAAGGTCCTCTCAGAAATTAGAAAACAACTTTGATCTTGTATATTTGAAGCCCTAATACGACAATTACAATGAAAAGAATACTTGTAGTAGCAGCTGTTTTTATGCTATTTTTAACAGCTTGTGATAAGAATAAAGACTATTTAATCACCATCCATACAGAGTTTGGTGATATGAAAGCAATCCTTTACGATGAGACCCCTCTTCACAAGAAAAATTTCATTGCACTGGCCAAAGAGGGAAAGTACGATAGTACTACCTGGCACCGGGTAATGGAGGACTTCATGGTTCAGGGTGGCGACATTTATGCCAAAGATGACACAAGGGAAACAGAAGATGCCCAGGTACCAGCTGAGTTTGTAAATAAATTCCAGCACACGAAAGGAGCATTGGCAGCAGCCCGACAACCAGATCAGGTGAACCCGGAAAAGAAATCATCAAGCTGTCAGTTTTACATTGTGGATGGCCGTGTTTTCTCAGAAGCAGAGTTGACCACCGATCAGTCAAAACTCAACCAGCTCATTTCGCAGATGCTCCGAAAACCTGAGTATGACAGCCTGAAAAATTTATTTGCTGCGCTACAGGAAAAAGGAGATTTTAATGGCATGAATCAACTTGCATTGGACTCCAAAGAGTATGTAGAACAAACCCAGGGTGTTAATTTGGATAAAGAAGTAGAGCCAAGGATACTAGAAACATACACCAAAATAGCCGGTGCCCCACACCTTGATGGTGAGTATACCGTTTTCGGTCGTGTGGTGGAAGGTTTGGAGGTTATCGATAAAATAGCGGCTGTAAAAGTGGGAGCAGGTCACAAGCCTGTAACCAACACCTATATGACAGTAGAGGTGGAGTTGGTTCCTAAAAAAGAGATCACCAAAAAATATGGTTATGAATATCCTGAAGAGGAATAAATGAAAATTCTCGTAACAGGAGCCAATGGACTGCTTGGTCAGAAACTGGTAACCCTCCTTCAAAGTCAACAAGACGTTGAACTTATTGCTACCGGGAGGGGACCAAACCGGAATCCTGAAGGCGGGTATGCCTATCTTTCGGCTGACCTTCAAAACTTTCAGGGGCTCAAAACTTTTCTCCAGTTGTCACCCCCCGACGTGATCATTCACTGTGCTGCCATGACACAGGTAGATGAATGTGAAAAGAACAAAAATCTCTGCTGGGACCTTAACGTGAAGGCAACAGAAAACCTTATTGGCATTGCCAAAGAGTTAAAAGCTTTCTTTCTTTATGTTTCCACCGACTTTGTTTTTGATGGCAAGGAAGGGCCTTACAAAGAGAGCGACATGCCCCGGCCCATCAGTCATTATGGTAAATCCAAAGTTGCAGCGGAAGATCTTTTGCACAAAAGCCAGCTCAAATACGCGATTGTACGCACGGTTTTGGTTTATGGTGTAGCCCATGATCCCAGTAGATCGAATATTGTACTTTGGGTGAAAAAGAACCTGGAAGATGGGAAACCAATCAAAGTGGTGAACGACCAATGGCGAACCCCCACCCTGGCTGAAGATTTGGCCGAGGGGTGTTGGGCTATTACAAAATCAAAAAAAGAAGGCATTTTCCATATTTCAGGCGAAGGAATGGTTTCACCGTTGGATATCGCCAATAATGTGGCCAATTTTTTCGAGCTTGACCCTGGGCTCATCACGGCCGTAGATGCGAGCACTTTTAAAGAAGCCGCCAAAAGACCACCAAAAACAGGATTTATCATCGATAAAGCAAAGCGAGAGCTAGGGTTCAAGCCCAAATCGTTTATGGACGGTTTGGCCGTAGTAAAAGAACAATTGGCGAAACAGGGGCACAAATAAATTTTTCTTAATCTGGGTGTCCATTTTTATCTTACTGGTACGTCAAGAAGACGTAACCAAACAATCGTACGATGAAATCAACAATCACCTTACTCCTAATAATCATTGGCCTCAATGCCAATACTCAGGACATTTCTAAATGCACCTGGCTGGTCGGCACCTGGACCGGGCCGGGATTCGGGGGATCTTTTGAAGAGGTTTGGTCAGAACCAGATGAAAATGGAATCATGATGGGCATGTTTCGCTATTTAAACCCAGCTGGTGAAATTCAGTTTTATGAATTCTGGTTGCTAGATTCTAGCGGCATGCGCCTTAAGCATTTCAATGCGGATTTTAGCGGCTGGGAAGAGAAAAGTGATTTTGTTACTTTCAACATGATTGAAACAACGGATACAAAGGTTTCCATGAAATCGCTATCCTACGAATTGATGGAAAATGGGGAAATGGAAATACAGCTGACTTTGAAAAATGAAGGCAAGGTCAAAACAGAAGTTTTTCGACTTAAAAGAAAAGAATAAATGAAGTACTTAATTCTTGTCTTTAGTTTGTTGATGATTTTGATTGGTTGCAAACAAGAAGAAATACCGAATTATCCTTGTGCTGATGGAGAGATTTGCAAACAGTCAATATTTCCGAATCCGGTACAGGATGCTTTTACTTTTCAGGTAGAAAGCAATTCTAAAAAGGCAGCAACTTTGGAAATACTGAATATCAATGGTCAGTTAATCCTGGAAGAAGAGCTGGAATTGATCATGGGTACCAACGAGTTTCAGTATGATGTAGAACACTTCGAAAGGGGCATTTATATGCTTCGAATCAAGAATGAAACTGATGCGCTTATATCAAGATTCATAAAACAGTAACGACGCTTCTTTTCATCAACTAAATATTGTGATTAAATTTGGTTGAACGCCTAAGACAAGAAGTTTGAAATATTTAAAGTTTAATAACGGAGATGAAATGCCAATGATCGGCCTGGGAACCTCAGGGATTCCTGCCGACAAAGCCTATGATGTGGTGCGTGAAGCTATCAAAATCGGTTATCGCCACTTCGATTGCTCCCCTATTTATAAAAACGAAGCGGAAATTGGCCAGGCATTGAATGATGCCATGTCTGATGGAGAAGTATCCCGTGAAGAGTTGTGGATCACTTCAAAGCTTTGGAACTCCGAACACCGATACAATGATGTAGAGCCAGCCTGTGAAGCTTCGCTTGAAGCCATGGGACTCAAGTATTTCGATCTTTACCTCATTCACTGGCCAGTAGCTGTGGAGCGAGGTGTAGACTGGGCAGAAAAAGAAGAAGACCACCTGGCCGAAGAGGAAGCCCCACTGGAGGACACCTGGACCGGCATGGAAGACTGTTTGGCCGAAGACCTGGTGAAGCACATAGGCGTTAGCAACTTCAATATCCAAAAACTGTCCATGATTTTTGAGGAATGTGAAGAGCCCCCGGAAGTGAATCAGTGCGAATGGCATCCTTACCTGCCTCAGCAAACGCTTTACGACTACTGCAAAACCAATAAAGTAAGAATGATAGCCTATGCACCTCTTGGTTCACCAAATAGGCCTGAAAGTTACAAATCAGCCAAAGAACCCGAATTACTTTCAGAGCCAGCGATCACAGAAATTGCTGAAAAGTATGGAATCACGCAAGCTCAAGCCCTTTTGGCTTATGGCCTTACCAGAAAAATGGCAGTCATTCCACGGTCTACAAACCCCGAAAGGCTGAAAGAAAACTTTGCTGCAGAAGAACTCAAACTTGACCGTGAGGACCTACGGACATTGATTGTACTCTCTAAATACCGATATTTCAAAGGAGACGAGCACACGCGGCACAGTTCTCCGTATAAGCTCACAGACATTTGGGAGTATTAACATTTCATTTTGACCGCTGAAAAGAACCAACTTCATGTGATTCCAACTTCTGAGAAGGAGTTTGAGCGCTTTTTCAATGATCTCTACCCAATGATGGTTGGCTTTGCGCTCAACTACATCGGTGACAAGGATCAGGCGGAAGAGCTTGTACAGGATGTATTCACCAATGTGTGGATCAAAGCAGAAAAAATCATCATCTCCTCATCAGCAAAGTCCTATTTATTTACTGCGACCCGAAATGCGTGCCTGAATTTCATCAAGCATCAAAAAATTGAACAGGCATATGCCAATCAGTTGGAAAGTCCGCTTTCAGTCAATGAAGATCAAGTGGAATACGATGAGCTGGTGGGTAGACTTGAAAAAGCTATGGACAAGATCCCCGAAAAATGTCGAGAGATCTTTGAACTCAACCGGTTTGAAGGCAAACGCTACAAGGAAATAGCCGAAGAGCTAAAGCTGTCCTTGAAAACAGTGGAAAATCAGATGGGCAAGGCGTTAAAAATATTAAGAACTGAGTTGGGTGATTATCTTCCTGTTATTTTATGGTTGTTGATGCATGGGGGTAAATATTGAATTAATTGTCAATCCAGTAACTAATGGAGCGTAACGAAACATATAAGCCATCACCTGAATCTTTTGCCCGTTTTTTCGCTGGTGAATCTACGGCGGAAGAAACAGCCAAAATCAACCACTGGATTGCAGAAAGCAAGGAAAACAGGGAAGAAGCAAACCACCTGAAGTTGATTTGGTCGGATATAGGTAGCCTGAGATCTGAAGTGCCGAAGGTAGATGTAAAAGCTGCTTTTGAAAAAGTAAAGCTGAAGAGAGTTGCGCAAATGCCCGTAACAAAACCAGCCTTCCAAACGCTGTGGAAAGTTGCAGCCGTTTTAGTTCTGGCCGCATCCCTGCTCTTCATCGTTTTAAGGTCTGGTGAGCCTGAGTCCATGCAAATCATTGCTCATCAGATCAGTGAAGTAAAGCTTTCTGATGGCTCACAAATCACATTGAATGCTGGGGGAGAGTTGGTCTATCCTGAGTCCTTTACCTCCACAGAGCGACGAGTAAGGCTACTGGGTGAAGCTTTCTTTGACATCTCTCGAAACCCCGAAAAACCATTTGTCATTGAGACAGATGCGGTAACCATTACCGTGTTGGGGACAAGCTTCAATGTATTACTAACGGATGAATTGGTAGAAGTTGCGGTGGTTACCGGACAAGTAGAGGTTAAATCCACATACGGTACTGAAATTTTAACTGCCGGAGAACGAATAACTGTAGATCTCATCCAGCAAACTGCCCAGGCCGGCAAAACTTCCAGCTCGGGAGCAGTGCAGTTCTGGAAATCCAAGAAGCTAATGTTTGACTCCTCAGACATGCAACAAGTCATTGCAGACCTTGAGAAAGTCTACGAAGTTGACATTGAAGTATCAACTGAAGAAATTCTCCAGTGTAAACTCAATGCTACCTTTGAAGAACAATCCATAGAAGAGGTGCTGGAGATCATTGCACTTACTCAAGAACTCCAACTTAGCCAGGAAAACGGCATTTTCTATTTAACCGGAGCAGGATGCAACGAATAATTGGTTCAATCGCGTTGCTGTCCATCCTTTTCGTAGGTTCAGCACAAAGCCCGCAAAAGATTTCGCTGGCACTGGATAAAGCATCGGTGACGGATGCCATGGAGGAATTCTCTGCACAGACCGGTTATAGGTTTGCTTACAATCCGGACATATTGAGAAATGATCATATCTCCGTGGATTTGCGTGATGTCTCTATTGACAAAGCCCTGGCTTCCACCTTTACAAACTATGACTACAAGATTCGTGGTAGCTATGTGGTGCTTCTGCCCAAAAACATCAAGAGCGGCTCCTCTGAACGTATTCAGTCTGTGACCGTTCAGGGAGAAGTACTGGAAGAAGGAACAGGAAAAAAACTTGAAAACGTGACGGTTTACGAGATCATTAACCTGAAACCTGTGCTCACCAATGCTTCGGGGAGTTATCAAATAGATGTGTCTCTTCCTGAAGAGATGACCTACCTGGCCATCAGCAAGGAAAACTATCAGGATACAGTCATCCAGGTCAAAAAGAACTCTATTTGGTCCATTTCCTTAAAGCCAAAGAATGAACCTAAGGAGGAAAAGGAAAATTCGATATTTGATCGATTAAATAATGAGAAGGTTCAGACCCATGCCAACAATGTGAACCTCACAGAAAGAAGGCTCTTTCACCTGGCCCTCACTCCCGGATTGAGTACTAATGGATTCCTATCTGGTCAATTCACCAACAAACTCTCCTTCAACCTGATTGCCGGGTATAGCTATGCGCTGGAAGGTGTTGAACTAGGTGGTTTCTTAAATATGGAGCGATCCTATGTGTCCGGAACTCAGCTTTCCGGAGCACTCAACATCAATGGCGATTATATGAGTGGAGTCCAAATGGCAGGATTTTCAAACATTACCATGGGTTATGTTGATGGAGTGCAAATGGCAGGGTTTTCCAATCACTCCAGGAATCAGCGAGGACTTCAAATGGCGGGGGCGCTGAATACGGCAAAAGATGTCACCGGAACTCAAATGTCCGGATCTGTAAACATAAGCACGGGTGAATTGACCGGTGTCCAGCTATCAGGGTTTTTGAACTACACCAAAGTGCTTCGAGGTGTACAGATTGGTGTACTGAATGTGGCCGATTCCATTAGCAGCGGATTCAGCCTTGGAGTAGTCAACTGGCTCAAGGGAGGATTACATCATTTTGAGGTTAGCAGTAATGACATCACCCCATATAATCTTGCTTTCAAATCAGGCGTTTATCCCTTTTACACGATTTTACGGGTAGGGGTCAACCCACATGATGGCCAGCTTTGGGACCATGGAATGGGCTTTGGCTCTATGCATCCCATCAAAAAGCGAGGTTTTATTGATTTTGAAGGCACTTATCACATGATCCAGGGGCTGAACACCAGTTACATCAATGGCGTCAACTTCGAGGCAAGGTTTCAGGTGCGCGTAGGCTGGAAGATCACTGACCACCTGAATGTGATTGGCGGTCCTGTGCTTCATTTTTATATGCTCAACCCAAATAATAAAGAGCACCTTAGCTTTGCTGATCGTTTTGGTAAAAACCCACTATTTGGTTCAGAAACGACTGAAAAAGTTTCAAAAAGCTGGTTGGGTTATGAGGTTGCAATACGTTTTTAGAAAACAGCGTGGGGGTAAAATACAAGTTGGTTTTCCTAATGACGAAAACATTTAAAAACCAAACTCTAATGAAACGACAATTCATTTTCCTATTTGCAACTTTACTCACGGGAATGGCTTTTTCCCAAACTCAGGTCATCCGGGGAACGCTCCTCGATATAGATTCCAAAACTCCATTGATTGGCGCTACCATTCAAGTAACAAACCATGATCCTTTGATTGGATCGGTAACAGACATTGAAGGCGAATTCCGTCTGGAAGGGGTACCTTATGGACGAGTAGATTTGCTCATCCAGTCTGTGGGCTATGAAGAAAAGAAGATTTCCAATATGCTCGTCACCGCAGCAAAAGAAGTGGTTCTTTCCATTGAAATGGTTGAGAGTATTGAAAAACTCGCAGAAGTGGTGGTTACCGCTCAAAAGGAAAAAAACGAAGTGCTGAACGAGATGGCGTTGGTCAGTGCCAGAAGCTTCTCGGTAGAAGAGACTCAACGATTTCCGGGCTCATTCAACGATCCTGCCAGATTGGTTTCTTCTTTCGCTGGCGTGAATAGCAATGCTGAAGGTGATAATGATATTGTGGTGCGGGGCAATTCGCCGAAAGGCATACTATGGAGACTTGAGGGCGTGGAAATCCCAAATCCCAACCACTTTGCCGGAGAGGGTGCTACAGGCGGCCCGATCAACGCGCTCAACAGCAACATGCTGGCCAATTCTGATTTCTTCACCGGTGCGTTTGCCCCGGAATATGGGAATGCGCTTTCTGGTGTATTTGACATGAAGTACAAAAAAGGCAACAACCAGTCACGTGAGTATACAGCTTCGGCCAGCACTTTGGGCATTGACTTTGCTGCTGAGGGTCCCTTCAAAAAAGGTTATGGTGGCTCCTATATCGCCAACTATCGCTACAGTTCGCTTCAACTGCTCTCGGATTTTGGGTTGATTGATTTTGGAGGAATTCCCAAATACCAGGACGTGGCCCTGAATGTGAATCTGCCCATCAATAAGAACAATCATGTCAACCTTTTTGGGCTTGGTGGAATCAGTGGTATAGCCGCTAGTGAGGAACACGACAATGGTGATCCGGCATATCGGGGAATCTTTGAAACCAAACTGGGGGTGCTTGGTGTTTCGCATGTCCTTTTTTTCAACCAAAAGGCTTTTGTGAAAAGCACCGTTTCCTACTCGGGTACGGACATGGTCTCGGAAGATGAGTATGTGGATGACAACATGGATTATTTCTTGTCCGACTGGGCTAAAATCACCAAACATACCATAAGAGCTCAATCTGCTTTTAATTACAAATTCAACGCTCAACATAAACTGGAGACCGGGCTGATCTTATCCCGACTTGGGTTTGAGGCCAATGCAAAGACTTACAACTATGACAATGATGAACTGGAAGACGTACTCAAAGACAAAGGCAGCTCAGAAACGGTTCAGGCATTTACTTCATGGAAGTACCGCATCAATGATGACCTGACCATGACTTCAGGGTTGCACTATCTCTTTTTCAACCTCAATCAATCCCATTCGGTGGAGCCACGTGTGGCCATGCAGTGGAAATTGGATACCCGAAATTCATTTAGCGCCGGTATGGGTATTCATAGCAAACTTGATGCGATTTCAACCTATCTGGCAAGAGTCCCTTTGGAAAATGGAAACGTGCTCCAACCAAACAAAGACCTGAAGCCATCAAAAGCGGCACATTTTGTTATTGGTTATGATCACATGGTCAACCCCAACACACATTTGAAGGCTGAAGTCTACTACCAGCACTTATACCAGGTGCCGATTGAAGATACGCCCGGCAGCACTTACTCCCTACTCAATGAGTCAGATACTTACGGAAGCATGGCTTTGGTCAACGAAGGAACGGGTAGAAACTACGGCCTTGAGCTAACCTACGAGCGGTTTTTTCACAATGGACTGTATTACATGAGTACGGTTTCGCTTTATCAATCACTGTACACCCCTTATGATGGTGTGGAACGCGCTACGGCATTTAATGGCAATTACATCGTCAACTTCATTGGTGGGAAGGAATTTGCGATTGGTAAACCGGAGAAAAACAGGGTGATGTTTGTGAATGGTAAGCTGGCACTTCTCGGAGGCGGTAGATATACAAAAATCGACCTGGCATCCAGCCAGGAAGCCGGATATACGATCTACAACGAGTCGGATCCATACGGGATGAAGGGTGACGATGTGTTCTTTTTGAACCTGGCCATTGGTATCCGCCGAAACAAAGGCAATACAACCCGTGAATTGAAATTGGATGCTAATAATGTCACCAATAACCAGGCAGTGGTGCGGGAGTATTATATCCAGCCAACTGAAGAAATCGAAAAGAGCTATCAACTCCCTATGCTCCCTAATTTGGTGTACACGTTTAAGTTTTAGGGGTGTTTCCACCTCACCTAAAACCCTAATTTATCCAAATATCATCAATCCCGGAACTCCCCTCTCTTTCCTAAAGAGAGGGGCTGGGGGTGAGTTGGTTCTAGAATCGACAATCCTAATAAAAGAGGAACTAAAGTACCCAACCCGGGAGAAAATCGTAACCAAAAAACCGAAACGCATAACCAAATCAAGAAAACCAAAACGCATATGCCAATGCTACCGATTCAAAACGCATATCAAAAACTAAAAAACCAAAACCTGCCTTGCCGGCAGGCAGGCGCATATTGACCAACTCACCCCAATCATTACTTTTTTGAAATATTGTCAATCTCTTAACTCCCCTCTCTAGATAGAGAGGGGCTGGGGGTGAGTTGAATATTTTTGTGAATACAACGCCCGATGGAGGTAAGTCGTTTAGAATAGCCAGGGGTGAGTTAAGAAAGAAAAGAGGCTAGAGCATTTATGTGTGAGATTGTGTCCTCTACATCCCCAACACCTCACTCAACCTGTTCTCCACAGTTTTCCAATCCTCAAAAACTTCTTCATTGCTAAAGCGGATAATCTTATATCCAAGTTCCTGCAATTCATACTCTCTGCCTCGATCATAATCCATTTGAAAATCATGTATCCCTCCATCCAGCTCTACAATCAGTCTCTTTTCAGCACAGTGAAAATCGACAATGAAATACCTGGCTTTCGTAACCTCAATTACGAATTGGCGATTGAACTTCAATCCAAGAAACCTTCGATTTCTTACTTTATCCCAAAAGAATTCCTCCGCCTTGGTTTGATTCTTCCTAAGCTCACGAGCATATTTTAGAATTTCAGAGTACGTCATTTATCTTATTACCAACTCACCCCAATCCTTAATTTATCTAAAATTCATCAATCTTGGAACTCCCCTCTCTAGATAGAGAGGAGCCTGGGGGTGAGTTGCTTGAGAATCCGCGTTTTTGTATCCCCACTAAATAATGTCATGCAATGTGGAAAATATTCCCAGAAATGGGTTTATCCTCAACTTTTCTTCCTGATCCCAACTCACCCCAATCCTTAATTTATCTAAAATTCATCAATCCCGGAACTCCCCTCTCTAGATAGAGGGGCTGGGGGTGAGTTGCCTAAATAAAGAAATTTGAGTCTCTTTCTGGTTTAATGAATCGTTGGATGGTTAACTGGAAGTCCAAGCCCGTATTACCTCACCCCGTAAAGGGTGTCAAACCCCTCCAACTCACCCCAATTTTCAATTTATCTAACATATAAATCTTTGGAACTCCCCTCTCTAGATAGAGGCGCACGGCCAGAGAGGGGCCGGGGGTGAGTTGATTATTTTTGCAATTTATTCACTGGGTTACCTCCCGCCATCCTTTTTCTTCTTGCCCAATACGCCTTTCAGTGCATCTTTAGCTTTGTCGGTAGCTTCCTCTTTCACTTCTTCTTTCTTTTCCTCCACTTCCTCTTTTACCTCCTCTTTAGCAGCATCCACTTTTTCTTTCACCTCAGTGGTCACCGAATCCTTGGCAGCTTCTACCTTCTTGGTCACCTCTTCCTTCTTTGCAGCTATTTTCTCCTTAGCCTGTTGTTCCAGGGCAGCTTTTACACCTCCCGAACCAGCAGCCCCGGTTGGATTGGCACTAAGAAGCTTTACGTTTGGTTTGTCATAAGTACCGAGGATCCCCAGGTTCAGCGTGATGTCCTTACCCACCACATTGTCTATCCCGGCAAAAGAAGAAATGGCACTGTTGAGCGCCTGGCCTACCTGACCGGAAGGCACATCCATGGACATGGCATAGTCGAGGCTACCGTCTACTCCGGTGCTTCCACCAACAGTCGCCTTTCTGCCACCTATTTTCAGGTCAAAAGGCTCTACCCAAAGGCGGCCATCCCTGATCTCTGTGGAGAGGAGCACATCCTTCAGGGTCACTTCACCGTCCGACTGGCTAAGCTTGCTCACCTCGGAAACAGCTGTAAGTAACTTCACATCTTTCAGGGCTGCATTGGCAATCTCCACCAGTCCGGCACCTTGCATGTCTTCATAGATTGGCATCATACCCTCACCAATAGTACCCCCAATTTTAAAGTCTGTAGAAAACTTACCTGTCATTTTCTCCGCTGCAGGCACCAGCTTTTGCACAGTCACAAAAGACTGAAAAGCCGACGAAATGGACAATCCCTTGATCGCCAGGTCAAAATCATATAGCGGCTTGTCCAAAAACATACCTGACTCATACGATCCATTCATTACAAACTGGCCATCCAATAGTCCAAACCCGACATTCTCCATGGTCATTGCTCCATCACGAATGATCAACTTACCGTTGAAGTTTTTTAACTCCAGGTCATCATACAATATCTTGTCAATGTTAGAGGCCAGCACAAAATCAATGTTTTCAGGAATGCGCACGATCTCCATCGCCACTGTATCAGTCTCCACATCCTCTTCTTCTGATTCGGTCATCCACTCGTTGGCATCTACCAGACTGGAGCTGAAGTTTAGCTGGCCATACAGCATGGCACTGTCGTTGAGGGCATAGGCAAGATAGTTCGTGATTCTTCCATCCATGTTAAGGTCCGTCTTGCCCGCATTGCCTTTAAAGTTGGCCAGGGTAATCGCCTCCGGATCAAGCGTCATGTTGGTATTGCTGATGCCAAAGCCCTGTGGCAAGTCCACTCCCTCATAGTAGAAGTTGTTGATCTCCATGCTGCCGGTGGTTGGGAGGTTGGCATAGCGCTCAGCCTCCAGATCCGACATGCGGCCTTTCGTGCTGAGTTGGGCATTGATTTTTCCACGAAGGGTAGTCTCTTCCAGCTTTATTACCTGAGTAATCTTTTCAAGGTCCAGGTTCCCATTTAGACGAAAGTCCCAGTAATAGTCCTCCAAATCCCGGAAATCAAGGTAGGCAGTGACCTCCTCACCGTCCACCAACATATGAAATTTATCCATCAGGAATGTCGCTTCGGTAAGGTCAGCAGACGGCATGTTAAAGGTGGCCTTCACTTCAATCTGCTCCATCGGGATTGGGTATTCCGCATAAGCGATCTTACCACCTTTGATCCCAAAGTTGGCCAGCACCTGCGGCATGCTGTTTTCGTTATAAGTTCCTTTTACATACCCATCAAAGTTGACCGTGCCAGATCCCTTCACTCCATCAAGATACTCCTGATAAGTTCCCGGAATCAGTGAAAGTACACTCAACAGGCTGATCTCCTTACCTCCGTAGGTGATGTCCATGTCTATGTCCTCCGCAGGCATGCTTAGCCAACCTTCAAAGCCAAAATCAAAATTGCTCAGGCTTACTTTGTTCTCCTTAAAGGTAAATTTCATGTTGGCCAGGTCCATGGCCATGATAATGTCAGCATTCAGCGACTTCCGGTAGATGTAGTCAATGCCGTCATAGCTAATGGTCATGGCTTCCACAGACGTGGTGGTGACCATGTCAAACACATCCTGCGAAAAATCTCCTGACCCTGTGTGGGTCATGCCGCCAAATGCCGCTACCATCGGGATGGTTTCATCCACATAGGTCACATTGGCATTTACGATCTCCCAGCCCTGTATTTTTATAGACAGTGGCTCACTCGTGGTGGTATCTTCTTCTGTAGATTCTTCAGATGGTTTGGCTATATCATAGTTGGCAGTACCATCAGCCAGCACTATCACATTTACCATTGGCTCAATCAGCGACACGTTCAAAATCTCGATTTGTTCACCCCTGATCACCGACATGATGTCCAGCGTCAGGCTAAACTCATCTACCGACAGCAGTGTGTCCGTTTCAAACGGCTCCACCCCGACTATGCCGAAGTTGCCCACGGTGACGGAAATATCCGGAAAGCTCTTGAACAGGGAAACACTCAAGGCATCCGTATCGTAGTAGACCTTTGCGTTCAGCGCATTGTCCAGCTCCTTGTCAATGGCCGCCTGGATGTCGTCTTTAAAAATGATCGGGAGGACAATCGCCGCGATGAGGATCAGTCCTACCAGTGATGCGAGGATAATGAGTACTTTTTTCATGGGTATTGGTGTATTGTCTGAATAATTGTTAGCTAAATAAATGGCTCGGGCAATCCGGACGTCAATCTAATCGTCATCCTGAACTTGTCAGCATCTTTCGAAACCAGTGACGGCAGATTTCCCTGCTTATTCCTACCAAATTACCAATTAAACCAATACAAGTGGAGAGTGTTGGGCAGATTTAATCGGGATTTAATTTCAGATCGTCTGTTCGCTTGAGCCCATTACAGATATCCCTTTCAAATTCTTCTTCTTTTAGGTTCCCCTCTTCCCGGCAGCACCAGCCAGCCACACTCCCAAAAACTTCGGTACCCCCTCGCGCCGGCCTGAGCCATCTCACCCACAAACCACCTTCGGTCTCAGGCTTCGGCTGTTGGCCAATTTACGATTGCTGACCCTTGTTTGACTACTAGGCATTAGGATCATAAATACAAAATAGTTGACCCTGTGTAGGAGAATAATCAGCATTCTAGAGACTTCTTAACAAGTATCCCCGGGTTTCGTCTCTGGATTCGGTTTCGTGAGGACACTCTCCCAGGCATGGTAAAATGAAGTATTTATATACACATACAGTTTTTTACTATATATTTAAGTACCACACACTTCATCTACCTCATTTTTCGAAGGTTAGTTTTGTTGTGCTTGATAACTTAAAATTACTCTAAAAAGCAAACCACTATGAAAACCACATTATTTAAAAGAAACGGCTTGTATACCTTGATACTATTGCTGTTGGCCGGATTTGTCTCCTGTGACAATGAAGAAGAGTTATTCCCATTTAAAGATCAGGCCACAATCCCTCCGGGTGTACTGGCTAAGATAGAAGACATGGGATTTGATGCATCTAGTGTGCTGGAGATTGGTGACATGTATGTAGTTGAAGGCGATATCGGCTTTGCAAAATCATGGTTCGAAACTTCAGCAGATCAAAAAGATGCTGATGGGGACAGCCTTTCAGGAGGCAGAATAGAACAAGCAAGATTTAATGGCCCTTTGATTGCCCCCCAATTTCAATCAGACATCACTGTTCTTGTAGATGGTTCCATCCCATCCAGTGGAACTGACAACTGGAGAACAGAAGTTCAGGCAGCAATTAATCACTATAACAATATTGCGGACACCAGAATTCACTTCAGGTTAGTTACATCAGGTACTGCTGACATTACAATTAGTAGTGACGGTGGATTACTACCTTCCAATTTCCTGGCACTGGCGAGTGTTCCTGGTCAGGGAGCTGTAGGTCAACCAGGACCCACTGTTATAATCAATCTTGATTTCAATGGCAATATGACACTTAGTTCCGCACAGAAGACCCATAATATGGTGCATGAATTAGGTCATTGTCTGGCATTAAGGCATACGAACTGGCGCTCAGTGGATTTCAACCCAACTGGTGATCCAGCTGTTGATATTCCCGGAACACCAACTGCCGGAGGAAACCCCGACCCAGGCTCTGTGATGAATGGTGGTACCGCATTGAATTCCTGGGCTGGATTTACCAACTTTGATTTGATAGCTGTCAGGACTTTATATCCACCATTGCCCCAACCACCTACCAATGCGTCATTGCACGAGTTTGGATCTGCACTAGTGATTCTATGGACTGCTTCACCAAGTGATATTGATGGATATACCATTTGGCAACAATCTCCGGTAAGCCGAGAGGTAGGTACTACCACTTCCACCTCCTTTGCCGTTCATCCTTATCTTAAAAATGGAACAAATATCTTTACAGTGAGAGCATTCAACGATGTAGGTTCTTCATCAGGCACCACAGTTGGCTATGGTTATCAACAACCGGCTCCACCTACCAATGTTTCTTTTCACCAATTTGGGCCTGCTCATGTGATATTATGGACAGCATCCACTAGCAGTAATGTAACCGGGTATACAGTGAAACAAAATTATCCAATTGGCAGGACAG
Organism: Marinoscillum sp.; assembly: GCA_040218045.1. Classification (GTDB taxonomy): domain Bacteria; phylum Bacteroidota; class Bacteroidia; order Cytophagales; family Cyclobacteriaceae; genus Marinoscillum. Next base: position 281,678 of record JAVJQA010000006.1, read on the forward strand.
TGGGAACCACCACATCAACTTCATTTGCTGTAAATAATTATCTGGAACCAGGAATGAATGTTTTTCAGGTCTATTCAATTGGTCCATTCGGATTGTTGTCAAGTGGTGTGAGCGTTGGTACGTATTATTAGTCCTATGAATTCCGAGAGATAATACCCCTGAATTATAATCGGTTTAACAAATAAAATCATGTAAATACCCGTGTGGCAACATATGGGTATTTGCCTTTTTGGGGTTCTGATCAGAATGGCCAGCTATCATCAGCACAGCACTAGGAAAGGCCAAACAGGAGTATCAATTTAAGTGTGTAACACATTTAGGGTTAAGACAAATGAGGGTGGGAAAGTATCAGTATTTACAAACTGACTTGCGGATACTATGAGTGATAAGCACACAATACATTTGTAAAACAGGATAAAGAGTAACAACTCTAAACAAGAACAGAAATACAGTTCAAATCCGTCAAGCTATTTCAGGGTATTACACACGTCCCGGGGGACTTAGCTCCCTTCCCGGGTGTTTATATGGCGTCCCGGGAGACCTTGGACTCTTCCCGGGAGACTTTTGACCCTTCCCGGGAGGTTTGGGATGCATCCCGGGTCAACTTGGAGGCTCCCCGGGCAAGTTTTATCGTCCCATACCAAATAATATTTCCTCCCGCGTGACTTTGGATGCTCCATGCAGAATAATATTCTGTCCCGTGTCATGGGAGAGCCGCCATGTACCGTGGGAAGGCCTCCATGCCACGCGGGGTGACGTGGGAAAGATGAAATATGGCGTGGGAAACCACAAAACACCTGTCGGACAATCATCCACTTCCGTGGGAAGCATCCAATCCCTACAATTCAACCTTGCCTTTTGTCATTCTGACGAAGGAAGAATCTACCTCAAGGATAAAGAGAGTGATGTTTTGTGCTGAATTGGCAATTTGTAAGAAGTTAGATCTCTCGGGCCTCGAAATGACAAATAGTATTTGTCATCCTATGGCATGGATCTCAACACCTCTGAGGAATGTCAATTGGGGTGAGTTGGAAGAAAGGGCACAGCGAACCATTGTGCTAACCAGTTACTGTTCAGGCTTCTGTCTCCAGTTTTTCTTCTCACTTTGCTGTTTTTTGGCTTTTATCCTTTTGTTCACGACCGCTCTGGAGGGTTTGGTTTTCTTTCGAGGCTTTGGTACGAAAAGTGCCTTGGCAAGTAGTCGGTCAAGCTTTTTGAAAGCGATCTCTTTGTTTTTGAGCTGCGATCTGTGGCTGTCCGACATGATGATCAGGTCACCATCTTTGGTAAGTTGACTTTTTAACTTTTCGGCGAGGCGCTCTTTTTCTGATATGGTCAGGTTCACTGACTGGAGTACATTGAAACGCAAAACAACTTTAGTCTCAACTTTATTGACATGCTGACCACCAGGCCCGCCACTACGAGCGGTGGATAACTGAATTTCTTGTTTGATGCGTGAGAAGGTTGTACGATTACTCATAAGGCTAATATATACGCCACAGAATTGATTTGTGACCCTAAGAGGATAATTAGAACCCTTTACAAAACGAACCCTCTTCAAAAAATTTCATGGCGTGAGTAATAAACGCTTCAGGAGATCAGTCCAGGTTGTTTGGAATCAGTTTCCAACTATTTTGAAAATGGATTGAAGCTGTAATAAAGTCGATTTTTTAAAAAAAGAGCTTGGAGTATGAATTCAATCCATGAAATCGCCATACAAGCAATCGTACTCATCTTCAGTCTCAAATTACTCTTAATAGTTATATTGAACTCAAATTTCACGTCTAAAATGAAACAAACCGCCTACGGCCAACCTCTGTTGATTAACTCGGACTCCAAAGTCACTCAATTAGTGAAAGATGATTTTGCCGAGGAGCAACACATTCAAAGTCTCATCTTTAATTATCCTGAGTGCCTACCCATCAGTGATATTGATGAAGCTTACAATCCACTTATTCCCATCTGCGAAGAGTTGAGCACTCCTGCTGGTTATGTGGATCTCTTCATGGTCAATCCCAATGGAGAAATAGCCATACTTGAAGCTAAACTATGGCGCAACCCCGAAGCTCGCAGGAAAGTAGTGGCTCAAACCCTTGATTACGCCAAGGCCATGGCGTTATGGACTTATGATGATGTGGAGCGAGAGGTCAAAAAAAGAACAAACACAGCATTATATCAACTCATTTCAAAACAATGCCCTGATACTGTACTACCAGAGTCAGACTTTATAGATGCGGTCAATAGAAACCTTAGAAGAGGAAAGTTTCTCCTATTAATAGTGGGAGATGGAATTAGGGAAGGGGCTAGTGGAATTGCAGAGTTTCTCTCCTCTGCAGGCTATCTAAATTTCACTTTCGCCATGGTAGAGTTAACCGTTTACAAAGCTGGAGAACAAAGACTTCTAATTCCTAAAACTCTAGTAAAGACAGTTGAACTCTCGAAAATGTCAGTCGTCCTACCAGAAGGAATGAAATTGGTTCAAGATGCCGATTACGATTCATCGATGGAAACGGAAGTAGATTCAGAATATGAGGAGAAACACAAACGATATCATGAATTTTGGAAGGAATTGTTAGAGGAATTGACCTTTGATGACCCAGGCCAACCCTTACCTAACCCGGGAAATGCACAGAACTTATTTGTTTATCCAATCACCAGAAAGAAAGCATGGATAAGTGCATACTTTGCCCCTAGTTCGAATCGGATTGGTGTTTACTTTAGAGCTGCTAATGACCAGGAAGGATATGAAATCATAGCTAGCTTAGAGGATGAGAAAGAAGATATCCTGAAGGAGTTCAACAATGAAGTAAACATGGAATGGGATAGAGTAGGCACAATCATAAAGAGGTCTGAATATCTTGATATTCAAGTATTGGAAAACAGAAAAATTATGAAAGAATTCTTCAAAACCTGGCTCAACAATTTCGTGAATGTGATGCGACCAAGATTAAAGCGAATAGCAGATTCTTGAGCTAAATCATCAAACAAGGGTTGCCTCCATTTACCTTTGTTACAATGGTGTGAAATCATTCCTACACTGACTCTTGAAACCACTGAATAGAGAAATTACCCAAACAAACCAACACATCCACAAACCCACAGAAATTAAACTCGGCCAGATGGAGTTTCGCATTATTATGGGGGACTCGTGGAAGTACCTGGGGATGCTTACCGAGCAGGTGTTTTGTGATTGTATCAATCAGGAAAAGCGGCTGGTGGATTACACTCCATACCTCACCAAGCTGAATGATATCTTACTAAAGGGATTTTGTAGTGGATGTGGGCGAATAGCAGCCAGACACATAGAAACGGGAGAAAGCCCGGAGAAATCTCAGGAAGCGGAGAGGATTCGGAAAGAGTTCGCCAAATCAAAGACTAAAAAGTAGTTGGATTGTAATGTGTTCCTTTAATTTAACTATTTATCCATCAACCAAAGGCTCAAATGCACCCACCCCTCATCACCATCCTTGCCTACGTTTTTATTTATCTGATCTATCTCACAGGTAAGTTTCTTTTTTGCCTGCGTTTTGGCATTCATGCTCAGCACCTGTTTCTGGGCTTTGGTAAAAACCCTGCATTTACATGCTCTCTGGGAAGAGTTAAAATTTCGTTGGGCCTATTTATCCCATTACCATTTCTCGCAAAGTTTTACGCCTACAATAATGAAGGAGTGAAAGAGCAGATTAAAATGGAATGGGAATATTTTGAAAAACCCATCCATCAGCGACTTATCACCAATTTTGGAGGAGCCATATTCATGACTTTCACCGCCATGGTGTTCTTCACCATCGTTAGCTTCATGTCCAAAGATGTTTACATCGGAAAAGATCAAATAGATAAGTATGGAATATACCCGGATTCCATAGCCCGAAGTTATGGTTTTGAAAAGGGTGATCGAATTACTGCAATCAATGACCAGCCATACGGTCGTTTCACCGATTTGAAGGCGCGTTTCTTAGATCAGGACCAAACGGTGTTTACTATTGAAAGGGGGGATGACGAACTTGAAGTGATCACTGAGCAAGATCTCATTTATAAACTGAATGAGTCCAACTATTTATTTGCTATTAATGCTCCTTTTAAGTTATCTCGTGTTTCTGAAAAATCTCAAGCCGAAGAAATGGGCTTGCAAAAAGGAGATATCCTGGTAGGTATCAATCAGCGCAAGATCACGAGCATTGAAGAGTTTGTTGAAACTCTTGGTTACTTGGTCGGTGATTCTATACAAGTTCATTTGGAGCGAGGTGATCAGGTAATGATGTTAAAAGCAGTGGTGCCCGTGACAGGAAAACTTGGATTCTATTCCAAGACATTAGTTGAATACACCTCCTATAAAAGAAGCCTTTTTGAAGCGATTTTGGAGGGCATTTCTGAACCTTTTTACATTATGAGTGTCAACATAAAGGCTTTTGTTAAACATGTTTTTGGAGACACAGTTGAAAACAAGAAATTATCCGGTCCTATCGGTATTGCAGAATTATTCGGCGGTTTTTCATGGTTACGTTATACCAAAATTACAGCTCTGCTCTTGAGTGTCTTTGCTTTCTATGAGTTCCTGCCCTTTCCACGCACAGCTATGACCAGGTCGATTCCATTAGCTGCTGAAGGTTTTTTTAAGAAGTGTTGGTCATTCGAAACTTATCGCCGAATAAATAAAGCACTTTGGGTTATTATCCTTATGATTTTTCTTTGGTCTGTGATTAAAGATATAATGCTGCTCTTTTAGATTGCTACACTACTAAAAGCCAAATGAAACAACTAATTTTTCTGCCATTTAGCCTTTCTCAAGAAGGGGATCCGCCATGACATCCCAAATCGATGCCTATAAGTTTGGTAACCCATGCCTATAAGTTTGCCAACCGATGCCTATAGAATTTAATTTTATGCGCATAGGATTTTTTTCTATGCCTATAAGATTTTGACCTTTTACATACTTTCAATATCCCTCATGACCGGCAATGTTATTGGATAGGTAGTCTTTCGGGTTTTCACGAGCAATCTGGTCAAAATCCGCCTCTCTCAAACCACAGCGCATCTGCGCAAGCAGGTCCTTTTCTGAAAAATGATTTCTCACCACATAGAAGTCTGTTCCATAGAGCACCTTTTTCCGCAGGGCTGGGTTTAGGTGTTCATCAAGTGTCTCATTGAGCAGTGGCAGAATTCTCGGTTTGCTCAGAATATAACTGATGTCGCTGTAGACATTTTCGTACTGCAGCATCAGGCTACTGATGATCGAGTACCAGTCCACATAAGACCAGTAGTTGTACAACCGGTTCCAGTCGGTGCTGGTCAGGTCATTGCCACTGAAGAACTCCAGACCCCGGTGCCTGTGCTGGATCAGTTGCTGGGCATAATAGTACCGGTCTTTTTCCAGGTACTTCACCCACTCCTCCTCACCTCCATGGTGCGCCAGACAAACTTTTAGGTGAGAAAGGTCAAAGTCCATTGGCTGACCGGCTCCATTGTAACCAAATAATTGCTGAATGGAGGTTGAGCTTTTTCCCACAAGAATCCGCAGGAGCGGTTCGGACAGCAAACACAGGTAGTTCATGGGGTGGGTAAAATTGACGGTGAAGTCAATATTTTTCTTTTCATTTAGCTCCAGGCTTTTTACTTCTCCGTCACCCTTAGATTGCTTAAATACCGGGTGGTGAAACCAGTTCTCTTGTTTCTTGCCACGATAATAAATCGTACCGCGAATGGTGTGGGTCATGATTGGCAGCTGGTTATCGGCAGCATATTTCCACAAGGGCAGTAGCGCCTCATCAAATGGGTAATAGCCCAAAGCCGGATAGATTTTAAACCCACTGAAGTGATGGTTGACGATACAGTCAAAAATCCTGCAGTTGGGATCAGGTACGACTTCACCAGGTTTTCCCTGAGACCAACTGAAAAAGTCCGTCGAAACCTTGATCCGTCTGGGATCTACAAAGACAAAAGGTTTGAAGACGTTTTGCTTGTCCTTGCTTTTAATAGCGATCAATTCATCCAGCTGGGCATTGTAATCTTTTTTGACCTTTCCCGCACCCATTTGCTCCATATCCATGGGTAGCACGATGAACTTTGTAGCATCGGGATACTGTCGGTTCAGTTTGGTATAGATCCCGCCCTGATCTTTATGCAAAGCAAATTTTCCCAAAAGCATATACCGCTCAAGGAGGTGCGAGACCATTTTGCCGGGAATAAAGCTGAGAAATTTAAAGGGAATCTTAAGGATGGTAAGGAGCAGCCGTCTCAGATCTGGAAATACCAAAACGACAAACACCACAGCCAGAATCTGCAAGGCCCCGTGGGCAATAAACATATAGTAACCATCTAAAAATTCAATGGTTTCATCTACTTTCTTTTTGATGTTACCATCTACTCCAAACGATGCCAGCCAGTTGAAGCAGATCAGGACAACATTGACGAATAAGAGCGCAGTGAAGGCTCCAAATAGCAATTTCAACAGGCCTACAGACGCAGCTTTGCGATAAAAATCCTTGATCTGGTTATAAGTCGACTTTGCGTTGTACAACTGGCCATTCCGAAATTTGTACCAGACCTTGACCATCCAGGTGATGGCTCCCAAATGCAGTAAATAGTAAAAAGGCCAGAAAACAAAGGTCTTTGCAATAAATGGTGGCACATGATCACGTGTGAAAATATGCACGTGGCTGTTGGTGATAGGCAATTTATCCATGGTGTCTTTTTTTAAAAGATCGCAGCTCTACCTCCATATCAACACGCAACCGATCAGTAGAATGACTTAAAGTGGAATCAATTTCGTTTAGTTAGGCTTTTTAATGTGGTCATTCCGCTGGAATCTTTTCGATATACCAGGTTGATGAACAGATTCCCTGCCTGCCGGAGGCAGGTTAACAGAATGACTTTTTAAAGTGCGATTAGAGCTTAACTAAACTCCATTAACCCAAGGTTAAAAATAAATTAAGTTATTCACAATGGGATTGTCAAAACCAGTAATTAAGACACTTGTAACTTGAGTTCGGTTATTAGAAATTTTAAAACTCGGCCTAAAACACCCTAAAACTGTCTTTTCTCCCACAGGGATGCCTGCGGCAGACGCTAGGAGAAATCTTACTTATATAAGACGCAGGTAGTTAAATCAATAATATTCGAATAATTAGGAAGATATTCCGGGCTGGGCGCCTCCATTTCATTGCGATATGACCGGGTCACGTTGACAGTTTTAGGGTGGTTTTTGAATCGAACTCAGGTTTGTAAAAAGTCACAATCCCCCACTGGACATCAGGTAAATCGTCATGGCCAAAGAAATAATGAGGATATAGATCACATTGCCCAGCACATAGCCCACTATGTTTTTGATAAAAAACAACCCTTTTCGCTGCCCAAGCCAACCGGAAAGCAACCAGAAGTAATAGCCCAAACTAACGCAGAGCAACACTATGAGCACAATTGTGCTAGAAGCCATTAACCCAAATACAACCCCGATAACCGAAAGCACATTGAGTGCACAAACGTGAAATGTCTGCATGACCATATGCTCGGCATAGTTGTAACCTGACTTGCGGTTAAACAGGAAGGAGAACAGCCCATAAATGGGTATGGCAATCCACAAGATGAGGTTGTACCAATCCAAAAACATTTGCTGGAGCTGTTGCGTATCAGGCATGTCTTCCTTGGGGGCACCAAATCCCGCAGAAAATCCCTCAATGAAGGATTCCGGTCCAGCCAGATAGAATAAAAACAAACTCAACGCAGTAGTAAGCAGTAGCAATCTGAACGGGTTGAAAATTTTGAACCTTCCCTCATTCAGGTAAAGATGAACGAGATAGCCCGGCTTGCTAAAGAGCAATTTGAACGTGTAGACCAGGCCACGCTCCAGGTTGAACGCGCCGAAGGCATCCGTAATGAAATGAACAAATGAGACTCTCTTAATATTGCGCTCTTCCCTGACGGTAATAGGGTATTGGCCGACTACTTTTTTCATTTGTTAAAAATAGTAGATTGGAGTGGAAAAACGGATGTCACTCCATTCTCAATATCCCAACCTAAAAGCTCATTGATATCCAAATGTACAACAGCTACGTCACGGCTTACAAAGCCGCAATGATCTTGGTTAAGAGAATTCAGGGAATGCACTATTTTCGAATTAGAATCTTGCGAATGATATACTTGTCGTTGGAAAGCTTCACATTGAGTTGGTATACCCCACTTCTAATGTTTGAAACATTTAGAGTAGTGTTTTTTGTGGGGTTTTCAAACTGTTTGGATATTAGGGTTACCCCCTTTTCATCCAACAGTTCAAATGAGTTAATGGATACAATGGATTTTAAATTGAGTAGTTGAAATGCTGGGTTAGGATAAATAGAAATATTCGGTGATGAATTTAGAACTAATGAAGTAGAGTCAGTCTCATCCACATCCAATATTGCAACTTTGAATAACTGTTCGATAAAAAGACCCCCGGAATCGGTCACCCGAATCGTGAACTCAAGTGAATCTCGGAATTGCTCAAAATCATGTTTCTTGATTGAAAATAAACTGTCATCATAAATTTCAATGACTGATGAATCCTTCGTAGTGTAGTAGTGTAAATCATTTAAGGAATGGTCTATAGTTGACAAGTTGCCAATGAATGTAGAATTTTCGTACAATCCATCTCCAGTCAAACTTATATGGCGTGGAGGATTACAGCTCTCGTTTAGATAGTAACGCGTGCAGTTTTCGCCATTTCCTATTATACGATTATCGTCCCCTTCTAAAAAGTTTAATATCAAACAACATTCATTTAACTGAGGATTAGCTTCTATCGTTGTTTTGCTGCAAGACTCCAGAGATTTCAACCAATTGAGATTGTTTAGTTTTGGATTATACATAACCTTTAAAACGTCTACGCTTTTCAGATCAAAAAATGAATTAACATCAACCAATTGATCTGCATAAAGTAATTCCAACCCCTTGTCTATTCTCCGTATTTGAGTAAAACAATTCAATTCCCTCAAGCTTCCTACCCTGTAGAGATTTATTTCTGTTGCTCGCTTTGCCTTGGTTAACACGTTCAAATCGACTAGGCTTGGGCTGTAAAAGACACCAAATTCTCCAACATTTTCAACATTGTTCAACATAGTTATAGAGGTCAAAAGAGGATTAAGAAAGAACGTTATATTGCTCAGAGCGATAGTATCATTTGATGAAGTAACGGAATCCAGTAAATCAACACTATGGAGAGAGTCATTAGACAAGAAATGCATCCCAAATCCACCATTTGTTTTTAAGTGTTCAAGACCACCGACATGCTTCAACGTTGCGTTATTATGAACATTTAACGTTGAATTCATTTTTAGGTCCGAAGGCAAGCGAACTGAGTCCATTCTCCCATTATTCTGAATTCGCATAAGCCCACACTCTTTCAGACTTGATAGATCTATTTTTGTTAAATTGATATTTTTTTCAATCAATAAATAGTTGACCTTTTGAAGTCCTTCTATTCCTAAATTTGTAACGTTGTTGTGGGTGATAAATAATTCATCGATCAAATCCATGTCAGTAAACACTAAATTGTTAAATGTGTTAGCTGAAACCATTAGCCGGCTGCTATCCATTCTAACATTCGTAGGGAAGTGGATGGTCTCGCCCATGCCTCGATTGTAATGTAGTTGCATTAACTCTTCTACGTTTTCCAAGTGATCAAGACCTTCAAGATTTAATAAGGCATCATTTTCATTTATTTTGATGGTGTTTGTTGACAATAAGTTACGCAAGCCAATCAGTGATTTAAGGCTATCATTGTCTATGATAAAAAGTTTGTTAATCCTCCGCACTTGGTGAAGCCCCTCTAATGACCTTAAATGATGGTTTTCAGATAAAAAGACTAAATCAAAATTGATAAATTCTGACATCTGAGCAAGACTACCAACCTGCGTCTCCTGCAAATAGAAATCATCTATCTGCTCAATATTCTCTATCCCTTTCAGGCTAGTAAAAGATGGACCACTCACTGTGAGATGATCAAGTTTAACCTGATCTTTTAATGCGTCTAAATTATTCACTGGGATGTGGCTCAGCCTTACTGCGCTAAGTCGAGGCATACCTCTCAGATCAGACATTTTTGAGTTATGAATAAGGTTGAGCTCTTTTATATATTCAAAGTTTGATAAGTACCCAATACTCTTGATTGGAAGACAATTGAGCTCTAAACCAAAATTTAAACTGTCCAAATGTGGAAGAAAACCCTCCAGCGTCATTAGGGAATCATTGTTGTAAATTTTTATCCATGATTGTACATTCTTAAGTTGCGGAAAGGCTCCCTCTAGCGAAACAATCTTACTATGACTTAGCTCCAAGAAATAAACGGATGTAAGGGAATCAAAACCTAAAACCTGTGACAGAGAGTCAAAATTGCTAATCGCTAAATTTCTTACATACTTCAACCCTTCAAAACCATGAAAATCCTTTATAGAAGCATTGTTTGATAAAGTAAGTACTTGTAAGCTATCAATTAGCTCCAAACCTTGAAATGAGGTTAAGTAGGGATTATTTCTTATCTCCAAACTTTTCACTTTGGTCAACGGATATAAAGCGTTAAGAGAGAGAATGTCTGTAGAGTCCTTAGAATATCGAGAGGTTCCGATGATTAAGTTATCGGTTATTTCCTGGTAGCCTAAAGTACCAAACGAGTCTACCTCTGCCTGAGTGTTTAAAAACACATTTCCATTATAAACCTGCGCATTCATCGAACCTGCGCAAAAAATTGAGATAAGAAATAATATCTTCTTCACCACGAGTATCCATTCAAAGATTTAACATTACAAATTAAGTAATTTTGCCACTATCAGAACGATTCTCTGAACTTTGTGAACCCCTTGAATGAAATTCCTGATACACCCCAATGCTGATGCTCTCTTACTACCAACCCAATTTTGGATGACCAAAACCAGTAATATTTGAAGCCTCTCACCGATAGCAGGATAAAAGGCTCCATTTGTTCGGTTTTTACACCAACTACTTCCTGAAAAGCCTTGTCCTACCTGGGCCAAAGCTCTCTGAAAAGTATCTCCCACCTGTACGTTGTGTTTTCCAGGTACTCAGGTTTCCCGGAGACATAATGTCTTCCGTTGATAGCCCAGCATCCCGAATGGTGAGATTGTCCACGTCAATATATGTGCCTACGCTGGTTTCCTGTACCTGATCCTTATGGTCATTCCACAGGGTATCCAGCTTTTTATCGATATCTTCTTTGTTCTGTATCATAGCTTATTGTGTTTTTGTTGTTACTGATATAATGGCAGAAAAAGCGAATTGTTTGCCAGGAACACAAAATATTAACAGTTGCTGGTAGAAGATTCCGGGGAGGTACAAAGATTTTTGCAGAACTTGTAGCTTTACTCATAGCTATGAAAAAACCCGCTCCTAAAGCCTTTCCTTCCCGCAATGCTTTTCAAAACCTCAAGACCTTTCAGAAAGACCCTCTCCTTTATATGAAAACTGCTGCGGAACAGCAGGGCAGTCCAGTGGATTTGCACCTGCCTATGGGCAAGTTTGTGCTGGTCAATGATGCGGACCAGTTCGCTGAAGTCTTCCTTCAGGAAAAGGAGCACTATCAAAAAAGCAAAGGCTACAAAGAAATTGCACTGGTATTGGGCAATGGCTTGCTCACGGCAGAAGGTGAAGAGTGGCATGAGCAACGAAAAGCACTTCAGCCGTCATTTCACAAAACCGCATTGAGAAAACTATTGCCGTCTGTTTGGGATACGTCGGCAGCTTACATCCGAGAGTTGGAGCCTAGCACTTCCCTACAGCTGGATGCTGAGATGAGTGGGCTCACCATGACCATCCTCCTCAACTCGCTCATCAAGTACCAGGACGAAGAGATGGTTTCTAAAATGAGTAAGCACATCGCCTTTGGGCAGGAATTTATAGTAAACCGGATCCGGTCACCTTTTAAATGGCCAGTGTGGACGCCTACGAGTAATAACCGGCAGTACCATCGCATGATGGCCGATGCAGATTTGCTGATTCAGCGCTGTGTGGAGGACCGCAAAGCCATGACAGAAGGAGACGTCAATGACCTGTTGCAAGTGTTGATGAATCATTACGATCCTGATGCTTCGTTCACTGAGATAAGAAACCAGATTCTAACTTTTCTTGTGGCAGGGCATGAAACTTCGGCCATCGCCATGACATGGACGCTGCATTTGCTGGCACATCATCCTGACATTCAGCAAAAATTTTATGAAGAAATAGCCGACATTGATGCAATGGATGATCTGGACTTGATGAATTTCCAGGGATTGGATTACACCCAAAAAGTGATCAAGGAGTCGTTGCGGTATTATCCACCTATTTGGAACATTGTCCGTCGTGCGATAAAGGAAAACGAGGTTGGCGGTAACACGGTTGCAGTTGGTCAGCAGGTAATGCTCAACATTTACCTGATGCATCATAACCCAAAGTATTGGAAGGATCCGGAAACCTTTGATCCCGAAAGGTGGGATATATCAGGAAAAGATCTTCACAAGTTTCAATACTTGCCTTTTGGTGGTGGCGGTCGTTTTTGTATCGGCAATAATTTCGCCTTGTTCGAAATCATGATCCTCCTGATCCAATTTGTGAAAAAGTACGAAATTCTTCCACAATCACCGGAGCATGTCCCCTTCAATCCATTGCTTACCCTTCGGCCTAAAGATCCTGTGACAGTTAGATTGAAGGAAAGAAAAGGAAGTTGAAGGAACATTGTTTTTCCCAAGAAATCAAACTCGCAATGGGTTAGCTAAATCTTTGATACTAAGATTTTACCAAATGTTTCTAATATCTCAGCCTATAGAATCCATCACGTTCCATTTTATAATTCACTCCTTCTATTTCTAACCGGGATTGCGTAAGATCCGTGATATCTGACTTTAGGGTATGCAGCGTAAACCCATACTTTCGGGCCAGGTTCAGATAATCTGTATTGATCCCTTTATCCGTATGACAAAGTATGATCCTTAACTTTCCCTTAAAAGCAGCAAGCATCAGTTCGTCCCTGGGAAAGGAGTAATTATCTGCAATCATAATTATTTCACCTTGAGGAGTGGCTTGCTTTACACCTGCCATAAGCGCTTCAAAATTGTTTTCCGGTAAATCTCCGCCTCCACCGTTGAGCATTGCCTCAAACATCTTATCTTTCACGGATGTGAAATCGCTTGTTTTTACAAAATAAAGTCCACCCGTTTTACCAATAGTTTTTTGATTGGTCGGTTTGTCATTGCCATCATTAAAGAAGACGTAGTTTTTAGGAATACTGTCATTCTGAAGCTTTAGCCATTTCAACAAATCAGCAGTAAAAGGGTACATGCTACCTGTAACATCTACCACATAAAGCTCAGGGTTCCATCGGTTTCTTTCCAGGGTTTTGGAAACTACATTCTGGGTAATCTTTGGAATCAATTGTTGATAGGAAGTATCTGTTTGATAGGCTACACACTGTTCATATTGCTGAAGCATTTTGTGCCTTTTGATCAGGTCTTCTGGGATTTCAAACCCTGTGATAGTCACACTTTCGCCACGAAGCGGAAAACTCACGTACCCCTTTGCTGTGACTTGAAATTGCTTCCTGCCAATCACAATACCACGATTCCATTGAAGAACATATTGCAGGCGTTTGGCCAGATCATCTTTGCAGGGAAAGAGGTTGCCCTTGACCAACACATCTGTTGGTCTTCCCATATAATCCATGGTCGCTTCAAAAAACACTCGCCCTTTATAGTCCTCATTACATTTGTACAGTTTGTCCAACCGATCGGTCAAATATTCACTGGAATAATACGATTGAGGATATTCACAACCGATACGTTTATAGGTGATCTTGAGCTTTTCCTGGTTTTTAACAATGAACTCATTTAGAGCGGTGAGTTCAGACTTGATGCTGTCAACCTCCAGTTTGGAAGATTCTTTCGTAAAATACTCCTCATAATATATCACGAACCCGTGAAAGAAATCATTACAGGTCTGAGAAGAGTTGCATCCGGTTTGACCAATAATATTCCAGTCAAAAAACTTATTTACCGTTATTTGCGGATTGATGTCAATAAGCCTATCAAGTCTTGCCAAATCAAGCTGTCGTTGATCGAATTCTGCGGATTCACTAAAGCGCGTGTAAACAAGGTCGATTTTAAGAATCCTCCTGTCAGTAAAAGGAATGGTTCTGATTTCATCTTTAGCAAATCCAGAAGCAAGCACCAGGGACTCATATCGCTCATCAAACTCGTATTTGCCCATGTTTTGATGAGATGCGGATTGATAGACAAATTTTGCCTCCTCAGATTGAGCCCGGGCAAAAAACAACCCGAAATTCCAGCATATATATAAAATCAGATACCTCAAAATGGGGATTTTTAACCAATTACATCGAATTCTACTTAACGAAAGTACTGAAACTAAGATTCTGTGGCGATCTTTATAACTAAAACACGCACAGCGTGTTTCTAAGATACCACTTTGAGTAAGTACATGAAAATACTTTATGTCCATCAGTACTTCCGTACGCCTGATGAAGGCGGCTGTCTGAGATCATACCACTTGGCCAAAGGTCTGGTAGAGGCTGGCCACGAAGTGACCATGATCACGGCACATAACGAGCATTCCGGAATAAAAAACATTTCAGGAATTAAGGTGCAGTATCTTAAAATACCTTACGGCAATCATTTTGGTTTTGTTAGGAGGATTTTTGCTTATATTTCTTTCGTACAGAAGTCCATCAAACTCATCACTAAGCTCGGTGGCAAGTTTGACCTTGCTTACGTGATGACCACTCCACTCACCACAGGATGGATCGCACTACATGTCAAGGAGCGATACAACATTCCTTATTACTTTGAGGTTGGTGATTTGTGGCCTGAAGCCCCCATCAAAATGGGTGCAATCAACAATGGATTGGTTAAAAAGTGGCTTTATTCCTTTGAGAAGAAATGTTACTTTGAAGCTCAACGTGTGGTAGCTCTTTCACCGGCTATCAGAAATTATATCGAGGCAAACTCCCCTGAAACCAAGGTACATGTTTTGACGAATTTTTCGGATGTTTCCTTTTTCGAGTTCCATCGCAAAATTCACAGCTTTTCAGATACCAATCCAATGAAAGTTGGATACATCGGCACTTTTGGAGCAGCCAATCACCTCGATTATCTCGTCAACGTTGCCAAAGCATGCCTGGAGGTAGAATTACCGGTTCATTTCACCCTGATGGGAGAAGGGGCCCAATATAAAACTTTGAAAAAACTGAGTTTGGAACTACCAAACCTTAGGGTGCTGCCTTTTGGCAACTCAGAGCTTGTGAAGGAAGTACTAGAAGCACAGGATGCGGTTTACGTATCGTTCAAAAATCTCGAAATCCTGAACACAGGCAGTCCCAACAAGTTTTTTGATGGGATCGCTGCAGGTAAACTGATCATCCTGAATTTTGGGGGTTGGTTGCGTTCATTGGTTGACAAACACGATGTTGGGTTTTATCATGACCCAAATGATCCTAAAGAATTTGTCCGCAAAATCAAGGTTTTTCTGGCTGACACAAAGCTCCTCGGCCGATATCAAAACAATGCTCGAAATCTAGCAGAACGCTATTATGATAAAGACCTTCAGGTACAAAAAATGCTGAAAATGCTTAGGAATGAAAAGCATTTGAGTGTCAGCGACTCTGAGGTTTATATCCTGACTGCATAAAAAGCTGATCATTGTTAGTGGCAGAGATGAGCTCCTTGATGGTAACATCATTTTTTTCCATAAAACTCTCAACAATTCTCCAACCAACCCACGCACCAACTCTACCCGGACATTTCTGATCAATCTCATAAACATTTGGTCGCTCCCCGAGGAACCGGCGTTTTGTCATTTGGCTCGTTTCGTATAGGGCCTCATTCTCCAGCAATGTCGCCCAGATGATGGCTTCATTGTCATAAATAAGGGTCATTTCTTCAGGAGTGTATCCAAGTAAAATCGAATCTGGTGTATTCGGCAGGAGCCTGCTTGCCAGAT
This sequence comes from Marinoscillum sp., assembly GCA_040218045.1. Lineage (GTDB taxonomy): Bacteria > Bacteroidota > Bacteroidia > Cytophagales > Cyclobacteriaceae > Marinoscillum. The sequence continues at coordinate 297,650 of JAVJQA010000006.1, forward strand.
AATACGTCTTACCAAAATCGATCATTTCGGATATCAGAGAAGATTCTCTGCCCCGATCCACATGCTGGCCAGCCATAAATTTCACAATTACTCCAGCAAGATGTTCTTTGTTGTATCGCTTGAGGATATACTGGGGCACATCTTGTGGTTTGAATGTGGCATTCTCGCCAATGAAGAAGTCGAGCCCAATAATGATCAATGAATCAGAGATAAATAAGTCATTGTAAAGTCCCGTCACAATTGTCTCTACTCTCGGTGTTTTAGTTGACGGAAATAAGGTCTTTAAGCGGCCAAAAGCAGACTCCAGATCAGATTGAACAGACTCAAAATCCTTATAAGCCTCCAGGCTCTCCCGATAGAGCGTATCAATGGATGGGTTTTTGATTAATGTGGCTATTTTATTTGCTAGTACTTCGGTAGACGGATATTGGTGTCCATCCAAAAAAATATTTGCAAGGTCTGGATGTTCATCTAAAAATATGTGGACCTCATCTTCATTTTCTGATTCAAACAGATCCTTTTCTAACCTTGCTACTGGAATGGAAATTTCTGTAGGTGGAATAATATGTTTGTTTCTGGCATCATCTTTACATCCAATGAATAAAAGACAAACAATCATTGTGATAACTGTGCGCATAGGTCTTAATTTTAAGCTCATAAATTTATACATTTAAAATAGCCGCATGAGAAAGATTTTCTTATTAATTGCCCTTTCATCTTTGGCCGTCACCGCCTTTTCACAATCCAAGCTTGGACTAAAATTTTCTCCCGCGATTTCATCCAACCGTATATCACTTATTGACTCTCTATATGATGTAGAGCCTTATAATAATGGGTTCAAGTTTTCCATTGGATTGATTTATGATCATGAGATCACGGAAACGTACTATCTCAGTACTGGTCTTATTTTTGTTCCCAAGTATGTCGGGTTTCAGGTAAATAAAGAAACTGATCAGCCAACCGCTCCTGACTATACTGGGGAACCAATTGAAGAATATCGACTGAACTATCTTCAGATTCCTGTTAGCTTAAAATTATTTACAAACGAAATCCAGCCCGATACCAGGATTTACTTTCAGGTAGGAATGGCTCCTGAGATTCGTGTATTTGGCGAGCCAGTGGAAGAGGACTATGACCTCATAGAAACCTTTTCCAATGTGGATGCGACCATACTTTTTGGTGGAGGTGTGGAATTTAGGGCGGGAATTAACACTACCCTTTTTGGTGGATTTACTTATCAGCGTGGATTGGGTAACGTGATAAAAACAGAAACGTGGGGATTCCAGGAGGAGCTTTTTATCAGGAGTACACTTGTCTCACTTGACCTGGGCATCAAGTTTTAAAGCATAAAAAGCCACCTCTAAAAATAACATGTCTTCTTCCATGAGATCCTGAAACAAGTTCAGGATGACCTCATGAGAGTTGATCAAGATTTTTCAGAGGCGGCTCTAATTACTTTTAAGTTGTTTTGGTTTCAATCATTTCTCCGCGATTGTTCAGCACACTGAATTCAGTTAGTGCCAGCGAAGTATCTTCGATCATATTGACCCACTTCAAGTACTTCAAGTACCATTTTACACGTTTGGAGAAAATCCCCTTGGTAAAATAAGCAAACAAATACGGGTGCATTGAAACCGTGATTTTCTTCTCGTTTTGAGATGTCAGGATATAATCCAATGTCTTCTCAAGCTGATCTGCAATGGAGATAGCTGCCGAAATCTGGCCTGTGCCGTTGCATGAAGGACATACTTCACGAGTTGCGATGTTGAGCTCAGGCCTTACACGCTGGCGAGTGATCTGCAAGAGACCAAACTTAGAAAGCGGTAACACCGTGTGCTTAGACCGGTCATTTTTCATCTCCTCCTTGATGCGGTCATAGACTTTACGTCTATTTTCTGATCTACGCATATCAATGAAGTCGACAACTATGATTCCACCCATATCTCTCAAACGGAGCTGACGAGCCACTTCTGCAGCTGCCTCAAGGTTTACCTTAAGCGCAGTTGTTTCCTGATCATCCTCTTGATTGGACTTGTTGCCACTGTTGACGTCTATTACGTGCAATGCTTCAGTGTGCTCAATGATCAGATAACCACCGTTAGCGATGCTCACTGATTTTCCAAAAGAGGTTTTTAGCTGTTTCTCTATCCCAAAAGATTCGAATACCTTGACCTTGCTTTGATAGAGCTTGAGGATTTTTTCCTTATCCGGAGCTATATTCTGGATGTAGGTTTTTATTTCCTCATGCAGGGTTTTGTCATCTACTACGATGCTATCAAAAGACTCATTCAGCACATCCCGAAGGATTGAATTGGCACGGTTCATTTCGCCGATCACCTTATCTCTCGGCTTGGCTTTCTTCAAGTCCTTGATCCCATCTTCCCAGATTCTTACAAGATTTTGAAGGTCCTTATCCAGTTCCTTTACGTCTTTGCCTTCGGCAACAGTACGAATGATTACTCCAAAATTTTCAGGTTTTATTGAGCTGATCAATCTGCTCAACCTCTTCCTTTCGTTGGAGTCGCTTATACGCTTAGATACATTTACCGCTTTGGAGAACGGTACCAACACCAGGTATCTTCCGGCTATTGACAACTCGCATGATAATCGAGGCCCTTTTGTGGAAATTGGCTCTTTAACTACCTGAACCAATATTTTTTGGTTCTTGGTCAGAACCTGGTTGATTTTACCAAGCTTATTAATATCTGGCTCATGTTTGAATCCAGTAAGCTTATAGCTCACATTCTTAGTGAAGCTAAGTTTGGTAAATTTATTGAGAGATTGAACCTGTGGTCCTAAATCCAGATAGTGTAAAAATGCATCTTTTTCGTACCCAATGTCAATAAATGCGGCATTGAGTCCTTGGACTACCTTTTTTACACTACCCAGGTATATGTCTCCAACGTTGAATCTGTTTCCATCTTCTTCATGATGGAACTCAACCAGTTGTTTATTCTTAAGAAGGGCAATTCGACATCCTTTTTGAGTTGAGTCGATGATTAGTTCATTACTCACTTCACTCAAATTTTAGATGTGAACTCAATTACTTCTTCTTGTGCCTGTTTTTTCTAAGTCTCTTCTTTCTCTTGTGAGTAGCGATCTTATGTCTTTTTCTTTTTTTACCGCAAGGCATAGTCTTAATGTTTTAGTTACTAAAAATATTTTTATAATTCCTTGAGCAATCCCGATGCTGTGGCTTTTAAGGCCGGGTCAACATCAGGTTGGTCTATCAATTTTTCGAAAACAGCTTTGGCTTCATCAGTCTTCCCTGATTCTGATAATGACACTCCATAATAAAAGAGCGCCTCATTGTCAGTAGAATCCAATTCCATCAATTTTGCAAATCGTTCCTCGGCCTTATCAAATTGCCCTGACCGAATGGCCAGTAAACCAAGGTTGAGAATTGCTTCTCTGTTTTCAGGATCTTCTGCCAGCACTTCCCTGAGCAACTGCACACCCGCCATCGGGGTATCTGTTGTCATTAGCGTCATTGCCAGCTTGTTTTTCAATGCTTTGTTTTGCGGGTCTTCTACCAGCAAAATTTCCAGATTTTCTCTAGCTTTCAGAGCCAATGCTTTCGCCTGCTCTGGTTCTCCTGACATCTGAAAAGCCTGATAATAAATCATCGAAGCTATTTCCATCGCCTCCTTTGAGGTGTCCAGCTTTAAAATAAGCTGTGCATATTTCGATGCACTGTCCACAAGGTTGTACTTGAGAGACAGCTTCGCCAAAGAGTCCGCAAAGTTAATACTTTTTTTTATTTCTGAAGACTCCTTAAGTTGCTGTCTTAGAGACGCAAATCGCCGTTCATCTTCATCGTTAATCGAAAAATCGTGGGACTCTACATCTGTAGTGGTTTCATTCTCCACCACTACCCTCGGAAGTTGATAGATAAGAATGACAGCCAACAATCCTGCAACTACCAAAAAAACCTGCTGTCGATTCATATGGAAGTTACTTCAGCTTGCTGCTACCCTTAATTTTCTCCGTAAAAATCTTTGATGGTTTAAAACTCGGCACATAGTGCTCGTCAATCACAATCGCAGTGTTTTTAGAAATGTTTCTGGCGATCTTCTTTGCTCTCTTTTTGTTCACAAAACTCCCAAATCCCCTTACATAGATGTTATCCCCCTCAGCCATTGCATTTTTCACTGTTGTAAAAAACGCCTCTACTGTTGCTTGCACATCTGCTTTATCTATACCGGTCTTGTCCGATATCTCATTGATCACGTCCGCTTTAGTCACTTCTTTTTTATTTAAAATTGATCCTTACTTTCTTTTTCAGGCGGTCAAATTTAATTTTGGTGAGGGTAAATAAAAAACGAATGTTCATATTTAAACCAAATACTTGAGTCGACACGATCATCATTTCTCAAAAACGCTAATTGATTGGTATTCAATCGTTAAGCGAGAGCTGCCTTGGAGAGAGACTCGGGACCCATACAAAATTTGGTTATCAGAGATTATCCTTCAACAAACTAGAATTGACCAGGGTCTTCCATACTACAATCGTTTTGTGGAGCATTATCCTACAATCCATGACCTGGCCAGTGCACCTGATCAGTCCGTGATGAAGCTTTGGGAAGGGTTGGGTTATTACTCCAGGGCAAGAAACCTACATGCCACGGCTAAATATGTGTCGGAAGTCCTGTCCGGTGAGTTTCCCAAAAACTATGACGGCTTGGTAAAACTGAAAGGAGTAGGTCCTTATACTGCCGCCGCCATTGCCTCCATCGCTTTTAATGAGCCAGCACCAGTAGTTGATGGTAACGTCTTTCGGTTCATTGCCCGTTATTTTGGTGTTGAGAAAGATATTGCTGACCATAAGAACCGCAGGCACTTCTTGGAAATACTGGAAGAAGTAATTGATCATGATCAACCAGGCACTTTCAACCAGGCGGTGATGGAATATGGAGCTACCGTCTGCAAACCATCCGCGCCTCTTTGCAGCGGTTGTGTTTTTCGTACGGAGTGTTTTGCCTTTATTCACAAAAAGCAAAGTGATCTACCCATAAAATCCAAGAAGGTAAAAACCAGGGAAGTGTTCATTCATTACCTGGTTTTTGAATACAAAGGTCAAACACTAATGCGTGTACGGACAGATAGCATCTGGACTGGTTTATTTGAGTTTCATAATATCACCGCTCCACAAGCAGTTTCAGAAACAGAAATCGCTAACTTGATTTCTCCTTTTGGAGACCTTCATTATCAGCAGGTGCAACCAACTGTAAAGCATTTGTTGACCCACCGGAAGTTGTGGGTGAGTTTCACCCACATTGATGTGCCAAATCAAGCCACACTGGACAGAATCGCCAAAGATTTAAGTTTAAAGACATTTAGCTGGGAAGAAGTATTAACTTTGCCCAGACCAAAAGTCATTGTAAACCATTTGCAAGAAGCGGTTTTTTAGTTATTTTTATTGTATGGCAGGAGTAAACAAAGTAATCTTAGTAGGAAATTTGGGCAAAGACCCTGAAGTAAGACACTTGGAAAGTGGCACTGTAGTAACCAGTTTCCCTATCGCCACCACTGAAACTTACAAAGACCGAACTACCGGAGAGCGCAGAGAGCAAACCGAATGGCACAACATAGTGCTGTGGAGAGGTCTGGCAGAGGTAGCAGAAAAATATCTACACAAAGGAGACCAGGTTTATATTGAAGGCAAACTCCGAACCCGAAGCTGGGAGAAAGATGGTATTACCCGCTATACCACAGAAGTAGTGGGAGATAATATGACCATGCTTGGTAGCAAAAGCTCGGGAGGTTCAGGAGGTAGCGGCGGTATGAGTCCTGAGCCGGCTCAGCAATCTCAACCGACAAGTAATATGAGTGCACAGTCGGATAACAATTCTTCCATGGAGGAAGATGCAACGGACGACTTGCCTTTTTGATGTTTAACTAAACGACACCTATTTGGAGACGGCACTTGACGATCCTTATCCCTCGATAATCTTCCTGGCAATTACACAGCTCCCCATTTCATTTTACCTGATCAATGGGCTTGGCATACTTGCGCTACTAATTGTTTCCGGATTGGTTTCCGGTTCAGAGGTGGCATTTTTCTCACTTACTCACGATCAGCTGCAGGAGGCCAAAAGCTCTTCGAATAAGCGGGATATTCAGATTACCAAAATGGTTACTGACCCTAAGCGATTACTGGCCAATATCCTCATTCTCAATAATCTGGTCAACATCTTCATCGTCACCATTTCAACTTATGCCACATGGCGTGTGGTGGGAAACAAAGATGCAGGCGGGATGGTAATCGTGATCCTTACTGTGAGCATTACTATAATGATCATTTTTTTTGGTGAGATTGTGCCTAAAGTCTACGCCAATCACAATAGTATGTGGTTCGCCAGGTTCACAGCACCAATTCTTTCATTTGCTGACCGCATTCTTAGGCCCATATCGTGGCTGCTCATGACACTCAGCAATGTGATTGAGCGCAACATTCAGCGAAAAGGCTACAATCTTTCTGTAGACGAAATCAATCATGCTTTGGAAATCACCGCTGACAAAGAGGTGACCAATGAAGAAAAAGATATGTTGAAGGGTATTGTAAACTTTAGTACCCTTTCAGTCAAGCAAGTCATGAAGTCAAGAATTGACATCACTGCCATAGATATCGAATCCGATTTTCATGATCTCATGGATAAAGTCAATAAGACAGGCTATTCAAGAATCCCAATCTATACGGAAACCATTGATAAAATAGATGGTATCCTTTACATCAAAGATCTCCTGCCACATCTCGAAAAAACTGAAGATTTCAAATGGCAAACGCTACTTAGGCCGGCATTTTTTGTGCCTGAGAGCAAAAAAATCGATGACCTGTTCAAAGATTTTCAGGAGAAGCAAGTTCATATGGCTATCGTGGTGGATGAATACGGTGGTATCTCCGGACTCACTACGTTGGAAGATGTCATTGAAGAAATCGTTGGCGAGATCAATGATGAGTTTGACGAAGACAATGACATTGCCTATAACAAGCTGGATCCTAACACGTTCATTTTTGAGGGTAAAACCTCACTGAATGACTTCTGCAAAATCACTAATGAAGATCCTCAGGTCTTTGATCAGGTGAAGCGGGAGAGCGAATCACTGGGCGGGCTACTGCTGGAGCTCAACACCAAACTTCCACATGCAGGTGAGAAGATAAACTTCAAACACTTCCTGTTTACAGTCGTGGCTGTAGACCAAAAAAGGATCAAACGCGTTAGGGTATATCTCTCCAAAGAAAAATTTGGCACCACAAAGGAATTTGAAGATTGATGAGGCTGAAAAGAACACCAAGTAATTTCTTACCCATTTTATTGTTGATCACGACATTCACTTTACTTGAAAGTTGTGGTTCAAATGATTACTTGCCCAAACCAAAAGGCTATAACCGGATTGACTTGCCTGAGCATTCTTACCGAGCACTGCCTGATACTTTCCCTTACCAGTTTGAGTACTCAACACATGCCAAAATCCTGAAAGACAGCTCGTGGATTGCTGAGCGCTATTGGATTGATTTGTACTATCCAGAACTGGGCGCAAACATCCAGTTGACATACAAGCCGATCAGAAATAGTCGAAAGTTGATGGAAGAGTACATCGGCGACTCTTACAAACTCACTGGTCAGCACAATGTAAAAGCTTACTCCATCGAGGAGAGAATAATGGAATTGCCCAATGGGGATTTTGCTTCTTTTACTGAACTGGAAGGAGAGGTGCCTACACAGCTCCAGTTTCACATTACCGATAGCACCACACATTTTCTACGTGGTGCACTTTATTTCCAAATTGCCACAAAAAATGATTCACTCGCTCCTGTAATCCGGTGGATGAAAGAGGATGCTCTCCGGCTATTGCATACTATGCGGTGGACTGACGAAAGTCTTTAGGTCTGTTAATCAATCTTTTAATTGGTCGGCTTAAATTAGCCAAATGCAATCCTTTTTTGAGCGGAACATAGAATTTCTGAAAGGCGTGGGGCCACAGCGTGCCGAGCTGCTCAATAAGGAACTCAGTATTTTTAAATATGGGGACCTTTTACAGCACTACCCATTTCGCTACGAGGACCGTACTAAGTTTTACAAAGTCAACCAGGTTCGTGAAGACCAGCAGTTCATCCAAATCATTGGCAAGTTTATCTCTTTCCAGACTATTGGTGTTGGTAGAAAGCAGCGACTGGTTGGGACATTTGCAGATGAAACCGGGACTATTGAAGCGGTTTGGTTTCAAGGCATCAAGTGGGTGAAAGACCGAATCGCTGTAGGAGCACCGTATATCATTTTTGGTAAACCGAACCGGTTCGGAAGCAAATACAACATCGCCCATCCAGAGGTAGAGCCATTAAGTGAAAAAAGCAAACAAGGGAGCTACTTACAACCGGTTTATCATACCTCTGAAAAATTGAAGCGTAAATTCATCGACAGCAAGACCATCAATAAAATGATGAAAATGCTGCTGATTGAAGCTGTCAATCACATACATGAAACACTGCCACAACACATCCTGACCCGGTACCACCTCATGGATAAAAAATCGGCCATGGTGCAGATTCACTTTCCTAAAAACAGTCAGGAATTACAAAAAGCACGCTATCGATTAAAGTTTGAAGAACTTTTTTATGTTCAGCTTCGCCTCCTCAAACTCAAAATCACCCGAATCGAGAGTTTTCCCGGCATTCGGTTTGATAACAGTGAGCTGCTCAATTCCTATTACAAAGAGCATCTCCCTTTTGAACTTACCGGAGCGCAAAAACGTGTCGTTAAAGAGATTTACCACGATTTTCGCTCAGGCAAGCAAATGAACAGGTTAGTGCAAGGGGATGTGGGAAGCGGCAAAACCATGGTGGCATTTCTCAGTATTCTCATCGCCATCAGCAATGGCACACAATGTGCTTTTATGGCTCCCACTGAGATTCTTGCAGAGCAGCATTTTAAAGGCCTTAAAGAATATGCAGATCTTCTCGGGATTCATATTGCCCGGCTGACAGGGTCGAGCAAGAAATCTGAACGGAAAGTGATTGATCAAATGCTTCAGGCAGGAGATTTGCCCATTGTTGTGGGCACTCATGCTTTGCTTGAGGACAAAGTGAAGTTTAAAAACCTTGGTCTGGCGGTGATTGATGAGCAGCATCGGTTTGGTGTGGCGCAGCGTGCCCGGTTGTGGAAAAAAGGCAACAAGAGTTATCCCCATGTACTGGTCATGACCGCAACACCGATTCCCCGCACTTTGGCCATGACACTTTACGGAGATCTGGATATTTCTGTAATTGATGAACTTCCTGCAGGACGTAAACCAATCAAAACATATCACATGCGTGATAGCCATCGACTGAAGATGTTCGGGTTTATTGAAAAGGAAATTGGGCTGGGAAGACAAATCTATGTGGTTTATCCGCTCATTGAAGAATCCGCTACATTGGACTACAAGGATCTGATGGATGGATATGAAAGTATGAGCAGAAGGTTTCCCAACCTCCAGCTTTCCATTGTGCATGGAAAAATGAAATCGGAAGACAAAGAATGGGAAATGCAGCGATTTGTCAAAGGTGAAACCCAGATTATGGTGGCAACTACTGTGATAGAAGTAGGTGTGAATGTGCCCAATGCAAGTATTATGGTGATCGAAAATGCGGAGCGGTTTGGGTTGTCACAGCTTCATCAACTCAGGGGACGAGTAGGACGGGGAGCAGATCAGTCTTACTGTATATTAATGACTGGCAACAAACTGACAGCTGAAGCCAAAATGCGGGTGCAAACCATGGTCGATACTACTGACGGTTTCAAAATAGCAGAAGTGGACCTGAAGCTCCGGGGTCCGGGTGATTTGATGGGTACGCAGCAAAGTGGGCTGATGGACCTGATGATTTCAGATCTGGGCAAAGACACAGAAATACTGAAGCTTGCCCGGTCTGTAGCCAATGAAGTGCTTAATCATGATCCTGATTTGAAATTACCAGAAAACGCATTGATTCGTCGGCAAGTGGATGCTCAGAGAAAGAGCTCTGTGAACTGGAGCAGGATTAGTTGATTTGATATCAGTTTTCGGTAATCAGTATTTCTTTAACTTAACCTTGAGAAGACCTAAAACTTAAAAACCTCAGACCCTTCACCATGACCAAAAAACTCATCAACCTCCTCCAATTGCAAATCGATAAACTAGAAGCCGAAGACTTTGACCTGGAAGCCTGGAAAAGCTCAACTGTTTCTGTACTCACAAGGGTCTTTGGGGAAAAGGATCCGCGAATCAAACAGATCAATGAGCTAAAAATAGATTATTCTTCCTGGGCGTTGCGAGACTCTAATAGCCATTACAAACCTGTGGAAACCAACAAGCGAAAAGGTAAGGAAATCCTGAGTACGGCCATTTCAGAAGTTGAGCTGTTTGGGCTTCATGTGAAAATGGAAGCTGTGTTGGCCAGGCATTTCGATGAGGGGCAAATAAAAATCCTTCTCTCAGAGTCTGGTGATAAGCAAAAGCTTGTTCAGCAACTCAAAAAGAAGGACCTGGAATTGTTGGTGCTAGAACTGATTAATTCTAACGCTTAAAAATCTCTATTTCTCTTTCATAGCCGCTGGCTTCTTCGTCCAGAGGTAAGTGAATGAACAATCGACCATTCTCATATTCGGCCATTATTCCATCAAAATCTACTCGCTTATCCAGAGCCAGTGCGGTAACCATATAGGGCAGCTCAATCTCCGATGCGTTAGTGTCGGCAATCAAGTGAAAAAGGAACATCTGGCTGTTTCGAACCTCTATCTTCATGCGCTCCGCGCTTACACCCGGAAGCTTTATTTCCACAAGCCATTCACTCTCACTCTTCTCTATCTCCATATTCGCCTGCGTCATACCCCCGTTGATTGTATTTACAATATCTGCTGTATGCGCCAGGTTTTTGATTAAAATTCTATCTTCTACCTTCATAGCTTTTGTCCTTTAATGATGGTGGGTATACAAATGCCGTACCAATAATATACGATTATATAACTATGCCAGATTGTCAATGTTCATAAAACCCTCAGGTCATTTTGTCGTTTCAACAATTCGGGAAGGATAATCGACAATTCGTCCCAAACTTTTTTACATTATTCCATCAACAAGCTTAATTAGCAGAAACCCTAACTAAACCAAAAAAACATGGAAACTAAAAGGCGATCAATCCTGGGCCTCATACTGGTCCTTCTTGGAGCAGTCCTTCTTTTGAACAATCTTGACCTAATCCCTGAAATTCCCTACTTTGTATTTCACTGGAGCAACATTTTCATCGTGCTGGCTTTGATCAATTTCCTTTCGGGAAACCGCAAACCAGCGTTGATTTTTGTAGTACTGTGGATCTTTTTCTTCAGTCGTGAGTTTTACTACTTCAGCGTGCAGGACTATTGGCCGCTGATTCTTGTGGCCATCGGACTTTCGTTTCTTGTGAAAAACAAACAAGCTGGAAAACCAATCGTGGAAGATGCCTACTTTGATGATATCAATATTTTCGGTGGGAGCTATAAGAAATTCACCAGTCAGCAACTGCAAGGAGGTAAATCCACCAATATGTTTGGCGGCTCAGATATAGACCTGAGGGAATCCACACCGGTAGATGGTGCCACGATTCACGTTTTCACCATGTTCGGAGGTTGCAACTTAATTGTTCCTCCTGAATGGAATGTATCAATCAATACCACGGCTATTTTTGGCGGCTTTGATGACAAACGAGATCAAACCTCAGCGAAAAGTGACTTTACGGTATATATCAAAGGTGTGACGATCTTCGGTGGTGGAGAACTAAAAAGCTCTAAATAGCACACTTCTGATCCAAGTGAACCCGTTTGTCCGGCATTTTTTGACAAACGGGTTCATTCCTTCACTTCTACGCCTCTCCAAAAAGCTACATACCCTTGTATGTTTTTAGCCAGTTCGCTAGCCTGGGGATAATACCACGCGGCATCTTTATTCTCTTTACCATCCACATTTATTGAATAGTATGAAGCAGTGCCCTTCCAGGGACACACCGTATGTGTTTTAGAGGGAATAAAAAATTCCTGCTTTATTGATTGCGGCGGGAAGTAATGGTTTCCTTCCACCACCACTGTTTTATCACTTTCTGCGATCATCTGGTTGTTCCAAAATGCCTTCATTGGTTTCCTTTTATTTCCAAAACCAAGATAGGTCATCCAATGGTTCACATTCCGACATAAAGTGTCTTCTTATTGACCTTTCGGTAGATCAAAAAGAGCATCATTGGCACCAATCCCTAAAAGTGCCTCATCAAAAACGAATTCCCTGTCTAGTCCGAGCCCTTTGAAACGAACGGCTGTCGGTAAGGTCAACGGGCCGTAAGATTTATACTTTTCATAAATTTTTGTTACAGTAATTGCCTCTCTCCCAAACCTACTCTCGATGCGCTCATAGTAAAGGTTGTGATCGTCACGATCGAGATAGAAAATTTTTTTCATATCCCCTTCGCTCAAAGTGAATGTGTTGTACAAGACCCCTTCCATATCCATAAGTCCTGTGAATTCTAAATGATCCTTCACGCTATAAAGTGGACTACCAAACGAAAAAACATTGCGGATGATCAATTCATCCTCATCATCCATTTTCTGAATCTTGTAGCTCTCTTTCCATGGGGCCATGATCCAACCAAAAAGTCCGGTGTAGCTTTCCACATAATTTTTTCCTTTGTAGGAGCCCTCTATTCTAACCTTATCCGGTGCTTTTGCAGTAAGCTGCATGGAATAGGCGTGATAATCTTTATCTACCCATTTGCCATCTATCTGTATGGTCCGAATCTCATTCCATTGATCCTGACCACATTTTTCAAAATGTTTGGCCAATATTCCATTGGTGGATTGGGCAAGTGTGATTTGTGGCAGCAATAAGCCCAACAAAAGCAAAACTCTGAACATTAGTACTCGATTTATTCTAAATTTATCTCAATGATAACGCACTATGTGGTTAATTGATGTTTTAAGGAGAATCAAAATTGCTGCCATTTTGTTCGTGTCTGTCATATTAATTGGGACAATTGGCTTTACTATCATCAGTGAGGGTGACTGGTTCAGTGCTTTCTATATGACATCACTTACACTGACTACCATCGGGTTTCATGAAGTAATCGACCTTTCTCATTCTCCAGCAGGCCGCATTTTCACCGTTATTATCGCCTTTTCAGGTATTGGAATTTTTACTTATCTGATTTCTAATGTGGCTGCCCTTTTTGTGGAGGGTGACATTCAGAAAAGCTTTTATCACCGAAAAATGGAAAAGAGAATTAGCAAAATGTCCAACCACTATGTCATTTGTGGTTGTGGACGAGTAGGAAGAAACATTGCCGAGGAGCTCCATCATACTAAACGACAGTTCGTCATTGCAGATATTTCTGAAAATAGTTTTTCAGACCTCCCCGAAACCATACGATCTTGTCCGGTACTTGTAGGCGACTGCACTGATGATGATTTCCTGAAAACACTTGGCGTGGAAGAAGCTGCCGGCGTGTTTGTGAGCACAATGGAAGACAACATTAACCTGGTGGTGTGCCTGACTGTTCGCCAGCTCAATCCAAATGTGAAAATTGTCGTTCGGGTCAAAGACATCAACCTGACCACCAAACTTCAACGCGCAGGAGCAGACCGGATCATCTCACCAAACTATATTGGCGGATTGCGAATGACCTCAGAAATGCTCGCTCCTACGGTGACTTCCTTTCTGGATGAACTCACGCACAATGAAAACTCGAACATTAGAATTGAAGAAGTACATGTGGGCGCACGTTTTGAAGGGAAAGAGCTGGCAGAACTGAAATTGAACAAGTTTGAGGAAACACTTTTGATGGCCATACGCTGTGGTGAAGACTATGACTACATACCCAAGCAGGATACACGCATAAAAAAGGGTAGCCACCTCGTATTGATGACTACCCCGGAAGATCGAAAAGCAATTGAATCTTTAGTTGGCTAAATCCAACGGTTCGGGCGAATCAAATGCACCTTTCGGTGTTTTTTTCAACACTTTAATATCTGTTAAATCCCTGTCACCACGTTCTCCAGAAAGCTTGATGTCTCCATACTGCTTATATTCAGTCCACGGTAATACAAAGTTTGGTTCCGCCTGCTCTGCGTCACTGTAGTAAGCCCATTGCTTGATAAGTTTTTCATCAATATCAACCCACACCTCATAGGCATTTTGAGGAGTTACGCCCACACCTTCAAAAGTCAATCGCAACACATCAGATTTGATTCCGGCTTGTGTGGTATCCTCCGCCAGGTAGGTTAATGTCACTCCTGAATCTTTAAGTTTAAAAGGCATCACCAACCAGTAAGAATCATTGATCCACATCCGCTTGGCACGTTCGAGGTATTTAGAGAGAGAATCGGCATTGGTCATTTCTTCTCCGGCTTTCCACACTTTACCAGTCATGTCATCCATGTTGAGTGCCATGGTCAAATCACCATTTGGCATGTCAATGCGCACTTTATTGTTCTCTTTGTCCCAAAGCAGAGTACGCGCACCAAAGAAATTCCAATAAATGACATTGGTCTTGTCCCAAGCAGCTCTTCCACCCATAGAGTTCATCACCTGATCGGCTAGAAGAATAGCAATAGGTGACGATTCCTCCACATTAAATCCTTCTGCGGGAGGATTGTTATACACCACCACTTCGGTTTTCACCTTTGGTGCAGAATTTTCAAACGAGTCGGCGCTATTGTTGGTAGAAGACTTGCACGCCGTGAATATTACCGGAATACACAGAATTAATGGAAGAAGCTTTTGCATGAGGTTTGATTTTAGATTGGTTATGACGTCTCAATTTAGTTGATCAATTTGAAAATCAACAATTATTAAAAATGGAATGCCGTTTTAAAAGTCTACTTCTTGTTTTTGAATTTTTCAAACCTTGAAGGATCCTCTACCCGTGGAAATGTGTTGTTGGTGGTTTCAACATCTGCTGTTTCGTTAAACGGATCGTATCTTAAGCTCACCACTTTTTTGTCTTTTACGAAAAGTTTAGTGGCTTCCCTTTCATTCTTTCTCCAGATCTCTGCTGGTAATTTTTCGATTTCCGTTGATCCGTCAGCATAAGTCCATTCCAAAATCAATGGCATCACAAGGCCTCCCTCATTCTTGAAAGTGACTTTATAAAAATTCTTGCCAGACATCTCCTGTTTCAGTACGCTCTCATCCAATCTATTCATGAACTCACGATAGTCGGCACTTTCATATGCTATTGGTTTGGGCACGTCATTGATCTCCGTTTTGTTGTCGGACAAGTCTTTGTTGTTTTTTATCCTGGTTTCAAGACTGTTTTCTTCAGATGCCAGCTGATACCACTCAAGGTTGGCCACATTTACATCTACATTATCGGTGCTATAAAACCAGCCTCTCCAAAACCAGTCAAGATCAACCGCTGACGCATCTTCCATAGTTCTGAAAAAGTCAGCCGGACTTGGGTTTTTAAATGCCCAACGCTCAGAGTACTTTTTAAATGCATAATCAAATAACTCAGGGCCCATCACCACTTCCCTAAGTATGTTTAGTGCCGTTGCTGGTTTTGCATAGGCATTGTTGCCAAACTGTAAGATTTGTTCAGAATTGGTCATGATAGGCCTGAACAAGCCTTTTTCACCGCTCATGTAAGGTACTATTTTGTCTGCCGGTCCTCTTCTGTGTGGAAATTCCTCCCCGAACGTTTTTTCAAAGTCTTGCTCAGTCATGTATTGCACGAAAGTGTTGAGCCCTTCGTCCATCCAGGTCCACTGGCGCTCATCAGAGTTGATGATCATGGGGAAAAAGTTATGCCCTACTTCATGGATGATCACGCCAATCATGCCAAATTTGGTCTTATCATCATAAGTGCCATCCGGGTCTGGTCTACCGTAGTTGAAACAAATCATCGGGTACTCCATTCCTATTGACGCGGTATGAACTGATATGGCCTTTGAGTAAGGATAATCGATGGTGAATTTGGAATAAGTCTCCAATGTCTGGGCTACCACCCGAGTAGAATATTCTTCCCAAAGCGGATTGCCTTCCTTTGGATAATACGACATAGCCAAAGGTTTTTTACCATTGATGTTCACGGCCATGGCATCCCAGATAAACTTCCTGGATGCTGCAAATGCAAAATCTCTAATACTATCTGCCTGAAAAACCCAGGTCTTGGTGCCATTAGCGCGGGATTTTTCATTGGCAATCGCTTCCTCTTCAGTCACGATCAACACTGGTTTATCAAAAGTCTGTTTGGCTGTTGCCAAACGCGCTTGCTGATCTTTAGTCAGTACGTCTTTAGGGTTTTGAAGGGTTCCGGTTGATCCAACCATAAAATCCGCCGGAACCGTAATGGAAACGTCATATGATCCAAAGCTCAAAGCAAACTCTCCTGAACCAAGAAATTGTTTGTTTTGCCAGCCTTCATTGTCGGAATAAACCGCCATTCTTGGGAAAAACTGTGCAATTGTATAAAGATAGTTGTCGTCCTGTGGAAAATATTCCAACCCTGACCTTCCACCATCTGTCATGCGGTCATTGATGTAAAAACTCCAGGCAATATCAAAAGATACCTGATCTCCAGGCTGCAATGCCTTTGGTAGATCGATTCGCATCATGGTTTTATTGATAGTGAACCTTAGGTCTGCACCATTTGTGCCTTTAACGGATTTGATTTTAAACCCACCATCAAACCCAGGTGAGTTGGCCAAGTCATAATAGTCCTTCACATTCAAGGTGTCTTCATAATCCCTGGTGTTTGCCAATGGTGAATCCGAATCATCAGCACGCATATTCTGGTCCAGCTGTACCCACAGATAATCCAATGGGTCAGGAGAATTGTTATAATAAGTTATCGTTTCCTCTCCGGTTAGTTTCTGGGTTTTATCATCCAAAACCACTGCCATTTTATAATCAGCCTGCATTTGCCAGTAGTCCCTGCCAGGAGCACCAGACGCTGTTCTGTAAGTATTCGGAGTGGGAAGCATGGCTCCCAGCTGCTCAAATTTTTGATTCCAATCTGTATCAGCTTGCGCTAAGGCACCGTACACCGAGCCTAATACAAGGAATGTTATTACGGATAAATGTTTCAACATGGTTGTTATGATTTTACTTAAAAATGGATTCTATAATTAAGACCAGTGATGCACCGGCTACAGTGGCAGATATGACCATCTTCCAGTCCCGCTGAGCCGCGCCAAAAAGCCCGACTACTAAAAAGCCCACGGCCAGAAGTGCGGCAACAACAATGAGTTGTCCTACTTCCAAACCAACATTGAAGGCAAATAGTTGGGTAATGATCTCCTGATCCCTGCCAAGTAAACTTTTTAGATAATTAGAAAAACCCAAGCCATGGATAAGTCCAAAAAAACCAGCGAAAAGGTAATTTCTGATACTTACGCCATGATTCTCTGTTTTTGAAAAGAGATTGAATACAGCAGTAACGAAAATGGTAATAGGAATTAAAAACTCTACCAGATCAACATCTACATTGATAATTGAAAGCGTAGAAAGGGCGAGTGTAATAGAATGCCCAACAGTGAATGCCGTAACCAGTACAAGTACTCTTTTCCAATCCTCAGCCTGGTACAAAGCACACAGTGCAATCACAAATGCAATGTGGTCATAGCCTTGTGGGTCTAAAATATGAGTTAAGCCAAGTTGGTAAAATGTTTGAAAGTCTGTCATATGCCAATCGCGAAAATATTGAATGTGAAGAGGATACGTTAAATCCAGTGAACAAATTTTGATAGACGGTCAGGAGTACCGAGAAAGTGGTTGGGTAAAGTCATATTTAAGGAGTTGCATTGATTTTGGCTTGAATAAATCGGCTATGGTTGTTTATTTCTATTTTGTCAGCGGACAGGCTGTTTCAGTATCTTTGAATAATAAAACCCAGACATTCTTAAAATATGATCTTCCTAATGTTTCTTCTACTACATCCGTATCACGTCAGTGTCTGTGAAGTAGTTTATAATGACGAAGTTCAAGCGATCCAGATTACACAACGAATTTTTCTTGATGATTTTGAGGATGCCTTAACTGATTTTACACAGAATGATGATTTGGTGCTTTTAGAAGATTCTTTACAATCTCACAAGGCCATCGAACGGTATTTTCAGAAGAACTTTGGCATGGTGGTAAATGGAAAGAAGAGCAATTACACGTATCTGGGAAGTGAATCTGAAGACGACATTATATGGTGTTATCTGGAAGTGACCAACATCCACTCACTCCAATCCATTGAACTAAAAAACACCGTACTGACGGAAATTTTTGATGATCAGAAAAACCTAGTCCATTTCAAAATAGCAGGGGAGAAGAAGAGTTTTATTCTTACAAAATCGGATATTACAGCCAGCTATTAAAGCTACCGCCAACCATGAAACTGGACTCCTTCCTCCATCGCCGCTTATTTATTGCATTCATCATTTTTCTTATTGCAGCATTGATCGCATTCTGGCCTGGCTATTTCGGACGAATTCTCGCTCCACTTGACAGCCACCTGCACAGACATGGGCTGGCGATGACTCTTTGGTGTATCCTTTTGATAGGGCAGGCTGTATTGATCAAAAACCGGCAATTTATAATTCACCGATGGGCCGGGTACTTTTCTTATCTTTTGGTGCCAATCATTGCATTTACAGCTTTTGATCTGGTCAACCATTTGTTTCATGGAGCTACCCGACTCAGTGTAGGGCACTTTTACTTCCTGGCATTAAGTATCAATTCCATTTTTGCCTTTCTCATCATTTACGGATTGGCCATTTACTTTCGAAAAAATGCTGCACTACATGCGAAGTTTATGATTTGCACTGTTTTTCCATTATTCACACCCATTACGGACCGGTTGATTTATCGGTTTTTTCGCTTTCTGGTTCCGCATGCTCCACAAATTGGCGGAAGTCCGATTGTTCCTTTTTACGGATTTGTGCTGGCAGATGTGCTACTGATCATCCTGGCTGTGTGGGATTGGAGAAGCAACAAACGGTTGATCACATTTCCCGTTGCCCTGGGGATTCTATTCATTTATCACTTCTCCGTGATGAATTTTTACAAATACGATTTTTGGCAAAAGTTCTGTTATTGGTTTGTTGGGTTACCGATGGATTAAGCGTAGACAATAGGTGAAGGAAATAGAACTTATGAATTACATTTACACCTATTAATCCACTAATATATACTCACTTTCTGCATTTAAAAGCTTAGTGAGAGATGACCCATGAGCTTTTACCAAATAAAACTGAAAATTTATCCCCTGTTTATCCTTCTTTTCCTTGTAAGTTGCTCAACATCAGAACAATCGTCTTGTTTTGACGAGTCGGAACAAGAATTTATACAAGGTATGAATTCTAGATTCAACACATTGATAGGCATAAGATATAGCAATGAGAATTTTGAGGAATTTCTAACTGACTTTGGAAATTCTAACTTGGATCCTCAGTTTTTTATAGAGTCAAATGTGTATGAATATTTGATCAATCCAGTGAATGAACAATACATCAGTCGATTTTGGAAAAAAGTTGACCAACAATACCAAATGAAAGACGAATTTCTGAAATGTCTTGTGTCCTCAACTGACTCTCAAGACTTTAAGGATATCGTAAATTCTCTAATAGAAGTCCCCGATGTAAGTCCCTCGCTTTTAGCTGTTTCCTTAAATGATGGTTATAGTTCTAAGGAGTTAGATGCATTTGCACTCAATTCTTTTCTATCGATGTATCTGTTTGGTCAAACTGCACTAAACCTTCAAATGGAGCAAACACGGGATTCATCTGAACCCACTAATCAGAAACTATTTGATGGTGACTCGGTCTACACAGAAGTCGAAATTTTTCCGGAATTTGAAGGTGGTATGACTGGATTCTATCAATACTTGGGTGATCACTTATCTTATCCCAAGCAAGCTAGAAAATTAGGTGTTGAAGGTAAGGTCTTTGTTCAATTTATAGTGAGTAAAACTGGTGATGTCGTAGACGTGCAAATAGTTAAGGGAATTGGAAGTGGCTGTGATGAAGAAGCCATGCGAGCAGTGAATCACAGCCCAAAATGGTCAGCCGGAAGGGTCAAGGGAAAACCTGTACATGTACGCTTAGTGGTTCCAATCATTTTCAATCTGCGAGATGAAAACACCTAGATATTTGTACTAATCATCTATCCGCTACTTCGATCAAACAGCCTCAGGCTTGAACTCAATTTCCTCCAACACCGCCCAATCTTTACCTGTATGCTTGAGCACACAAACTGACCTACATTCCCAACTCGCTTCATACGCTCGGTTTACATATTTTGGCCAGGCTTCCAGAAAGGCAGGCTTTTTCAAATCCCGAAAGGCAATGGTCATATGCGGATGAAACGGCAGGTTCTTGTAATCCGCGTTTTGAAGCTTGAGATCAAGCTTCATTTGCTTGACCACTCTGGCTTTAATCTCTTCCAGTGCTTCAGTTTTTTTCACATTCACATAAATGACTCGGGGTTCAAAGCAGCCAAAACCATGGTGATTGATTTGAATAGACTGAAAAGCCTGAATGGCTGTTTTCAAACAATCAATAATTTGACCCTCTCGATCAACCCGAAAAGTGAATGGCATATGTAGCGTAATGTGGGCTGGTGACTTCAAAGCGGCTTTTGATCCATAATTGGCCTTTACTTCTTCTTTCATCTGCCACACTTCTGACCTTACCGGTTCAGGAGGGATCAACGCCACGAAATAGAGCCTTTGAAGTTTGCTGTTCATTTTTTTGGATTATTAATCAATGTGGCTTGATGCCACTTTGAAGCCCGAAACAACGGTGGCTGATTAAATTTACAAATTAGTCAAAAGGAATTTCCATGATCACCAATATTCTCTCTCTGTCAAGTCTCTATATTCTGGCTGTTGTCTCGATTACTTATAGTCCAAACAAAACAGTTAAAAGGGAATGGCAATCCGCAAACTTAACCAACTATACTTCTTACCCTGACCCGGGAAGCACAGAGTGCATAAAGTACAATGGATGTGAGTGGGCTGGATATTTTGCGTTTGTGGACGGAAAGCAAACAGAAGAATGGGTAAAAAGTCACAACATCATTGCCATACATTCTAAAGATGCCGCACAGTACAAACTCAAGACCTTTTTATTGACACAAGGTGATCTGGAAATCGAAGCGGTGGTTTACGATATGTGCGCAGACTCTGACTGCAACGGGTGCTGCACACAAAACAGCAGTGAAACGGGCTTCCTCATTGATATTGAAAAGTACACAATGGAACGCTTTGGATCAGGAGAAGGAATCGTACAATGGAAGTGTCTTGATTGTGAATGATTCTCCAAAAGCCACTCACCGGTCCATTTATCCGACAATGTAAATCTTTAATAATTGAAACCATTTTGCTTCAAATAACTTAATCATTCTGCCGAAACGCTATTAAATTATGAATCAAATCCAGGTTCTATGCCGTTTGGTTAAGCTTTTTTAGTTAGGTGATTAGAGCTTAACTAAACGGGTTAAACCTGAGATGACTCTACTTTAATTGACCCATGAAACATATCTACTACGCACTGATTATCCTCGTGTCTTTTGCATGCTCAAAGAGCGCGCCTAGTTCCAGCAGTACGAGCTACGAAAGCACCATTTCAAAATATAAGAAATATGAGGGCTTTTTTGACTTCTACTGGGATGAAAAAGGTGGCAAAATCTATCTTGAGATCAATGACCTGGATAAAGAATTTCTTTATGTCAATTCTTTAGCTGCGGGAATCGGCTCCAATGATATAGGCCTTGACCGGGGACAACTTGGAGATACACGTGTGGTGAAATTTCAGCGAAGCGGGCCGAAAATTTTGCTCATACAGCCGAATCAGGACTATCGTGCTATTAGCGACAACAAGAATGAAGTGCTTTCAGTTGAAGAGGCTTTTGCCAAAAGTGTGGTTTGGGGATTTAAAGTAGAAAAAGAAGAAAAAGGAAAATTACTCGTGGACATTACCGACTTACTGCTTTCGGATGCCCATGGAGTTGCTGAAAGAATCAAAACCGCCAAAGAGGGAACGTATAGTCTGGATGCTTCACGTTCGGCTGTTTACCTGGAACGAACCAAGAACTTTAAAGACAATTCGGAATTTGAAGCAACGATTACCTTTAAAGGAACTCCGTCAGGGAGCTATTTACGTTCTGTTACTCCTACCACTGAATCGGTGACCGTTCGTATGCATCATTCGTTTGTCCGCTTACCGGATAACCAATACGAAAAACGTACCTATGATTCCCGCGCGGGATATTACGGCATTAGTTATCAGGATTATGCCACTCCAATTGAGGAATCACTAGTGAAAAGATTCATCGTTCGTCACCGACTGGAAAAGAAAAATCCATCCGCTGAAATCAGTGAGCCGGTGAAACCCATTATTTATTATGTGGACAAAGGTGCCCCTGAACCGGTTCGCTCAGCATTGATAGAAGGTGCCAGTTGGTGGAACCAGGCATTTGAGAAAGCTGGGTATAAAGATGCATTCTTAGCTAAGGTATTACCGGATTCTGCTGATGCGCTGGATATTAACTATAATGTGATTCAGTGGGTACACCGATCAACCCGGGGCTGGTCTTACGGGGCCTCAGTTGTGGATCCGAGAACCGGCGAAATCTTAAAAGGACATGTCTCCCTTGGTTCCCTGAGAATCCGACAGGATTTTCTGATCGCAACAGGGCTTTTGCAACCCTACGAAGAAGGGAAGGAACCATCCGGAGAAATGTTGGAAATGGCGCTGGCCCGGTTGCGACAGCTTTCAGCACATGAAGTAGGTCATACTTTAGGACTTTATCACAATTTCGCAGCTAGTGTCAATGATCGCGCTTCTGTGATGGATTATCCGCATCCTAACATTGAACTGAATGAACAAGGAGAAATCGACCTTTCAAATGCATATGATATCAATATTGGCGAATGGGATGAATATGCCATTAGATATGGTTATACGGATTTCGCTTCCAATGAGGAAGAAGGTCTCAAAGGCATCATAAATGAATGGATCGATGGCGGATATCAATACATCATGGATAGTGATGCCCGACCAACTGGTGGAGCTCATGCCCAGGCACATCTCTGGGACAATGGCACCAATGCAGCCGCCGAGCTCAACAGGATTTCAGAGATAAGAGCGAAGGTTTTGAGCACTTTTTCTGAAAATGCCATCAAATCCGGTGAACCTATTTCATCAATTGAAGAGGTTTTGGTGCCTATGTATTTCCTTCATCGGTACCAGATCGAAGGAGCAAGTAAACTACTGGGTGGCTTACACTACGCTTACAAAACCAAAGGGGATAATCTTCCTTACCCTAAAATGGTAAGCAGTTCAGATCAGATGATGGCTATTGATGCCTTGACGCTGACGCTGACACCGGGATTTTTGGCCATTCCGAATGCTCTTCTGGAAGTACTCAGCCCCAAAGCTCCTGGCCATGGCCGAACACGTGAAAGTTTCAAGTCAAATACAGGGGTTGCATTCGATCCAGTGGCTGCCGCAGAAACTTCAGCTGATATGACCTTATCGATGGTTTTTCATCCGGAAAGAATAGAAAGAGTCATCCAGCAAAACCTGAAAAATCCAGATTTACCCGGGTGGGATGCATTGGTGAAGTCTCTTTACAATGTTGCCTGGAACAGGAAATATCCAAACGGACTGGATAAAGAAATCAAAATGGTAGTAGAAAAGAGAATCGTATACCATCTCATGAACCTGGCTGCAAGCAAAAGCTCCTCTGAAATGACCAAAGCGGTTGCCTATCAGGAACTGTCCAATATTGCCAATGACCTCAAAGCAATCACCACCAGTGACTTATTGGTAAGTGCACACTATAGGCATGTGCTGATGATTTATGATCAATTCAAGAAAGAGCCAGGAGATTTTACGATTCCTGATGCACAGTCCCCTCCAGATGGTAGTCCGATAGGAATGGATTGTACTATGGAAGAATAATTCACTTTAACAATCTTTCAAAAATTGAATCAAAACTATTGAAGGTATTCTGATGTGCATTGTTCCTATCGATTAAGGCATAAGGAATGTTTAAATCTTTGGCCGCAGCAATTTCCGAATCGGGGTTGTCTCCTATGACCAGAACAGCAGAAGGAGTGAGTTGATGGCGATCAATCAGACTCTGAAACGCTGCTACTTTGCCACCTTTCATGGCCATGGGGTCATCTATGATGATTTCTTTGAAATGATTTTCAATACCCAGAGATTTGATTTTGGCTTCCTGAAGTTTTGTAGGGCCTGTGGTCACCAGGAAGAGTGGCAGCTTCAGGTCTGCTAAAGATTGATAATCAGGAAATGGCCTAATGCTGAATTTGAATTCACGATCGAAAAAATCCATTGATTGCTCATACATCCGCTGACTGAATTCATAACGTCTTGCTACAACATGAATTGGATGGATCCACATTTCCTGTTTTGCCTTTTGTAAGTCCTCTGTTGAAACCGAGTCGTTATACCGGTCCAAAGCATCAAAAAATCCTTGAACCTGATCCTTATCCAGGCTTTTTGTTGGATAAATGGTGTCATCAAGATCAAGGATTAATGCTTTGAAGCGGTTCACTTAGCCCTGGTGTTCTGATTTCAACAGATCATTGACGGACTTCACCGGGTTGAAAGTAATCGGTGGCACTTCTACAAAAACGGTATTCCAATCTGCCATGGCTCCATTCCAAAGGCCCGGAAGTTCCTGGGCTTTTAAGTCTTTGCCATCTTTTGACTTTTGGGTGATAAAGCCTGTATCCGGATCACGGTACTTGAGCAAATCAAACTTATTACCTTCTTTATCCTTCAGCATACACACCACATCCACAGGATTAAAGTGAGTTGCCTGGTTAAAAACGGCTTTCTGCGCTTCATCCGTTAAATCAATTTGTGCGGTTTCCACTACCTGAAGGGATCTGGAACCATCTTCTGCCTTTACCCAAAATGGCCCGCCTCCGGGATCACCATCGCTTTTCACCATACCACACACTCGTAGTGGCCTATTTAGCTTTCCTTTTAGAAATTCCTCTTTCTCATTATCTTCCATTTCCATAAAACCAGGACCAGGTGCATAACCTAGTTCGGCCAATAAACCGGATGCTTTAGAAATTCCATTAGTTGAATAAAGGTCAATCAGTGCCTGATTGATCTGATTTTGATATTCCAGCAAAATGCCTGCAATGACCTGCTTGTATTTGATGGTTTCACCTTTTATGTTATCAGGCACTACATTGTCGATGTTTTTGAGGAAAACTACATCTGCATCAATATCATTGAGGTTTTCCAGCAAGGCTCCATGGCCCGCAGGCCTGAAAAGCAAAGATCCGTCTTCATTTCGAAATGGATTGTTTTCCAAATCAACCGCGATCGTATCAGTAGATGGTTTTTGAATGCTGTAGGAAACTGAAATCGTTACTCCATATTTTTCTTCATAGGCTTTTTGTATTTCCGCTACATGGCCCTCAAACTTTGACTTGTGATCTGGCGAAACCGTAAAATGGATTTTAACATTTCCGTCAGAGTCTTTGGCATATTGCGCTCCTTCTACCATATGTTCTTCAACCGGCGTTCTGGCTTGATTGCTATATTGATGAAACTTCAGCAATCCTTTCGGTAGACTTCCATAATCGAGGCCTTCTTCCTGGAGCAACACCTCGAGGATTTCTTTGTACTTTCTCTTTAATTGAGCTTCCTCCAGTGATTTGCCCGTTACTGACTGATACGCGGATTTCAAGTCTTCATAGAAAGCAAACTTTTCCAATTCTTTGAAAAAAGTAAATACTGATCCGGAGCTCTGATCGGACTTCATTTTTTCATAATCTGCATCTGAGCCAGAGAAATCACTCAAAAACGCAAAAAGACTTTTAAACATTCGAGTGGCAGCACCTGATGCCGGCACAAATTTAACAATGTCAAAATTGCCAAGATTATCCGCATAATACCTGGCCATACGATCAGCTTCCTCACTTGACATTTCCATGATACCTCTACCAGCTATTGCGGCAGCTGAGAGTTTTGTTGGTGGAAACCCGGTCTCAAATTTTTCAATTTGATATTTTACATCATCGAGGTTGAGCTGATGATCTGCAATTTGTTTTAAATCAGATTCGGTGAACATTTGATTTACTATTAAGGTGATTACTTCTGTGTTTAGTAGAACAGATTTATAGGGGTTGTGTTATCTGTTCTGTTTCTTTTTCAATAATAGTGATTAATTTGAAGTGAATAAATGAATTGGGCAATGAATTGTCCGTTACATTTATTGTACATCTGTATTAACTGCCAATATCTATCACCTTAATGTTAAACTCATGAATTCCGACTTGACAAATATTTCCCCGACCTTTTATGGAATAAGTATGGTGCCAAAAGGTAAATGGCGCGAATACGGTTATGCACTTTTAACCATTGCCGGCTCAGACGGAATAGTTTCGGATCCGGAGCTGGAATGGTTAACTCTCGATATGGCCCGTGAAGTGGGTGTGGATGAGGAAATTGTAGCAGATTGGGAAGAGTTTGATTTCGAAGCAGCAGATTTGGACGATCTTTTTTCATCCTTCAACTCGTCGGCCTTAGCCGGGTTTAACAAATTACTGATCTATGATGCCATACGGATGAGTTCTGCTGATGGCGATTATGCGCTTGAAGAAAAAGAACAAGTGCATGAAGCAGCGCGCATTTTGCACGTGCCACCAGAAGTGGTGGTGGCCATAGAGGCATTGGTAGACCTGGAGCATGCCGCCAACAAGCTCAGATTAACCATTCTTTAACCTGATATGCAATAGGAACCTGTTATCATCAAACCCCTTTGCAGTCCACAATTGTGGAAGAAAGGGCGAATGCTCGTTTTCCTTTTCCACATTTGTGGAACACGGCATAATCACCCTGTTTTTTTCTTCACCTTTGTGGAAGAACACGTCGGGTGCTTTTTCGCTTCACCACATTTGTGGCAACTGAAAATATGCCTGTTTTCTTTTCCCATATTGGTGGAAGGCCTCGAATAGTACAATTTCCCTTCTTCACGTTTGTGGAAGAATGCGTCGGGTGCTTTTTCGCTTCACCACATTTAGTGGAGAGCTTGACAGATCCATGTTTGCTTTGCCACAAATGTGGAACCCTCTCTTTTTGATAAACACAGGCCGACGTGAAGATTCTTTAAACAGGATGACCCATTGAAGTTGGATTAGCGGATAACTAAACGGCATTGAATTCAGGTTTAATTAATTAGTGCTTTTTGTCTCCCAATTCAGTGGATCTCTATATCATCCGTAAATTTCATTGAGGACTGCTGCCAGACGAATACCTGCTTGTAACAACCTCAGGTTGAGCAACTCCTCATTGTCATAGTCATATTTGTAATTGATCTTCAGGTTTTCCGGAAGATCATAACACTGATCACGAAATTCTTTTGATTCATAGATCCAGGTCATCAGGTCATCATTTTGCCACTTATTCAGATCAGATTCACTGGCATGATCAATCCAGTCGGCATATTCGGTGTAAGCATATTCCTTTCCATCAATCATACCGCTATCCCAAACCCGGTGAAGATTAGATGATGACCAGAAATATTCAACCTTTACATCATTCCCGCCTTTGTCCTCTCCATTGCCAACATGTAGTGGCTGATGAATATCTCCAATCAAATGAACGAGCAATTTTATGGCGAAAGCCTCATCTCCATCTGTAAATTTTTTGCTTTTTAGCTCCTCAATCAACCTTTCTATCGCCACAATGGCATCTCCTTCTTCCGGAGTACCCGCTTCCTGGTAAGTCTTTCCATCAGGGATGGTGCAGTAATGCCATGGTGACATGTGGTCATATTGATCATTTGATCTGATGAAGTCCATATGGTTACTCACTTCAGCGAGTGTTTCATTGATCAGAATTTTATCCAGGTTTTTCCTGGCCTTTTTCGTAAGGTGTCGTTCGGCAATTAGGCCAATTACCCTATGTCCTGTTTTTCCCCATGGTAAAGCCTGTAGGGTAATACCCATTAATAGAACTGCTGCAATCCATTTTTTCATGATGTGAATATAAGCCTATCTGATTATTTGATTGAGACGGACATGATTAAGAAATTAAAAAAAAAGGCGCCGTACAGAGAGTACGAACGCCTATTCACCAACCTAACCTAAAAAGTAATGTAAGTCTAAAACGACTAATGTCTTGATTATTGTATTTAATATACAAAATTCATATAAAAATGTTTCAATTATTTCTTAAAAAAATTCTGTTTGTTGTTTTTCTCTGTTTTAAGGGAAATAATTTATTGAATCAACAACCATTAGAAGGCTCAAAGTGTTCAATCCATTGATATTCGCACAGGAGTTTTTATCAATTACTTTTGCACACTTTAATGATTAAGCGTGGAGTCAAAGGAAGTATTATCTCAATATCTGCAGAGTGATTTGATGAGGTCGGTTTCTGAATCGATTTTGAAGAATAAGACCGTCCGATTGAAAGGGATGTCTGGGAGCTTTGATTCCATCATGGCTGCTACGCATGCATCGCTCCAGAAACAAACCAATATTTTTATCCTTCATGACAAAGAGGAAGCGGCGTACTTCTTAAATGATCTAAGAAATTTCCTTCCAGAAGACCAGTTGCTGCTTTTCCCAAGTTCCTACAAAAAGCCTTATCAGTTTGAAGCCACAGAAAATGCCAATATTCTGCAAAGAGCGGAGGTACTGAACAGGATAAACTCCAGCAAGAGCAAAAATCTTCAGATCATCACTTACCCTGATGCGCTTTATGAAAAAGTAATCAATAAACAATCGCTTCAAACCAACACCTTCAAAGCAAGTATTGGTGAAAAATTAGATATCGAGTTTCTCACTGAGTTGCTTAATTCCTATGATTTTGAACGATCTGATTTTGTGTACGAAGCAGGTCAGTTTTCTGTGCGTGGTGGCATCATCGACATTTTCTCTTTTGCGCATGACTATCCTTACAGGCTAGAACTCTTTGGGGATGAAATAGAAAGTATTCGGGAGTTTGATCCGGAAAGTCAGCTTTCCACCAACACACTTGAGGAAGTCACGCTGATTCCAAATGTGCAGACAAAACTCCTGAGGGAGCAACGTCAGTCTTTCTTTGATTTCGCTCCAGAAAAAACCGTGATCTGGTTAAAAGATTATCGGGAAACGCTTGACCTGATAGAAAAAGGGTTCAACAAAGCAGTGGAGTCATTTGATCAAATCATGCGTGTGAGCGGCTACACCCAGGTGGTGTTCAGTCCTGCGGATCTTTTTGATTCCGAGAAATCGTTCGATAAACTTTTAGAAAAATTCAACCGCGTAGAGTTTGGTAATCGATTTTACCTGAAACCGGATGATGAGTATAACCTGTCCGTTCGTCCACAACCGCATTTTCACAAAAATTTCGATTTACTGGCAGAGGATCTTTTTCAGTATCAACTGAAAAACTATACCAAGATCATTACAGCTGAATCTTTCAAACAACTGGAAAGGCTTGAGAGTATTTTCAAGGAAATCAACAGCGATCTAAAATTTGATGGAGTAGGCGCTTCATTCAAGGAAGGATTTATTGATGATCACAATGAACTCATCATTTACACAGATCATCAGATTTTTGACCGGTTTCACCAATACAAAGCCAAAGAGAAATTCTCAAAGTCCAAATCGCTAACACTCCGTGAACTTAAAACCTTGCAGCCCGGGGATTATGTAGTGCACATAGACTATGGCGTTGGGAGGTTTGCCGGGCTAGATACTGTGGATGTAGCAGGTAACAAACAGGAGGCCCTTCGCTTGATCTATCGTGATGATGACTTGCTTTACGTAAGTATTCATTCCTTACATAAAATCTCCAAATACTCTAGCAAAGACAGTACCCCGCCTTCTATGAGCAAACTTGGTACCCAGGACTGGGAAAACAAGAAAAAGAAGGTTAAGAAAAAGGTTAAGGATATCGCCAAAGATTTGATTAACCTTTATGCTAAAAGAAAAGCAGCTCCCGGGTTTGCTTATCCGGAAGACAATTATCTGCAAGCTGAACTAGAATCCTCATTCCTTTATCAGGATACACCAGACCAGGCATTAGCCACCGAAGATGTAAAAAAAGATATGGAACAGGCACATCCCATGGATCGTCTGGTTTGCGGTGATGTAGGGTTTGGCAAAACAGAGATTGCCATTCGGGCGGCATTTAAAGCAGTAAATTCAGGGAAGCAAGTTGCAGTACTTGTGCCAACAACCATTTTGGCCATGCAGCATTTTCGCACTTTCTCAGAGCGGTTGCAGGATTTTGCTATTTCAGTAGATTATATCAACCGCTTCAAGACTTCCAAGGACATCACTCAGGTTAAAAAAGATGTCAAAGCTGGTAAAATTGATATTTTGATCGGGACCCACCGTATTGTCAACAAAGACATAGCGTTCAAAGACCTGGGTCTGATGATCATTGACGAAGAGCAGAAGTTTGGGGTGAAAGTAAAAGAACGCCTCAAAGAAATGCGTGTCAATGTGGATGCGCTAACACTAACAGCTACTCCTATACCAAGAACGCTTCATTTTTCACTCATGGGAGCACGGGATTTGTCGATCATTTCCACACCACCTCCTAACCGAAGACCGGTGACAACCGAAATTCACGAGTTCAATGAAGAGATCATACGAGATGCAGTGAGCCATGAAATTCGAAGAGGTGGTCAGGTATTTATGGTTCACAACCGGGTGAGTGATATTGAGCAAATCGGAAATATAGTGTATCGTCTCGTACCTGATGCTAAAATTGGGATTGCACATGGTCAGATGGAGGGAAAGCAGCTTGAAAAAGTTATGCTTAAATTCATTGAAGGGGAATATGACGTGTTGGTTTCTACCAATATTATAGAATCCGGGTTGGACATTCCCAATGCAAATACCATCATCATCAATAGAGGGCACATGTTTGGGTTGTCCGATCTTCACCAAATGCGGGGGCGTGTAGGCCGATCAAACACAAAAGCTTATTGCTATCTACTTACTCCGCCTACCTCTTCACTTTCATCTGATGCCAGAAAGCGGCTGACTACACTTGAGGAATTCTCAGAATTAGGTGATGGATTCAAAGTGGCCATGAGAGATCTCGATATTCGTGGAGCAGGAAATCTACTGGGGAGTGAACAAAGTGGGTTCATCAATGACATGGGTTTTGATGTTTATCATAAGATTCTCGATGAAGCCGTAGCTGAGTTAAAGGAAACGGAGTTCAAAGAGCTCTTCGAAAATGATGCTGAGCAACAAAAATTTCATGCCATCAAAGAGGAATGTATCATTGAGACAGATCTGGAAATACTGATCCCGCAGGATTACGTCTCCAATATATCCGAACGTCTCAATCTCTATTCTAAAATGGATAACCTTGAAAACCAGGTTGAACTGGACAACTTCATCAAAGGAATGCGAGACAGGTTTGGGCCATTACCAGATTCGGTTGAAAGATTGATGATATCTGTACAGGTAAGATGGACAGGAATTGCGCTTGGTTTTGAAAAAATTTCCATCAAAAACGACTTGATGAAGTGCTATTTGTCTGAGACCAAGGACCAGGCCTATTTCCAATCAGACCTATTTGGACAGGTTTTACAGTTTGTTCAGTCGCAGCCTCGACGATGTAATATGCGTGATCATCGAAAAAAATTAATTATCTCTGTGAAGGAAATTAGCGACATTGAAGAGGCATTAACAGTACTTAATCAGATGTATTCTGTAGTACCTGCCTGATTTATAGGGTGTTTTACACAATAATTTCCTAATTTTCCTATTTATTGAATACAATGACTTCCAAAGATTGCCTTTAATCGGTATTTTTGAAATCTTTGTATTTATTACTATTTTGGAGCGTTTCAATTAAAGTAAAACAGGTTATGAAAAATTTTGTGAATGCGCTTACTAGCTCTGCGTCTGTGTTGGCAGTGGCTGTAATGCTCAGTTCTTGTGGGTCTGGAACTCCTACAAGTTCAAGACCTGGCCAGTACAGTACGGCCACAGGTTTAGAGTTTAATGAAGAAGGAGGTTTTGCAGTCAATGACTTTCAAGGTCAACCTGACGGACCTAACCTTGTGTTCATTGAAGGCGGAAGAACCGTTCTAGGTACTTTCGAAGAAGATGTTCTTAATGCAAACGATCACATTGAAAGAGCTGTCACTGTTGCGTCATTCTACATGGATGAAACCGAAGTGGCTAACATCAACTGGTTGGAGTATGAATTTTACATTAAACAAGATTCCGACGAATATTATTGGAAAAACAACCTGCCAGATACCACGGTATGGGCTAAAGATCTGGCTTACAATGATCCCTATGTTGATCATTACTACAGATATCCTGGATTCAGATATTTCCCGGTAGTGGGGGTAAACTGGAGACAAGCTGTAAACTATTGTAAATGGAGGACCAGAGTTGTTAACATTAAGCTTGCTGAAGAAGCAGGTCTTTATGATGAGGTAGCCGATTCTGGAGATCAGGCATTTGCTGGAGCTGAAGGTGACCCTGGCACATCTGCTAGTCAATTCCCAAGGATTCCACTGGAGTCAGGTGTGGTGTTGCCAAATTACCGTCTCCCTACAGAAGCTGAATGGGAATACGCCGCTCAGGCATTGATCGGTACTCAGTGGTTGGACGAAAACCAAACTCATAGAAGACTTTATCCATGGGATGGTCACGCACTTAGAAATCCTTACGGAAAATCAATGGGCTATTTCCTTGCTAACTTCAAAAGAGGCAAAGGTGATTATGCAGGTATTGCCGGTAAGTTGAATGACGGAGCAATGATCCCAACTTATGTATATGATTACCCTGCCAACGATTTCGGTCTTTACAACATGGCTGGAAACGTAAACGAATGGGTACAAGACGTATATCGTCCTTTGTCTTTTCAGGATATGGATGACATGAACCCTGTAAGAAGAGATGGAACTTTGGACGCAGAAACAGGATATGATGCTACCTGGAACTTCATTGGAAGTGAAGGACAGTATACTGAAGAGGAGTGGGTTAAAAAGACAGGTCTGCAAAAAGCTTACGATACGGAAAACCCACCAATGAAGAGATTAAGGGTTTATAAAGGTGGTTCATGGGCCGATGTTGCCTACTGGATGTCCCCTGGAACCAGAAGATACCTGTTCGAAGATTCTGCAACATCTACTATTGGATTTAGATGTGCAATGATTCGCGCAGGTACAAACTATTAAGATAACCTGTTTTCAAAATAAGAAACCGTCCCGATTTATATCGTGGACGGTTTTTTTATGACTATTTACCTGCCGCAATTGTGGCAATGTAGATAGACCCAACTCCGTTGTTGACCAGAAGTTGAATCATTTCCCCAATTGTAGCTCCTGTTGTCAGCACATCATCTACGATCAAGACATTTTTCTCAAAAACTCCACCACTTGTTTTTAATGCATAAATCGAATTAACATTTTGCCATCTCTCCACTTTAGTCTTTTTGGTTTGGGTAGAAGTTCTTCGTTTGCGAATGATGAGGTCATCCAGTACAGGCCAACCCAGGACTTCAGACAGTCCAGCAGCAAAACGTTCACTTTGATTGAACCCTCTACGTTTTAGTTTGGATTTATGTAGCGGAATGGGAATTATCATATCAATTGGCCAGCCACAAGTAGTCAGGTCATGCGCATACCAGTTGCCAATTAAAACGCCAAGTTCTGGTTGGTCCCGATATTTCAATTCATGAATAAGGCTTTGAGCTATTCCCTTTTTATTGAAATGTAAATATGTACATGCCTGGTGAACTTTTGGTTCATAGATAAACTTTAGCTGTATGGGGTTATCTGACTTTAAATGGTAATTGGTTTTTGGAAGAGAAAGTCTACATTTGGTACATAGGTGATTTTCCTGATAAATGAGTACACTGTTGCAATGGACACATACTCTTGGAAAAATCAGATTGACAAAATCGTTCCAATAGCTGTAAATGAGGTTAGAAACTTTCATACTACAATAATAATAATTTCAGACAATGGTCTACCAAAAGGATTTATCTCTCGAAAAAGACTGGAATCAGCTAATTAAACGGCTTGAGATTCTCGTAGGGAAAAAACCCAAGGACCTGAATGCAGTTTTGTTCCTTATAGGCGTTCAGGAATTGGGCCAGGGAGCCATTAATTTCTCAAAAGAAGAGAAACAAGACCTTATGCACATTGCAATCTGTAAAATATTGTCTCTTTCTGGTTATTATGAATTGGACGGATTAGACCAGCAGGGTTGGCCACATTGGAAATTAGTCAAACAACTTCCCCATTTTGATCTGCTGGAGCAGGAGAAATTACTTAAAATGCATGTTATCGAATATTTCGATAAAGAACTTAACATAATGAGTCAATCATAATACTGTGTATTTCGTATGAACGATTATGTCTTCAGATAGATTGAAAGAAAATATTACCCAATTCAAGAGAAAATTCTATACAAATGAATTGATACGTGGTAGTCTGATCTCCATCCTACTTTTGGGGTCTATCTTATTGATATTCAGTTTGTTAGAGGGTTTTTTCTGGTTTGATCAGCCCGTCAGATTAGCCTTGTTTGGTGTATTGATGGTCCTACTTTTGTATTGTGTCACTTTTAAGATTGCCCTGCCTATTTTAAAACTGATTCAGTTGAACAACGGTATTTCTGACGAAAAAGCGGCACGTTTAATTGGTGAACATTTTCCTGACATCAAGGATAAATTGCTTAACTACTTACAACTCAGCTCATTGAAGTCAAACGAATCTTCATTGATGGCTGCAGCAATTTCACAAAAACAGGAAGAACTGAAAGTTTTCTCTTTCAAAGAAGCTATTGACTTCAAAGTCAACAAGAATTATGCACTATACACAGGATCCTTAGTGGTATTTCTGCTTCTTGTTTCATTTGTGAGTCCGGAGTTGTTTTCTGACAGTTCTTCGAGAATTGTGCAGTTTAATAAGCAATTCGAACGACCAGCTCCGTTTTCATTTATGGTAAATAGTGATCTAACAGCGTTTAAGGGAGATTCCTATGAGCTTCAAGTAGAGTTATCAGGTAGTGCCTTACCGGAGCAGGTCTTTTTACAAGATCAAAACCAGAAATTTCGGATGAGTAAGTCCGATGCTACTCATTATACTTTTACTTTCCCTAACCTGCAAGAAAGCAAGACGCTTTCATTAGAAGGAGCCGGTTTCAAATCCTCCAAGTATGAACTGAAGGTGTATAATCGTCCTGAGTTAAGAAATTTAGCTGTTGACATTGATTATCCAAATTATACAGGTCTTACAGATGAGTCTTACAAAAACACAGGCAGCATTATTGTCCCGGAAGGGAGTTTGGTTTCTTGGAATTTGCAGTCTTCTGACACCGAAAGGGCATATCTGGTTGTCGGAGCGGATTCTATTACTATGAATTCTGTTTCGAACGGTTTCGCAAAAGAACTTAAAATCAGTGATTCATTCCAATATGAAATTAAACTGGAAAATAAGCATGCGAAGAATAAAACAAGAATCATCTATGAAATGTCCGTCATCAAAGATGAATCGCCTAATCTCGACGTAACCTACATTCCAGATACAGTTAGTTTTAAGTCAGTGATCCTCTCAGGAAGTATTGGTGATGATTATGGCTTTTCAGGGCTTAGTCTCAGTTATAAAAGAAGCAATGCCAAGAATTTTCAGAGCATGCGTATCCCAATAGAGCGTAATCAGATCAATCAACAATTTTTTTATCAATGGGATCTCGATAGCATCAACCTTAAGGCCAACGAATATCTGGAGTTATTTGTGAGTGTTTCAGACAATGATGCTGTTAATGGTTTCAAAACAACCAGTTCTGAACGTTTCTACCTAAAAATGCCAGATAAATCGGTCATTGAGAGCATGATCTCCAATAAGAGTAAGGAATCCGAATCAAAGCTAGACGAATCAGAATCCATGGTAGAGGAGTTAAACGATCGCTTGAATGACTTGGAGAATCGTCTCCGTAACAAAAAAGATCTCGATTGGCAAGACGAGAAGCTTATTGAGGATATCATCAAGGATAAAGAAAAGCTAGCCAAGGAAATTGAAGATTTGGCTCAAAAACACCAGGAACTACTGGACAGTAAGAATGAATTCAGCAAACAGAGCAAGAATCTTCAGGAAAAGTCAAAGCAGCTACAAGAGCTTATTGAAGATGTTTTAGACGAGGACACCAAGAAATTATATGAAGAACTCCAGAAATTATTGAAAGAAAAGAGCAACACCGATCAGGTGTTGGATCAAATGTCCAAAATAAAGTCGAAGGAAAAGAATATGGAAAAAGAGCTGGAAAGGGCTCTGGAACTATTTAAGCGTCTGAAACTAGAGTCAGGAATGGAGCAAACTGCCAAAAAATTAGAGGAACTCGGCGAAAAACAAGAAAACCTGGGCATCAAAACACAAACTGAAGATGCTCTGGACAAGGCATCTAAAAAGGAAAATGCTGCAAAAGAAAGCACTGAAGAAAAAACTAAACAGCAAAAATCTCAAACTGAAGAAGAGCAGGAACAGATCAATAATGAATTTAATGAGATTCAAAAGGAACTTGACAACCTGGAGCAATTAAATCAGGAGCTGAAAAAACCTGAACCCATGGAGGAGTTTGAGAAAGAGGAGCAGGAAATTCAGGAGAAATTGGATGAAATTCCGCAAGAGTTGCAAAACAAAGACATGAATAAAGCTGGCCAGAAAATGAAAAATGCTGGCCAGAAAATGCAGAAAATGTCGAAGCAAATGCAAAACATGCAAAGTGGGATGGAAATGACCATGATGCAGGAGAACCTTGATCATTTGAGAGATATTCTTGACAACCTTATCAAACTGTCATTTGAACAGGAACATATCATTGAAGAAATCAAAGGAGTACAGCAGGTAGACCCTCGGTTTATTGAATTGTCACAAGAACAGCTAAAACTCATCAACAATGCACAGGTGATAGAAGACAGCTTACTTTCACTGGCAAGCAGAGTGGCCCAAATTAGTAGTTTTGTCACAAGGGAAGTAGGTGAGATCAATGAAAACCTCGATCGAACCATGGCGGAACTACGAGAAAGAAATAAAGGTAAAGCGGCGAGTTACCAACAGTTCGCTATGACTTCCATGAATAACCTGGCCCTTTTACTGGATGATGTGCTGGAGCAGATGCAAATGTCATTGGCTGAAGCTATGGGTAAACCTCAAAAAGGAGGAAAGGAGAAACAGTCGCTACCAAATATGTCAGAAATGCAACAGCAGCTGAGCGAGCAAATTCAACAACTAAAGAATAGTGGAAAGTCTGGTAGACAATTGTCTGAAGAGTTGGCTAAGCTCGCTGCAGAACAAGCTGAGCTGAGAAGACAACTCGAAGAAATGCAACAACAGCTGGAAGGGCAGAAGATGAGTGGTGAGGATGGAGAAAAGGGTGGTGAAAATCAAGCTGGTGACAAGCTTAAAGAAGCCATTCAGCAAATGGAAGAAAATGAAATTGACCTGGTCAACAAACAATTAACTGAAAGATTGATTGAGCGCCAACAAGACATTATTACAAGAATGCTGGAAGCCGAAGAGTCTTTACGTGAGCAAAAAGAATCTCCAGAGCGTGAAGGTGAAACCGCAAAGTCACAACAACGTAAATTACCTCCGGCAATCGAAGAATATTTGAAAGCTAAGAAACAGGAAATAGAGTTATTAAAAACTATTCCATTAGATTTAAATCCTTTTTACAAAAAAGAAGTAAACGACTATTTTAGACGCTTAAGTGGCGAAGAACAATAATGGATACTATACAGATACAGATTCCCTCACTCTCTGAAAACATTAGAATTGTGGAGAGTTTCATTGATAATGCCAAGGAAAGATTTGCGCTTAATGATGATATCTATGGCAACATCATGATTGCTGTAACCGAATCGGTTAATAATGCGATCGTTCATGGCAATCAAAGCGAGTCTGCCAAGAATGTCAGTCTTAAGCTTATGGTAGACGAAAACGCTTTGAAATTTACTATAACTGATCAGGGTAGTGGGTTTGATTATCACAACCTTCCAGATCCTACTTCTCCTGACAACCTGGACAAACCTGGCGGTCGAGGAATCTTCTTGATGAAGCATCTTTGTGATGAAGTCCATTTTGATGACGAAGGAAGATCCGTCGCTTTGACTTTCTATCTCAATTAAATGAGTGAAATTAATTTCTTTTCGGAAGAGATCCCTTTTCAACTCTCTGATGAAAACATTATTTCATCTTGGTTATTGGCAATAGTCGAACATCATCAAGCAGAAGTAGATACAATCAACTACATTTTCTGCAGTGATGATTACTTACTTGAAGTTAACAAAACCTATCTCAATCACGATTACTACACGGACATCATTACGTTCGATAATTCCCAAAGTGATAGCCCAATCCTCTCTGACATCTTCATCAGTATAGACCGTGTGACTGATAATGCGAGTAGTCAAAACATCAACTTTGATAAAGAACTCCACAGAGTCATGGCACATGGACTACTCCATCTTATCGGATTCAATGACAAGACCGAAGATGAAAAAATCTTAATGAGGCAAAACGAAGACACCTGCTTATCTTTGCTAAAAATATAGTTCCACGTGGAACACCTCTTGGTGTTTCGGTGTTGGTTGATCTAATGTTTCACGTGAAACCTTTTGATAATATATGTTTCCAGAATACGATGTAATAGTAGTAGGGGCAGGACATGCCGGTTGTGAAGCAGCAGCGGCAGCAGCAAACCTTGGATCCAAGGTTCTTCTAGCAACTATGAACATGAATACAATCGCTCAAATGTCTTGTAATCCGGCAATGGGAGGTGTGGCCAAAGGTCAGATAGTTCGAGAGATCGATGCTCTTGGCGGGTATTCAGGCATTATTTCAGACAAGTCCATGATTCAATTTAGGATGCTCAATAGGAGTAAAGGACCTGCAATGTGGAGTCCTCGAGTACAATCCGATAGAATGAGATTTGCTGAAGAATGGCGCCTGACCCTAGAAAGTATTCCTAACGTTGACTTTTGGCAGGAAATGGTCACAGGAATAATAGTCAAAGATCAAAGAGTCATTGGCGTAAGAACAAGTCTAGGTATAGAAATAAAAGCCAAATCAGTCATATTAACCAACGGAACTTTTCTAAATGGGCTCATTCACATTGGTGAAAAACAGTTTGGTGGGGGTCGATCAGGTGAACGTGCAGCAAAGGGAATTACAGAACAACTCATAGAGCTAGGCTTTGAAGCAGGCCGAATGAAGACCGGAACACCTCCAAGGGTAGATGGTAGAAGTCTTGATTATTCTAAAATGGAAGAACAATTTGGAGATGAAGACCCTCAAAAATTCTCCTACCTTGATTCAACAGAGCCACTAAAAGAACAAAGAAGTTGTTGGATAACTTATACAAGCCCAGAAGTACATGAGGTTTTGCAAACCGGATTTGATAAATCACCAATGTTTAATGGACGAATCAGGGGCCTGGGTCCAAGGTATTGTCCTTCCATAGAAGATAAAATCAATCGATTTGCAGAAAGAGATAGACATCAAATATTTGTGGAACCAGAAGGCTGGAACACTGTAGAAGTATATGTTAATGGCTTTTCTACATCTCTTCCTGAAGATGTGCAATATAAAGCCATACGCAAAATAGCAGGATTTGAAAATGCCAAAATATTCAGACCTGGTTATGCTATAGAATATGACTACTTTCCACCAACGCAATTATACCAAACACTTGAAACCCAATTAATAGCCAATCTCTACTTTGCCGGTCAAATTAACGGTACCACAGGATATGAAGAAGCAGCTTGCCAAGGACTTATGGCAGGTATCAATGCACATCTCAAGGTATGGCAGAAAGAGCCGTTCATTCTCAAGAGATCTGATGCCTACATAGGTGTACTTATAGATGATCTCATTAATAAGGGCACCAATGAGCCCTATCGTATGTTTACCTCAAGAGCTGAGTATCGTTTACTCCTAAGGCAAGATAATGCTGATTTGAGACTAACGCCGCTTTCATATGAAATAGGTTTAGCCTCTGAACATCGCTATGAATTGGCAATTAATAAAATGCATGAAACCAAGCGGCTTATTAATGATCTTAAACTCAAGAAACATAAACCAGCGGTAATTAATCCTCTCTTGGATACAATTGACAGTGCGCCAATTAAGGATACATCTTCTCTGTATCGACTATTGAAACGACCCGAACTTAACATTGACAATTTATCAAATTTGGATTCTTCATTCAAAGAATACCTTTCAACCAAAACAAGAGAAGTGATAGAGCAGGCAGAAATTCAAATTAAATATGAAACCTATATCACACGTGAACAAGAGAACTCTGAAAAAATGATTGCCTTGGAAAACAGAAAAATCAACCCTGATTTCAACTACCATCAGATATCATCACTATCATCAGAGGCTAAAGAAAAACTTCTCAAAATTAAACCATCTACGCTTGGCCAAGCTTCCAGAATCAGTGGGGTGTCCGCCTCAGATGTCTCAGTCTTAATGGTATATCTTAATAAATAACATGTACGAGAAATTAGAAGAGTGTCCATCCTGTAAGTACACAAAGTTTTCTAATCATATCATTTGCAAGGATTATAGCGTATCCCAAGAAAGCTTTGCACTAGTGAAGTGTGATAAATGTACTCTGGTTTTTACAAACCCAAGACCAGATCTAGAACACATTGGTCAATATTATGAAAATGCCGACTACATCTCCCACACTAATAAGGCCAATAATCCAATTAATGTCATCTACAAAATTGTTAGAAACTACACTTTCCATTCCAAACGGAAACTTATCAAAACATATACTACCGGAAAACGAGTACTGGATTTTGGATGTGGATCTGGAGCATTTATTAACTATCTGAAAAGTAAGAATTTTCAACCAGAAGGATATGAACCACATCCTTCTACCAATCAGTATGCGCAGGACTTTACCAAACTGCCCATTTACCATGACCTTAAACAACTTAAAAAGCAAGAGAAATATGATGCCATTACTGCGTGGCATGTATTAGAACATGTTCATGAACTAAGAGACACATTAAAGGCACTAAGAAAACGATTGACCGATCAGGGATTTATGTTCTTAGCACTTCCCAATCATTCTTCTCATGATGCAACTTTATATGGACCAAACTGGGCTGCGTATGATGTACCTAGGCACTTATATCACTTCAATCCTGAGTCTTTTGCTATCCTTGTGAAAAATTGTAAACTTCAAATAGTAGATCAGATACCAATGGTTTTTGATTCCTACTATGTCTCTCTATTAAGTGAAAAACATATCACTGGCAAAACAAACATACTAAAGGCTGCTAAAATGGGTTATCTATCCAATCAATCAGCACATAAAACAGGTAATTATTCCAGTCTTATTTACATTCTGAAGAAATGAGATTATTTCTAATTTGTATTTCCCTCGTTATCCTATTTGACCTTCTTACTTTTCGTTGTGCGAATCCTATCAACCCAACCGGAGGTCCAAAAGATACAATTCCTCCTGTATTAGTTAGATCCATTCCAGAAGATCAAAGCCTAAATTTCAAGGGACAAGAGATTTATATTGAATTCAATGAAGCTATAACAGCAGATAAACTTAAACAGAACCTTATCATAACTCCTATTGATGAACGTAAGTATAAAACATTACTTAAAAAGGAATCTGCAACCATAAGATTCGAAGAACCTTTTGAAGATAGCACGACCTACACATTCAATTTCTTTGATGGTATCACTGACATTACAGAAAAGAATCCCGCAGAAAATCTCATCCTCGCCTTCAGTACAGGAAACTTTATTGATTCACTTACTATTTCCGGATATGTCACCAATCTAATGTCTGG
This sequence comes from Marinoscillum sp., assembly GCA_040218045.1. Classification (GTDB taxonomy): domain Bacteria; phylum Bacteroidota; class Bacteroidia; order Cytophagales; family Cyclobacteriaceae; genus Marinoscillum. The sequence goes on from JAVJQA010000006.1 coordinate 339,463, forward strand.
AGAAATCCCCAAGAAAATTACCGTAGGCTTGTATCGCATTACAGATACACTTGATTTTGAAGCTATAAAACCAACATACTTTACCACCATAGATGAAGAAGGCTTTTATAAAATTCAAAACATAAAGAACACAAAGTATCGTCTATTTGCCTTTAATGATGACAACCGCAATCTACTTTTTGACGCAGCTAAAGAATCGTTTGGTTTTTATGCGGACACGCTTCAAATGAGTGCCGCTTCTGGCGATACTATTGATTTAAATATGATAACACTGGATGTTAGCAAATTGAAATTCATCTCTGCAAGACCATCCGGAAGATACTATGAAGTCCGTTACACTAAACCAGTCACCAAGTATGACTTTACTACCCATGACTCACTTTACATTCCCACCAAGCTTGTAGACGAAAACAAAACACTTAGATTCTATAATACAGATATTATAGCTGATAGTACTAGAACTTATCTTACCGTGTATGATAGTCTTGGCAACTCTATAACAGATACATTATTTGTAAAGTTTAGAGAATCTTCAAGAAAGCCAGAAAGTTATTCAGTAGCTCTGAAACCACCTTCCGGTAAAACAGTGACACTTGAAACGAAGTATGCAGTAGTATTTTCCAAACCCACTATGCTCTTGGATTCACAGTTTCTTAGTATACCTATTGATACATTTTTCACGCTTGGTTATCAAGCTAATAATGTCCGTTTCAATAATTTAAGAAATGAATTGTATTTCAATCTTGACATCACAGCAAAGACCTATCAAGACAGCCTGAATTCTATTATTTCTTCTATAGTCATTGACTCAACTAATATTGATACGGCACAATTCCTGCTCAAAAGAAAGCTTGAGCAAATGACTACTTCAGCCTTCTCATTAACAATAAACTCAGGTGCCTTTCTTTCTGTAGAGAATGATACTTCCAAACAGATACAACAATCATACAAGTTTCTGGATCCTGCTAAAGTTGGACTTGTTCGTGTAAAGATTGAAACAGACGAACCTTCTTATACAGTGCAGTTGATGAGTAAAACAGAGTCAGTGGCCAGTCAAACCAATTGTACAACCTGTACATTCTCACAGCTGCAACCGGGAGAATATTGGGTTAGAATACTCATAGACGCTAATCAAGATGGAGAATGGTCACTAGGAAACTATCGTAAAAACATAGCACCCGAACCGGTTGTGCACTTTACCGAAACAACCGTACTCCGTGCAAACTTTGAAATTGAGTTGATCTGTTCATTCTGAATAAGCCATAAACACTGTGGACAACTCAAACATTTACTGCCTAGTAACCAACAGTTATCCTTTTAGATATAGAATACACTCTACTAAAGCCTCTAAGTATCTAACAAGTATGAATCTATCAACGAGTTATTCTATTCAATTCCATAAAACACTATTCACATTTCCAGAAATAGATTTATCTACAAAACCCAATAAATACTTAATTATCAAATACTTAACACAGGAAAAGTATGTGGAAAACAATAACAACACATCCTACTTATAAACAATCAAATATTCCTAATTAAATTTTGAGCAGTTTCCCACATTTCCACAGCCTTAATAATAGAAATAGCTTTTTAATTAAAACTTATATATTACTTATTAAGTAGAAGGATTAAGTGGATAACTTAAACTTCAAATCAATTCGCATATGTCTAGAATAGTTTTCATAACAATGACTCTTTGCGCAGGCCACTTTCTCTTTGGTCAAAATGATCAGGCAAAGTTGGCCAACGAATATTTTCAACAAGGTGAATACGCTAAAGCCCAATCATTATATGAAGACCTGGATAAAAATAAATCCGCCATACCGCTGATCCATTCCAATTATCTGCAGCTAATGCTTGACCAACAGGAATTCAGCAAAGCCGAAAAATATCTCGAACGTGTTCACAAAACATATCCTGGCAATTTGCAATACAAAATAGATTTGGCTTTTGTCTATCACATCACTGGTGATAAAGACAAGCTCGCCAGATACCTGAATGATCTAAAAAAGGAGTATATCGACAATCAATACCAGCTCAGCAATTTTGCACAGAACCTGGTTGCGCGCCAGCTGTATGATGACGCCATTTCATTTTACAATGCCGCTCGAAAGGCAAATGGTCGTGAATCAGCATTTGCTTTGGATATGGCTGCCATATATCGTTTGAAAAATGACAAACCAGCAATGACTGAGGAGTATATCAATTATGCTGAAGGCAACCCGGCCAATATCGCATATGTGAAAAACCTCTTTCAAAATATCCTGACAGAAGATGAAGACCAGGAATTTTTGGAGCAAACGCTCATTCGTAAAATTCAAAAAAATCCGAATTTCAATATGTATTCGGATTTGCTAATCTGGCTTGAACTGCAGCGTAAAAATTTTTACGCTGCCTTCATTCAGGCACGAGCTCTGGATAAAAGAAATCAGCAGCCTGGTGATGAATCGATGCAAATTGCCAGAATAGCCTATGACAATAAATCCTGGGAAGATGCCATTGACATATACACTTATGTAATCGAGCAATATGGTAATTCATACAATTATCCTCAGGCACGCAGATACCTGATCAAGTCCAAAGAAAATAAAATCAAAACGGAGTATCCAATTGATCAAACAGCCATCAGAAGTTTAGCCAGTGAATACGCTACACTTTATTCTGAAATAGGTCCGAATCCTACAACACTGGAAGCGCTAAGAAACGAGGCACTACTTCATGCCTTTTACCTGGATGAACTGGATACGGCTATCACCATTTTGAATTTTGTCATTGATAACCGACGATCACCGGGCAATCTGGTAGCCGAATCCAAATTGGATCTTGGTGACATCTATTTACTCATTGAGCAACCATGGGAATCAACTCTCCTTTATTCTCAAGTGGAAAAGTCAAATAAAGAATCTCCATTGGGATATGAAGCGAAACTTCGCAATGCTCGGTTGAATTATTTCACAGGAAATTTTTCGCTGGCAAAAAGTCATCTAGATATTTTAAAACTGGCAACCACACGCACTATTTCCAATGATGCCATTGCTCTGAGTTTACTTATTTCTGACAATACAGCATTTGATTCTACAGATGTAATTATGCAGGAGTTCGCCAATGTGGAGTTGTTGATTTTCCGAAATAAGAACGCGCAAGCGAAAACCAGACTGGAAAAGCTGCTCAAGCAAAACCCTGGTCATAGTATCAGTGATGAGATTTTCTGGTTACAGGCTAAGCTTGAACTGGAAGAAGGCAACTATCAACTTGCAGTTGACAAACTAGACAAAATCATCAAAGGATATAGTTATGATATTCTTAGTGATGATGCCTTTTACAAAAAAGGGGTCATTATTCAGGAATACCTCAAGCAGGAAGAGGAAGCCATGTCCATATTCCAGGAGTTTCTTAAAAACCACCCGGGAAGTATGTATGCAGCAGAGGCCAGACAGAGAATCCGAACAATGCGCGGTGATTTGGTCAATTGAGTCTACAAGTTTCTAAAACCTACACTATTTTCGCAGTTGTTCGTTTCTATTAAAAAACAGCTGACGTTATCAAACAAGTATTTTCAATTATCACCATTTTGCTTTTTGCCACAGGAGTTGATGCACAAATTCTCAAAGTAGACAAGGGAAGTGTTACTTCAGATTCTTCAAATTACCTAACAGGTAGTATCAATCTGGATTTTAATCTGAACAATAAAAGTGCTACAGCTGAGCAAAGCATAACCTACACTGGATTAGAAGCAGATGCTGACTTGGTCTATGTTGGAGAAAAACACGCCTATATACTGATCAATCAACTTAATTATTTCAAAACCACAACTGGACCTTTATTTAGTACTGGATTTGCGCATTTTCGGGTCAATTTTTTGAGAAAACAGACACTCTCGTACGAACTCTTCACTCAGATACAATATGACGAGGGTCGGAAAATGCCATTACGAATACTCAACGGAGGCAACCTCCGTTTCACATTTCTGCAAAACAGAAAAGCAAAGCTTTTCCTTGGTGTTGGAATGATGTACGAAAAAGAGCGCTGGAAAATGCTTGAAGATGAATCTATAATAATTGAGAAGGATCTGATCAAATCAACGAACTACATTAACTACAAACAGAAGGTGAACGACAATGTAGATTTGAATCTCATTACCTATTATCAGGGTGGTTATGATCAGCAGGATGAAGTTTTTAGGAACCGAATTAGTGGCCAGGCAGTACTCAACATTAAATTGACCGACCTACTTTCATTCAACACTTCGTTTACCGCGCAGTATGAGGACAAACCGATTATTCCCATTAACAATTTTGTCTATTCGCTGACCAATGGATTTAAGTTTTCCTTTTGATAGAACAGAGTGAACACTACAATTCCAACTGTAGGCCTTCTTCGGCAATATGAAACCCAAGGTCCATCACCTGTTGATATGCTTTGCTGGAAGAATTGAGTAAAGGATTCGTATGATTAAAGTGAATGAGATATATTTTTGACTTCTCCTTATCAGGAAGCTGCACGAACAATTTCAGGCTTTCTTCTACAAATGGATGCGGGATCTCAGACATGTCCCTGTTTCCCACTTCTCCGTTTTGATAAAAAGTAGCATCCACAAATGCATAATCTACTTTACGAATTTCCTCAATTATATCCCTGTCCCACAGGTTCCATTTATCAATATCTGGAATGAAAAGTGCCTTGTTAGTTGGTCCTTCAATTCGATAGCCAACAGTCTCGGTATATTCTCCACGGTGTGGTACCAATAAAGGTGTAACATTAATCTTCTGCGATATTTCTATAGTTGAATCATGAGCCAGTGGTTGTATTGCTATATTTTCCAAATTCACCAATTGACTCCAGGGCCCATTTTTCTTCAAATAGTTGTGCATTTTTGGCATGGCAAAAACTGCAACATTGCTGGAATTGTGTGCCTCTCTACCCAAATGCATCAACCCGGTATAGTGACCCATGTGCCCATGTGTAAGAAAAATACCATCGGGCATTAGGACAGATTTATTACCAGCTAAATCTGACAGGATTTTGGTTTGTCTCTTAAAATCAGGACTGGCGTCAAAGATCCAGGTTTTACCAGATGAAGGATCAATGAGCCCAAGACTGCTCACCATTTTATGCCTTTCCGGATCATCCCAAAGATCTGCGCAGCAGGATTTGATGCATCCAATTTGTGGAAAGCCTGCATCTTGAGCCGTTCCCAGAACAACAAGCGTTGGTTTGATCAACTTTGAATATGAATTACTGTTGTCTTTTTCATCCACATTCTGAGTACACCCAAATACAAGCAGCAGAATGAATGTAAACAGGGCAATTCTAAGTTTGATCATATATTTATTTAAATCAGGATCAATCGTGGATCTGGTTCGAACATTCCAGGTGCAGGAGAAAAGTGTTTGTTGAAAAAGCCATTGAGCTCATCTCGTGTTTCGTCTGAAAGCAGCTCTGAGATTTCATCCAGTATCTGTCCTGAAATCATATAAGGAGGCATTTGAAGATTCATCTTATCTCCACGGCAGTAAGCGAAAACCTGGTATTCATCACACGAATTTTTTGGGCGATTACTGATCAGACACTCATCTACAAATCCAGAGTAATCAGCATTCATGAATTGCATTTGTTTTGCGCGAGCTTCAATTTGCATATTTTCCTCCATATACTGCTGTATGCTGCGCATGGATTCTTTCGACAAATTCTGCTGTACTTCCATTGCACATTTCATGCAGATGGCATAGTCAAAGATTACATCTTCAGCTTTGAATCCCTGATAATTTCGAACCGCTTTTTCAATCACATAGTCACATGACCCGTCGAGCAACTCCCGGTCACATTCTATACAATTGGTAAATAGTCCTTCGTTTTCAAATGAATGAAACTCTTGTGGTATTTCCACAAAATGATTTTCCTGCTTGTCCATTGTTTCAAATGTAATTAATTGAAAAGAGACTAACCTTAACTAAATTAGTATGCATGCATAACAAATATTTCCTATCTTTGATTACTTCAGTAAACAACACCCGTAGATCAAGGCACTGTTGTGTTTGCTGTTGTTAAAATTGTATTATATGAAAAGAGAGCAGACCATCGATTACAATATCAAAGTTGCCTGGCACGCTATTTCCAGGATGTACAATCAGTATGGTGCCGATTTTGATGTAACTGCTTCTACAGGGTTTGTGCTGCTCAACATAGATGTGGACAATGGCACGCCTGCTACAAAGATTGCCCCACTCATGGGATTGGAAGCACGATCGCTCACCCGAATGCTCAAAACGATGGAAGATAAGAAGTGGGTTTATCGGGAGAAAGATCCAACAGACGGTAGATCCGTTCGGATTTTTCTTACCGATTTAGGAACAGAAAAAAGAGAATTTTCGCGTAGAGCAGTTAAAGAGTTTAATAGTAAGGTGCGTGAAATGGTCTCTGAGGAAGAGATTCAGACTTTTATAAAAGTCACGCAAGCCGTTACACAATTAATAGAAGATAAATCATTATTCGATAAACTAGCAGAAGCCTTTATTTATGAAACGAACCATTAAGAAAGCAGTTGTACTTGGTTCCGGGATTATGGGCTCCCGGATCGCATGTCATTTTGCAAACATCGGCTTGGAAGTATTGCTTTTGGACATAAGTCCGAAAGAACTCACTGATCAGGAAAAAGCAAAGGGACTCACACTGGATTCACCCCACGTAAAAAACAGAATTGTCAACTCATCTCTTGAAGCGGCTGTTAAATCAAAACCTTCACCACTTTATGACAAAGACAAAGCAGCTTTGATTAAAACGGGAAATTTTGATGATGACCTGTCTAAGATCAAAGACTATGACTGGGTGATCGAGGCTGTAGTGGAGAATCTTGAAATTAAGAAAACACTTTTTGAAAAAGTAGAGCAGCACAGAAAGCCCGGGACATTGATTAGTTCCAATACGTCTGGTATTCCAATCAACTTTATGTTGGAGGGCAGAAGTGAAGATTTCCAAAAGCATTTTTGTGGAACACACTTTTTCAACCCGCCAAGATACCTACGATTACTTGAGATCATCCCGACCAAGAAAACTGATCCGGAGATTGTAGAATTCTTTCTAAAATACGGAGACCTCTATCTTGGAAAAGAAACGGTGCTTTGTAAAGACACACCGGCATTCATTGCCAACCGAATTGGAATCTATGCCATCATGTCCGGAATGCACACCATTGAAAAAATGGGACTTTCAGTAAATGAAGTGGATAAACTTACCGGTCCTGTAATCGGTCGCCAAAAATCTGCCACTTTCCGAACTATGGATGTAGTTGGTTTGGATACCGCAGTAAAAGTAGCACAAGGTCTTTACGAAGGGTTACCAAAAGACGAATCGCGGGAAAAGTTCAAGCTGCCAAACATTGTACAGGAACTTTATGATCGTCAATGGTGGGGAGACAAAACAAAACAAGGTTATTACAAAAAGGTCGTTGACGACAAAGGCAACAAAGACATTCTCGAGTTGGACCTAAAGACTTTTGAATATAAAACAAAAGACAGGATCAAATTGGATGTTTTGGATAAAACCAAAAATGAAGAAGATCTTAAAAAGAGATTCCAGATAGTTATCAATGAACCCGGCAAAGAAGGTAACTTCTACCGACAGTCATTTTTTGATTTGTTCAGATACTGTACCAATCGAATTCCAGAAATTTCAGATGAGCTCTACCGTATAGATCAGGCAGTTGCCTCTGGCTTTGGTTGGGAAATGGGCCCTTTCGAAACATGGGATGCGATGGGTGTTAAAGAATGTCTTGATAAAATGAAGGAAATGGATCTTGCTCCTGCATCATGGGTTGATGAAATGCTTGCAGCTGGCAATGAGACTTTCTACAAATTTGAAAATGGCAAGAAGCACTATTATGACATTCCGTCAAAGACTTATAAAGTAGTTCCGGGAACTGAAGCCTTCATTTATCTCGAAGCCTTCAAAGAAAACAATGTGGTTTGGAGTAATGACGGAGCCACGATTTACGATATCGGAGATGGAGTCCTGAATGTAGAGTTTCATACCAAAATGAATGCGATAGGTGTTGAAGTGATTGAAGGTTTGAATACAGCAATTACCATGGCTGAAAAGGGTTATCGTGGCGTGGTAGTAGGAAACGAATCTTCTAATTTCTCAGCAGGAGCGAATTTGGCGATGCTATTCATGTTTGCCGTAGATCAGGAATTTGATGAAATCGATATGATGATCCGACAATTCCAGACTACTATGACCCGGGCAAGATTCTCTTCTGTTCCGGTAGTGGCGGCTACATCGGGTATGGCACTTGGTGGTGGATGTGAGCTTTCACTTCACTGTGATGCCATTCAGGCACATGCCGAAACTTACATCGGTTTGGTAGAAGTGGGTGTTGGTTTGATCCCTGGTGGTGGCGGTACCAAAGAGTTGACCATGCGTGCTGCTGATCAGTATATGCCTAACGATCCGGAACTAAATATTCTTCAGGAATATTTTATGAATATCGCTACGGCGAAAGTGGCCACATCTGCACAGGAAGCAAGAGGGATGGATATCCTGAGAGTATCTGACAGAATCACGCTCAATAGAGCAAGATTAATTGCCGATGCGAAAGAGCGTGTGCTTGAACTTGCTGATGCAGGATATACTCAGCCAATTGCCAGAAAAGATATTAAAGTACATGGACGAACCAGTATGGCGATGTTTGAAGCTGGAATCACAGGCATGAAATATGGTGCATATATCTCTGATCATGATGCAAAAATTGCCAGCAAGCTGGCTTTCGTGATGAGCGGTGGAGATCTTAGTTCAGAATCATTGGTTTCTGAACAGTACTTATTGGATTTGGAAAGAGAAGCTTTCCTCAGTCTTTGTGGAGAACAAAAAACCCTGGAAAGAATCCAAAGCATATTATTCAAAGGAAAACCGTTGAGAAACTAAGTTCTCAGACTATTAGATGTGAGACGCTAGATTTAGAGATGCATAATTTCAAAGAATTGAAAGTTTGGCAAAAGGCAATTAAACTGGCCACACTTTTATATGATTTAACAAGTGGATTTCCAGAAACAGAAAAATTTGGATTGGTTTCACAAATGCGTCGCTCTGCGGTCTCAATCTCTTCAAATATTGCCGAGGGATGCGGAAGAAAAACAGATAAAGACTTGTCAAATTTTCTTTCTTATTCATTGGCCTCTCAATTTGAATTTAGAGTCACAGTTAATTATTTCGAGAGAACTGAAGCTAATTAACAATAAGAATTTTGAAGATTTCACATCGGAATTAAATGAAATACAAAAGATGACAAGGACTTTGATTGACAAATTTATCAAGTCTAACGTCTAATTTCTAAATACTAAAATCTAAAAATAATGGATGCATATATAGTAGCCGGATATAGATCAGCCGTAGGAAAGGCCAAAAAAGGAGGTTTTCGTTTTTACAGACCAGATGACCTTGCTGCTGATGTAATCAAACATTTAGTTAATTCTATCGATGGCTTTGATGCCAAACGCGTAGATGACCTGATCGTAGGGAATGCAATTCCAGAGGCAGAACAAGGAATGCAAATGGGCAGGATGATTTCATTGCTCTCCCTTCCGGTTGAAGTGCCGGGAATGATCATCAACAGGTATTGTGGTTCGGGATTGGAAGCAATCCACCTGGCTTGTGCCAGAATACATTCGGGTACTGCCGATTGTATCATTGCGGGAGGTACAGAATCAATGTCACTCGTTCCGATGCTCGGGTATAAAACAGCATTGAACTGGAAAATTGCCAAGGATCATCCAGAGTATTACCTGAGCATGGGACTTACTGCTGAGGAAGTTGCTCAGGACTATAAAATTTCTGCGGATGACGCCAATGAATTTGCAATGGGCTCGCATCAAAAAGCTGCCAAAGCCATTGCAGATGGTAAATTCAAAGATGAGATATTACCAGTGGAAGTCGAAGAAATCTTCATGGATGGAGACAAACGCAAAAAACGTTCTTACACTGTAGATACTGATGAGTGTGTAAGGCCTGAAACAAACATGGAATCTCTTGCTGGTTTAAGACCTGCTTTCAAACAAGGCGGTCAGGTAACTGCAGGTAATTCCTCTCCCACTTCAGATGGAGCGGCTTTCGTTATGGTGATGTCAGAGAAAATGGTCAAAGAACATAACCTGGAACCCATTGCACGAATGGTTAGCTATACTGCAGCTGGTGTAAACCCCCGCATTATGGGAATTGGCCCAGTGGAAGCTGTGCCTAAAGCATTGAAACAAGCTGGATTGAAGCAAAATGATCTGGATTTGATCGAGTTGAACGAAGCGTTTGCTACACAATCTTTAGCAGTGATCCGTGGATTGGACTTAAATACAGACATTCTGAATGTGAACGGAGGTGCCATTGCATTGGGTCATCCACTTGGATGTACCGGAGCGAAGCTGTCCATTACCCTGTTCAATGAGATGAAGCGAAGAAAATCTAAATATGGTATGGTCACGGCATGCGTTGGCGGTGGCCAGGGAGTAGCAGGAATCTATGAATATCTAGGAGCCTAGTAATAAAGAAAGTGCATTAAGTAACGAGGGGATTCTGATAATCAGTTATCCCCTTTATTATGGTTAATCATATTTTCTCTTGAGTTTTGCGATTTCAGAGGTAAGTTTTACGTTCGCATGAACATACCCATAGAGGTCCATTACTGCTTCAAGCGGATATCCTAGCTTCCTGGCCATATTCAAGCAATACATAATTTCTTCATCAAAAATTTCGCCATCTACCTTCATTAGATGAACCAGGTGATATAAAGTGTCAAAACGATCGTCGTTTGACATAGCAGAAAAGTCAATGTGATCAAAAGGCGATTTCACGAGTTCATCAATCTCCTGCTCAGACAAACCATGTGCAAAGCCGATTTTCTTGATTAGTGCTTCTTCAGAGGAATCTATCTCACCATCACTTTTGGCAAGCTTTATTAATATTGATAGCTGGTTACTCATTTGATAAAGATAGCTGGTCTAAAAATAAAAAGTCCCTCGCTTGTTGAGCACAAATGAGAGACTTTTACTTGTAACCCTCTTCAGATTACTTTTTGACTTGCAAAGAAGGAAAATTTGGTAAGGTTTCCTCTATGACTAACAATAAGTCACACGAAAACCCTGAATGGTTGTAAGGCTATTAAAATATTTTTTTGGAAAAATTGAGGGCAGAGGAAAAAGAGAAAGAGCCGAAGTAAAATAGAAGAGATTTTATACCAAAAGATTAAGCGAAAATTTCCATCGATACCTCGTGCTCTTTCTGCAACCATCAACCTAGCAGCTAGACAAACTGCTACTCAAATATACGTACTTGTTAAACACCAATTTTGTTGAAAAATGGCCTGACAAGCTAAAATGGACGTTTAGAGGCTTTTTGAAGAAAAAAATAGGGATAATACCTAGGAAATTAGGTGAAAAATACCACAAAAGGGGTAGATGCTAAAAGCTGACAATTTGGTTCTGGATGGCAAACTTTACGAGCCCAACGGCATTTTTAGCCTCGGTTTTCCTCATCAGGTTTTTGCGGTGAGTGTGAATAGTTTGCTCACTGATGAAAAGTTGTTCGCCAATTTCCTTCATGGTTAGTTCCTGACAGATCAATTCCAGGATTTCCACTTCCCTTTTGGTGAGTTGGCTTTTTTCGTGCGAAAAGAGTTTATCGCCGCCCTGTTTCAGTTTCTGATGAAGTGCTCTGGCAACCAGCTGATTATAATAAAAATCATTGTTGATGACTGAATCCATGGCTTTTTGAACTTCCTCAGGTTCAGCGCTCTTGAGCAGATAACTATGAACCCCTATTTCAATTAAATCCGAAATTAATGACAGGGAGTCATGCATGGAAATCATGATGATGTAGGTGTCAGGATACTTGCTCACTACTTTTTTGGATGTTTCCCATCCGTCCAACACAGGCATTTCAAGATCGAGCAACAGAATATCCACGTTTTCACTAGCCAGATAATCAAGCGCCTTTTGGCCATTCTCCACATCATGTACACTTGCTACATCAGGAAAAGTCTTTACCATCATGGACATACCTTTTCTAAACAAGGTATGATCATCTGCAATCAAAACGTTGATAGATCTTTCGTTCATACTGTTCACCGCCCCTAAATTTAAGTAAATACTCCAGTAAATTGATAATTTAGTGTGAATCCATTTCCATTGAATGCAAAACCAATTCGTATTCTTTACACTATTTCTTTTAATGTCATGCCATCCTGACAAACATAAGCCTGTTGAATCGGAGGATATGCGGTTTACAACTACGGATGCGTCAGAAATGTATTTCAAAAATATTCGTCAATCTTCATACTTGGTCGAGCAGAAACCAGAAGCTGGAATCAATATTTACAGGAATAAGGATTTTAGAAAGAATGAGATTTGGCTAGAACCTATCCTTGTGATCAACTGGAGAAATGATCAGGCTTTTCTATTGATGGAAGAAAAACAAGAAGAATCTACTGATGAAGTGTCTTTCAGTCGAACTTCAAGTAAAAATGAATTGCTGACATTCGATAAATCACATCACAAAAACCATACTGAATTTGCCTTATTGGTATATAACTCTCTTTTAAATGGCGATACTGTGCTTTACCATTCTGAAGGAGAGGCAATTCCTTTGTTGCAAAATGATATTCAGCGTACGGCTTTTAGAAAAGTGGTTTTCGATTGGCTCAGAATCGTGGAAATCCGGTAGCGGGTTTTTCCCGTTTATAACTCATTGAACCTGAATCACTAGCTTTCTTTGCACTAAAGTGATGATATGTCATTTCCATAATCTGTTTAATTTATAATTTGGATTACTTTTGCGTATCTTTTCAGGACTTATTTAAATGAAGCACGCTTCGAATGAGCAATATCCCGCTTAAAACAAGACTTAATTACAAGTTCGATAACTTCATATCCAAAGGAACTGTCGCCATGATTTACGGCCTTGGGATATTGTCTTTTACCGTTATCACATTTTTTGGCACCCTGCTGTTATTGTTTGGGATGCATCCGGATCATGACAATACATTTACATTTTTTGAATCGATTTGGGTAAACCTAACGCATATTCTTGATCCTGGAGTACTGGGCAATCATGAAGACAATTGGCCATTTAGGCTATTTATGTTGCTCACTACTGTATTGGGTCTGGTAATTGTCTCTACACTTATTGGTTTGGTGTCGAACGGTATCCTTACCAAAATGGATCAACTCAGGAAAGGTCGTTCATTTGTTATTGAGAAAGACCATGTATTGATTCTCGGGTGGTCTTCAAAAATATTTACCATTATTTCCGAGATCTGTATTGCCAATGAAAATCAAAGACGTGGTGCTATTGTGATTCTGGCTGATATGGATAAGGTATTGATGGAAGATGAAATCAGGGATAAGGTTGGGAATACGGGCAACACTCAAGTCATCTGCAGAACAGGAAACCCAATTGATGTTCATGATCTGTACATCGCCAATCCATTCGACACCAAGTCCATAATTATTCTGGATAAGGACAATCAAAATTCGGATTCACAAATCATAAAAACCATCGTAGCGATTGTGACCAACCCGGAAAGAAGAGCCGAACCATATCACATCACAGCAGAAATGGAAGACAGGCGAAACTTCGAAGTAGCTAAAATGGTGGGTAAAGATGAGGTGGAGCTGATCCTGTCTGATGAGATTATTTCCAGAATTATGGTTCAGACATCCCGTCAATCTGGGCTTAGTGTTGTTTACATTGAGCTGATGGATTTTGGTGGGGATGAAATTTATTTCATGGAAGAGGAGACCCTAATCGGTACCACTTTCCGTGAAATCTTGTTTTCCTATGAAGACTCAGCCATCATGGGTATTCAGTTTGCTGATGGCCATGTAGAGATCAATCCACCAATGGATACCATCTTCAAAGAAGGAGATAAAGTCATTGGAATTACGGAAGATGATGATACCCTGGTACCGAATGCTCCGGATCATCAGGAATTAGAAGAGAATAAAATTGTTTATACAGAGCCAGAAATAGGTGAGCAGGAGAAAATCCTCCTCCTTGGATGGAACAACCGTGCTCGGTATATTATTAAAGAACTGGATTTTTATGTGCCACCAGGATCTGAAGTACGTGTAATTTCAAAATTTGATGATGCGGCAAAAGCCATCAATAAATTACAAAACACCGTAGAAAATATCACTCTGGAGTTTGAGGTAATGGATACCACTGACCGGGAAACCCTGGAAGGAATGAACCTTGGTCAGTATGATTATATTATGCTCTTGTGCTATCAGAATTATTTTCCAATCCAGGAAGCTGATGCTCAAACATTGATCACATTACTTCACCTCAGAAATTTTACGGAGAAGAACGGTCAGAAATACAAGATCGTTTCTGAAATGCTTGACATCAGAAACAGACAGCTTGCCGACATTACCAGTGCTGATGACTTTATTGTAAGTGATAAATTGATCAGTTTATTGATGAGCCAGGTAGCGGAGAATAAGTTCCTGATGCGGGTATTTGAGGATTTGTTTGATGCGGATGGTTCTGAAATTTACATTAAACCGGCCAGGGAATATGTAAAAGTAGGAGAGGCAATAAATTTCTACACCATACTCGAATCTGCTGCTCGCAAAAACGAGGTGGCCATAGGGTACAGGGTGATTAAACAGTCCAAAGACGCCAGTAAGGGATATGGTGTCTATGTGAACCCTCCTAAATCCAACAGCTTCACCTTATCTCAGGATGATATGGTGATTGTCTTATCAGAAGATTGATTCCAGAATTATTTGGCGTTGGAGTCCAGTGCTTCCCTTATTTGTTTCATGGCACGTCTTCTATAAAGTCTCGTGCTATGGCTCACCTTCGGGATAGTGTCCAGGTAATCCAATACTTCAGTTTTCTGATTACTGTTCAATCTTCTTACTTTCTGAATAATCTCAGAATCTAGTTTTGTTTGATACATGGTTTTGGTGGTTTATGTACAACACGGTTAATTTAACGTATTAAGGTTATTCAGTGTTTAGCTCATCATCATGATATCATTAACATGCAGGCTAAACATAATCTACTTACGAGGTTGAGTTGGTCAATGGATGGCTATGTTTTTCATCAAAAAACTTCTATCTTGATCATGGTTATCCCTAAAATTGATGAATAACATATGGCTAACAACTCAAAGCTGGTAGACGATTTTGTCTCGAAAATCGGAGAGCAAAACCCCCACGAATCAGAATTTATACAGGCTGTACATGAAGTAGCCGAAACTATCATACCATTCACAGAAGCAAACCCAAAATACAAAGAGCACGGGATTCTAGAGCGGATCTGTGAGCCAGAACGGGTAGTGATGTTTAGAGTACCCTGGGTAGATGATCAGAATAAGGTGCAGGTAAACCGTGGATTTCGGATTCAGATGAATTCTGCTTTGGGGCCTTATAAGGGCGGGTTGAGATTTCATCCTTCGGTCAACCTGTCAATTCTAAAGTTTCTGGCTTTTGAACAAGTTTTTAAAAACAGTCTGACAACCCTTCCACTGGGAGGAGGGAAAGGCGGAAGCAACTTTGATCCAAAAGGTAAATCCGATGGAGAGGTCATGCGATTTTGTCAAAGCTTCATGACCGAATTGTCCAAACACATTGGTGGCTACACGGATATCCCAGCCGGGGATATTGGAGTAGGTGCGCGCGAGATTGGATTTTTGTTTGGGCAGTATAAGAAAATCAGAAATGAATTTACCGGAGTCCTTACCGGAAAAGGCCTGCAATATGGAGGAAGTTTGATCCGAACGGAGGCCACGGGCTATGGTTTGGTTTATTTTAGCAAAGAAGTGCTTGAATCCAAAGGAGACTCTTTGGAAGGAAAAGTGTGTGCCGTCTCTGGAAGTGGTAATGTAGCACAGTATGCCATTGAGAAATTAATTGAATTTGGCGCCAAACCGGTCACTGTTTCAGACTCTGGTGGTTGTATTTATGATAAGGACGGAATAGACACCGAGAAACTGGAGTTTATCAAAGATCTCAAAAATGTCCAACGAGGCAGAATCAGTGATTATGAAAAGAAATTTAAGTCTGGAAAATTCCACAGTGATGTCACGCCTTGGAACTTCAAGGTAGATCTTGCTTTTCCTTGTGCCACACAAAATGAGCTTTCTTTGGAAGATGCTAAGATATTGGTGTCTAATGGATGTAAAGGGGTTTTTGAAGGAGCCAATATGCCGACCACTGATGAAGCACTTCAATACATTAGAGCGAACAAGTTGATGTTTAGTCCCGGCAAAGCATCAAATGCAGGAGGCGTGGCCACTTCAGGACTGGAAATGTCACAAAACGCTCAACGGCTCTATTGGACGCGCGACGAAGTGGATTATCGATTGAAGATGATCATGAAAAGCATTCATTCCAACTGCGAAGAACATGGCAGGGAATCCAAAGACTATGTAGACTATGTAAAAGGTGCCAACATAGCGGGTTTTGTGAAAGTAGCAGATGCGATGATTGCCCAGGGAGTAGTATAAAACTCCCTTTTTGATTCTCCTTTATTATAAAGTAGCTGTTATATTTGCTGAAAAGATCTTGACTATGGCAATGTTGGTAATTATCCTCGTTTTGTTCGGTTTGGCAATTGTTTGCCCTTATATCCTACCAAACAATAAAGTAAGCGATCATAAAAAGGATCACGTTTAGGATTTGTCACGCATCTGTTGTGAAATAATCTCTGCCGTGTCAAGATTAAGACACAACAATTCACCCATTCCCACTCTTTCTCCAGAATAGACACAGCCGTTATCTATTGGCAATATCTTACTTCTGGTTTTAATCCTTTCCAAAATGTCTCTTTTTTCATAAGGCAAGTGTCCATGTACGATCGTCTTGTTTTGTGCTTTGGAAGAGTCGTAGTAGAACTCGCGGATATTTAGCATATCTTCTTTTCCAAGAAATGGGTTGGAAAGGTTGAAATTGATGCCAGCGTGTACCAGAATATATTCTCCTGAAATAAAGTAATAATGCAGGGAAGACAGAAAATCAATATATCCCTTTCGTTCTGTTTCGCTAAGTGCGAAAAAATCTTCGTTTCCGAGTTCCTTTAACAATTCTGAATGGTTGGGGTTGCTGGGCTCTAACAAATAATCAAGTAGCATCTTGTCGTGATTTCCCAGAGCGGGATACACATTGTAATCAGAAGAAAGCCTGATGATATAGTCCAGTACCTCTTTGCTGGAAGGCCCTTTGTTTATATAATCACCCAAAAATATGAGCTGATCATTGTCAGTGAGGGAGATTTTAGAAATAAGGGATTGCAGGGTGGAGTAGCAACCGTGGATGTCAGATATGACAAGCCTACGGCCTGAAGGTTTTGAGATGACCTGGCCGAGTGGGTTAGACAACCTCCTATTTTTCGGTTTTCTGGCTCTTTCTGAAATCGATCAGAGAAACGGCAGCACCAAAAGCAATCAGTGTCACAACTATGTTTACAAACAAATTAACTCCGTCAGTTACTGCAGGGTTGGTAATGTCCATATCTTTAAAAAAATTAATTTCACTGCGAATATAAATGTTTTGAACCCAATCTTGAAATTGTAGTGTTAAATCTATAGAAACAGGTTTTAACTATGGAGCAGATAATACTTTTCAATTCTAAGTCAGAAATGGCCAATAAGCTACAGGACCGTCAAATTGTCCAAGTTCTGATCGATGGGCAAAAATTCAACCTGACCAGACATGGTGACCAAGTGATCATTTTTGAATTAAAATGTCCTCATTTTGAATACCCATTGAATCAAGCCAAAGTCAACCCTTTCGGAGAAGTGGTTTGTCCCTGGCATAACTACCAGTTTAACCTCCACTCGGGAGAGGAAAAGGAAGATCGCTGCAGAAACCTCTGGATGAAGCAAGCAACCTGGAACCAGGAATCACAATGTATTATTGAACTAACTAAGGCTGAATAAACGGACTATAGACACCAACCAATCAGCAATGCTTTGCGCAAGTTCATTTCCAGATCCTCTACCAACCACATAAAGTACGAAAAGTAAATACAGACCTAAAAGGAGGACTGCCTTAAATCGCCCGATATATCCACCGGTAATAAAGATGATCAGTACCACAACAGTGAGTAGCCAGAGCAAAAACCTCAACTCGCCACTCAGATCCACCATTTCCTGGGACATTGGGATTGGGCCGTAAATTAGAGTGAAAATGAAGAGAGGGAAACCTAGGGCAAAACAGATGTCAAAAATATTACTCCCCAGGGCATTTGAAATAGCATCATCGTATTGCCCGTTCTGAGCATCCTTTATTGAAATGATGGTATCCGGAAAGCTGGACGCCGCAGAAGCTAAGATTAAAGCAACAAACATTACTGGGATTCCTAACCCATGAAACTCACCTAAAAAAGGGACTTCATAAGTTTCCTTTCCGATCCATTCACAAGCCAATACCAGCAAATAACAAACTGCTGCAATACAGCCCGTTGCAAATACCAAAAGTGACCAGGCGTTTCGGTTGTTGATTTTATTCTTTCCAATAAAAACACGTTCCAGGTCAAGGGTAATCAGTCCAAGTAAAAATGGTTTTTGTTTTCGTTCCTCATCTTCAAAGTCGTCCTCGGTAATGTGGGATTCTTCAAGCAATTCCACACGCTCTTTTTTCCCCATCGACCAAAACATATACACGATATATACCACATATACGAGCATCAGCAATAGTCCATGATACCAGTCTAAAAGTGATCCACTGATCAGTACAATAAAAATCAACTCTGCAATCAACAGGCTAACACCATCTCTGAGCATTACTTTTTTAGAAGCCCTTACTTTGGTGGTAAGCCCGATCCCTATAACCGCCAAAACTGCTACTGCTGGAATAACCATACTATTGAAAATAGCAGATCCTGCTGTGGTGCCTATACCTCCAGAAAACCCTTCAGCATCCTTCATAATAAATAAGAAGAACAAAGAAGTAAAAACTTCTGGCATAGAACTCGCAATCGCATTGATAGTGGCGCCCCTTACTCCATCAGACAAGTTTCTACCAACGTATTCGGAGGCAGTCATGAATCCATCGCCGGCGCGCCAGATTACAAGACAACATATAGATATTAGAATTAATGGTATTACTATACCCATTTTATGTAATTATGGTGGAAAAAATGCTTTCAAAGCCGGAGGTCAAGACTAATATAGTCATTTTATTTATTGAACTTCAAGTAATTCTTTAATCTAAACTATCCGCTATGGAACCTTCCAGAATATTCGAATTGGTCAATTTTGTGGCATTAATCGCCTGGGCGCTAATGATTTTTACTCCACACTGGAAATATACCCAAAAAATGGTCACTACGCTTGTGGTTCCATTTATTCTGGCGGTTGCTTACATTTTGATTATCGCGTTCTGTTCAACTGGCTCAGGTTTTGACTTTTCATCTTTGGCAGAAATCAGGAACCTGTTCAATAATGACTATATGCTACTTGCTGGTTGGATTCATTATTTAGCATTCGATCTACTTGTCGGGTGTTGGATTCTCAAAAAAGCATTTTCGGAAAACTGGCCGCTTTATATGAGCATTCCTTCCTTACTTTTTACTTTTATCATGGGGCCAGTGGGATTGTTTATTTTCATGCTGACTTATTTCGCAAAAAAGAAGGCCTGGATTACCATTGGTGATAGGTGATTATCTCACTTTTGGTGATCTTTGGCCCATAAGAGAATTTTTTAATAGTAGTGACTCATGTATATAAATCTCTCCGGACTCAATATTTTGGTAACAGGCGCAAGCAGAGGCATTGGTAAAGCAGTGGCCACAAAACTGGCTGAAGCCGGAGCCACTATAGCTATTCATTACAATAAGAATGTCAGAGAAGCAGAAAACCTGGCACATATCCTCGGCAATGAATCCAAGGCGTTTCAGGCAGATTTATCTAAACCAGATGAAGCAGCCAAGTTGTTTGAGCGGATTACCCTGGAAATGGGGAGTATAGAGGTATTGATCAACAACGCTGGCGTGGCAATCTCCTCACCTATCAATGCCGGAGATGATGAGTGGTTCAAAGCCTGGAATGAAACCATGATGGTAAATCTTACCTCTGCCGCCATACTATGTAAAAAGGCCGTTCATCATTTTCTCCAGAGAAAATCAGCTGGAAGAATTATCAACATCAGCTCCAGGGCGGCATTTCGTGGAGATCAGGCAGAATATATGGCCTATGCAGCGTCTAAAGCTGGTTTGGTTTCCTTAACTAAATCCATTGCACGTGCATATGGAAAGGAAGGGGTTAAGGCGTTTGTAGTAGCTCCGGGTTTTGTGCGGACAGATATGGCCAAAGAGTTTATGGATCAATATGGCGAAGAACATACCAAGGGAGACGTGGCGCTCGAACGCCTTACCGAACCCAAGGATTTAGCACCTTTGATTACTTTCATTGCGAGTGGTATGGCGGATCATTCAACTGGATCTACTTTTGACATCAATGCTGGCAGTTATATGCATTAAGCACTGCAATGAAACATTAATTTTTTATATTTAAATAAAACTAGCCACCATGGATAATTTCGAAGCTCACTTAAAATCACTCATTCAATTAGCGGTCTCTGATCAAAATTTTGATAAAGTAGAGAAAATGCTCATTTACTCAATCGGAAAGGCACATAGAGTTCCTGAAGCGGAGATTGACAGAATGGTTGATGAAAACCTCAAAAGTAAGGATGAGGTTGATATCAAATTTTCCGCATTGTCTTTTGATGAGAAATTTGAGTACCTCTATAATATTGTTCAGCTGATGAAAATTGACAATGAGGTTTTCTTGAGTGAAATCAAATACTGCGAAGACCTGGCGGAAAAACTTGGTTTTAAGAAAAAAGTGGTGAAAACCATGTCAGCGAGAATTTTCTCAGACCCGTCTATTACCTCCGACAGAGAGCGTCTCAAAAAGGAAGTGAAGAAACTCGAACTGTAATTTGATTTGCTTCTAAAGATTGGTGAATCTATATTTATCCTCTTAAACTGACCTGACATAATCATGAGTATTCAATCCCAACTAAGTACCCTAATTCAGCTAGCAAAAATCGATGGAGAATTTGCAGGGGAGGAACGTGAGCTAATTTTGATCTTAGGAAAGGCAAACGGTCTTACAGAAGAAGACATCCTGAACCTTGTTGACAATCCAGAACCTCTTCCGGCACTTTCTACAATGACTGATGAAGACCGATTTGAGTATCTGTACAACATTGTGCAGTTGATGAAAATCGACAGTCAGGTATATTTAAGTGAAATCAAATACTGTGAAGAGCTGGCTGAAAAGCTAGGCTTCAAAAAGTCTGTAATTTCTAAGTTGAGCTCTAAAGTATTTAGCGATCCTTCTATCACATCCAATAGGGAGGCACTTAAACGAGAAGTAAAAAAACATCAACACTAAAATATTTTATTGAAGGCCTCATAAGAGGCCTTTTTTTGTTGTCCCAATCTACCTCAACCAGTTTATGGACACTTTTTCCTGGAAAAAAATAGATCAACTTGATCCCGAAGATATTCGAGATTCCAGGTTTCAATTGCATCAGGCCATACAAAACGTAGCAGCCATAGGCAGGAAGTTTTTGCCTCATTCGGATGGAGATGAAAATGCTGTCCTTACCTGGGTACCCGGATTGAAGCGTATGGCAGGGAAGTGGGTAGTAGGAGATAAATCATTTCGTAGTTCTATCAGTTTTGATAGCTTCTCGATTTTCCTGGTAGATGAGAAAGTCTTCACTATTTCTCAATTCAAACTGGAAGGAAAAACCCATAGCCAATTGATGATCTGGCTGGAAGAGCAAATTGGAAAACTCGGTCTGGATGCCAGAAACCTCACTATGAACTTGCCCTATGGCTTACCTGAGTATGACACTCAGAGTGGGGAGCCTTTTCATCTGGCCAACCCTAGAGCAGCTGGCGAATTGGGTAAATATTATCACAATGCTTATATCACCCTTAGGGAGATCAAACAGAAAATGAAAAAAAGCGGCGAAATCAATATTTGGCCACACCACTTTGATATTGCCCTGGATGTAATCATTAAGGACACGGGAGACTCGGAAACGGACACTAAAATTTCGTTTGGTATGTCACCCGGAGATCAGCACTATCAAAACCCGTACTTCTATGTGAATTGTTGGCCACATGCCGATACCCAGAAACTGGACAAATTGAGTAATAATGCAATCTGGGTAAGTGAAGATTGGACAGGGGCAGTTCTCCACTCCAAGAATCTATTTGAAGGACCCAGTCAAAAGAAAATCCTGGATCTATTTTATCATGAAGCCTCTAGCCAACTAATCGAAACGCTGACGAAGTAGTGAAGAGCTGCTGATACCAAAGTGCTGTTCCAACTGTGCCAGGAATGCATCTTCATTCAAAATCTCTTTGATTGTTTCTTCACCGAAAAAGTCAATCTTTAAACTTCGTGACTTCAGCGTGATTCTTCCTTCTTTGAAGAGCTGAGTAACCAGTTTTTCTTGTTTGAAATAAGAATCCATAGAATCCTGATGGAAATTGCATCTCGGTATAAACTCAATCATTTCACGACTTTTTTCTTCAAACGTGTAAACACTCTCAAAAGAACTGTTGTTGCTGGATTTTCTTAAAATCCACTTATTATCAGGATCCTTCTCAAACTTGTAGTATTTAGTGTAATCAAGCTGTATTAAATTTTCAGCCAATCTTTTGGGTTCTGTAAATAAGCTTCCAAACCCTACATCACACAGATATAGACCGTCTTTTAGTTTGACAAAGATGATCATGTGGTCAAACTCCGGAGAAATTCCACTTTCTTTATAAACCCGGGCAGACCCCAGGTGAGCATCAAATCCTAGATGATTCAGGAGATTGAAGAATAATACATTGAGCTCATAGCAGATTCCACCTCTATTTCTGATAATGACCTTTTGGTAGATCTTCTCGATGTTAAGAACAATTTTTCTTTGATAATGGATATCCAGGTTTTCGAAAGGAATAGCCAAAAGATGATTTCTGTGAAGTCTTCTTAAGTATTTTAAATCTGGCTCTTGTTTAAACAAACCAATTCTCTTCAGGTAACCTTCCACATTCATGGATTGGGTTTTAGGCCTGGTCTGAAAAAAATTGAGTTTCTTGTTCATTATCGCCTAAATGCTTTTCGGAGATTATACACAAAATTGTGCATGGCCAAATCCCATGTTGCATCAGCGTCCCATTCTCCAGTATGGACGTCTTTAACAATTGTTTGTTTAATGTAATATTTCGTGGCATTGGCGTCTACAGGGATCCTTTCCAGCAAACCATTTCCTTGAGCATCGAAACGGGAGGAAACATAATGGGTCTCAGTCTTTAGACTTTGATAGTTTAAAATTCTTTTGATAGATCTGCCAGTGCTACTAAGCGGCATGAGTGCGTACTGGTAGCCCATTTTATAAAGCTGATCTTCATCAGATGCATCTACCAGATCATACTGAAAAGGATATTGCGACATGATTTCTACAATTCGTTTATTTTTCTCAGCCACTTCCAGGTTGTAGGCATTTACCTGGTCTATGAGCGCCTGGTTCATTTCAGAGGATATTTTGACTTCCTGAAATTTGACAACAGCTAGCTTTAAACTAGCAAGACGACTTGGATAATTTTCCAGCCTGTTACCTTTAAACACGACCAAATCATTCAGATATTCTGGAAACTCTGGAATAAGCAGGTTGGATCGTGTGAGCTCTTGCCTAAGCACCTGACGACCAAGCCTAATCATAACGCGTTCCAACTCTTCGTGGGTATCTCGCCACCCCAACTGTCCATTGGTCACGAACCCTTCTGGTGCAAAAGGAGTAACAGTAAGCGTATAATTGACTTCCGTGGCAGAGCCGGATTGCTCCACCATTACTATGTTCTTGACTTGTCTGCTACTCAGCAGCTCCAGATATGCGCTCTTCACTTCCGGGCCAGCATTGATGTCGTCCTGGTAAATGTAGCCCACAGGGTCGACCCCAATTTGTCTAAAAAACTTATGTGATTTCTGTGCCAGGTCTTTCCAATTGCCACGAATTTCAAACCTGCCACTTTGTTTGGAAGGAACAGAGATCACCACAATCACCCGCTCTCTGGTTAGGTCTTCAGGCAGCTGGCTGCTCAGAGAAAGAAATTTTGGGCCTGATAAATTGACAATTTCATTTTGGGCACTGGCCAATGAGCAGATCAAAAGAAAAACGATCGAAATATAAATTCGTGAGATTTGGGTCATAGATCACAAGTGAAATTTAAATTTATATATTAACCCTTAAAGCGCAAGACTATTATGAATGAGCCTAAAAGATGTGGTTGGGTAGAGAATACTTTTGACCAGTATTATAAATACCACGATGAAGAATGGGGAGTGCCCGTTCATGACGATAAGGTACATTTTGAGTTTTTGGTTCTGGAAAGTGCCCAGGCAGGCCTCAGTTGGAGTACTATTCTCAAAAAGCGGGAGGGTTATCGGAGCGCTTTCGCAAATTTTGACGTCCAGAAAGTGGCGCAGTTTGATGAACAAAAGGCAGAAGAACTGGTTCAGAACCCTAACATCGTAAGAAATAAAATGAAGATTGATGCCGCCATCAACAATGCCAAACGCTTCATTGAGGTACAGAAGGAGTTTGGCTCATTTAATAAATACCTTTGGCAGTTTGTCAATAACAAGGTAATTGTAGGGCATATTAAAAATCATAAAGAAGCTCCTGCCACCACAAAAGAGTCCGATGCGTTGGCGAAGGATTTGAAAAAGCGAGGCTTCAAGTTTTTGGGTTCCACCACAATTTATGCCCATATGCAAGCCGTTGGTTTAGTGAACGACCATACAGTTGATTGTTTTAGATATAAAGAAGTGCTGCTATGAAACTATTATTAATAACTTTTTTGATGGCAGCCGCAGCAGCTTGTAGCAAGTCAGATGATTGTATTGATCCAGATAAAATCAACCCTGAAGGCATATGCACGATGGATTACAATCCGGTTTGTGGCTGCGATGAAAAAACTTACAGCAATGCGTGTCATGCAGAAAATGCTGGAGTAACTAGTTACGAAAAGGGTGAGTGTAAAGAATAATCCCAACGAAAGGGTCTATTCGAGGGTCTTTCAGAAGTCATTAAGCGATACGAAAATGAGAGTATTTGTTATTCTTTTTACATTGACCTTTATGTTTTCTTGCAAAGACGATGAGAATAACTGTATTTCCGAAGAAAAACCACAGCAAGGGTGTTATCTAATCTTAGATCCTGTTTGTGGGTGTGATGGTAAAACCTACAGCAATGCGTGTCATGCAGAAAATGCTGGAGTAACTAGTTACGAAAAGGGTGAGTGTAAAGAATAAACTCAACGAAAGGGTCTATTGGAGGGTCTTTCAGTAGTTATTAATCAATACGGAAATGAAAGTATTTGTCATGTTATTTACCTTGTCTCTGTTACTGGCTTGCAAAGACAGTAGCAGCAATTGCATCTCTGAAGAAAAACCACTCATGGCATGTACTAAAGAGTATGCTCCTGTTTGTGGGTGCGATGGTAAGACATATGGCAACTCCTGTATGGCTGAGGTGAATGGCGTAACCAGCTACACTTCCGGGGAGTGTCCGAAATAGCGGAATTCTAACAAATGTCCTTTCACAGCTGATCTACCGCTACTTTCTTCGGGATGATCAACCTCCACATTCCCCGAAGATCACCAACCTTATATCCTATGGCCATATCGTCTGGATACAATTGTTGAATCAATGAATGGTTCTCTTTTGTGATTTCCTGATCCACTTCTCCATGGCAACTCAGGCAAAGTCCTGTGTTTATCATGATGGGTTTGGTATAGATTAAAGCCGTTTTGTTAAGCTCCTGGATTTGCGCCGAGCCATTTTGAGGACTGTACGCATATGCTTCCCAGATTTCTTTTTCAATACCTGAAAGTGAATCTGCTGGATTTCTTGGTTTGTCAGTTACACGTTTGATGGAAATGCCAAGGCTGTCTTCCAGCTTTTTCACTATGTCCATTGCATTGAGGTTGCAGAAGCTGATAGCTCCAGCGATTCCCTCTTTTGCCACAGCAGTTTTGAGTTGTGTTTGAAACGTTGATTCAATCACTTCAAGAGACTCGCGTCCTATCTGATCTCCTTTTGCCATGAGGTCTACTTCAGACACTCGCTTGAGCTCACGGCTTTCCATCTCTTGTTTCACAGCTTCCCTGTCCACCGGCTTATCAGGTCTGCAGGAAAATGTGGCACCTATTAGAAGTAATGAGATGGTAAAAAGGATGTTTTTGAGAGTCATCTTAAAAGTCGATACGCTTTGTATAATTTTGCACATTGAAGTTAACATGGAGTCCATGAACTATTTAGACTAATTTAATCTAATAAAACCATGGCCTAATTTGACAGAGTTCCAAAAATAGATATTGTAGAGAAGATGATTGATAAACTAGAGGCAATCAAAAAAAGGTTTGAGGAAGTGAGCCAGCTGATCGTCCAGCCAGACATCATCGCTGATATGGACAATTATGCAAAACTCAATAAGGAGTATCGTGATTTGGAGAAGATTGTCAACAAGTACAATGAGTACCGTCTGGTAACAGGAAATATAAGAAACGCCAAGGATGTGCTGGAGAAGGAGAAGGACGAGGAGTTTCGAGAAATGGCCAAAATGGAGCTTGACGATCTTTATCCCAAAAAGGAAGAACTGGAAGACGAGCTTAAGTTTATGCTAATCCCTAAAGATCCGAATGACAGTAAAAATGTCATTTTGGAGATAAGAGCAGGTACGGGCGGTGATGAGGCAGCGATCTTTGCAGGCGATCTCTTCAAAATGTATGAGCAATTTGCCTCATCTCAAAACTGGAAGTTTTCTGTGATGAACATAAATGAGGGTTCTGCAGGAGGGTTTAAGGAAATTGTGGCAAGTGTGGAGGGAGAAGACGTTTACGCCAAATTGAAATTTGAATCCGGGGCACATCGTGTTCAGCGTGTACCACAGACGGAATCCCAGGGGCGTGTGCATACTTCAGCAGCAACTGTGGCAGTATTGCCGGAGGCCGAGGAGGTTGATGTGGAGTTGAACATGGGAGACATTAGAAAAGACACCTTTAGAGCATCTGGTGCTGGTGGTCAGCACATCAACAAAACCGAATCAGCGGTTCGCCTGACACATGCACCAAGTGGATTGGTGGTAGAGTGCCAGGATGGCCGCTCTCAGCATGCCAACTACGACAAAGCATTAAAAGTACTGCGCTCACGACTCTATGAAATAGAATTGAAAAAGCACAATGACGCCATAAGCTCACAACGAAAGACGATGGTAGGTTCCGGTGACCGGTCAGATAAAATCAGGACTTACAATTATCCTCAAGGGCGTGTGACTGACCACAGAATCAATCATACCGTGTATAATCTCCCGACCATCATGGGTGGAGAACTAGATGAGTTTATAGAAAAACTAAGAATCGCTGAAAATTCTGAGCTTTTGAAAGAAGCCAACGTAGACTAAAATCCGCAGCTAAATCGTTCATTGACTATGACAAAAAGCCTTCAGTTCATCTTATTCAGTGCAGTAATTTTTGCCTTGGCATGTGAGCCTGAAGAAGAGCAGATTAGTGGAGACTCCGGCCTGAAGCTGACTTTTAGTGCTGACACGGTCTTATTTGACACTTTGCTTTCTTCTTTACCACGCTCAAGCATCACCAAACGCTTTAGAATAATTAACCCTAACAGAAAGGCGGTTCGTGTGGCAGATATCCGGCTTGGAAAGGGAAACCAATCCAACTATTCCATCATTGTGAATGGCAAGGAGGGAAACAGTGTGCGGGATGAGGTGATTTTTGGAGGAGATAGTTTGCTGGTTTTGGTCAATGTAAACGTGGGTCCACAAAATCAGGACCTGCCCTATTTAGTGAAAGATTCTGTGATAGTGGAGTGGAATGGGATGGAAGATCATGTGAAACTGGTGGCTTGGGGCCAGGACGCCAACTTCATTAATGCAGCAGCAATTTGCGATGAGGTCTGGACAGCAGAAAGACCCTATGTCATTTATAACCTTGCTTTGGTGGACACACTCTGTACACTAACCATGGAGCCGGGCACGAGAGTTTACATAGATAACGACGCTTCCCTTTTTGTACAGGGGACATTGAAAATACTTGGGGATTCGGGAAATCACGTAACCATTAGAAATACTCGTTTCGATGAGGATTATCTGAAGGCTCCGGGTCAGTGGGGTGGGATCTTTTTCCTGGAAGGGAGTAAGGATAATGAAATCAGATACGCAGATATAGAAAACGGACAGATTGGTTTAGGTTTAGGGTATTCAACTAGAGAGTTTCAATCAGGCTTTACATCTGATATTAAAACCGATTTGAATATAGGATATAGCACGATTAGAAATATGTCTCAGGCTGGAGTATTGTCATTCACCTCAGACCTGTATATGTACAATTCCCAGATCTACAATGCCGGATCATTCCTGGTTGGCAATCTTGCGGGTGGTAATTACAAATACGAGCATTGTACTTTTTCCAATGCTCCGAGCTCCTTTATCAATGATGACCCGATGCTGCAGTTTTCAGACAATGTGATCATTGATGATAACGAATTGCTGACGGGTGATCTTAGCTTGGAAATGACCAACTGCATCGTCTGGGGTGAAGGGAAAAACCAATTGCTGTTTAGCAATGAAGGCGGAGCATCATTTGATACGACATTAACAAACAATATTATTAAGTCAACCGTTTCCTATCCTGGGAATTTCATCTCACAGGAAAATAATTACCCAGGCTTCATTGACCCTTTGAACCAGAACTATGAACTGGATTCCCTGGCTTTTGCACGAGATAAAGGATTGCAAATTGGAATCACCGATGACCTGAATGGAATCCCAAGAGATGTTAAACCAGATATTGGTGCATTTGAAAGAGTAGATAACGAATGAGTTTTTATCAAAAAGAAATATCGTTACCAGCTTATTCAAGAGGGTTTCACCTCATCACCCGAGAGGTGCTTAGTGCTATACCTGAAATAAAAGAGCTCAAAATGGGCATGTTGCAAGTGTTTATTAAACACACATCGGCATCACTTACTATCAACGAAAATGCCGACCCAACAGTGAGATTAGATTTCGAATCGCACTTCAACAAGATGGTGCCAGAAAATGCTCCGTATTATCAGCACACTTATGAAGGGCCAGACGATATGCCCGCTCATATCAAGGCTTCACTTTTAGGGCCGTCCGTACAAATTCCAATTACAAATGGTCGTCCAAACCTTGGAACTTGGCAGGGAATCTACCTTTGTGAACATCGAGATTATGGAGGTTCCAGAAAGTTGGTGCTTACTGCCTGGGGCGAGTAGCTACAATTCAATACACTTTCTCAACAGTTCAATACATCTGATTTCTTAAGGTTGGATGGACAGTACATCTTTGAATCGATCAAAGACATTACTATCTCATGAACTCAAAATTTAAGAACCTCTTCATTGCAATACTCACCGCACTTGTGCTGGTGGGTATTGCTTTTACTTCTCACGCCCAATATTCGGTCAATGTATCGAGTCATGGCGGCAAGTCCACCTATAAAATCAATAATGTGGTTGGTGACTACAAAGTTGAGTATGAAGGGGACTTTCAACTCTCGGATGACGATAAGGATATTGTCGCTATTTCCAGGGGAGGCTATTTCGAAATTTCAAAGTCTTCCTTTGGCGCAAGCCGTAAAGTACGAATAGAGTCTGAAGGTGGACAGATGAAAAGGCGCTATTATGTGGGTTGGTCTGAAAATGACTTTGAGCCAGAAGGTCGGAAATGGTTGGCAGAAGTACTCCCAGACTTGGTTCGTAGCACGACAATCGGCGCGGAATACCGGGTAGACCGGATTTATCGCAAGCAGGGTGCTGCCGGATTGGCAAAGGAGGTTAGTCTACTTCAAGGAGATCATGTTACGAGCACTTACCTATCCCTCATCTTTAAGAAGGAACTAAGCGATTCGGATCTGGCCAAGCTTTTGACAGCTGCTGGTAACACGATCAGCTCAGATCATTACCTGTCCAATGTGTTGACCAACTTTCAGAAAAAATATTCTTTAAATGCCATTACTACGGGGCCTTTTATCGAAGCGGCTACAAAAGTAGGGTCTGATCATTATCAGGCAAACATTCTTATTTCGGTAGCTGAAAACTCAAATGTAGGTGATGAATACCTGGAGCAGGCCATCAAGGCAACACGCGGAATTAACTCAGACCACTACCGATCTAATGCCCTTAAAGTGTTTGTCAATCATAAGAAGCTCAATACCAAACAAATTGCTGCCGTTTTGGAATCAGCAGATGGCATTAATTCGGGTCATTATTTGAGCAATATGCTGATTGAACTTCTGGATGAACAAGAACTGAACTCCGAAAATGTTAGTCAGTTTGTAAGAGTGGCCGAAGGGATTGACTCTGATGTCTACTCAGTAAACACCTATCAGGCACTTCTCCAAAAACAAACATTGACCAACAACGACCTGGAACAGATTTTAGGAGCAGTGGATGAAATCGGGTCTGACACCTATCTCTCCAACCTGCTCCGCGAAATGCTTGAGGAGAAACGTGACACTCCTATTTTGAAAAAATTGTTTGAAGCAGCAGCAGACAATATTGGTTCTGATCATTACCTGGCTGAAGTATTGAAAACAGCAGTGAGAAAGCAAAAGATTGAGGGGCAGGCGATGGATGCATTTGCGAGTGCAATCCAGAGTATTTCCAGTGGTAATTATGTACACAGTGTTATACAGGAGTCGCGAAATGTTGCTTGGGGAAATGAGAGCCTCATCAAGTTGATCAATGCGTGTGGGCAAATAGGCTCAGATCACTACCTAGCTCAATCACTTACTACTTTAGCCCCTCAGGTAAATCAAAGTGATGATGCGGTGAAAAGTGCATATAGAAACACGGCCAAAAGGATTTCTTCGGAAACCTACTACGGCCGGGCCATGAAGGCACTGGATTATTAAAGGTATTTGGATCCATCATGGTATATTGGTTATACTTTGATGGATCCTTATGAATCTCAAACCTCAAATACAAACCTCACCACACTTGACCCGACATCTACTGCACTTTGTGATGGGATTCATAATGGGTTCCATGGCTTTTGTTTACCTCACTTACAGTCAACCCACGTGGACTGAGCGCAGTGAGTTAATCGTTTTTGCTGGAATCCTGGGAGTCATCATATCCTATATCATTGCTTTTACCTCTAACCAAATAGGCCAGGGCATTCGGTGGAAAGAAAACCCAGGTCTTTCTCTTTTGATCAGTTTAGCAGCCAATTTTGTTTTAATTTCTGGTCTGTTGGGAGGATTTATGTACTTCAGTCAAAGTGTTTATCAGGATTCAATTGAGGAGCTGACCCAAAGCGATTTTACCAAAGTCGGCATTTTGAGCTTCCTTGCCATGCTGATCTACTGCATTATTTACTTCGCCTATAGATCGTTTCGGTATTTTCAATCTGCCAGTCTGGACAATATTCAATTGGAAACCCGCCAGATCGACTTGCAGCTGATGGCTTTGAAAGCACAGCTCAGCCCTCATTTTTTGTTCAACAGCCTCAATACCATCTCCTCGCTGATTTATGAACGTCAGGATTTGGCGGAACCCTATATCCGAAACCTGGCGCAGGTATATCAATACACACTTCCATCATATGACCGCAAACTGGTGAGTTTTGAGGAGGAGTGGCAATATGTAAAAGCAAACAATGATCTTCTAAAAACACGGTTTGGTGAAAACCTGAGTATCATTCTGGAAGATGAGGCAAAACTCTATGAGGTCAATCTACCGCCACTCACCCTACAGCTGCTGGTAGAGAATGTGATGAAGCACAATCAAATTGATGAGGAGAACAAAGTCAGCATCACTCTCAAAAACGAAGGAAAATGGTGGTCAGTCACAAACAACAAAACAAGGGCCCCAGCCAATGTCTTCTCTTTTAAAATTGGCTTGGAAAATATCATTGGCAGATATGAATTGCTCACGGACAGAAAAGTGAAAGTAGTGGATGAGGATTGTTTCACCGTAAAGCTGCCTGTCTTATGAATCAGCTTTTCGTCCATTCGTCGCGTTTCAGGATTTTAAGTCCGATTTTCAGTGGAGCTGTGATCTATTTATTGCTGTTGTTACTCAACAACAATGTTCAGGTTGTTTCTGAACAGTTCCTCGGGCAGGAACTTTATTTCTGCATTGGTTTGGCCTACATCATTCAGGAATTTTCACGGATCTCTATTTTCTATTTTTCAAGATGGAGCCTTCTACTGACCAACTGGGTAAGAATTGTTGTGGCCACTCTCGCTTCATTGTGCATCACCATCATCCTGGTGACGGTACTGATGAGTCTTTATTATTATTTCTTCATTGGGTTTTCACCCAATAGTCAGGAGTTACTCACTTTTAATGCGATTTTCACTGTGATCACATTGATATATATCACCCTTTATATCAGTTATGATCTCTTGGCTCAAATTCATCAGGTAAGATTTGAATTGGAAAAACAACACAAAGAGCATCTGAAGGAGGATTTCCTACAATTTCGAAGAGGATTGAATCCACAACTGCTTCTAGAAAGTCTGGAGAATCTGATTGCTTTATCCAAAACGGATCAGGAGGTTGCAGAAACATTTGTTGATGATCTGGCACAGGTTTATAGGTACGTGTTGTCGAGAAAGGAGGAGTTAATTGATGTGAGAATGGAACTGGAAGTGCTGTCACATCTGGTCAACTTATTCAATCATTTACCAGGAAGGACGCTGGAGTTGGCAGTAACTGTGAAAAACGATTTTTTGGTAATACCTGGGATACTACTAAAATTGGTTGAAAGTGTGATCCGGGATGCCATTGCACACCCCAAAATTGTGCTGGTGATTGAAGTCAGAGAGGAAAATGAATATTTAGTATTGTCTGTGAACTTTGTGAAAAAACTAGGCCAGATTAAAGTGAACCAGTCTTTAACAGAAATAAACCATTCGATCGCCATATACTCTGACCGAATGATTTTGCATGAGCAAACGGAGCATGTAGAAATATTTCAAATTCCTAAACTGATGCTGGAATGAAGGTTCTGATCATAGAAGATGAAAAACCAGCAGTTGAAAAGCTGAAGAATTATCTCGGTAAGTACAGTAGCTCAATTGTTGTGATGGAGACTTTGTCCAGTGTTTCCACTACGGTTCATTGGTTAAGAGCCACAAAGGAATTGCCGGACCTGATGTTTGTTGATGTGCAGTTGACCGATGGGCTAAGTTTCGAAATCTTCAATCAAGTTGATATTAGTTTACCTATCATATTTACCACCGCGTTTGATGAATTTGCGATTGATGCTTTCAGGCTGCACAGCATTGATTATTTGCTCAAACCCATCACATTTACGGACCTTTCGAGAGCCCTGAAAAAGTTTGAACAGATGAAAGGTTGGTCAGATACAGGAAAAATTTCCGGAGTGCTGAAAGAAATCGGCCAGAACCTATACAAGGATCGGTTTATGGTAAAACATGGCCAACACATCCAGACCGTAAAAACCGAGGAGGTGGCTTTATTTTATGCTGATGGCAGGGTTGTATACCTCGTAAAACCTGATGCGAAAAAGTACATAGTGGATTTCAAGATGGAAGACCTGGAATCCCTGCTCGATCCAAAACTGTTCTTTCGCGTAAACCGAACGTATCTTCTTAATATCAATGCCGTAGAAGACGTAATGGTGTATACCAATAGCCGGTTAAAGGTAAAAACAGCAGCCTTATCACAAGAGGAAATTGTGGTTAGTCGGGAAAAAGTCTCAGACTTCAAGAATTGGCTGGAGGGTATTTAAACTAGCCCTACTTGTCAAGTTATAACTATAGATACTGAAACAATTTCAGTATGACCACTAGTGTGATAGAGCGGAGATTAAAACTAACATGCTGAATTAATTCCAGCATCTAAACTTGACAAAAAGAACTAGTGTTTCAGCTTTTTCAATGGCAATTTCTTGATCATACCACCTCTGATGTCCTTCACTTTTGACATAACCAGGAAAGCACTTGGGTCAATCTGGTGAATCTCATTTTCCAGTCGGTTCAGCTCCAGCCGTGTGATCACAGTATAAATAATATTAGTTTTGGCCTCTGACTGTTGCAGTACACTGAATCCCTTGCTACCATGATAAATTGTAGCGCCTCTGCGGAGAGTGGTCAGAATCATTTCTCTAATTTCTGCATGTTTGTCTGAGATGACCGTCACCCCGATGTATTCATCAAATCCTTCGAGCACAAAATCGACCGTTCGGGAGGCGGCAAAATAAGTAATAGTAGAGTACATCGCTGTTTCAATAGAGAGCAGGTAGGCTGCCACACTAAAGATGATAACGTTAAAAATCAAAATGAGCTCTCCTACAGAGAACCCCATCTTTTTGCCAAGGTATATCGCGAGTACTTCAGTGCCATCTATGATCGCACCACCACGTATAGAAAACCCAATACCCAGACCAAGAAAGAATCCGCCAAAGACCGCAACAAGCAGCGAGTCATCGGTGATCACTGGAAAATGAAAACTATAAAGAACAATTGCCAGCAAGACAATGCTCAGGAAACTTTTAACAGCAAACAACCGCCCAATCTGGAACCAACCAAGAATCAGGAATGGAATGTTGATTAAAAGAATAAATAAGGATGGCCTACCGTGAGTAATCATGGCCATCAACAGGGAAATCCCTGTTACACCGCCATCCAGCACATTGTTGGGCAGCAGGAAACTTTCTAATCCAAATGATGCACAGGCCACTCCTGTGATCATGAGAAAAACTTCCCTGGAGGTTTGTTTTACGCTGAGTAATTTGGATTTTGGCATAGAGTCACAATTCGAAGAAAAGATAACTCAAACCATGGCGAATCTGTTACCTCAAGATTAAATTATTCGGCCAACCTTGTCATCAGCATGCGTTGCAGTTTGTCTTTTTGAATAGGTTTGGTGATAAAACCATCGAAATACTTGTTATATACTGAGTTGTTTTCACCCATCACATCTGCAGTGAGCGCATAAATGGGCACAAAACGATTAGATGTGTTGGAATTTCTAATTGTTTCTGCAGCTTGAAAACCATCCATTACGGGCATATGCAAGTCCATTAGGATCAGGTCATAGGTGTTCGTTTCGCAAGCTTTTACTGCTATTTCTCCATTTTCTGCTTTTTCAATCTTTAGTCCCCAGTTTTCCAAAAGTTTTTCGGCTACCATAGCGTTGACTACATTGTCTTCCACGAGCAGGACCCGCTTCTCATTGGTAATTTTAAATTTTTTGTTTTTAGGTTCGTTGATCCTATTGGTGCTTTTTAGCTTGAGCGAAAAGTAGAACTTAGATCCATTGCCGATTTCACTTTCCACACCAATATCACTTCCCTGGAGATTTAGCAATCTTTTCACAATTGCAAGCCCCAGACCTGTTCCTCCGGTTTGTCGCGTAAGCACAGATTTGATTTGGGTAAAGCTTTCGAAAATATTCTGAAGGTCATCTCTTGAGATACCCTCACCTGTATCAGCCACTTCAAAATAGATTTGATCAAACAACCCTTCAGTCTGAGTCTTGTTAACCGTAACCTTGATTTCCCCCTGATTGGTGTATTTGATGGCATTGCTGATCAAGTTGCCCAAGATCTGACTAAGCTTGATATCGTCAAGTTTGTAGAGTTTAGACATCTCATTATCCACAGTCAACACAAGCTTGAGGCCTTTTTCTTCAGCCATATTTGCATAAGTGTCTACAATATTCTTGAGTGTCACCCTAATTTCCTGTGTTCGGCTTTCCACCTTCATCTTATTGGCCTCCAGCTTGCTGAAATCCAGAATGTCATTAACGATACTCAGTAGGTTCTGAGATGAATGCTTTAATAATTTGAAGAAAGTAAGCTTGTCTTTATGGTTGGGATTCTCATCCAAAAGTGTGGTAATGGTTACTACTGCATTGAGTGGGGTTCTAAGCTCATGGCTCATTGTTGCCAGAAACTCCTGCTTTACCTGATGTGCCTTTTCAATGTCAAGATTGGTTTTGATTAATTTTTGCTCATTCTTGATAACGATTTGATAGTAGGTGTAATAGAGAATAAAGGAGAAATAGATCATTATGATCAGAGCTGTCAGGTGAACAGCCAATGTAAGATCCTCTCCCATCGTGATTACCTGAAACAGGTTCAGGTTTCCAAATTCATAATAGAGCAGGCAGATAGAATTAAAAATAAAGAGCATTAACGCCAGAAACCTTTCATTGGGTTTTAAGAAAACTACCGGAAATGCATAAATAAGAATAAAGAAATAGTGAATTCCCAGGTCTGGCCCCAATAAGAAGGTAAAGCCCATCACCAATGTGGGGCAAATAAAAATGTAAGCAATTCGAGCGATGTTGTACTTGAAGGTCCGGTTCAGTATCAATGGTATCAAGGAGATAAACCCCAAGATATAGACACACGAAGCGTAAAAACTTTCCCCGATATAGTTGAATATCACCCCGTAAACAAGACATACCAACATCAGGATCAACCCAAAAGCGTTGATAAAAGCAGTCCTGGCCATTTCCCTTTTCGAGAAGTGTTTAGGGAGCTCTCCTGTTATTATAAATCTAAGCGGATTAATATTTGTATTATTTGTTGATTATTTTGTATAAAAGTAAGTCCAAGGACGTGTTGGAATTAAGAGACTTTCGATCAAATCTGGAAATACATCGTCCGATTTGCGGTGGCAGAAATCATTATACATGGGGGCGGCATTTTTAGGTTATGGGCTCTCAGTTTTTAGAGATCCCCAAATATTTATTAAGAATAACTAATTTGAATGATAAAAACTAGTAGTGACGCGAGTCAAAGAGACCAACAACTGCGAAGAGTAATTTCGAGAATTAAGATTGAGCACCAAAAAGATTTCCAGAGATCGGGAAATAAGCCTGAATAACCGGTTGAAAAATGGTCAATAAAGGAATCTGACGAGGTTGTTTTTCATCGATCATTTTGGCGCTTCAGCGCCGAGAGCACTTCATTTGAAATAGCTATCCCAATATCCCCTAGACAGAAATATTAGACGGTTTCTTCTAATCACAACAATATTTTAACGTCTTTGACCTTTCACGAGCAATTATTTTAGAAGAGAGCTGTAACCTTCCTTCACCTTTCCGGTAACTTATCCGAATTCAGAAAAAACCTAAACCGAGAACAAACTTTGAGCGAAGCGAGTGATGAGCTGTTGATGATGACCGTGCAGCGTGGGCAATTGGACATGCTCAATGCACTGGTGGATCGATACCAGAGACGGGTTTATAATTATTTTCTGAAATCTACCCTGCATGAAGATGATAGTGCAGATTTGACGCAGAACACTTTTATCAGGGTGATGAAATATCGCAATTCCTACAAACAAGGAAATAGTTTCGAAACCTGGCTTTTCCAGATTGCTCGCAACCAGGTGAAGGATCACTTTAGAAAGATGAAAGTCCATAAAGAGCGATTTAATGTAGTGGAGGTTCTGCCCGAGCAGCAGGATGATCAGGATGAAATGCAAGTGGAACGTGAGCAAAAGCTGATGCTTGCCATGAAGCAACTTCCTGACGAAAAACGAGAATTGTTGGTGTTGAGCAAATTTCAGGGATTGAAGTACGAACAAATAGCGGAAATGAAAGACATGACCGTTTCGGCCATCAAAGTGCAGGTGCACAGGACCATCAAACAGCTGAAGGTGCTCTATTTTGAATTACCAGATTAACACATGGATGACATGAAACATCTTACAGAAGAAGAAATCATAGCCTATATAGAGGCGGACATGCGGGACCTGGATACTCAGGCACACATTACAGAATGTGCAGTTTGCCAAAATCAGTTGGCAGAGTACCAGGAAGTCTTACAGCTCATGAACACTAGCAGAGAAGTAGATCCACCATCCAGTATTGGGTTGGAGGTTTCCAAAGCAATTGCTGAAGCATCGGCACCCAGATCAGGCTTTAACTACTGGCAAATTGCAGCTGCTATCGCCCTGTTGATAGTTGGCTACTTTGGTGGTAAGCTCACCGTGGAGGACCGAAGTGCTGAAATACTTGCGCTTCAATCGCAAGTGGAGGTGCTCAAGGAAGTGGCGATGACCAATGCGCTCCACACCTCTTCTGCCAGTGAGCGACTTCAGGTAGTCAACCGGATAGAAGCTGCTGATCCTGCGACCAGTAAAAACCTGATCAAAACACTGATAAATACGCTGAATACAGATGAGAGTCCTAATGTGAGGTATGCCGCCGCTCAGGCACTGGTAAGGTTTTCTGATGATGCAGAGGTACGGCAGGAGCTCGCACTTTCTCTCGAATTGCAGGAAGATGCTTTGATTCAAATCGCACTGATCAGCATCCTGATGGAAGCACAGGAAAAGTACGCCATTCGTCCACTGAAGAAAATACTTAAGGAAGATAACATCTCTCCTGAGGTGAAACGTCAGGCGCAAATAGCACTGGATGTTCTATCCTAACACAAAAGAATTCAATACGGCCATTTGAATAGATCAAAATTTTTTCAAAAACTCAAAGACAAAAATCAAGTAAGAAATGAAACGAATTAATACTATGTTGATGCTCACCCTAATTGCGGTGGCATCATATGCTCAGGAGTATAAGTACACTCCAAAAGGGGATGTGTCCAATATCACGGTACTTATTGAAAACCTCTTCGCGGATGTGGTGATCGAAGGAGTGAATAGCAATGAAATTACCATCACCACTTCTGATTATGAAGGTATTCCCGAAAAAGCTCAAGGCCTCAAACCCCTTTCAGCAACAGGACCTGAAAATACAGGAATTGGTTTGAGTGTGATCCAGGAGGGAAATACCATCAAAATCTCAGGAGCAAGTCGCAAGGCAAATGGAGATTATTATATCAAGTTGCCAAAAAACATCAAACTAAAAGCGGATATGAATCATTGGCAGGCGGGTGATTTTGTAGCAACAGGCCTAACCAATGACGTAGAAGTAAAAAGCCAAAACAGCGATCTGGTTTTGAAGAATATTACGGGTCCTTTGGTTGCTTATTCTTTAAGCGCAGATATTGAAGTGGTATTTACTTCATTGAGCCAAACTACACCTACGTCTATTTCTACAACTAGTGGAGACCTGGATATCACCATTCCAGCCACTACAAAGGGCAACTTTAAGCTGGGAACGGTGTCAGGAGAAATCTACACGGACATAGATTTTAAGTTCAACAATAGCGATGAAATGAAGCGCCTTGGTGGAGGGATGAAAGCTGATGCCAGCCTCAACGGAGGAGGCGTGGACATTGCGCTGAAGAGTGTAAGTGGTGATGTCTTCATCCGCAAGGCGAAATAACCTCTCCTAATCCCTTCCGTAGGAGGGGAATTTTTAACCGAAAACAATAAAAATGAAGAATCTACTTATAGTGCTGTTGTTAACAGCTGGGCTGGTGACCAATGCCCAAAGGAAAGTCACCGAATCAGCAACTGTTTCAGGTCAGGATCTCCTTGAGCTTGGTTTTGATTTTGCAGACGAAATAGAGATCAACACCTGGGATAAAAATGAGGTATTGGTAGAAGTGAGCGTATCGATAAATGATGGCGAGTATGACCATATTTTCACCCTGGACAAGCGCGTAACAGAGCGATCGATCCGAATAGACATGGACAAGGACATGTGGAAGAAGAT
Organism: Marinoscillum sp.; assembly: GCA_040218045.1. Classification (GTDB taxonomy): domain Bacteria; phylum Bacteroidota; class Bacteroidia; order Cytophagales; family Cyclobacteriaceae; genus Marinoscillum. Next base: position 379,125 of record JAVJQA010000006.1, read on the forward strand.
TGACCGAGAGGACAGCAACTGCAGCTTCACTTCCAATATCTACTATAAAGTGTACATGCCAGCATCCCTGGAGTTGGAGTCCAACACCATCAGCGGAGATTACCTGATCAAAAATTATGCGAAGCAGCTAAACCTAAAAACGATCTCTGGGGACATTGACATCTCAGTACCTTCCAACAAAGGACTTGATTTCAAAGCGAAAACCGTATCTGGTGAAATCTATTCAGATCTTGACATAGAGTATCCTGATGGCAGGGAAGGCCTGAAGCAGATTGTAGGGATGAATGTAACCGGACGAATCTATAACGGAGGCACGCCTATGAAACTTGAGACCATCAGTGGAAACATCTATTTGAGAAGGGGTTAAAGCGGGGATTAGATACTTGTCTATTCCCGGATTGAATATGAGGTGATTCTGAAAGGTCATTTTTGCCAGACGATCACCTCTTCATCCATTACACTCCCGATAAAAACCTCATTTCCGAAAGGGACGGCTACAGTAGAGGCGGAAATCGTAGAGCCATCATCCACAAAAATCGATTTTACATCATAATCGCCAGCCCCTCTATAGTCAATGGTGACAATCTCAGAAGGGGCAGTCGGAGATTTCCCTGCCATGTAATAGGAGAAATGCATGAGGTTTGGATGACAGCCTATCCAGAGTTTCCCATCTGCATCGAACTCAATGTTGTCAACACCCGTACTGGCATCTATATCTTCAATGTGGGTTAAATTCATAGACTGCTCTACACGAAACACTTTTACTAAAAACCCTCTCGGTGAAGCGACAAATAATAGTTCACGCTCAAAGTCATAGTTGATGCCGTTGGCATAGGCGATGTTATCTGCCACTTTGGTAAACTCCTGACCATCGAAATACCGCACATCCGATAGGGCCAGGCCGGCATAATCTTCCAGTGGTCTTAGCCAGCCATAAGGATACTGATGATCATTGGTGACATAAAACCGGGTATCATCCAGCGCGACCAGGTCATTGGGACTGATCAATGCCTCATCCTGGATTGTGCGAACATGAGTCAGTGAGTCTTCTACCAGATCAAAGACTTCTATGGAGTGTGATTTTTGATAATGGTTGACAGCAAAAACCCTAAATGTGCTTGTATCCAATTGGATTATTGAAATACCATGTGGGTAAAAAGGCTCTTTGAACTCACTGGTCATGAGTTTGGGTTGATAGGGTTTGGATCTCAGGTCAACAAAATATAATCCGCCACTTGGCTTACGCCCTTTCAGGTGTGCTCCACGATCATCACTACTGATGATGAGAAAAGAGTCCTGACGGCTAATTGCGATATCTTCCGCACCCAGTATATTGAGACTTTGTAAGATGTTACCGGTCTTATTGGGTTCAGTCACCTTGCGGAAAAACCCTCCCGAATCCAGGGAATACAGTACAAGTAGACTCAACACAACAATTACTATCCCGAGTATTATTAGGAATTTTTTCATATGGCTATTTCTTTACAAAATCTTTGGGATCCAGCACCTCTACGGTACCTAATTTCTTTAGTTCATCAAGGTCGATCCTGCGTTTATCACCATATATAGTAATGGTAAAGGCCTTGCCTTTGAGGCGTGTTTCATAGAAGTCCATGATATCCTCCATTTCCAAATCTTGATATATTGGGTAAGCATCCACATTAGGGTCTTCAGTATATCCCAACCGCTCCAGTGCAACTACACGCGCAGGGATGGTTCTGAAGTCTGGATACTCCGTTACAATCTCCATTTGCAGACTTTTTCGCAGGAGTGGAATCCGGTCTGCTTTTGCGGGCATTTCTTCCAGCAGGTTTTTCATCACTTTTACTGCTTCTGTCGTTTTATCAGCCTGACAGCCAATATAGGTGATCAATCGCGATTTTTCTCCTGGCTCTGATGAGGACTGATACCAGCCTCCGGCTGAGTACGCCAGCGATCTGTACTCCCTGATCTCCTGGGCTACGAGCCCAGAGAATCCACCACCAAAGTACTGATTGAATGATTGCTGATCCACAAAATCCTCCTTGGAGATTGGAGGCCCGTCAGTATAAAAATAGACCTGGCTCTGGACGGCTTTCTTGTCATTGACGAAAAGGATTTTTGTTTCTGAGACAGATTGTAATGGGCGCATATCGTATGCATCAGCTTTTGGTAAATCAGATAACTCAAGGTTGGAAGTTAGCATAGTTGCAAGCTCATTGGCACTGAGCCGGCCACTGTACCAGATTTCTGCTTCATAGTTGGTTGTAATCGATAAGAAAAGTTCTTTTAGCTCTTCTTTATCGGTCTTTTTTAGTTCTGAGATGGATAGCCTTTTCAGGTAATAAGAATTTTCCCCATAAGAAGCATAGTTGAATAGTGCCGAACTCATACTGGAAGGAGTCCGCTTTTCAAGTCGTCTTTCGGTTTTTTCACCTGTGACAAGAACTTTTTTGGAATTATCATCCGGTTTGATGTCCGTTATGAGTGTGTTTACGAGCTGTAGTGTTTCGGTTAGATACTCCTCACTTCCGGTGACACTGATCACTAGATCGTTGAGCGTGGCATAGATACTATAACTGGAGCCGAGCTTGCCAAACTCCTGTTTCAAGTCATTGAGTGCATATTCACCCGCTCCTGACAGTGATGCCAAAGTAGCGGCATATTCAACCTTTGGATTGTTGATGGTGCCTTTCTTGAACCTGATTTGCAATGTGTAAATGTCATTGATAGGGTTGACAGAGGTAATGATTTGATGTTTTCCACCAATACTTGACCGATCTACATCTTTTTCAAAGTCAAGAAATTTCGGTTCGAAAGGTAAACTACTGATGTTTTCAAACTGATCCACATAAGCAGATTCCTTCTCTTGTTCGGTTACAACCGGCTTGTATGGCGGCTTGTCCAGTTTGTCTTTTTTGGGAAAACCTGTTCTGGAAATCATTTTAAGGTGGTTCTCACCCAAATATTTATTGGCCACAGCCATTACTTCCTCTCGTGAGATGTCTTCAATGGTTTTGGGATAATCAAGTACCGTTTGCCATGGAATCCCCGTGTTGAACGCTCCACCGATCAGGATTCCCCGCTCTTCCAGATCTTCCAGGCTTTCCTGGAACTGCCTGCTGATTTCATTTTTTGCAGACTTAAACAAGTCGTCAGAGAATTTACCTTGCTTTACCTGGTTCAGCGCGTTTTGTATTTTCTTCTCGGCATTGCCTACACTTTGCACGATGGGTTTTGGCACAAAAAAGATCACAAAACTGCCGGCATCATTGTAGACAGAGTTAAATGTACCGGCATAGATCATTTCATTGTTGAGCTGAATTTGGTTGATGTATCCGGTTTCTCCTTCATTGTAGAGCAAGTACTCTACCACATCCATAGCATATCGGTCTGGGTGGTTATAAGGAACTGTCTGATACCCCAAAAAAGCCGCTTTGATTGGTGTGATCCGCACTTTTTCTACTTGAGTGCCTTTGAAAGGTTTCGGCTCGGGGAGCTTGACCTGAGGGACAGGTTTTGCCTCAAAGACACCGAAATTTTCTGCAATGGCTGGTTTAACGCTTTCTGCATTAAAGTTTCCGGTAAGGATCAATGCCATGTTTCCCGGCACATAGTTTTTCTCAAAAAACGCATACATCTTGTTCAGTGATGGGTTTTTTAGATGTTCGGTGGTACCTAGAACCGACCATTGGCCATATGGAAGATTTGGATAGATCAAAGATTCGGCCTTTTCGAATACACGGACTTCATAGCTGTCCTGGGCCCGGTTCCTTTCTTCATAGACTACTTCAAGTTCAGATTGAAAGGACCGAAAAACCGGCTTTGTAAAGCGTTGAGCATAGATGTCCAGCCATTTATTGATTTCGTGGGCAGGAAAGAAGTTGTGATAAAATGTCATTTCATAGTTGGTAAAGGCATTGACCTCAGTACTGCCAATGCTCTTGAGAAGCTTATCAAATTCATTGGGGAGCGCATACTCAGCACCTTTTACAGATTGCTCATTGATTTTTTTCTGAATATCCAGTTTTGCCTCTGCTGACTTTGTGGTGGATAGCTGATCATATAATACCCGGATAGAGTCCAGGTGCGGTTTTTCCCGATCAAAATCCCATGTACCCAAAACTTCGGTGCCTTTAAACAGCATGTGCTCCAGGTAGTGCGCCATACCCGTGGCTGAAGGATCTTCGTTCTTGGCTCCAGCATTCACAATCACCGCACCGAATACTTTGTTGGCGGTAGAGTCAGGGTTGAGAAACACTGTGAACCCGTTGTCCAGTTGATATCTTTCGAGTTGGAGGAGGTTATTCTGAGCAGATAGTTCACAGAAGGTCAGTATTAGGCTTAAAGTGCCGAGGATTTTTTTCATAATCAATTGCATGTTTCGGGAATAGAAAGATACAGAATGGAGCAGTCCAAATTGAGGTCAGGAACGTAAAATACCAAAGTTAGTTTTTTGTTGCGCCGGCAACTATGAGTTACTCTCCAGGTTTTCCACGGCTTTTTTGAACAGGGTGATTTCCGGCAAGATCAAACCAAATGATCTTTAACTTGACAAAGAAGGATTAATTAAATTTCATCTGATTAAACTAAAGCACCATGACATACCATTTAGATCAGTCTATAGAAATTCTTAAAAGGACTCCTGATACACTAAATCAGATGCTTCGTGGATTATCCGATAAGTGGATCTATCAAAACGAAGGGACAGGCACCTGGAGCCCGTTTGATGTTGTTGGTCATTTGATTCACGGAGAAAAAACGGACTGGATCCCTAGAATGATGAAAATTCTTCATGACAACAATAAGGAATTTGTCCCGTTTGATCGTTTTGCGCAGTATGAAATCAGCAGGGGAAAATCTCTAAATCAACTGCTTGACGAGTTTAGTCTACTCAGGATTGGTAACATTAGGGAACTTGAAAATCAAAATATTTCGGAAGATGACCTTATGAAGACTGGCCGACATCCTAACTTCGGAGAGGTTTCCCTGGCACAATTGCTGTCATGCTGGACGGTGCATGACCTTAATCACATCTCCCAAATCTCACGAGTGATGGCCAAACAGTACAAAGAGGCAGTTGGGCCATGGGTTGAATTTTTGAAGATATTACATTAAAAGAGCCACAGAATTGGAAAACGGACGCATTAAAAACCTGAAAAGGACGCTTTTATCAGATAACTGGTACAAGCTCGAAAAGCTCACTTTTGACTACCTGGGCAATGATGGAAAATGGGAAACGCAACAGCGAGAAGCTTATGACCGGGGCAATGGTGCAGTAATCCTGCTCTACAACAAAGAGAAAAAGACAATCATCCTCACTCGGCAGTTTCGGGTGCCTACGTACATCAATGGCAATCCTGATGGTTTGATGATCGAAGCATGTGCCGGATTGTTGGAGGCGAACAACCCGGAAGACTGCATCCGAAAAGAGACCGAAGAGGAAACCGGGTATTCCATTTCGAAAGTAGATCGCGTTTTTGAAGTTTATATGTCTCCCGGCTCGGTTACTGAGATCCTGTATTTCTTTTTAGGGGAATACCAACCCCGGATGAAAGTGAGCGAAGGTGGTGGTGCAGAAGATGAAAGCGAAAACATCGAAGTATTGGAATTGGATTTTGAAGAATCCCTTCGCATGATTGAATCAGGGGAAATAAAAGATGCCAAGACCATCATGCTGATATATCATATGAGAGTGAAGGGGCTTTTGTGAACTTCACTCCACCTTCAGCCCCTCCACAGCCTGTTGCCTGAAGACTTTTCGTACCTGGCTAATTAATGTTAGACCAATCACCAGGCACAAAATCAATAAGGCCAAAAGTGTGCCACTCATGTTTACGGGCATATGGTAAGTGTACGCTGCCTCAATGAGCGTTTTGATGAGGTAATAACTCAATGGCCCCCCAAATACTAAGGCGCATAGAATAATCCAAAGATATTGTTTGCCCAGTGTCACCACCATATGCTTTAAGCCTGCTCCCAGGACTTTACGGATGCTGAATTCCTTGATTCTTCCCGAAATATTCAAAGTAATTAATCCAAATAAACCCAGCGCTGTAGTGATGATAGCAATCAATGCAAATGTTTGCCAAACCATTGCATGAATGTCGATTTCTGAATAATAAGTCCCCCAAACATCAGTTTGATAACCTCCTTGAAAAGGTGTCTCGGGATAGAGTTCTAACCAATATTTTCTTAGTTGGGTATATATATCCGTATCACTTCCATCAATCACCCGGGCTACTAAGTAATGATAATCTTCTGGGTTGGCGATCAAAAATGCTGTTGGCTGTATCTCTTGTGAAAAGTCAAAATGATGAAAGTCTTCAATTACACCAATGATTTGATGTTGGGCATTGTCGATTTTCAGTACAGTGCCTACAGGCTCCTCTATGCTCAGGCGCCTGGCGAGTGCTTCATTGATAAGGATTGAGTGCTTCTCTGACTGATAGTTGGGAATAAAGGTTCTTCCTGATTTTAACTGAAGTCTGGTGGTTTCGAAATATTCTGGGCTCACACCCATCAGGTCAGCTTCATACTGCTGACCGGCCTGACTGAGAATTACATTGCCATTGCTTTTTCCCAGATGATGTGAGCTGCCGCTTATCATGTTTACTTTCGGGTTTTGAGAAAGGCGATCTTTGAGAATCTCAAATTGGGAACTTCCACTCACCTGGGCATAGATCATGTGCTCAGGCATATAACCCCAACTTCTTTTAGTGAGAAAAGAGGTGTTTTGTGAAAACATCACAGCACTTGTGATCAATATACAAGCCACAGCAAGTTGTACAGTAAGAAGGATTTTGGTCAGTGGGTTTTTACGCCCAAACCTGACGGTTCCTTTCATAATATTTACTACTTCAAACTTTGATACATAGAGCGACGGATAAAAACCACTTACTAGTCCGGTTACCAGCAAAACCACAATCAAGAAACCCCAAAGGCGAAAATTTAATAGCGTAAAACCCATATCGAAGTTCCAAAGCCGTTCGAATCCCGGAATGAAAAAGCCCACACCGAGTATCAGCCCCATGATCAAAGCAAAGAGGGTTATGAGTATGTTTTCTGTTAGAAACTGAAATATCACCATTCCACGATGTGCACCAAGAGTTTTTCTTAAACCAATTTCTTTCAATCGTTTAGTGGCCGATACAATGGCAATGTTGATGTAGTTGAAACAGGCAAGCATAAGTAGTAAGGTAGAAACTACCGTGAGATAAATGATCGATTGGAAATTGCTCGAGTTGTTCCATGTAAAGTAACCTTTGAGGAATTTAGATTGCTTGCCCAAAGATTCGAGAGACATCAATTCAAATGAAGAAATAGCCCACTCTGGGCTTACACTGTTATTTTGAACGGACGTATATTTATCAAAATTCAAGTTGATCATGTGGAGGGGTTTAGCATCCTTCAGCTGAATAAATGTCGCATCAACGTATTGTTCCCAGTTTTGAAGGTCATACCCGGTATTGACCTTTTTTAGATTTTTGGTGTTTACCAGAAAGTCAAATTCAAAAGAACTGGCTTTTGGAAAGGCAGCAGCGACACCACCTACCTTAAACAGTTTTTCTTTTGAATCGTCATATTTGACCAGGAGCTTTTCATCAACAGGGTTGTCATAACCAAAATACTTAATAGCCATTTCCTCACTCAAAATGATGCTGTTGATGTCAGAAAGTGAGCTGGAATGGCCCCACTTCAATGGGAAGGTGAACATCTCTAAAAATGAGGCATCTGTAAAGCGTATTTTTTCATGAAAAACCTGATTGCCATTTTTTACAACCACTTGGCGGTGTTCAAGCTGACACACCCTCTTGACTTGCGAAATGTCTTTTAGCAATAAATCGGCAATAGGCCTTGGAGAAGTAGCGTACTGTACGGTAGTACCATCACGGTCTGCATGATAGGTAAGTAAAAACAACTCGTCCTTATTTTCATGAAAATCATCTACCTGGTAGACCCAGTCAGCATAGCCGTAAGTCAGTAAACACATTCCAATGGCCGTAGAGAGTCCAAAAACATTGATGAAAGTATTGAGTGGGTGCTTCATGAATGTTCTATAGGAAGTCGTAAAATAATTACGGAGCATGATGGTACGATTTAAATGCAAAAATCTTGGTGATTTTAAGGCGAATGGTTTCAGTAGACTAAGCGTCTGGACGCAATAGAGAAGCTTTCTCTTCCAGGCTGGTTCAAATTTTAAATCATCGTAGTATTCGTGGAGGTCACCAAGCAGCTCCTCTTTCATTTCATCCTTACAAAGGAGGAGGAAAAGCCGGTCCAGGATTTTAGGCGGTTGAGACGATTTCATATTATCTGGATTTGAGGGAGAGTTCTGGAATTTGCTGCCACAGGTTTACTTTCACGTCCCTACTCTTTTCAAGTACGGATTTTCCAGAAATGGTCACTTCAAAAATCCGTTTTCTGCGTCCACCACGCTCGTCGGTGGCACCTCCAAGGCTGGATTGCACAAAGCCTTTCTTTTCCAAACGGTTTAGGGTGCCGTGTACTGCGCCTACTGTTATGTTTCTTGCGGCTTGCTCGTTCAGTGCCCTACGAATGGAGAGACCATAGGCTTCTTCCTTCAGCATAATGATCAGCAGTAACACCAACTCTTCCAGTTCTCCTAAATGTTCTTTACTCATTGCATTAGTCCTATTAAGTATAACAAATATACGGAGGGCAAAATGATTAGTTCGCTTTTATAGAAGAAAGTAACAAAACAATAAAAAACCCCAACATGCCGGTCGGGGTTTTTAAAGTGAAAACCTAACCAAAGTTTAGTCGTCAGACTTTTCGATTTTACGGGTGACAAAGAAACCGGCGATCAGTCCAATACCACCAAAAATGAAGATCATAGAAGGGACGGCAATTTCATAATCCAGGCCCATATTATCATTTAGGAATGCTCCTGAAAAAATACCCATTCCTATCCCCACAAACAATAAGGCGATGTTGAGGATGAATTTGGCAATGGAGAATTTGGTGCCTTTTCGCTCAAACATAGAAGCTTCGGCACCTTTTTCAATAAGTGCCAGGCGTTCCCGGTTCCTGGTGGTTAAGAAAACATAGGCAATACCAAAGATGGTTGCGAACAATGCAAGGAATACAATAAGAGGTTCCATATTAGTCGATTTTAGAATTTTCGTTATTTGTGGGTATTGACAACAGGAAAGATCAGCGGGTTACAAGAATTGAAAAAAAATATTTTGTAACCTGCCGATTCATTTGGTAGTCTAATCATACAAATGCACAACCGGGAGGATACTGACTTAATCAATGACATCTTAGGTGGCGATAGCCGAGCCTTTGCTGATTTGGTTGATAAGTATCAGCGCAGGGTTTACAACTTTGTGGTTTATACGCTGAGAAACCAGGAAGATGCAGATGAAGTGGCTCAAGACACTTTTGTGAAAGCATACAAGGGCTTAAGCACTTTCAGGGGAGATTCGAAGTTTTCCACCTGGTTGCTCCGGATTGCCTACAATACCTGTATGACCCGGTTGCGAAAAGTGAAACCAGGCATGGTGGATCTTGTAGCATCAGGCATTGACCTGGATGGAGGAAACAATATTCTGGAGCAATCTGATCTGGAGGATATGCGTTCAGTTTTGGCAAGGGCCATGGCCCAGTTAAATCAAGGGGATCAGGCCTTGGTCACATTATATTATTACAATGAGCAGTCTATTAAAGAGATTTGCGAAATTACCAGTGAAAGCGAATCAAAAATCAAAGTAGATCTGCACCGGTGTAGAAAGAAATTATTGAAGATCTTGAATCAAATGGGCATAAAAGAATGGGTATCATGAAAGACAAACATCAATCCGGTCCCGAAGATGAATTTCTAAAAGGGATCTTTAAGCAGTCTGCCACAGAGCCGTCTTCTGCGCTGAAAGCGCAAATCATGATGCAGGTGCAGTCTACTTCAACTATGACTGCCTATAAGCCTGTGATTGGCAAAAAAGCCTGGATCATTCTGGCTTCATGTTTTGTGTCTGCAATGTGCTATTTCCTCTACAAGGTGAATGAAACCACTTTCTCAGAAATGGAGATTAGCCTGCCAGATTTTACGTTCCTGACAGAGTGGTCTTTCACCAGCCAGCGGTTTATATCATTGTTTGACTTTGCGCTTCCCTCCATTCCTTTGTCTATGGCCACAGCCACAGCTGTGCTGGTAGTTTTTGGGGTTTATTTTATGATTGGATTTAAAACAAATCTCTTTAGTGCCAGCAAATAGAGGGACTTTAACACTTCATTAACAGCCAAATCTTCCGGGTACGCGTATGTTTGGGATAATCTAACCAAACGTATATGAAATCAATAATCTTAATGATGCTGATTGCAGCGTCGCTCATGGCCACTGGCCAGCCCATGACCTATACCAATCAGCGTGAGGAACTGCACCTGGCTGGGTCAGTTGTTATTGCTGATCTTCAAGCCCACGGAGAGAAATGGTTTGACGAAAACTATGCGGAGTTTGAGGAGGGATCTCCTGAGGCAAGCTGGATCAGCAACCTTCAGGAAACTCAAGTGGAGATTTACCTTGGCACCTGGTGTGGTGACAGCCGCGAGTGGGTACCTCAGTTCGTGCATTTGTGGGATGCACTCGGTCTCGACCGGGATCAGTTGACCTTCACGTGCCTGTATGATGGTACAGAAAAATACAAGCAAGGCCCTAATGGCGAAGAGCAGGGCAAAGACATCCACCGTGTCCCTACTTTCATTTTTACAGAAAACGGAGCGGAATATGCCCGGATCGTTGAGTACCCAGCCTCCGACCTGATGACTGATGTGGCACAAATTGCATTGCGGTATCCGTCACAACCCAACTACAAGGCAGCGACCTACATGCAGCAGTTGTTGTCAGAAATGACGACCGAGGAGGTATATAAAAATGCGAATGATTATTTAAGAAAGGCTTATAAGCTGACTGGGAAAAGTTCAGAACTCAATACGCTGGGTTATGTGTACTTAAGATCTGGAAGAGTGAGTGAAGCACTCATAGCTTTTCACTTCAACACTTTCATGTTTCGTCATGAACCAAATGTTTATGATAGCTATGCAGAGGCACTTGTGATCGCTGGTGATACCACCAATGCCATAACCAATTATGAGAAAGTGCTGGAGCTGGATGCGGACAATGAAAATGCGATTGCTCAGTTGGAAAAATTAAAAGTTCGAGACATGATTAACGAATAGCTGAATAGCGTTTTTTAAGAAGTTCTTTGTTCAGCCCTGTACTCAGGTCAATGAAATACCGGGTTTGCCATTTTTGCGAAGCGTTTGCTTGCCTGCTACTCACAGCACTCCATGGTGGATATATTCTAAAAGCTCTTTTCCCCTCACGATCTGGTGTAGAGATGATTCCTCTTTTGATGAGCTCTGACTTTGGAAACACAAATTGCCCTACCTGATTACCATTTTCAACATTCACCAGTAGCAAGGCGAAAGAATCCGAAGCTTCATAGGGAGTGATTGGCCCATTGGCGTTTCTTTTCCAAAATGTTACAAACTGGCCAGATTTTGTAGGGGTTATTTTTGCCTTTCGGGAAATAACAGGTACTCCATTCAGGTCGAATGAACAGGCATGATACGCTTTGCTTTCTGATTCTTGCTGGTAGTTCTTTAGATCAAATCCGAATTCTTCGTAGATTTTTAGTATTTGATGGCTCAAAGGTTTGCAGTCATTGGGTAGCTCAGGGAAATAATCCGCAAACGTACCGAATTGAACAGATACGTAGTAGCACCTATTGTCTGGTCAGCTGATAGATATCTATAATATCTTCACGGGATTTAGTCAATATCAGGTTATCTCTGTCTTTTGCAATAGAGAACTGGCCGGAAAGAATAAGTGACCAATCAAAATCAGCGGTCCAGATACAAGAGTCAGAGAATAAGATGCCCGAAGTGTTGACTTCATAGCTTCCTCTGCAAATTGCTGGAAATTTTTGCTGATCACTAGCACCGGTGAAGGCACCGTCTTCAAATGTCAGGATCACATTTGCACTTTGGTTACGTTGCCTGTCGGAACTACGGGTAAAAGTACCCTCATAAGTCCCTTCCTCTATTGAGGTTAGCTCTGGGGTTTCATCACTACAGGCAAGAGTAAGACCGAGAACAAATAAGAAGGTTATACGCTTCATCATACCACTTTGACACTTCGAGTCTTATTTTGGTTGGTTTCTACTTTTGCTGAAAAAAAGAAGTGTGCCTCAAAATATTCTTAGTCATCCTGAATCTTGTTTCAGGATCTACATTTTGAGGCACCCAAACAATATCAATTTCATGATGTTGAGTTAAGTTTTTTTAATTTGGTCATTCCAGCAGGAATCTTTACGATAAACATAGGTTGACGTAAAGATTCCCTGCCTGCCGGAGGCAGGTTAACAGAATGACCTTTGAAGTATGACCCGAGCTTAACTAAACCGCTTTGAAGATCAATTATAAGGATTGCTACTTTGCCAGTAAACTCACGGCAAACCCGCCACCAGAAGCCATATCGACAGAGATCTCATCACCTTTGGTCACTTCCATCGTTGAGATGTCAACGGCTGTAGGGTTGTCCAGATAGTGTGTTTCGGCTGCATCCTTGTAAATATCCGCTTTGTATGTCTTGCCCTCTTCCAGAAAGTCCAGTATGAGCGTATAAGGTTTTGCGTTCTCGTCAGTCATGCCACCTACAAACCAATCGTCTGTTCCTCTTTCCTGACGGGCTGTTACCAGGAAGTCGCCCGGTTCTCCATCAAGCACTTTGCTTTGCTCCCAGTCAACTCCTACATCTCGTATAAACTGAAAAGCCGGGTTGTCTTTGTAGTAATCAATTAAATCTGCAGCCATTTGAATTGGGCTGTAGATATTGACATAAAGGCCTAACTGCTGTGCTATGGTCGATTTGATCGGGTGATTGTCTCTGTATGGTTTTAGGCTCAGGTTGAAAATTCCCGGCGTGTAATCAAATGGTCCTGCCAACATGCGTGTAAAGGCCAAAATCGGCAAATGCTCGGGTGGGCTTGCACCTTCACCAGCCCAGGCGTTGTACTCCTGGCCTCTTGCGCCTTCACGCGAGATCATGTTGGGATAAGTCCTCCGTAGACCTGTGGCTTTGATAGGTTCGTGCATGTTGATGGCCACTTCATAATTGGCACCTACATCCAGTGTTTTCTGATAATGATTAACCATCCACTGACCATGATGGTATTCTCCATCTGGTATGATCGTACCAACATATCCTGTTTTCACAGAATGGATTCCTAATTTTCTCATCAGTGCATAGGCAGTATCCATCCGCTCTTCATACCTCACAACAGCCCCTGAAGTCTCATGATGCATAATGATTTCCACGCCTTTTCCGGCAGCATAGTCTGCCAGGTATTCAAGATCATAATCCGGATATGGAGTAGTAAAATCAAAAATGGTATCACGCATGTCAGGGTGCGTCCAGGTCTCCCAACCTGTGTTCCAACCTTCTACCAGTACGCCGCCCATGTCATTTTCAGCAGCAAAATCAATCAGCTCTTTGGTGTATTCGGTAGTGGCTCCATGATTGCCACTGGCATAGTCCCATGTTCTACGGTTGAGGTGCATGTCCCACCAGATACCGATATATTTCATAGGCGTGAACCACGATACATCGCCCAGTTCGTTGGGGTCGTTGAGGTTTACAATCAGTTTTGATTCTATCAAGTCTCCAGCTCTATCCGCTATTTGGATGGTTCTCCAGGGCGTGACAAATGGTGCTTTGGTCTTGACCTTGATTCCAGCTTTGTTGCCAACAAGCTCACTAACCATTTTGAGGTTGGAGGTATCCACTTTTAGGGTCATTCCTGCATAATCAGTAAGGTCTGCCTCGTGAAAGCTGAGGTAAACCCCGTCATCGGACTTCATGGTCACTGGTGTATTCACAGCATTGCTATTGAGATACACCTGGCCGAGGTGGTCACCTTCTATAAACTGATCTAAAGCATTGATTTCAGAAAATTTACTTTCTGTGTACAGGTATTCGTAGATATCCCAGTCGCCTGGAATCCACCAGACTTTATGATCACCGGTTAAGTTGAATTCTGTATTTTCCTGAAGGATGACCACCTCACCTTCCAAGGCAGCTTGCTCTGGAAATTCATATCTGAAACCAACACCATCGTTGTATGCTTTGAAAACCACATCAAACACCCTGTTTGGAGTTGAAGTTTCCTCCAGGGTGACTCTCAGTTCGTTGTAGTTGTTTCGAACTTCATGTTGCTCGCCCCAGACCATCTCCCAGGTTTCATCAGCGCTGCTGATTTGTTGGTTTTTGACGGTTAGCTTACCTGAAAGGGCAGGCTGATCCTGAAACTCAAACCCAAGGAATGACGTGTCTATTTGTGTAGTGCCCTTGTAAGCCACGCTGTAGGCGGACTTGCCATTCAAGGTCATAAAAGTTACTGTGATTTGGCTGTCGGGTGAATCCACCTGGTATGCCAGATCGGGAGTTCCTCCACAGCCAAACAGGACAACTGCCGCCAGTGCGAGGATCAAAATATTTTTCATCTTCTTTAGACTTTAATTGATTACCTGGTCTAAAACTAACACAAAGACGAGTGAAAGCAGTGGGATTTACACCTTGGACGGTCGGATAAACTTATGCAAAGGTTTGTATTTTGGTTTTTCTGATTTTTTATCCCAGAAACAGGTCAATTCACAGAAGCAAAACACCCATTTCTTATAGAGATTCCATATTATTGTTCACCCCAACAGCGCGTTATTAAATGTCAAAATTAGTTGTGATTTTGCTGGCCTTCATGTGCCTGGCAACCACTCTGAGTAGAGCCCAAATCAATGAAACCCAGGAGTTAGTTTCTATAGCGGTGCTTGTAGATTCCAATGAAAATTGGACAATGGACAGTTTGCTAACCCGGGAGATTCAGCAAGCGTTTGATTCCAGTCCGTTAGAGTCCCCCTATTTCGGCTACACGACTAAACCTCATTGGTTTAGGCTGATATTGCCAGTCGCTTATGACGATAACGAGGTTTCGATCATTATCAATTATCCGAGTCAGACCCGTTTTACTCTTTGTTTAACGGCGTGTTTGAGCGTTCTACGATGAAAATGACGGGATATGTTTCAGTACAAAGAAAGCTCTTGGTGATGATGTATACCCTTTAGAAAATGTTATGTTGTTCAAGTCCGGGAGTTACGGTTTGGAATATAATGGAACCGAAGCCTTCATGTTTGTTAGAGATACCCTGGATCAAACAGCGCATATAATTCAGGGGCCCTCAACAGCTTACAAAATTGGTAATTGGGTAAACCTGACCTGTACTTATTCGAGTGCTTCTGGAGCCTTGAACCTGTATGTGAATGGAGAGAAAACTGGTGAAACAGTCTTTGTTCCAGAGGGTAGAAGGATTATTAATCAAACACAGGAGCCCTTTTTCCTGTTTTCAGCGTTGCAACACCCTAGCAATTTTTCTGGATAATTTGATATAACTCAGCCTGCTGGCCGTCCATTTTCAGGAGCTTTGATTTAGTATGTTTAGATTCGGGCAAAGTGTATGAGATCTGGTACATGTTATGTGTAAGTTCTGTGGCTTTCTTTACTGATAGCGTCGATTTCTCCAAGTAGAGGATTCGCTCTAATTCTTTATAGATGCAATAGGCGGTGAAGGCAATGCAGATGTGTGCTTCAATACGGTGTTTTAGCCGGTGATAGATAGGTCGTATTCTCAGGTCAGTTTTTGACATACGAAATGCTTTTTCAATATGCCAGAGGTTGTTATAGTTTTCGATGATCTCTTTGCTGGCCAATTTGGTGTTAGAGATGTATCCTTTTAGCCCGTCCCATACTTGATCAGCCTTAAACTTCCCATAATCAATTTTTACGGCCAGCTCTCCTTCCAGTTTAAGGTACTTGTTGTATCCTCTATTGTTGATATTGGATTTAGTGAGTTTGCCCCGTTTGATTTGTTTTTCCAGTCTGTTGAGGCCTCTTTGGCGATTGTGCTCGTCCTTACGGGCTCTTTTTTGAGAATACGCAACAATGAGCTTAGTACCATCTTTTCTTGACAAGCGAATGACTTTGCCCTCTTCCCATTTCTGCTCCTGTATGCGTTGCTTGATTTGCCCAGGTTCGTTTTTGATCCTTGCTCCAAGAATGTATTGATAGCCTTCTGCTTGCAGAGCTTTGAGATTATCGTTTGACAGTAACCCCGCATCAGCCACTACTACTGGTTTCCCTAACTCGAACCGGGCAGTGACCTTCTCCAAGAATGGGATCAGGGTATGTCCTTCATAAGTGTCCCCTTCAAAAATATCATATCCGATAGCATAGCCCCCCAAGCCCACCAACAACCCCAAATAGATCTGGGGGTTTTGATGTTTCCGATCCTTTGAAAATCCCGTCTTACGCAGGTCATCCTCATCGCTGGCCTCAAAATAAAGGGTGGTCATATCGTAAAAAACAATCGTCAACTTGCCTTTCAATATTTCCCTGGTATGTTCAAAGGCTATTTGTTTCGACTTCTTCCCTGAGTTGATTATTCAGCTTATCCAAAAAACGATAGATCGCATCAACATCCAAATCAATGCCCTGGTAGCGATAAAGGTATTCCACCGTCTTGAGCTTACTTAGGGGGAAAGCTAACCGGGCAATAACCAGATGGCGAAACAGATCTTCCTCTACCTTCCCAAAGCCGATGTGGTCATAGAGCTTCCCAAAGATCAGTTCAGGGCCCACCGTTCTGATACTTGCATTGGCAAGGCTTTCCATTACCTGCTCAACAACGGAATCTTGTTCAGAAGTGAAAATCTTCGATTGAGCTGACAGCCGTTCCATTTCTTGGTTACCTAAATACCAGAGTTTCTGAACTTCCTGTTCAGTATGGCCACTTCCTATGGTCTTTATTACTTTGTATTTACCAAAGGTTTTGGAGATGATCTGAACTGAAGTGCTGCCTGACCGGTTCTTCAGCTTTCGTAAAAACATACCCAAAAATAGGCTTGCAACACCCAATCTAGCGATAAAATACCCTCCAATTTTACCTATAGGTAGTTTTTCAATAACGGTGCGGAAAACAGGAGGAGCCCTTTTTTGATTGGTGATTATACTTCTCCGGGCTATGAGTTTCAGGGAAACATGGATAAAATCCGCGTTTATAACAGGGCTTTATCTGCGGTGGAAGTACAGTGAGAGTATGGACGTATCACATCTACCGGATCAAACGGATTGGTTGCCTACTGGAAAATACAAGAAGGTTTCGGTCAGCATATTTATGATGCAGCGCACCTAGGTTCTTATTATTTTAAGCATGATGGACAAATTAGCATGTCAGCAACAGGGCCTGCGGAGCTCAATGAGACGGAACCTGGGACATATGAGGTTACACTGACCGGCGCAACAGGGACAGTGATCTTAACGGCGAGCAGTTTGGAGACGGCCAACTATGGGGCTGGGGAAGTAAGCACGAGCTTTTTGATTTCCGACCCTGGAAAAGAAGACCAAACGATCAGCTTTAGCCCGATTGAAGACAAGGTGTATGGGGATGCCGCCTTTGATTTGGAGGGGAGTTCCAGTTCTGGTTTGTCAATAGCCTACAGTGTAGTGTCAGGACCAGTGAGTATCACAGGCAGTACAGTGAGCATAGAAGGAGCAGGAGAAGTGGTGATCGCTGCGAACCAGGAAGGGAATGAGGAATACAATCCCGCTGCTGAGGTAACCCAGAGCTTTACAATTGCTAAAGCTCCCCAAGAAATTGATTTTAAAGAGATCGGTGAAGTTTTTTTAAATGAGGAAAAGGTAACTCTGGAAGCTTCTGTGACCTCTGAATTATTGATCACTTTTACCTCATCCAATACTCAGATGGCATCCATTGCAGGAACTAGTACATTAATTCTTCATCAGGCAGGTATTGTTACCATCACAGCAACGCAGGCCGGGGACAAGAATTTTTTGAGTGCGTCCAGATCCATAGATGTTGTTATTTTGGAATCTCTTGGATTGTTGACAGAGGAACTGAGTGTTTATCCTAACCCAACTTCAGAGTTTATCAATCTTGACTTTGGCGATCTAGAACCGAAGGGCAGCTATAAATTATGGTCTTTATCAGGAAATGTCCAAATGCAGGGAATCTTGTCTGATCAAATCAACATTAAGGAATTGGCTCCGGGAACTCACATTCTGTGGGTATCCTATGACGAGACTAAAGCTGCAACTAGAATTGTCATCGAGTAGAGGCAAGCAGATGGCGGCTCTATTATTCGACAGTTCGATTAGAATAGTGATCAATTTTCTTTTTGTAAAACTCAGCCCATTCCGGATCCACTATTTTGAGTGCCGCTTCGCTCTTCTTTTTAGTGTTAAACTCAATGTAATGATTCAGGTCATTGATGTGATTCCCAAAGCGAACCGAATTTCTTTCTTCATCAATAATTACGAAACTATCCATGGTATCAGGATAGCTGATGACCTGGTAAGTATTGCCAGTCATGGCGATAGTATCCTGATTATTGATTACCACATACTTTGTTGACTTGAGCTTTCGATCGTAATGGAAGAGGTGAATGTTTACAGTATCCACTACGTCATAACCCAACCCATGATTGAACATTTTCAATGCGAGCTGTTTATCCCATATGTTGATTTCATGAATGTGTTTTTTCAGTAAGGAATAAACTGGATCCTGATCTTCCCGAATGCCCTGGCTGGATTCAAGAAATTTTTTCCTCAGCTCGGGGTATGGCCTGAGCATTTCTGCAAAGTTGGAACGAGTGAGTACCATCAGCTCATTGGTAGCAGGTCTGTAAAGCAGGGGAATTCGGTCTAAAGATGCTTTTCCTGCTTGTACACCAGCCACTAGTCCACCTATAGCCCCAAAAAGATAGTAACCTGAATATGTTTCTGGGGCATTTAAATTTAGCTGTTCCAGTACCACTGGATTCGATGGAAAGGCGGAGCTCAAAAACATGTATTCGCCAACTATTTCGGCTTGAATAAATCCCCCTAACCCCAAAAGTTTACTGGCATTGATATAGAGAGAATCATTCACAGTTACTCCCCAGACATGTTCCCGAATCATATTATTGTTCACTTTAGGATCGTCAGACTGGACCTTGTAGTCATTTCCCCCAAAGGAAAAGATGTCTGCTTGCGTTCGTTTTTCTATAGTGAGAACTGGCCTGTAATACTCTCCGGTAAGATAGTCGCCGTAGGAAGCATATCCTTTGGCTTCATATTCTTGAGAAAAAGCAACCCAATAAACGTTGCAGCTCAAGAGCAGGAGTATAGTTTTCATTGATGGCGTTGTGTAATTTTTCTTCATCTGGACTTAAGGCTCCTTAAAAATATCAGAATTTTAGTACATACCCTTTGATCTCTAGTTTTGAAAAGGAATGTTGACCTCAGTCAATGAGCGGTTTCGATGTGTGAATCGGAATAATTGGGGATGAATGAGAAGCGCAATCTTTGCGAAAGCTTGATTCGTCGAAAAATAGGCGTGCTTTAAAATGCTGTGTTGTATTTTCAATGCTCCATTAAGACCTAGCTACATGAGATTTTCAATTTTACACATCGAAGACGATCAGGAGGACGCCAAATTGGTTGAACGTGTGCTCAGATTAAGCTTCCCCAAGATTAGTATCAAGCAAGTTTATAATTTGAAAGATTTTATCAAAGAGATAGAATATCATCAACCCGATCTTGTGTTGTCTAACTATGGTTTGTCCACCTATTCTGGAGAGTTATTTTTAAAGACCTGCCGTATAGAAATGCCTGATGTGCCTTTTATCTTTTTTACGAGCGCACCGACAATAAACATCCGGTCGAAGCTGCTGGGTGATGGTGCTTCGGAGGTCATTAATAAAAGTGAAATTGACCGACTTCCTGAAGTGATCACAGATTGTTTGTTTCAAATCAAAAAAGATGAAGAGGCAGCTATTTTAAAATCCCTTCTTCGCCAAATTTCAGATCCGATTATCGTGAAAAATGACTATGGTTTTATTACGCATGTTAGTGATATTGCTTGTCTTCAGCTAGGCAAGCGAGCTTCCGATTTGATCGGAAAGCGTAAGTTGGATGTGCCTGTAGACTTCCGACCAATATACAATGAGGATAAAGATGTGGTGGGGGAAATTGGCCACTTGCAGGTCAGTTCCGCGCAAATCGCCAAACATCAGCTTTCTTAAGCGTTTTCAGACTTTTTCTTCCAGTACCTGATCAGCCCTGCCACACTCATCCAGCTCGGATTAGCCGCTTCATATTGTTTGATACCATGCTCACTTACACCCATTTCGCGAAGCTGATCAGCTGTATATTGCGAAAACAATGGGGTCATTTCTTCAGCAGTCATTCCCGACTCCCATTTTGCTTTTATCCAATCCGCCCAATCGGTAAGCATGTTTCGCAAGCTATGAATATGGTCACCAATATTAACAACCTGCCCATAGTGTGTCAGGTAGAGACTCTGTGCTTTTCGCTCCATGAGGATGTCAAGTGACTGATTCCAATCCTCCAGGTTGATATCCGGTGGCGGACATGGCGGAACTACCGGGCCGCTTTCAATTTTAACCCCGGCTACATCACCGGTGAAAATGATGTCATCCAGTTGCCAGGCAATGTGATGTTTGGCATGACCTGGCGTATGCAATGCCGTAAGTTTCTTACCACCAATGATGATTTCCTGGTTGTGCATGGGCGTGATCAATTGCTCCGTGGGTATTTGCCCCATCACTCCCCAGAGACGTTCCATTTCATCCCCGTAGATCATTTTGGCAGAGTTGTAAAGCCGGGTTGGATTGGCCATATGATCCTTTCCAAACGGATGAAGATAGATCAATGCTCCGGTTTTGGCGAAAGCCCACGCAGCACCAGCATGATCAAAGTGAATGTGCGTAAGCAATACATGCTTGATGTCCTCTACCTTATAGCCATGCTTTTGAAGCTGTTTTTCCATCGACCCAAACGTTGAATAGGGGCCTGTTTCTACCAATACCGGACCTGCGCTTGTTTCTATCAAAAACGAAGCAATGGCGTGATCAATGCCGAGGAACTCCAGATCTAATACATGTACCATTTTTAGTTGCTTTTATTACTGCTCTTGCAGCTCCAGCTCGGTGGTTTTGAGCGCTTCCGCTTCTGCAAAAGATACCGAACCATCGCCATAGTAAATATCGGCAATCAAATGTTCATACTTTTCATGAATCACTCTTCTCTTCAGTTTCAGTGTGGGAGTAAGTTCACCTGAGTCTGGTGTCCAGCTGACACCAACGATCCTGTGTGCTTTCACCCCGGCCCATTTGCCGAGCTCATCGTTTACCTTGCTCACCTCTTTTTCGAAAAGCCGGATCACCTTTGGCTCTTTTATCAGCTTATTTTGATCGGTGATGTACATGAACTTCTTGCTCATTTCTTCCATCAGTGCTTCGAAGTTTGGTACGATCAAAGCGGCAGGGAATTTCTTTCCTTCTCCCACTACGATTGCCTGCTCAATAAACCTTGATTCCCTGAGTTTGTTTTCAATTTGCTGTGGCGCAATGTACAATCCGCCGGAAGTCTTGAAGAGCTCTTTTTTACGGTCGGTTATTTTCAGGAATCCATTGTCTATGATGCCTACATCACCGGTTTTGAACCAACCATCTTCAGTCATCACCTCAGCGGTTAACTCCTCATTTTTATAATAGCCCAGCATAACCCCTGGGCCTTTTACTTCCACCTCGCCACCATCGGCGATTCTGGTTTGGGTATGATCTATTGGTGCACCAACCGTTCCGATTTTAAGTTTTGATGGAGTGTTTGCACAAACAACAGGGGAAGTTTCTGTCAACCCATAACCTTCCAGAAGTTGGATGCCGGCTGCCCAAAAAACCCTTGTGAGTCTTGGCTGCAGCGCAGCTGCACCACATTGAACCTGCTTGATATTGCCGCCAAGTGCTTCTCTCCATTTTGAGAAAACCAACCTGTCCGCAATTTCCAGCTGACTGGCATAGACACTGCTCTGTTTTTCGTTTGGATCGAACTTAAGCGCTAGGGCTACAGCTCTGTTGAAAACTCCTTTTTTCAGCCCACCAAGTTCATTTCCTTTTTTCATGATTTTGTCAAAGACCTTTTCCAACAAACGCGGGACCGTATTGAACGTATGCGGTTTAATATCCTTTAGGTTGTCCCCGATCGTATCCATGCTTTCGGCATAGTACACAGCCACACCCAGATAGATATACACATAAACACCGGTTCGTTCATACACATGATTAAGAGGCAAAAAGCTCAGCGCCCTGTCTTTTCCAGATTCCACGTAAGAATATTTGGAACAGGCCAGCACATTGCTCACTACATTTTTATGCGAAAGCATCACCCCTTTCGGCTTATCTGTAGTACCGGAGGTGTAAATGATGCTCATGAGATCGTCTGGCTTGATCTGCGAACGCAAATTGGCCAGTTCATCTGCTTTTTGGTCGCGGCCCAGCTCTAGAATTTCTCGCCAGTTTTTAGAATCGGCTATGTTATTGATGGAATAGAGGCCTTCTACTTCCAAGCCTGGGATGGCACTTTTTACCTTCTCCATAATTTGTGCAGTTGACACAAAGGCATACTTGATCTCCGCATGTTTGAAAATGTAACGGTAGTCTTCAGAACTGATCATTGGGTACATAGGCACTACTACCACACCGATCTGCTGACAAGCAAAATCAATGAAATTCCACTCCGGTCGGTTTTCAGAGATCAGGGCGACTTTATCACCCTTTTCCAATCCCAACTCCAGAAGACCAAGACTTAGCTGGTTGATGAGCTGAATACTTTTCTTGGTTCCAAATTTTACCCAAACATCGTTTACCTTATAAGCAAAGGTGTCTTCGATAGGGAATCGTTTTAGCTGGTGGAATAAAAGGTCGAATGTACGCAGTTTGTTGATGGCGCTCGCTGACATATTTTGGTATTTTTAGGTTGCAGAAAGAAGCTTAACTTCGAACTGAAAGCAAAACTAGAAAAGCGAATGGAGAAAGATTATTTCCAGTTACATATGCCGGAAAATGTGTGCTTCGGCTGTGGAATAAACAACGTGAACGGGTTACAGATCAAGAGTTACTGGGAGGGAAATGAGGCAGTTTGCCTCTGGGAGTCAGAAGAAAAGTACCATGGCTGGGCCAATTTGCTGAATGGGGGTATTATGGCAACAATCATTGACTGTCACTGCATGAGTACGGCCATGGCAGATGCTTACAGACGGGAAGAGCGATCGCTGGATAGCGAGCCAACCTACCGATATGCCACAGGAACTATTACTGTGAAGTACATAAAGCCTACACCAAATGAACAGCCTATAGAGCTGCGGGCTTCCGTCACAGAAGTAAAGGGTAAAAAGACAGTAATGAAATGTATAGCGTCAGTGAATGGCGAAATAACCGCCGAAGCGGATGTGATAGCAATCAGGGTATTTGACAGCAGTACACATAAAGGGGATAATCCGTTTAAATAGGTTTTAAGTTCTATGTTGTTGGTTGTTAGGTTTTTTGAACTACCCAGCTCCAACCAAAAGCAAGAACTATGACTATATAACTGAGGAAAATGGAGACATTAACAATAACTTTAAGACTTAGAACCTAACCCTTATAACATAGAACCTAAATGCATCCAGAACTTTTCGATATTGGCGATTTTACTGTCCACACCTATGGTTTTCTGATCATGATAGGTGCTTCACTGGGCTATTTTTATATGTCTACCACGGTAAAGCGTGAGCTTGGCATCCCGACAGAAAAGATTCAAAACCTGGCGATTCTCATTATTGTGGCGGCTTTTGTAGGAGGTAAGGTGTTTTTCTATTTCGAAGACCCGGGTTACTATTTTCATCCCATGTCCAACATGTTTAAGGGATTCCGGACAGGGTTTGTGTTTTACGGATCCTTACTTTTTGCCATTCCAACTGTGGTTTGGTATTTCCGAAAGCAGAAATGGCCCGTATGGCCTATGCTGGATCGGATTGCCATCGCTGCCTGTCTCATACATATGTGTGGTAGGATGGGGTGTTTTTTTGCCGGATGCTGCCATGGCTTACCCACTGATAGTGTACTGGGAGTGACTTATACAGACCCTGCCACTCAGGCCGAACCGATGGGTGTACCACTACACCCCACTCAGCTCTATGAAGTGTTTATGATTGGCTCCATCCTCGTTTTTCTATTGATGTTTAAGCGGCATAAGCGATTTGAAGGGCAGCTTTTTTTAATTTACATCATCCTCTATGCTATTGGGCGAGGTGTAATCGAAATCTTCAGGGGCGATGGAAGACGGGGATTTATCATAGATGGAATCTTGTCACATTCGCAGTTTATCTCGCTTATTGTTGTTTCAATAGCAATAGCAGCGATGATTTATCTAAGGAAGAAAAGCGCGAAGTAGTTTTTAACAGTTGTATTAAAGAACCCCTCAGTCCTTCGGACAGCTCTCATTTTGGGAGCAGGAGGTTGCTTGATATTCCGAAACACCCTTTATCCAATGGAAATCTCCTTTTGCTTTAACTCAAGTCGGCTAGCGTTTTCAAGCTTAAACCGATCCGGGCTTTGAGCATCTATGGACAGGCCCCATTGTTCTAGAATTGGTGCCTCAAGACCCATTTGCCTGTATTCGTCAGGAGTCATGATCGGGATACTATAGATGATTGGATAATAACGCTGACAGTGTGAGCAAAGTATGATTCCTTCGTGAATGACCCCATGCTCTTCAGTAAAAACCGAGACCTTTAAGTCATGCTTGTCAAATGGGCAGCACATTTTTTCTAATAAGGATTTTCTCATAATATTTGAAATTTTTTCATTTGTTCAATATAGATTTTGACGGCTTGCTCCGGATCATTGGCACTCATGATGCCCGATATCACTGCAACTCCCTGAAAATCGAGGGATTTTAATTCTTCCAACTTGTCAGGCTGGATTCCACCAGATAGAAAAAGAGGCATATCAGTGATCTGTCTTGCCTCACGGACCGCAGATGGAGTGACGATTTCGCAGCTCGAAACCGATGGTGACGGAAACATGGCGCAGAAGCTGACATACGCCAACTTTTGTTCGTGAGCCCAACGAATCCTTTTCAGGTCATTGCCGGCCGTAAGCCCGATGATTTTTCCATCCAGATGTTCACGGATCAATTGCCAGTCTTTCGGCACCTCATCAAAATGAACTCCATCCAAGCCCAATTGGATAGCTATTCTCCAATCTTCATGCATCAAAACAGGCACCTTGTTTTCATGAGCAAGCTCCCTGATCCGCTCAATTGTCAATTGCTTCTCTGCAAATTGAGTGTCTGGAGGCCAGTTGTTCCAGATTTGGATCAAGCCAAGTCCACCCTTCAACGCCTGAGTGAGCTTTAGGAATAAGTCACTCTTCATAGAAGGGTCAATGACTAAATAAACTCCCGATAGCTTTTTCATTGCCATCCCTGTTTTAAGGATTTGAAAAATGCTTCCCAATACGGATCAATTCCGGTGTATACATAAGTGGATTTCCGCCCGTTAGCGTCTATGAGATCGTATTTACTTTTATCTACAAACTGCCCGATAACGTGCGCGTCAATGCCATTGACCCGTAAAGCGTTTATCAGTTTTTCTTCGCTTCCGTTTTTGACAGAGATAATCATCGATCCAGCACCGATAGATTCAAGTGGATCAATCTCAAAAAGATTGCACACTGCCTGTACCTCTTCGCGGACTGCTGTTTTGTTAATCTCAACTTCAAACCCGCACCCTGATGCATTGGCCATTTCATAAATAGCACCCAAAATACCGCCTTCAGTTACATCGTGCATGGCATGCAGGTCTTGATGCGGAACTAACACACTACTCGCAACCAGTGCCTCTTTCAACACGGACAACTGCCAGAAATTTTCTACGGCCGCAAGCTGGACTTCCTTTCCACATCTGTTGACTACCGTTTCCGGGAATGCGAGGGACAGGAGTGATGAGGAGGAGATTGCGGCGCTTTTGGTCATGATGATGCTGTCTCCAGGTAGAGCCTTATTGCTGGTAAGGATTTGATTGAGTGGAGCATTTAAAAACATCGTTCCTCCTCCGGCAATGGTCGACTCCTGACCAGGGATCTGACCTGTATGCCCTCCAGTAATGGCAATGTTATTTCGTTTGCATTGCTCATGGATATGATGCCAATAGGATGCGAAATCGTCCTTGGACAAACTGGCAGGCAAGTTCAATACAAACTGTGCATACTGCGGGGCAAAGCCCGTAGTGGCCATGTCGTTGGCAATGAGATGAACTGAAAGCCATGCCGAAACCTTCATGCCCAGAGTGGGGATTAATGACAAAGGGTCGCTTGATATGGCCAGCGCTTGCCCACCACCAATGTCAACCACGGAAGTATCCACACCAAACATAGGGCCACAAATGAGCTCAGGGCGAGCAGCGCCTAGTGAGCCTAGCAAAAGCTCCTTGAAGTGCGTTTCGCCTACTTTACCACTGTTTGAATCGAAAGCTCCCATTTACACGTCGTTGAGTTGGATGTGAAAACCGAAGAAATCGCCATATGGTACATGCCATTGTTGTGTTGGGAACCAACTAGGTAAACCGGTAGCATTCCAGCGGATTGTATAATCACGATCAGGCAATGCCTTTGCAACGAGCTCTTTTAGTGTTTTTGGTGTGTAGAATGTTGCCGTCACGTAATAGTTGTTTTTACCGATTGCTTGTTGTAAACGCCTCCTGACAAGCTTGGGCGTGTTGCGGTTCATCATGCCCATGATGACACCATATTTCCCAACACGCACAGCTTCCCGAATCACCGCTACTGGATCTTTGTAATATTCAAACGTGGTGACGAATGCCAGTGCATCGAAAGTGTGATCTTTAAATGGCATGTAGTGCGAATCCGCCAAAACCAAATCACCTTCAAAAAGATGAACACCTTGTGCAAGCATGAAAGGAGAGATGTCCCCGCCAGTTGCTTCAATTCCTATCTCGTGCCACCAACGTGTGAACCGGGTTGTGCCACAGCCAAACTCCAACAATGTTTTGACACGAGTATCTTTTTTTATAAGCTGCTCCAGGGTTTTCTTTTGCCAAATCTCCTGACGTTTGTAAGGGCCTTCGTAGTACATCTCATAATGGTCCGTATCATCCCTATTGAAGAACCATTCTTTACGGCCCTGCCAGTTTCTCAGCGCACCGGTAGCTAAGTCAAACTTTTCTTTTTTTTCAATATTACTCATAGGCCTTTTGATTTTGGCTGTCTAAGGAATGCCCGCAAATAAGAAGGTTAAATCACTGTGCATGATTACAATTCCTACGCTGGCATTATCCAGATCAGGTTTTCGGGTTTGTTCTCAGCTCAAATGTGGAGCACCCCGTTGCAATTGGTTTTGATCGATTCAAAGGTAACAACAAAACCGAAATGGAGGTTTGTTTTAAAAAACTTAAAAGAACCCCTCAGTCCTTCGGACAGCTCCCCTTTGGAAATGGATCGAGAGGCTGCATGGGATTTCGATTAATACTGTAATGATCTCGTTGAGTAGTTTGGCTTTTGAGTGATGTGCCCTTTGTGTTTCAAAACCATTTAGCCATTGGTTGGTTACTGATATATCCCTTCCTGACAAGTGGTGTTTATTTCTTCATCACTAGCCCCGACCTTTCTTGAAATAATTGTTACCTGACTCACACCTCCGACTCCTTGAATAATAAAGGAAATACTGGTGACAGGGATTTTATCAGACCAAATACAACAGCTATGAAATTCAATTTTAAAAGGTACCTGCAGTTTCTGTTTTTAGCCTCCATACTTTTTATCATTATTGGTTTTATCAGTGGCAAAATCTCCACTGAGAGTTTTACCTACATTTCCCTTATTGGCTCGCTCAAAGCCATATTACAAATTTTATTGGTTGTTGTGATTCTCATGCTTGGCTTGGCCATGACGTTGCCAGCGCTAATTATAGATGTGCTACTCTTGTTTATTGGGATGAGTTTCCCTTTGATTGAAGCAATTTGGTATGTAATCTGGAACCAGGTAACGATTGGTTGGTTTTGGGCAGGTTCATCTGGATCAAGTATTTTCTTTGCCAGCTTGGTCCTTGCCATTGTTTCGTTTTTTGGAATGCGGAGGCGATAGTGCATGATGTTTCCAACTCACCCCTAACCCCTCTCACTAACCGTGCTCCTTCCCAAAAGCAGACAGAGTTGAGCTAACACTCCCATTTTGGCCTCATTAAGGACACTCGCAAGGGTGTCCTATAGTTTTTAAAGACGTCACAACCTTAGGTAAAAGGTTTGAGACTGAGACTGTGTTAAATGCCACTGACAGCTTGTGAGGGCTTCTCTTTTAGTATGGTGAATAGAGATACCTATGAAAATCTTATTGGTGAAAACAAGCTAATACATCCTGACTCTTTGGTCATCAACAATACTAAAGGAGATGTAATGCACCATATGCCATACAGTTATTCCGATGGATGGTATACTATCGAAGAGTTTTCTCCTTTTCAGGAAATCACCTGTTTCAATCAGTGCAAGTGGACTCCGTCTTTACACGCACCTATTACATATACATATATATCGGAAACGGCGATACAGATACACTGGATGTTCATTACAAAGTCAGATGAGAAGGGAAGAGACATTCTTCAATGGATTAACAGAAGAAATTCCCGAGGATAGAGCAGATTCTCTCGGCTCAGGCAGGTCTGTCTATTGGTTCAGGAAACTAATTAATTAATACTGCGGGATCACACCCCCAATTTCTCCCAGTACTTACAGAAGTGCGTGATTTTGCACTCGGAGCATTTGGGCTTACGGGCCAGGCAGACATAGCGGCCATGTAGGATCAGCCAGTGATGGGCTTTGTGGACAAACTCTTCCGGGATGTGGCGAATCAGTTGCTTTTCTACTTCCAGGGGAGTTTTGGCTGTTTGGGTAACAAGTCCCAGTCGTTTGGATACACGAAATACGTGGGTGTCCACGGCCATGGCTGGCTGGTTATAAAGCACTGAGACTACCACATTGGCAGTTTTTCTTCCTACACCGGGAAGCTTATTGAGGTCAGCATGCTTTTCGGGTACTTCTCCACCAAAGTCCTCCATGATCATCTTGCTCAGGCCCATGAGGTGTTTGGACTTGTTGTTTGGATAAGACACACTTCTGATGAGTTCAAAGATTTCATCCAATGTGCCATGAGACATGGCCTCAGGAGTGGGAAATGCTTTGAATAGGGCAGGCGTAACTTTATTGATCCGAACATCCGTACACTGCGCACTCAGCACTACAGCTACTACCAGCTCAAATGGGTTGCTGTAATTGAGTTCAGTTTGTGGCTCGGGAAAAGCCTCCTTGAAGTAAGAAACAAAAGCTTCGAAACGCTCTTTTTTAGTCATGTCAATTTTAAGTATTCGGGCAAGTCAAAGAAACCGAATCTTAAAACTATACAGACTGTTTGTGATATCCCTTCGAGAACTCAAGGATTTTGTTCACAGATCGTTGCGATGGAGAATAGGACACTTTATCAAGGTCTTTCATTACTGATCGTAAATTTTCCAATTCACTTTGCAAGTCAAGGTCAGTAAGAAGGGCACTTTCAAGAGCTTCTTTTTCAATTTTGTTCAATTCGTCATAAAGGAACCTTACCAGGTCATTCTCTGTAAAAGTTTTGGTCATAGGCAATATTTGAATGTTGTAACTTTTTTCTTAAGTTAATTAAAGCATACCTCATTCTGCCTAGCGCTGTATTGATGCTCACACCAGTGGCATCCGCAATTTCCTGAAAGCTCATCTGCATATAGTGCCTCATAACCAACACTTCTTTTTGAGCTTCAGGTAATTCCTGTATATAGTGCTTAAGCAAGTTATAAGTATCATTTTTTACATGTTCGTCTTCAATAGGTGCCTCAGAAAATTCCAATGTATTGAACACACTGCTACCATCTTCCATCACTATCTGCGGATAGCGCTTTGCTTTCCTGAAGTGATCGATGGCCAAATTGTGTGCAATACGGAGAATCCATGGCAAAAATTTGCCCTCCTCGTTGTATTTGCCTGACTTGATTGTTTTGATTGCTTTAATAAAGGCATCCTGCATCAGGTCTTCTGCCTGATATCTATCCTTTACAATCACGTAAATCGTGGTAAATACCCTGTCTTTATGTCGTTCGAGTAAAACTGCAAACGCCTCTTCGTTTCCGCTTTTGTACTGAGACAGCAATTGGCCGTCGGTCAATTTAGTCTTGTGCATTAAAATCACCTGTTTAGTAACGTAGAGGTTTATTGCATATTGTCAGGGTTTGTGTAGAATGTTAGTTTTTTTACTCGTGTGGTCTCAAATGTATATGAATATTTTTTTACACACAAATCCTCAATCTAATTTCTAATTTTGCACATCTTTCGAAATCAAAGACCAAGGAACTTGGTTTAAGAGTCTGAACAGCACAAAGAACATGCCGAAAACCATAGATCAGTACGACCCCAAAGATTACATTGTCATTAAAGGAGCTCGTGTAAATAACTTAAAAAACCTTGATGTGGCCATTCCACGGGATAAATTGGTGGTAATCACTGGTCTGTCGGGTTCAGGAAAATCTTCGTTGGCGTTTGATACGCTCTTTGCCGAAGGCCAGAGGAAATACGTAGAAAGCCTCAGTTCCTACGCACGACAATTTCTTGGTCGAATGGAGAAACCCGAGGTGGATTATATCAAAGGAGTAGCTCCGGCCATCGCTATAGAGCAAAAAGTTTCAACAAGAAACCCAAGGTCTACTGTTGGCACCACTACCGAGATATATGATTACATGAAGCTGCTATTCGCCAGGGTTGGGGTGACCTACTCTCCGGTGAGTGGCGCACCGGTCAAGAAGGATAACGTAACCGATGTGGTGGATTATATGCTTGGCCATGAAGAAGGCACTAAGTTGATGATCTCCGCTCCTCTTCATATTAAAAAAGGACGCACAGTTGAAGATGAGTTGAAAATTTTGCTCAGTAAAGGATACACCCGCGTGCTTATTGATGAGGAGATGGGATTCATTGAAGATCTACTCAAAGAAAAAATTACCAAAAAACATCAATTTGAAATCCTGATTGACAGGGCTGCAGTGAAAAATGATGAAGAAACGCAATTTAGACTCTCGGACTCAGTTCAAACAGCCTTTTTTGAAGGAGAAGGAAGATGCAGAGTGACTTTGGTTGGACATGGCACCCATGAGTTTTCGGACATTTTTGAGCTTGATGGCATTAAGTTCGAGGAACCCTCGGTCAACTTCTTTTCATTTAACAATCCGTATGGTGCTTGTCGCCGGTGTGAAGGGTTTGGGAGAATCTTGGGCATTGACCCGGAAATGGTCATTCCAGACCCCAATCTTTCTGTTTATGATGATGCCATTGCTCCCTGGAGAAGCGAAACCATGGGGCTGTGGTTAGAACCATTATTGAAAAATGGCATCCGTTTTGACTTTCCGATCCATCGGGCGGTGAATGAATTGACAGAGGAGGAATACAAGTTACTCTGGACCGGGAATGAATATTTCGAGGGTCTAGATGCCTTTTTCAAACACCTGGAATCCCAAACACATAAGATACAGTATCGGGTCATGCTTTCCCGCTATCGTGGGCGTACTGTTTGTCCGGATTGCAGAGGCACCAGGCTTAGAAAAGATGCAGGATATGTGAAAATAGAAGGAAGATCCATTTCGGACTTGGTACTCATTCCGATAGACAAGCTATCTCTATTTTTCCAGGAGCTTAAGCTATCCGAACATCAGAAATCCATTGCCAAAAGAATTTTAAGTGAGATCACCAACAGGCTTTCTTATTTAGAAAAAGTTGGTTTGGGTTACCTGACATTAAACCGATTGACCAATACCTTATCAGGAGGCGAGTTTCAGCGTATCAAATTGGCCACTTCTCTTGGCAGTGCGCTTGTCGGCTCTATGTACATCCTGGATGAACCGAGCATTGGCCTTCATCCCAGAGATACAGACCGGCTCATAGAAGTACTTATTCATTTGAGGGATTTGGGGAATTCGGTGATCGTGGTGGAGCATGAAGAAAAGGTGATGGAGGCTGCCGACGAAATCATTGACATTGGCCCGGCTGCTGGAGTTCACGGTGGGGAGTTGGTTTATCAGGGGACTGTGGGTCAACTCAATGGCGAATCCAGATCTTATACTGCCAAGTATCTCAAAGGTATCGAAACGATTGATTTACCAAAACGCCGGAGAAAATGGAATCAATCTTTTACTATTGAAAAAGCCCGCGAGAATAACCTCAAAAGTATAGACGTGGAGATTCCGCTCGGTGTGCTATCGGTTATTACGGGTGTGAGTGGATCTGGTAAATCCACTTTAGTGAAGAAAATCCTTTACCCATCTATCGGAAAAATGCTTGGGATCACTGGAGAGGCAACAGGAAAGCATGAAAAAATCTCAGGTGATTATAAAAAGATCACACAGATTGAGTTTGTGGATCAAAACCCTATCGGGAAAAGCTCCCGCTCCAATCCGGTGACCTATGTGAAAGCTTATGATGGGGTGAGGCAGCTTTTTAGTGAGCAGCCGCTTTCTAAAAACAATGGCTTTAAGCCTGCTCACTTTTCATTCAATGTGGATGGAGGCCGCTGTGAGGTCTGTGAAGGAGAAGGCGCCGTGAAAATAGAAATGCAGTTTATGGCAGACCTTCACCTGGAGTGTGAAAGCTGCAAAGGCCGAAGGTTCAAAAAAGAAATATTGGAGGTTAAATACCAGGACAAGGACATTTCAGAAATCCTGGACTTGACCGTGGAGGAGGCGATTACTTTCTTTGAAGACAAGCCTTCTATTGTTAATAAGATCAGGCCACTCTATGATGTAGGCCTGGGTTATGTGAAGTTGGGCCAATCTTCCAATTCCCTTTCTGGTGGAGAGGCTCAACGTGTGAAACTTGCTTCCTTTCTGGGTAGAGGTGGGAGCCACAAAAAAGATCATGTGATGTTCATTTTTGACGAACCAACCACCGGACTACATTTCCATGATATCAAACGATTACTGGATGCATTGAACGCCCTTGTAAATGAAGGGAATTCTGTTCTGATCATTGAGCACAATATGGAGATTGTCAAGAATGCTGACTGGATCATAGATCTTGGCCCGGAAGGTGGCGACCTGGGAGGTTCGCTATGTTTTGCCGGATTACCCGAGGATATGGTTAAATTGCCAGATAATCACACCGCAAGGTATTTGAAAGAGAAAGTTTGAATGTTGTGAATATGTGCTAGAAATCGCAGTTCATTATTCCTACTTTGTCAAGATATAACCACAGATGCTGAAACAAGTTCAGTATGACCTTAGGGTGATAGAACGAAGATTAAAACTAAGTAACGTGCTGAATTCATTTCAGTAACTAAACTTGACAAAGTAGGATTAGTTACATGACTTCTTAGGTAGGCTTTGGCCTGAGATAGTAGATTTGTCAGCAAGTCATGAACTTGTGACTGTTTACGAAGATGGAATTGAGGGCATGAAAAAAGAAATCTGATTCAAGAAACCTTTAACCCAGGGATAGAAGGAAGGATTTTATAAAAACAAAAACGATTAGAATGAGAAAGAACATTGCGGCAGGAAACTGGAAAATGAATTTGGATCTGGATGCCGGACAAAAACTAGCTTCGGAGGTAATCAACATGACTGCTGATGAAGTAACAAACGATGCAGAGGTAATCTTGATTCCACCATTTGTTCATATAACCAGTATTAAGAAACTAGCAGGATCTGCTAAAAATGTTTTTGTGGGCGCACAAAACTGTAGTAACGAAGCTAGTGGGGCTTTTACAGGGGAGATTTCTGTGGAAATGCTTAAATCTGCAGGTGTGACTTATGTAGTTGTAGGGCATAGTGAGCGTAGAGAAATTTTTGGTGAAGACGATACATTGCTTGCTGCGAAAACCAAAGCCGTTTTAGATGGCGGGCTGAAACCAATTTTCTGCTGTGGTGAGAAATTGGAGTCCAGAGAAGCAGACGAACACTTTGCGGTAAATAAGGAGCAGGTAGAGAAGGGATTGTTCGGACTTTCAAAGGAAGAAATTCTAAAGGTGGTTATAGCCTATGAACCTGTTTGGGCGATTGGTACGGGAGTAACTGCTTCATCTGATCAGGCACAGGAAATGCATGCTTATATCCGAGGCTTGATTGCTGAGCAATACGACCAGTCTACTGCAGACAGCATCTCTATTCTATATGGAGGAAGTGTGAAGCCCGGCAATGCGGAAGAGTTGTTTTCACAACCAGATGTAGATGGTGGCCTTGTTGGTGGAGCCAGCCTGAAGAGCCGGGATTTTGTGGATATTGTTAAAGCTTTTTAGTGCCTACTGTCTTATTCATTAGATGGTTTTCGGTTTTTCTTTTTCTCCGATGAAGGAACTGAACCATGTCATATTCATGTATCTAAAGGTGGGGCAAGATCTAAAATCTGGCTTTTGCCAGATTTTCAAGAGAACTATTATTACGGGTTCAATGAACAAGACAAGAAAAAGATACGTAAAATCGTACTGGATAATCGAGATTTAATAATCGACAAGTGGAATGAGTATTTCGGAAAAAGATAAAAGATCATCTGACTCTTTGGACCAATTAATTTTTGAAGAAGGACTGAGGGTTAAAAATGTCTGGTTTGATAAAGACCTAGACCTGATTGCTGTTTTACTAAACAACAAAAAGATCATTCAGCGACCAATATCTGATTTTGACAGATTAAGTAAAGCAACTGTCGATCAGTTGAATCATTTTGAGAATGATGGAATCGGCATTCATTGGCCAGAGTTAGATGAAGACCTCAGTTTAAGAGGATTTTTGAAGTATGAACTAGCCCACATTGGTAGCAGTCAAATAACTACATAAAAATGAGTTTTATAACACTCAACATCATTTGTGATGAAGAAAAGAGAGAGCTTCTGTTTGCAGAACTCTCTCTTTTTCCTTTTGACGCTTTTGAGGAAACAGAAACCGGAATACTTGCCTCTTGTGAGGAAGATGCATGGGAACCTGAAGAAGTCAAAGATGTTTTGGATCGATACAAAGTAGAATACCATGTAGACAAAGTAGCACGTGTCAACTGGAACGAGGAATGGGAGAAAAATTATGATCCGGTTATCGTAGGTGATCAATGTATAGTGCGAGCTACCTTTCATACACCTCAACCACAAGTTCCCTATGAGATTATCATTACTCCCAAGATGTCTTTTGGTACTGGACATCATGCCACTACTTATCAGGTATTAAAGTTTCAGCTTGGGCTTCATCATGAAGGTAAAAAAGTGATTGATGTAGGCTGCGGTACCGGTGCGCTAGCCATTATGGCGTACAAACGAGGTGCTGCAAGTATTTCTGCTGTGGATATAGATGATTGGTGCATAGAAAATAGTGCTGAGAATTTTTCGTTAAATGATTGTGAACAGATCAAGCTATCACTGGGGGGAATCGAAACAATCCCCGAAACCGAAAAATTCGACATCATGCTAGCCAACATCAATAAGAATGTCCTGCTGGAGCAACTCAGCGACTATAAAAAACGTCTGTCTGATCAGGCGACACTGGTTTTAAGTGGATTTTATGAGGAAGATATTCCGGAGCTTAAATCAGCCGCAGAAGCACTGGATATGCAACTCGATGCCCAATCAGTAAAGGATCGCTGGGCAATGTTAGCTTTCAAAACAGCATAATCTCTAAGCATTTATCTAAATTTAGTCGAATGAAGCGCTTGTGCCTATATCTTTTCGTCGGTTTGGTTACTCTACAGGTAACTGCACAGCGCTCATTTTCTGAAGACAAAGCTGAATTTTTCACTCAAACCATGTTGAAGCTTCGGGCAATCGACACAGAAGCGGCACAAAAAGTAGCTTTTGATTACAATAATGCCTGGACGGGTAATTTTACCTCTGCGCAGCAGGATCTGATCCATAAAATAGCCATCAAAATGGATCGGAAGGGCTATTCTTTTCGACCTTATTTTTGGTATTACTTCAGTTATCTGGCTTATACTGTTTCACAGGCACACCTGACCAATGATCAGGTTTCCGAAGTACTCAAGATCAATGAACAGGTCTTAGAGACCATGGAAGGTGAGGAATATGAAAACTTTCTTTTGGGCTTAAATATCTTCATGGCAAGAAGATATTTGAGCAAGACAAAAAACCTCGCTATTTCTACAGATAATGGTTCTTTCCAGTTTAAACTCCTCGATGAATATGTAGAGATAGAAGAAGAGCCTGAAGAAATCATTGTAGATCCCGAACCTGAGCCCATTCCTGTAGAAGAACCAGTGCAGGAAGATAGCTGGTCGACCGATAGCTGGTCAGCAGATCCGTGGGATAGTGGAGATTCGTGGGACAATGGCACCGACGATTCTTATCAAAACAACTGGGTAGACAGTGAGGATACTTGGGGATATGACGTTTCGGGTCAGATGATCGAAGAGAAGGATGAGGACGAGCGCCAGTATGTTTCAGCCATTTCTCAGGATTTTGTCTCCAATGCGCAAGCCAGGTATGTGCACCCAACCCTTACGGGACCTGCTATTGTGCTTGAAAACAACAGCATGTTGATGGTTTCTCCATATGATTCTTTCAGAATTAAGGAAACGGATGGCACTTACTTACTTAAAAACAGGGCTTATGCCGGTGAAAATGCCGTGATCAATTGGCCTGCAGAAAATAAACAAGTTCAGGGGGCGGTGGTAAACCTGAAGAAATTTTATATCCTGGCAGATCACTATGGCTTCTGGACACCCAATGCGTCGCTTACTTTTCCAAAACTATTTCAGGGAACCTTGGAAGGAACTTTTGAATATAAGAGTGTACGAAGGAAAAAGAATACACTGAGCCCCTATCCGAAATTCGTTTCCAATTATTCGGATACTGACCTGATCCTCAACAACCCAAAAATAAAGTACCGTGGTGGAATTGAAATCAGTGGGGATGAATTTGCAGGAACCTCCGTGTCGAGAAAACCCGGTATGTTGACCTTACTTGATGGAAAAGGAAACAAGGCCGTTTTAAGATCGGTTCGTTTTGAGTTTAACCAGGACAGCACCATCTACACTAAAAATGCCACGCTCTCAATATTGCATGGGAGGGATTCTGTTTTTCATCCGTCTGTGGAAGTTTACATTGATTCCAAAGAGAACAAAATGGTTGCAATCCGCAACAAAAACTATGATGTCACGCCGTTTCATAGCACCTACTTCAAGATAAATGTGAACGCAGAAACGGTCATCTGGGATTTGGATACAGACGCAGTTGAGTTTTCTATTTTGAATGGTAAAGATCTGCTTCCCGTGATTGTTGAGTCTGAAGACTATTTCAATATGGCACGTTTTAGCAAATTGGGGATAGGGTTTAATTTTCACCCCGTCAATACCGCTGTGTTTTATGCCAATAAATATGGAATTCGTGAGTTTGCAGATCAGGAACTAGCCAATCATTTTGATGTTCCGGTTAAGCAAATTAAAGGCGCCATGCGTGTATTGAAGCAATATGGATTTGCTAAATATAATGAAGAAACCGGGCTTGTAAAACTCAATGATAAGGCGTTCCATTTCTATGATGCTTCGGGTGGAAAAGTGGATTATGACATCATTAAACTCCCTTCTCTGGTTCCAGACAAACCGAATGCTGTTTGGAACCTTGACTCTGGAGAAATGAAATTATCGGGGGTTGGACGATATTTCTACACCTCAGACTTTGAGGTTTATGCCGAACCCGATAGTGGAGAAGTCACATTGCTTCAAGGCCGAAACATACGAATGAATGGAATGGTGAACGCAGGTGAATTTCAGTACAAGGGCAAAAATTTTGAGTTTGACTATGATGGCTTTTTAGTCCATCTCAATGAGGTCGATTCGATCAGAATTCAATTACCAGTTCCTGATTCACTGCGTACCGAAGAAGGTTCTGGCAAGTCACCATTAGCTAACCACCTCAACGAGACTTCAGGAACACTCTACCTTAATGATCCGTCCAATAAATCTGGTGCAGAAAGAATGGTGAGATATCCGGATTTTGTATCCGAATCCGAGGCAGTGGTTTACTTCGATGGGCCTGAGGTACTCAATGGTTCTTATGATAAGTCCGTAAAATTTATTATTCCCCCATTTGATACAGACAGCTTGGAAAGTGAGTCAGCTATATCATTTGATGGTTCGTTCAACTCGGGAGGGATCTTCCCTACTTTTAAAGAAACACTTAAGCTTCAGCCAGACCAGTCGCTTGGTTTTACACACCAGATCCCACCGGAAGGTTATCATTTGTATGGCACAGAAGCCAAAACCTATGAGACGATCAAGCTTAGCAACCAGGGAATACGCGGGAGAGGTAAGATTGACTTCATTACGTCCACCATTTATTCTGAAGACTTTGTTTACTTCCCGGATTCAGTAGCAGCCTATGGACGAGGTGGTGTAATCAAACCAGGTGATTTTGGTGGAGCTAGTTACCCTGAAGCAGTGTTGGTTCCTTACCGGATGCACTGGGAGCCTCGCATTGACAGCATGAACCTGAAGAATTTGAAACAGCCCTTTAAGTTTTACAATGCCACGGCCACTTTGGATGGAGCGGTCAACATTACGTCAAAAGGCGTTTATGGTGGCGGAACCATGCTTTCGCGAGGCTCCAAATCATTGTCAGATGAACTTACTTTTAAGCAGTATTCCTATAGTGCACGTCATGCAAAGTTTGAAGTGTTGACCGACAATCCGGTGAAACCCGCCATGGCCGGTGACGATATTAGTTTGAATTTTGACCTTCAGAAAAACATTGCAGTGATCCAGCCAGAGCAACGTGGGGTTGCTGCCATTTCCTTCCCATACGCTCAGATGAAAACTTCCATTACCCGGGCGGTTTGGGATTTGGAAGATTCTGTAGTGACCATGACCAAACCAAAGGACGTTCCCATCGAGAACTCTTATTTCTATACTACCAGAAAGGAATTAGATTCGCTGGCATTTAATGCCGAGGAAGCGACTTACGATTTCAACACAAAGGAACTCAACATTACGGGTATTCCGTACATTATAGTTGCGGATGCCAAAATTATCCCCGAAGGTCACCAAACGA
Source organism: Marinoscillum sp. (assembly GCA_040218045.1). Taxonomy (GTDB): domain Bacteria; phylum Bacteroidota; class Bacteroidia; order Cytophagales; family Cyclobacteriaceae; genus Marinoscillum. The sequence continues at coordinate 418,132 of JAVJQA010000006.1, forward strand.
CCATTTTGGAAAATTCAGAGTTGCAGTCTTTTAGCAATGCCGAGGTAATCATCGATACTTTAAATGAGTTTCACTACTTATATAATGGTGAAATCAAGATCCTTTCCAGGAATGCCTTTATAGGTTCAGCGCTATATCAGCTGGTAACCAATCGGGACACTTTCGCCATCAAGTTTGACAGGTTCGTACTGGAGAATGTCTATATCAACGAGAAACCAGTACAAATGACCGTGTCAGGTGGAGAAGTGCTTCAAAAAGACAATGTGGTGATTGCTCCGGGGTTTTACTATAAAGGAGAAGTGAAAATGTTTGCCCACAAAAAGGCACTTGAACTCAAAGGATCCGTGCGGCTTGACTTGAAAAATCCAGCATATGACCATTGGGTGCTTTATGACCGAAAGGACAATAACACGCAGGTAAGCATTGATTTCAACAACGCCTTTTACACCGATGAGTCACAAGCTATTGCCGGTTTGCACTATGACCTACGAGGTAGTCTTTATGGCACCTTTGTGGAAAAGCGCCAAAACGAGTCAGACGATGATTTTTTTATGGCCAAAGGTGTGCTTGAGTACGACACCACCATGAACAGCTATCGCATAGAAAAGCCATCTAAAACTTTTGGTGAGAGCTATGATGGGTCTACTTTAATCTATAATGACAGCACCAAAAATATCATTTTTGAAGGTCCTGTGACTTTTTTTAACCCTTATGCCACGGAGGTCACTGTGATGGCCTCAGTGTTAGGTACAGGAAATGTAGAGTCTAATGAATTTGATATCAACGCTCTGTTAGGAATCAGCTTTAAGAACTCAGAAACTTTTATGAATTTGATGGCGAAGGACCTGACTGATATCATTGAGCGGTTAGGGCCACCACTGGCAAACGATATTTCCCTCGAACTTTTGTATAAGCTTGCCAATGTGACTTCAGATAAAATTTCACGGGGTTACGAAACTGCCAGCTTGAAAGACTACAAGCCATTGGTCACTGTTTCGGAAGTCTTGCAAAAATCCTTGATGATCTCCGGAGTGAAAATGAAATGGTCGCAAGCACATAAAGCCTGGTACAATACCACCAAACTGGCCATCTCCAATATCAACCAAATAGATGTCAATGCTAAACTGGACGGATTCATTGAAATCAAAAAGGACAATTCCAACAACGATGTTTTAAACCTGTTTATAACACCCGCGCCAGGCACCTGGTATTTCATTAGTTATACGAATAACAACCTCATGATGTACTCGTCCAACTCAGCTTTCAATGATGAAGTGGCTGCTAAGTCCAATTATGGAAAAGCCCGCCCTGATGAGCTGGTACTGGTTTTGGGGGATGATACGGAGACCCTGACATTCATCAACAACTTCCGTGAAACTTATTTTGGCATTACAGAACCGTATGATTTGATATCTCCCGATGAGATCAGTTTAGAAGATGAAGAGTTTAAGACCATCGAAGAAGATAAAGATGATGGCTTTGGCTTCTAAAGCAACCGTTATATTTGCCGAAAAAAACCCCAATGGACCCAATCCAACATTTTGAAATAAACAAGGAAAAATACCTTCAGGAACTACTAGACTTACTCAGGATTCCATCTGTAAGCGCAGATTCCAAATTTAAAGGTGATGTGCGAAGAGCCGCTGAATTCGTGAAAACAAAGCTGGAAGAAGCCGGAGCATCGGCTGAGTTGGTAGAGACCAATGGCCACCCAATTGTATATGGTGAGAAAATCATCGATCCAAAGCTCCCAACGGTGTTGGTTTATGGACATTACGATGTTCAGCCCGCTGACCCATATGAACTTTGGGATTCTCCACCATTTGAACCGGTTATCAAAAATGATCGGATCTACGCACGTGGAGCATGTGATGACAAAGGCCAGATGTACATGCACATTAAGGCATTTCAGTCTTTGATGCAGACCAACTCACTTCCGTGCAATGCAAAATTCATGATTGAGGGTGAAGAAGAAGTCGGATCCGCTCATTTGGAAGAATTTGTAAAGGCGAATAAGAAAAAGCTTGCTGCAGATGTGATTTTGATATCGGATACTTCGATCATCAGCAATGATACTCCGTCGATTACGGTTGGTTTGCGTGGATTGAGTTACCTACAGGTGGAAGTGACCGGCCCTAACCGCGATTTGCACTCTGGTGTATACGGCGGAGCAGTTGGCAACCCTATCAACATCCTTTGTGAGATGATCAATAGTTTGCAAGACAAGGACGGCAGAGTGACCATACCGGGCTTTTATGATAAAGTGGAAGAACTGTCCTCGGCAGAGCGGGAAGAGATGGCAAAGGCTCCATTTGACCTTGAAGAATATAAGAAAGACCTTAATATCAAAGACATCAAAGGGGAAGCTGGTTTCTCCACGATTGAGCGCACGGGCATTCGTCCATCTCTGGATGTAAATGGCATATGGGGAGGTTATATAGGTGAAGGTGCCAAAACGGTACTCCCATCAAAAGCCTATGCAAAAATTTCCATGCGTTTGGTCCCACATCAGATCAGTGATGAAATCACCGAACTTTTTGAGAAACACTTTAAAGCAATAGCTCCAGATTCGGTGAAAGTAAAAGTAGAGCCGCATCATGGTGGAGAACCGGCAGTGATCTCCACAGAGTCACCTGCCTATCAAGCAGCAAGCAGGGCGTTCGAAAAAGCATGGGGCAAAACCCCTATACCGACTAGGGAAGGAGGAAGCATTCCAATCGTAGCATTGTTTCAGCAGGAGCTAAAGCTGGATCCGATTTTAATGGGGTTCGGGTTGGACGCTGATGCCATTCATTCACCCAACGAAAGCTATGGTTTATTCAATTTTTATAAAGGAATAGAAACGATTTCTTATTTTTATCAGTTTTTCTCTGAATTAGAACGTTAAAAACCCCTTTGGATCATACAACCAACTTATTCATGCGAAACCTAATCCAATTAGTTGTCTTACTTGGTTTATTCTCGGCTCAGGCTCAGGTATTAGAACCGGCAACCTGGGAAGTTTCTCTGGATAATGCCAGCCCGGAAGTTGGTGATGAGGTGACCATTAGTTTAGATGTGAAAATTGATAGCGACTGGTACCTTTACTCCAACGATTTCGACCCAGACCTTGGGCCGATGTTGGCGGAGTTTATCTTTGAACCTCATGCTGGCTATAAACTGGTGGGAGAAACACTCCCAATCAATCCGAAGCGTAAATATGATTCCCTTTGGGAGGGAGAAGTAAGTATCTTTTATAAAAAAGCACGCTTTACTCAAAAGATCGAAATCCTCGATCAAGATTATGTGATCAGAGGTGGTTACGAGTATCAGGTATGTACTGATGTTACTGGCAAATGTATACCTGGTGGTGGTGAGTTTGAGTTCCGTGGAGAGGCAGAAGAGACCAAAGGGGAAAAAGAATCAACCGGATTGTTGCTACAGCGTGATCCTACAGATCCGTATTCATTGTTGTCATTTATGCTAGTAGCATTTTTGGCTGGATTGGCTGCTTTGCTAACTCCATGTGTATTTCCGATGATCCCCATGACGGTCACTTTTTTTACGGGAAAGGACAATCATAAAAAAGGGAGGTTTGTCAATAGCATTTTCTACGGCTTTTCGATCATATTGATCTATTCATTGATTGGCGCTGTACTGGCACCATTTATGGGCCCTGAAACTGCCAATGATCTAGCCACAGGGTGGATTCCGAATGTGATTTTCTTTGTGGTGTTCGTTGTTTTTGCTCTTTCATTTTTTGGGTTGTTTGAGATCACCATACCTCATAAGTGGGTAAACAAAGCTGACGCAATGGGAGATAAAGGTGGCATGATCGGTATTTTCTTCATGGCTTTGACCTTAGTTCTGGTTTCATTTTCGTGTACGGGACCTATTGTAGGAAGTATTTTGGTAGAATCGGCTGGGGGAGTTTCCCTCAAACCCATGTTAGGTATGATTGCTTTTTCATCAGCCTTTGCCATACCTTTTACCTTATTCGCGCTATTCCCAAATTGGCTCAATTCTTTACCAAAAAGCGGAGGTTGGCTCAATGCTGTGAAAGTAGTTCTAGGTTTTGTGGAATTGGCATTGGCATTCAAATTTCTAAGCATAGCGGATCAGGCGTATCACTGGGGAATTCTGGATCGGGAAGTTTACCTTGTCATCTGGATCGTCATCTTCTCATTTTTGGGACTTTACCTGTTGGGCAAAATAAAGTTGTCAGGTGATAGTGACTCAGATCGTGTTTCGGTGCCAAGGTTATTATTGTCAATGCTCACCTTTTCATTTGTGGTTTACATGATTCCCGGGCTGTTCGGTGCTCCTTTGAAGTCATTAGCGGGTTATCTGCCACCAATCTCCACACATGACTTTAACCTGGTAGAAACGATCCGAAGTTCTGGTACCGGAGTAGTTAATCGAATTGATGAAAAGTGTGAAGAGCCTCTTTACGATGATTTTCTTCATTGGCCTCACGGGCTAAAGGGGTATTTCGATTACAATCAGGCTTTGGCTTGTGCCCAAGCAGTTAATAAACCAATTTTTGTGGATTTCACCGGGCATGGTTGTGTCAACTGCCGTGAAATGGAAGCAAGAGTATGGTCAGAGGAAGAGGTGCTAACAAGACTTAACAATGACTTTGTGTTACTTGCTCTTTATGTGGATGATAAAACAGAACTCCCAGAGAATAAATGGTATATTTCGTCGTATGATGATAAGGTGAAAAAAACCATTGGCAAGCAGAATGCAGACTTTCAAATAACGAGGTTTAACAATAACGCACAGCCGTTTTACGTCATTCTGTCGCCAAAAGGAGAGGTTTTAACGAATCCTTCTGCATATGACTTAAATGTTGATAACTTTGTGGAGTTTTTAGAAAAAGGTAAGAACGCCTTTCAATAGAAAAGCGAATACTTGAATATGTGGAAAAAGGGAGTACTATTCATTTGTGTAGCAGCATCTATAGCTGCCGCCTATTATTTTTCTGAACAAAGCAAGAAGGCTGCTGTGATGGCTGAAGAGCTGCGATTGGCGGACAGCCTGGCCAATGTGGAAATTCCACAACCGACACTGCTTTATGGTATTGCCATTGATTCATTTGATGTATTTGAAGGCAAGATCAAATGGAGCCAAAGTTTATCCAATATTTTATCAGAGTTTGATGTTTCGAATGAATCCATCTATCAACTAGCCAATGCGGCAAAGGGTGTTTTTGATGTTCGCCTGCTTAAAGCGAATTATCCTTTTACAGTAATACATGAGCGTAATGAGACCAAAACAGCCAGGCAGCTGATTTTTGAACCTGATGCCACTGAGTATGTGGTGTTTAATCTTGCCGATTCAATTTTTGTGGATCGTGTAAAGAGAGAGATCATTCGCGAAGAGAAAGTGTTGACAGCCCGCGTGGAGTCCAGTGTCTCTGAGGCTGTACTTGAGGCTGGGGGCTCACAATTGTTGGTGAACCGACTGGTAGATATTTACGCCTGGCAGGTTGATTTTTTCAGAATCCAAAAAGGTGACGAATTTAAAGTGATCTATGAGCAGGAACGTGTAGGTGACCAGGTAGTAGGTGTGGGTAAGATTGTAGGAGCCTACTTCAATCATTGGGGTAAAGATTACTATGCAGTCAATTATAACCAGGGTACTGATACAGATTACTTCGATGAGGAAGGAAATAGTTTAAGAAAGACTTTCCTTAGAGCACCTCTGAACTATTCCAGGATCAGCTCCCGGTACAGCTTAAAGAGGTTCCACCCGGTTCAGAAGAGATACAAGGCTCATTTGGGGACGGACTATGCAGCCCCTGTAGGAACAGAAATACGCTCTGTTGGGGATGGGGTAATTGTAGAGGCTCAATATGGAAAGTACAATGGCAACTACGTCAAAGTAAGGCACAACAGTAATTATACTACCCAATATCTTCACATGTCTAAAATTGCCAGAGGCATAAGGCCTGGTGTCTCTGTTCGTCAGGGAGAGACCATTGGTTATGTAGGCAGTACAGGTCTGGCAAATGGGCCGCATCTTTGTTTCAGGTTTTGGAAAAATGGTCAGCAGGTAGACGCCTTAAAAGTTGATTTACCTCCTTCTGAACCAATTGATCCGAAAAGGTTAAATGATTTTCTACACACTAAGAATGTAGTGATTAACAAGCTGAAGAAGATTAAATCTGATGAAAGAAAGACTGTTCTTGCTCAAATTCCACTTAATACCCAGTAATCGCTGATCGGTATTTTAAAAATTAGATTAATTTCCGTTAATTTGGCTAGTCACCAAACTTAACACCATGCCCAGAGTTGCATTATCACTCGTTTTGGCCTTTATTTTTTCTAATTCATTCGGCCAGGCTTCTGATAGTTATGTCAAGGTCTTCGGAAAGGTTCTTAGCAAAAAGGATTCTTCTGCTGTATCCGCTTCAATTCTCTATGAGAAGCTTCCCTATTACGACGATATGGGAATGAACAAAAGTAATTCAGAGGGGCAGTTTGAATTTTATCTGGTTCTCGGCAAAAGCTACAACATTAAAATTACCCAGCCTGGTTTTTTACAATATACTAGTGAACTGATGGTGTCGGATGATGATGAAGATGCGGTGATGAACACTAATTTTTACATTGAGCCCGAAGAAGAGCCTGAGCTGATGACTCTTGACAACTTGATTTTTGGAAGAGGTAGTGCAGTGATTAGTGCAAGTTCCTATGAGAGCCTTGACGAACTGGTTGCTTATCTTGAAGATCGCCCAAACATGGTTATCCAGCTGGAAGGACATACTGATTTTGCTGGCAATGCAGATGCTAACATGAGGTTATCTCAGGCTCGTGTGGAATCCGTAAAGGATTACCTTGAAGATAAAGGGGTAAAGAAAAACCGCGTACTTACAAAAGCCTTTGGTGGTACTCAACCACTGACTACCGAGCGAACAGATGAGGCCAAAACCAAAAATCGACGGGTAGAAGTGAGAGTTCTCAGACGTTAATCTTGAAACAAATGAAAAAATCAATATTTCTCTGCTTATTTTTTCTAGGCCTGGTTGTAACCCTTATGGCTCAGGAAACGATCGTTTGGGCAACAAGCGTGGTGGATGTATCGAGTGAGTATTCTCCACTGGAATATTCTGCCATTCAAGCTTTACATAAACCGAATGTGCTCCCATCAGGAGGAGACAACCCCAATGCCTGGAGACCAAAGACAGATGGTAGACAGGATTTTATCATGGTATCTTTTGACCAACCAATCAAGGCCAAGCAGGTAGCGATTGCCGAATCTGAAAATCCGGGAGCGGTCTCCAAAGTGTATGCTTACGACAGGGAGTATAATGAGTACACGTTATTTGAACTCACACCACGCCCTATCCCTCTGGACAGTCGGCTGCTGAACTTGTTTTTTGATGACACTCCTTATGAGATCTATTCAATCAAAGTGTTCATTGACGGAGAAGCAGTTCCTGGTTACAATGCCATTGACGCTATTGGGGTTTCAGCATCTAACCTTCCTATTACCGTTCTGATCAACCTAGTGCCCGGACTTGCACAAAATGCCAAAGCTGATAAACTAGGTGCAAATGTTAATAGCCAATATATTGAACATAGTCCGATCATTTCACCGGATGGAAAGCGCCTGTATTTTAGTAGAAGGTATCACCCTGATAATGTGGGCGGATCAGATGATGTAGAAGATATTTGGGTTTCTGAACTCGATGAAAAGACTGGAGAATGGTTGCCCGCTAAAAATGCAGGACCACCGTTGAATACCTCCGGGCCTAACTTCATTAGTTCCATTACTGTTGTGGATGGAGAGGAAACACTTATTCTGGGGAACAGGTATGGTAAGGAAGGTAGAATGTATTCAGGTGTATCTGTGGCTACAAAAAAGGGCAATAAATACAGCAACCCGGAAAATGTAGAAGTAGCTAACGATTACAACTACTCACCGAAGGTGGATTACTTCCTTGCCAATTCAGGAGAAGTGATGATTGTATCAGCAGAGCGCGATGATTCATATGGTGGCCGGGATTTATATGTGTCCTTTAAAGAGGGTCGTCATTCCTGGTCGGAACCAAGAAACCTTGGCAATGGTGTAAATACTGCTGCCGATGACTTTTCTCCATTTCTTGGTCAGGATGATAAAACTTTGTATTTCTCTACCTCAGGCCTTAGTGGTTATGGTGGTTCAGACATATTTGTAACCATTCGTTTGGACAATTCCTGGGAAAAATGGTCTGTACCAGAAAACCTTGGAGCAAGTGTCAATTCAGAAGGTGATGATCAGTATTTCAGTATTCCGTCTTCGGGTAAGCACATATATTTTTCAAGAGGGGATATAGATGAAGACACAGATATTTTCAGGTTCAAGGCTGACGACATATTCATTGACAAATCGAGTCCGCTGATGGCATCAGTTGGCCACCTTGCAGTAGGTGAGCCAGAAGATTATATTGTAACGATTAGAGGTAAAGTGCTCGATCAGGGCACCAAGTCACCTATGGGAGGTGTTCCAGTAATTGTGGAACGGTTACCGGATGGCATAGAAATGGGGCAGGTAACCTCGGCTTCAGATGGAACTTATGAGTTAGTAGTACGTGGAGGAGCCCGGTACGGCATTCTCGCCAAGAAGAAAGGATATCTTTCTACGGAAGAAAATTTTGACCTGAACAGCCTTGCCCAAAACGAAGAAAAAGAAATTGATCTTACGCTCTCGAAAATCGAAACCGGTGTTACTATTGTTCTCAACAATATCTTTTTTGATACGGACAAGGCAGTTTTGAAAACGGCCTCATACCCTGAATTGAATAGGGTATTGGAATACCTGAACAGCAAAGAGATCAAGCGAATAGAGATATCAGGACATACCGATTCCTCAGGAGATTCAGACCACAACTATAAGCTTTCTCAGCGTAGAGCTAAGGCAGTTTATAGCTTCTTCAAAGACAATGGCATTGAAACCTCAAGAATGGAGACCAAGGGGTTTGGAGAAGAGAAGCCTGTTTTACCGAACAACTCTACTGAAAATATGGCGAAAAACAGACGTGTTGAGTTTAAAGTACTTGAGTAATTAATTACTACTTGCCAGAAGATTATTGGCTAAAAAGAATTGATGCATTTCCATTATTCGTTTGCTCGGATAAAGGAATTTTGCTTTTTGGAGATAGTGCTCTGCTTCTTCAAGCTTTCCTGACTGATAAGAAAGCACACTTTGATTGTAATACTGAAGACCAGCAAGTTCATCTAAAGTGATCCTATTGAAAATCCCCATCGCGCCGGCTTGCTGGTTATTCACATGATAGTTAATTCTCTCGAGGATTTCACGATCATCAGTAACCCACCCAGATAAGGGGTCTGTGGGTTCCATTAGGATTGATTTACCATCAGCACTGGCCAAAACAAATACATGAAAGTCAAATTCAACAATTCTGTATGGAATATTTAATTGTTCCAGCACCCCCGAATAAAAAGCAGTTCCTGTCAAACAATCATACTTACCAGATTCAAAAAGGTCAGAAAACGTCACCTCAGCATCGTACCACGAGAGTTTCTTACGATGGCTTAGGTAAAACACTTTTTCTAACTGTTGAATTTTTGTCAATCCTTCAGATTTCTTAAGCAGCTTATCCACATGCTTCTCAAATTCAGCCAGATACTGATTATATTTAATTGCATCTACTTCAGGATTGGCAGCAAGAAGAATCTGGAATGGGTCATTACTTGCAAATGCTTTTTTCTCAAAATCAGAATGAAACAATGACTCATCCAATTGGCCATATACCGAATGTATGGTGAATAAGAGGAGTGTTAATATGAAGGAAAGTCTTGCCAATGTGACTTAAGTATTGTTCTAATGTTACGCTAAAGTTAACAAAAGTTTATTATGTTAATAAATCATTAACCCAATGAGCATGCCCCAAATCGATGAAATACAAGAAATAGACTACTCAGAACTATTTTCAAGCCATAAATCATCAGCTTTGACTTTAAGGAAAAAGCCTCTTAAGGAAAGAAGGAAGAAGTTGAAGGCCATGCGTCAATGGATTTTTGAGCACAAAGCCGATTTAGAACAAGCCGTTTTCGAAGACCTGGGCAAACCCCCTGAGGAGGTCAATGTTACTGAGATTTATCCGGTCATTGCTGAATTGAAGCATGCAATCAAAAACCTCAATGAATGGGCTTCTCCTCAACATGTACCTGGGAGCCTGGCCTATTTTGGGACTTCAGCATATACGCAGTATGAGCCATTGGGCACCAGCCTCATCATAGCTCCATGGAACTACCCGGTTTTACTGGCTTTAGGGCCCGTCATATCTTCAATGGCTGCTGGCAATACTGTAATTCTTAAACCGTCAGAATATACCCCTGCGACGAACAAACTGTTAAGGGCACTTATTGAAGCGCTATATGACGCTAATGAGATCACGATGGTAGAGGGTGAAGCGAGAGAGGCTTCGGGCTTATTAATTCAGCCCTTTGATCACATATTTTTCACCGGAAGTCCTGCTGTTGGTAAAATAGTGATGGCAGCAGCAGCAAAAAACCTGACTTCTGTAACTCTGGAGCTGGGCGGGAAATCACCTACCATAGTGGACCAAACGGCAAACTTGAAGACGGCTGCAAAGAGAATAGCATGGGGCAAATGGACCAACGCCGGCCAAACCTGTGTGGCGCCTGATTACATATTTGTCCATCGATCGAAATTAGATGCATTTGTTGCGGAGATAAAAGAGCAAACGAACTACATGTATTCTGAAAAGGCCCATTATGCCTCGATCATTAACGCCCGTCATTTTGATCGGGTAAGTGAGTTGATTTCAGATGCGTTAAGTAAAGGAGCTCGGGTTATTTTATCTGGTAAACAAGCGGACAATGTGATTGATCCGGTAATTCTTCTTAATGTCACCGATGATATGCGGATTATGCAGGAAGAGATTTTTGGGCCTGTGCTGCCCATCAAAACCTATGATAACCTGGAGGAGGTGATCGATTTTATCAATGATCGCCCAAAGCCTTTGGCTTTGTATCACTACTCTCAAAGTCAAAGACTCATGAAACAGGTCCTTTCTGAAACCAGCTCTGGGGCTGTAGTGTTCAATGATAGTGTCTTACAATTTGGGCATCCTCACCTTCCTATGGGAGGCGTGAACAATAGTGGAATAGGAAAAGCACATGGCGAGGCGGGTTTTCGGGCTTTCAGTCACGGAAAAGCGGTTCTGAAACAGAGATTTGGCTTTTCAATTGCTTCAATGGTTTATCCTCCATATAATACCTTCAAAAAGACGTTGATAGAATTGATGCTTAAGTATTTTTAGTTTTAATTTAGCGTTGCTATGCGAAACTTAATCTTACCATTAATCGTCTTTTTGGCTGCATGTTCCAGTTCTAGTGAAATTCCTGAAGGATGGGAAGGTTCGTGGACTGCCACTTGGGTAACAGATCCAGCTTCTTTTGAGGGAATTGAGGGTATTACTGATTACACAATGCCGGGCAAGGTCATCTTCGATGCAGATGAGGTTAACATCAAAGCCTTTGGCTTTGAGGGGTGTGTCTTCAGTAAGGATACCCTGGATCATTCCCTGAAATGGAAAGTGAGCAATGATTCCCTGATTTTAATAAATGATGAAGAAACCCCGGGAATGGTCTATCTCATCAAGGAGAAAACAAGTGATAAAATCAAGCTCCAGTTAATGGACGACATTTTCCTGAACCTAGAGAAATAGGTCTGTTTCTGTAGAAATAGAAACGTTTAAGAATCAGCCTTTACCCTGATCTTCAGTGCGTTTGGTAAAATCCTAATGTCAAACGGAGGGTTACCCAAATACTCTCCATCAATGTGTGCGTGAAGGTCTGGGTTTTCATCTATGGTAATGTGTCGGCACTGCGAAATATTCACAGCTTTGAGGGTTTTGTGAGATCCATTTTGTAACCTATGGATGTTTAAAAATCTATGTAGTCCACTGATTTGACCAATTTCACAGAGGTCTAGCATGTTGTCATTGAGTTCTGCATCTGGTGTCAATTTGAAGCTTCCACCAAACGTAGATCCATTGGCCACACACAATAATATCAAGTCTTTTTGCCGTAACGACTTATCACGATTGTATCTAAATTTCCTTGTTTTATAAGTGGCAAGAATACGCAACACATAAAAATAGTATTTAGCGGGGCCCCTCAAAATGCTTTTCTTGTTTTGCATATCTGCAACGATCTGCCCGTCGAACCCAATACCAACCCCATTGGCAAATTTTCTACCATTACATACCCCCAGGTCAATCGTCTTGATCTTGCCATTCCTGATGACCTGGATCTGCTCTTCAATTGATTGCCCGATATTGAGCATCTTGACAAAGTCATTGCCTGTGCCATTAGGAATAATGCTTACTGGCACATCAAACTTTAACCCGTTAACTGCTTCGTTAATGGTGCCATCCCCGCCAATGATGACCAGGTCGGTATACGTTTCATTAAAATGTTTTTCAACAGTTTTCCAGGCGTTCTGAGACTGAGCCGTCAGGTATATATCGAACTTATAAGCGCGCGCAGCGCAGAAATCCATCATCTCCTTCAGGATGAACTCCAGTCTTTTAGTCCTGGTAGCTGGATTGGCTACAATGAAGAGGTTCCTTTTCATTAAAGATTGTCTAGGATGAAGTTAGTCATTAATTCATACAGGTGGCCTCTTCTGTTTCCCATGCTATGGGGTCTATCCGGGTAGTAAAAGGACTCAAACTGTTTTCCTGCATCGATTAGTTTGTCTTGAAAAACCACAGTGTTCTGAAAGTGCACATTGTCATCACCGGTTCCATGAACAAGCAGGAATTTTCCTTTTAGTTGATTGGCAAATTCAATGGGGCTATTTTCATCGTAACCTGACGGGTTATCTTGGGGCCGTTGTAGGTATCTTTCTGTATAGATGTTGTCATAATAACGCCAAGTAGTAACAGGTGCTACTGCCATTGCTGTACTAAAAACTTCATTTCCTTTCAAAATGGCCAAGGACGACATATAACCTCCATAGCTCCATCCCCAAATTCCAATTCTGTTTTTATCTACGAAAGGCTGACTAGCTAAATGTTTTCCTGTGGCGATGAGGTCCTCAGTTTCATATTTGCCAAGCTGTTTGTAAGTCACCTTTTTGAAATCGGAACCTCGATAGCCAGTTCCCCTGGTATCAACAATTACCACGATATATCTTTTTTGTACAAGCTGCTGATGAAAGATGAAATGGCTACCACCCCAGCTGTTAGACACATTTTGTGACCCGGGACCACTGTATTGATAGACCAATACCGGGTACTTTTTATCCATACTGAAATCGTCCGGCTTCAGGTAAAATGCATTAATCTTCGTTCCATCTATTGTTTCAAGAGTAAAAAACTCCTTTTGGACCAAAGCATATTCCTGAATTGCCTTTGAAAGAAGTGAATTGTCCTCCAAAACCTTAATGAGTTCATTTTCTGAAGTCTTATAGAGTGAAACCTCTAATGGGTTGTTAGCAGCACTTTGATACTTCATATAGTAGCTGCAGTCATTGCTCATATTGATTCTGGAGATTCCCGGATCAGCAGTTAATTTTTGTTTGTTTTTACCTTTTAAATCTATCGAGTAGAAATGTCTCTCTAAAGAAGATACTTCTGTGGATGTGTAGTAGAGAACCGGGGTTTTAGTGGATTGATCCAGACCAACTAAATCCACTGCTTCGTAATTTCCTTGAGTAATTTGTCGGATGAGTTTTCCATCCATATCATAAAGATAAAAATGCTTAAATCCACTTTTCTCGCTACTAAACAAGAATGATTTACCATCATCGAGGTATTTAAGATCATCGCAAAAATTGAAATCAATATAAGTTTCCGACTCGTCTGTTAAAATGACTTTAGAGCTACCATTTTTCACGTTTACATGCAAAACTTCTACTCTGTTCTGCAACCTGTTAAGTCTTTGGATTGATACCGTGTTTGGGTCTTTGGTCCAGTAAACCCTGGGGATGTAGACATCTGTTTCTTTACCGATATCTGCTTTAACCTTTTCGCCACCGTCAAGGTGGTAAACATAGATTTCTATTTTAGAGTTGTCCTCACCTGCTTTGGGGTATTTATAAACGTAATTTTCCGGATAGAGCTGGCCTTCATTCCACAGTTGCAGGTTGTATTCTTTGACACCACGCTCATCAAACCTGTAATAAGCTATTTTCTTACTGTCTACAGACCAAACAAACGCTTTTGTGAGATAGAGCTCCTCTTCATACACCCAATCGGTGCTTCCGTTGATGATGCTATTGAATTCACCATCACTGGTGATAGCTATTTCTTTCTGGGAGGTTAAGTCTTTATAGAATAGATTATTATCTCGTGTAAAGGCAATTTTGGTGCCGTCAGGAGATAAAGTGGCATAAGATTGACGTCCATCACTAAGCAGTTGTGCTTTACCTGATTGTATATCATACAAGTAATAAACCGCAGTAAACGATCTCCTATAAATAGATTTGCGCTCGGTGAGCAGCAGAACCTGAGACTCATCAGCACTTATGGAATAATCATCAACCTTGATCCCAAGATCGTTGCCATTGACCAACGACTCTACTACCTCACCAGTTGTCACGTCAAATTTGAGCACCTGATTATCCGTGAGAGCGGAGTAAAATTGCCCATTGTTCATCCAATTGACACTGTGCACTGTTCGCTGGGTAAAGGTGCCATCGGTGATATTGGCAAGTTCAATTTTCTTTTGGGCGATCAGGGAGATAGTGATAAGGATAACTGTGAATGATAAGAAATACTTCATGTTCAACTGAGTTGGTAATGGCTAAACCTCAAAATTAAGGGCTAATAAGTACTTAGAAAGGCAAATTGCTGAGATCAACATTTCCTCCTGTTAGAATAATTCCGACATGTTTGCCCTCAAACTGTTGCCTGTTTTTCATCAATGCGGCAAATGGTACGGCACAAGAAGGTTCAATGATGATTTTCATACGTTCCCAAATGATGCGCATGGCACTGATGATCTCTTCTTCACTGACAGTGATTATGTCTTTGACATGGGATTGAATGATTTCAAAATTCCTTTCTCCAACAGTGGTTTTCAACCCATCGGCAATGGTGTCCGGATTCTTTACCCGTACTATTTTACCTTTATTGAAGGATTTATAACAGTCATCAGCATTGAGAGGTTCCCCCAGTACTACCTCGGTATTCGGGTCTATGTAATGAGCCGCGAGTGCAGAGCCCGCTGCCAGGCCACCACCGCCAACAGGAGTCATGATCGTGTCGAGATCAGGCACTTCTTCCATAAACTCTTTAACTACAGTTGCCTGGCCAGCGATAATCCGATAATCGTCAAACGGTGGTACAAAGATGGCTCCTGTTTCTTCAATAATTTTGTTACAGGTATCTACCCGCGATTCTTCAGTAGGTTCGCATAAGATCACTTTGGCTCCATATCCTTTAGTGGCTTCTATTTTTACGGAAGTACTATTTTTCGGCATGACCACATAGGCTTTGGTGCCAGATAGCTTTGCGGCAAGAGCTACCGCCTGGGCATGGTTACCTGAAGAGTGCGTGGCAAATCCATTTTCACGTTCCTCGGGCCTGAACCCAAGGATCATATTGGCTGCTCCCCGCATCTTAAAAGCACCTACTTTCTGAAAATTTTCACATTTAAAATAGACTTCACATCCGGTAATTTCATTGATACTATGTGAGGTCATCACTGGTGTTTCCAAAATGATTTTGGAGATGCGTTGATGAGCTCGTTTTATATCGCTAAAAGAAGGTATTTGATCCATGTCAGTTCTTTGGCATAAAGTTAATCACACCAGAGATTAACATACGTCAACAAGGCAGATCATATTGGTAAAAAAAGTCAAGGAAGAGCACTTGCATACATGTCCAGCCAATTGAGAGCCGATTGTCTACTTCCAAAATAAGCAATGTTGACGTTTCCGTTTCTTTTGAAAAACACTTCACCGATGGCAGTGAGTGTTTTAACCAGAATGATGGTTCAACAATACTAATGAGCTTCCAACCAATTGGCTCCTTCACCGATCCCGATCTCCATAGGCACTTCGAGTTCCAGTGCCGTTTTCATAAAGTGGTTCACTTTTTCTTTCAAAAGCTCAATTTCATCTTTTTGAGCATCAAAAACCAACTCATCATGCACCTGCATGATCATTTTGGATTGCAGGTTTTCGGAGATCATCCAATCATGGATCTTGATCATGGCCATTTTGATCATATCTGCTGCGCTTCCCTGAATGGGTGCATTGATGGCGTTTCGTTCGGCAAATCCTCGCTGGGTAAAATTTTTGGTATTGATATCTCGTAAATATCGTCTGCGGCCCAGGATGGTCTCCACATACTCATCTTTGTGTGCCTTTTCAATGGTTTTGTCCATGTAGGTTTTCACTTTGGGAAATTGTTCGAAGTATGCTTCAATGATCTCTGCTGCTTCTGATCTCGGGATGTTTAGGTTTTGGCTTAGGCCAAAGGCAGAAATGCCATAGATAATTCCAAAATTTACTTCTTTGGCCTTGCGCCTCATTCCTGGATCGACTTCATCCAGAGGCACTTTGAACACCTTACTGGCGGTATTGCTATGAATGTCTACGCCATTTTTGAAAGCATCAACCATACTCTCGTCACCAGAGAAGGACGCCATAATCCGCAACTCTATCTGCGAATAATCTGCTGACATAATCAGATAATCTTCACTCCTGGGAATGAATGCTTTTCTGATTTCACGTCCTTTTTCTGTTCTAATCGGGATATTTTGGAGGTTTGGGTTATTGGAGCTCAGACGGCCCGTGGCGGCGATGGTTTGCCGGTAATCTGTATGCACTTTTCCATCTGCCACACTGACCATTTTAGGGAGAGCATCCACATAAGTAGATTTTAATTTTTGGTACTCTCTGAACTCTAGAATTTTGGATGCAATCTCATGCTCACCTGCGAGTTTGGAGAGGATCTCCTCGCCAGTGGCATATTGACCAGTTTTAGTCTTCTTTGGCTTGTCAATGATTTTTAGCTTGTCAAAAAGAATCTCGCCGAGCTGTTTTGGAGAACCAATGTTGAACTCCTGGCCAGCGATCTCAAAGATTTCTGTTTGTGCCCGAAGACTTTCCTTTTCCAGGTCCTTGGACATTACGGCCAGGGCTTGTTCATCGATTTTCACTCCTTCATACTCCATATCTGCCAGTACAAATGAAAGCGGGGATTCCACGTCATGCAGCAAACTGAACAAATTTCTTTCCTTGATTTCTGGTTCGAGTTTCTCTTTCAGCTGGAGTGTGATGTCGGCATCTTCGCAGGCATAATTCTTCACTTCTTCCTCATCTATCTCACGAATGGATTTTTGTTTTTTACCAGTACCAACCAGCTCACTGAATTTTACAGGCTTATAGTTAAGATAGTTTTCAGCCAGAATGTCCATGTTGTGGGCGGTTTCCGGATCAATGAGGTAATGCGCAAGCATGGTGTCAAAGATCTTCCCTTTCACATGAATATCGTAATTGCGCAACACCTGGATGTCATATTTTAGGTTCTGGCCAATTTTGATAATGCTGGGGTCTTCGAGAAGTGATTTGAATTCCTGAATGATCGATTTTGCTTCATCATCATTTTCGGGAATGTATACATAATAGGCCTCTCCTTTCCTGACAGAAAAAGCAACGCCTGCAAGTTTGGCTTCTCTTGTTTCCAGTGAGTTGGTCTCTGTATCAAAGCAAATTTCTTTCTCTGTAGCGAGTTTCTTGATTAAATCTGCTCTTTGATCCTTTGTCTTGAGCAAATGATAGCTGCTTTTAGATGGATCAAAGGTTTCTTTGGAAGTGCCAAGGTCTATGGGTTCATCATTTCCACCAAACAACCCTAATTGCGAAGTGTCTTTGGCCGGTTTACCAGCCACTTGTTCCACAAAAATTCTCTTGGCGATCGTCCTGAGTTCCAGCTCTTCAAATACAGGGACCAGTTCATCTTTGATTGGATCTCTCCTTATCAAAAGCTCCTCGTCAAACTCGATAGGTGAATTGATTTCAATGGTTGCCAGTTTTTTAGAAAAGATGCCCTGCTCTCCGTTCTCCTCTATTTTTGTTTTAAGCGCTCCTTTAAGTTGATCTACATTGGCAACTATGTTTTCAATGGTGCCGAATTCCTTCAGGAGCTTTGAAGCAGTTTTATCACCAATGCCAGGTACTCCGGGAATATTGTCCACGGCATCACCTTTCAGGCCAAGCACATCGCGAACCTGGTCCACATTGTCAATATCAAATTTTGCCAGGACTTCTGGAATCCCCAGGATATCAACAGCATTGCCCATGTATGCCGGCTTATAAAGGAATATGTGTTCTTCCACCAGCTGAGCATAATCTTTGTCTGGGGTCATCATGTATACCTCAAATCCTTCCTTCACGGCTTTTTTGGCCAGTGTGCCAATCAGGTCATCAGCTTCATATCCATCTAGTTCGAGAATGGGGATATTGAGCCCCTTTAGAATCTGTTTACAATATGGAATGGCTACCGCGATTTCCTCAGGTTGAGATTCGCGGTTGGCTTTATACTCTTGGTATTCAGTATGCCTGAAGGTAGGCGCATGAGTGTCAAAAGCTACTCCAATGTGGGTGGGGTCTTGTTTGGTAAGGATTTCCAAAACGGAATTGGTAAAGCCCATAATGGCTCCTGTGTTAATTCCCCTGGAGGTAATTCTTGGGTTTTTGCTTAATGCAAAATGTGCTCGATAGATTAGGGCAAAGGCATCGAGCAGAAACAGCTTCTTCTTTTCACTCATTGAGTAAAGGTAAGAACTCGCTCAATATTATAGATTCTGAAATGGGAATTTTCGAACCACATTCATGTTATTACTATTTTGTCAAGCCATAACCATAGATACTGAAACAAGTTCGGTATGACCTAGGGTATTCAACCAAGATTGAAACTAACTAACGTCAGGTATTGATTCCCGCGTTACCGTCTTTCCCCAATGAAAGCAAACATTTCTTTGTAGGCGGCTGTAGCGGATTCCTGATCAAAGTTTGGATTGCTCGGGTTGGCAAATCCGTGATCAGCATTGTAGGATTTTAGCACCAATTGATTGTCCAGTGAAGACATGTTGGATTCAAACTTTCCTGCTTCCGTGGGGGTAATCCATCGGTCTTTCTCTGCGAAAATCGCCAAAACATCACATTTCAGTTTCTCAAGTCGCTCCAAATCCTGCTCAGGCATTCCGTAAAACATAACCGCTGCTTTTGCCTGATCTCCCAGCTCTATGGCAGACTGAAGGGACCAGCCACCCCCAAAGCACCAACCCACTGTGTAAATATTGGCATCTTCACCAACGTATGCCTGAGCAGCATTGATAATGGCTAAAGCACGCTCCGTCTCAACGGACTGCATGTATTTCCTGGCATCTTCACTGTTAGATGCAACCTGTCCATCATATAGATCCAGCGCAATCACATTCATTTGGTCATAAGTCTTGGCAAACTTATCTGACTCACTTTTCACATAGTCATTGAGGCCGTACCACTCGTGAATCACAAAGAGGTAATCTTTGGTTGGCAATCCTGATTTTACTATGTACGCATTGGCACTTTTACCCCCAGGTACATCATAAGTGATCATTTCACCAGATGGTTGAAATGAGGTGAATGCTTTTGGGTCTTCGTGGATCGCACGAAAGGAGGGTTCGTCGCCAAGCTCTGCAAAGGATTGGGTGGTGTAATGACATTTGGCGATGTTTTTATCCAGCTTTGTTTTGGTATTATTCGGACTAAAAGTAAGTGCGATTGTTAGTAAAGAAAAAAGTGGAAGGAGCGTAATTCGGAGTTTCATCGTGTTTTGATTTTGGCTTGTAGCTAATAAAGCAAAACAGTGGTACGATTGTTTTAATCACCAACGGTTGACATAGTTGCTAGTGGTAAAGAAATTTTGAAAAGTGATCCTTTTGTAAGGGTTTCATAAGCGAGCTCTCCACCATGTTTTTTGATGATCCCATAAGAAATGTACAGTCCCAAACCTGTCCCCTTACCTTCTTCTTTTGTGGTAAAAAAGGGCTCAAATATTTGAGATTGATATTGCTCAGGGACTCCTTTACCATTGTCAGAAATTTGAATTAGACAGTGAGTGTCTTCTGTGTAGAGTAAGACATTGATTTTCCCCCTTTTAGGATGAACTGCATCAATTGCATTCTTCAAAATGTTGAGCAATACCTGGTTGATTTCCACTGCATTGCCCTGAACGTATACGGGAGAGTCCATATCGTGCTTGATTTCAATACCGGGATGACTACTTTTTAGCAGCAAACAGGTACGGTGGATCAAGTCATTGACCAAAAGGTTGGAGGTTTCAGTTCCCTTGCCCCGCGGAGAGATCTTCAATAAATTATTGATGACATCAGTGGCACGCTTAGATCCATTATATACATTATCAAGGAGCTGCTCTATTTCTTGAAAAACCTGTTTGTTTTTTTGAAGGATCTCATCTGGCAGGGTGTCTTTAATTTCATCCAGATCTTTGATGATTGGCCTTACATTTCCTCCAATAAAGTTTAAAGGATTGTTGAGCTCATGTGCGAGACCTGCTGTCAACCGACCCACAGAGGCCATCTTTTCTGAATCAATCAGTCTGGTTTGAGTGGCTTGAAGAGTTTTGATAGCGTCAAGTTTATCTTCCTCGGCCAGGATTAACTGCCTGTTAAGGTCGGCCAGGCCTTCCTTTTGTTGCATAGACTTTTTGCGAATGCGGTCATATTCCACTTTGAGATAATTAACAAGAAGCACCAATCCCAGGAGAATCACAAGGTAGCTAATGGCACCACCGTTGTTATTTGGTGATTTACGGATGAGATCTGTGGTTACTTGCAAGAGAACCAGAGCACTAAGTTCCAATACCAAAAGCACCAAACCAATTTTTCTGTACTTATCTGGAAAAAGTAAAACAGAAATCACGGCAACTATAGAAGCACCTAAACCTGTGGCCCCATAGAATCCTGTACCCCTGAACCAAAAAAATGTAAGGGTAATATTACAAATGATTATGAGCGGGATCCTCAACCGTTCAAACTGACTTCTAAACCGGGACAAATAAAACATGGAACCAAAGGCCATTGTGACGCTTAGATGTATGATGTTTGACAACACGAACCCGTTATTCAGTATAATGACCTGTATAGAAGACTGGATCATCACCACGATGATGACGAGACAAATCACCTCGAACAGAACCTTTTCAAGGTTGTCTATGGTATCCTTTGGATTAGAAACTTTCACTGGCTATTTAAAAACAAAAAAGTGCATGTTAAGGAAATTACGAGAATTTTGCCCACTCAATGCAGGATTCATTACATGACAAATATCAGTTAATAGCGTTTGGCACAAAAAAAAGGGATGATTGCTCATCCCTAGATGTATTATTACTGGTTGGGGTTAATTCCCGACCATGACAAAGGCTCCCCAGTAATAGGGAGATTTCCACTTGTCTTTTAGTCTTTTTTGAGCTGTGATAAATGCTGATTGCTTGTCTTTACCACTAAGCCATTCTTCATAGAAAATCGTCATTAACTCTTGCGTGGCATCATCATCTACTGTCCACATGGACATAATGATCGCATCGGCTCCAGCTACCTGAAAGGCTCTCTGCAAACCATAAACACCTTCGCCATTCTTCACTTCACCCAGTCCGGTTTCACAGGCAGAAAGCACCACAAGTTCGGTGCCATCCAGGTTGAGGTTCATGGCCTCATAAGCTGTCAGGATACCATCTTCGTTGTGCTTGACCTGATCTGATATTTGGCCAGCGCTGATGTAGCTATTGGCACCAGCAAGGATAAGTCCGGACCTTAACAACGGATTTTGTACATAGCCATCATGCTTCTCGGCTTCTTCGTCACTTTCAAGGAAAAATCCGTGAGTTGCGATGTGGAGGGTTCTTGGGCTTTTGACCATTTTGATGCTGTCTTCAAGGGCGTCATTACTCAAATAAGTAGTGGCCGGTAATGCCTTACTATTATATAAACTATCGATAAGGTTCACCTCTTTTTTAGTACCCGGTAGCAAGGCCAACATCTGGTTGGACCTCATGTAGCGCAAAAGATTGCCACGCAAACCTCTGGGCAATGCACCGCCTCTTGTCAAAGAAGAAATATCTTCGTCTGCTCCCCTAGTACCGCGAACACCCCGGCTAGCCCCTCTTACTCCTCGATCTTCACTTGCTGCATCTATAATGCTGGCTGCTGAGGAACCACTTTCTTCGGTTTTGCTGTCAATGGCTCCCATGTTGTAGTTAGGATAGCCAAAAAGGTAAGACTGGTTTCCCGATTTGTTTCCCGGGCCTTTAAAGGCTACGAGATCTTTACTATTGTTCAGCAGTTGGATCTCAAGCTCATCCAATGTAAAGTTTCCAGTAGCTGGATTTCTTAAAGTGTAGATACTGATTTGGTTAAACACACCGTCAGGAGAAAAGTACACCTTCTTGATTCCTTCTAGCTTGTTGGCAATTGGCCTCCAGAAGAGACGGTACGAGAAGTCTTCGTCTACTTTATACTTGATGGCGTTTCGGTAGTTGGAGAGATATTTGGTTTCCATCAGTTTACCATTTCTCATCAGTACCATTTCCGGATAGTCCTGGGTTTCCGAAGTGACTATCAATGCGGCGTAATACACTTCATCTGTAAAATTACCTCCATCTTCCGGGGAATAATCCCTGAAACGAATGGTTTCAACGGCAGCTTCTCCTGGTTTTAGCTTCGCTCTCACATCTTGCCACGTCAAATCTCGGCCGGCAAAAGTCGAAGCAAAAGCAGCAGAGGATTTGCTTAGATCTTTTTCCAGGTTGTTGGCCAGCGTATTTAAAGAGTCGATCTGTTTGTTACGAATTTCAGCGGGGATCTCCGATGCGCTAAAAAGTTTGGCCAGTAATTCTTTCTGCGCGATCCAGTTATCATATTTACCAATCAGCACACTATCACCACTATTGTTGATCGCGGCTTTTACTTTATTAGTAGCATAAAGAATCAGCCCTTTTGTGGCCAGCTGGTTGTTATACATCTGGCCGATTAATGCCTTATTATCAATGCTTGTCTCTACAATAAATGAATTGTACTGCTCAAAAGCGGGCTTGAGGTTGTTGTAATAAAACTTTGACTTTTCTGCTTCACTTAAGATTGGAAAGATTGTATTGATTTGAGTGAAATAGTTGTCAAATGTTTCTTCGTAAAACTCAAGTGCTTTCTCGGTATCTGTTTCTGCCCAGGAAAGAGTAGCCATTGATTTGGCACTTTTTGCATAATCAGGATGGTAAACCCCAAGGTATTTTTTACGCATTTTCAGGGCTTCCCCAAGGTATTCTTTAGCCTTTTCTAAATCGCCAGCAGCAAAATAGGCGCTACCGAGATAGTAATATGAAAAGGATATTTGCTCCAGGTTATCCTCAGCAATTTCCTTCACGATGCTCACCGCTCGCAAACCATACTCTTCGGCCTTATCATAGCGACCTTTGCTGGTGTAAGCGTTGGTTAGATCCTGAAGTACCCTTACATATTCAATGTTCTTTTCACCAGTAATACTCTTATAGATTTCGCCAGCTTTCAAAGTGTATTCCAGGCCTTTCTCATAGTTTCCAATTAGAATATAAGCACCTCCCAGGTCATACATTTCCTGACCATACACAAATGAACCGGTTCCATAAAATTCCTCGATAAGTTTTAAATTCTCTTCATGCTGAGTGATGGCCTGATCGTAATTGCCCAACAGGGTATAAATAACAGCCAGGTTACTTTCAAGAACCAGTCGATAGTCGGCAAAATCACTTCCCAGTCGATCAAGGATCGAAATGGCTTCTAAATAGACTTCTTCTGCGAGAGGGATTTTACCTTGTTTGGTGGAAATACCGGCCAGGGTATTGAGGAACGCCACATATTCTACTGAGGCATACATACCCAAATCATTGGCCATTTCCAGTGCTTTGAGAATGGATTTTTCTGATCGGGAGAAGTTTCCAGCCAGTTCGTAAAAATCAGCCTTAAACCTTAATACAATAGCTTCATTGAGGCTGTTTTTCTCTACTTTTTTACCCAGATCATTGGCCAGGTCCAGTCCTTTTTCATGCTCTCCCGTAAATACGTAATGATCCAATAAGGAGGACGCTGACACAAAATAGGATTCACTGTCTTTACCAGAATTCTTTTTCTCGATTTCCAACAGCTCCAAATAGATCGTCTCGGTTTCTTTGTAATACCCAAGTTCGTCTAGAATATAGCCTAGGTTAAAGGCAGCTTGAGTGTAAGCCTCATCCTTGAACCCAGCCTTTTTTCTGAGCTCATACTCATTTCGGAAATACCCAACACTGGTTTCCAGGTCCCCGTCGAGGACCAGGTATGCATCACCAATGAAGAAGTTCATGACGGCCGCTACGGTATCATTTCTGCCTGCGACATAGACCATAATATCTTCTTCACTGCTGAGGATTTTTTCATAGTCCCCATTGTTATAGTAATCGTTGATCTTGTTATAGAACTTTTCTTCCTTTTTGGTTTTGAAGGGAGATTGTGCAAATGAAGAGGCTACAAAGGCCAACATCAGTAGGGTCAATATGGATATTCGAACCATGGCGGATTTAAATTTTTTTATAATAAATATAAAATAACTAATATTTTCTGAAGCAAACAAATCCAGCATCGCTTCTTCGATGAGGGTAAATGTAATAAGTATGAATTGAAGTTCATACGAAGAATTTTAATCGGCTAGTGTGACTCATTGATCGAAACTTTCATCCTTAACCCTCTCTAACCAAGTATTTTAGTTTCAACTAAGTAGAAATACCAGGTATAGGGTATATCATTTTATGTGGCGAAAGTATAATTTCGTCGCCAATTGCCCTAAAACCGCAACACTCACCGCTATGACCTTATACAACACCGTTCCCTGCCTTAGGACCGCTTCAAGACTATTTATTGTTCTCAACCTTTTACTGCTGAATTGGCAGGGGTTTGGACAGGATTATTCTCTTGTTTTTGATGGGGATGATACTGATATCACCACCCCCGACCTGGTGCAGGTCAACGGGTTTACGGCCCTTACCTCCATGACCATTGAGGTCTGGGTAAAGGTTGATGCACTTAAGGCTGGGTATATGGGAATAATGGATTTTCAAGATGATCCTTATTTTGGCTTTAGCGGAAATGATTTAATTATTTACATGTCCGGCTCTGCTATTGTGGCCCGACAGGATTTTACACCATACATTGGGACATGGACCCATGTGGCAGTTTCAATTACTAATGGGGATCAACGTTTATTCATTAACGGTAGTCAAGTTGCTTACGCTCAAAACGGTGGAGGAACAGTTGGGCCCGGTACAGCAGCTTTTGATGGTCATGCAGGTAATTTTGGGATAGCAAAAAATGCAGACAATTCGGA
Source organism: Marinoscillum sp. (assembly GCA_040218045.1). Classification (GTDB taxonomy): domain Bacteria; phylum Bacteroidota; class Bacteroidia; order Cytophagales; family Cyclobacteriaceae; genus Marinoscillum. The sequence goes on from JAVJQA010000006.1 coordinate 443,500, forward strand.
TGCTTCATTCGATGGTTACATGGATGAGCTCAGAATATGGAATACAACCAGAGATGCTTCGACTATAAACAGTCAGAAAGACACAGAACTAATAGGTAATGAGTCAGGGCTTATCTCATATTATAATTTCAACGAAGGGACTGGAACAATCCTTTCAGATCAAACAACTAACAGCCACGATGGGAACCTGCTAAACGGTAACAACACCTCACCTGCGGACGGATCTTTATATGGTCCGGTTTGGTCTACAGATGTGCCATTGACCCCTGCGGGCAACTCCGCACTTACCTTTGATGGTTCTGGCGATTACGTTGACCTCTTTGAGGATGATTTGTTTACTGGTGATTTTACTGTAGAAGCGTGGGTTTATCTCACTGATTTTGCTAGTGCCTATAGGCCCATAATCTCAAAAGCAAACACCACTAATAGTAACGCAGAGTTTAATTTACAAGTCCAGCAGTCAACCGGAAATGTGAATTTTTTCCTCGGAAATGGTTCTGGAATATCTAATGTGTATGGAAATGACAATGGTTCAGATCAGGACATCACTCTCAACGCATGGACGCACATTGCGGCCGTAGTGGATGGCATCAATATGTATCTGTATATTGATGGGCAACTAAGTGGTTCATCCACATTTTCTGGTGTTAGACAGAACAATTCGAATGTTGTACAAATAGGTCGGTATTACAATGGAGTAACCCAGTTCTGGCCTGGTCAAATCGATGAAGTGCGTATCTGGAATGAGGCTCGAAGTGCCGGAGACATAGGTGAAAACCATGATAGAGCAATGACCGGTGGAGAGAGTGGACTCGTAGCATATTATGACTTCAGTGATGGAACGGGGACTACTCTTAATGACATAGCCGGAACCAATCAAAGTGGTACGATCAATGGGTCTGCGGTGTGGAACACAACCGGGCCAACTTTGGATGATCCACCTGCGGATGTGGTCAGACCCACCCCAACAATTTCGAGTTCAACCTCAGAAATAACAGGTCTTGATCCGTTTGAAATCACCATCACATTTGATGAACCTGTGATCGGGTTTCTGGTAGAAGATATCAGTGTGATCAATGGATCCGCTGACAATCTTCAAGGGGATGGCCAAACCTTTACAGCAGACATCACCCCATCTTCCGCTCTCGATTTAACTGTAGACATCAATGAAAATGTAGCTACCGATGTAGCAAGCAACCTAAATGTGGCCTCGAACCAACTGGCCGTAAGCTTTACAATCAATACTGTTTCAATTGTTGGGCTCGCTGGTGGACCCACCTATATGACTTTTGAGTCAAATTTAGGTGCATGGGAAGCCGTTGTGGAGGCGTTCAACACCAATACATTTAGCTATAGAATTAATGACGACCCTGCTTTGGACTTTGGAGATGGTGAAAATCCAGATCCGGAATTTGACGGCACACCTGATTTAGGCGGATTGCCTGTTTACATAAACGCAGATGGTCTGTACGTAATCAATTTTGGAGGAGCCGCTGAATGGTATGGAGCTACCCTAATCAATAGCCTGGGAATACTGGGAGATGCGCTCCCTGTAGATTGGGATTCGGATATAGATTTAATTGATCAAGGCGGGGGTGTATTCAGTTTGAATAATCTTAAATTCACTACCGGACAATGGAAGGTTCGCGCCAATGATCTCTGGGATAGAAGTTGGGGTGATGATGGCGCAGACGGATCACTTGATCAAACTGGTGCCAATATAGCTGTCTCAGTAGGCACTTATGATGTAACTATTGACTTGATCAACCGGACCTATTCACTGGTGACTCCTCCAAACTACGCTTTGTATTTTGATGGGACGGATGATTACGTTTCGGGCACGGGAATCAACCTCGCTAATTCTGACTTCACAATTGAAACTTGGATTAACTCGGGGAACCCTTCAAATAATAATCAAACGATTTTCGGTCTTGGCAGTAACGGAACCGATGATCAGGCACTCCATATTAGGTTGCAATCAAGCTCGGTTTTAATTGGGTTTGTCTTTAATGATATCACTATACCTTATACAGTAACCACTGGTTGGCATCATTTAGCAGTGACTCATAATACTACTACGCTGGTCAGTTCATTATACATAGATGGTTCTTTCATAGGTAGTGGCACTCACGATAATCCGTTTATTGGAAACACTGACTTCAAGATAGGAAATAATGCCTGGGATTCGTCAAGTCCATTCATAGGGGAGATAGATGAGGTCAGGGTATGGAATACTGCGCGATCAGAAGCGCAAATAGCTTCCTTGAAAGATGAACAACTTACCGGGTCAGATCCAGGCTTAATTGCCTATTATGATTTTTCAGATGAAACTGGAATTACCTTAACGGACCGGGCGGGCTCCAACGATGGTACACTCACAAACTTTGC
>JAVJQA010000012.1:0-264961 GCA_040218045.1 Marinoscillum sp.
CATTCCGAACAAAGAAGTTAAGCCCACCAGCGCTGATGGTACTGCAGTAACATGTGGGAGAGTAGGTCGTTGCCAGTTTTTATAAACCCTGATTAGTTTTCTAGTCAGGGTTTTTTTATGGTGTCCCCACAAAGTACAACACGTGAAAGGCTCAGTAGTAACCTGTTTGCTACCAGATATTTACCTTTAAATTTGATAAGACTCAGTTAAAAATTTCTTTTAAACTATGATTTTCCTATCTGAGTAAGAGTTTTGAAATAAATACCCAATACTACTTATATAAATACGTATTGCATGGTATTGAGCTAATTTCTGTTTTTGGCGTGATTTGTTTAAAAATATCACCATGAACGCCAAACTTACTTTTTTAATTGGCTCTCTGATAATTTCACTGAGTTCAATTGCTCAGAGTGGGGATTCCTACTTTGAAGCACAAGATTATTACAATGCGACTCGATACTATGAAGTAGAAGCAAAGACTGACGCTTCTAAATATTTGGGTCTGGCAAAGAGCTACTTTGCACTTAAACAATTTGATAAAGCTACTTCATCACTAGAGACTTATAAATCAAGCTATAGTGGAGCAGATATTTCTTTGGCTAACCAATGGCTACAATTACTAAAACGAGATGACGATGAAATTGAGATGCGTCCAATTGATGTTCTAAATAGCAATAAGTATGAGATCATCCCACAGATTACCAAAGATGGTCAAAAGTTATATTTTGTAAGTACAGATAGACCTGAAGGTAAGGGTGGAGATGACATATTCTATTCAGATAGACTCCCAGATGGTGGGTGGAGTAAGCCCAAAGGATTTGATGTTTTTAATACGAAAAGCCATGAAGGAGTGTTGGCTATTTCTGCAGATCAGAACGTAGTTATCTTATTTGGAAATTACCCTGGTAGTTTTGGGAATGGTGACCTTTTTTACTCAATTAATGTTGATGGAACCTGGACGTATCCGTGTAATTTGGGTGGAACCATTAATACAGGAAACTGGGAAGCACAGGCAAATTTGAGTGCTGATGGCCGGTTTTTATTATTCGCCAGCGATCGAGAAGGAGACACGGATCTTTATGTGACGGAACTTACTGCCGAAGACGGTTGGACCGTACCTAAGAACCTTGGGAAAACGATTAATACCACAGGCGAAGATCTTTCACCATTTTTAGCTGCAGACGGTAAAACACTTTATTTTGCTTCTACTGGACATTTCGGGTTCGGGGAGAGGGATATGTTTGTATCCCAGAGACTTGATGACACCTGGACCAACTGGTCAAAGCCAGTTAACCTTGGTAGGTATATCAATACGTTAAAAGATGATAGCTATCTCACCATTCCTGAATCTGGCACAAAAGCGTATATGGTTGGGCTGGGCGGAATTGAAACAGGGGGGTCAAAAGATATCTTTGAATTCATTCTGCCACCTTCTATGAGGCCTGAGGCGCTTTTCCATGTATATGGTACTGTACTGGATGAGAAAGATTCTGCAGCATCGGTAATTATCAGATATTACGATACTGAGGATGGGAAAGAAGTGGCGAAAACGTTGAGTTCAACGGAGGATGGCTCTTATGCTGTTTCCTTACCATCGTTCCGGAAGTATGACGTAATCGTTGATATGAAGGGATTTTTGTATTATTCAACTACCCTTGATTTAACGGATCCTAGCCAATATTTCAAAAAGAAGTCATTCGAAGAGGTTCTTGAAGATGATTACCCGCTTCTGGTTGAGTCAAATACAAGAGTAGACCGGTATGGTGTGACTTATGATACATTATTGGCTGCTGGTGCGGAAAAGGATATTGTGACCAATTTTGAGGAGATGATCACTTTAGCTGGCCAGTATTCTAAAGAAGGGAAGGAAATGGACAGGATCTTAAGGAATGCCAGATATGAATACTTAACAGAACTGGAAACTCAAAGGGAGGTCATTCAAGATCACGGTGTTACCAAGATAAAAGTAGGTGCCAAGTTTGAAGTTAAGAATATCTTTTTTGATTTTGGGAAAGCCTCATTGAGAGAGGATTCAAAAGAAGAACTTGACAAGCTCTATGATATAATGAATCGTAGTGAGATTGTCATCGAATTTGGTGGTCATACTGACAATGTAGGCTCCGATGAGGCCAATCTGAGACTTTCACAGGAAAGAGTTAACTCAGTGAAAGCTTATTTGGTTGGAAAGGGAATAGCTGATGCTCGAATATCTGCGGTAGGGTATGGAGAATCACAACCTGTAGCCTCTAACGATACTGATAGCGGAAGGCAAAAAAACCGTAGAGTGGAATTGAAAATTACCAGATTGAGGCTTGAAAGAGAAGGATCAGATCAGATTAGTGGTGATGAGGAGTTTGATGGACTCAAAGAGGAATCTGCTTTTGTCACTGGTAAAACCATTCAAGCGGACCTTTTAGAAAGGTTTAGAAAAGCAGCAGAAAAAGGTGGGTTACCAAGTGGTTCAGATTGCGGGGAGGAAAAGGTGACCACTACCACAAAAACGTCTACAGTGAAACCTACAAAGCGTGAAAGAACTTCGTCCTTTGATGGTTTTGATAAGATAGAGGACCTTGATGATTATATCTACAAGAGGTTCAATCCATATGTAAACACTTTTGGCACTCCTCTGGGAGGTTCTTTTGGCGCTGGAGCGGCGTTTGTGAAGGAAGCGAATTTGCGTGAGATTCATTTACAATACAATTTTATTAACCCTGATACTGTGACTTTTTCAGGTTCAGCGCAAATTTTATGGACTATTAGGACACTGTCACCTTTCCACCTTCATTTTGGAGCTGAGATGGGTCTTATGGGACTCAAGGATGATAGTGAAGGCCTTGGCTACATTAATGTGCCGGTCGGCGCGAGATACATATTTGATGTAGCTGGAATTAAATTGGGGCCAGAGTTTATGTATAGTTTTCAGGCTGTTGCCAATGATCGGATTGAAACGAACTATGGTAAATCCAAATACGTGAGATTGGGAGTTAACGCCAGATGGAAATTTATTCAGGGTGGCATATTCCTGAACAAAGGCGACTTTGTTGATTACCTGGGGGTAAGGGCAGGTTTTGCGCTTTAAATTACTATAATATTGAATTGGAGGAATTTCGGGTGGTTTAAATACTGCCCGAATTTTCTTGTTTAAGACACTTGATGCATGAAAAACTGGATTCAAATTATTTTCATCTTTTTGACATCAGTCTCATTAGGGCAGTCAAGAGATTCCTTCAATAAGGCTGTAGAAAACTACTATAATTTTCAATATGTCTCCGCTATCGAATCTTTCAAGCATTTTGTAAATGCCAACGATGAGATGGCTATTAAGGCACGTTACTATCTCACCATGTCTTATTTCGAACATGGGTATGTTGATGAAGCTTTGGAGCACCTTTTTGCTGGCTCGGATTTGGCCGTAGCAAAGTATGGAGAAGAATCTGCTCAAGCTGCACTGAGTTACATTGGTTACGGAAAGTTCTATCATGAAAGAGCGAGCTACGATACCGCCAAAATGTTCTATCAAACCGCATTGCTTTTACTGGATAAGAACGATCAATTGGCCATAGGAGAAGCATTTTCGAATCTCGCTTATGCTATGGATTTTAATGGTGAATACGATTCTGCTCTGTATTTCTACAATAAGGCAGCGAATATCATGGAGCACGAACTTGGTCTAATCCATCCTTACACAGACTGGATCTATGCCTCTATGCCTTTTGTGGCAGGAAATGCCAAAGCTTATGATGAGCAGATTAGGGTCGCTCTAAGGAGTTTGGAGATTAAATCAAAACTATGGGGGAAGGATTCTGAAGACTATTTACTTGCTCTGAGAGCCGTTGGAGTAGCTTATGAGCATGCTGAGGATTATCCGAGGATGAAAGATTATCATGAGCAGACATTAATCCTGGGCGAGAAAATTTATGGACAAAGCAGTCAGGAGTATGCCTCTTATCTCCAATCATTGGGCAATGCCTATCAGGGTTTGAAAAAATATGATGAAGCCATAAGTTACTATACTTCTGCATTTGAGATTAGCAAGAAAAATGTAGGCGGAAAGGATCCTACAACCATCAAATATTATAAAGACCGAGCGATTGCATACTTCAACAAGGGAGATTATGCGAAAGCCCTGACACATTATCAAGAACACTTCTCCATGATTAGCAAAAATGCTGATGATGTTGAAATAATTGAGGCACTTGAGGATATTGCCTCGTGCTTTGAGAATTTGGGTAACTATGAACAGTCAGGGGATTATCTCCTAAAAGCCAGGAAATATAAGACTGGATCATTGAAAGCCCTTTTGCCGAAGACATATATCGCACTAGCCCGAATTGCGGATTCAAGACAAGACACTAAAAAAGCGGAGAGTTTGCTGAAGGAAGCTGAGACGGCCAATGAAAATTTTAACAATAGTGACCCTTCTACCTCAGCTACAATATTGAATAACCTGGCCATCGTTTATCAGAAGATGAATAAGTACGAGGAATCTATATCTGCCCTCAACAAAGCCCTGGACATACGAATTGACATATTTGGAAAGTCTTCCCCTGAAGCTGGGCAGGTCTATAATGGACTAGGGAATGTCTATCATACCTTGGGTCAGGATGAAAAGGCCCTGGGCTATTATCAGAAAAATCTAGAGATAGAAAGAAATGCCTACGGTGACAGTCACCCTACATATGGAAATACACTGGTCAATATGGCCAATGTTTATTCAAGTCTTGATAACTACTCAAAGTCTGTTGAGTGTCTAAAGACCGCTGAGAAGATTCAACTTAAGGCAAATGGTCCTGAGACCGTCGACTTAGTAAGTATATATAACAACCTTGCGATTACATTCTCTGAGCTTCTGCAATTTGAGGAAGCCAAAGGTGCCCTGGAAAAACACAAAGAAATTGTTATCAAAATTTATGGTGAACAATCCAGTAAAATGGCAAGTAATCACAATTTAAGAGCTTTGATTCAGCATCAGATGGGATATACCAATGATGCGGTGGAGAATTATGAGAAGGCATTAAGGCTGTATGAAAACCTAGGCCAGGTAGATCAATTGGATCAATCGGGGGTACTCAATAACCTAGGCACTGCTTATATGGAGTACGGTGAATACGCTAAAGCCGAAGATTACCTTCTTGAGTCTTTAAGAATCTTACGGCTTTATTTTGACGAAAGTCACCGTGAAGTGCTTGATACAAAAATGAATCTTGGATTGATAGAATATGGTAGGTCTAACTACCCTAAAGCCATAGATGTCTACAAATCGATTCTCGGTTTCGGGAAACTTGATACGCTGACTACTGCAACTGTCTATCAGAATTTAGCAATAGCTCAAAATTTGAATGAAAACTATCCTGATGCAATTGAATCTACCAGAACGAGTTTGCAATTGCGCAGATCAAAATTGGGCAACGAGAATCAACTCATTGCAGATATGGAAGCGAATCTTGGTAATATTTATCTTGAAACGGGTGAATTGGAACTTGCCGCAGAGCATTTTAATAAATCTCTGAATATTGCAAAGTTGCTCAATCCCGTTTCCTCATCGCTGACCAAACTTTATCTGAGTTTTTCTGAGCTCTCGATGAAGAAAGGAGATTATGCTAAAAGTTTGAATTATTCGGACCTTTCAATCAATGCCAATAAAAATCCTGAAGGAGCAGTTGAGAATGATGTGCTTTATTTCATCGCACAAGTGCATAAAATTGATAATTATTACCGACTCTATTTGGCTGAAAATGATGTTAAGCATTTAGCCGCAGCGTCAAAATACGTAAATGACGCCAATTTACAGGTTCTCTTAGCTGAGCGAGAGATTACTAATGATAAGGATCGAATTGAGTTCGGTGTATGGAAGAGTTTATTGGCTAATGTTGGCGTCAAAACTGCGCTTGAAAACTACAAGGCAACCAGTGATAGGGAGTATCTCGAAGAAGCATTTTACTTTGCTGAGAGGTCAAAAGCCAATGTATTGATCAATGCTTTGAAAGCGAGCAATGTGAAGTCGTTTGCAGGGGTCGATCAGGAGCTTGTCAGCCGACAAAGAGAGCTTGAGACCAATATCCAGAAGATGAAGCAAGAGGCTTTTAAACTTTCAGGGCAACCTGATCAGAACGAACGATATAATAATTTACGAGCACAACTTTTCTCACAACAACGAGCATATGACGAGGTGACCAACCAACTGGAAGCTACACCTAAATTCAAAGAGCTAACTGGTGCTTTTGAGATCACGTCTGTAGCACAGGTTCAAAGAGATTTGCTTTCGGAAAATGAGGTTATCGTAGAGTACGCTGCCAGTGATTCTTCTCTCCATATATTTTTGATTACAAAGAATGACTTTCAGGTTTTCACCAAACCCTATGCAGAAAAGTTTGAACAGCTGATTACAGCTTATAGGAATGCAATAATTTTCAAATCGGATGGTGCATTCGATTATGTTTCAAAACAGCTCTACAACCTTGCCCTGATGGATGTTGAGAATTATTTTGAACAAACCGGGCTAGAAGTAAGTCGGCTTTGGGTGGTTCCGGAAGGGCCTTTTAACTATTTCCCATTTGAAACCCTCACAAGGAACGGACGCTATATTATAGAGGATTATGAGGTAAGTTATACCTATTCACTCACACTTGCCGCGATGCTTTCCGAAGGCTCAAATAATTATAAAAATAACCTCCTTTCATTCGCTCCCGTGTTTTCAGAGCCAGGCATCAGTACTTTAACAGCAGGTGCAAAGGACCTGTTTGCTGCATCTCGGTTGGTATCTACCCAAGAGCAAAGGGGATTTACAATTAATGGAGAGCAAATCACCGCGCTGCCCGGGACTAAGGTGGAAGTGGATGCAATTGACCAAATGGTTAAATCAAGGGGAAACCTTTCTGAAACTTTAATATATGATGAAGCGAAGGAAGAAGTGATCAAGTCAGGAATCATGAAGGATTATCAATATATACATTTTGCGACACATGGTTTTGTGAATGAAGCGAACCCTGAGTTTTCAGGAGTTTTTATGAGCCAGAATCAAGAGTCCGGAGAAGACTGTATTTTATTTGCCTCTGAAATTTACAACCTGGATCTACATGCAGATCTTGTCACTTTGAGTGCTTGTGAAACCGGGCTTGGAAAGTTTGCCTATGGTGAGGGGATCGTGGGTTTGTCCAGAGCTTTCCTTTATGCTGGCGCAAAAAACCTGGTGGTATCTCAGTGGAAAGTAAGTGACGAAAGTACTGCTAAATTGATGGTTGACTTTTATGGTGCCATGATGAACGGTTCGACTAAGTCAAGTGCTTTGCGAGACGCAAAATTAGCACTAATCAAGTCAGAGAAATTTAAGCAACCTTATTATTGGGCACCATTTGTATTGATAGGGAAATAAAAAAAGCCACTTCAAAACTGAAGTGGCTCCTATTTATCTGTGGGAGTATCTACTCACCTTTTTTCTTGGTTCCAGTACCTCCTTTTTTCTTTCCGGTACCGGCTATTGATTCCCTCATGTCTGTATCTGCCTGGATGTTCTGGAACTTGTAATAGTCCATCACACCGAGATTTCCAGATCTAAATGCTTCTGCCAACGCTTTAGGCACCTCAGCTTCTGCCAGGATTACTTTTGCCCGAGCTTCTTGGGCTTTAGCTACCATTTCCTGTTCTTCTGCTACAGCCATAGCCCTTCTTTCTTCCGCTTTTGCTTCTGCTACCTTCAAGTCAGCCGACGCCTGGTCAGTTTGAAGTTTCGCACCAATGTTTGCCCCTACATCAACGTCCGCAATGTCAATTGACAGAATTTCAAACGCTGTTCCAGCGTCCAAACCTCTTTGAAGTACAAGTTTGGATATTTTGTCAGGGTTTTCTAACACGTCTTTGTGACTAGCAGCAGAGCCAATAGAAGTAACAATACCTTCACCGACCCTTGCCAAGATAGTATCTTCACCAGCTCCACCTACTAGTTGCTGGATGTTTGCTCTCACAGTCACCCGGGCTTTGGCCACCAGCTGGATACCATCAGCAGCCACAGCAGCTACAGACGGTGTGTTGATCACCTTAGGGTTTACCGAGATTTGAACCGCTTCAAAAACATCTCTGCCCGCCAGGTCAATAGCGGTTGCTTGTTTGAATGTCAGGTTGATGTTTGCTTTGTCAGCAGAGATCAAAGCCTTGATCACTTGAGGTACATTGCCACCAGCCAAATAGTGTGTTTCCAGATCCTGTGTTTTCAGGTCTCGCCTCGATCCTCCTTCAGCTTCTGTGATTTTCAATCCAGCCTTTGTGGCTGTGATTAATGAGTTCACAATGATAGAAGGCGGTACTTTTCTTATTCTCATGAAGAATAACTCAAAGAGACCTACTCTTACATTAGTTACCTGGGCGGTAATCCATAGACCAACAGGTATGTAATAGAACAAGACGAAAAATAGGATGATCCCCATGAAGAGAATCACGATAGTAAGAATGCCGAAATTCATTTTCTTTCTTTTACGATGATTAGATTTTTGTCAATTTTTGAAACATAAACAATTTTATTCTCTTCTATATAGTCCCCACTCGACTTTACTTCCAACTCTATGCCATTGTGAATGACTTTCCCAATAGGTTTTAAGACGGAAATGGTCTTGAATTCTTCACCCAGTTTGACGTCAAGGATTCTTTCATCATTGAAACGTGATATGTGTGATTCTTTCAGGGAGAACGAATTCCAGGAATTTCCTCTCAGAGAAAAGTAGATTGCCAAGACGTTTGTGAAAACGGTGGCAACAAGTGTGATTGTACCTACAGTGCTACCAAAGGATTCATAGGAGGTGTATACCCCATAGCCAGCTATAATTACACCAATACTACCCGCAATGAAAATGCCTGGGACAAACAAGATTTCAGCAACAACCAAAGCTGTGCCAAATAGAATAAATCCAATGATTAGCAACCATTCCATTTTTAGTAGGCTTTAGCGAAAAGCACTTTTCCTTTAGACGGGTTACCCGAATAGATGCAAGTTCCTTCCTCGAGAGTTGAATTTAACGGAATACAACGAATTGTTGCCTTTGTTTCTTCTTTTATTTTTTCCTCTGTCTCTGGAGTGCCATCCCAGTGTGCATAGATGAAACCTCCGTCAGATTCCAAAACTTGTTTAAATTCTTCATAAGACTCTACTGTCCGCGTATTTGCTTCTTTGAAGTTGGCTGCTTTTTGATAAATGCTAGACTGAATTACAGAGAGAAGATTTGTTACATGATCGATGGTTTGATCCTGTGCTACAAACTGTTTTTCCTTGGTGTCCCTTCTTGCGATTTCCACTGTGCCTTTTTCTAAATCCTTTGGCCCAATAGCAATTCTTACAGGCACTCCTTTAAGTTCATACTCTGCAAATTTCCAACCTGGCTTATGGGTGTCTCTTTTGTCATACTGAACAGAAACATTTTTAGATCTCAGTTCTTTGACAAAGCTTTCAGCAACTTCGGAGATTTTTTCCAGCTCTTCATCTTTTCTATAGATAGGCACAATGACCACTTGGATAGGAGCGAGGTTTGGAGGCAAGACCAACCCATCATCATCTGAGTGCGCCATGATCAATGCTCCCATGAGTCTTGTGGAAACTCCCCAGGAGGTTCCCCACACGAATTCATCTTTGCCTTCTTTGGTAGCAAATTTCACATCAAATGCTTTTGCAAAGTTTTGACCTAAAAAGTGGGAAGTGCCAGCTTGAAGTGCCTTGCCATCCTGCATAAGTGCTTCAATACAATAGGTTTCTACCGCACCGGCAAATCTTTCCGATTCGGTTTTAACCCCTTTTATCACCGGCATGGCCATATATTGTTCAGCAAACTCTGCATAAACGTCCAGCATTTGGCGAGTCTCCTCTTCTGCTTCCTGACGTGTGGCATGAGCTGTATGTCCCTCCTGCCACAGAAACTCTGCTGTTCTTAGGAACAAACGAGTCCTCATTTCCCAGCGAACTACATTGGCCCATTGGTTAATGAGTAAGGGCAGGTCTCTGTAAGATTGAATCCAGTTTTTATAAGAATCCCAAATTACAGTTTCGGAAGTAGGTCTTACAATAAGTTCTTCTTCCAGTTTAGCGTCTGGATCTACTATGACACCACCGTTTTCAGGATCGGTTTTTAACCGGTAGTGAGTGACCACCGCACATTCTTTTGCAAACCCTTCCACATGATTAGCTTCCTTGCTCAAAAAAGATTTTGGGATAAAAAGAGGGAAGTAGGCATTGGAGTGACCAGTCTCTTTGAACATTTTATCAAGGGTCTGCTGCATCTTTTCCCAAATGGCAAAACCATAGGGTTTTATCACCATACAGCCTCTTACGGGCGAATTTTCAGCTAATCCAGCTTTCTTCACTAGCTCATTGTACCATAAAGAATAGTCCTCCGATCTGCTTGGAATTGCTTTACTCATGTTAGATTTAACGTTTTGGTATAGTAATTGCTTAAATACTTTTTAAATTCTGGGTCACAAATATAGCCGTACATTACGGAAACTTGGAGCAGGGTTTGATTGTATTAGTAATATAAACGTAGGAATTATGGAAGCTTTTAAAAATCTCAAAGGAATTATTACCACCATGTTGCTGGTAATGTTGGTTGTCGGTGCATCTGCTCAGGAGTATGATGATTTGTATTTTACTTCAAAGGATCGTAAAAAGGCAGAAAAGCAAGAAAAGATTGAGAACGAAAGTGCTTCTACCTATGAGTCTTATACGAACAATACGTATTCAGACAACTATTCTACTCATCAGGTAAACCCGGAGTATATCGCCCGGTACAAAAGTGATTCAGAATATGGTCAGGAATCTGATGATATCAACTACGGGGATAATGACAATTACAGTCAACCTTCCATGTCAAACATCCAATATTATTCTGATAATTATGTTACCGATCAGTATGCTCCAGCTCAGGGCACCACGGTTATTAATAATTACTACGGCAATTCAAGATATAATAATGGATGGAACAATGCTGGTTGGGGCTATGATCCCTGGTATGGTTGGAATACAGGTTGGAATATAAATATTGGATTTGGTTGGGGAAATGCCTGGGGGTACAATGCGTTTTATGATCCTTTCTGGGGTTATCCAGGATTTGCTGGTGGCTACTATGCTGGCTATGGGTTTTACAGTCCATATAATAGTTGGGGACGACCTTATGGATATGGATGGAATAGATGGGACAGATATAACTACGCGTATAATTCAGGCTTCTACTCGGGGTACTACTATGGCAATCAATATGGAGGAAATGAGTCCTCCACTCCAAGAAGAAATGTAGTGGTAGGAAGTAGAAATTCTCGTGGTGGTGTAGTGGCTCAGGGATCAAGAAGCGCTAATTCAAGATCAACGGTAAACAGCAGAGTAACGAACACTGACAGTAGAGATTTTAGCAGATCTCAAAACGAATACTTCTCAAGATCCAGAACTAGTTCTTCGGGGCGTGTATCATCAACTTCCTCAAGTGGTAGGTATGTGTCGAATAGCAGTGCATCGACAAATCGATCCAGATCAGGAGTATCCAGTGGAGACTCTTATTCCAGTAGATCCAGCAGGTCATCGTCATCTGCATCCAGGTCTTCATCTGACTCGCGATCATCTGCATCGAGTTCGAGCAGTAGACGATATAGTACTGGATCGAATAGTTCATCGAGTAGCAGAGGAAGCAGCTACTCTCCTAGTAGAAGTTCGTCAAGCAGGTCTTCCTCTTACTCTCCTAGTAGAAGTTCTTCATCAAGTAGTGGGTCTAGTTATTCCCCAAGCAGAAGCTCATCAAGTAGTAGTAGAGGAAGTTCTTTTAGCTCAGGATCCAGTAGTCGATCTTCTTCTGGTAGTAGCAGTAGGTCTTCTTCAGGAGGCAGTAGCTCAAGGGGTGGTGGTAGTTCTTCTTCTAGGTCCCGTGGAGGCAACTAGTATTTCATAGCAGGTTTTCACATATCAATTGAATTGGAATGAAAAAATTAGGATATATATTTTTCACTGGGATTGTTTTGGCTGGATTTTCGGCCAAATCTCAAGTGGTGGATGGCGCAGTAGGTTACTACAATGATGCTTTGATCTTTAGTCAGACGAGCTCTACTTACGGTAGTACAGCCCGCATGCAGGGTTTTGGAGGTACGCAGACTTCTTTAGGGGCAGATATGAGTTCAGCCGGATCTAATCCAGCCGGATTGGGTTTCTTTAATCGTAGCGTATTTTCTTTTACTCCAAGTATAAACCTACATACAGCAGACGCCACATATTTAGGCAGTACAATTTCAACTTATAAAAACAATTTCAACTTTGCCAACATGGGTGTGGTTTTCAACACCAATAAAGGGGATTTTACTAGTGAGAAATTTAAGGGAGGTTCTTTCGCAATCTCCCTGAACAGGACTAATGATTTCAACGACGAGATTACTTATCAGGGTAGGAATGGGAACAATTCCATTATTGATTCATTTCTGGCAGAAGCCGGATCTACTAGCACGAATAATCTTTCCGGATATGCATTATCTGCTTATGAAAATTACCTGATTAATCCAGTGTATGATGATGAAGAAAATGTGATTGGTTATGACTCTTTTGTTTTGGGGTTTCCTCAGCAGTCCGAAACAATTACCAGGAGCGGGTCTCAATATGATTTGAATTTCTCCTGGGGAGGTAACTATAATGATATGGTTTACTTTGGTGCTGGATTGGGGTTTGTAACGTTAAACTATAGCACACGGAAAATCTATACAGAGGAGCAATTTCTTTATGAAGATGATGAAGGTAATACACAGGTTGATGATTGGATTTCTTACACCAAGATCAGGGATGATTTAGCCATCAATGGAAGCGGTGTGAAAGGCTCGTTAGGTTTGATTGTCAGGCCTATCAACATCCTGACACTTGGTGTTTCTTACAATACTCCTACATATTATTCTTTGGACGAGGAGAGCGAATTTCGGCACGACACACAGTGGAACGATGTGGAGTTGGATGATGGCACCATCTTGAATGACCGTAATTTTACTAGCGATCTTTTTATCAGTCAATATAACCTGAAAAGTCCGGGAAAACTCTCTGCAGGGGCATCAGTATTTTTGAACAAACTTGGATTTATTTCAGCGGATGTTGAATTGGTTGATTATCGCCGGAGCCAGTTGAAAACAAGTGACTTTAATGTTACCGCAGATAATCAAACCATTGATGGACTGTATGGAAGAACTATAAACTATCGGGCTGGAGCTGAATTTAGATTGGATAAACTGCGCCTTAGAGCTGGGTATGCATATTTTGGGGATCCTTATAAGGGTACTGAGAATTTCGACAGGAGCGGTCAGAATATTACTGGAGGTGTAGGTTTTAGATCACAGGATTTCTTTATTGATCTCGCAGTGGTGAACCGGAGACAAAAGGAGGTTTTTGCTCCATATTATGTCGAACAGAATCAACCAGAAGCAGACGTTCTTAGTAAATCAACTACAATTTCTACTACAATAGGATTTAATTTTTAAGGGCTTTTAAAACATCAAGCAAAAGGTCCACTTCTCTATGTGCTATGGAGATTTGGGCTTTTTTGTAAATAGGTAGGCGAGCTTTCAGGAGTTCATCCACACGCTTTTGGGTATCTCCCTGCACCAGTGGTCGATGTGTTTTTTCTGCAAGTCTTTGGATCAGTATTTCTTTGTCGGTTTCAAGGAAAACCGTAACGCCTTGTGAGTTCATATACTCAATTCCCTGCCGGTAACAAGGCGCTCCTCCACCTGTAGAGATGATTTTGTGATCTGATGATTCCGAAACTTCATGTAGTACTTTACTTTCTAGATCACGGAAATAATCCTCTCCATTAATTTCGAATATTTCGGAGATTTCCTTTCCCTCTTTTTCTTCAATCACGGTATCCAGATCAACCAGCGGGTAATCAATTGCTTCTGAAAGCTTAAGACCAAAAAAAGATTTTCCTGATCCAGGCATTCCTATTAAATAAATCCTGCCGAGTTTCATTAAGGCAACAATCTATTGATCTCGGAAATGTTAGGCGTATCGTTGTGGTGCCACTTGCCGAGCACATAGCCATCAGAAAGCAACATGATGCCTGGATTCGAGCGAATCATAGTTTTAAGCACAGTGGCATCTGCAAAGAAATAAGGCACCGCTAACTGAACTTCATGTCTGAAGCGTTCAAAATCCTCATAGCCAGAAGCGGTGAGAATCCATGGTGTAGCTTTTTTACTCTGATTGGCAAGGGCTTTTATTTCTTCAATATGTTTTGTTGAGGCCTTGTCCACACTATAAATGATAATTAGCAGCTTATCGCCAGTCATGAGCTGATCGGTAAATTCGCCATCATCATTCCAAATTCCCAGGTCTGTTATTTTAGGTTGAGCTTCCGGGTTGACCAGGTTCATGGCTTTGAATTCATAGCTCTTATCAGAAGGGTAAGCATCAAAGATGTGTTCTTTACCATCTTTCTCCATCAGATATTCATATTTCAGTTCCTCTGAGGGCTCCATGAGTGTTGGTAGATGGTTGCCAATGGCATACGCCCTGAAATCAATAAATGGGAGGTGTCTTACGGCATAGTTGGCCATTAACGTGAAGAAAATCGTTGACCCGATTACTTTGACATAACCAAACTTTTCCGAGAACCAGCTGCCATAGTTATTTCTATTGATAAATATCCCTACAATCAGGACCAACAGGATAATGTCCTTATAGAAGGATTCCCATGGAGTAAGCTTTATCGCATCACCAAAACACCCACAATCGGTTACCTTGTTGAAATAGGCTGAGTAAAACGTGAGAAAAGTAAAAAAGACAATCAAAACCAGCAGAGCCCAACTTGTACGTGGCATTGCAAACCCAATGATCACGGCTATTCCCAGAACCACTTCCAGGACACTTAATAAAATAGCGAAAAACAGCGCTGCAGGCACAAACCACTCAAAAAACGGGGCGAAATCATAAGCAAAAACTTCAAAGTATTCCTGAAGTTTTATGGCTGTCCCGATTGGGTCATTGATCTTAATAATACCGGAAAATATGAATAGTCCTCCTACGAGGTATCTGGCTAATTCAAAAAATATTCTCATGACTTTCCTTCATTCAATTTGATCATACAAAAAACCGAGTAATTGATCATGTCCTGATAATTGGCATCAATGCCTTCAGAAATAATCGTTTTACCTGAGTTGTCTTCTATTTGTTTTACACGAAGTAGCTTCATCAATATGATATCAGTGATGGAGCTCACCCGCATTTCACGCCATGCTTCACCATAGTCGTGGTTTTTATTTTTAAGTAATTCCAATGTATCGCTGGCAGCCAGATCATATTTTGGTTCTAGCAAATCGTAGCTGATTTCCAGTGGGTCTTCATCAGTTAGATGCATCTGTATCAAAGCCATGATACAATAATTAATGATCCCAATAAATTCGAACTTGATGTCTTCACCTACTTTCTGGTGCCCGCCCTTTTCCTGGATAGACCTGATGCGCTGTGCTTTGATATAAATCTGATCAGTGATGGACGGCAACCGCAGTATTCTCCAGGCTGTGCCGTAATCCTTCGTTTTCTTGGCAAAAATTTCCTTACAGGAAGCAATAACTTCGCAGTATTGCTCAATCGTTTGATCTTTCAACTTCAGAATTCGATTATATTGTGATCAACTTACTTAATGGACAAATCTAATACATTGATTCCGCATACTACTATAAATGTAAATGGATCACTTGTTGACCTTTCAAAGCCACAGGTAATGGGTATTCTAAATATTACTCCGGATTCTTTTTATTCAGGCAGCAGGCATCAGCAGTTGTCAAATATTTTGTTGAAAGCCGATCAAATGATTTGCGAAGGAGCACGTTTCTTAGACGTGGGTGGGTATTCTAGCAGACCTGGTGCGATTGATATTTCAGAGAAAGAAGAGATTGACCGGGTTTTAGAGCCCATTGCTACTATTCGTGATCGGTTTCCAGACGTGATTTTGTCGATTGATACTTTCAGGGCGGGAGTGGCAAAAGCTGCAATTGAGAGTGGTGCCAACATTGTGAATGATATTTCTGCTGGAAATCTAGATGACAGGATGTTATCGGAAGTAAGTAAAATGCAGGTACCATATATAGCCATGCATATGAAGGGAACTCCACAAACGATGAAGGAACAAGCCAATTATTCAGATATAGTTAAGGAAATATCAGGTTATTTTTCTGAACGAGTGAGCAAAGCAAGAAATGAAGGAATAAAAGACATAATCATAGATCCCGGTTTTGGATTTGCTAAAACCGCAGAACAGAATTTTTATCTTTTGAATCGTGTTGAATATTTGAAGCATCTCGGATTACCTATTTTAATTGGAATATCACGGAAGTCCATGATTTATAAAACGTTAAATATCGATCCTGAGGACGCTTTGAATGGCACAACTGTACTAAATACACTAGCTTTGCTTAAAGGGGCTTCCATTCTCAGAGTTCATGATGTGAAAGAGGCGGTAGAAGCTGTTGAACTTGTAAACCAATTGACAATTTGATTCTAGGATTCAATATCGGATTTCTTGAAATAGGCTGGGTGGATATCCTTGATATTCTCTTTGTCGCGGTATTGCTTTACCAGGTTTACAAACTGATGAAAGGCAGTGTAGCGATCAAGGTATTTCTTGGTTTCCTCATTCTTTATTTGATCTACCTGATGGTAAATGCTGCTCAGATGGAGTTGTTGTCCAATATCCTTGGTCAGTTCATGGGAGTTGGAGTTATTGCAGCCATCATTCTTTTCCAGCCGGAAATCAGAAAGTTCCTTTTATTATTGGGCAGGGCGCCGATCTTCAATGAAGGTAACATCTTTGAAAACTTTAAATCAATCTGGTCCTCCAACACTGGTTACAAGAAGGCAGACATCACACCGTTGATTGAAGCAGCAAAAACACTGGGAGGAACCAATACCGGCGCATTAATCGTTTTGTCAAAGAATTCAGAACTTAAGTTTTTTGCAGAATCGGGCGATAGAATGGATGCCGTGATATCCAAGCGGTTACTGATGGCCATTTTCAATAAGTATAGTCCTTTGCATGATGGAGCTGTGATCATCTATGACAATAAAATCATAGCTGCTAGATGTATTCTTCCGGTAACGGAGAGAGATGTGCCAGCCCAATTTGGCCTAAGACACAGGGCAGCTATTGGGATGTCCGAAAACACCGATACTTTAGTAATAGTGGTGTCTGAAGAAACAGGACAGTTATCTACCATGAGAAATGGTGAAATCTTTCACAACCTATCCACACAAGAACTGCGAAAGGCCATCAACGAATACCTATACGAAGAACGACGAGAGTCATCTACACCAACAGAAAATGTGCTGAAAAAAGCCAAACAAGAAGGCTCCACCAAGAAGGAAGAACCTAAAAAATCAACGGATACTCCAACTGAGAAAAAAGAGCCCTCCAAAGAGTCTGCGAAGGCTAGCTGATCACACCTAATTCTTTACCTACTTCAGTAAAAGCTTTAATTGCCTGATCAAGGTGTTCTCTTTCATGTACCGCCGACATTTGAACTCTAATTCTAGCCTGTCCTTTTGGTACCACAGGGAAGTAAAAGCCAATAACATATATCCCTTTGTCTAATAATTTTTGAGCCATTTTCTGAGAAAGCACTGCATCATAAAGCATTATGGGTACAATGGCATGGTCACCAGGCTTGATGTCAAAGCCTGCATCCGTCATTTGTTTACGAAAGTACGTTGTGTTTACTTCCAGCTTATCCCGGAGTTCAGTAGTTTGAGAGAGCATATCAATTACCGCGATGGATGCACCTACAATTGATGGAGCTACTGTGTTAGAAAACAAGTAAGGACGGGATCGCTGACGCAAGACTTCAACAATTTCTTTTTTGCCTGAGGTAAATCCACCGGAAGCTCCACCAAGTGCTTTACCCAGTGTGCCAGTGATGATATCCACACGATCCATGCAATTTCTATATTCATGTACACCACGTCCATTTTTACCCATAAAACCTGTAGAATGACATTCATCTGTCATCACTACAGCGTCATATTTATCAGCCAGGTCACATATTTTGTCCAATTGGGCAATAGTGCCATCCATTGAGAAAACACCATCAGTCACAATCACCTTTACTTTGGCTGCAGAAGCTTCCTGCAATTTGGCTTCCAGGTCTGCCATATCATTGTTGTTATAGCGATACCGTGCAGCTTTGCACAGGCGCACACCATCGATGATAGAAGCGTGGTTGAGTGCGTCAGAGATGATGGCGTCTTCAGGGCCTAGAAGAGGTTCAAATACCCCGCCATTCGCATCAAATGCCGCAGCGTATAGGATTGTATCCTCAGTCCCTAGAAATTCGGAGATTTTACGTTCCAGTTCTTTGTGGAGATCCTGTGTTCCACAGATGAACCGCACGGACGACATTCCATAACCGTGAGAATCAATGGCATCTTTTGCAGCCTGAACGACCTTTGGATGTGAGGAAAGCCCGAGGTAATTGTTGGCACAGAAATTAATCACTTCTTTGCCGCTGTCCAGTTTGATCACTGCGTCTTGCGGAGAAGCAATAATTCGTTCTTCCTTATACAAGCCTGCTTCTTTGATTTCGCTGATTTCCTTCTCAAGTTTCGTCTTTAAGGATGTGTACATGTTGTTATCTGAATTTTAATTCTTTGGGGTTTTCTTAATGAGTTTAGGCTTAAGCATTTTAGGTCTCGCCACCACCTTTTCTTCTGGCTCTCTTTCCAGCTTATATTTTCTTCTCAACTTATTGATTAGAAAAAGTTTTTGAGCTGTAAAGCTATCGGGATGTATTTGTGAAAACATAACATTGAAGGTTTTATATCGATCTGGTTCGTTTTCTTTAAACAAATCAGGATCAATTTTTTTGCCTATGAGATAGCTTCGAAGATTCATGCAAACAAATTTATAAGGAAAGCCGATTATAACTGGTGAGAATGATCAAATTACTACTTTTGCAGGCATAAACGACATTACCCCAAATGGATAAAATACTAGTAATCGGTGCCTGCGGTCAGTTGGGCACGGAATTGACCCTAAAGCTGCGAGATCTGTATGGAACAGAAAACGTCATTGCTTCAGATCTTAGAGAACCCGTTGATCTGATCAAGGACGGACCGTCTGAGTCACTGGATGTGATGGACAAGCAGTCTTTAAACAACCTTGTAGCAAAACACAAAATCACCCAAATCTATCACCTGGCGGCTATACTTTCGGCACGTGGAGAACAGAACCCCAAACTCGCCTGGGACCTGAACATGAACAGCTTGCTGAATGTTTTGGAAACCGGAAAGAGTGGAGTTTCTAAAATTTATTGGCCTTCATCTATTGCGGTATTCGGCCCTTCTACCCCAAAGACCAAAACACCGCAGGATACAGTGATGGCACCAAACACAGTTTATGGGATTAGCAAATTGGCAGGTGAGCGCTGGTGTGAGTATTACTTTGAGAAATATGGAGTAGATGTAAGGTCAATTAGATATCCAGGCTTGATAGGATATAAGGCACAGCCGGGTGGCGGTACCACGGACTATGCAGTGGATATTTTCTGGAAGGCTATACAGGAAAATAAATATGATTGTTTTCTTAAAGAAAATACTTTGTTACCAATGATGTATATGGATGACGCGGTGAAAGCTACAGTTGATCTTATGCAGGCAGATGCGAGCAAGATTACTGTAAGGTCAAGTTATAATGTTTCTGCGATCAGTTTTTCACCAGAGATGATTACTAAAGAAATTCTCAAGAGATACCCTGATTTTCAAATGACTTATAATCCTGATTTTCGGCAAAAAATAGCTGATAGCTGGCCTAATAGCATTGATGATGCACCAGCTCGCAAAGATTGGGGGTGGCAGCCATCATTTGATCTAAACAAAATGGCCGATACGATGCTTGATAACCTTGAGTCTATTTTGATTTCAACAAAATAAAAAGGAATAAAAAAGAGTATTTGTAAAATTTGATTCTAAATGACCTCTTTAATCAGGCCTTATTTCATGAAATGTTTGAAATAATCTGATTTTTGACTTTTCTTTCAACTTCAATTGATTCCTCCAACCCTATGGCAGACTTGCAAAACCTTTCACTATCTACTGAAGGAAGTATTCTTACAGTTACTATTAATAGAGAAAGTAAACTTAACGCACTAAATACGAGTACCCTTGCTGAGCTCAAGGAAGTGATCCAGTCCGTATATGATGATAAAGACATCAGCGGGGTGATCATTACCGGAGCTGGTGAGAAAGCTTTTGTGGCTGGTGCTGATATTGGTGAGTTTTCTGAGCTCAATGAGATGAATGCAAGAAAATTTGCTGAAGAAGGACAAGAGATTTTTCAACTGATAGAAAACTGTCATACTCCGGTTATTGCTGTGGTCAATGGTTTTGCGCTTGGTGGGGGCTGTGAATTGGCTATGGCCTGTCATATCAGGGTAGCAAGTGCCAATGCGAGATTCGGGCAGCCTGAGGTGAATTTGGGTATTCTTCCTGGATATGGTGGCACTCAGCGGCTCACACATCTAATAGGTAAAGGCAGGGCATTCGAGTACCTCATGACAGGGGAAATGATGGATGCAACCACCGCATTAAATTATGGTCTGGTCAATTATACCGAAGCTGACAAAGAAGCAGCTATAGCCAAAGCCAATGAAATTTTAGGCAAAATAAGCGCAAAAGCACCTATTGCCATTGGGTTGGTAGTTGACTGTGTGAATGCGGTCTTCAATCAGGACGAGAATGGCTATCAGACAGAAGCCAATGCTTTTGCCAGATGCTGTGGCACGGATGATTTTCAGGAAGGTGCTGCGGCTTTTATGGAAAAAAGAACCCCAGAGTTTAAAGGAGAATAAGTGGGCCAACTTAGGCAACTTGCCGGTCAGACGGTCATTTACGGCGCTAGCAGTGTCATTGGGCGTGTCCTGAATTATCTATTAGTACCCCTCTATACGGCGGTATTTGCCCCTGATGCCTATGGAGTAGTCACAGAACTCTATGCCTTTGTGGCATTCCTCAATGTGATCTATACTTATGGGTTTGAGACAACCTACTTTCGGTTTGCCACAAAGGGTGATTCAAAACATTATTTTCAAATAGCACAAAGTTCACTGATCACCACTTCGTTTATCTTCAGTGGTCTGCTGTGTTTGTTTTCTGATGAAATTGCCTGGACGCTCAACTATCCCGATGATGGTAAATACATTGTCTGGCTCGCCTGTATCCTGGCCATTGATGCGATAGTAGCAGTACCTTTTGCTAAGATGAGACTGGAAGGCCAACCACTCAAATTTGCCGTGCTTAAGTTGGGGAATATTGGGCTAAATATAGGCTTGAATATGTTCTTCCTGTTATTTTGTCCGTGGTGGATTGCAGCACACCCGGATTCCTTTTTGGTGAACATCTACCAGCCAGAGCTCGGTGTAGGCTTCGTGTTCATATCCAACTTGATAGCAAATGGTGCCTATCTTCCATTTTTTTATCAATCATTTCGATCTGTAAAATTTCGCTTTGGTAAGGATTGGAAGCTGATGATGGCTTATGCACTTCCATTACTGGTGATGGGTTTTGCAGGAGTGACCAACGAGATGCTTTCAAGGGTACTCTTGAAATACTGGCTGCCAGAAGGGTTTTATCCCGGATATTCCAATCAAGCCATTCTCGGAATCTTCGGTGCTTGCTATAAACTTTCCGTGTTCATGACCTTGGCGGTACAAGCATTTAGATATGCCTTTGAACCTTTCTTTTTTAGCAAATCAGGAGAGAAGAATTCTCCTGAGCTTTTCGCCAAGGTAATGCATGGATTTGTGATCTTCGGTTCGCTTTCGTGGTTGGTCATTTCTTTATATTTGCCAGCTTTTGCACCAATTTTCCTAAGAAGAGAGGCTTACCTAACAGGATTGGATATAGTGCCATGGTTACTTGGAGGAGGGTTGTTCCTAGGAATATATTTCAATCTTTCAGTCTGGTATAAACTCACTGACAAAACGAGGTATGGTGCCTGGATTACAATCCTTGGAGCTCTATTGACGATCATTTTAAATTTTGTTTTAATACCGGTGATCGGATATATGGGTAGTGCCATTACTACGTTTATTAGCTACATGGTCATGACCGTCATCAGTTTTTGGATAGGCCAGAAGCACTTTTACATACCTTACAAAGTTGGAAAAGGCTTTTTTTACATCGTAGTAGCTGGTCTTTCCATTAGTACATTTTACTTTTGCCAGTTCAATCAATCATATAAGTATTTCATTGCCACTGCTTTAATAGCATTTTTCATTAGCCTTGTCTGGATAATTGATTTTCGTCGTGGCTCCATCAAATAATTCTCAAATATGAATCTAGTGATTCCAATGGCGGGCAAAGGCAAACGCCTAAGACCGCATACTTTAACAACCCCAAAGCCATTGATACCAATTGCCGGCAAGCCTATTGTTCAGCGGTTGGTAGAAGATATCGCGGCGGTCACCCCTGATAAGATTGAGCAAATTGGATTTGTTATTGGAGATTTTGAAGATCATATTATTGACAGCCTTTATGAAATTGCTAAAAGTGTTGGGGCAACGGCGCATATTTTCCGACAGGAAGAGGCTCTTGGTACTGCGCATGCAGTTCATTGTGCCCGGGAGGTGCTCAGTGGAAATGTGACCGTAGCATTTTCTGACACCTTGTTCAAGGCAAATTTCACATTGAATACTGAAGATGATGGGATTATTTGGGTCAAACGAGTGGAGGATCCCAGTGCTTTTGGGGTGGTGAACCTGGATATAGAGGGAGTAATCACGGAGTTTGTAGAGAAACCAAAGAACCCGGGTTCGGATTTGGCGATCATTGGGATTTACTACTTCAAGGATGGCGAAAAGTTGAAGAAAGAACTGGATCGTATAATTGACAACAACATTATGGCTGGTGGAGAATACCAGTTGACCACAGCGCTTGAAAACCTGAAACAGGCTGGTGTGCGATTTACTACCGGCACTGTGGACGAGTGGCTGGACTGCGGTAATAAGAAGGCCACTGTAGAGTCAAATTCAAGATATTTGGGATTTCTTAATAAAAATATTGTGGCGGAGAGTGCGGTGATTGAGAATTCGGTTATTTTACCACCAGTCTTTATTGGTGAAAATGTAGTTGTAAAGAACTCAATTATAGGGCCTTACGTTTCAGTAGGAAAGAATGCTACTCTTACGGACAGCCACATTAAAGATTCACTGGTTCAAAACGAAACCACACTAAAAGGAGTTAATCTGGTTAACTCAATGGTTGGTAATCACGTAATCATGGAAGCCTCGCCTGTTGATGTTAGTTTGGGAGATTTCTCAGAATGGAAGAAATGAATTTTAGGAAAATATATATAGCGTTTGTATTGATTGGTTTGACTTCTGCCTCTTTTGCACAAAAAAAGAAGAAGCAGCAACAAGATTTTACTCCGATCGACGTAACGCAACTTTCTGAGGGAGAGGCTCTCAAGGCTGAGGCGATGATTATCGATGCTGAGCGTGAATTGATTCTTGAAAATTATTTTAAATCCCTGGAGCTGTTTAAAGCTGCTCTTGAGATTACGCCCGATGATCCGGTGATCAATTTTAAGATTGCTGAAATCCTCACTAAGAATGGTGAAAGTCAGAATGCCCTGGCCTATGCAAATCGAGCATCAGAACTTGACCCTAGAAATAAATATTTCCTCTTGCTGGAAGCCGAAATCAACAAATCATTATCTAATTATCAGCAAGCAACCAGGATTTACCAAAATCTCATTGACAACATTCCAGGAACAGAGGCTTATCTGTTTGATTTGGCTATCCTCTACCAGTTTCAGGGAGAGGGTGAAAAAGCACTGGAGACTTATGCCAGAGCGGAGGAAGTTTTTGGGATGAATGAAATAGTGTTGCGAGAGAAGCAAAAGATTTATCTGAAGAAAAAGGATTACCAGTCACTCATGAAGGATTGGGACAAACTTATCAAAGAAAATCCCGGTGACGACAGGTATACTATTGAGCTTACGGAGTTTCTGATTTCGCATAATATGCTGGAGGAGGCCAAAAAAAGGCTTGAACAGCTAAATAACAGTCAGCACGCAGATTTGCTCCTGAGCAAAATTGCGCTCAGCGAGGGGGATACCCAGAAAGCCCTTGATCTTGCGAAAAGCACCTTTGACTCTAAAAAAGTAGACTTCAATGCAAAACTACAGGTCTTAAACGGCCTGCTTGGTTCTGCCATTTCCCCTGAGGATTTTGATTTGGTGGGTGAGCTTGCTTCTGATCTCGCAAGACAATACCCTGATAAATATGAAGTTCAGGCTTATGCAGGTGATGTGATGTACCGTTTGCAGAAGCAAGAAGCAGCCAGAAGCTTTTATCTGAAGGCAGTCCGTATTGATCCGGCCAACTTTGGCACATGGCAAAACATTCTCAATATTGAGGCAGGTCTTAATCAATATGACAGTGTAATTGTGCATGCTGAAGAGGCGCTCGAGTATTTCCCAAATCAGGCTGCTCTTTATTATTTTTCAGGTACTGGCTATCTGATCAATAAAGATTACAAGCGCTCGGTACAAGTTTTTGATCAGGGCAGAAAGTTTGCAACTGACCCCAAGTTGGTTACTATTTTTTATGGTCAAATGGGGGATGCCTATAATAGTATGAAGCAATATGATAAGTCATATGCAGCTTATGAGAGCGCGCTCAAATCTAATCCTGAAAACGACCATGTATTGAATAATTACAGCTACTTCCTCAGCTTGAGGAATGAGAAAATGGACAAAGCTGTACAAATGTCCTCCAAATTAGTGGAGATGCACCCTGACAATCCAACCTACCTCGATACGCACGGATGGGTACTCTACACATTAGAGAAATATGAGGAAGCACTCATTTATCTCAAAAAAGCGGCTAATTTGCAAGAAGATGGCACAGTCATTGAGCATTATGGTGACGTGTTGTATAAACTTGGTAAGGTTGATGAGGCAGTAGAGCAGTGGAAGCGAGCGAGCGTGCTGGACGATGCCTCAAAAAATATTGACAAAAAAATTGCGGAGAGGAAATTATACGAGTAGCACTACAGTTGTTTTTCTACTGTTATTGGTGCTATTGGCAGGATGTAATAAAAGGTTTTCGGACATTTTTGACAGAAGCGGCAATCGATTGTCAGTGGATGACGTTGAATTTGAGTATTTGTCTGCAAAAGCGAAAATTGATTTTAAAGCAAAAAATAATAGCCTGTCAGGCACAGCTAATATTCGAATTCAAAAAGACAGCATTATTTGGGTTTCACTATCTCCAGGGCTTGGGATTGAAGCTGCCCGGATCCTGATCACATCAGATTCGGTGGCAATTCTTAATAAAATAGATAAAATATACCTCGCTTATGACTTTAAAGCGCTCAGTCAGAAGTTTGATTTTGACATCAACTATACTCTGGTAGAATCAGTCATTATTGGCAATTTGATTTATCCCTATGATCGGGAGCGTGTGGTCAGAGCATCCTCTGTATATTCTTATAGGCAGCAGCATGGTAATTTCATGTTTGACCATGCCATTGGAGCAAGGACTATGAAGCTTGAGAAAGTTGAGGTAAGAGACACGTTGACCAATAATACTATTTTGGTAAATTACGGTGACTTTCAGCTTGTTGAGGAGGAGGTATTTCCATTTCTGATTACTGCAGTTTTGAAATATAAGGACAAAGAAAAGGGAGAAACTACCGTGGATATCCAGTACAAGCAGACTGATATTGAAAAAAAACCATTAAAGTTTCCTTTCAATGTGCCACAGCGATATGAGCGTAAGTAGGGGTTTGAGATTTTTTTGCCTGACTTTATGTTTCCTTGTCTCTGTTTCTTTGAACGCACAGAAAACAAAGACTCAGCTTGAGAAAGAAAAGAGAGAGAATCTAAGCAAGATTGCTGAAGCAGAGAAAATTCTAACGGATACTGAGTCTGAGAAAAAAGCAACATTAGGGCAATTGAGAGCCCTTAATCAACAAATTTCTGCCAGAGAAGGGCTGATTGGTTCATTGAATCAGGAGATCAAAATCCTCGATTCTGAAATTGGTGACCTGAATATCATTGTCAATTCACTTCAAAATGATTTGAAAAACCTGAAAGCTGAGTATGCTGCAATGATTTATAGCAGTTATAAGGCCAATCATGGTTATTCTCAACTGACCTTTCTCTTTTCAGCAAAGACTTTCAATCAACTATTTATGCGTCTGAAATACCTCGAGCAATATGCGGATGCCCGGCAAATTCAGGCAAGACAAATAGAAGAAGTATCAAAGGAACTAGATGGCCAGCGCAATGAAGTCCAGATTAAACGGTCAGAGCAGCAAACCTTGCTCAACCAGCAGCTTACAGAAAACAAGAAATTATTGAACCTGAAATCCAAGCAGAGTGGATTGGTGCAAGAACTAACCAAAAAGGAAAAAGAA
Organism: Marinoscillum sp.; assembly: GCA_040218045.1. Lineage (GTDB taxonomy): Bacteria > Bacteroidota > Bacteroidia > Cytophagales > Cyclobacteriaceae > Marinoscillum. The sequence continues at coordinate 26,405 of JAVJQA010000012.1, forward strand.
CTTAGAGAAGAACTTGCGGAACGTAAAAAAGCTTTGGATCGTTTAGATAAGCTCATTGCGGAGATTGTTCGCAAAGAGATTGAACGGTCTAAGACGCTTTCGTCTAAAGATGTGGCTGATGAGGAAGAGCTTAGTGCTTCTTTTGAGCAGATGAAGAATAAATTGGGGTGGCCTGTAGATGGTTTTGTTTCATCAAAGTTTGGAAAGCAGCCTCACCCGGTCCTGAAAGGAATAATCCAGGACAATCGAGGTGTGGAAATCCAGACCAGTAAGGAAGCAGAAGTTCGCAGTGTTCATCAGGGTAAAGTAATCACTGTAGCCTTCGCGCCGGGAATGAACAACGTGGTGATGGTTCAGCATGGGGAGTATTTCACCCTCTATGCGCGGTTAAAGGAGGTTAGTGTAAAAAAAGGAAGTATTGTCAACAAAGATGATTTAATTGGTAAGGTCTATACAGACAACAATGGGGTGTCAGAAGTTCACTTTGAGGTTTGGAAAAACTTCGGAAAACTCAATCCTGAACAGTGGCTTTCTCCCAAATGATTTTTTACTGGGAATCATTTATGGCTATCTTTGAACTAAATTAATTAGAGTATTATGAACACGGTGTTAGCATTTGGAATGCCAGGAGGTTGGGAACTGATTGTCATTATTTTATTTGTTATCATATTTTTTGGAGCTAAAAAGATCCCGGAAATCGCAAGAGGAATGGGTAAAGGAATCCGCGAGTTTAAGGATGCTACCAAAGAGATAAAAAATGAAATAGACACATCTGCGGCGGATCGCTCAGATGATACAAAAAAGAAATAGACTTGCGGGCTAACTCCTCCTTTTCTGAGATCAAACAAAGTCTTGATGCCGGCACTACTTCGTGCCTGGAAATCGTAAAGCATTATTTGTCAAATATTGAAGCCAAGAACCCACGATTGAGTGCGCTCTTGTCAGTTTACGATATTGAGGCATTGAATCAGGCGTCCATTGTAGATGAAAAAATCAAAAATGGGAAGGCCGGTAGACTGGCAGGTTTGGTCGTTACTATCAAGGATGTGCTTTGTTACAAAGATCATCCACTACAATGTGGTAGTAAAATCCTCGATGGCTTTGAATCACAATTCACAGCTACAGCTGTTCAGAGATTGATTGATGAAGATGCAATCATTATAGGTAGAAACAACTGTGATGAATTTGCCATGGGATCGTCTAGTGAAAACTCAGCTTTCAGCCCCGTGATCAATGCAGATGGGGAAAATAGAGTGCCTGGAGGATCTTCTGGTGGTTCTGCTGTAGCGGTACAGTCAGATATGTGTACCGTTTCTTTAGGTACAGATACTGGTGGTTCAGTCAGACAGCCAGCATCTTTTTGTGGAATCATTGGCCTTAAACCTACTTACTCCAGAATCTCCCGACACGGTCTGGCTGCTTATGCGAGCACATTTGATACCATCGGTATCTTCAGTAATTCGGTGGAAGACGCAGCGCTGGTACTTGAAGTAATGGCCGGTGAAGATGAGTATGACAGCACTGTATCGAGAGAACCAGTAGGTAAATACAGTGAAAGCCTCAATTCCACAGGAACTAAGAAAATTGCATATATCAAGGAGACGGTTGAGAATGATGCAATCAATACGGAAGTGAAAGAATGTTTTCTTCAGAAATTGGATGAACTAAAAGCTGAAGGTCATGAGGTGACAGAAGTGTCATTTCCACTGATGGAATACGCATTACCCACTTATTATATTCTCACTACTGCGGAGGCCAGTTCTAATTTGTCAAGATATGACGGTGTTCGGTTTGGGCATCGGACAGAGAAGGCAAGCAATCTTGAAGAAATGTACAAAAAGTCTCGTACAGAAGGCTTTGGAGAAGAGGTACTCAAGCGAATCATGCTAGGCACGGCAGTACTTTCGGCCAGCTATCATGATGCCTATTATCTAAAAGCCCAAAAAGTGCGAAGGATGATCCAGCAGGAACTTAATGGTTTACTGGATGATTATGATTTCATAGTTCTCCCCACCGCTCCTACCACTGCTTTTGAGCTAGGCTCAAAAACAGACAATTCCATGGAGATGTATCTGGCCGATTTGTTTACAGTCCAGGCGTCGGTGGCAGGGGTTCCGGCAGTGTCAGTGCCAATTGGACGGGATCAGGATGGTATGTCCATAGGATTGCAGGTAGTAGCGAAAGCCTTTGAGGAACAAAAACTATTGGCATTTTCAAGCTATCTTTCAAATTAATACGGATTCTTTCGTTATGAAAAGCATGAGTCGATTTATCGTATGCATTTTGCTGTGTGGTAGTTTCCAGCTTTTTGGTCAGGGCGTCAAAGACTATGATCACATTCCTGATGTTACCTACGAAGAGATGGAAGATAGGATGTCCTGTCTTGATTCTGAAGTTCCCCTTCACTTCAATGACAAGGTCAAGGCATTTGTGGATTACTTTACCATACGTGACAGGCCTTACACCAGGGATGTCATGGGGAAAACGCAATTGTTCTTCCCGATTTTTGAGAAAACTTTGGAGAAGTATAATCTTCCGGACGAGTTAAAATATTTATCCATCGTAGAGTCTGGTTTAAGGCCAAATGCAATATCACGAGCCAATGCCGTTGGCCTTTGGCAATTTGTTTCTTCTACTGGCAGGATGTACGGTTTGCAAAACGATTGGTACCTGGATGATCGCATGGATCCATATGCTTCTACAGATGCCGCCGCTAGGCACCTCCGTGATCTCTACAGTATGTTCGATGACTGGGAGCTTGCACTGGCCGCTTACAATTGCGGCCCTGGTAACGTGAGAAAGGCCATCAGAAGAAGTGGTTACAAAAAAGAATTCTGGGAGATATACAATTATCTACCACGAGAGACTCGGTCATATGTCCCACAGTTTGTGGCAATTGCTTATACTTTCAACTTTGCTGCCGAGCATAACCTATTCCCGCAACATCACGAAATCCTTCCTGAGTTTGATACCATCAAGGTAAGCCAGTATTTCCACCTGGAAACTTTCGCTCAGCAGCTAAATGTTTGTGTTGATGATATTATCTCCCTCAACCCGAATATCAAAAGAGGGGCGATCCCTGAAGGAACCAAAAACTTTGCCCTGCGAATTCCAATTGATGTGAAGGAAACGGTTGTTAGTAGCCGGGCAGACATCTATAATATGGCTGGGAGTGTAGGCAGAGAAGAGCTTGATTACATGGCCAGAAATATGCCTGGAAGCACATATGGCCGCATTCGGCAGGTTTATAAAGTCAGAAGTGGTGATGTGCTCGGCACAATTGCACAAAAGTATCATGTGCGGGTTTCGGACATTCAATCCTGGAACAACCTCTCTGGTAATATGATCAGAGTTGGTCAAAACCTCAATCTTTGGGTAATGCCAACTTACAATAGTTCAACTAAAGATTTATACACTGCCTCCGCAAGAGATGCCAATACCGTAGAGGTTAAGCCTGGTCAAAAAGTACTCTATGTCAAGCAAGGTGACACCCTTTGGGAAATTGCAAAAAGAGCAGACATGTCTATCGAAAAACTTAAGTCTCTGAACAATCTTCAGTCCAATACCATCCAGCCGGGACAGCAACTTATCATATCTTCCGAATAAATTCGTTGTTATTCATACAGTCATTGATAACCTTTACATGAGATCAAACCTCCGAGAGACTATGAAAAACATATTCCTGCTGACTATTGTATCATTGATTGCCCTTGGTGGATGTAAAAGTGCGACCGATAAGGTTAAAAAAGACTTTTTGCCACTGGCGAGAGGTGAGGCTGATGAGATTATTCTGGTTATCGACTCCACTCACTGGAAGTCCACTGTTGGTGATGAGATCAAAGATTTGTACCAGGAGTACATGCCTATGCTTCCTCAAGATGAACACGAGTTTGCACTCAATAAGGTGAATCCCAGAAGGTTGAATAGTGTCCTGAAGCATGCTAAAAATATGATTTTTGTCATGACACTTGATTCCAAAACTTTAGAGAGCAGGACCATTCGTGAATACTTTACTGACAACTCGCTCAAAATGATCCAGAGAGACAGTTCTTTGTTTTATACCGTACGGAGAGATGAATTTGCCAAAGGGCAAATCGTCCTTTATTTGTTTGGACAAACTGAAGAACAGTTGGTTGAAAGCATTCGTGATAATAAGAGCTCATTAAAGGAGTTATTTGCATCAGCGGTTAGGGAGCGAGTACGGGATGAAGTTTATTCAAAGGTCGAAAAAGGGTTGACCAGATCAATAGCCGAAGAGCATACGTTCTCTATTCAGGTGCCTTATGGCTGGAGCATTGCAAAGAACCTGGATAATTTTGTTTGGATGCGATACCTTGAGTCAGATCATGAATTGAATGTCTTTTGCTATGAGGGGCCATATCGGGACCAGAAAGTATTCAACAAAGTTGATGAGTTTAGGGATGAGATTACCAGTGAGTACCTTCGGGATAGTGAAAAACCTCAACTGTTTATTCAACGTCAGGCACAAATTCCAATACTGACCAAACGAGTTACCTTCAAGAAAAGATTTGCCGTTGAGACCAGGGGATTGTGGAAAATCAGTGACAGTTCGGGAGGTGGGCCTTTTGTTAGCTACACGTTTGTAGATGAGGATACCCAGAAGATTTACTACATTGAAGGCTATGTCTATGCTCCGGCAACTAAAAAGAAGCATTTAGTGCGTAAAGTGGAATCAATACTTTCTACTTTTGAAGTTGATTCAATCGGTGGAAATCCATCATAAATAACAAATCCTAACCTAATGTGTGCCAAAATAAGAAGAAAGGAGGCGCTTGATTTTCATGAATCAAAGCCTGCCGGTAAAATTGAGGTTACCCCTACAAAACCTTTAAGTAGTCAACATGATTTAGCATTGGCCTATTCTCCAGGCGTAGCTGAGCCATGTAAGGAGATTGCCGAAGACAAAGAAAAAGTTTATCGATATACCGCCAAGGGCAATCTAGTTGGTGTAATCTCTAACGGAACAGCCGTTTTGGGACTTGGGAACATTGGCCCTGAAGCTTCCAAACCTGTGATGGAAGGAAAGGGAGTGCTTTTCAAGAAGTTTGCCGGTATTGATGTATTTGATATTGAAATTGATGAAACCGACCCTGACAAATTTATCCAGATTGTCAAGAGTTTAGAACCCACTTTCGGAGGGATCAACCTGGAGGACATCAAAGCCCCAGAAAGTTTTAAGATTGAGAGAGAGCTGCGGGAGAAAATGAACATTCCTGTAATGCACGATGATCAGCATGGTACTGCTATTATTTCTTCTGCTGCCTTGATCAATGCTTTGGAAATCACAGGTAAAAAAATTGAAGAAGTCACTATTGTAGTGAGTGGAGCAGGGGCAGCAGCAATTGCCTGTACTGACCTCTATGTTTCTCTTGGTGCCAGGGCCGAAAACATTGTAATGACTGACAGTAAAGGAGTCATTAAAAAATCCCGTGGTAAACTGGATGAAACCAAAGCTCGATATGCCACACATCGTGAAGATATTGACACGCTTGAAGACGCTTTGGTGAATGCGGACGTATTTCTTGGACTGTCTATTGGAAATATCCTGAAAGCCACAACTCTTAAAAAAATGGCCAAGGATCCGATCGTTTTTGCTCTGGCAAATCCAGATCCGGAGATCCCATATGACATTGCCATGAAAACCCGTAAGGACATCATCATGGCCACAGGTAGATCCGATCACCCTAACCAGGTCAATAATGTACTGGGCTTCCCTTATATATTCAGAGGAGCGTTAGATGTTCGGGCGACAGCTATCAATGAGGAAATGAAGCTGGCAGCTGTAAAGGCAATTGCTGATTTAGCTAAAGAAGCGGTTCCAGAAATGGTATTGAAGGCATACGGCCAAAGCAATTTGAAATTTGGAGCCGATTATCTGATTCCCAAACCCCTAGACCCGCGGTTGATTACTACCATTTCCCCCGCTGTGGCAAAGGCGGCTATTGACAGTGGAGTGTCCAGGATCAAGGAAATGGATTGGGCAAAATATGAGCTGGAATTACAAGAACGCATCGGAATCGATCAGCGACTCATGTCCAGGATCATTAGTCGGGCACGCAGGAATCCCAAGCGTGTGGTCTTTGCAGAAGCAAATGACATCAATATCCTTAAGGCAGCCCAGCTTTCACTTGATGAGGGTGTGGCTGTACCGGTCCTTTTAGGCAACGTAGTGAAAATCAGGGAACTCATTGTCGAAAATGAGTTTGATGGATTAAAAGATGTTGAAATCATTGATCCTTATGAGGAAGAATCTAAAGTTGAGGAGTACGCAAGGAGCTATTTTGAAAAGCGTCAAAGAAAAGGAGTGACCATGTACGCGGCTCGTAAAGCAATGACCAGAAGTCGCAATTATTATGGGGCTATGATGGTGGAAAAAGGAGAGGCAGATGCATTTATCTCCGGTATTTCCAATGATTACCCTCAAACCATCCTTCCAGCACTTCAAATCATTGGTGTAGAACCGGGTGTCAATCGTGTGGCCGGGATGTATATCATCAGCAATAGCAAGGGCAATTTCTTCTTTGCAGACACAACAGTCAATTTAAATCCAACGGCAGAAGAGCTTGTGGATATCATCGGGTTAACTGCGAGAGTGGTTAGGTTTTTCGATACAGAGCCAAGAATTGCAGTCCTGTCTTATTCCAATTTTGGTTCTGCAAGAGGTGAGGTACCAGAAAAAACGGCTAAGGCCGTGAAGCTCGCAAAGCAAAAATGGCCGGAACTTGTAATTGATGGAGATATTCAGGCAAATGTGGCTTTAAACAAGGAATTCTTACAAGAAACCTATCCATTTAGTGACCTGGCAAAAAATGCGGCCAACACCTTAATATTCCCAGACCTTGATTCGGGGAACATCGCTTATAAGTTGTTAATGGAATTGGGTGGAGCCGAGGCAATCGGGCCGATCCTTATGGGAATGAACAAGTCCGTTCATGTACTTCAGGTAGGGAGTACCGTTCGTGACATCTTCAATATGGTGGCCATTTCTGTAGTAGATGCTCAACTAAACGAAAAACGGGAAAAAAGCCAAAAAGCATGATCAATTACCTGGAGGGCAAGCTTGCCGTTAAAGATCCGACTTATGTAGTGATTGATATTAATGGCTTGGGGTATGAGGCGAAGATTAGCTTAATTACCTACACTGCGATTAAGGGATTGGATCGAACCAAACTCTATACCCATCTACATGTCAAGGAAGATTCACATACACTTTTTGGTTTTTCGGAACTATCTGAAAAGCGCCGCTTTCTTGACTTGATTTCAATCTCCGGAGTTGGGCCAAGTACTGGTCTGATGATTTTATCTTCCCTTTCACCGGAAGAGCTCCAGCATGCTATTATAAATGAAGATGTGAAAACCATTCAGGGGGTGAAAGGAATCGGGCTAAAAGGAGCTCAAAGGATTGTACTGGAGCTTAAGGACAAGATGAAGAAAGAAGGTCTTTTGGAGAAAGGCGCAGAAATTGTCTCCCGACCTAGCAATACTTTAAGAAACGAAGCGTTATCGGCCTTAACTACTTTAGGAATTGCCAAACCGGCTGCCGAAAAAAGTATCGATATTATTTTGAAACAACATGGGCAGCAAATTAAACTTGAGGAGCTGATCAAATTGGCTTTGAAGAGGGCCTAACACACTTTTACCATTTGAAGAGGAAACCTTACATACAGTTGCTGGTAAGTGCGGTGGTTTTTTGCTTTGGTTCGTCAGAACTTGAGGCAAAAAAGCGTCTATATCCTGACGGATATCACTTCCAACAGGACACTGCCCGTCAGGACACTGTGAAGCGAGACACTGTTGTAGCTCCCTATGCGCCCACTAAGACTCCTACGTATCAACCCTCCTATAGGTTCGGCGATCCGTTCTCAAATAGAATGAGTCCTTCCCCTCTACAGTTGGTCGACCCCTCATCTATAGACCTTCAGGTGGATTTTGATTCTTCTGTAAACTACTCCGTTTACGAGCGAATTGGAGACGTCAATTTCCGTCCGGTAACAACGATGACTTTTGAGGAGTATGATACTTATAATGACCAGCAAATTACCAAAGACTATTTCAAACAGCGATCTGCTGGCCTGGATGGAGAAAGTGCCGTCAGTGGTAGGAGCCTGATTCCTAGATTGTATATCAGCCCAATGTTTGATCGGTTGTTTGGAGGCAGTTATGTAGACATTCAACCCAATGGATTTGTTAACCTCGATTTTGGTGGTAGGTTTCAAAGAGTGGATAATCCGAACATTCCGATCCGGCAACAGCGAAACGGGGGATTCAACTTTGATCAGCAAATATCGCTTAACCTGGTTGGGAAAATAGGAGAAAAGCTACAAGTCACGGCCAATTTTGATAACAACAATACTTTTGACTTTCAAAACAACCTCAAAGTAGAATATACAGGCTATGAGGAAGATATTGTCAAAAAAATCGAGATTGGTAACGTGAGTATGCCTGTTTCCAACAGTTTGATGACTGGTGCTCAGTCACTCTTTGGGGTAAAGACTCAATTGCAATTTGGGAAACTATTTGTAACAGGAGTTGTGTCCAGACAGCAGGGTAAAAGCGATGTAATTACCGTTGAGAGTGGGTTTCAGGGAAAAGAGTTTCAGGTGAGAGCCTCTGATTACGATGAAAACCGACATTACTTCCTCGGCCATTTCTTTAGAGATAATTATCAAACGTGGTTAAGAACCCTTCCACAAATTACTTCAGGAGTTTATATAAATAGGGTGGAAGTATATGTGATCAACAGGAATAATGATACCAGGTCCACTCGAGAGGTGCTGGGTTTGATGGATCTTGGAGAGGGCGATCCGGACCATATTTACAGGACTCCTGATAACGCAGAGGGGGCGTATTCAGTAAATCCGGCAAGTGGCCAACCACCATTGTTACCAACAGATAATGATGCGAATAACCTGCTGAATGATTTGCAACAAACATCAGGTTACAGAAATAGCGATGAAATTACTTCCATTCTCGAATCACAATTTCAATTTGTAAACAGTACAGATTTTGTCAAAGTTGGGACTGCAAGAAAGTTGGAGTCTGATGAGTTTGTGATTAACGACAAGTTGGGTTATATAACATTACTCAGAAAACTTCAGAATGATGAGATGCTGGCCGTTTCATATGAGTACACCTATAATGGCCAGGTATTTAAAGTAGGGGAGCTTACAGAAGATTACTCAGGTTTGGCTGATGACCAGGTGATTATTATGAAGATGCTGAGACCAAACAAGATCAATACAAAAGTGCCGACCTGGGACTTGATGATGAAAAACATCTATAATCTCAATGCAAGTCAGATTGAGCGCGAAGGGTTTCAGTTAAGAGTACACTACCGGGATGATGCCACAGGTATAGATAACCCATCACTTCATGAAGGCTCCATCAAAGATAAACCGTTAGTTGAGGTGTTTGGACTTGATAAACTCAATCAGAACAACGACCGTCAGCGGGATGGTAATTTTGACTTTATTGAAGGAGTCACTATCGACACACGGAATGGAAATATCATTTTTCCTGTGCTTGAACCTTTCGGAGAAACCTTGGAAAATGCCTTTGCAGATAATGAGCGAGCTCTAAAGGAGAAATATGTCTTTGAAGAACTTTATAACACCACAAAAGCAGACGCGGAGCAATTGGCGACCAAAAACAAGTTTTTTATTCAGGGTAAGTTTAACGCGGGATCATCCAATCAAATCTCCCTGCCAGGTATCAACATTGCTGAAAATTCAGTGATCGTAACCGCCGGAAATACCCCACTAACGGAAGGTTTGGATTATCGGGTGGACTATAACCTTGGAACGGTGACCATCCTCAATGAAGGAATTTTGAATTCAGGGAAAACCATCAACATTGCTTATGAGAAAGCGGACCTATTTAATTTTCAATCGAGGTGGTTATATGGTACACGGTTGGATTACCGGTTCAATGATAATTTCAACATTGGAGCAACACTCCTTCATCTCAATGAACGGCCTGGTGGGATTTCCAGATTCACCATTGGAGATGAGCCTACAAAAAACACGAAGTACGGACTGGATATTAACTATCAGGATGAAGTGCCTTTCCTCACCAAGGCAATGGATTTTCTTCCATTGGTCAGTACCAAAGCACCAAGTTCAATCACCTTCAATGCGGAAGTGGCCCAATTGGTTCCCGGCACCTCCAACCTGGTGGATGGTAAAGGAACTTCCTATATAGACGATTTTGAGAGTGCAGTTACACCAATCAACTTGAGTGGAGCTACTGGCTGGAAGTTAGGTGCTACACCGATCACGACAGATCGGAGATTTGATAAGTCGTCAGAATCAGGCAACTCTTTAGGTTTTAACTATAAAAAAGCCAAATTAGCCTGGTATTCTGTGGATCCTTCTGTTTTCTATCAAACCAATGCCAACAGAACCCCTGACAATATCTCCGAGGAGGATCTTGATAACCACTATGTGAGACCTGTTCTGCCGCAAGAAATTTACAGACAAAGGGATCGGAATGTTTTTGTAGTTCCTGAAACCATATTTGACATTGCTTACTTTCCGCATGAGCGTGGCCAATACAACTACAATCCCAATCTGACCCGAGACGGGCTGTTGCCAAACCCAGAAACCAACTACGGAAGTATTACCAGAGCTATAACCAATGAAATAGATTTTGAGAAGACCAATGTGGAGTATCTAGAGTTTTGGCTGATGGATCCTTTCATAGATGGAGAGAATGGAGAAGTCCTTGATGGAATATTCAATACCAACAACACGACAGGTGGCCAACTGGTCTTTAACTTGGGGAGTGTTTCAGAAGATCTTATTCCGGATGGTAGACATTCATTCGAAAGTGGATATCCCAGTGATGGGGATGAATCCAAAACAAAGTCAAATGAATGGGGGCGACAGCCGGATGAACCATTCCTAACCAATAACTTTGAACAAGGCGCACGGGATAATCAGGACTTAGGGTTAGATGGTTTGGATAGTGAGGGTGAAAATGGTTACTTCAGCGATTTCATTAATCAGTTGAATGTTTCTTCGGACGCACTTAGTCAGATTACCGCTGATCCTTCTGCCGATGATTTCAGGTATTTTCTGGATCCTTCATATGACAGTAGCCCTTTGGGAGGAAAAATTCTGGAACGTTACAAGAATTTTAATGGGATGGATGGGAATAGTCCCCAACAGACTGGTAATCAGATACAATCTTCTACGGTGATCCCTGACAATGAAGATCTTAACACTAATCTCACAATAGAGTCTGAAGAAGAATATTATGAGTACAAATTGAACCTGAAGCCCGGAGAACTGGATATAGGACGTAACTACATTGTGGATAAGGTTGAAATCCCAGGTGAAGAAAACCACTACTGGTACTTGTTTAGAATTCCAATCAAAACAGCCGGAACACCGGTGAACGGTGCAACAGATTTTAAAACCATTAAGTTTATCAGAATGTATCTGACTAATTTCCAGCAGCCAGTAGTACTCAGGATGACCAAACTCCAACTGGTAGGAAGTCAGTGGCGAAAATACGATAAGACCCCTCTGAATGAACCTGGATTGAATGAAGTGCCTGAAACTTCATTCTCTGACTTCAATGTGTCAGTAGTGAACATTGAGGAGAACAGCACTGGATCTGATAATAAAACTCCTTATAGAGTACCTCCAGGAATTAACAGAGATAGAGATAATACCACCATAGTCAATAGACAGGTGAATGAGCAATCGCTGCAAGTGTGTGTGGAGGATTTGGATGACAAAGATGCACGTGCTGTTTTCAAAAATATCACTCTTGATTTGATCAACTATGGTCGATTGCAAATGTTTCTTCATGCGGAGCAATATTCAGGTGACATGTTGTTGGACGATGAAGTAACCGCTTTCCTAAGACTTGGGACTGATGAGACCAGTAACTATTATGAGATAGAAGTGCCCTTGAAAGTAACCCCGCATGGAACCAGTGCAGCAGAGCTTATTTGGCCAGAGGAGAATGAGATTGACCTGTCTATCAATGAATTGCTTGGTTTAAAGTCAGAACGAAATAGAGGAGGTTTTGACGAATTACTCCCTTACTCGTCACCTTCAAACGATGGGAATTATCGATTGACCATTAAAGGACGGCCTGATATGAGTTCTATTCAACTGATCATGCTTGGAGTCCGGAATCCAGAAACTGATGATGGAGCACCAAAATCAGTCTGTATATGGGCCAATGAGCTGAGAGTTACAGATTTTGATAAAAGAAAAGGCTGGGCAGCCAATGCTCGAATGAGTGCGAAATTAGCAGATGTTGCCACCATTTCTGCCTCTACACGATATACTTCTATTGGCTTTGGCAACATCCAGCAGACCATCCAGCAGCGAACCCGAAGTGAGACAACTCAATATGATGTGTCTGCTAATGTGAACATTGATAAATTTTTACTTCCCGAAAAAACAGGGTTGAAAGTACCAATGTTTGTGAGTTTAGAAAAGAGCCGGGTCATTCCTCAATATGATCCTCTGGATCCGGATGTGCCACTTGAAGCCTCCTTAGAAACCATTGACTCACCCGAAGAGCGAGACAAGTACAGGCGAATTGTAGAAGACAGGACCGAAAGGCGCAGTATTAATTTCACGAATGTTCATAAAGAAAAAGTTAATCCAGAGGCGAATGATCACTTCTTTGATATTGAGAATTTTTCATTTTCGTATGCTTATCGCGAAGCAATTACAAGTAATGTAAATACCCAGGCTTATGTTGATAAAAATACTAGCGGCGGGGTTGGTTACAACTATACTTTTAAACCTCTGGTGATTGAGCCATTTGCAGGAGGTGAGGCCTTTAGCAGTCCTTATTTGAAATTAATCAAAGACCTTAACCTATCATTAATGCCAAATAGTGTGTCAGTGAGAGCCGATCTGAACAGGAGTTTTAGGTTGACTCAGCTTTACAATGACCAACTGACTATAGAGGGAATAGACCCTTATTATGAGCGACTGTTCACTTTTAACCGAAACTATTCCTTACGCTGGAATATTTTCAAGAGCCTTAGTTTGGATTATAGTGCCCGGGTAAATGCAGTGATCGATGAGCCAGATGGAATAATTGAGGGAGATATAAATTCTGATCAGGAGCGAGAATACATTATTGATGAGATTACCTCACTAGGGAGGATGAAGAATTTCACCCAGGATATCTCGGCTACCTACAAGCTTCCATTTGACAAGCTTCCAATCACCGACTGGGTCAGTGGAGACGTGCGATATGCAGTGGGGTACAATTGGGTAGCAGGATCATTGGGTCAGGAAGATGAGAGTGGGGACTTCTTTGGTCATACCATTCAAAACAGGAGGGACCAGGGGCTCACTGGGAAAATTGATATGGTGAAATTATACAACAAAGTAACCTTCCTGAAGAGTATCAATCAGCCGACAAGAAAAAGAAAAGAAGATGAAGACGCACCTAGTGGAGGAAATGTTGGTAAGGGATTCCTTAAGTTTTTAATGTCCGTGAGGAATATTAATGCCACATATAATGTTCGAGAGTCTACTACTCTTGCAGGATTTGTCAAGCAGCCTTTTCTCCTTGGCATGGATGGTAGTTGGAATGCTCCGGGTTGGGATTTTGTACTTGGAGGGCAGGATCCAAATGTGAGGTATGAGGCAGCCGACAATGGATGGATTTCCAGAAGTCTACTTCTTACCACCCCATTCCAACAAACCTATACCAACGACTTAAGTTTACGCGCATCCCTAGAGCCTGCAACAGACCTGAAAATTCAGCTAGATGCCCAGCGAACCAACAATGCATCCTTCACAGAGAATTTTAGATATGATACAACTGGTGTTGACGCGTTTCGATCTCAAACCCCGGCAAGAAAGGGTAGTTACAACATTTCCTTTATGTCTATAAAAACATCCTTTGATAAAAAAGGAAATAATAATTCCTCTGAATCTTTCGATGTTTTTAAACAAAACATTGATGAAGTCAGGCGAAGGCAGGATGCACTGAATCCTGAACCTGGTTCTTATGATTCTTTATCACAGGATGTACTTGTCCCAGCATTTTTGGCGGCATATTCCGGTCAGTCTACCTCAGAGGTTAAGCTTTCTCCTTTCCCGAAAATACCGTTGCCTGGATGGAGGGTAGATTACAATGGGTTATCTAAAATTCCTGCATTGGCAGAAGTGTTTTCTTCCATTACCATTTCGCATGGGTATCGATCAGTTTATTCTGTGAATGATTATACATTTAACATTCAGCGATATGGTGATCAAATTGATGACAATTTTGGAGTATCACTGGATAACAATGTGCTGGATTATCCGATGGCCACCCAGACAAATGATTCAAATCGATTCGTTCCAATATATATCCTTACTCAAGTCACGATTGCAGAGCAGTTTGCTCCATTGATTGGAATTAACCTACGCACAAAAACCAATCTAACAACGAGGTTGGAGTTCAAAAAAGACCGCAGTTTGTCTTTGGGAATGTCCAATGCACAAGTGACAGAAACTGCCAGCAACGATGTAACCATGGATCTTGGTTATACCAAGGAAGGGTTTAAGTTGCCATTTAAGATAAAGGGGCGCACAATTGCACTGGATAACGCCGTAACCATGCGCGTGAGTATGACAATCCGTGATTCCGAGACCATTCAGCGAAAAATTGATGGCGAGAGCAAGATCACCAATGGCAACACCAATTTCCAGCTACGACCATCCATGACTTACAAGCTCAATGACCAATTGGATTTATCCCTCTATTTTGAGCGGAGTGTGAATGAGCCAAAAAACAACTCTTTCAAAACAGCAACAACCGCATTTGGCACACAATTGAGATTTAGTCTTGCCCAATAGTTTCAAACTCGTACTTTTCCATATATTTTTGGGCTCATCTTCTTTAACCCAAAGAAGCAATTAATCAAGTAACAGAGTTCAGATAAACTTAAACACATGAATATTCCTGATAATTTAATGTACACTGAGGATCACGAATGGGTCAAAATCGATGGTGATGAAGCCACTATAGGTATTACTGATTTTGCTCAAGGCGAACTAGGTGACATAGTATATGTTGAGATTGAAACTGAAGGGGAAACCTTGAATAGTGGAGAGGTTTTCGGAACTGTGGAAGCTGTAAAAACCGTTTCTGATCTTTTTATGCCTATTTCGGGAGAAGTTATAGCATTCAATGAAAACTTGGAATCCAGTCCTGAGGTTGTCAATTCTGATCCATATGGAGAAGGTTGGATGATCAAGGTTAAAGTATCTGACCAGGGAGATAAATTACTTTCACCAGACGCATACAAGGAGCTTCTTGGTCAATAAAATACGCACATGGTCACTGGTAGCTGTGGTAGTTTGGACACTACTCATGCTCTATCTTTTGCTCAGTCCGGTTAGCCCTGGAGGAGGATTGTCTTACTTTGAAGGACAGGATAAGGTTGTTCATTTTACACTTTTTAGTGTTTGGTGTTTTCTACTTAGCTTGGTTACTGACCGAAGTAATAAAATATCTTCTCTCACCATTACGTTAATATTGGGTAGTTCACTGGTATTTGCAATCAGTACAGAATGGGTGCAGTATTATCTGCCAGGTCGATCAGGTGACTGGATTGACGGATTGTGCGACATGGCTGGAAGTGCATTTGGCTTAATTGTTGCACATTTTCTGAAAAAGGAACTAATCCGTGTGGGAAAAGAGTTAGATAAGTAATATATTTGAAACTAGACTTCTAGTTGAAGATCAAAAAAGAAATAATATGGAACCAAAGAAAAACCCTAAAGTAGATCTTACGAGGCAATCCGGGTTGTTGATGAACATCGGGTTCACTGTAAGTTTACTTCTGGTTATCCTGGCGTTCGAATGGAGAACGTACGATGATTCTGGTCTTGTGGACCTGGGTCAGGTGCAGGATGACTTTGAAGACATTATGGAGATTCCGCCTACGGAGCAACCACCTCCCCCACCACCAAAGATTCAACTTCCTGAGATCATAGAGGTTCCAGATGAAGAGGAAATTGAGGAAGAGATTGAGGTAGAACTCGATGTTGAGGTTACGGAAGAAACTGTGATCGAAGATATCGTGTTTGAAGAAGCACCTGCTGAGGAAGAAGTTGAGGAAGTTTTCACCATTGTGGAAGATCAACCTGAGTTCCCTGGTGGAATGGCAGCTTTTTACAAGTATGTTGGAGACAACATGGATTACCCTTCTCAAGCGAGACGAATGGGAATTGAAGGTCGGGTGTACGTTCAGTTCGTTGTTGATAAAGTTGGTAATGTTACGGAAGTAAAAGCTGTAAAAGGAATCGGAGCTGGATGCGATGAGGAAGCTGAAAGAGTTCTTAGAGAAGCTCCTAAATTCAAACCAGGTAAACAAAGAGGACGAGCGGTTAAAGTGAGAATGGTACTGCCGATCATCTTTAAGCTAAGTAATTAATCTAATCTTATTCATAAAGGAAAGCCCCATTTGCAGATGCGAATGGGGCTTTTTCATTTGGAATGATGGATCTGCTTTGCTTAAATAATCAGTCCATGTTTCTTACCTACTTCTGTAGCTTCTTCATAACCGGCATCATGGTGCCTGAATACTCCCATAGCAGGGTCATTGTATAAAACACGTTTGAGACACTTTTCAGCCCTGCTAGATCCATCGGCCAAAACGACCATTCCAGCATGCTGTGAATAGCCCATCCCTACACCACCGCCATGATGAAAAGATACCCAGGTAGCTCCACCAGAGGCATTGGATAGCAGGTTGAGTAATGGCCAGTCCGAAACGGCATCTGTACCGTCTTTCATACCCTCTGTTTCCCGGTTTGGAGAGGCTACTGAGCCGCAATCAAGATGATCACGACCAATCACAATTGGAGCTTTTACCTTGCCAGACTTTACCAAATCATTGAAAATCAATCCGGCTTTCTCACGCTCGCCCATTCCCAGCCAGCAGATTCTACAAGGGAGGCCTTGAAAAGAAACCTTCTCTCTAGCCTGGGTCAGCCAATTGAAGAGATGCGTGTTTTCAGGAAAGGCTTCTATGAGTGCTTTATCTGTAGTATAAATATCCTCAGGATCTCCAGAAAGCGCCGCCCACCTGAATGGGCCTTTTCCTTCACAAAAAAGTGGCCTGATATATTCCGGAACAAATCCCTTGAAGTCAAAAGCATTTTTTTCACCTCCCTGCACGGCAAATTCCCTGAGGTTATTGCCATAGTCAAAAGTGATGGCTCCTTGTTTTTTAAGGTCAAGCATAAGCGATACATGCCGGGCCATGCTCTTGAGTGAAAGTTCTTTGTATTTCTTCTGATCAGTTTTTCTTAACGCCTCAGCTTCTGAAAGTGAAAGACCATTTGGGATATACCCAAATACTGGATCATGGGCGGACGTTTGATCAGTAAGTACATCAGGCACAATACCATCTGCTATTAGCTTTTCCAGCATGTCGCCAATGTCACTAACCAACCCAATGGAAATATTATCACCCTTTTCTTTAGCTTCCAATGCCCAATCACGAGCTTCTTCATAGCTATGGGTCATCTTGTCGATGTACCTGGTTTTAAGTCGCTTTTCAATACGCTTAGGATCCACATCTGCACCTAAAAACGTAGCGCCAGCCATAGTGGCTGCCAAGGGCTGTGCCCCACCCATGCCACCGATACCACCTGTCACTAAAAGCTTGTGTTTGAGCGTACCGCCAAAATGCTGCTTGGCGCATTCTACAAAAGTCTCATAGGTGCCTTGAAGGATGCCTTGAGAACCGATGTATATCCAACTTCCAGCGGTCATTTGACCGTACATCATCAGTCCCTTTTCTTTGAGCTCTTCGAAGTGCTCCCAATTTGCCCAGGCAGGCACCAGGTTGGAGTTGGCAATGAGTACTCTTGGTGCTTCGGCATGAGTTCTTACGATACCAACTGGTTTACCGGATTGAACCAGTAAACTCTGATCATTTTCTAACTCCAGCAGAATTTTGATGATCTTCTGAAGAGATTCCTTGTTTCTGGCTGCCTGGCCAGTCCCTCCATATACTACCAGTTCGCTGGGGTCTTCGGCTACTTCTTCATCAAGATTGTTTAAGAGCATTCGAAGTGGCGCCTCTGTTTGCCAGGATTTGGCGTGAAGCGTACTCCCAGTAGGTGCCTTGTAGTTGGGGTGATTGGCGTATTTTTCAAGAAATTGAGAATAATTCATAAAAGTTACCTTTTAGGTTAATGTTGTTTTCTTCGGCAGTTTTTAAGGCCAGCTCGGTAAGCTGTCCGCTCACTATGAGGCCTCGCGCTTTCACAATGTCGTCTGCGAAAATCCTATCTTCCTCCGCATGATCGATTTGGCTTCTGATGAGCTCATGGCAAGCATCAAGTGTTTTACTTGATTTCATTGGTTTTCGATAATCAAAAGCCTGCGCAGCACAAATCAGTTCGACTGCCAGAATATTTTCTAAGTTGGTAATTACCTGATTGAGCTTCCGAGCACTAATTGATCCCATACTCACATGATCTTCCTGGCCAAGTGATGTTGGAATGCTATCAGCACTTGCTGGGAAACAAAGCGTTTTGTTTTCACTGGCTAGGGCCGCTGACGTGTATTGAGGAATCATGAACCCACTATTGATCCCGGTATTTTTCATGAGCAGCATAGGCAGGCCTTCTATTCCACCTTCCAAGAGAAGATAAGTCCTTCGGTCAGAAATATTTCCCAGTTCAGATGCTGCCAGTGTGGCGTAATCAAGTGGCATGGCCAAAGGCTGTCCGTGAAAGTTGCCTCCGCTTATGGAATTGTCCTTATCCAAAACAATTGGGTTATCGGTAACACTGTTTAGCTCTATCTGCACCAATTCCTTCAGGTGTAACCAGGCATTGCGGGAAGATCCGTGTACCTGAGGCATGCATCGGATCGAATAGGGATCCTGTACACGGCCACAATTTTCATGAGACTCTACCATTTGAGAGTCTTTAAGCAGTGCTCTAAGGCGTGACGCTACATGCCTTGACCCATCATATGGCCGGAGTTCATGAAGCTTCGGATTGAATGGAGCAGCAGAACCCAGAATCCCTTCCAAAGACATAGCACCAATAATGTCTGCTAATTCCAGACAATTATGAAACCGGTCCACCGCTCTGACTGCATATGATAAAATAAACTGAGTCCCGTTGATTAAAGCAAGCCCTTCCTTTGGGCCTAAATTGACCGGTTCAAGATTATGCTTTTCCAGGATACTCCCAGACTCCTCGATTTTACCATCTACATAAACTTGCCCCAGACCAATGAGCGGTAGAAACAAGTGCGCCAGGGGAGCCAGGTCACCTGACGCTCCAACTGAGCCCTGGTTAGGAACTACTGGAGTAATGTTATTGTCCAGAAACCATAAGATTCTGTGGAGTGTCCCTGGAGCTATACCAGAATATCCATAACTCAATGCCTGGAGTTTGGTGACTAACATCAGTCTGACTACTTCCAGAGGGACGTTTTCTCCAACACCCACGCTGTGGCTTCTTAAGATGTTTTCCTGGAGTTTTCTCGTTTGTTCTTTAGAAATAATGGTAGTGCAGAGTGGACCAAACCCAGTGTTGATTCCATAAACCACTCGATCGCCATTGGCTATTTCAGCGACATCTGCATGGCTTTTTGCTATCCTATTGAGCGTGTCATCGGAAAATGTTCCCTGGCTTTGCCCTTTGGCCAAAGCCAATGCAGAGCCAACGGTAAGGGTATCCTTGCCAAAATGAAAGGGGTGTTTCATACATTGAATTTTTGGGTTGAGGATTACCAACCTGAATTTTCCAAAGCTTCTTTTTCGGTGAGGTACTCCTGGTAAAAGCGCTCGAATTCAGAACTGGTTAACCTCGTTTTCAGCTCAGCAAGCACATCTTTTGCATATTGATCCAGACCAGATCTTGCAGCTGCGATTACATATTGCTTGCGCAAAGCTACATTACTTTTATGGATGTCTGAAGCTTTTACCAGCACTTCATAAGCTGCGGATTGGTCAAGGTTTTGAAGGATTGAGGTGATTGCAAGGACTATAGGTTGGTTCAGGGCATTTTGATTTGCTATTTGTTTTAATGCCAATACCCTTTCTGTAGTATCACTGATAGAGAGTGCTGTAGTTATGGGGTGATTTACATTAGGAGAGCGGTTTTCATTTAAAGCAACCAGTAGGTCAACTTCGTTAAAGGAATCTTTCGCAAGATAAGGATTGAACACAGCCCGGTACTTTTTTAAATCGTCAAAACGTTTTTCTATGAGCAGCTCTTTGGAGACTTTAGTCCAGAGGCTTGCCGCATAGTTTTCGTCAGTAGCTTCATTGAGTAGCGCACTAATTTCGGCAGAAGAATATTCAGGGTACAAGTAGTAAAGTCGGAACAATTGAAGATCAGTGGATAAGTCCTGTCGGGTTTGAATGGCACGAAGGTCTCTTGGAATTGGGGCATAAACAGAATCGATTGATATCAGATAATCAGACCATGCCAAGGCTTTTTCCATATTCCCTATTTCGAGTAAACTGGCTTGTTTGTTCAACAGAGAAGGTTTGCTCCCTTCTGCAATGGCTGCCTCAAAAAACCTCAATGCTTCATCAAGTGCATGCTCAGAAAGAGCAATCATACCCATCTCATTCAAGTATTTACCTTTCTCTTTACTCGGAACATCACTTGCAAGAAGATCAAGTCTGTACAATGCCTGATTGATATCACCCAGCCCATAGCAAGATAGCGCCGCTGCATTTTGAGCAGACCAGTATATGGTTTCGCTCACGGGATTGGCTAATGTTCTTTCAATATGTTTAGAAATTACCGGGTCTGGAAAATACGAGCTTGCATTGATAAGAAAGGCCAGACGATGCAAGGGATAGGAAGGGTAGAGATAGGTGGTGTCAAATGAAAGTTCTGCGAATTGATTGGTGCCCAGACTAGAATAAAGAATATTAGTCTTGACTGCCAGATTGCCTTGTGTATAATCATCCTGAGCTTTTTGTACATCAAAATCAATTACTTTCCAAAGATTGACAAGGTTGGCATTGGTCCATTGTCCTTTCAGGTTTGATTCTGATAAGATTTTAGTAGCATCGGACTTTTTACCTAAGTCTGCAAAGGTTAATCCCAGGTTGTTTTGAAGCTGTGGGTTGTTCGGAAACTCACGTATCCCCTCCTTCAGTGCAATCAGTGAGGGAGTGGCTTCATTGAGCATAGCATAAGTGCCAGCCTGATTGATGTATGCTTGAGGGGAGGGATATCTTTTAGTAGCCCTTCCAAATCGATAGTTTGCTTCTTCGGGATCCTGCTTTTGAAGTCTTCTATATCCTATTTTATAGTTAGAGAAGTGATTGTCATGGCCAAATATTGTTCCCTCACGATAATACTCCCCGGCAAGCAATGTTTCACCTAAGTGCTCAGCCTGGGCTCCCTGATAGTTATAGCTCCCAGCCCTGAACAGTAGGAAGGGCTCTTTACTGGACAGGTAAAAGAAGGCTGCTACTGCTACGAGACCCCCTAGTTTGGCACTGACATAATGAAAATTTTGTGGTTTATAAGCTACTTTATAGACTTCAAGTCCACGGATCAGAGGTGTGATAAAGTTGACAACAATGTAAATGAAGAAAAATGCACCAAACCCAAGATGAGTATAGACAATCAAATAATGCAGTCCTTCATATACCGGATCATTACCCCTAAACATCCCCATTGACAGGAAGCCAAAGGTGACGAGCCCTGTACCTATCAAAAGAAATAGGGCATTCCTTTTATCAAGGAACACTTGATAGAGCTCTTCGCGATAGGAGATTGACCACAATGCTACAACTGCACTTATAGATAACAGGATAAACGGATCAAAAAAGGCAACTTCTGTGTTGATGACGCCTGATTTTTTGCCATAATAAAGTCCAAGAATCCCCAAATAGACCAGGGAAAATACAATGAAATGAATATGATTGCTCTTGCCGCCTTTTTGTCTTGTAATCAGGTAAAGTATCGCAAAGACGTTTTCTTCTGCAATGAGCATCAGAAAGATCAGGGCAATGATCACCAGCCCAAAGTAACTTCCTACAGTAAATTGTTCTTGAAGGATAGTCAATTCAACTCCAGAAAATATGGCGATTAGTCCGGTGACCAACAAGAATGATAGCAACCGAAGCTCAAAACTAATATTGCTAAAGAATGCATGAAATAGATAACCAGGAATTAAGTAAGCACACAGTATGATGACAATGCCAATGGATGATTTGTTTTCAAAACCAAACACCTCGATTTCTGGTAAATGAAGACTGATAATGAAGAAAATGAGCAAAGCCATGACCCCAATAAACCATAAACGACTCAGGAAGGTGACCACAGCCATGATTACACACAGTCCAAGAAGTATGAGGCAGATGAAGCCCGCTTCACTGGTTAAATCACGCTTGATGGGGCCGGCTGTAAATGATTCTGCAAGTGAATATTTCTCTGCGGTGAAGCTGAACTCAAAGGGGCCTTTTTTGAACGGATAAGCTGCAAATTCCTCGGATTCGGCCGTGGTTGTTACATTCCACCCAATACTCCCATCATATCCCTGAAAATATTGGAACAGGTAAATGGCTACTGCCCCAACGAATAAAGTAATGGCAATCCTTTGAAAGAAATTCGGAGCTGGTTTCATTTGGTTACTCTAGTACTTTTGGTACCCTGAAGTAATCCGCATCTTTTTTGGGAGCGTTTTTGAGTGCACGTTCGTGACTGATGGTATTTGATTTTTCATCAACTCTA
This sequence comes from Marinoscillum sp., assembly GCA_040218045.1. Lineage (GTDB taxonomy): Bacteria > Bacteroidota > Bacteroidia > Cytophagales > Cyclobacteriaceae > Marinoscillum. The sequence continues at coordinate 49,135 of JAVJQA010000012.1, forward strand.
AAGGCATTGATTTCAAAAGACATGTTGGTGAGGGGATCCACACCTTCAGTATCCAATTCATTGAGTTTTTCGACCCATGTCAGGACTTCCTCAAGATCTTTGATGTAAGACTCTTCCTTTTCCGGATCTATTTCGATCCTGGCCAGGTGAGCTATTTTTTGTAGTGTCTCTTTATCTATTTTCATAAATAAAATTGTATCAGCAATATTAGTTAACTGCCCTGACTTTATCAGGGTGATGTCTCAGAAGTTCAGCTTGAATCGTACGGAAAGCTTCGTTTTTCATTCGGTTTGCTTCTTTATCATCCTGGGACTTTGGGAATATAGGGTCATGCACAATGACGCTGCACTTGTGATAGTGGAAGCGCAGAGGTGATTTATCCGGCAGGATCACAAAATTATAAGGCATGGTGACTGGTACAATGGGAATACCTTTCTCAGCAGAGATACGAAAAGCACCATCTTTAAATGGAGTCATATAAGGCAGGTTTTCCTCTTTGACCACAATCCCGCCTTCAGGGAAAAAGGTCACGTTGAATCCTTCATCCAGAGCCATTTTGGTTTTTTGTAGACTTTCAGCCCTGCTCCTTGCGCTAGAGCGATTAACTGGAATGTGGATTTTTTTAAAAAAGTATCCAAACAATGGGATTTTGGTCAAAGAGCTTTTACCTATGAATTTGCTCGGATATAAAAGGTAAAAAGCTGCGATATCCAAATAAGAAAAATGGTTGACACAGAAAATGTATTGTTGCCCTGGGGCTAATTTCTCCTTGCCGATGACCTCTACTTTTAGTGCAATCTTAAAAAAGATTTTGGCCCAGTAAGTATGAAGAATAAGTGCCGTATAGTGCCAGGATTTACTTTGACCTAGTAAAATGAGCGTAGGGATAACAATAATGCATGTCAGTGCAAAAATGAATATGGCGTAACCGGTATATAGTAAAAGACGGATTCTCACTAAATTGAAGACGTTACAAAGATTTTTATTAATCTGGTGTAATAAAATCAAATATATAAAGACTAATCACCCGAAAACTAAAACAAATTCAATTTGGAACTACTACGTGTTGACAACATCAGTAAATCCTACAGCAATCATCAGGCCTTAAGCAATGTCAGTATGACGATTCCTAAGGGAAGCATCTTTGGGTTGCTTGGCCCTAACGGAGCAGGCAAAACAACGCTGATCAGGATCATTACAAGAATTATTGAACAGGACAGTGGCGAGGTATACCTGGCTGGAGAGAAAATTACCCCTGAGCTGGTCAGGAAGATTGGTTATCTACCGGAGGAGCGAGGCCTTTATAAAAAAATGAAAGTTGGTGAGCAGCTCTTATACCTGGCTCGACTCAAAGGGCTTTCTCGTGCTGAAGCCGTAAGTAAGATCAAAGAATGGTTGAAAAGACTTGATTTGACGGAATGGCAAAACAAGGCCATTGAGGATCTTTCTAAGGGAATGGCGCAAAAGGTACAATTTATTGCTACAGTGATGCACGAGCCTGATTTGATTATCTTAGATGAACCATTTTCTGGTTTTGATCCGGTAAATGCCAACTTGATCAAGGATGAGATCTTCAAACTAAGAGAAGCCGGAGCTACCGTAATTTTCTCCACACACCGAATGGAGTCAGTTGAGGAGCTATGTGATCATATCGCTTTGATTAACAAGTCAGAGAAAATTCTCGATGGCAAAAAACTGGATATCAAGAATGATCACAAGGATGGGACATTCATTGTTACCCACGAAGGTGTTTTAAGCACCTCAGAGCATTTCGACTTGCTGGGAGCTTCAGAAACAGAACATGGATTGAAGCAATCTATCTTAAAAAATAAAATCCAAGGTGGCCCCAATAACCTGTTGAAGGAACTGATTAAATCGGTAGAAATACACTCATTTATTGAGAAGATCCCAACCATCAATGAAATCTTTATAAGCAAAGTGAAAGGAGGCAACCATGAATAAGATTGGATTAATTATCGCAAGAGAGTATCTGTCAAGAGTTCGCAAGAAGTCGTTTATTATCATGACTTTGTTGGCACCTGTTTTATTTGGTGGGTTTTTCTTTTTCATTGCATGGTCAGCAACCAGAGAGGCAGATTCAAAGAGCATTATTGTGATCGATGAGGGACAAATGTTTGCCGAAGTTTTTGATTCTTCTGATGGTGCCGATTTTGACTACTCTTCATTTAGTCTTGATGAGGCTAAAGAGAAGGTAATAGCCGGAGACTATGATGGCGTTTTGTTTATTCCGCAATTGAGCGTGGATAATCCGCAAGGTGTTTCTTTTTATGGCACCAACAATCCGAGCATTACGATGGTGCGCGGTTTGAGCAGACGCCTGGAAGGAGAACTTGAGAATATCAAACTACGAAATTCCGGGATCAATAAAGAAGTGCTGGAAAGCCTCAAAGCCGATGTGGATATCAGTACGATAAACCTGTCTGAATCTGGAGATGAAAAAGCGAGTAGTTCCATAGGTGCAACAGGGGTTGGTTACGTTGCTGCATTTATGATTTACATGTTTATTTTCATCTACGGAGCTATGTGTATGCGCGGAGTTGTAGAGGAAAAAACCAGCCGTATCATTGAAGTGGTCATCGCAAGTGTAAAGCCATTCCAGCTCATGATGGGCAAGGTGGTTGGAATTGCTGGTGTCGGGCTTTCACAATTCATCCTTTGGATCATTCTTAGTATAGGAATCAGTGCAGTGGTAGGTGGAATATTTACAGATGGTGCCAAAGAAATGCAAAAAGCACAGACAGAACAATTGGAGAATCTGGATGTCCCTCAGGATGATACACAGCTTGCTCAGCAAGAAGCTACTGATTCTTTGATGGCTGATTTCAGTGCAGCGATTGAGTCGATCAATATTCCATTGGTCATTGTGGCGTTCTTGTTTTACTTCTTTGCAGGGTATTTACTGTATGGGGCACTATTTGCAGCCATTGGCTCTGCGGTAGACAGTGATGCTGATGCCCAGCAGTTTATGTTTCCGGTCACCATACCACTGATCATATCTATTGTTTCACTCAATGCGATCATCAATGACCCGAATGGTTCCATGGCTTTCTGGATGTCAATTATTCCATTTACATCACCTGTAGTGATGATGATGCGTGTGCCTTTTGGGGTACCTGCATGGGAGCTTGGTTTGTCAATGGTGTTAATGATAGGAGGTTTTTTCTTTACTATTTGGCTGGCAAGCCGAATCTATAGAATAGGAATACTGATGCATGGCACCAAGGTTAACTACAAAACCCTGGGTAAGTGGATCATGATGAAGAATTAAGTTTTTGATTATTGCAGAATTCTTAACTTACTGCCTGGAACAAATTCCACGTTTCAGGCAGTGAACAACTACAAAGAAGAACCTACCTTCAGTCTTTATTCTGAGCGGTCCAATTTCAAATGGGTTGTGCTTGGTATCTCCATAGTGATCAGTGCGGGATCAATAGTCTATACCAATCGCCTGGTGAATGAGATCCGGGAGCGGGAGCGAAAGCAGATAGACCTGTATGCCAGGACACTTGAATACCTCACAAATACGAGCGATAGCCCAAATGTGTTCATTTTGGAAGAAATCATTGAAGCCAATAATACCATTCCGGTGATTGTAGCAGATGAGTTGGGTGTCCCCGAATATTTCAAAAACCTTCCTGAGGCTGATAAAATTGAAGATGATGAAAAACGCACGGACTTCCTGCACCGGGAGATATCAAAAATGAAAGAGGAGCGGCAACCCATTTTAGTGGCGTTGCGTGATCCAAATAACTATAGGCATATTTTTGGTTACAAGACTATCTACTATAAAAACTCTTCCCTTCTCAATCAACTCAAGTATTACCCATACATCCAGCTCTCGGTGATTGCGATTTTCGGGTTGATCATATTTACCATTTTCAACTATTCCCGGACTGCGGAGCAGAACCGTGTCTGGGTTGGTATGGCCAAAGAAACAGCGCATCAACTCGGCACACCGCTTTCGTCATTAATTGCCTGGGCTGAGTATTTCAAGGAGCAATTCCCGGCCCAAAGGGACATTTTCATTGAGCTGGAAAAAGATGTGGACCGGCTGGAGATGATTACTGAACGATTTTCGAATATTGGGAGTATTCCGCATCTACGTGAGGAGAACGTGGTTGAGATCGTAGAGGAGGTCATCAGTTACCTAAAAAACAGGATATCCAGAAAAGTGACGATTGAATCGGAGTACTTCCCAAACAGGGACATCCTGGGAGCCATTAACCGGCCCCTTTTTGCCTGGGTGATAGAGAATATTATCAAAAACGCTGTTGATGCTATGGGTGGTATTGGAGCCATCAACATCAAAGTAATGAAAGTCAGTGAGGGCCGCGTGTCCATTGATATTTCTGATACAGGAAAAGGGATAGCCAAGGGGCGAATAAAACAGGTCTTTAAACCTGGGTTTACCACCAAGAAAAGAGGGTGGGGGTTAGGTCTTACCTTGACCAAAAGAATAGTGGAAAACTATCATGGAGGAAAAATCTATGTAAAGTCTTCAGAGATTGATAAAGGGACTACCTTTAGAATATTGTTGAAAACCTGACAGTTTTCAATCGCTTCTTTTTCTCTTAAACAATTTTAGATTAATTTCGCACTCGATTCGAGATACGCTTATTTAAATCACAATTGATAATGGCTAATAAAGGCAAAATCACCCAAGTTATCGGTCCGGTTGTGGACGTTAGTTTTGAGGCGGAAGGCTCAAAGCTTCCAAACATCATGGACGCTTTAAAAATCACCAAGAAAGATGGCTCTACTGTAATCCTTGAGGTACAGCAGCATCTGGGAGAAGATACCGTAAGAACAATTGCAATGGATGCAACTGACGGTATGATGAGAGGAATGGAAGTTGTAGACCTGGGTAGCCCAATTCAAATGCCTATTGGCGATGAAGTAAAAGGACGTCTTTTTAACGTGGTAGGAGATGCGATAGATGGTATGCCTCAGCCAAACACCAAAAAAGGATTGCCAATCCACAGACAGGCTCCAAAGTATGAAGATCTATCTACCTCTACTGAGGTGCTTTTTACCGGTATTAAGGTAATTGATTTGATTGAGCCTTATGCCAAAGGTGGTAAGATTGGCTTGTTTGGCGGTGCGGGTGTTGGTAAGACCGTATTGATCCAGGAGCTGATCAACAACATTGCAAAAGCGTATGCAGGTTTGTCTGTATTTGCTGGCGTGGGTGAGCGTACTCGTGAGGGTAACGACCTTCTTCGTGAGATGATCGAGGCAGGAATCGTTAACTATGGCGAAAACTTTAAACATTCAATGGAAGAAGGTGGATGGGACCTGTCCAAAGTAACTCCTGAAGATTTGAAAGAATCTAAAGCAACCTTCGTATTCGGACAGATGAATGAGCCTCCAGGTGCACGTGCACGAGTTGCTCTTTCTGGTTTGACCATTGCAGAATATTTCCGGGATGGTGATGGTACAGGACAAGGTAGGGATATCCTTTTCTTTGTAGACAACATCTTCCGATTCACTCAGGCTGGTTCTGAAGTATCAGCACTCCTTGGCCGTATGCCATCTGCTGTAGGTTACCAACCTACTCTGGCCACTGAGATGGGTGTCATGCAGGAGCGGATCACTTCTACTAAGAATGGATCGATCACATCTGTTCAGGCGGTTTATGTGCCTGCGGATGACTTGACTGACCCTGCTCCAGCGACTACTTTCTCTCACTTGGATGCTACCACAGTACTTTCTCGCAAGATTGCCGAGCTAGGTATCTATCCAGCTGTGGATCCTTTGGACTCAACTTCTCGTATTTTGAGTGCAGAAATCCTGGGTGACGAGCATTACGACTGTGCCCAAAACGTAAAGGAGCTACTTCAGAGATATAAAGAACTTCAAGACATAATTGCGATTCTTGGTATGGATGAGCTTTCTGATGAAGATAAGCTTGTGGTACACAGAGCAAGAAGAGTTCAGCGTTTCCTTTCCCAGCCATTCCACGTAGCAGAGCAATTCACTGGTCTTCAGGGAGTACTTGTCGATATCAAAGACACCATCAAAGGTTTCAATGAGATCATGGATGGAAAATATGACCACCTACCTGAAGCAGCATTTAACCTTGTGGGTACTATTGAGGATGCTGTAGCTAAAGGTGAGAAATTGATGGCTGAAGCTTAATTCAAGACTTATGTTTTTAGAAATAGTTACTCCAGACGAAAAACTATACGAGGGAGAAGTTGACAGTGCTACTTTTCCAGGAACTGATGGCTCTTTTCAGGTTCTGGAGAACCATGCGCCCATGATCTCAACACTTGGTGATGGTGATATCACGTATGTGAGAATTCGCGATAAAAAAACGGAAGCAACCCACATCCGCGTAAGTGGAGGAGTGGTAGAGGTTCTGAATAATAAAGTGACAGTATTGGCCGAGAAAATCCTTACTGATTAAATAAGAATCTTATCGAATTTCAAGAGGGGTTGTCGTTAGGCAACCCTTTTTTGTTACTCCTCATTCAGGTACTCCACGGGGTTAATCTGAGATGCTTTTAACGTTTGATAGCAAGTAGTGAGTATGGCGATCAGAACCATGAGTACGCCAGCCCAGATAATAGTCAGAAGCGAAATGTTTGTTCTCAACTCATAGTTCTGAATCCACTGACCCATAGCGTACCATGTCAACGGTGCTGCGATCAGGAACCCCAACAGGAGTAGTTTGCCAAAATCTGACGAAAGCATTATCCAGATATTGAGCACTGTAGCTCCCAGAACCTTTCTGACACCGATTTCCTTGGTTCTTTTCTCGATAACGAATGCCACAAGCCCTATCAATCCGAGACAGGCAATGAGAACAGCTAAAAATGCCAGTGCCGACAGAAGTTTACCAAAGTTGATGGTTTTGGTAAAGATCTCCTTGTACTCCTGATCAAGGAATGAATAGGAAAACGGCGACTGGTCATTAAGGCCGAGCCACTTGGCTTCAAAAGATTTTAATAAGGCCACTGTCTCGTCTCCTGACAATTCGCGGTTCAGGTCAACTATCATCTTCGGTTGTGGATTTCTAAAAATCGGTGCCTTGTGATCCAGCAATGCAACGGGATATGTCTCACTGGACAAGGTGGTGTTGAAATCATTGACCACTCCAATGATTGAAAACTCTACATCATTGTATCTTATGGTCTGATTTAAAGCTGACGCTGGAGATGTAAACCCAAAAGCCTTTGCGAAGTATTCATTGACCACAATATTGGTAGAGTCATTAAAATCTTTTTTAAACCCACGGCCATGCTTTATATCCAATCCAATGACATCAATGAAATGCTCATCTACTGTTAAGTAATTGACAGAGATATTGTAATTCTCACCTACTGATCTACTGAAATTATCAAAGTCAAAGATCATGGGAGGCGTATCGGAGGTGATGCTCACCTGTGCTACTTGAGGATGGCTGAGGATGGCATTTTTCAATCCTTCTTCAGATCCTTTCATTCTATTCATGTTTTCAATTATGATCTTGTTGTGGCGCTCAAAACCAAGATCGTAGTTCATCCAATAATTTACCTGATCTCTCACTATGAGTGTACTGGCGATCATCGATATACTAATAGTGAATTGGGCAGTGACCAGTATATTTCGGACCCTCCCACCTTTGAGTCCCTGGGCAATCTTTCCCTTCAGGACCTTAGCTGGGCGGAATGAGGAAAGATAGAACGCTGGATAGATTCCACTTAGCAGTCCTATGAAGACGGTGGTTAGCACCAGAAGGAAAATGGCAGATGGGTTTACGAGTGTGTTGGTCGTAAGTTGTGTATCAATCAGTCCATTGAACATGGGAAGTATCATCTCCACCAAGAAGAATGCGATCATTACAGAAGCCAGAACATACACAAAAGATTCTGTGAGGAATTGATAAATCAACAATTTTCGACTTGAGCCAATCACTTTTCTAATACCTACTTCTTTCGCTCTGGAGGTGGCTTTTGCAGTAGAGAGGTTGATGAAATTGATTAAAGAAAGACCTAAAATTAATCCACCGACAATCCATAAAATGTAAAGGTTTCGCATACTTCCTACTTGGTTGAGCCTGGAGTATACATTTTCAGACCTTAGGTGAATGTCCAGTAGAGGCTGAATGTAAAGATCCCATTCTTCACCAGAATCGATAAACTCCTGGTAGCTGATGCCACGGTATTTTTGAAGAAATGCCTCAAGGTACTTACCTGGCACATCGGCAACTTTTGAGGCGACTTTCCCCGGAGAGGCGTCCTCACGCATTAAACCAAACGTAACAAAGGTGGTCCACATCCAGGAGTCTCTGCGATCAGCCACATGAGGAAGAGAATTCATAGAGATGAGAAAATCGAACTGAATGTGCGAGTTTGTCGGAGGATCTTGGCTTACACCAGTAATAACGTAAGACTTTTTAGTATCAGGATCACCTATCTCAAGATATTGACCCAGTGCGTCTTCCTCATTAAAGTATTTTTTAGCCGTTGATTCTGTAATGATCACAGATTGTGGCTTATTCAGTGCTGTGGAAGAATCTCCAGCTATCAGTGGAAAGCTGAAGATTCCCAAAAAATTAGGATCTACAGCCAGAATGTCTGCCTCTTCGAATACAACTGATTGACCATTCTTTGTGGTACTGATCAATTTTGAGCCAGTTGGGTGTACTCGCGTCATTGCTTCGAACTCAGGCACCTCATCAGCTATTGCGTCGGCTACTGCGGGTCCTGTTGAGCCAAACAGCGCATCATCATCTCCCCATATAAAAGTCTGATTGATTCTATATATCCTATCTCCTTGTGTATGGAAAGTGTCATTCTTGAGCTCATGATAGGTATATAACCCGATAACGATGCAACACATTAACCCGATAGATAAGCCAATCAGGTGAATTACTGCAAAGAACTTTTGTCTTTTGATGTTGCGGGTAGCTACTGTGAAGAGGTTTCTTAGCATAGTTCCAATGTTTGGAAATGAGTGTGCCAAATTGCTGCCACTTATTATAAGTGATTGAAATACAGGTTATTATATATAAGTTGTTTACTGAAAACTGGTCGATAACGGACATTTTGTGTTCGAGATCGGCTTATTGCTTTGACAACTGGTGGTCTAAATTAAATTTCTAAGTGACCATTAAGTGAAACGCGTAATTTTTATGAATACGTGTTACTCTCTAACATGAAAGTCTCAATCTATTCACCTTTGTAATGTATTTGAAATGAATATGAATAAAGAATTACAAACCAAACAAGAAAACATGCTGACAGCTACTAGAACTCACTTCTCACCATTTGCATTAACCATGGAAGGATTCGCAACCCAAAGCCCCAATTTGCTTTTGGAGCCAACTCTTAGGACTCCATATGTCAATTATAACAAAAGCCAGCTGAAGCTTACCATTAAAGGACGGTCTACTGATCGGGATATTAGTGAGTTTTATGCTCCAATCATCTCCCTATTGAAGAGGGATTCCAAAAAAACAAATTTTATAGCATTGGATATTCATATACCAGAGATGAATACTGCCACACTAAAGGTCTTATTTGACCTATTTAGATTCTTAAGCATCAAAGTATCAAGAGGTACGGCTGTAGAAGTCGTATGGAGATCATCATTTAAAAACCAGGAAATGAGAGAGACCGGATATGATTTTTCGGATTTGTTTGACCTGAATTTCAGATTGATCTCTGAATAAAATAAGTAGAATTGTTTTCATAAGTTAGGTTTGGATTAAGTGGTAAAGGGAGGCGTTTTCGCCTCCTTTTTTTTTGATAATTAGGTGAATTGCGTAGAGGGAATCGGGAAATCACTAATTTGTTTAAAATCAGCGAATTGCTCTGTTATTGGGTCAAGGCTCATGGTAGCTTTGATTGAACCCTTAGAATAATTAACCATTATGATATCACAGTCCTTCAACTCACCCGATCAAAAAGAAGAAAGCTCTGAAGGAAGGGTCACTAAGAAATACAATGCCGGGTCTCAACAGCTATCCTCCATTAAGTTTGATGCTGAAACGGGCACATTGATTCTTAAAGGAAACTCTGATCAATCTGCGCTTCACCACTTTTATTTTCCGATCATGAGTCAAATTGCTCTGTATTTTGAAAAAGAAACTGATTTGGCCGTGGGTATTTTTTTTACAGAAATGAACGTTTCCTCTTTGAGGATCATCTTCAATTTATTCAAAGTTTTGAGTGGTTATACCAGGGCCGGTGCCAACATCCAAATTAAGTGGTTTGCGCAAGCATTTGATAAAGAATTATACAATACGGCGAAGGATTTTGACCAATTATATGATTTGAACATGGAAGTAATCCTTAGTGGTTCTTAGTCTATCATTTGAATTGATACCTCTGAATCCCCCAGGTCAAGCATGGCATTGATCAGGCAGACTTTATCAAAATCCGGAAGACTTGTAACTTCAATATTGATTTCCTTAATTTGTCCGGTGCTCAGTAGATGTTGTCTACGAACCCCATTCAGCAAACAGGATTTTGGGGTAACCCATTCATCATTTCTCCAAAACGCGAGGTTTGCATAGAAACTATCGGTGACCATATCATTTTTTGAGATAATGATTTCATCAGCATCCGCTCTTAGATCAAATAAATCTTCCAATTCACTTCGATCTGTGTATTTAAATCCATAATCCAAATCACTGGGAGCTTCAATCAATTTTAGTTTCTTCAATGGTCTTTGGCGATACTCGGAAAGCTCAACTTTAGAACTGATGCCATTATATACAATACGTACTTTTTGTTTGGTTTTAGGCCTTGAAACTGGTGGGATCAAAGTAGCTAAATCAAGGATTTTATTGGAGGGGAAATGATGCCTAAAAGTATCTGTAACACGTTGCTGATGTAGCTCCAGCAGTGGTGCCTGACCGTCGACAAGACAAATAGACTCTAAAAACTGTGGCATAGGTTGAGAATGCAATATGCCTTTTTACATTGATCTGTACAAAAGGTGATGAGGAGATTTTTGGTAAGGTATTCATCTTAAGTGAATTACCATATGAAAATGCACTAAAACCCAGGTTGTTCTCTATTCTTATTAGTTAGGATGTTTGATCATTTAGCAATCTGGTATTTCTGGTTTTTTTTTAAAAAGGGCTAAATTGGGCATTGAAAAGCCTCCTAATGAAAAACTTTGTCCGGGATACTATTCTGTGTTCCATCTTCATCTTTGGTCTCATAGGCCTGTTTGGCAGTGTAACCTATTTCAAAATATTTGATGTATTTGATCCGATCGGGGATATGTTCTCAGATTTCGAGATGAGTGATCTGGTCATGTCGCAGCTTAGAGTGGCACCACCGGCCAGTGACGATATTGTGGTAGTAAACATAGCCAACGCCAACCGTGAGGAGATCGGTTATATGATCCAAATACTGGAACAGTACGAACCGGCGGTCATTGGTGTGGATGTAACCTTTGCTGCACCTAAGCCTTTTGCTGAAGATAGCGTTTTGATGTCTACTTTGGCGATGTATGACAATGTGGTGATTGGGAGTGAGCTTCGCTTGCCAAACATGGAGACCGGATTTTTTGATACACTTGTGGTGCCTCAGGAGCTACTTTCACAATATGCAGAGTTTGGGTTTGTAAACCTGCTAACTGCTGCCGCCAATCAGGACGACACAAAAGCTTGTCGTGAGTTTCTTGCCCGTGAAACTGTGGAAGATTTAGAAGATGAGCAGTACTCGTTTGCAGTGAAACTGGCGCAATTCAAAAATCCGCAGGTGACACAAAAATTTCTGGATCGGGGAAACAAGATAGAAACGATCAATTACAAGGGAAATGTCATGGATTTTGGTCGGTCCGAGTTTGGTACAAGATATTTTGTGCTTGATATCCATGAGGTGTTTAATGAGTCCTTTAGTGGGGATTTGCTTAATGATAAGGTGGTGATCATGTGTTACTTAGGGGCATACATTGGAGACCTTCAGACGAGAACTGATCTTTATTTCACTCCGCTCAATAAAAAATATGTAGGTAAATCAGAGCCTGACATGTTTGGTGGGGGTGATCCATGCTAATACAGTTTCCATGATTCTAGAGGAAGATTACATTGACTCTATGTCGTCAAGAATGGGTGTGACCCTGGCGATACTCATGTGTCTGATTAACGTTTTTTGCTTCAAGTTTGTCTACGGAGCACTGCCCAAATGGTATGACGGAATCACTAAACTCATCCAGTTGATCCAGGTTTTCGCACTTATTACCTTAATGATAGTATTATTCAATGCTTACAATTATAAGGTGGACTTTACCTTAATGATCATCGTAATCCTTCTTTCAGGAGATGCTATTGAAGTGTATCATGGAGTGGTGAAGAATTTATTTTCCCGAAGAGAACGTGCAAGTCTTTTCAAGGTCAATTGGGATTTTCTGAAAGGTCAGTGAATAGGTAGGTAGACTTTGTCAATAATTTCCTGATATTCCTTATCCGCTATGCTGAATGAAGTGATGCCCCCTCCACTTTTATAGACAAGTTGTCCTTCCTGGTTTTCAACAAAACGGATCATTACGCCGGAATCCAGGTTTTCTCCATCAAATACACCACAAACTCCTGTGTAAAATTGTCTATTATAGTGCTCTGCTTCTTCAATGATTTGGATGGTTTGCTTTTTAGGAGCTCCGGATATACTGCCGGCTGGAAGCAACTTGTAAAAAAGTGTGCCCAATTCATTTAGATAGTTTTCTGGCAGGTTACCTCTAATTTCCGAACTCACCTGCAAGAGTTTCTTTTCATGCGTTTTTACCTCGCTGATGAACCGAAATTTTGTTACAGTTACATTGGTGGCTATTTGACTCAGGTCATTTCGAATGAGATCAACAATTGTCACATGCTCCGCCATTTCTTTTGGGTCTTGCAGGATTTTTTGTTCAGCTTCAGGAATTCCCGCATCAATAGTGCCTTTCATAGGGTAGGAAAAGATCCGGCCATCCCTGATTTTAACGAATGTCTCTGGTGAGAAGACCACAAATCGATCAGTATATCTCAATTTGTATTTTGCCCGGCTCAAATTATAAATCTCCTGTAATGACAGGTTGGTTTGGATCGGCGTTTGGAAAGTCAGGTTGACGAGGTAGGAGTTGCCATAATTAATGGCGTTGACCACTCGCTCAAACGAGGCATTAAAAACTGATCTCGCTGGAGGGTTTTTAGAAAATGTAAAAGGCCGATCAGAGTGGCCACCAGAAAGCTGATCCGTAATTTCAAACTGTAATTCATCAGGTGTGATCTCATCGAGTGGTTTGATCCAGGTTTGAGTCGCCAAAAAATCTGTGAAAAAGAAAAATGGGATCCTGTTTGATCCCAGTTTGTTCATTTGTTCTATGGCAGCACTTTGTTCAAGCATCTTTCTTTTTACCAGTCATTCGACTGATCATTCGTTTTTCGAACTGCCAGAAAAATTGGAATTGGCCAAAGACCAATCCGTAACAAAGTAAGATGACATTGTAAACCGGAAAGATGAGTATCCAGTAACCAATACTAAACCAAAGTGTACGCTCTCCATCGTCTAAGAAAAAGTCCTGAACAGGCTTTTTCAAAAACATCACCGTAAATCCTGTGCATGCAAAAACAACCAGTACAAGCATGACTTGCAGTCCGTTTTTTAGGTTCCAGCGTTCTTGGAGTTTATCGATCCAGCTCATTGATGTTTTGTTGGAATTCGTACCAGTGTGGTTTAGAAGTAAAGGTGATTGGCTCCTTCCGCACTGGATGTACAAAACTAATCTGAAAGGCATGTAAATGAATGCTTTTGTCAGGATTTGGCTCAGGAAATCCGTATTTCAAATCGCCTACAATCGGACATTTCATTTTAGCCAGCTGCACTCTTATTTGATGTGGGCGACCAGTCTTGGGCATCACTTTTAGTAGAGAGGTCGCTTTATCAGAGGCGACCATCTCATAAGACAACTCTGCTTCCTTACCATTTCCTGAAGGTTTGTTGTGGGCCTTCACGATGTTTCGGCTACCATCTTTTACCAACCAGTGGATGAGGGTGTCGGCTGTGATTTCGGGTACACCTTTTACCACTGCCAGATAAGTTTTCTGAATTTGATCCTCTCGAAAGAGCTTGTTCATGCGCTCCAAAGCTTTCGAAGTACGTGCAAAAACAGTGATCCCACTAACAGGTCGGTCGATCCGATGTGTGGGATGGAGAAAGACATCTCCTGGTTTGTTGTACCTATCTTTTATGTAAGTGCGGCCCCAGTCAGTGAGTGTAGTATCACCTGTTTTATCCCCTTGTACCAGCCAGCCACTAGGCTTATCAAGTATCAAAAGATGATTGTCTTCGTAAATGACTTTGGGTGCCTTCATATTTGCAAAGGAAGGGATACTCTGCTAATTCGCATATAGATACTACCATTTAGTATCAATAGTTGTTATTTTTAAAGTAGAATGGAAACTGCTAAAATAGATCAAACAAAAGAATGGACTGTGGATGATTACCTCATGCTAGGCGATGATCTATTGGCTCAATTAATCAATGGAGAGCTCATTATGTCACCAGCACCCAATACCAATCATCAGCGTGTTTTGCGTAGTTTGTTCAAAGTACTTGATGAATTAGCCCTCAACGGAGAACTATTTTTTGCACCAATAGATTTGTATGCAGATCGCACGAATGTGTTCCAGCCAGATTTGGTGTTTGTCGCAGAAGCTCAAAAATCGATCATTACTGAGCGTGGCATTGAGGGTGCGCCAGCCTTGATTGTGGAGGTTGTGTCGCCCTCCAATAGTTTTGTGGACCGCAACCTGAAGAGGCATAAGTACCTGGAAATAGGCGTTGCGGAATACTGGATAGTTGACCCGGGTAACAAAACCCTTGAAATATACACCACTAACACGGATAAGCCATCACTCTATCTGGCCGGTGAAGGCAAAGTGACCTCCAATATTTTGGGCAATAGGACGTTTGATCTTCAGGTTCTATTCTGATCAAAACCACCTGACTTGAGATTTGCCAAAATACTGTCTATCCTTTATCGTGACTTTATAGTTTACAACCTTGTATTCACTTTTGCTGGATTTTGGTACCTGTTTTTCTATGGCCGCATGAGTTTGCCGTACCTGTTTTGGATTAAGGTAGTAGGATTTCTGGTTCTCGGGCTTTGGTATTATCAAACCCGTAGGCATCGGTTTTATTTTTATTACAATCTTGGCTATTCTCTCAAAGCACTAATCCTCTATTCGGTTTCGTTAGATTCTGGAATTGCTTTGTTGATCTATATACCTACCAATGTCCTTGCTGGAAATTGATAGTGTAAATTTTAGTTATGGGAACAATAAGATCCTTTCCAATATCTACCTGAAGGTCAATCAGGGCGAGGTTGTAGGTTTTTTGGGGCGGAATGGTTGTGGGAAATCCACCCTTTTAAAAGTGATTTTCGGATCAATTTCGGGAGAAAGTCAGTCAGTAAGGTTTGATGGTCAGTATATACAGACACCTTTTAAAACTGGAAAAGTCAAGTTTCTTCCGCAGGATGGCTTATTCCCTCAGTTTTTAACTCCAAACCAGGCAATTGAACTATATGAAGCAGATTCTGTCAGATTACTCAAAGAACCTGAAATGATTGAGTATGCAGATCGTCCATTTAGCGAGATGTCTGGAGGGATCGTCAAGTTCATAGAAACCTTGATCGTATTGTTCTCTCCCGGACAATTCGTATTGTTGGATGAGCCCTTCTCTTATGTAGCACCGGTTTTGGTCGATAGGCTTATTCCTTTGATCAAAGAAGTGTCTCAGACTAAAGGCGTGCTCTTAACCGATCACCAATACAGGTCCATTTTGGAGGTTTCTGACCGATTGTATCTTTTGAGAAACCAAAGCTTGAGGCCTGTTAAGAAGGTGCAAGAGTTACAGGATATGGGGTATATTGGTTGATCGGAATTTTTGTTTTCTAAGATAAAGACTTGCATTAAAGTCGTTAACTTTAAATAAATCATTAATAAAAATGGCTATACAACTGGAAAAGAGACTACTTAACGCAGATGAGTATCAGCTCATGTCTGAAGCTGGTATCTTAAAGCCCTCCGATAAAGTAGAGCTAATCAATGGAGAGATTATTAAAATGAGTCCTATAGGAAGTCGACATGCGGCAGTAGTAGATCGTATAAATCGTTTATTGCACAATCTAACAGATGAACAAAGTATTGTAAGAGTGCAGGCACCAATTGTAGCAGGGGATATGAGCCAGCCAGAACCAGATATATCGATTCTTAAGTCTCGTGATGATTTCTATGCCACACAACACCCTCGGGGAGCTGACATCTACCTGGTGATTGAGGTGACTGATACTACTTATGATTTTGACGAGAGCGTAAAAAGCCGCATTTACGCTGAGGCTGGCATACCCGAGTTTTGGTTAGTCGACCTAAGAAATGATTTAATGGAAATTAAAAGCCAACCTGAAAACGGAATCTATAAACAAACCCAACTTCTTGTAGCAGGAGATGCTTATCAGTTTCAATTATTGGGTTTTCAGATTACAATAAATGACCTTATCGGATAATCAAAACTCACTGATAAAGTGGAAATCAATGTCCGGGAAGTTATCCTGAACCATCTGTAACCACGCTTTGGATTCTGCCATAAAAACCAGTTTTCCTTCCTTATCACGAGCAATGTGCCTGTATTTATCTTTCACAAATGCATCCAGCTTAGATTGATCTTGAGCGCTGATCCAACAAGCCTTGTGAATATTTACTGCATCAAACCTCGCTTTAGCGTTGTATTCATTAAGCAGTCTGTATTGTAGGACTTCAAACTGAAGTGCTCCCACCGTGCCAACCACTTTTCTGGAGCCCATTTCGAATGTAAACAACTGAGCAACCCCCTCATCCATTAGCTGGCTCAGCCCTTTGTCCAGCTGCTTGGATTTCATAGCATCCAGGTTGATCACTTCGCGGAAGAGCTCCGGAGAGAACGACGGGATTCCTTTGTACAATCCTTTTTCGCCTTCTGTCAGGGTGTCACCAATTTTAAGGTTCCCGGTATCATAAAGCCCCACAATATCCCCGGGGAATGCTTCTTCTACGGTCTCTTTTTGCTGGGCCATAAATGCCGTGGCATTAGAGAAGCGGAAAGGTTTGTCCTGACGGACATGGTAGTAGTTGCTACCTCGCTTGAATGTACCAGAGCAGATTCTGGCAAATGCAATCCTGTTTCTATGCTTAGGATCCATGTTTGCATGGATCTTAAATATGAAACCTGAGAATTTCTTTTCATTAGGTTCTACAAGTCTTACTTCAGTTTCTCTGGCTTTTGGCGGGGGCGCAATCTGAATAAAGCAGTCAAGGAGTTCCCTCACTCCAAAGTTATTCACAGCACTGCCAAAGAAAACCGGCGCCACTTCGCCACGCAGATAAGCTTCCTTGTCCAAAGGATCATATACACCATTGACCAGTTCTATTTCTTCCCGAAGTTCTCTAACCATCGATTCAGGAAGCTTCTCATCTAGCTTAGGGTCTTCCACTCCTTTGATCTCCACCACGTCCGTTACCTTTTTGGTTTTATTCGGTTCGTAGAGATTCAGGTTATTTTCAAAAATATTGTAAACACCACGCAGTGATTTTCCCATTCCGATCGGCCAGCTCATCGGGCGAACTTTGATGTTGAGTTTTTCCTCAATCTCATCGAGTAAGTCAAAGGCATCGCGGCCTTCACGGTCTAGTTTGTTGATAAAACAAAGGACTGGGGTTTTTCGCATTCTACAAACCTCCATGAGCTTTTCGGTTTGTTGCTCTACACCTTTCACACAGTCGATTACCATGATCACTGAATCTACAGCCGTAAGCGTGCGGTAAGTATCTTCAGCAAAGTCTTCGTGACCAGGCGTATCAAGGATGTTTATTTTGAGGTCTTTGTAGTCAAATCCCATCACTGAGGTGGCTACTGAGATGCCACGCTGTTTCTCTATCTCCATCCAGTCAGAGCGAGTGCCCATGTCTATCTTGTTGGACTTTACAGCTCCTGCAGTCTGAATCGCACCCCCAAATAGGAGTAATTTTTCAGTGAGGGTTGTTTTACCGGCATCCGGGTGAGCAATGATGCCAAACGTACGTCGCTTCTGTATTTCCTGTTCTAGAGTCATTCCCTGTCTTGATATCAGGGCGCAAAGTTAAGCTTATTAGCTGAAGACTAAAATGTAAAAATGTGTTGGTGTTGGCACATCAAATATTACCCTCTCAGTATTTTGCCTTTCACCTCAGATTGGTAGTTTCTGCCAATGGGTAAATACTTACCACCTATTTCTACCTGATTGCCATCTATGGCTTTGATCTTATCTAGCGAGGCGGTGTAACTGCGGTGGATTCGCATAAAGTTTTCTGGAGGCAGCAGGTCAGTAAATGAGTGCAGGTTATGATGCACAATCAGGTCTTCATTGATGGTACGGACCATCACATAATCCTTAAGCGATTCGATGTACAGGATGTCTTTGAGGAATACCTTCACCATTTTCTTATCTACTTTCAGGAACAGGTGGTCGATTTTCTGATCTCCATCAGTAGAATGAGCCGCCGAGGTAGCTGGCTTGATCTGGAGCCTGTCCTGCACTTTTTGGACCATTCTATAGAATCGCGGAAACTCAATTGGCTTGACTAAATAGTCCACCACATCATAGTCGTAACTTTCTACTGCATATTCCCTATAGGCAGTGGTAATCACCACAAGTGGTGGATCCTTAAGGGTCTGAAGAAGCTCCATACCACTTAGTTTGGGCATATTTATATCTAAAAAGATCAAATCAACCTCTGCTTCCCGCAGTATCTTCAGTGCTTCGATGGCACTATTGCAGGTGCTGACACATCTAAAGTTATCCACTTCTTCGATGTATTTTTCTACCACTTTAATGGCTAGTGGTTCGTCATCTATGATCAAGCATTTCACTTCCATATCTTTCATTTCAATGGTAAAACCAGGTGCACTTTATATTTTCTGCCTTCTGTTTGGATGTCCAGTGTATACCGATCGTTATACAGAAGATTGAGACGTCTCACGGTGTTTTGTAGCCCTATTCCTTCGTTTCCATTCAAGCGTTCTATCTCTTTCGAATCCTCATAATCTTTTTGCCAGTTTTCCACCTCAAAGATCAATTCAGTGGATCGTACTTCCAGAAGAATTCTGATTTCAATCTCACCCGTAGGGGATTCACCACTGTGTTTGATACTATTTTCAACAAACGGCGACAGTATAAGCGGAGCTATTTTGCCTTCATCCAATTTGCCGGAGATTTCAAAGTCTACATTGAGTTTTGATCCGAATCTGATTTTTTCCAACTCAATATAATTTTTCATATGTGTGACAGTTTCCATCAGAGATACCAGATCCGCTTTAGCTCGATAGATCACAAAACTCATCAGGTTGGAGAGTTTCAGAATGGTATTTGGTGCCAATTCGGATTTCTCCAAAGTCAGTGCATACAGACTGTTGAGTGTATTGAAAAAGAAATGCGGCTGGATCTGGCTTTTTAAGTACGCCAATTCAGTTTCCAGGCTGGTTTTTTCCATTTCGCGCTGGGCGTCGCGTTCCCTTACCCGATCCACAGTGAGTTTGATGGCAGCTGTAACTCCTACTATATAAAGCTCACCTACAAAGACAGAGATGATGTAGCTCACCCCAAAAAGATTGGTTTCTTCATATACAGACTCTGGCCAGATGTTGGTGGTCACGAGCAAATAATTCAACACAATCCGAACTAGGGACATCATCAGTATGGACAGAAGAAGAGCCAGCACATAAAATGTAAAGCGTTTTCTAGTGAGCAGGCGAGGTACCAGCCAATACAAGTTGAAATAACAAAGAATGATATGAATTGGGAATTCCACAAGGTTGGACTTGATGGAATAGACATAATCTCCGAAATAGTGTCCCCAGCGTACACTATTAAATGAAAAATACCCCACCCAAAAAAGGATGTGGATCAGTACTTCTCTATGTTCTTTTAGCTTATTCAAATGCTTGTTGATTCGGGAAAACCTACAGTTGACCCGGTAATTTATCTTTAGAGATTTAAGGGTAGTTGATTTTTTTCTAATTTATCGCCTTCAACCTCTTATTTTATCTAAACAGTTGATTTTTAACTATTAACAGCGTCCGTGCCATTCGTAGTAATTCGAATGCTGTTTAGCGATGGATGTTTGTCGTACTGCGAATAAATTTTTTCATGATCAAACAACCCTGTTAATTAGATGCCATGGCTGGTAAAACGGCTAGCTAACCACTTTAAACTTAAAGTTATTCTTATGAGGAAAATACTACCATTTTTTATGATGATGCTGATTGGTGTCGTAGCATTCGGGCAGAGAGTTGTTTCCGGAACTATAACTGACGCTGAATCAGGAGAGCCTGTTCCCGGGACTACAGTACTCGTTAAAGGCACGAGCACCGGTACCACTACAGACCTGGACGGAAACTATCGATTAGAAGTACCAACAGACGCGGTGCTTGTCTTCTCATTTATTGGCTATACCAATACTGAGATTGAGGTAGGCAATAGGAGTGTAGTAGACATAAAGCTACAAGCAGATCTCACGGAGTTGGGAGAAGTAGTCGTTACTGCACTTGGTATCGAAAAGGAATCAAAGACATTAGGTTACTCGGTTACCAGAGTGAATGGAGATGCCTTTACAAAGGCCCGAGAAATCAGTGTAGCCAACAATCTGGTAGGGAGAGTTGCAGGAGTGAACAGTAGTTCTCCTTCAACAGGACCTGGAGGATCATCACGAGTGACTATTAGAGGTAACACTTCGCTTTCTGGATTTAATCAGCCACTATATGTAGTGAATGGTATCCAGATTCAGAATACCAACCTTGGTAATGCAGGCAAATGGGATGGTGCTGATTACGGAGATGCCATTTCTGCAATCAATCCTGATGATATAGAAGACATCACGGTACTAAAGGGTGGTGCTGCTGCTGCTCTTTATGGACAAAGAGGTAGAAATGGGGTCATTCTTATCACTACCAAGTCAGGAAAGTCAGGACAAGGTTTGGGGATTGATTTCAATTCTAACTTTACAATAGATAAGATAAATGACTTCAGGGAGTTTCAGCAACAATACGGTCAGGGAACCCAAGGTTTAGCTCCAACCGATCAAACGAGTGCCCTGAATACTGGGTTAAGCTCATGGGGAGCTCCATTAAATGGCTCATCGGTGACCTTATTTGATGGGAAGAGCCACCCATATAGTGCTGTAAATGGAGACAACTTTGATAAGTTTTATGAGACTGGTTCCACAGTAACCAATTCATTGGCGATTTCTGGTGGAGGCGAATCTGGTTCATTCAGATTGTCATTGAGTGATTTGAGAAACAATTCTGTCTATAGAGGCGCAGACTACCAGAGACAAACAATCAATCTTGATGCTAATTATAAGCTGTCACCAAAATGGACAGGAAGTGCTAACATCAATTACACTAAAGATAACGCTGGCAGAATAAAAGTAAATGACGCACCGGGCAATGGAAACTTCGCCATCATGTTCTTACCTCCAAATGTGGACGCGGATTATTTAGGCAATGGTTACGATGAGTCTTATGATGAAATTCTTGTTTCATCCGATGCATTTACCACAAACCCGTATTTCGCCGCAAATAGGTTCATCACAGAATCCTCGAAGGATCGGGTAATGAGTGTTGCTAGTTTGAGATATACTCCTACGGAGTGGATGTACATTCAGGCAAGAATTGCAAATGACTTCTACGCCTTCAACGCAACTCAGATTACTCCAACAGGTACTGCTTACCGACGCGCAGGAGGTTTAGACCAACAGAAAACAATCAATCACAATGAGACCAACGCTGATTTCTTAATTGGTGTAAACAAGGATATCAATAAAGATTTCACTTTTGGGCTAACCCTGGGAGGCAACATTCTTAAGTTCAATCAGAAGATTGTAACCGTGAATGCCAGTCAGTTTGCATTTCCATTCTTGTATAACCCGGGAACGGCTGCTACAAATGGAGCCAATGTAGAAGAACCGGAAAAAGAAGTTCATTCTCTATATGGTTCAATGGAACTGGGTTTCAGAGACATGTTGTTTTTGAACGTTACAGACAGGAATGACTGGTCCAGTACTTTGCCGACAAACAATAACTCGTACAATTATCCATCAGTTAACCTTGCCTATGTGTTCTCTGAAAGCTTTGATCTTCCATTCCTTGATCTTGGAAAGATTAGAGTAGGTTATGCCAGGGTCGGAGGTGATGCAGACCCTTTCCAAACGAGTCTATATTACTCCACTTTGGGAAGTGCCAACAATGGAGTTCCTCTTGGAGATATTTCCAATAAAGTTCCTAATGGTGCATTGGAGCCACTTCAGGTGACTGAATTTGAAATTGGAGGTCAGCTTGAGTTTGCTGGAGGTAGAGTGTTCACTGATTTCGCCTGGTACAATAAGCAAACGCTTAATGATATAGTAGAAGTAGGTGTTTCAAGAGCGTCCGGATATCAGTCTGCTTTGGTAAATGTGGCCAAGATAGAGAATAAAGGATTCGAGTTTCTGATCGGAGGTGTTCCAGTCAGGACTTCCACAGTTAAGTGGACTTCTACCTTCAATTTTGCTAACAACAAAAACAAGGTGGTGGCTTTGGCCGAAGGTCAGGAAAGCCTCACTGTTGGGGAATCAAGAAATGGCCGTGCCTTCATTCAGCACCTGGTAGATTATCCGTTTGCTCAGGTTATGGCCTATGATTATATGCGAGATGATGCTGGCAATTTAGTTTTAGGGCCTACTGGTTTGCCACAAGCTGCTGCTGAGCTTACTCCGCAAGGCACAGGTGTACACCCAATTACAGGTGGTTGGAGCAACGATATCAAGGTAAAAAATGTAACACTTTCATTCTTGATTGACTTCAAATCTGGCGGTGTGATTTATTCTGGTACAAATGCCCTTTCTTATGGCAATGGACTACATGAGGAAACACTGGAAGGCAGGTCTGAAGGAATAACACTTTCAGGAGTGAATGTAGATGGCAACACAGTGAATTCTACCGTAACAGGCCAGAATTACTTCGGTGCTCTTGCCGGAATTTCCAAAATCCATGTTTACGATGCTGATTTTATCAAATTCAGGTCATTGAGTTTGACTTATGATTTTCCAAAAATTGGCAAAATGAAAGGGTTGAGCTTGTCTGTGGTAGGAAGAAACCTATTCTACATCAGTAGAAATACTCCGAATATTGACCCTGAATCCAATTATAACAACAGCAACGCACAGGGAATCGAGTATTTGGGATTACCCACCTCAAGGAGTTTTGGAATTAACCTAAGTGCCAACTTTTAATCACTAATTGAACAAAGACATGAAGAATTTATCATATATCATTCTTACGGCTGTCTTACTGGTTTTTTCCGGGTGTACAGCGGATTTTGAAGAAATAAATACGGATAAGAATAAAGTGAGTCAGGCTAGTTATGTGCCTTCCTACAACTTATCAAGAGCTTTGCTTGAGTATACTGGAAACAGTGATTTTAGCTATGATACGTGGCGAGTGAATATCATATATGCCAGTATGATGACCCAACAACTAGCAAATGCCAGTTGGTATGCCGGAGATAAGTACATGCAGGACGATGGTTGGGCAGCTGCATCTTTTGATGTGGCTTATAATTCACAGGTAAAGTATATTGTTGACCTTCTTGAGATTACTAGAGACAACCCACTATATAGCAACCTCTATCAGGTTGGGCGAATCTCCAAAGTGCTTATCTTCCACAGGCTGACGGACATTTATGGAGAGCTTCCCTATTCTGAGGCAGGTCTCGCTTTCCATGAAGGAATCTACGCGCCAATATATGATACTCAAAGGTTCATTTACGAAGACATGCTCAAGGAGCTCAATGAGGCTGCCCAAGCATTGGATGCTTCAGCAGATATGCCTTCCAATGATTTAGTATATGGATCATCTGGTGACCAGATAGGTCAGTGGAAGAAACTCGCATACTCGTTGATGTTAAGACTGGCCATGAGATTGACCGAAGTGGACGAAACTTTGGCAAAAACGTGGGCAGAACGTGCTGTAGCTGGTGGAGTTTTTACGAGCAATGAAGACAATGCCATGGTGCATCATGATGCAGGTGGAGGTAGGCTGACCGTGAATAGAAATAGCAATATTCTAGCCGGTGAATGGAACGCTACAAATAATGGAGAAGTTTATCTCAGCAAGACTTTCGTGGATTTTCTTGCGGGCACAGACGACCCAAGATTGCAGTATTTTGGAAGAGTACTCTCCAGTGGAGATACAGACCCTGCTAACCAAATAGGCCTTCCCAATGGTTTTGATACCAATGGCGGAGCAACGGATGTATCCACAGATCCAAATTTCCCGGGAGACATCATGAACTACTCAACCATAAGAGATGATATTTTTCTGGCTCTTGATGCACCTACTGTATTGATCAACTATGCCCAGGTTGAGCTTTTGCTTGCGGAGGCCGCACTAAAGGGCTATAGTGTGGGCGGAACTGCAGAAACTCACTATGCAGCAGGAGTGACAGCAGCTATGGAGCATTTGGCTCAGTATAACGCCACTGCTACAATTCCTGAAGCGGATATTTCTACCTACTTGGCAGCTAACCCATACAACCCTGCAAATGGAATGGAAATGATTAGTGAACAATATTGGGTTGCTTCATTTCTGGATTGGTATGAGGTTTGGGCTAACTGGAGAAGAACAGGCTTGCCGGCATTGACTCCAGTGAATTATCCTGGGAATGCAACCGGTGGAGTAATTCCTAGAAGGATGGTCTATCCTTCTCATGAGTCTTCTAATAACCCGTCTAACTACGCAGAAGCTATCAAAAGACAAGGCAATAACAACTTCCTCACCAAGGTTTGGTGGGATGCAAGGTAATTACAGGGCCTATTCTGATTCCCGTGTATAGCTCGGGGATCATTTCCCTAAAACTGAAGTGTTCAAAAGTTCTGAGGCATGTTGTTAAAAATAAATTCATTGTGTTTATAGGTTGATGAAAGCCTCCCGTCGGGAGGTTTTTCATTGTCACTTCATGTAAACAGGACCAAAATCCAGCCGAATGGCATTGGCTCCACATACAGTTCTCTGGATGTTGTTTAGCGATGAATTGAAGCCATACTGCTAATAAATTTTATGGTGTCAGAGTCCTCTTGTTATTTAGGTTTTAAATGAGTGAAATTATTAAAAGGGTTATTGAGTAGGTGTTAAAAAATATAGAATGTAACCCCTGTGTCACACAGGCACAGCAAGACTAATATAAAACCGGAAACCTGGTTGCGCTATATGAAATGATGCGTTTGGGTGAAGATTTTTTGCAGGATTTACATTCTATTTTAAGCGAGAATAATACGCTTCATATATACTGTTTATGTCAGGGAGGCTTTTAGTCTCCCTGCAAATTGAGATTAAATGATAAATAGATTTTTTCAAATATATATTCTCCTCTTGTTGGTTGGAATGAGTCCGGCGGTCGGACAAGACATGCCGCCGTTGATGCCTCAACCTAAAGAGGTAAAGTCATTAAATGGATCATTCCGAATTGAAAAGGCTTTTTCCGTTTCAATTGAAGGAAACTATCATCCGAGACTGGCAAAAGAAGCCACTCAATTTATGAGGAGGCTCGATAACCAAACAGGAAGTTTTTTTGAGCAACAGAAAGTATTGGGTGCTTCTGAAAAGGCCGAACTCCAAGTGAAGGTACAGCGCCCGGGCAAAGTGGCACTGCATGAAGATGAGAGTTATGTGCTTACGGTAAACAAGTCTGGAATTCGCTTGACCGCAAACACTGATCTGGGAGCCATTAGAGGGTTGTTCACATTAACTCAGCTGGTTCAGGGTGATCAAGCCGGATACTATTTTCCATTTGTTGAAATAACCGATAGTCCGAGATTCCCATGGAGGGGGTTGATGCTGGATGCGGCTCGTCATTTCATGCCACTTCATGTGGTTTACAGAAATATTGACGCCATGGCATCTGTCAAGCTGAATGTGCTGCACTTTCATCTTTCTGATGATCAGGGCTTCAGGTTTGAGTCTAAAGTCTATCCTGAGTTGATCAAAAAAGGGTCAGATGGAAATTACTATACCCAGAAACAGTTAAGAGAACTGGTCGAATATGCTGACCAAAAAGGGATAAGAATAGTGCCCGAAATTGATGTTCCCGGACATGCCACAGCCATCCTGACGGCTTACCCTCAGCTGGGTAGTAAGGATACCACCTATCACCTTGAACGTTTTGCAGGAATTTTTAATCCAACACTTGACCCAACTAATGAGGAAGTTTATATCTTTCTGGAGAATCTCTTCAAAGAGTTGACCCAGATCTTTCCAGACCCATATTATCACATAGGAGGAGACGAAAATTCAGGAAAGCACTGGGATGAAAATCGGGGGATTCAAGAATTCATGACAAAGAAGGGCCTGAGTTCAAATCATGAACTGCAAGGCTATTTCAATATAAAACTTCAGAAGATTCTCTCAGGTCTGGGTAAAAAAACAATGGGCTGGGAGGAGATCATGGCTCCTGGTTTAGACAACAGTGCGTTGATTCATTCATGGAAAGGTGCATGGGAAGGCACAGTGCCGCGAAAATCGCTTAATGAAGCTGCCAAAGCAGGCTTTGAGACCATACTGTCCAATGGATATTACCTGGACCTCATGTCATCTACCAAAAGCCATTATCTAATGGATCCAGCTCCAGATTCAGCGGATCTTACTGCGGAGGAACGGGCAAAAATACTCGGTGGTGAGATGTGCATGTGGAGTGAGTTAGTTACGGCCGAGTCATTGGAAAGTAGACTGTGGCCAAGGGCTGCTGCGATTGCAGAGAGGTTCTGGTCACCTGAGGAGGTCAATGATGTGGATGACATGTATTCACGTCTCGAAGTGGTCAATCGAAAATTGGAAATTTACGGATTGAACCATATTTCAAACCCAAATAGAATAGTGAGAAAGCTAGCGGATGGAAATAGCCCTCAGCCAATTTATACACTCTTAAACGTGGTTGGCCCGATGCAAGGGTATACCCGAAATCCCGGAGGAACGATGTACAACACTTTCGCACCTTATTCGCTATGGGCAGATGCAGCTATTGCTGACCCTAAAGTTGCCCGGGATTTTAACCAATGCATAGCGCAATATATTTCAGGATCAATTGGGTGTGAACAAATCAAAGAAGACCTAAAACTGTGGTCAAGTAATCATGAAAGACTGCTCCCCATTATTCAAAAATCTCCGGTACTGCGAGAAATTGAAGAGCTCTCGGCAAATTTTTCACAGGTTTCGCAAATCGGACTGGAAACATTCGCATACCTGGAGACTAACCAGTCACCCAAAAAGCAGTGGTTTGTTAGGAGCAGAGAAACTCTCAAGGCTGCTTCAGAGCAAGGTGGCCGTACTGAATTGCAAATTTTAGTTGGGTTGAGTCATTTGGTTGATTACATGGAAGGTTCAGTTAAGTAATAGTCATTGCTGATTCCTTGTTATCTTTAGTTATTAATATTTCTAGAGATTATGAAAAAGATATCACTGCTGGCTATAGGCTTCATCTTGCTTGCATCTGGTTTTTTCTTAGGAGTTGCTATTGACAAGCGGTTCCAGCGCATACAACCTTCGGATCATGAAATTTTGATGCTGGAAGCACAATTAAATGAATGCAGAAATGATTAGAAGTAAGAAACTAGCGTGGGCTGTTCTAGTCATTCTTTTTTTGGGTAGCCTGATTTGGGCCAATCGTGAATCTGAGGCGTTGGCAAAAGCACAAATGAAGAAGGCTGAACTTGAGCATCAATTGAATGCTTGTTTTTGAGAAATATTTACCTTTGGCCGTATGAAAAAACCGGCCAGATACATCATTTATTTTCTTATTGGTGTTGCTATTTATTTTATCATAGATGCGGATGATAATCCCCAGGTTTTAGATGAGTTTCATAGCTATGCGCCAGGTTTAATCCTTGTAGTGGTGGTCTTGTTGTTTATCGTGAAATATGTGCTGGAGAAGAAAAAGAAGGATAAGGAAGAATGATCTGATGATAGTGTAAGAAGGATTGCAGATTCTCTGGAATAAAAAAAGCCTGTTCAGATTTTTCTGGACAGGCTTTTTTTAAGTAGTGCAATTATTTCTTTAGGCCATGGCAGCTGAAGCATCCTGCAAGGCGCTGATTTTCATTTCCTTTATTTGCTTGTGACCGCAGTAGCTACACTGAAACTGTTTCACCATTGCTCCGGGTTCGGTCATTGTTGGCTCTTTGGTTACCTCCATGTTGGTTTCGGATAGTGTACGGAAGTTACACTTTTCACACACATGCTGATCATTGCTGATGTCATATTTTTCAACAACCTTTTCACCGGTTTTTTCATCCAGCCAAATATCGTAATCAGCAATAAGTGCGTCTTCCTCATCAATCATTTCCTGAGTCATGTACTCATCTTCTTCTACCTCATTCAATAGGCGCATCACATTCCCTTGTGGGGACTTCATTTTTTTGAATCGAATATTATTCAATCGCTTCTCAAGAATGAAAGGGTAATAATATTTGGTAAAAGCCGAAAGGGCCCCACCAACGGCTACACTGATGATGATCGCAAAGAATGCTACAAAAACATACATAAATGGAAGGATGTCCCCTACGAATTGTGATATGCCCATAAAGGCAAAGAAGGCAATCCCTGCTGCAAAAATGTTCCCGGAAGATCGAAATGCTTTGGTTTCCCGCTTAGAAGCGAACGCATACTTCTCGGTTCGTCTGCCGATGCTCGCTAGCTGGGCGAAATAAAATAAAGTAACGAGAAGAGATAATGCCACGAATCCAAATCCGGCATACAAAATAATGTCACCCCAAGGTTCAGCGAAAGTGTTCATTGTGTTAGGTTATTTAAGTTTTGCAAAACAAAATAGTACGGCCACTATAAATTTAACAAATATATCTGCTTTATACTTAATCTAATGTGATAATTCTAAAACATGAATTGCTATGAAGCAAATTGGTATCTGTATTTAAGCGCTGTGCAATATTATGACTTTCTCAATCAATATGGGTGCTAATGGCTATCTTCGCTTCTTTGTACATAATCATTTGGTGATTTAATGAGGGTATTAAAGGGTCTTGGTTTCATTGTTTGTTTAACTGTTGTTGTTCCATTGTTTGGACAGTCTTACCGGGCCGAACTAGAGGATTTACTATCCGGTTCTCCATTTATTATGGAGCTTTCTAAGACCAATCAATTGTATGGAGTGGATCTTGTGGGTAGTTCAAACCTTTTTGAGAATAATGAGAATTTGGTCTTTAAAACTGTTGATGGTAAATCAGCAAAGACTGTCGGTAATTATAATTTGGAATTAGAAACACTGTTGATCTATTATCAAGACCGAACCTACGTGATTGGAGTGGAGGATCTACAATCCTTTTTTGTCAACGATAGTCTCAATTCAGCTAGAAACTTCATAAAGACAGACAAGGGTATGCTTGAGGAGTTGTTTATTGATACTATCCATTCGATAACACTTCTTAAAGATGTAGAGGTATCGTTTACAGGTCAAAATTATAATTCCAGAATCGGTGTGGGTAGATCCTATGATAAATATATAAAGGAGAATAAATACTATATATCAAAAGGAGTGGGGATTAATCCCGTAAATAGTTGGAATGCATTTTTACAATATATGGCTCCAAAACAAGGGGATATAAGAGAATTCATAAAAGTGAACAAGCTAACATTTTCTAATGAACGCCATCTAATTCATGTTATTGGTTACTATGTCGATCTTATTAGTTCAACATCAAAGTATAAATCGATTCATTATGAACAGAAGATTGTAAAGTTAAAAGTAGGTGGTCAATTGGCAAGTTATAGTAATTCTTACAACTATTATTACATAGAATCAATTGGGATTTTTGGTTTGAATTGGGACTATTTTACAAGCTATTATCAAGATTCTGGAAGACATTTTGACCCCCTGCTGTTTATTGAAGCATCCTTTTATCTGTCAAAACAGGTTACAATCGGATTTCAGTATGTCCCTTTTAAATATTATTCAAAGTCCAAAGCAAGTGGAGAACTAACCCTGTCCAGTATTTACCCCGAAACCCATCCATGGTACAAGCCGGATACTGTAATAGTTGCAGAAGGGAGTTTAACACATTGTGTAAAGTGGCATTTAATATCACCGACCTTGACATTTGAAAAGATACTTGGTGATAATTTCAAAGTTGGATTGAACATCTCTTATACATTTGGGCTATGGGAGAAAGACGAAGAAAATTATCAGACCAATAATTTTTCTGGCATTTCTGGTGGCTTGGAATTGATATGGAAAGATTTAATATTTTTACGGTATCAGTATGTTCCTTTGAATATGGGAGTCAGGGCTTACAATAATGATCAAGGAGAGACAATTCATCAGAGAGAATTTGAGATTTCAGGTTTGAATAGCATATCTGTGGGAATTTCATATACATTAAGTTTCGATCGAGAGACACTAATTTTGACTGATTGACTGCTTCAATACGCGTCAATCCTGGATTCCTTTCACCTATTTCTGACAATCTGTCACAATTGCACTGACATTTCCCTTTATCTCACCTCTTGGCACAACCATTGATCAATAGATTCTGAACATTTGAAAATTCAAGAATCTAAAAATAAATAGACACACAATGGGAAAAATAATCGGTATAGACTTAGGTACTACCAACTCCTGCGTGGCGGTAATGGAAGGTAACGAACCTGTAGTTATTCAAAACAGTGAAGGACGCAGGACTACCCCGTCTATCGTGGCGTTTTTGGACAATGGTAATGGAGAGCGAAAAGTGGGTGATCCAGCGAAACGTCAGGCAATCACCAATCCTCAGAATACCATCAGCTCGGTAAAGAGATTTATGGGTAAGAAGTACTCTGAGGTAACGGAAGAGAGAAAGAATGTTTCTTACGGCTTGGAGGCTGGCACTAACGATGTAGTTAGAGTAAAAATCGGAGATAGGAATTATACCCCTCAGGAGCTTTCAGCAATGATCCTTCAGAAAATGAAGTCAACTGCTGAGGACTTCTTGGGTCAGGAAGTGACTGAAGCGGTTATTACCGTTCCGGCATATTTCAATGACTCTGAGCGTCAGGCTACGAAAGAGGCTGGTCAGATTGCCGGACTTGAAGTAAAAAGGATAATCAACGAGCCTACAGCAGCGGCTTTGGCTTACGGCCTGGACAAGAAAAATGCAGACATGAAAATCGCAGTGTATGACCTTGGTGGTGGTACATTCGATATTTCAGTACTTGAGCTGGGTGATGGTGTATTTGAAGTAAAATCCACCAATGGTGATGTTCACCTGGGCGGAGATGACTTTGACTCTGTGATCATCAACTGGTTGGCAGATGAATTTAAAAACGATGAAGGCCTGGACCTGAGAAAAGATCCAATGGCTTTGCAGCGGTTGAAAGAAGCAGCTGAGAAAGCTAAGATTGAGCTTTCAAGCTCATCTTCTACTGAGATCAACTTGCCATACATCATGCCTGTAGATGGTGTGCCTAAGCACCTCGTTAGATCCCTTTCCAGAAGCAAGTTTGAGCAATTGAGCGCAGACCTTGTGAGAAGATCAATGGAGCCATGTAAGAAGGCATTGTCAGATGCAGGGCTTTCCCCATCTGAGATTGATGAAGTGATATTGGTGGGTGGTTCTACACGGATCCCTAAAATCCAGGAAGAAGTGGAGAAATTCTTTGGCAAAAAGCCATCTAAAGGTGTGAACCCTGATGAGGTGGTAGCGATTGGTGCGGCTATTCAAGGTGGTGTATTGACTGGTGAAGTGAAAGATGTATTGCTTCTTGACGTCACGCCGCTTTCTCTTGGTATCGAAACCATGGGTGGTGTGATGACCAAATTGATTGAGTCAAACACTACGATCCCTACCAAGAAGTCGGAGACATTTTCAACGGCAGCTGATAGCCAGCCATCTGTAGAGATCCACGTACTCCAGGGCGAGCGTCCGATGGCAAAAGACAACAGGACCATTGGTAGGTTCCATCTGGATGGTATACCTCCAGCTCCAAGAGGAGTGCCTCAGATTGAAGTATCTTTCGATATTGATGCCAATGGTATCATGAATGTGTCAGCTAAAGACAAAGGCACTGGCAAAGAGCAGAAAATCAGGATCGAGTCCTCTTCAGGGCTGTCTGAGCAGGAAATCGAAAAGATGAAGCAGGAAGCTCAGGCCAATGCTGAATCTGATAAGCAGGCCAAAGAGAAAGTGGAAAAAGTGAATCAGGCGGATTCTTTGATCTTCCAAACTGAGAAGCAATTGAAGGAGTACGGTGATAAGCTTTCTGATAGCAATAAATCTGCGATCGAAGGAGCACTTGCTAAACTGAAAGAGGCACATGCTTCACAAGACCTGACGGCTATTGATAGCGCTATGGAAGGCTTGAACAAAGCATGGGAAGCTGCTTCTCAGGAAATCTACGCTGCACAGCAAGCTGCAGGTGGAGCTGAGGCTGCTCAAGGTGCCGATCCTAACGGAGATGCCAATGCTTCAGGTAGTGCTGACTCAGACGTGTCTGATGTAGAGTTTGAAGAGGTAGACGAAGAGAAGAAATAGTTGGGTTTCGGGTTCTTGGGTCTTTATGCCCTTAGGACTTCCAGATTATTTCAGGCCTTGATTGATTAGGGGAAACCCGGGCCCGTGCTGAACCTCCGGGTCAGTACTGTTCTTGTAGTCACCCTACAGAGATAGATTAGAAAAACCCTGACGATCCGCCATCTGGCAGATGTCAGGTTTTTTTGTTTCTAATTATTAAATACAGGGATGAGAAGAAAATTTACTTTTATGAAAGTACTGTTAGACAAAAGGATGAGGCGTCCCGAACATCAAACAACGTAATATTGATCGAAGATCCAGAACTAAATTCGGGATAACGTCACGGATTGGTGTTTGCGGACGGCTAGTCTCAGGGTCTTTAGTAATATATGTACGGGATCAAATTCTTAAATCGCATTGCACCTTTCCGTCATGCCGAACTTGTTTCGGTATCTGGAAGATGCTTGGATATTCTTTATAAGCCTTGGTTCGTGTCCTCACGAACCCTAGAAGTAATCCCTATGACGTCTTTAGCTGATTGAAATAATGGGGATTGCAAATCCTGGTGCTCGTACTTACGGGATTACAAATCATGAAGAGCAGTGTAAACAATGACAAAGATCCCGAACTAAATTCGGGATGACGCCTTTGACTGCCGTTCAGCATACAAAGCGTGGCGGGAACTCACTTTCACACTAAGTGTTGTTAGTGTCTACTGAGAGTTGGTACGTGAGGATGCGCTGACTATGCTCAGATTGTTGAGCACATTCTAAATGGTCAAGATGTTTAAAGGAAATTCTAATATCACGTGCAAGGCACTTAAAAAGAACAGAGCATAAAATCCTGTGGCAAAGTCATACCAATAGAGAGCTACGGATATTATCCAGATGCTTATCAACCAAGTCATTGGATTTTTATTAAGGCTTTTTCTACAGCCAATAATGCTGGTTTTAGAAAACCAATTAAGATAATGGTAGGTATAAGCAAACGCTATAAAGACCTGAATTTTCAGATATATTTTAGCTTGTGACAAATTATTGTCTTGTTGAAAAAAACCAGGACTTTACTAAGTGCAGGATTAAGTCTGTTCATTCCTGCAAAGCTATGTTCGCTAAGTCTATTCTTTTGATAGGGTCTTTCATACCTAAAGGAAAGATAATATAAATGGATAGAGCTATGAGCGTTAATAAAAACTGTTTATTCTATTCTAAGCGCAAAAGCCCATTCTGTTAAGAAGCATATCGGACATTGCTGTGATTTTTCGCCAAGATTTCCACGAAATGACTATTTGATTGATGTCTTTGTAGCTTATGTTAATGACCATTGATGATAGATGCTAAAACAAGTTCATTACACCACTTGGAATGATAGAACGAAGATGAAAACTGGTAACATCATGCTGAATTGATTTCTGCATTTAAACTACACAAGGTGGAATAAACACTTTGTTTAATTTCTGTATTCATCTGGAGCGCATAAATGCGTCTCTGAGGGTGTTAAATAACAAGAGTTTGCCATGGAAATTTCTTGCACGGAGCAAATCATATAAAAAATCCAGTAAACGGAGATATTGCGCTCCAATCCATGTGGCGTACCCGAAAAAAAATTACGTAGAGCAATCTGTGTATAATCATGCTGGGGAGCAATTCACGTGGATTATGCAAAAAACAATATTGTGTACTCGCCACGTGGATTATGTCCGGTCCTTCTTTCCTCAAGCACACATGGTTTTGTCACTGAAGTAAATCCTATTGATTACCCCTGTCCCCCCATGCTTTGCATGGTGGCAAAAAGGTTTAGTTTTTACTTTTTGCTCCTCCTGTTGGGGCGGACGGCCAGTCCTCGAACCCGTTCGAGTCCAAGTCCAATGTATTGTCTAAAAACAAAAAAAATCTGCAAGAATTAACTAACAGGTTTTTACTTTTTGCTCCACCTCTTGGGGCGGACGGCCAGTCCTCGAACCCGTTCGAGTCCAAGTCCAATGTATTGTCTAAGAACAAAAAAAACCTGCAAGAATTAACTAACAGGTTTTTACTTTTTGCTCCACCTCTTGGGGCGGACGGCCAGTCCTCGAACCCGTTCGAGTCCAAGTCCAATGTAGTGTCTAAAAACAAAAAAACCTGCAAGAATTAACTAACAGGTTTTACTTTTTGCTCCACCTCTTGGGGCGGACGGCCAGTCCTCGAACCCGTTCGAGTCCAAGTCCAATGTAGTGTCTAAAAACAAAAAAAACCTGCAAGAATTAACTAACAGGTTTTTACTTTTTGCTCCTCCTCTTGGGCTCGAACCAAGGACCCTCTGATTAACAGTCAGATGCTCTAACCAGCTGAGCTAAGGAGGACTGTATTCTCCTATTTGAGAGTTTGAATTTTCAGTGCCTCTCAAAAAGGATTGCAAACTTAAATCCCTGCCCCAAATTCTACAACCTCCTGACCATAAAAATTTTCACATTCCCATAAAATGTCGCTCCGACATGTAAAAGAAGACATAATGGCATGTAATTACTGTTTTATTTTAATTAATAAGACATAATGACGCATTTTTAAAAGAAAAACCGATTGGCACAAATTCTGATTATTACCAAATCGAATTTGATGTTTAACAAATAAAACAATAAAAATCATGGCACTAATAAAGTATAACCCAAACGGTTACAGACCAACAACATTTAACAATTTCATCGACAGATTCTTCGATGATGATCTTTTCGGAGGCAAGTCCGCTTCATCCTTTTCACCTCAGGTAGACATTGCAGAGACAGACAAGCAGTTTGAGTTGCAGTTTCACCTGGCTGGCGTGAAGAAAGAGGACATCAAGATTGACATTAACGACGACAGGCTGATCGTGAGTGGAGAAAGAAAGCGCAAGGACGAAAAGAATGAAAAGAACTACCATAGTGTGGAGAGTTATTATGGGTCATTCAGTCGTGCATTCTATTTGCCAGACAATGTAAATCTTGAGAAAATTGATGCCTCTTACACCGATGGTGTGCTGAATGTAATCATCCCTAAGGATGAGAAAAAGCAAACAAACAAATCAATAAGTATCAAGTAGTGAGGTTGAATTGTGAAGTTGGTGCCCCGGCCTTTGAATCAAAGGGTCGGGGTTTTTGTTAAGAATTGTTAACTACTCCCAATTATGGGTGAGTTGGAACGTTTTTAGTACAACAATAGTGAGTAATTTAAGTATAAACATTACACACTGTTCAAGATAAAAGGAAATGAATATGAGTAAGAGAAATGTGTATTTTGCAATGGTCTTGTCATCCGTACTCGGAGCAGCTATTGCGCTGGGTGGTTACCATGTAGTGATTGGTCCACAGAATAATTCGCAGATACTTCCGGTAAATGGTCAATCCGATAATCCTGTAAGTTTTACGAATTACGTTTTTGATACGACGGATTATGTGGTTCCGGAAGGTTTGAATTTTGTATATGCCGCCAAGCAGGCAACTTCAGCTGTAGTGCATATCCGCACAGAATATTCTGCACAGCAAACCCCAGTGCAGAATCCCATGCAGGATTTTCTCAGGGATTATTTCGGGGAGCGTTATGATCGTCAGCCTCGCAACCCTGGAATGGGTGCCGGGTCTGGTGTAATTGTGACAAGTGATGGCTATATCGCCACCAATAATCATGTAGTAGAAGGAGCTACATCCATTGAGGTTATGCTCAACGATAACAGGACATACCAGGCTGAGTTGGTGGGAACAGACCCGGATACTGATTTAGCGTTGCTAAAAATAGATGATAGCAATTTGCCATCTGTAAATTTTGGGGATTCTGAAAACATCCAAATAGGTGAGTGGGTGCTGGCTATTGGTAATCCATTTGAATTCCGGTCTACGGTTACTGCAGGTATTGTAAGTGCCAAAGCAAGGAATATTAATATCCTTGCCAGAGGCGGAAGCAATACCAGAATTGAGGCATTTATTCAAACCGATGCAGCTGTGAACCCTGGAAACAGTGGTGGTGCCCTGGTTAATCTCAAAGGAGAACTAGTGGGAATTAATACCGCCATTGCATCCCCTACCGGAGCATTTGCAGGGTATTCTTTTGCGGTACCAGCTACCCTTGTGAAGAAAGTGGTGAATGACCTGAAAGATTTTGGTACAGTACAGAGGCCTCTTTTAGGTATTCAAATCCGTGATGTTACTTCACAGCTTGCTGATCAGGAGAATCTAAATGTCCTTAAAGGTGTCTTTGTTGCTCGGGTGAATGAGGGAACTTCGGCAGATGAAGCTGGACTAAAGGATAAAGACGTGATCATTGCCATTGATGGCAAGAAGGTATCTAATGTGGCACAACTTCAGGAACAGGTGGCGCTCAATCGCCCTGGTGATAAAATTGATGTGACCTTCATCAGGGATGGTAAAACCCAAACAGTAAAGGCCACCCTCAAAAATCAATTTATGAATACGGATGTGGTAACCGCCAGCAGTTCTTTTGAAATCGATGGTGCAAAACTTGAACCTGTTTCTGAAACCATGAAGTCAAATTTGAGACTGGAAAATGGTGTGCAGGTGAAGGAGCTTAATAATGGAAAATGGAAGGAAGCGGGCATTGAGCAAGGGTTTATCATTACTAAGATTGATAAGCGGCCCATTCGCAATATGGACGATTTGAATGCTTCCCTAAATAGTGCACGAGGTGAAGGTATCCTCATTGAAGGAATTTATCCCAATGGCGAAAAGGCCTACTACGGTGTTGGCTGGTGATGTAAGATTATAGTAGAGTAGTTGAGGTTAGAAGTCACCCTGATGTTTGTCAGGGTGGCTTTTTTATTTAATAGGTATGGGATTCAGAATTCTTTACTTTTGCATCCTTAAATTATTGAGATAACCAATTAAACAACATGACAAACCCTTCAAAAGATATCAGTACAATCCTGAAGAATCTGGGAGTAGAAGCATCCAACCCCGGTGCTGCTATTGGAAGCAAATGGCTTCCGACTCGTGGAGCAAAAATCACATCTTTTTCACCTGCTGATGGCAATGCTATTGCAGATGTAACACTCGCTGATGAGGATGCTTACGAAAAAGTAGTTAATGCCAGCCAGGAAGCTTTCAAGACCTGGAGGATGAAACCGGCCCCGCAGCGTGGAGAAATTGTGCGGCAAATTGGAGAGGCATTGCGCCAAAAGAAAGATGATCTTGGTAAACTCGTATCTTATGAAATGGGCAAGTCCCTGCAGGAAGGATTGGGTGAAGTACAGGAAATGATTGATATCTGTGATTTTGCCGTAGGACTTTCCAGGCAACTTTACGGGCTAACCATGCATTCGGAGCGTCCATTACACAGAATGTACGAGCAATGGCATCCTATTGGCATAGTGGGAATTATTTCTGCATTCAACTTTCCTGTGGCCGTTTGGTCATGGAATGCCGCACTGGCCTGGGTATGTGGAGATGTGTGTATCTGGAAACCATCTGAAAAAGTTACACTGTCAGCAATAGCCTGCCAGAAAATTGTTCAGTCCATATTTGCGAGCAATGATGTGCACCCGGGAGTATGCGGATTGGTGATAGGAGATGCTGAGATCGGTAAAAAGATGGCCAATGATGGGCGGATTCCATTAATTTCTGCAACTGGGTCTACCAGAATGGGTAAAGCCGTAGGAGAAGCGGTAGGTCGAAGATTGGGCAAAACGATCCTTGAGCTAGGTGGAAACAATGCGATCATCGTAACAGAACATGCAGATTTGAACGTGACCATTCCGGGAGCGGTATTTGGCGCAGTGGGAACAGCAGGTCAGCGTTGTACAAGTACCAGACGGCTAATCGTTCACGAAAGTTTGTTTGAAGAAATAAAGCAGCGACTGGTCAAAGCGTATGGCCAATTGCGCATTGGAAATCCTTTGGATGAAAATAATCATGTAGGCCCACTGATCGATCAGGATGCAGTGGCCATGTACGAATCTGCACTTAAGAAGATAGTAGCTGAAGGTGGCAAACCGATTATTGATGGTGAGGTACTTAGTGGAGAAGGATACGAGTCCGGATGTTATGTGAAGCCTGCCATTTTTGAAGTGCAAAATGACTATGAAATTGTATGTAATGAGACCTTTGCGCCAATTCTCTATCTGATCAAATACAGTACATTGGAAGAGGCCATTGCCATGCAAAATGCGGTTCCTCAAGGGTTGTCATCAGCCATCATGACCACCAACATGCGTGAGTCTGAGCTGTTCCTGTCGCAGGCAGGATCAGATTGTGGTATTGCTAATGTGAACATTGGTACTTCCGGAGCTGAGATTGGTGGCGCATTTGGTGGAGAAAAAGAGACAGGTGGAGGAAGAGAGTCCGGATCGGACTCCTGGAAAGCGTATATGAGACGCCAGACCAATACCATCAATTACTCTACCGAGTTGCCTTTGGCACAGGGAATTAAGTTTGATTTAGGATAAGTATTAAATCAGAATAGATCATAAAAAAAAGATCCCGCCAGAAGCGGGATCTTTTCATTTAGTCTAGTTTGAGTATTTGATCTATTCATATCTTAGTGAATCAACCGGGTTTTTTCGGGCAGCTCCAAAAGTCCTGCCTGCAGAGGTCAGAAATGCCACCAACAACAGGATGAAAATCGGAATCAATAATGTAGTAACAGAAACTGCTTTATAGTAGGCGAAAATCGAGCCCATCAGTGCATCAATAGCCAGGTAAGAAAGCACTCCACCAACGAGTATTGAAATGCCGATGATCCAAACAAACTGCACATTGATTTTGGTGATGATCTGACCAACAGATGCACCCAGCACTTTTCTTACACCTATTTCTTTTATTCGCTTAATGATATTGAGTGAAACAAGTGTGAAAAGACCTATCGAAGAAAGGATTAAGGCCAAAATGCCCAGAAAGCTAAACATCACCATAATGTTGCTGTTGACCGTGTCAGCATTTTTGATAAATTCATCCTGGTAGCGTCCTGTAAATGGCTTGTTTGGTTCTACTTCATACCAGGCTTGTTCAATGGACTCAAACGATGCTTTAAGTTGCCCAGGCTTGATCTTTATCACGGCAAAGTTAGTGCGGTCTTTGTGAGCAGGCCTAAATCCGTAAGGTTCCAATGGGTCCCAAAACCCTTCCATGTAGAAGTTTTTCATTACACCAACCACTTGAAGCCGGGTGGAATCGTCGATCTGTACCATCTTACCTATTGGCTCTTCCCATCCAAATTCTTCCACTAATTTTTCGTTCACCACAATAGAGTTGACCTTGTCATGTTCATAGAGGTCTTTGGTGAAGTATCGGCCTTTAACCATCTTTAGATCCATCACTTCGGGGTAATCCAGGCCCAAATCCATCATGAAGGTTTCCATTTCCTTGTCCTCATTTTTAAGGGTTCTGCTGTAGTTCCACATACTGATGTGCTCCTCCGTTTGGGCTACTTGAAGGATGTCAGGGTTTTGTTGGATTCTCTGGGCTAACCGGTCATACACTGACTCACTGGCTACTCTTACGAAAATGATGTTTTCTTTTTCAAACCCCACATCAAGATCAGCCTGGTATTTGGCATTTTGAGAGAAGGCCAGACTGGCAATCAAGGCAATGGCGGTAAGTACATATTGTGAAGTGAGGAGTGCTTTTGAGAAAAAGCTTGTGCCACCCAGGCTAAGATTCCCTTTGAGGATCTTTACTGGCTGGTAAGAAGACACATAAATGGATGGATAAGCACCGGCAACCAACGAAGTAAATATTAATAGTCCGCCAAGGAATACATACAATTCAGGGTCACTAGAGAAATCTAACTTGAGCTCAATGAAGTCCCACATGGCTGAGTAAGCAGGAACTAAATACATGGCGAGGATAATTGAAAATGCTAATGCGATTACCGTTAGAATGAGGTTTTCCCCCATGAATTGGGCGATGAGTTGCCTCTTGTTACCACCCATGACTTTACGAATCCCAATTTCTTTGAGTCGCTTACTGGATATCGCAATGGATGTATTGGTAAAATTGAAGCAGGCAATCAACAACATCAGTATCGCCATGATCAACGGCACAAGGATGGCCGGTTTTGGTGGAGCCTCTCTCAGCCAATTTGCCCTGACATCTTCTCCATTTACACCCAGCGTATTGAGTGACTCGAGGGTGTACTCACCTACTTTCCAGTCATCCCTGGCTTCATTCTGGATTTGTATATAATTGTCATTTAAGGTAGTAAGAACTTCCTTTGG
Organism: Marinoscillum sp.; assembly: GCA_040218045.1. Classification (GTDB taxonomy): domain Bacteria; phylum Bacteroidota; class Bacteroidia; order Cytophagales; family Cyclobacteriaceae; genus Marinoscillum. Next base: position 89,852 of record JAVJQA010000012.1, read on the forward strand.
CCGACTATTGGTTTTGGTCATGATGAAAGTAGCCCCTACAAACGATTTCCAGTTATTTCTTTCCATTTCGTAAAGCGTAAAATAACTGTCGAGATGCATTAGTCCATTAAAGTGAATGCTGGAATTCGAAGGTATTTTTTCCAGAACGCCCCCAACAATCTTTGTTAGAACAGTTCCATCATCTTTCACTAGGGTGACTAGTTCATCTGTTGGGTCGGTGTCTCCGTAAAGCTTTTCGGCTGTTTCCTCTGAAAGGATGATTTTGCCAGGATCAAAAAATGCTTCCTGCGAACCGTACTTGAAAGGGAAAGTAAATATTTTGAAGAAATTGTCTTCACCAAACCCTAGTCTTTCTTCAATGACATTGTTGTCCTTTTTGAATACAATTCCTCCAGCAGCGAATCTAGTGCTGTATTCCACTTCACTAAGCTGATCTGCAAGATTGGCACCCAGGGGAAGTGGAGTGATACCATACGGAACTTTATTATCCTGAATCAGTTTGTTTACCTGAATTTTGTAGATCCTGTCCTGGTTCTGATGATTGCTGTCATAATCCGATGCAACTTTGTAGTTGAGATAAGCCACAATACAACATGCCAGTGACAAGCTCAGTCCAAGTACGTTGATGATTACATAGCTCTTGTTTTTAAGCAGGTTGCGAAAGGTGGTTTTAAAGAAGTTTTTGAGCATGGTGATGTTAGTTTGCAGGATAAAGATGCAAAATTGAGGAGAAGGTTGCACCAAACACGAAACTGAATCCAGAATGTAACTAGATGAATCAGGATATGATCGACCTAAAACAGGAATTGTACTTGTACTGTGTGCGTGAAATTGACAGTAGGATAGGGAATCTCAGAAATTCTTTAAAGGGTTTTCAGGAAGCTGCCAACGAGGAAACAAAGAGTAGCGCAGGGGATAAGTACGAAACAGGGAGAGCAATGATGCATCTCGAAAAGGAGAAGGTAGCGCATAGTCTCAATGAAGTTTTAAAACAGAAGAAAGTACTCGATATGCTGAAGCCGGAGTTGTCAAAAACAAAGGTGGAGTTAGGGTCATTGGTGAAAACCAGTAAGGGGTTATTTTTCCTAAGCATCAGCCTGGGGCAAGTAAAAGCAGGAGGTGAGACTGTTTTCTGTATTTCTCCAGTATCACCAATCGGACAGGTATTGCTAGGTGCCGAAAAATCCGCGTCTGTAACCTTTAATAAGATGGATTATTCAATTCTCGATTTGGTCTAACCTGGGATCAGTTCTGTGATTTCTTTGAGGTCAATTTTCTGCTCACCGGAGATCGGGATATATTCCTGTTTGTCGCCTTTCATTTGGCCGTATTTCATAAATGAACGCCATACATGCTCTGCATACCATTCAGGCTCTTCATCCCAGCGTTTGTCTTTGCTTTTTCTGCTCTGAAAGGTAGGCTTCTCTATTTCAATAAAAATTTTGAGATCATACTGAGCACGGAGAGATGCAGGATAAAAAGAAAACAGTCCCTCTACAATTTTAATGTTGGCCTCTGATCTTTGGACATCCCGGAGCAAATTGTCCCACTTGATCGTACTGGGCCTTTCCCAATCAGGCACACCTTGAACTTTAGGTAAGGATACTTTTGGCTTTACGTATTCGTCCTGGCAAAATATGGCGACAGTCTTTCCTGCTTTTTCATAATGGGCTTTCAAACGTTCGGCCAGTGTTGTTTTCCCTGCGCGGCTTACTCCGCCAATTCCTATGATCATCTATCTCTACTTATTTCTACTTAAACAATGAATATTATACGTGCCATATGGCCCATATGGATTGGTCTTTTCTGGTTAGGGAAAGATAAATATACGAATTCAAGTGAAATTCACCCTAAAATCAACCGTACATCCCCATTTTAAATTCTGGCCTGGTAGGTATATAAGTCAAAATATCGACCCTCCTTCGCAATCAATTCATCATGGGCCCCTTTTTCTGCAATTCTACCTTCCTCGATCACCAGGATTTGATCTGCCTTCTTGATTGTACTCAATCGGTGTGCGATCACAAATGAAGTCCTTCCGCGCATCAATCTTGTTAGGCTTTCCTGGATGTAACTCTCACTTTCTGTATCGAGGTTGGAAGTAGCTTCATCCAGGATCAGGATTCTCGGATTTGCCAAAAGGGCCCGGGCAATGGCAATTCTTTGTTTTTGACCACCAGATAATTTGACACCACGTTCCCCGATTGTAGTATCCAGACCTTTTTCAAACCGGTCCGTAAATTCATTGACATGCGCAGCCTTTACTGCTTCATCCAATCGATCCAGGGATGCATCTGGTCGGGGAAACAGAATATTTTCCCTGATCGTACCTTCAAATAAGAAGTCATCCTGTAAAACCACTCCGAGCTGTTTGCGGTAGCTGCTCAACGAAACTTTGCCCAGGTCTTCACCATCAATAGTGATGACACCCTGATCGGGGTTTAGAAAGGAAGCCGCCAAACTGGCAATAGTTGACTTTCCGGAGCCAGACGTCCCAACCAGCGCAGTTACTGAACCGGCCTTGGCTTCAAAGCTGATGTTCCTTATCACATGATTGTCGTCTTCATAGGCAAAGCTGACATTTTCGAAAGCAACGTCTCCTTTGATTTCAGGAATTTGAATGTTTCTGACCGTTCCGTCATCTTCCGGGTCCATATTCATGATTTCCTCTGTACGATCAAGCCCTGCAAAGGCTTCCGTAAGCTGGCTGCCGATATTACTCATTTGCACAATAGGTGCAATCATAAATCCGAGATAGAGGGTGAAGGCCAGAAAATCGCCAATAGTCAAATCACCCTGGATGATCATATACCCTCCAATACCCATAATACCAGTACTGGCAATTCCCAGAAGAAAAGTGGCCGAGCTTGTCACGAAACTGGTGGAGGTTAAGCTCTTCTTAATGTTGAGGTAGAGTCGCTCAACACCTTCCTCAAACGTTTTGACCTCTTGCTGTTCTGCGTTGAATCCCTTGATGACTCTCACTCCATTTAGCGTTTCATTTAACCTGCCGGTTACTTCGGCATTGATTTTTCCACGCTCTCTGAAAATGGGTCGGATATAGCCGAATGCTTTCATGGAGATCACCCCGAAAATGGAAACCGGAACGAGTACGTAGAGCGTCATCATAGGGCTGATATTGATGAGAAGTACCAATGAAATGACCGCTGTGATCAATCCGCCAACTAGTTGGACGAGCCCGGTTCCTACCAGGTTTCTTACCCCTTCCACATCTGACATGATCCTGGAGACAAGTTCTCCACTTTTAGTGTTGTCAAAAAAACGTACCGGGAGATAAATGATTTTTTTCTGAACGCGTACCCTTAGCTGCGCTATCAGGTGCTGAGCCTCCACACTGAGGATTCTGGTAAGGAGGAAAGAAGTGATGGATTGTACTACAATGGCCGACCCTACGGCTATCACCAGGGTTTTTAACATTTCCATGTCACCTTCGGCAATGACATTGTCCATTAAATACTTACTTGCGCCAGGCAGGACAAGACTTGCCAACCTGCTGATCACGATTAGTAATAGACCAACTGCTAATATCTTGCGTCTTGGCCATACAATAGTTTTAAACACATGGCCAATGCTTACTTTAGATTTACTCATAAAGGAAAGTAGATGATGAAATGAGACGGAATATTAAAAATAACAAATGTGATTAACGTAACTCTGAATTAAATGATTCCTTATTTGGAGGATGAAAATTGCTTAATTTGATTTTTACGTTAAATTCGCAATCTCAGTAGTTAGACGATTAGTTCATACGAATATTTTAATTACTGAAAAAGGGGCATTAGCTCAGCTGGCTAGAGCACCACGCTGGCAGCGTGGGGGTCATCGGTTCGAATCCGATATGCTCCACAAGGGTCATTCATCGAAAGATGGATGACTTTTCGTTTTTAAACGGCTTCATATCCTTATCCTATTCATATCGGCATTAATCGTCCCGGGACGTTGGGAGGCTAGAGCACCACGCTGGCTGCGTGGGGGTCATCGGTTCTGCCCCAGGCATCCACGCGGGAGAATCCGATATGCTCCACAAGAGGTCATTCATCGGGAGGTGGATGACCTTTTTGTTTTTAAACGGCTTCATATCCTTATCATATTCATATCGGCATTAATCGTCCAGTGACGTTAGGAGGCTAGAGCACCATGTTGGCAGCGTGGGGGTCATCGGTTCTGCCCCAGGCATCCACGCGGGAGAATCCGATATGCTCCACAAGAGGTCATTCATCGGGAGGTGGATGACTTTTTTGTTTTAAAAGTTCTTGAAGACTTGATTTAATATTTTGGGTAACAATGTCGTTTAGTTATGCTTTTTTAGTTAGGTCATTCCGTCAGGAATCTTTATGATAAACAAAGGTTGCTGTGAAGATTCCCTGCATACCGACAGGTTAGCAGAATGACTTTTAAAAGTGTGATTAGAGCTTAACTAAACGGCATTGGTTTGGGTATTATTAGCTGGCCCAGAAGCCTTGTCCCCGAAACGTCAGGAAGCTAAAGTATCACGCTGGCTGCGTGGGGGTCATCGGTTCTGCCCCAGGCATCCACGCGGGAGAATCCGATATGCTCCACAATAGGTCATTCATCGGGAGGTGGATGACCTTTTTGTTTTAAAAGCTCTTGAAGACTTGATTTAATAGTTTGGGTATTATTAGCTGGCCCAGAAGCCTTGTCCCCGAAACTTCAGGAAGCTAAAGTATCACGCTGGCAGCGTGGGGGTCATCGGTTCTGCCCCAGGCATCCACGCGGGAGAATCCGATATGCTCCACAAGAGGTCATTCATCGGGAGGTGGATGACCTGTTTTGTTTTGAGCTTAACTGGTGAAAAAGATACGCAGAGCAATGAGTCAGTCTGGGGTCATTGAACAACTACGGCCACTGAAATACATCAAATCCATATTTCCACGATAAAGCAAGGCACCTCCCAACAGCATTTGGAATGTTTCAAAAATAGTTTATACATTTACGACGTACAACTGTTGAAGCCGTCCTAACCTGCAAATGACGTTTTACCACAGCCTAAGCTGGACAGCACCAGCCTTTGTCCACTTATCCACAGCCTTCAAGAGCCTCGTGCTTTTCCTGTTGTCGGCCATTTGGGTACTAATGGATCAGATCCGTGCTATCATGTGGGGTATAACATTTAATAGGTCGGATATGGCCAAAGAGGAGGTCAAATTCAAGTTATTCAAACCTTTTTTTAGTACTGAAACTGGGGTTTTGAGTCACGCCCGTACTCTCATCATGCACTATCCATGCTTTATCCATACACTATCCATGCTCCATCCATGCTTTATCTATGCACTGTTTTGGGTGTCCGATTGTGCCCAGGCATTCTTTGTTTAGCTTTTTTATGCCCAAACTTGCCTGAACTCTCCTGATCTGGTAAGTCAATTGGTGTAGAGGGGGTAAATTTATCATGTAATCGTCCTAGTAAACCGTTTGGGTTCTCTCCAACTGAATCCGGACGACAATCTCCCTTTGTCTTTTTTGTTGTGTGTTTAGTGGGTTGGTGATTAATGGGGTCCTGAATGAGTGAGTCAACCGTAGCATTCTATGCCAAATTAATTATTAAGATATTTATTTGGAATGTTAGTCGGATGATTCTCAAAACACTCCTTTATTTTTCCACAGCATGAAGTTCAAATGCTGTTATGATTTTTTTTAAATAGTCCATGTAAAAGTCTCTTTTAGTCCAATCCAGTGGCGGAAGTAACTTTTCCGCTTTTGGCTGTCACTTTCCATTGTGTCAGCGTATGCACTCATTACAATGCTGATTACCAATTTTATATGCCTAATTACCGCAATTTACTAAAAGGGCCATTGCCTATCTCAAAATACCGTTTTAGCATATCGTAGACAATAGTGAACTATTCCTGGGGAATAAAATACCCAAAAGTGGTGAAGAGGATTCTGGGAAAAAGTTGGATAGATTGGTGATTGGTGATTGTTGGGAGGTCTAGTGCTTAACTCAAAAGAGATTCCGGCACTTCACCACTTCATTTCCAAATGCCGGAACAACGAGCAAGTAGACACACCCCCAACCCAGAATCGTGGACCGAACTAGCCGTTCGTCTCTATAGAGGGGTGTCAACCCTTGTATTGATGAAAAATACGATTGTGGGATTGGTCTTTTGGTAAAAATGTGGTCACCAGAATGTTCCTACAAAGCGGAAGTTTCCTATATTTATCAAGTCATTTATCAACTCTGAGAATCTATGGAAACTGCCACAAAAACACCCAGACCACATATAGGCCGTAAGATCAGTCGCATCCGTGAGCTGAGAGGCATGAAACAGGAAGCCCTGGCCTACGAGTTGGGCATTACCCAACAAGCGGTATCGAAAATAGAACAGAGTGAAACAGTGGAAGAGGAAATTCTTGATAAAATTGGCTATGCTCTGGGAGTGAGCAGAAAGGCAATAGAAAGCTTCAATGAAGACGCTCTATTTATGTATATCGAGAAGATAGAAAACTTGTCTGATAATGCTGTTGGTGTTATGGGACCAAATTATAACTGTACATTCAACCCAGTTGAAAAAATTGTAGAACTGTATGAGCGTCTTCTGGCCAGTGAGCGTGAGAAGGTAGAGCTATTGAAGGGGCAGGATAAGTGACAGCAATTTTTCCTGTTCAGTGCAAATAATTTGCTATAACTGAATCTATCCACTTGATAGATTCTCTTTATTTTTGGGTACCTTATCGTAATTAGTACATGTCTCTATCACCAAGTCTTCGCTTTTCCGGGCACGAATCCTTTCAATGTCGATTTTACTGGCTAAAAAAAGGCTATGATTATCTTCAAGACAATGGAGATTTTGGCTCGGATGATGCTCCTGTAAAACTAGGAGTTGGAAAAAACATGGTTGCTTCCATTCGGTTTTGGCTTAAAGCATTTGGTGTATTGGATGATGCCCAAAAGAAACCTTCTGATCTATCAAAAAACATATTTGATGATAAAAATGGATGGGATCCTTATTTAGAAGATGAAGGAACTCTTTGGTTACTCCATTATTTGTTGATTAAGAATCAACATGCTTCAGCCTATTACTTAATATTTAACGAATTAAGGAAAAGGCGTCCAGAGTTCCATTTATCTCATTTTGAAAGTTGGGTAAAAGAATCAGGTGGAACAGGTTCGGCAAATACGCTTAAGACAGATTTGCAGATATTTAGTCGAATGTATATTCCAAGAGATGACAGTAAGGATTTGGATGAAAGCTATTCTGGATTATTTACAGAATTAAACTTGGTTCATAAGCTTAAAAAGGAAAAACAAGATTGGTTTTCAATTGAACCTAAACGAAGACCTGAAATCCCTTCCGCAGTTTTTCTTTATTGTATTTTGGAAAATGTGGACTATGGCAATTCGATAAGTTTTGACGTGCTATACAACGAGGGTGTTGGAAGCATCTTTGCAATGAGTCGTGAAGGGCTAACAGAAAAATTGGAAGAATTAGACGAGAAATATGATTGGCTTACATTTAGTAATGAAGCGGGAGTAAAAGAACTTCAGTTCACAACTAAACCAGAACCATTTAGGATATTAAAAGACTACTATGAAGGCTAAATTTTCTCCATCAGTCAATATTATTCGGGATGAAGCCTCTGAGGTTAACTATATCGTCACACCAAATGCACAAAGAGTAGCAAAAGAAATCGAGGGCCTATCTGAAAGCAATTTCAACGCATTCACCATTATTGGTTCATACGGTTCTGGAAAATCATCATTTCTTTGGGCATTTGAGAAGGAAGTCAAAAGAGAAAAGACCTTCTTCGACATTAAGTTGGCTGATAAGGTAGATTTGATCAAGCTGGTTGGTGAATATGCCTCATTGAGAGAGATTCTTGCTAGTAAACTGAATACAGATATAAGCATTGAGCAGATATTCAAGAAGTTAAAATCAACCTCAAAGAAAAAACGAATTCTGGTGATTGATGAGTTCGGTAAATTCATTGAATTCGCTGTTCGGAATCTGCCCGAAAAAGAAATCTATTTTTTACAACAGTTAGCTGAATTCGTTGCGACACCAGAAAATAACTGTCTGTTGATAACAACTCTTCACCAAAGTTTTGATGCATATTCCTCTTCATTTCTAAATGCCGCAGAACGTAATGAGTGGCGAAAAGTAAAAGGAAGGTTCAAAGACCTAACCTTTAATGAACCTGTAGAACAATTACTTTACCTGGCAGCTCAGAGGTTATCTAATGATGCCATCGCTGACCAAGCCATTGTTCAGAAAACATTAAGGCTTCAAGCGGAACATTCCATTGTTAAGTCAGATCCAAATTTTTTAGAGGAGGTCTGTTCCCGACTCTGGCCACTAGATATCTTTTCCGCTTACATGCTATCTGTTGGTCTTCAGCGATACGGGCAAAACGAACGTTCGCTATTTACCTTTTTGGAAGGAGAACTGGATCGCTCTAATGATAGGCATTTTACTATTTCAGATATTTATGATTACCTCAATCATGAATTCTACTCATTCTTAAGAAGTCAGAAAAACTTTGACTTCAGTGTGTGGCGCTCGGTTGCTACAGGTTTGGAGAGATCAGAAAACCTAATCCTTGGAAATCAGTCGATTGCTCAGGAAATAATCAAAATAATAGGCTTAGTTACCTTATTAGGTCATAAAGGAGCCAAAGTGAATGAACAATTCTTTACTGAGTACTTAGGCCGTTCTTATGAGATTCAGGAAATTGAAGACTCTCTTCAAGAGTTAGAAGCCAAAAAGATCATTCTATTCACCAGGTATAATAATGCCTATCGTATAATCGATGGAACAGACGTTGATTTTGCTGAAGAACTTAAACAGGCAGATAAAGAGGTAGATGGCTCCATTGACATTCCCACAAAGCTTAAAGAAAACTTCCAGTTTTCGGTAGTCAATGCCAAATCCATTACTTACCGTGTTGGGACTCCTCGTTTCTTTGAATATGTCATTTCAGAGCAGCCAATTGAGCAGGTACCTACAGGTCAAATTGACGGCTTTATCAATTTGATTTTTAGTGAGGCGATTGATCTTGACAACCTTGTGCAGATATCAAGTGATCAAGAAGAAATCATTTATGCGGTATTTAAGAATGTTGAAAGTATTCGAGAATTACTGATTGATATAGAACGTACGACTAAAGCCAAGTCAAAACATTCTGATGATAAGGTAGCGCGAAAGGAATTTGAGATCATTTTGACGAGTCAAAAGCAGCTCCTTAATAGAAATGTGATTGAGGCGCTTTTCACCAATCAAGTTTCATGGTATTACCGAGGGGAGCCTAAACCGATAAAATCACAAAAGGAACTTAACAAGTCTCTTTCACTGGTCTGTGAAAAAGCATATTCCAAAACTCCTGTATTTAGAAATGAGCTGATCAACCGGCATGTGCTGCAGGGAGGTAATGCCGCGAAAAATCCTTTCTTTGATAAACTGGTCAATCAAAATCACCTACCAGATTTAGGGTTTACACCTGAAGAGTTCCCTCCTCAAAAAACAATTTACCTGACACTTCTCAAAGAAACAGGAATTCATGTTGTTAATAGCACAGGGACGGAATTCAAAAAACCAACAGGCACATTTGAAGATCTCTGGAATACTTGCGAGACGTTTCTAATGTCCACCAAATCCGCGAAAAAGAAGGTTTCAACTTTGTATGACCTATTGAGTACAAAGCCTTTTAAACTGACACCCGGATTTCTGGATTTTTGGATACCTACCTTCCTGTTTATCAAACGAGATGATTTTGCACTTTTCAGCGATGATGAATCTTATCAGCCAGAATTGACAGAATCTCATTTGTACTTCTTTACCAGAGATGCAGCGAAATTTTCGATAAAAGCCTTTGATGTAGAGGGTGTCAAACTGGACTTGTATAATAAGTACCGAGAACTTCTTCAGCTTAAAAACACAGATAAAATCAACAATCAAAGTCTGATTGAAAGTGTGAAGCCTTTTATGGTCTTTTATCATCATTTGAATGAATATGCCAAGAAGACCAAAAGGATAAGCCCTGAAGCCATTGCACTAAGACAATCCATTGAAAAAGCAGAGGATCCTGAAAAACTCTTTTTTGAGGAGTTTCCTAAGGCGATTAAAATGGAGCTTAAAGAGCTACTGAAAGAAGATGAGCTGTTTGATGAGTACATTCTAAAACTCCGTGGAGCCATCCGCGACTTACAGGGATGTTTTGATCAACTGATTGATAGTATTGAAAAATATATTGTCACCGAACTGCTCAATGAAAAGCAATTGGCTTTTTCCGAATACAAGGAAAAAATTGAGTTACGGTTTACGAAACTCAAGGAGCACATGCTGCGGCCACAACAAACAGCTCTCTTAATCCGCCTGAGATCACCTTTAGATGATCGCAACTCATGGATCAATTCCATTTGTCATGTGGTGATGGGCAAATCATTGGAAATGCTTCGTGACAAAGAAGAAGAATTGTTCAAAGAGAAACTGGGAGCTGGCTTCCGTGAGTTGGACAACTTTGTTGTGCTCACCAAAGAATCGAAAACCGGTAAGGAAAAAATGCTGAAAATTGACATTACATCTTTGGCGGAAGGCACTAAAGAACAAATCATTCGGTTACCTAACGAATTGGATGATGAAGCACTGGATATGTTAAACAATGTGAAGAAGACGTTAGGAAAGAATAAAAATTTGAATAAGTTTATATTGGTAGAATTATTAAAGCAACAACTGGATGACTAAACCAAAGCATGTATTGGGAATATCGGGAGGAAAAGACAGTGCCGCTTTAGCTATCTACTTACGGAATACCTATCCACAACTTGATATCAACTATTACTTCTGTGATACAGGTAAAGAGCTTGACGAAACCTATCAGCTAATCGAACGACTCGAAGGCTACCTGGGAAAGAATATTGAAAAACTGGAGCCCAAAGAGGTAAAGGCTCTGGGCGAAAATCCCTTCGACTATTATTACCAATCATATAGAGGATACCTACCTTCCAATGTTGCACGATGGTGTACCAAGAAAATGAAGTTGGAGCCGTTCGAGGTGTATGTAGGAGATGCTCCAACCATTTCTTATGTCGGCATTAGAGGAGATGAAGACCGGGAAGGTTACATCTCCAAAAAAGGAAATATCCAATCCATGTTTCCATTCCGCAGGAATATTTGGAGTGAGGAAATCATCAAACGTGTGCTTTCTAATAAAGAAAGTGAGCATATACTGGATTTTTATCAGGGAGTATTGAGTGGAAGTGCGTTTGACAAGGTTGCCCATTTGATCAATGAACCGTTGATCTTGGAGGAACGAAACCCCGAACAAAACCGCAGGGTAACACAAGAAAAACTGAATCTATTGTTTGATCAGGGATTGCCTGAATTCAATCAGGTGGTTTTCAAATACCTAAAAGATAAAAATTACCCTATCTCATTGGAAGAGGACTATCCGTTGCTCTACAATGAAGACGTGTTAGTGCGGGACGACATCTTCCGCCTGCTTCGTGAGAGTGAAGTTGGAGTGCCTGGCTACTACGAAAAGATGGACTATGAAGTAGATGGCCAAACAGGGCAATATGCCCGCAGCAGATCAGGTTGTTATTTCTGCTTTTTTCAGCAAAAGATTGAGTGGGTTTGGCTCCACGAACAGCACCCAGACCTATATCTTCAGGCCATGGAATACGAAAATGAAAAGGAAGGCTTTACCTGGAATCAAAATGAATCACTTCAGGACCTCATTCACCCCAATCGTATTCACCAGATCAAGGCCGAACACCTCGGCCGCATGGACCGGGAAAAAGCCAAAGGCTCTAAATACCTGTTGGATAAGGTAATTGATGCGGAAAAGGATTGTATAGCTTGTTTTGGGTAAAAAAATGTTTAATGTATTACAAATCATTTACGATAATTCCAAGGACGTTTATTACCTGCCTAACAATCGATTAGTATTTGAACTGAGTCGCTTTGAAATTGTATTTGATCTTGACAATTCCTTTACTCTTGGTGAAGACAGTTTCTACCTGATAAATAATTTGGATGATCTCCAAAGACTAAGCGAGGTTAGAATATTAGATTGTTTTATTGCATCTTCTGAATATTTAGGATATCGAACTGATATAATTGATTATACAGAACCTTCGTCTATTTCATTACAATCTTTAAATCTTCAAAATGAAATCCTGAAAATAGATGAAAGAGCAATATCTAGAACACTATTAAGTTTAAATTATGGTTATGATGATGTTGATCCTTCTTTCTGTGACACTGAGCCGAACTATCTATTTGAAATTCATTTAACTCATGAATCATTAATCAATATTGAATTCTTTGAGCGTTTGATTAAACATTCTAATCAGTTATCTCAAAGCACAAAACCTCCGTTGTTTTATTGGATTTTTTACAAAAAAAACCAAAACCTCCCAGATTCTCACAAACCAAAATTTCTTATAACAAACACCAAAACAAGAAGAATTGGTTATTTAAAAATTCTTGGGCACCTGCTCGATCAGAAAGAAAAAATTGGAGCCACTACGATATCTAAGAAGCTAGAGGATTATGCTTCCGATTTTAATAATCAACTTGAAGATATTACTAGTAACAAAGGATTAATTAAAAAAACAAAGAATGGCATCTCGGCTAAACCATATATTAAGCTTGCTACAGATTTGGAGCTTATAAATGTTCTGAACAATATATATTCAAAAGGGAAGCTTTTAAAGGTTTACAATGTTTTGAAAGAGCAATATGCTGATGAAAATAATGTATTTAAACTAGGCAAGTTTGATAAATTATTTTTTCTAGAACTGATCCTTAAGAAGGACTATCAGTATCTATCCGTTTTAATGGAAATATTACGAACCAATAAAAACGTAAATTATTCCAGTTTAACTAAGGTTTTTCAATCAGCGTTAATAGCGAGGTTCGAAGAGAATATTGATAAATTAAGCCACGAAAAAAAGAAAGTAGCGCCACTAAAATCGATTTTAAAAAGAATCTCGGAATGGGAGAAACCAGAAGTCTACTTAGAGCATGTTTTAATGCCAAGATTGAACTGGTTAACTGATTTAGAATTGATCAATCTTGATAATAGATTGAATATTGAGTTATCAAAAAATGGCCTACGTTTAATCGAAAATTTTTGCTGTTGGAATGATATAAATGCATGTAGAATTATTTCTCCGAAGGAATTTATTAATCGCTTTATGGTGCATGCCTTTGATCACACCTATGGCTTTGATTCTCATTCCAAACAGCAAGACGTATCTGAGATTCGATCAAAGACCTTAGAATATATAAATGAGAGTTTTGATTACTTCCAGACACTTGCACCTAACAGAGTCACTGCATCCCAAGCCATAGACTATACCAAGTATAGATTATACCTTGAAAATGGATTCACAGTTGGCCATACATGGATAGCGAATCAACTTGAGGGTAAAGATCAATCTCAGTTTGTATATAAATATCAAAAACAATATGGTGATGGTTACATTCAAAAACTGATGAAATGAGTATTTCTACAACTTACAAACTAGAAACTAACCCTTTTAGAATTACTCCAGCAACAAGTCCAAATGAATTGATTTGGGCTGGTTTTACAGAAATTCGAGAAAAATTTGAACTTCGCATAAAAAGAAGTATTAAAATTCAGAACAGCTCTTTGATACTAAACTGGGGAGAGTACGGAAGCGGAAAAACTCATGCGGCGAGATATTTCAATAAGGCTAGTGTTTTAGAGGAAATCGCAAAAGATGTCAATTCTGAAATACCCTATTCAATAGTCTTGCCTCTTCCTAAAGGGAAAGAGCCAGTTTTCAGTATGTATACTTCAGTTATAGACAAACTTGACATTCAGGTGTTAAGATCTCGTTTTCAAGAAAAAGGAGCGAGTATAAATTCTTTTATCGATGAAATGCATGATAATATGCAAATTCAAAGTATCCTCAAAGCGATTTTTAACCCTGATGTTTATGATATTAACCTTTTAAAGAAATACTTGTACGGCAATATTTCCAATACTGAGCTAAAAGGCTTAAATGACTTTGGGATTCTCAGACATCTTAATTCTGATAGTGACTATACCAAATTGTTAGCTGGCCTTTTTTCATGCCTGACATATGATAAAAAAGTTTATTCAGCTGTTATTATTTGGATCGATGAATTCGAAGACTTAGCTGTCTTAAGCAGTTCAAACATTGATAAAACAAATAATTTTCTACGAGAAATCCTCGATAACACTCCCAATAATCTATTAGTCTTTTTGAACCTTACTCAATCAGCTCTATTCGGGGTTGAAGATCTGGGTGAATACGTGTATGAGTCTGTTAGGTCTAGAATTAAAGATAGAGTAAACTTTGATCTGCCTTCTCCTGAACAATTCAGAACGTACTTAAAAGATCTTTTAGAAAAGTTCCGCTCCGAGGAAGTAGAAGAACAAATATTTTTCCCATACGAGAAGGACTTGGTTGATGAATTAATTCGAGAATTGGGCAATGTTTCACTCAGATCTTTCAACGAAGCATTCTCTATGTTACTAGAACTTGCTGAGTTAGAAAGTGTATGTCCCATTACTTCAGAGTTCTTTGAAAGGAATCGGAATGAGGTTCTTGGTTGGAAGGAATAATGGCTGAAATTACTTGTGTTTTAGATGCATGCTCAATTATTAACCTTATCCACATTGATGAGGATGATTTTTTATTAAAGAAATTAAAAGGGATTGATTTTTATTTATGTGAAGAGGTTTTCAAAGAAGTTGAAGGCAATGTTTTTAGCAAACTGGGTAAAGCTTCCGATGATGGATTCAGTATTAAAAAAAGAAAATATGAAATTGACGAGACACTAAAATTTTATAGAAGATGTCAAGTATCCAATGATAGAATCACTCATGAGTTTAAGAATGATTTTTTCGATCATGTCAATCGTATAAGTGGGTACAAGAAAAAGAATGGGGAGTTTTACTCAGCATGCTTAGCTTTATTTGTTAGCAGGTTCAAGCCCGTTCAATCAGGTAGTATCATTACCACAAAAGTTTTCTTCCACACAGATGATGCACCAGCTAGAGACGCCTTTCGTAATTTTTTCATAAACCAACAAATAGGTCACATTGAGGACACGGCTGATTTGCTAGTCCTTCTGTATCGTTTGGAAGATTCAGATACTTTTAATGAAAAAGATTTAGAGAGATACTTAAGTTCATTGTTTCAGGAGTATGCATTAGAAGTGACTCTTTTGAAAAGGAAGCTCAAAGCAATTAGGGAGGGTTTTTCATTAGCTCAAAGAAAGAAAGAGGATCTTGTGAGAAATATTCAAGACCTAATTTATAAACTAGATAATCTAGATTTCAAGAGCATTTCGATTCACTATGAGTATTTCAAAAGAAACAAGAAACACCATTCAAACTTATGGGATGTAGTAAATTCTTATCGCTCTGTATTTGACCTAGAATCAAATACAAGCGATTTATTAGCAAAAGTTAAAATGCTGACGAAGGAAATTCCAAACATATATAGACTCTAGTTAATCTCCCACCCCCATCATCATTTCTTCCAATTCCTGTGTTTGTCAAAAATATCCATCAGTCACCTAATCTTGTAAATCACCTGTGAGTGATTCGGCCGATCCCAATAAAACGCTCCATCAAATTCACAAATCCAATCATAAAGCACATTTACCAACTGCTTTTGTTTTAGTTCCCAAGGCCTGGGAGTAGGCACGGTTGTCGTATTCTCCTGGATCCATCGTACCACACCGCCATAGTTCAGTGATTGTTTGGGCAGGCTTTCTATATGTCCTTTTAGAGCCATTACAAATGGGTGCTTGTTAAAAGCCCTATCTAAATGTTCAATAAACTCCCCTCTGCCCAATCTCAATGGCACCTTGTATAATGCCAGATCATGGGCAGCACAATTCATTTCTTCCTCGCCATAGTCACTATTTCCACAATAAATCTCTACCAGGGTTTTCACTGTTGAAGTCATAGGGAGGGCAGAAAGCAAAAACGGGTCTTCATTGTGTCTTTCCAGTTGGTCGGTAAAGTTTCCTGGTGGCTTTGATGCGTCTATATTCTCTAGTTGCTCCTTAATTTGATTGACATAGTACTCTGTGACAAGGACACTCTCCATTAGAATTTTTTGGAAGTAAACCTTCGCTTCAAAATCTATGCGCTCAATAGTTGTGGCTATCTCGTAATTGTAGCCCTCAGCGGTTGCATCAGCCATTGCCCGTTTGCTGATGTTAGCTGAGCCCATGAAACATTGAGACATATCAGTAAAAGCCTTGAGATGCAGTCTTGGATTTCTATAAAGGGTAATTCCAAAATCCTTACACGTGTCATAAACTTCGAGATCAGAGGCCTGGGTAATGAGATCCATTGGAAGCCAACGCACCACCACTTGAGAGCAATTGGGGTTGTGATTCAGAAGTTCTCGAAACTTATCATTTTTAATGTAGGGCACTAATATGGCATAGTCTTCAACCTCTTTTAAAAAAGAATGGAGATTGGAGCTAAGATCAATTCCGTTTTTGTAGATCATCACTGATTATCAAAATACTCATCGAAATAATCAAATATGTCATCTTCGTCTGGCAGACCAACGATGTTATCTCTAACGGTAATGACCTTACACTTTTCAGTTCCGCCTATGGCTTGACCTCTTAACCCTCTACCTATCATTTGACTGTACAGTACGATGGATCTTGTGGGTCGTGCGATAAAGACAACATCTGTTTTTGGCGCATCAAATCCGGTCGACAACACTCCATAGTTACAGATAATCTGAATATCACCTGTTTTGAAATCGTCAATCAATTTTTGTCTCATGGGCTTTTCTGTTCCTCCGTCAACATGAGCAGCCTTGTATCCTATATACACAAGTAGTGAGCAGATGAACTTGGATTGATCTACACTGCATGCGAAGAAAATGATTTGAGGTTTGCTTTCCGAGCATTCTCTATCAATTCGTTTTACGATCTCGAGATTCCTGACATCATCATTACCAATTCTTCTCAAAAGACCTTCTGGAAAATCATAAAAGTTTTGAAGGTGCTTCTTTTGTTTGTCGTCTAGTTCGTAGTTGATATTGGTAATTAAGGGATCAAAAGTTGCCCTTGAAAGCACCTTCTTTTCTCTTAGATATTGGATCACCGATTGGTTACCCGCTGATTTTATGGTGATAATTTTATTCAAGAAAAAATCAGAGAGTGATTTGTTTTCCTCCAGATCATCAATGTGTCTTCCCGGCGTGGCTGTTAGACCAATTACCTTGGTGGCATCACCCATGAATGCTCTTGTCGCTTCCAAATACGTTGGTGCTAAAACTTTATGGGCCTCATCTATTACCAAAAGAACAATGCGCTTTTTTACTTCATTAAATGGTATTTGATCCTTTTTCAGTAAAGCATGGAGTTTCTGAAAGCCTCCTACCATAAAAGCTGATTCTGGAAAAGTGAAGGTCAATTTTCCTTTATCCCAAACCCGAAACACCTTGACTCTTTTATTTCCCACATGTTCCCAAACTTCTTTGAAGCACCCTACAGCCTGTTCGCAAAGTTCCTCAGAATGAGCAAGCCAAAATACGATACTTCCTTCCGGGCTGTTACAAAGTACGTCGGTGATAATCTCCATAGATGTCCGAGTCT
This sequence comes from Marinoscillum sp., assembly GCA_040218045.1. Lineage (GTDB taxonomy): Bacteria > Bacteroidota > Bacteroidia > Cytophagales > Cyclobacteriaceae > Marinoscillum. The sequence goes on from JAVJQA010000012.1 coordinate 107,464, forward strand.
TACCGGAACCGGTGGGCATTTGAACTATAAACCTTGAATTCAAGATTTTGATCAGTTCAATACTCTGTTGGAACACCCCCGTTTGGTAGTCCTTAAGAGTTTTAAATGGAGCTAAGGGTGGCAGACAATCTTCTTCAGGAAGAAATGGTTCCTGTTTTATAGGTAAGAAAGAATCTGGTAATTCAGCTACAGAAAGAAATCTTGAGCAGAATTCATAATCCGTCCACCCTCTTTTTAATATGGCTTCTACTTTCTCACTAAAAGTTCTGTCCTTGTAGATGATTCCGGTTTCAGTACAGATAAGATCGATGGTTTCTTCAGACGTGGTATTCAGTAACTCACTAAGAAACGCTCGATCCCTAAACAGATTTGAGTTTGAGAATGATGTGAATATTTTAACTAATGTGTCTTTCCGGTAAATTTCATTAGGATCAGTTGCATCTCCTTTAATCACTGGGATGATCCTTTCCAATCGATCCAAAACGGATTCACTGATTAGTTCTTGAAGTTTGGGCTTAGTTAAATTATTAAAGATCATTATTAATAATTTTCAGACTTCCATGTCTCTAAATAACTCTTGAGATATTGCCCCCAATTGATCTTCAAATCCTCGAAAAATCGTTCAGCCTTAAATTCACGATCTTTATCAAACATAGATTCTGATTTTGCATAGCTAATTATCAGAAGGTCTATGAGACTTTTAAGCCTCATAGCTAGTTCTTGATCAGCTTCGGAGGATTGAAGCTGATCAACCAAACTATATAGCTCCTCAATAAATGGGTGTTTTAAATTATACTTTATTACATCTGATCCACCTAATGGGTGTATTTCAATAAATTCAGGAGATTTCCAGCTTTCATCAATGATGGTGTATGGTTGGCTGGCAAATTTTGTAGCCCAGGCTGCTTGTTGTTCAGCTGTTTCATTTGCATGAATTTGAGAAGCCAGCTCATTTGCATTGGTTTGAGTTTGAGGGGTTATTTGAGGTTTTTGAGTCTCTGATTTTTTTGCTACACCTTCTGCTTCTTCATGACCAGTGGCCGTACCATTGTCACTTTGTTCCTTTAGTTTCTCCTGTGCTTTTTCAATTTTCCTTTTTCTCCAATGCTCTGAAACTTGTTCTCTAAATGTTTTTATTGTTGGAACAATTTTTTCGTTTATAGCCTGCTTAAGAGTGGTGATTGGTACAGCGCCTCTCTTTATGTTTTTTACCGCAAATACCTTGTCCAAAATAGGATCGAATGAGATTTCGCATCCCCACCAACGGTCAATTTCCTCAAAAGCTGGTTTCCAATGAGGGATTTCACCATAAAAAACTTCTCTGCCATTTCTCAGGATGGATATACCTTCGTTTCTATCAATGAATCGATCTCTAGTTTCTTTAGCATTTCCAACACCTTGATAATCTCGAAGAGATGGGTCGATCAGCGACAATTGGATCTTTATTTCTTTGGAGACAAGGTCTTTAAAAAGTTCTCCATCTTCTGCCGGGATTGGCCAATCGATAATTATTGGTTCCGTTTGATAGGACGGCTTATCACTTGGAAAGCGTTCGTTTTTTAAATGAAGAGGATCAAGGGCTAGAACTTTAACATTGTTGATTTCAATAGTTAATTTGTTAGTATAACCATTGACTTCTACTTCTCCCCAAATGAACTTTCGGAAGGTTCGGCCAATCCAGATATCCATTTCCTCAACCATTGAGTCAGCACTTACGGGCTGTTTATCGTATTTACTCCAGACTACTAACGTTCCTTGTTCTTGATTTACTAATCCTGCGAATTCTTCTGGAATATTACTTTTCTCTGGCTCTGGTATCGAGTTCATCTTGGAAGGTGTACCAGTAATAGCATCTATATCAATAAATGTGTAAAGCCAATCGCCACCTTTTACCTTCGAATAAACCTCGACTTTTTTGCATTGGTTAATAGCTCCCAAGGTCATTCCAACACCAAACCGACCAATACCCGATCTGTCGTTATACCTACTCGAAAACCCTAATTGCAAACATCTGTGTAGTGTCTCCGCATTCATACCATAACCATCATCCCCGAATGCCACCCAATCGACCACCTGAAACTCACCAATTCTTTGCCTTGATTCCTTATGAGCTTTAACGAGAATCTTAATCTCTTTCGCTTCAGCTTGAATGGAATTATCTATGACTTCTCCTATTGCACTGTAGGCATCAAAATCTGAATCTCGCATTGAGAGTAGTGCTGTTGCGTCGCTAACAAAGCGGACGGTCTCATTCTCATTAGTTTCCATGAAGCAATGAATTAGGTTAGGTGAACTTTAATTTTTTAGAAGGCTCTAATTCAATTTAGAAGCGTTTCATTTCTAAAAGTAAAGAAGTCCTTGATAAAAACTGTTAACGGTTTAAGCTTTGTTCCGAAGATATTACTCGATCCTTTTTAAGGTAGATTTAGTTTTTATTGAAAAGAGCATCCACATCCCCCGGATCATACAAGAAAGAATTTCCTTTTTTAGTAAAGCGTAGCTTTCCTGATGTGCGCATGTGCATGAGGTCACACGAAGAAATCTTCAATTCCTTTTCTACTTCCTTGCTTTTCAACCAGTCTTCATGTCGCCTCATTTTCATTCGTACAATGTATTGGAAATTTCTATACCCAACAAAAAACCCTCACCGAATCGATGAGGGTAGTTAGCCGTAGCTAGTAAGATGTACCGTAAGCATACACTTTGGGGTTTAGTTCATAATAACTCGCGCACGTTCGTACCCCTGGTAAAAGGTAGGATCCGCTATGCGAAAGTGTAACATCAATCGGTCTACTTGATTGTTGAGGAGCGATATGGCCCTGGGTCTCAGAGATGCCATAGTTGGCTAGCTCTGCCAGGGATTCCTTCACTACTGATGTAAATCGAGTGATCTCCTCAGATAGGTTGATATCCCGCACACTTGCCACCTGGGTCTTGGTGAGGTAGCCATTGGCCTTTACATCATTGGCACCTGTCACTGCAGCAATGGCAGCCTGTGCCCACCAATAATGGGAATGGCTGCCCACGTGGATTGATTGGAGTCCATAAAGCTTTGTACAGCTAACATCATCTGAACCGGTTGGTTTGGCGGGTTTCTAAAATAGTTTTAGAATTTAAATAGTGAAAAAATAATTTAGTATCCGTTATTGACATTATAATTTATAACACAAACCCCTTTTATAAAATGCCAAATCAAATCTTTTGAATGTAAATAGGATTATGTCTATTGCAAATAGGAATATTTCCAGTGTAAATATGAATTTGTCTAGTGTAAATTGTAATATTTTTAGTGTAGACCTTAATTTGTTGAACGTATAGGTGGATTAAGTCACTGTAACGCCGTTTTTGTTGAGCGGTGCGGTTGATTTGGCTACTGTCAGGTATTACAGGGCGAGCAGAACGCCTCAAATGAAACAGTGGATTTAACCATCTAAGACGCTCTTCCGCAGACCGGAACAGGTTAAATAATCCTCTTAAACCGCTTTACGTTCTTTTTGTAATAGTCCGCCATCAGGCTGGACTGTACTACTCCCCGGCTGGAGGAAGCATGGATAAACTTGATGTCGTCTTTGCCCACATAAGTAATCAATCCACTGTGGTACCAGTTTTCACCCTTGTTCTTAAACTTGAAGTAAACAATATCTCCCGGACGGAGGCCGTCCCATCCTTTGGTGCTCCCAATTTTTGATTGCTCTTTGGCGGTACGTGGGAGGCTCACCCCTATGATCCTGTAGCTATTGTAAATCAACGCTGAGCAATCCAGTCCGTCCTTGCCCATACCGCCATACTTATAAGGCACACCCAGGTAGGTCTGGGCTATCGAGATCACTTTCTCAATTTTTTTCATCTTCTTCCTGCTTTGTCCCTGCGCAAGCGACAAGCTCAAAAAAGACACTACGGAAATTAAAAAAATCCTTCTTCCAACACTACTATTCATAATACCTGATACTATTTTATCCTTTACTCCATAAATTTAATGCCATATGTGCGGGATCACAGGAATTTTTGCATTTAACTCAATCGGTAGGATCAATTTGGTGCACCTGGAGGCAGCCACAAGAGCTCTTGAAAAGAGAGGACCGGATGCCCACAATTCCTGGTTTGACGAGAGAGTAGGCCTGGGCCATCGGCGGCTTTCCATTATAGATACTTCCACTGCCGCCAATCAACCAATGATTGATGCATCTGGCCAATATCACATCATTTTTAATGGTGAAATCTACAACTTCAAAGAGCTGAAGAACGAACTGACCATCAAAGGCTGCACCTTTAACACAACCAGCGATACGGAAGTGCTCCTTTATGCTTACATCACCTGGGGGGAAGCCATGCTTTCAAAACTCAATGGTTTTTTCGCTTTTGCCATTTATAATGAGCAGGACAGGTCTCTGTTTCTGGCAAGGGATCGTTTTGGGATCAAACCGCTACTCTATTATCATGATGATGATAAGTTTCTGTTTGCCTCGGAAATGAAGTCTTTAATGACCTATGGAATAGATCGTCAGCTTGATCTTGAGTCACTAAACCTCTACTTTCAACTTACCTATATTCCATCGCCTAAGTCCATTTTTAAAGGGGTGAAAAAGTTAAAACCAGGGTTTTCATTACTTGTCAAAGATAGATCGGTTACAGAAAAAAAGTATTACAAGTTTCCTTATCCACAGCAGCCAGTCTACCATAGCCTTGAAAGTACGAAACCAGTTCTGGAGCAAACACTTAGAAAGGCGGTTCAGGACCGGTTGGTGTCTGATGTGCCTCTTGGCGCATTTTTAAGTGGGGGTATTGACTCATCGGTGATTGTGGCGCTGGCAAGTGAAAAGGTCAGCTCACTGAATACGTTCAGCATTGGATTCAAAGACAACAAATACTTTGATGAAACTCGCTATGCACACCTTGTAGCAGAAAAATATCAGACCAACCACCAAACGTTTAGCCTGTCCAACGATGATCTGTTGCAAGGTGTTGGTAAGGTAATGGATTATATAGACGAGCCTTTTGCGGACTCTTCTGCTTTGCCTGTCCATATTTTGAGTATGCATACCAGGAAGCATGTGACCGTTGCCCTTTCGGGGGATGGTGCAGATGAGATATTTTCAGGCTACAACAAGCACAGTGCGTGGCTCATGTGTCAGCAAGGAGGCTTGAAAAATGAGTTTATCAAAGGCTTTAGCCCTTTGTGGAAGGCACTCCCAAAATCAAGAAACAGTCCGCTGACGGACGCTATTCGGAAGCTCGATCGCTTTGCTAAAGCAGCAAAGATGAGTCCGAAAGACAGGTATTGGTTTTTGGCAAGTTTTGTAGAAAAGGCTCGGGTTGATCGCTTATTAAAAAAGGCGTTTAATACCGATTCAGAAGCATTTAAAACAAATATTCTGTCATCCATGAGTAGTGGTAGCTTAAATGAAGTGCTGGCACTTGATGCTCAACTGGTATTGCAGGGGGACATGTTGCAAAAGGTAGACCTGATGTCGATGGCCAACGGCCTGGAGGTACGTGTGCCATTTCTTGATCCTGCAGTGGTTCAGCTGTCCTTTGCCATGGAAGATGGTCTAAAGGCCAAAGGATCATTCAGTAAGATCATTTTAAGAGAGACTTTTAAGGATTACCTGCCGGATGAATTGTATACACGTCCAAAGCATGGGTTTGAAGTACCACTCCTTGATTGGTTTAGAAAAGAACTACGATCTGAATTGGATCAGGTAGTTTTTAATCAGGCAAGGATAGAAGCACAGGGCATTTTTGATTGGAATGAAATCTCCCGGATCAAAAGGCAGTTATTTTCCTATGACCCGGGAGATGCTCACATTCTGGTATGGTCGCTTTACGTTTTCCAGAATTGGTATAAGAAGTATTTTGATTAACCCATCCAGGATCTAAACATCCACATGGTTTTTTCCTGTGTGTTAATCAGTGCTATCATCATGTCTTCGGTCTCCGTATCATTTTCTGAAGCCGCTTGTTCTTTCACTACTTTTTCCTGATTGACGAGCTCTCCCAATTGACCAAGCAGAGAAGCCACTATGTCATCATCTTTTGACATGTTGGTCACTGCCTTGATTTTTGAAATTTTCAAATAGTCTTCGAAGGAGTGCAGTGGTTGACCTTTAATCGTGAGGATCCGCTCAGCGATTTCATCAATATTTTCCAGAGCTTCTGTGTACAGTTCCTCAAATTTCATATGAAGCTCAAAAAACCTCTTGCCCTTGATGTTCCAGTGAAACCCCCGGGTGTTTTGATAGTAAATGTGAAGATCGCTTAATAATTGATTTAGTTCTTTTATTAGTTTTTCTGATGCCATTTTCTTTTCTGTTTTACTTAGTAAGAATACAAAAAAGATCCAGGTTTTGTTCGGATTTTTCTCTTAAGAAATAGTCTTTGTGATCAATAGAAAGCACCAGGTCATCAGCTTGTTTTTGAAGCTTGTTTCTATTGAGTCTGTTGAGCAGGTCGTATGGGATCCTGAGGATTGGAGCAGGTAGTCTGTATTGCAATTTCAATACGTCATATTTCATGATTTTTTGCACTGAGGCGCGATTCCTTTCGTGATATTCCATGACCTTTTCATTGCCAGCGATCCCACGCATATCCACATTCGAGAAGTATTTAGCGGCCAGATTTGCCAACTCGTCAGCGGTGTACTCTCTAATATGCCACGGATTTCTGCTCAAGGTCATTTTGATGTTTGGCGTAGACAGGATTGCCTTCCCTCCTGGTTTTAAAATTCTTGCTATTTCAGACAGAAACAATTCATCTTTCCTCACGTGTTCAATCACCTGGAAGCTCACCACTGTATCAAAGCTATTGTCGGGCAACTTGATGGGAGGAAAAATCCCTGATTCAAACTGATGCTCCGGATACTTTTCACTAAGACTGGCAATGACTTCTTCTATCTTATCAAGTCCCAGGTAACTGTTGGCGTTTTTGGTCAACAGCTCCACTCCACGACCTTCGCCACACCCGAGCTCCAGTAGATCTCCTTTTACAAAAGGTTCTGCTTCATAATACGCCTGCAACAATCGCTGATGGATAGGGTTATCCGAAGGAATTTGATCTGAAGCTATTTCAGTAGTGTAAACACTCATTTGTCTGAATTAAATTTGAGGAAAAATTACCTTTCTTCTTTTTTTGGCAAAGAAACCAAATTATTCCTTAACTTTTTTACCTCATATGCAACGAACTCGAAAAGCGCTATTATCATTACTTTTTAGTCTAATGTGCCTGGTGGTCTATTCCATTGATCTTTCTAAGATCAACCTGAGCTATCAATATATGACTGACACCGAGTTGAGGATGAGTCATCGTGTAGTAGACTCTGGCCTGGATTTATCTGTTTATTTTGAAGTTACTACCAAAAGCTTAGAGGGATGGTCTAAATATTTCCTCCTGCAAGAAAAGTATAATTCTGTAGAGCATGATACCTTGACCAATTACACCCTGGATACAATTAGTGTGCAGGAAAGAAGGACACTTTTTAAACTCACATTCAGAAAGCCTCAAAGATCACTGTTGATTATTGCCTGGGCGAATCTTAGCTCTGGGTTGTACCGGATAGAGGATGTTCGGGTAAAAAACCCGGTAGGTTTTCCTTCTTATCTTCCAGTAAACGGCCAAGGAGATCCGATTATTAGCAATTATGTACTGCATGATTCAGTGCTGTTCGAAGGCTCATCGGGCAACTTCCATGTTTTCAGGTACCAGGACAATTTTGGCCCGGCCGATCCTGCTATGGGCTTGATGAAGCAGATTGCACCAAATCTAGACATAGATTCATCTTTTTATTTTGATCAGACGCTTGGTTCGATGATTGATTATCGGTTTTATTTGGTGCAAACCGATACACTTGCCCAAACAGCAATAACACTTCTGAAGTGTCCACCCTACTATCCTGAATTGAGGCGTATCGAAGAGCTCATCCCGCCATTGACCTACATCACAACTGCTGCAGAGATAAAAAGTCTAAAAGACATGTATAGCCGGAAGGCTTTCGAAGATTTCTGGATCAATACATATGCATCTAAGTTTAGGGCAAAGGCAGCGATTAAAAGTTTCTATAATCAGGTGGAGACTGTAAACCTACTTTTCACAGACTATAAACAAGGTTGGAAGACAGATAGAGGAATGATTTACTTGATTTTTGGGCCACCGTTAAGGGTATTCAGATCAGAAAGAAATGAGGTTTGGGAATATCTTGATGGCACCGAATTTGAATTCATTCGAATTTCCACTCTCTTTACACCTTCAATGTATTCTCTCAAGCGGAGCAGGGACTATGAAGATCTTTGGTATGAGCGGGTTGGAGAAATAAGACGTGGATTATAATGGCTGAGAAAAAGTTAGAGAACCTGATTTATGGAATCAGGGCAATAATGGAAACCATCAATTCAGGGAAAGATCTGGAAAAGGTCTTTGTTCAGAAAGGTCTGAAAGGCGATCTGGCCAAAGAATTGCTGGCACTTCTTCATCAAAGAAAGATCCCATTGTCCACAGTTCCTGTTGAGAAAATTAACCGGTTTACCCGGAAGAATCATCAGGGAGTTGTGGCCTTCGTTTCTCCTGTCCAATACCACAATATAGAGCATGTCTTGCCAGCTATCTTTGAAAACAGAAGAGTGCCGTTGATCCTGATTTTGGATCGGGTAACTGATGTGAGGAATTTTGGAGGGATAGCCAGGACTGCCGAGTGCATGGGTGTGGATGCCATCCTCATTCCTACTAAGAATAGTGCTCAAATAAATGCCGATGGCATCAAGACTTCAGCTGGGGCTTTGAATTTTATTCCTGTTTGCAGGGAAGCAAATTTTAAAGAGGCCATTAAATACCTCAAGGATTCTGGTTTGCAGATTGTGGCCAGTACTGAAAAATCAGATCAATTCTTTCAGGATATAGATTTGATGGGGCCTACGGCTATTTTGATGGGTTCAGAAGATGAAGGTATTTCACCTGCTTATCTCGAATTTGCTGACAAGCAGGTGAAAATCCCGATCACCGGGAAGATTGAATCATTAAATGTGTCCGCTGCTACTGCAATGGCACTTTATGAGGTCAATCGGCAGAGATTTATATAAGTTTCTCTCCTTTTTCTGCCTTTACGTCATTGACAAACTGCCTGAAAATCCCTGAATCTTCTTTCCTACAGATCAGCAAAATATCTTTAAAGTCAGCTACCAGATAGCCTTTAAGGCCCTCAGTTAGGACCAGCCTACCCGTTTTGCTGAGGATATAATTGTCTTGGGAGTCGTAAGTCATGATGTTGCCTTCAAGCACATTGTCATCCTTATCTTTTTTCTTGATTTCATGAAGTGCATTCCAGGAGCCAAGGTCTGACCAGCCAAAATCACCAAGTACAACAAAAACATCCTCGGCTTTTTCCATAATGGCATAATCAATGGAAACACTTTTGCTTACGGCATAGGCATCCCTGATGAAGCTGGTTTCCTCTGGAGTATGGTATTTCTGAGCTCCTTCAGCGAAAGTCTCAGCGAGCTCTGGCTGGTATGTTTCAAAAGCATTGATTACTGCCTTTGCACTCCAGACAAAAATCCCTGCGTTCCATACAAAATCCCCACTTTCAAGGAATTTTATGGCAATGTCAAGCTCTGGTTTTTCAGTGAATGTTTTTACTGGTTTCAATTCAGAATCTTCATTGTCTTCGGTGACATACTGAATGTATCCATAGCCTGTTTCGGGCCGGTTTGGCTCAATGCCTATCGTAATGAGCTTTTTCTCATCTGCTCCTTCAACCGCCTTGTTGACAACCTTTAAAAAGGCTTCCTCTTTAAAAATAATATGGTCGGAAGGGAGTATGACCATAACTGCATTGGGGTCTTTCTCTCTGATCTTGTAAGCGGCGTAAGCCACACAGGGAGCTGTATTTCTTTTGGTGGGTTCCAATAATATATTTCCGGAACTTAATGTTGGCAATTGCTCAGCTAAAATCTCCTTGTAAATTTCGTTTGAAACAACCCAGATATTGTCATCAGACACCTGTCCTGAGAATCTATCATAGGTCATTTGTAGCAGTGATCTGCCAGTGCCTAATACATCCAGAAACTGTTTGGGTTTGTTGTTTCTGCTATACGGCCAGAATCTAGTTCCCGTGCCTCCTGCCATTATCACTACATGTAAATTCTTGTTCATGAGATTTCGTGATGAAATTTGATGTTTCTAAGCTATTTTCGACAAATATAGAAAAACCATTCACTTGTGGCATTTGTTGTACCGCCACAAATTCCTTACGAGAGTATTATGCTCTGGTATATTTTTATTAAATTATTAGACGGGAAATATCATTCTTACGAAGATGGAGATTGGCACTGATAATACGTTGAAAACTACGCTCAAGCGTGTGTTTGGATATGATACTTTTAGAGGTACTCAGGAGAGTATTATCCAAAATGTAATGGACGGGAAAAACACCTTTGTAATAATGCCAACAGGGGCAGGAAAATCGCTGTGTTATCAACTCCCGGCGATTGTCAAGGAAGGCACAGCAATTGTTATTTCACCACTTATCGCACTGATGAAAAATCAAGTGGACCAGATGAATGCAGTGGGGATCAATGCCAAGTTTTTGAACAGTACGCTTAGTAAGGGGGAGGTTACAAAAGTCAAAAAAGAGACACTCGCTGGTGAAGTGAAGCTTCTTTATGTTGCGCCTGAATCACTTACAAAAGAATCAAATCTTGAGTTCCTGCAGAAAGCCAATTTGTCGTTCGTCGCTGTGGATGAAGCACATTGTATTTCTGAGTGGGGCCACGACTTTAGGCCAGAGTATCGCAAAATTAAGTCCATTATCAAGGATCTGGGGAATATTCCTATAGTAGCACTCACAGCTACTGCCACCCCGAAGGTCCAGTTAGATATCAAGAAGAACCTGGAAATGGAGGAGGCTGCAGTATTCCAGAGCTCGTTCAATAGAACCAATCTTCTTTATGAAGTAAAGCCCAAAAAGCAGGCAAAAAAGCAACTGATCAAGCTAATCAAAGAGCATAAAGGTGATTCTGGGATTATCTATTGCCTGAGCAGGAAAAAGGTAGAAGAAATTGCTGACTTTCTTAAGGTCAATGGAGTCAATGTAGCGCCATACCATGCTGGCATGGAAGCTTCCCAGCGGATGAAGAATCAGGATGGCTTTCTGAATGAGGATATTGATGTGATTGTGGCCACTATTGCCTTTGGTATGGGGATTGATAAACCAGATGTTCGTTTTGTAGTGCACTATGATGCACCAAAATCAATAGAAGGGTACTATCAGGAAACAGGCCGAGCAGGTAGGGATGGTGTGATGAGCAAGGTGGTCATGTTCTACAGTTATAACGATATCTTAAAACTGGAGAAATTCAGTAAAGATAAATCCGTGACTGAGCGTGAAAATGCTCGTTATCTTCTGGAAGAAATTGCGCTTTATGCAGAGTCTGCAGTCTGTAGGAGAAAACAATTGCTTCACTATTTTGGAGAAGAATGGACCGTTGACAACTGCGAAGCTTGTGATAACTGTAACCACCCTCGCGAAAGTTTTCCTGGAACTGAACTCATTAAAAAAGTAATAGAGGCAGTGGATCAGACCGAGCAGCGTTTCAATATGGATCATATTGCGGATTTGCTGGTTGGCAAAGAGACTGAACATATTGTCAGTTATAGCCACAACAAGTTGTCTTCTTTCGGTGCTGGTAATGATCATGATGCCCACTTCTGGAAATCAATCATTAGACAAACAATGCTCAATGATTTCATTAAAAAAGACATTGAGAACCCGGGAGTATTTCTGCTAACCCAGAAAGGCATCGACTTCCTCATCGATCCGTTCAAAGTGGATCTGGTCAAAGCTCACGAATACGAAACCGAGGGTGAAGAAGAAGAAATAGAAAAGGAAACCATCAATACGACTGCCTACGATAAGACGCTTTTTGACATGATCAAAGCACTTCGGAAGAAGGTGGCGAAAGAGAAAGATTTACCCCCATATGTGATTTTCCAGGAACCTTCCATGGAAGAGATGGCTACACTTTATCCTACCACTATGGACGATCTGATCAAGATCGTTGGTGTGGGAGAGAGTAAAGCGAGAAAGTTTGGGAAGCCTTTCCTATCCATGATTGAGAAATATGTGGATGAAAATGACATCATCACAGCGTCGGATGTACTGGTTAAATCTTCGGGAGTAAAATCCAAAAATAAAATCTTCATTATTCAACAAATTGATCGTCAAATTGACCTGGAAGAGATCGCTGAAGCCAAAGGCATGAAGTATGAAGTTCTTGTAAAAGAGATTGAAAATATCTGTTACGGCGGAACCAAACTCAACCTCGATTACTACATTGATCAGCTACTTGATGATGATCGACAAGATGACATCTATGACTACTTCATGAATGCCGATAGTGATAGTATTGAGGTGGCTATGGAAGAGCTCAAGGATTTCTACTCCGAGGATGAAGTCCGGTTGATGCGAATCAAGTTCATGTCAGAGTATGCCCACTAGTCAATAATTTCCCTGAAAATTCGGGGATTTTAGCGTCTGTCATCAAAACCTTCCTATTTTTGAGCCTAATTTTTTGAATCATCAGACATGAATATATTAGTGATAGGCTCTGGAGGACGAGAGCACGCCCTTTCCTGGAAATTAGCCCAAAGCCCTAAATGCGATAAGTTATTTGTAGCACCAGGTAATGGTGGTACTGGAGAAATCGCAACCAATCTGGCTATTGATATCACGAATTTTGATGAAATAAAGGCTGCAATCAAGGATCAAGCCATTGATATGGTAGTTATAGGCCCTGAAGATCCATTGGTCAATGGGCTTGTGGATGAACTAAAGGCTGATGACAGCTTAGAGGGCTTATTAATAGTAGGCCCAGGGAAAAATGGAGCCATACTGGAAGGAAGTAAGGAAGTGGCTAAGGATTTCATGAAGAGACATGGTGTGCCTACGGCTGCTGCTGAAGTTTTTGATGAAACCAATATCGAAGAAGGGTACAAATTTCTTGAATCCCTAAGACCACCATATGTACTCAAGGCGGATGGTCTGGCTGCTGGAAAAGGAGTGTTAATTACCCAAAGTATAGCAGAGGCCAAAGAGAACCTTCTCGACCTGATTATCAACAAGAAATTTGGTTCGGCGAGTGCTAAGGTACTCATTGAGGAGTTTCTGAAGGGTATTGAGCTTTCTGTATTTGTACTTACAGACGGTAAAGATTATGTGATTTTGCCAGAGGCAAAAGACTATAAAAGAATAGGTGACGGAGATACTGGCTTAAACACCGGTGGAATGGGAGCCGTCTCACCTGTCATCTTTGCAGACAAGGACTTCATGCGGAGAGTTGAAGATGAGGTGGTAAAGCCCACGGTTGAAGGGATCAAGAAGGAGGGCATGGATTATTGCGGGTTTATTTTTATTGGTTTGATGAATCAGAAAGGAGCCCCCAAAGTGATAGAGTACAACGTGCGAATGGGCGATCCCGAGACTGAAGTCGTTATTCCACGCATCAAATCAGATTTGGTTGATTTGTTGGTTGCAGCTGCTCAAGGGGATTTGGCCAGTCAAAAGCTGGAAATAGAGCCATATACCGCTACTACAGTAATGCTTGTGTCCGGAGGTTACCCGGAAGCCTACGAAAAAGGCAAAGAAATCACCTTCAAGGAACCAATCAGGTCTGTGATCCCTTTTCATGCAGGCACCACAATCAAGGATGGTCAGTTATTAACCAATGGTGGCCGTGTACTTACGCTGACAGGGTTGGGCAAAAACATGGGAGAAGCCATAAGCAAGTGTTATAAAGCTGTTGGGCTGGTAAAGTGGGAAGGAATGAATTACCGCTCTGATATTGGCAATGATTTAAAATCACTGGGACAATAGGTGTCTACATTATTGCAATAAAAATCCCGCAACTTTTACTTCCGATTATCTGTTAGTAGTTCGTTATATTTGGTAATTATCAAATGAAATAATCCATGGGATGTGCATCGTGTAGTACGGCAGTAGGAGCTGATGGAGGAACCTTAGGTTGTCAAAACAATGGAGGGTGTAGCACTGGTGGTTGCAATAAAATGAACGTCTTTGACTGGTTGTCCAACATGGAAGGGCCTGTCACTAGCGATTTCGATATTGTGGAGGTACGTTTTAAAAATGGGTACAAGGAATTTTTCAGGAATTCAAATGGGTTGAACCTTACCACGGGAGATGCCGTGGTTGTAGACGTACCCAATGGGCACCACATAGGTCATGTTTCACTCCAGGGTGAGTTGGTACGTCTCCAAATGAGGAAGCGAAATGTGCTCAATAATGATGAGCTCAGAACCATTTATAGAATAGCCTCACAGCGCGACCTTGACAAGTTTCGGGATGTGAAAAAGCGGGAAATGCCTACCCTCTATCGTACAAGACAAATTATAGGAGATATCCGGCTGGAGATGAAACTCACTGATGTTGAGTATCAGGCAGACAATACCAAGGCGACCTTTTATTATTCTGCTGAAGACCGGGTGGACTTTAGGGAACTCATCAAACTACTTGCCGGAGAATTCAAAATAAGGGTTGAAATGAGGCAGATCAGTTTGCGCCAGGAAGCTGGCAGGCTTGGCGGAATTGGTTCATGTGGCCGGGAGTTGTGCTGCTCTACCTGGTTGGGAGACTTTAAAAGTGTAAGCACCCAGGCTGCTCGTTATCAAAATCTCTCATTGAATCCCAGCAAACTTTCCGGTCAGTGCGGCAGATTGAAATGTTGCCTCAACTATGAGCTGGAGACATATGTGGAGGCACTGAAAGATATTCCAGAGATTGATAAGCCTCTTGAGACTCAAAAAGGCAGAGCAAAGCTTCAAAAGACCGATATTTTCAGAAAGATCATGTGGTTTGGATATGACGATGAGAATACCTGGTATCCTTTAGAAGTTGGTCGTGTCAACGAAATTTTGGAAATGAATAGAAATGGCAAGAAACCAGTAACTCTTGCTGAAGATGCAGTGGAAGAACCGGTAGATGATGGCGGACTGAATAGTGACTTGATTGCTATGGATAAAAAGTTTTCTCAGGGTGGTAAAAAAGGAAAAGGCAAACGCAAAAAGAGGAAGTTTAACAAAAACAAGAACCGCGGCAACAAGCCAAACAATCAGAAGAATCAATCATGAAGCATTTTATTTGGGTCACTCTTTTTTTCGTATTGGTGGCTTGTGATTCCAATCGTGTGTTTGAAGAAAACGAAGATCTTACTGACCGTGTCTGGCTGGAAGAAAACATCCTTGATTTTGAGTTTGAAATTGAGGATGCCACTAAGGACTATTCCATTTATGCCAATATTCGAAACACCAAAGACTATCCTTTTTATAATCTATATTATCATTATTCCTTGCTTGATTCCCTGGGAAAACCACTCAAAAAGGATCTGATGAACATCGATTTGTTTCATCCAAAAACCGGCGAACCATACGGTAGCGGACTTGGTGATATGTTTGATCACCAGCAGGTGGTTCTTTCACCCTTTTCATTCCCTGATGCAGGAAGATATACCATTAGAATGGAGCAGTACATGCGTAGGGATAGCCTTCACAATGTGGTTTCTGTGGGCGTGCGGGTAGAAAAAAACAAAGAGTAACAGGCCTACTTTTTTTCTACTGACTGTCTCCTGATAAAATTATTGTGGGCTCTCAATAACCCGGTGAACGAATTTCTTTAGTTTTTGGTGAGCCTGATCTTTGTTGATCCAGTATTCGCGACTGTAAAATTGAACGAACGGCCAGTTTTTCTGAATGAAGTGTGACTGTCTATAGCTATGTGCCTCTTTGGAAGACATTGTATCAAAGAAAAGTTCGTCATCTGTAAGAATAAGTCCACCTAATTGGTCCCTGGTGCTTACGGTGAGGTCGGCAAATGGCAAGCTTTTCACCACACTCACGTTATTGTTTTCATAGGCGAGCTTGTTTCTCAGGTACCAGTTTTGATCACGGTTCTTATCTTCCTGGCTATTAGGTTGCCAGGTTCCATCACTTACCGATTTAGCATATTCCAGGTATGATTTCAGCAGTTTGGGGCCAGAATTCAAGGTTTTTTCTGTGTGCAGCTGATATGGGAGTAAACTTGTAATCATATAGATTTCTTCCTTTGCCCGTG
Source organism: Marinoscillum sp. (assembly GCA_040218045.1). Lineage (GTDB taxonomy): Bacteria > Bacteroidota > Bacteroidia > Cytophagales > Cyclobacteriaceae > Marinoscillum. Next base: position 123,569 of record JAVJQA010000012.1, read on the forward strand.
TAATCGCCACATTAAGGCGGTTCTCTCCCCCCACCTGGTTAAGGCTTCCAAATTTTAGCTGGATCTTGCCTTTCTCATCCGGGGCGTATGCTGTGCTGAAAATGATGATATCTCTTTCATCCCCTTGTACATTTTCTATATTTTTCACAAAGAGGGTGCTTGGGACTTTTATTTGTCCGGCATCAAGTTTTTGATCAAGCAAGTCGAGTATGATCGCTTGTTGGTTGACATTGAAAGTCACTACCCCAATGGATTTATCAGGAGATTTCTCGTGTAATTTATCAATGAGGTCCACCACTATGGAAGCTTCTTTTTCATTGGTGCTCCTATGCCATACACCATCTGTTTTGAGATAGTGGATAGCTGGTTTGTTTTCCCTGATTATTTTGTAATCCGGAAGGAGTTTCAGCTTGCCATTGTAAAAATGGAGATTGGAAAATTCTATTAACTCCAGGGACCTGCTTCGATAATGCCCCCTCAAACTGACCTCCTTGAGGTATTGCTTGGCCAAGGAAAGCAACGAATCAACCTCTAACTCGGGTGTATTCTCAGAGTCTTCATCTTCCCATCTTACCCGATAAAGATCGTTGGGTTGCAGCTGCATGTCATCACCGGCTATTACCACTTGTCTGCCTCGGTACATCGCGGGGATTCCTCGCTCTGCAAAACATTGTGAGGCTTCATCAAAAATCACCAGGTCAAATACTTCTTCCATTGGGAAAATGGCTGAAGCAGACTCTGGAGAAGCAAGCCAGCATGGTAGCAGAGAAAACACCTCTTCGTGGTACTGTGATATGACCCTGCGTATTGGCCATACTTTTCTTTTCTTGGTTACCTGATGGTACAGGTCTTTGTAAGTGACCAGGTTGTTTAATCGGTTGTATTCTAAATCAGCATAGGTTCTTTCCCTGGATTTTAATAGCAGGATCTCCTGACTTGCGCTCATCTTGTCTTTGATGGCCTGCTGTAACTCCTGCTTGAGATGATCAAGTTTGAATGAGGATACAGACCTTAGGCTTGGGTATTTGATTTCTATGTGATCGATCCAGGCAAGTGCCACACTGTTTTTGAAGCAATGGATCACTTCGTCTTTATTCTTGTAATCCCGATCAAGAAGCTCAGATATAACCTTTTGTTCCTCGCTTACGAAGTTCTCTTTTAGTTTATGGTATTCTACCAGTGAATCAAAATCTTCATTGAGCACTTTTGCTGCCTCATCAGGATCAAACTTGCCAAGCAATATGCCCCGGACTTGTGCTTCAGAGATGTATCTGCCCCAGAGGTTCATTTGTACAGGGATCTTCTCTAGCAGGGCCTGAAGCTCTTTGAGCAATCGTACATATTCATGACGGTCCACCTTTTTTGGAGGCAGGATGTCATTGATCAAACGGATGGAGTTGGTCAGTTCCACACATTTAAGTGCCAGCTTTTGATAGAAAAACCAGTTTTGAACTTCTATTTTCCTAAATGATTTCGGGAAATCTTTTAACCAGTTCGTTTGCTCAATCTGAGAGACTATATGTTCGTAATTCAGTCGATTGTCTATACGGTTAAGAAGTACCTCAAACCCCTCCTTGTTACTGTTTAATTCATTAGCAACTAAAACACGTGTAACGAAAATTTTGTCAGATGAAAAAAGTCTCCAACTCAGCCAGCTAAACAACCCTTTCCTGGCTTTGATGGCATGTTCAAGGGCCTCTTGAAATCGGCCTAATTCGTTAGGCTTAAGTGATTCTTCGGCACCAGCCCCCTTAAAACATTGCAACATTGTACGCTCCAGGGTAGACAACCATTGCACTTCCTCACTGGGTTCTTGCTCAATCATATGCTTATAGAAGTCGAACACGGTGTCATTGTCAATATTCGACGTGAGCTGGTTCAAATCTTCCTGATGAGCTAGAAAATGTAGGCAAGACTCAAAGTCTAGTGGATCCTTCGTAAATGCTGCTGATTCGGTTTTTATCTTTTGTTCTAATTGAGGAATCTCCGAGAGCACTTCTTTCAGTTTCACAAAATCCTGGGTGGTGAAACTGGCAAAAGAAGGCCCACCTACCCAGAAATGTGGTTGTTTTTCGAATTTGTCAAAATAGTCCAGGTACCGGGACAGGCGGGTGATAAAATCATCCACTTTGCTGTAGTGAAACTGTCGGTACTCCTGATTGAGTGGGAAAGATGGTTCATCAGGATCAGATGTTAAATAGAGTTCCTTAATCGATTTTCCAGATTCCTTCTCATCAAAAAGGGCTAGTTTGAATTCTTCAAGTTCTTCTGTGATTTGGTCAATCTTTCGGCTAGCCTGCAAGAAACTACGTTCCAGATGAATGGCATCAAGTCCATTGTTTTTTTGACGGTATTCGTCCAGGCTATCTACCTGACGGCCTATTTGATCAAAAATATTTTTACGATCATTTTTAAAGTCATGAACCAGCCCTACGAAATCATGAAGCTCCTGTTCCTGAAGTCGTTTGTAAACCACGTCAAGCGCTGCCCTTTTCTGGCAAACGACTAAAACATTTTTTCCGCGAGCAATAAAGTCGCTGATGAGGTTACAGATCAGCTGAGACTTCCCTGTGCCCGGAGGGCCCTGAACAGTTAATGAGTTTCCATTCTTGACCAGCTTTAACGCATACTCCTGGGAAGCATCCATTTCAAACGGTGTGAAAGTGGTCTCTTCTTTGACCTGGTCTGAAAACTTGATATTTCTTAATGCTTCAGGATCCTCCTGAACTCTGGACTGAAAGAATTCTGATAAGTCTTTGACCTTGTCATCTTTCAGTAGTTTGACATAGTCGGGCATGAGATAAGAGCCAGCTTGTGGGAAAATGCCTAAAACAGCTTCCGGGTGTAATTTGAGAACCCCATCTTTTTCTACTGTTTCAAATTGTGCCTTTTTGTAATTGCTAAAGACTTGTAGCCTGTCCATGAAATTCTCCTGGTTGAAGTTCAGTTCCAGGTTGCTCTCTTTGAGTAATTCATAAAGCTGGGTCCGATAAAGTGTGCTATCCGAATCGAGATCGTTGAGCACTGCCTCGATAAGTTCTTCATCCAGTGTCACTCCGTTGTAGTGTGCGTAGCCAAGCAGGAATGTCTTGTTGAGTGTGATATTCACATCCCGGCGCTGTTCCAGGTACCAGCTTCCTTTTTCCCGGTAAAGGGAGACAGGAAAGAAAATCAATGGACAACGGACCAATGTGCCATCATTGAACTTGCCTCGCACAAAAGGCCAGCCTACATACAAGTCTTTTGCACCCCGCTCCTGGAAGATAAACTCCTCGATTCTTGAAATCTTCCTTAATTTTTGGCTATTCGCATTGACTGTGGTATCACGTACATCAAACTCATTGCACAGTTTGATCTTGTCCTTTTTGGCAATGATGTCTTCTATTATTTTAAAACTTGGCTGATTGTCAGAAAAGTCAAGGTCATGCAGGTCCAAAAACTGGTCAGAGATAAGTCTTAACAGGAGGAGAGATCGATTGTTACCGGAAAGATTGGTGAGTCTACGTAAATAGGTTTGTAGTATTTTCTCCATAAGATGTCCTTCACGGATTAATCGAAAGATAGGGATATAATTTTTGATATAACCCTTCATCCAAAATCTTTATCTCCTTTATTTGGCCAATAGAGTCTAGTCGTCCTCTTTGATTTTTAAAATTAAGTATGGCTTTCGCAAGATTGTAATCTATATAAGGATGTTGATAAAGATGTTTAAGGGAATCAGTATTCAGGTTGATTTTTTTTAACGACATATTTAATTCTGAATTTCCAATCAGCTCTTCAACTACCGCACTGTCCAGACCATAAACTTCATAGAGTTGGCTGGTGTTATGAAACCCTCCAAGTTTATTTCGAAATCCGATGATTCGCTGGGACAAGACCGGGCCAATTCCTTTTACCTTTTGCAAGTCCGTTGCCTCTGCTGAGTTCAATTCTATTTTGATGATTTCTTCTACAGGAGAGTCAATCCGGTCACTGATTTTGGAAATATTAATGGTCTCAGGGAGCTCAATCTGATCCCACAATTCATCAACCCTGTCTGTTGAGATCCCATAAATTTTCTTCAAATCTCTTTTAATAGTAAACTTACCGCCGCTTGATCGATAGTTGATTAAACTATGTGCAGTTCTACCCGAAAATCCAAGAGCAATTAAATCTTCCTTAGAAACCTGGTTTGGATCAAAAGAGAAGGATTTTGGGGCAACTTTGGGTTTCTCTTTTTCATGTTTTTCTTCCTTAAGTATGATAGCAGCCTTCAGTTGTTCTACATACTGGCCCATTTTTTCCTGATCAGCTTCGAATGGATTCTCCGGGGACATTTGTAAGAAATAAATCTGCGGAAGGACCATCAGAAGTACGATTACCAAGATCAGCACAAGTGTGCCATTAGCTTCAGATTTCGAAAATCCGAGCGTGTCTTTCATCCATTGTATGATAATTCTCAACATTGACCGCTATTTAGAACCAAAATAAATAGTTTTTATGACAAATGTCATGTGGTAAAACGTCTCAACTAGGTTATTTTTGCAGATACAAGTTTCGAAAACGAGATTGTAGTAGATGCATAATAACTTCAGAGCAATAGGGATATCATATAGAAACACTCCTTTGGATATTAGGGAGTCTGTGACTTTTGATGAATTTCAGACAAAACAATTTTTTGGTCAGATCAAGGAAACATTGGCTATAGACGAAGCCCTGATCCTATCCACTTGCAATAGAACTGAGCTTTATTATTTTTCTGATCATGACAGAAGTGTTGAGCTTGCTAAGTTAGTTGATGTTTTTCACGGAATAACTGATCATCCTGCTTCTGGCTATTTTCATCCTATGGACCATGCGGAAGCTGTACGGCACTTGTTTGAGGTGTCACTCGGCATGGATTCAATGGTACTTGGAGATATCCAGATTACCAATCAGGTAAAGAAAGCATACCAGTGGGCTGCTGATGAACAAATGGCGGGTCCTTTTATCCATAGATTAATGCATACCATCTTTTTTACTAACAAAAGGATGGTTCAGGAGACAAGTTTCCGAGATGGCACAGCGTCTGTGGCTTCATCTGCCGTGAATATAGCTGAGCAATTCCTTCTGACTTTCACTAACCCCAAAATAGCCATTGTCGGATTAGGTGAGATTGGTGAAAACGTAGCGGAAAACCTTAAAGACACACAAGCAGAAGTTACCTTACTAAATAGAACCCACGAGAAAGCAGAATTAAAGGCCTCAGAATTGAATTTTTCTGTGGCATCTTTTGATCATCTTGATGAAGTCGTGCGTGCTTCCAATGTGGTCATTAGTGCTGTTCAGGCAAACGAGCCCATCATCACTGCCAGCATACTTGAGAATAATCATCATCCCAAATTATTGATTGATCTTGCATTGCCAAGAAGCATAGCTGAAGAGGTTTCGGATATTTCCGGAGTGATCCTGTACAATGTGGATCAGCTTCAAGAAAAAGCATCCAAGGCACTTGAGGAGCGGAAAGCGGCCATTCCACAAGTTTCTTCAATTATTACTGATAGCATTGCAGAGTTTAACAATTGGTCCAATGAAATGGAAGTTTCACCAACGATCAAAAAGCTAAAGGATGCACTGGAAGAAATCAGAAAGCAAGAATTGGCCCGCTACATTGATAAAATAGGGGAAAAGGAAGCTAAAATTCTTGATAAGGCTACCAAAGGCATGATCCAGAAAGTCATCAAACTTCCCGTGCTTCAACTTAAAGCAGCTTGTAAGCGCGGTGAGGCAGAGACTCTTGTGGGGGTGCTTAACGATCTCTTCAATCTGGAAGAAGAAAAATCAACTTCGAAATAATCTCTCTCACACGTTTTCTATATTTGAGCATGCGCAAACTTTGCCGGCTTTTGTTTTTCATATGTCTGGTACATACGGCCACAGCAGGCGAACTAAAAATCATTACTTCTGGGGGATTTCAGGGTGTTGCTGATGCTGATGGCAAGGTGATTGTTCCTGCGATTTACGAAAAACTTGGCTGGTCCAGTGGTGAGCACGAGATTGTCAATCAGAACATCGGCTTCTATGAAAATGGAAAATGGGGATTGATAAACATTAAGACAAAAAAAATTCAAGGAGCCAAATTCCAGGTACTTGAACCATTTAATGAAACCTATTTCGAGGCAGGAAAAAATGTACCGTACTCAAATGTGCTGAAAAGAGGGCTGATAGATGAAATGGGGAAGGTCATTCTTGACTTTCATTACTATACAATTTCCGATTTAGGGGGAGATCTTTTTGGTGTAGCCAAATATGAAGTAGGAATCCTGAGTTTTGGTGTTTATTCTGCTACCAATAAAGTGATTGTGCCTTGTCAATATGTTTCGATTGATCAGGAAGGCGACCTACTAGTGGCCTCCAACAATGAAAAGAAGCTTAGAGTGTATGACCGCAATGGAGTCCTTTTGATTAGTGATTGGATCGATCAGATCTCAACCATTGATGGTGGATATGCTGTGGCGAAGGCTGGGTATTTTGGTAAACTTGATGAGAAGGGAAGGCAACTGTTAGATATAGGATTTAAGGAGGTTTATCCTGTAAAAAGCGAGTTCAGAAAGTGGGAAGTGAAAACGCTTACAGATCGGGATAAACCTGGAGTATTTGTTTCATGTGATTCTATTACTTACCAAACTTCAGGAGACATGCTGATAGCTCATGTCAATCAAGCAGAGCACTTGCTGGCTGCCGGTGATATGCTCTTCAATGATGCGCAAAATACCCTAAAGCATATTGGTAATGGGTTTATCGTGACGAAGAATACCGCATTGCAGACATGGGCAATTCATAAAACTGATGGTAGAGAAGTTATTAGCGGATATGATTCCATTGCCGTTGATAGTATGTACTTCTACACTTTGTCTAGAGAAGGATGGGATATTTACAATTTGTTTGGACGGAAGATCAATGAATTTTCATTTCAGGGTGTAGGTTTTTCTCAGAATAGAAATGTGCCTGTTAAAAGAAATGATTACTGGGGATGGATCAATTTTCAGGGAGAAGAGTTGATTGATTATCGATATGAAAAGGTTGTCCCAACCGGTCATTACAAGCACTTTTTGGCCAAGAACTACAAACGATGGGGGGTGAACACCACCGATGACGAATGGGTCATTTTACCGGAATACGATAGTCTTTATGCCTTTGATGATTTTTACATAGCAACCAAAATGAGTGCTTCCTATGTATTCAATAGATCAGGAAAGTTGCTCCAGAGTATTCCATACGAAGTGAAGCTTTCCGGATATCTTCAATTAAGGGATGGAGGAAAGGTAGGTGCCGTTACTAGCCAGGGATACTACATTCATCCTTTATATGATGACATTGCTATCCACGGTGAATTCTATGAAATGTCCAAAGGGGATACGGTGATAATGATTTACAAAGATGGAAGGCCGGTTTTGGGGTATAATGATGGTGTTTCTGATGTGCTTTCTTTCTCAGAAGGTTATTTCCATATCATTAAGGATGGCAAACATGGATTTGTAGATGTAAATGGAAAACTCAGAGTGGCGAATAGATATGATTCAGCACAATTCTACAGTGAGGGATTGGCCCCGGTGAAGCTGCTTGATAAATGGGGGTTTATTGATAAGTACGAGATTCTTACTATTCAGCCATTTTACCGATACTCTAGTGTTTTTAAAAATGGGTTGGCCATTATTCAGTCAGGGGAGAAGTATGGGATCATTACCCCTACAGGTGATGAAATAGTCTCTGTAGACTGGAAAAACATTGAGCGGTTACCAACTGGCAACTACAGGATAACTGACTGGGACAATAAGGTAGGTTTGGTTAATGCTACCGGTAGATTCGTCTTACGGCCAAATTATGACCGATTGGAGGATACCGAAAAATCTTTGATCATAGGTAGCAAAAATGGTAAAAAAGGTGTGATCAACTATGATGGGTATACCAAAGTCCCCTTCCAGTACAGTGACATTCAGATCCAGGGAGATTATTTACTTCTTTTGAAAGAGGAAACCACACTAGGCAATAACTAGTTGGGTAAGTTGCTCTGGATTGAAGTATTTCTGTGCTGTGGTTGATATTTCTTCAGCGGTAATGTTCTGCACTGTATCGAAAAAATCAAAAAAGTACTGATCTGAGAGGTCATTAAGAATCAGGTTCTTCATCATGTCGTGTGCGCTGAATGGAGAGTCAAATGAGCTCAAAAACTTACCCTTCATGTAATTGGTTACCATCTCCATTTCATGTGGATTGGGCGCATTATTTTGCAGAATTGAGATTTCTTTATTGATCTCACTTATCCCCAAATCTACTTTGTCTGCAAGCAATTCAGAGCCAATGCTCCAATAAGATGAATGCTGCAAATGAAGGATACTCGAATGAATGCCATAGGTGAGGCCTTTCTCTTCTCGAATATTTTTCATCAGTCGGGAACCAAAAAAACCACCTAATATTTCGTTGGTGATTTTTAGCCGATGAATATCTTCATGGTGTTTATCTATTGTAAATCCACCAATTCTGAGGCTTGCTTGGGTACTGCCCTCACGGGTGATGGTTTCAGACTTGCCTCCAATAATCTCAGCCTTTTCTGAATCCGGAAACTCATTAAAGTCAATGGTCGATAAACACTCTGAAACAGACCTGATGATCTCCTCTGTCACTTGCCCTGTGACAAATATTTGGGGTTTAGTGCGTACTGAGGGAGCAAATGCCAGTAGTTCTTCTCGGGTGGTGAGTTGGCACTGTTCCGGGGTTATGATACGACCATATGGATGTGTCTGTCCATAGATCAGTTCACGAAACTTGAAGCTGGCAAAGACGGTGTTTTTGGCATTTTGCTGCTTGATATTTTGTGTTCTGATTGCTTTTTGTGTTTCAAACTCCTTACTAGGAAAGGTCGATTCAGTCAACATTTCTGTTAACAGCTTCAAAAGCTGAGGAAAGAACTTATTGAGTGCATATAGCTTAATGCTTACATAATCCAGGGTAGGAGTAATCTCAAGATGGCTACCGTAAAAGTCGAAAATGGAAGCAATCTGCTCAGAGGACTTTGAGGTAGTTCCTTCTGTTAGCATTTTGAATAGATAGTAGGAAAGACCGGGTGTAGGTTCCTGGAACCGGCCTACTGGAATTACTATTTCAAATAAAACTACCGGTTGAGCGCCCTGGTTCAATACATGAACCCTCAGTCCATCATTGATCTTGATTTCATCAAGACTGGGTAAATTAGGTCTCTCAATACTAACAGCTGGTGGTGCTACAGAGCGATCCAACATTAAACATTTTAATTAGAAGTTAGATGGGTCTTCATCTTGCCCATCAAAGCTAAATACAAACGAAAGTCTCAAAGTATCTCCAAGTGGATGGTTCTGATCTTTTGGGACGAGATAAGAGAAGTCGACACCAAATACCTGATATTTAAACCCTAAACCAGCAGTGAAGTACTGGCGATCACCTTTGTTGGCATGTTCGAAGAAATAACCAGCCCTAACGGCAAATACTTCTCTGTATTTATACTCTACTCCCGACGAGATATTAATTTCCTGCATTTCCTCAGAGAATCCATTAGGCGCATCAGTGAACGAAAGAAATGCTCCACTCAACAATGGCCTATTCGGATCTTCTCCTTTTAGGATCTTCGCATTTCCGTTATTGTCGTATTCGATCTCGCCATTTTCATCCAGTTCGTAGAATGGTGGAGTTGGGACCAAAAGCTTATTGAAATCCAATAGAAAGGAGAAGCTGTTATATGGGTCAATGTTAATTTTAAATGCACCACCTAGTCTAAGGTTGGTAGGGATAAAATCCTCATTGGAATCATTACTATAAGTTACCTTCTGACCGAAATTAGATAAATGTGCTCCAAGGGAAAGTTCACTATTCATTCCATTCACAATCAATTCCTTGTTGTAATAGTACCCCAAATCAATTGCCACACTCGTGCCAGCTTTGGCATCCGGTGCACCGGTGATATTTCCAGAAAGGTTTGACCAAATGTATCTGATCGTTCCCCCTATACTCATATTTTCCGATAACTTTCGGGAGTAGGTAACATCAAAAGCTGCTTCTCTTGGGTTTTCCAATCCTAATGGCTCGGCATTGGAATCTGTGAGCTGAATCTCACCTAGGTCAAAATACCTCATGGAAACACCAATGGTCTGTAGCCTATCTATTCTTTTGTAAAACGTTAGATAGTTCAAAGACATGTCATCTACAATATTCCCCAACCAAGGTGAGTATGAGAAAGAAAATCCCATGTCGTTATCAATGAAAGCTAGTTTGGCGTTGTTCCAGTGCACACTATATGCGTCTGGAGAAGAAGCCACCCCGGCATCACCCATAGCGGCTCCACGGCTGTCAGGAGCAAACCCCACGAAAGGCACTGCCACTGTGATAGGATTTCTTGCTGTATCCTGACCTGAGAGGATTGGTGCATTGCTGTTCTGGGCCATCAAAGTAAATGGCGCTACGAAGAGAACTAAACAAAGAGTCTTAATAAGACGTGAATTCATCAAGCAATATTTTAAAGGTGGCAAAGATAATTAATTAATGATTATAAGTCTTCTAGTCACTTCATTGGAGGCACCATCCAAAGTGCTACTTACATTGAGCCTGTAGAGATATATGCCATTTTCTAGTGGCACTCCTTGATAAGATGACATCCTTAGTGACAAATCATCAATTACTCTAGGGCTGCTATCAATGTTGTATTTCCATTGGTTTACCTGGCGGCCTTGCATGTTATACAAAATCAGTGACACCTGCAACTCCTCATCTTCACGGTCGTGCTCAAACGTAAAAGTAGTAGTTGCATCCTGGCGAACCGGATTAGGGTAATTCATCACATTAAATAACTTTAGGATTGGTGACTCTGATACCTTAAACTCAACTGTTTTCTCAGTGAAATTATTGTAAGTGTCCGACACTTTAAGTTTAGCTGTATAATGTCCGGGTGTGAGGTTTTGTAGAGGAAACATTAAGGTGCCCGCTTTATAAGTGTCTTTGTCAGCTGTATAAAACTCATTGACTTCCATCGGTTCGTCATCATTAAGCTGGAGGGTTATTCCTCTCCCAAAACCATTGTTGGAAATATTGATCCCATGCTCATCGGTAAGTTTGGCAATGAAAAGGCTGCTTGGCCCCACCGTGCCTCCGGATCGAAAACCGGATTCGTTAAGGTAGATAGTAACTTCCGGACTTTGGTTATCCTCTTCCATCTGAGCGGATCCACCGAGCACGAAATTCCTCGAAGAGGCTGAAGCATCAATGAAATTGTCATAATCTGCCGCATAAACAGTCATTTTTCCAGGTTGAAACTTGTATGAAGAGTTTTTTGGGATAATAAATTCTGCCGAGTACTTTCCGTCCACAACCGAGAACTCTCCCCGATAGAGGGCATTGGATTGTTCAGTAAATGAGAATGGGTCACTTTCATCACCTTTCGTGATTTTGGTTTGAGGTATGTCCCATAAGGTAACTGTGGCTGTTCCATTGAAATAATCCACAAGTGATCCACCAGATCTGATTTCCCCAGATAATGTGTAGACCTCCAGAGCACTCAGCGTGTCCTGGTTGATTAATGTATCTGGTTCTTTTAATTGATCAAATGTGATGTCATACTGTGGGTAATTAAGCTGAAGCATGGGATCCCCGAGGAGTGCAAAATTTCGGTTGATTGGACCACCCAGGCTTTCATTCTTGGTCAGGCGGATCACATCACCAAGGCGTGGAAATTCCACACTATCTATTTTCTTGAACACATTTCTGTGGAATGCAGCGTTTACGCCAAAATTTGTGTGGGCATAAACCGGGCGAGTTGTAGTGATCAAGGCAATTGCACCACCGTCCTTGTTGAGCAATAGTTCTTCAGCTCCTGAATATTCGGACGGGTCGTCATATTTGCCAAATTCACACGTAGCTGTGACAAACAGCGGCAGTTTATGTCTGTTGGTCAGACTTCTGATTATTTTTCGGTCAAGAGCGAGCTCATAGATAGAAGTTAATTGTTCCTCATTTCCATGTCCCATATAATCGAGAATAAATACTCCTTCTTTAAGGGCATTTTTCACAGCCTGACCAATTGGTGAAATTTCCTGCTCCTGGGCGCTCACACTTTGGTCATAGAGGTCCAAGTATAATTTTTTGGCATTGTACTCAAAGTGATTTTGATCAATTATTTGATAAAACTCTTCCGCTTGCTCCATATGTTCATTGAGATCCCCGTCATCTGCCAGGTAAGCAATCTGGTGCTTCCATTTGCCAAGCGTTTGGGTAGCTGTTTTGTACCGGATGATTTTGTCCACAACATTCGTTGCTTCTTCTAGTGTGTTTACTGGTATCCTGCCAATACCAATGTCGCAAGTATGATCTACATAAGGGATCTCATAAGTGGAGCTGTTGGTTTTACGTTTTCCTTCGTACCATTCTCCTTCATTTTCCTCAAAAAAACTGAAATAGTCATCAGAAGAATGGCTGTATATATTGTGAGATGATTCTCTCGATTCATATATTGGTACCAGGTTAGTGTTCTTAATTGCCCGCAGCTTGTAGTCATATGATCCATCGCCAAAAAGCAGCGCATACCTCAGCGTACTGTCTTTTAGATAATGGAACCTTAAAAAATCCCGGATGGCAGTCAAATCAGGGCTCCCGGAACCAAATTCATTGTAAACCTGATCGGTAGTGGCTACTTCCACTCTTAAACCTTCACTTTGATGAAATTGAGCCAGTCGCTTTGCTTCACTTGAAAACCTAGGGTGGGTGACAATCAGTCCATCACTGCTAGAGAATGACTTTATATTCTGAGGGGCAATTTTCTTGAAGAAAACAGGAGAAGAGAAAGAAGAACCACTGGAAATGATTATTAATTGATCCGCTGAAGTGCTATTTAAACTCACTTTGTTTCCAGACTTGGAAGTTGGAATGGCCGAAACATTTAATAGGTCGGTGACACCCCAGGCATTTAGATCTTGGTTACTTGTAATCTCAAAACTGGCCTCATCCCCTTTAGGAATATTTAAGACGATTGGTTGGTCACTATAGACCAATGATCGCTCGGTACCCAGGATGAAGTAATCCAGAAACCCCTTCGAGTTGCCAGCAGAATGATTGTAGTGAAACTCTAAGTTGACATCATTGCCACTCACGGTGGTAACATAAGAGGCTTCAGCAAATTTTTGCTTATCTCCATAAGTCAAATCAGGAATAGGGTCAATCGGGACATTTCCTATTTGAGTGCCATTGATACTGATATCAAAGGAGCAGGCACCTTCAGAGTCCGCTCCGAAGGCAGTCCAAAGTTTCAGGTTCCCCAAAAAGTTCAGTGGATCGTACCTGAGTTTGAGGTTACCAGTGCCTTTGATAAACCCTTCACCCAACCAGTTTCTCCCTGATCCAAGTTGATTGTCCAAATCTTTTTCGTGAACAAAGTATTCGAAGAATGTTGTTTGTTTTGGAGCCAATGATTCAGATGGTTCTCTGGTAGTGATTCTTTTGCCCTTAGCACCACCATAAGTGATGAAATGATAAACTGTATCACAGTATAGGTTTTTTTCATATACAGGCGCTCCGCTACTGTCCAGGAGAAATCTATCCGGCCCCTGGCTATAGAACAGGAAATAGTCAGGTTCATCCAGTTTTTTGTCCTGATCACCAGAAGCAAATATTGCAAGTTCCTGAGGGTCGTTTGGTCGATAGGTACTGTTCGGCTGTGGCAACATACCGCGAACACCATTTCCATAAACTTTTAAAGTGGAGGGGTCAATTGAGGAGGCACTGATGCCAAGGGTGCCAGTGATGAAAGCACGGTCTATTTTGTAGATTCCTGACTCTGTGGTACCTACTTTATACCAGTTGCCTTCACTTAACACACTCTGAGAGAAACCGCTACTGAGTATGCCTATGCCCATACAGGTTAGAAAGGTGCGCATGAATTTCCAAACGTTGACAGTAATGAGATATTGCCCCGGCATGTGGTGTTAAACGTTTTTTGAATCTATAAAATTCCCTAAAATAGATATCACCAGATATGCTGGGATTAGAAATGGCAGGGACGAAACCTGAAATAAAGAAAGGAGAACAATAATGGAAAGGATCAAAAGATACTTCCATTTATTAGGTTGCCATGCCAACCCTTTAAATTTCAGGGCAATCATAGGAAGATTGGAAACTAAAAGATAACTCGTAGCAAGCGCAATCACAGTAAACAATACAGGACCAGCTTCAACTGAGGTTGGTAAAAATGTGATCGATGTAATAAGTATTGCATTGGCAGGAGTTGGGACGCCTACAAAGCGATCTGATTGAGACTCATCAATATTGAATTTTGCCAGCCTCAATGCTGAAAAAGCAGCAACTGTAAGCGCAATGTATGGTAAATATGGGCGGCTCGTAACTTGCTCTAGTTGCACAAAAAGATATAATGATGGCAATAAGCCAAAAGAGATCATATCTGCCAAGGAGTCTAGTTCTTTGCCAATAGCAGATTGAACCCTGAGCAACCTGGCTGCAAACCCATCAAAGAAATCAAATAGACCCGCTACCAGTACAAAATAGATAGCGTGCTCCGTGTCTCCCTTAAGTATACTAATGCACCCTGCGGCTCCAGTGACCAGGTTGAGACAAGTGAGGGCATTCGGTAGGTGTCTGATCATTTTAGGCTTTTACAAATGGGTTATGCTTTTTCTCAAAACCAATGGTTGTGCTTGGGCCATGGCCTGGAAATACCTCTACGTCATCATTGAGCGTGTAGAGCTTGTTCTTAATGTTGGCAAGTAGATCGGAGTGGTTTCCACCGGGTAAATCCGTTCGGCCGATGCTTTCCCTGAAAAGCACATCTCCACCAATTAGTTTTTTCTCCTTTTCATTGTAAAAGACCAGATGACCAGGTGAATGGCCCGGTACCAAAATTGATTTCAAGCTAGTGTTACCAAATTGAATCACATCACTTTCAATTAAAAATTTGTCCACTTCAGCCTCAGTATATCGCTGAATTCCCCACTGGGGAGCATAGGCAACCACAGATCTGAAAACCTCCAATTCACCTTCCGGAATCCAGAGAGGACAACCATAGGTTTGCTTTAAAATGTAATTGCCCAACACATGGTCAATATGACAATGCGTGTTGATGATGGCCTTTACCTGTATTTGTTGATCTTGAATAAATCTTTTGATTTCATCAATCTCATAGGGTTCATAACAACCAGGATCTATTATTATTCCTTCTTTGGTGTCATCCCATAATACATATGTGTTCTCATAAAATGGATTAAATACCAATGATTTTATTCTCATTATTATTTAGTTATCTAGTCCTGATTATATGTTGCAAATTTGTGGAAAATAACTCAAGAGGTTGGAAAAAGTAGAATATTTGATTGTTGGTCAGGGAATTGCTGGAGGTCTACTCGCTTATGAGCTAAACAAAACCGGTAAGTCCATTTTGATTATTAATCATGAAACCAGCAATACATCCTCCAATAAGGCAGCGGGAATTTATAACCCGATCACCGGGCGAAAAATGGTTAAGACCTGGCTTGCTGATGAGCTTTTTGTAAACCTGGAGTCCTTTTATGCCAATCTGGAGAGGGCCTTAGGTGCCAAATTTCTTTATCCAAAACCCATATATCGTCCATTCTATGGACATGAAGAGCAGAATGATTGGGCTGGAAGGTCTTCAGAACCAGGTTATACTCGTTTCATAAAGTCAATTCACACCAAATCAAGGGGTATTGAGGGAGTGCTTGATGAATTCGGAGGCCTTGAGCTGAACCATTCCGGGTATGTTAATTTACCAGATATGCTGTCTGCTTTGAAACTCTTCTTTCAAAATAAGGGTCTATACAGGTCGGGAGTGTTTCAATATGAAAACCTGGAAATCCTTGAAGATCGTGTGATTTATCAAAACATAGAGGCGGAAAAAGTAGTTTTCTGCGAAGGGCCTGCAGTTGGTCAAAATCCATTTTGGAACAAACTTCCATTTAAACCTGTAAAGGGGGAAATTTTGGAAATTGACACATCTCTTCCAGAGGATGTTATCGTAAATAGAGGGGTATTCATTTTGCCTAAAAATGGTTATTTCAGTGTTGGTTCGACCTATGACCATCAAAATCTCAATTACGAACCATCAGCTGATGGAATCAAAAACCTGAAAGAGAGGTTAGGTAAAGTATACAACGGAGGGTATGAAATTGTGAAGGAGTCTGCCGGGATACGTCCAGCTACATATGACCGTAAACCTTTCATTGGATTTCACAGTAAGTACCCCAACATAGGTATTTTCAATGGGTTTGGTACAAAAGGTGTTTCTTTAGTTCCTTTTTTTGCTACTCAATTGGTAAATTACCTGAATGGAGATGGCGAAATAATGTCCGGGGTGGACGTTAGTAGAGTGAATTTATGAAAGGACTATTTTTAACATTATCATTACTTCTCTTAACTGGGGTCAGTGCTGTCGCCCAATATTACCATACACCATATGGTCATAACAGGATTCAATACAAGCGTTTTGACTGGTACTATTATTCCACCAACAACTTCGAAGTATACTATTATCCGGGTGGTCAGGAATATGCCAAAGAGGCTTTGGAGTATTTGGAAGACGAATTCGTTTCGCTAACTGATATCTTGGGATATGCTCCATATACCAAGACCAAAATCTTCATTTATAACTCCCTTCAGGATCTTCAGCAGAGTAATATGGGAATTGGTGGTGAAGTATTCACCATTGGTGGGAAGACCGATTTTGTGAAACTACAAGTAGAGCTGGCATACCCCGGCAAGTCAGAGGAATTCAAAAAGCAGATAATGCTTCAGATGTCTGATATTCTGATCAATGACATGATGTTTGGAGGGAGCCTTGCTGAAATTTTCCAGAATTCTTATCTGCTGTCCCTGCCAGAATGGTTTATTCAAGGTGCGGCAAGGTATCTGGCATATGGCTGGTCCCAGGAAATGGATGATTACGTGAGGGATTATCTCTCCAGGAAAAAAATCAACAAACTTGTCAAAATACAAAATGAAGAAGCTGCGATTATTGGTCAGTCAATTTGGAACTATATAGCGATCAAATATGGCCGAAGTAATATCTCTAATATTCTAAACCTGACCCGCATAATTAGAAATGAGGAAAACAGTATTTCCAGTACCTTGGGGATCACATTCAAACAATTCTTAGGTGATTGGCAGAGTTATTACCTACTACAAAGGGAAGAAATAAGGGAAAATTATCAGTCGACCAGTGAAGAAGCCGAAATCGCCGGGCATCGTAACCATGACATTATCCTTAATCATGTAAAAGTTAATGCAAATGGAGATAAGTTGGCTTACACCCTTCACAAGAATGGGAAGTATGAAGTGAATGTAGTTGACCTTGAGTCAGGTAAGCAATCTACGGTGGTTAAAGGCGGCTATCTGATCAATGATCAAGTCATTGATTATCATCTGCCCCTCATTGATTGGCAGGATAATCACACTGTAGGAGTGATACTTTACAAAAGGGGCTACTTATATCTCAACACCTACAATGTAGATAACAATCAAAAACTACAGAAGCCACTCACGAGGTTTAGACAGGTGGAAAGCTTCTCTTTTAACGATAATGGTAAACTGGCGATCATCAGTGGAGATGTTGGGGGTCAAAACGATCTATTCTTGATCAGTATGCGCAGGAATGCCTTGAAGAGGATTACAGATGATCTCTATGATGACCTTGATCCGGTTTTTGTTCCGGGATCCACTTCTATCGTTTTCAGTTCAAATAGAGCCTCTGATTCTGTGAAGGTAGATCGAGTTAAGCTCGAGGACGTTTCAGATAACTACAACTTATTTATTTTCAATCTGGATACTACTTCTACCAAATTCATGCGATTGACCAATACCTTTAGTAGGGATAGTAAACCAATGGCCAAGAATGACCATGAGATTTTTTATTTGAGTGATCAAAAAGGAATACCAAATCTCTATAAGTATAACCTGATGGACTCTACGTTCGTCCAGGTTTCGAACTTCGAATATAGCATTGAGGATTATGACCTGAACTTCGAGCCCAACCGGATTAGTTTTCTTATGCTCAACAATGGGAGACCAAAAGTTTACAGTCAGGAATTTGACTTGTCCAGACGAGTGTTTACTCCACAAACGGCACGTCAAAGAATGCAACAAGCAAAGTATCTTGCCAGCCGCATCCCGAAGTATAAACTTGTAGAACCTGAACCGGAGCCAGTGAAAGAGGAACCATTGTCCTCTTTAGGACTTTCGGATAGTCAACTAGATTCTCTTTTAACTCCCGACAATTATCAGTTTTTGGATGAATCAGACACAACCATCGTAGAAGAAAAACCGGAAAGCCAGCCAGAAGTAGATGACGGATTTATTGATACTGACAATTATACATTTGAAGATGAGTCAGAAAAACCAAGAAATGCAAGACCGACTTTTAGGCCTGAATCCTTTTTCTCTAATTACAGGAAGCTTGAGCGCGAAAACACAATAATAGGCCCTACCTCCTATGAGCCCAGGTTTAGCTTTAATAACCTGGTCACTTCTTTCGCAATTGATCGCATTCGGCGTTTTAGCATACTAATGGAGACTGAGATCATAGATATGCTCGAAAATCATCGTCTAAATGGTGGGGTTTTGGTCAATCCAACCAACTTGAGAAGTGGAGATGTTTTTGGAGAGTACCAGTTTTTAAAATATTGGATGGACTTCCATGTAAGATTTGATAGAAATTCCTTCATCATTGATCCTCAGACCAGCTTTTTACGGGGGACTTCAGAGCAGAATCTCTTACAAAAGTATACCCTAAACAAGATTGAAGTTGGAGTTGCCTTGCCGCTCACCAATACCTTCCGCTTCGAGCTGTCACCTTTCTATGCCAATACACATTTCAATAATTTACATTGGGAGGCTGTAGCAAATATTACCAATCCATCTGTTGGCCCACTGGCCGATGATAGCAATATCCACTTTGGCGGTGCCCGGGCAGCAATGGTTCTGGATAACACCATAGAGCGTGGATTTAACTTATATCAAGGCACACGTGGTATCATAGAGTATGAAAACTATGTCGGAGTAACCAATAACCAGAAAAGCTTTAGCCGACTAAATGTGGATATGCGGCATTATCAGAAAATCCACAGAGAGTTGACCCTGGCGACGAGGTTCTTCTATGGAAGAAGCATGGGCAATAACCCTCAAAACTATTTAGTTGGGGGCATGGAAAATTGGATTTTCAACAACTATGAAGATCAGGGACAAGAGGATCCACTGAATATATCTAATGCTGAGGATAACTCAAATATCCTTTTCACGGAGTTTGTTACCAATCTTAGGGGATTTGACTATAATGAAATTTATGGACAAAATGCTCTTCTGTTTAATGCTGAGCTGAGATTACCAGTTTTTAGATATTTTTCCAATGGCCCGATCTCGTCAACCTTTTTGAGGAATTTCCAAATGATTGGTTTTTATGACGTAGGAACTGCCTGGACAGGGAAGCCACCTTTTACACGGGAGAATAGTGCATTCACCAAAAAGTATGTAAAATCAAACTTTACGGCTGAACTCGCAAATTTCCAGAATCCATGGCTGGCAAGTTATGGATTTGGGATCCGTACTGTATTGTTGGGATACTATTTGAAGATTGATGTGGCCAAACCAGTCCGCGATTTTGAAATAGGAGATACCCGGATACACCTAACTCTCGGATTAGATTTCTAAATTTACCGAATGCTTCAATCAATGACAGGTTTTGGATCTGCGGAAGCAGAATCCAATTCATACCGAATTAAGGTAGAGATTAAAACCCTTAATAGTAAGTTTTTAGATTTTAATACAAAACTGCCCAGGGAGGTCCTGGATCGAGAGCCTGAAATCAAGCAATTGATCACACAGCAGCTAAAGCGTGGAAAGGTCAACCTAATTATTGAGGTCATTCCGTTGGGTTTGGAGGAGCCCAACATTCATATCAATAAAGAGCTATTTAAATCATATTACAGACAGTATGAGGTACTAGCGACCGAAGTAGATGCCAACCCCAAGGATCTTTTTAGGCTGGCACTTCACTCACCAGATGTGATAGTGGCAGATGAATCCTCCTCGTTTGAAGACTGGGAGATCCTGAAGAGTGCGCTGGAAGAGGCCATCAACAAATGCAATAGTTTCCGTGAGGCAGAAGGTAAGACCCTTCAGGATAATTTGTCCTCTTACATAAAAGGAATCGCAGAAGGGCTAGAGGAGGTGACTAGTCGTGACCCTGATCGGATCAGGCAAATCAAAGAAAGAATAACCAATAGCATTGAGGAAATAAGGGAGAAGACTCAGATTGATCAAAACAGGTTTGAGCAGGAGCTGATCTATTACGTGGAGAAGTTGGATATCACTGAAGAAAAAGTGAGGTTGGCCAGACACCTGGAGTATTTCAGTGAAGTGATGGATGCACAAGAATCCCAAGGAAAGAAGCTTGGTTTTATCTCTCAGGAGATAGGTCGGGAAATCAACACCATTGGAGCTAAAGCTAATGATGCAATCATCCAGCGGGCTGTAGTGCAGATGAAGGATGAGCTCGAAAAGATAAAAGAACAATCAATGAACATTATTTAGTTTTCTGATTGTCAAGATCAAAAAAAGGGTACCCATGGCACCTTTTTTTATAGCTGAACATTCTCCTGTAAGGTAGAGGGACTGGTAATGTTTGATGCTTAAAACGTAAGGCTTCTGAGGTTAGTGAATTGAATGCTAATTTGAGCTAGACATTCTGGAAAGAAAGTGAAAACAGTATATTATGCATGGGGAAAATCACAGCGCCGATCTTACAGGTCACATCTCCTGCCTAACGTCTCTCAGCGCCCGGGAGAAAATGACATCTCCGGTGTCCTGAATCATAAATCCCTGAAAAAAGTCGCATTACCGGGCTTGGGGATCATACAGCCGCACTTAGGGGCCACAGATCCCATTAAAAAATGACAGATCCCACCTCAGGAACGATATATCCCATTTAAAAAATGATATATCCGGCCTCAGGAGCCGCAGATCCGGGAAAAAAAACGGCATCTCCGGGATCAGTATCAGTCATTCGACAGTGATCCACAGATCCCCTGTTGTGATAATCCTGTCCGCTTTTGAGCGAAAGGGAAACGAGCATGTCTAAATCTGCAATGTTCCGACAATATTCAAATCTACTTCTAACCCAACTTCACGCTGGACGAAATACCTAAATGACAGTTATGAATAAACGCGAGACCAGCAGTACTCCTGAGCCTCAGGACTGGAACCGTTGTCCATTTGGAGCACTTCCGTTAATTTTAGTGCAAAGTGCGAGCCGCCACTTAGTCACTTACTTATTCTTAGGCTGCCTTTGTTACACATGAAGATTACATTTGACCATCAAACTTATTTCCAAAGTATGAAAAGAATTGTTTTATTTTTTTTATGTCTTAATGTTAAGCGGTTGTGTATCAATAGACTCGGTGGCAAAAAGGGGGATCCAGAAGCAATACAACAATCCTTTGATCGTCATTCCGTTCGACTCCAGAACAAGTAAAATAGCCACCAATCTGAAAAGTGAACTGGAAAAGGTATTTTCTGCAAACAACCATAAAGTGAGTGTCCTAACCTTGAGGGTTGAGGATTCAAAACTTGAGTTGAATTCCACAACTGAAAACGAAAGCCGACTGGCAGAAGAAATAGCACAAGGCCACAATGATATTGTTATCTTTTTTCGACCCAATGAAATTTACTATGTTAACGGTGGCTTACAAACGGCTACCTATATTTTGGTTGGAACGGATGTGTCGAGTAAAAAAGAAGTTTGGAAAGCCAATTACAAGGCGCAAGGTGGTTTTGGGCCCGCCTCTTTAGCAAAGAAATCTGCGAATATCATATTCAACAAACTTCAATCTGATAATATTCTTTAACGGTCAGGATGGATGTCACTTCTAACTCCAACCTAATGGTTATTAGGCTGTCAGTGTTAATTCAAACCACTAAAGACAATCAAGCCGACCTTTTTGTGAGAAACCTGTAGGACAGCAGCATTGCCATAAACGCAAACACAGCGGCCAGGTAAAAAGGAGCACTCGGCACATAAACATCCCTGGCCGGATCAGTAAAATAGCCAAATACATTGGACATCAGCGGTGGCCCAATGACCGTGGTTAAACTCATCAGGCTTGTCAGTCCACCCTGAAGCTCTCCCTGTTCGTTCGGTGCCACACTATTGGACATGAGCCCCTGCAAGGAAGGGCCTGCTATGCCCCCAAACGCATAGGGGATAAGCACTGCATAAAGCATCCACCCGGAAGTACTCATGGCAATCAGTATAAACCCGAGACAGTTAAAAGCCAAACCGACATAAACGCCCCTGGCCTGACCTATCTTATTGATAATAGGCCTGATGGCCACACCCTGAACGATAGCAATCATCAAACCAACAAATGCCAGGGAGTATCCTACCTCCGCTTCACTCCACTTAAACTTCTCGATTGTGAAATAGGTCCAGGTGCTTTGTGTGGCATGAGCCGCGATATACACCAAAACCAAAGAGGCAATCAATCCCATGACCATGGGGTATTTTTTCAATTGCATCAATGTGCCCCACGGATTCGCTCTTTTCCAGCTAAACTTTCTTCGGTTTTCTGGAGCCAAAGATTCCGGTAGCACAAAATATCCATAAAGCCAGTTGACCATCACCAAACCTGCAGATGCGAAGAAAGGCACTCTTGGGCCGTACTCACCAAGAATTCCTCCGATCAAAGGGCCAATAATAAATCCTATACCAAATGCAGCTCCAATCATCCCGAAATTCTGAGACCGTTTCTCCGGTGAAGAAATATCCGCGATATAGGCATTGGCGGTGGTAAAACTAGCTCCGGTGATCCCCGCAACTATCCTGGCCAAAACCAACCATGCCACCGTTGGAGCAAACCCTGCCAGGATGTAATCCAACCCAAACCCGAATAGCGAAAGGAGCAAAACAGGCCTCCTGCCAAACTGATCACTCAACGCACCGACTATTGGCGCACAGATAAACTGCATAAAGGCATAGGCAAACATGAGCCAACCGCCTACTATGGAAGCATCACTGATTGTTCCTCCAGTCAGTTCTGTGATCAGTGCCGGCACCACGGGGATAATGATGCCCACCCCGATCACATCGATGAGTACTGTGATCAGGACAAAACCTATGGCCGCTTTTTGATTTTTCATGATAAGGTCAAAAAAATGTTCACGAAAGTAATTCATTTCTTTGATGGACAGGCCTATTTCATGTTAAGTCCACTTTACCTGAGATTACTACCGCTTAAATAATTCTCTTTTGCTTTAGAAGATCGTAGGAATAACTTATGTGAAAATAGCAGTTTAACCATATAAAATAATAGGCTTTGAAGAGACGAGACTTTGCAAAATTAGCGGGTTTGGGAGCAGGGGCAATGATGTTGCCTGCTACTTCATTCGGCAGGATTATATCGCCGGAAGAACTCCTGAACCCCGGACTAGATGTAGGCCAGAAAAAAGTATTGGCCAATGTAGCACTCAACCAGGCCAAAGGTCTTGGAGCCAGCTATGCTGACGCCAGGATAGGTCGTTATCTTAATCAATACGTTTTCACAAGGGAGGATAAGGTACAAAACGTTGTGAACACCGAGTCGTTTGGTATCGGTATAAGAGTGATTGCCAATGGCACTTGGGGTTTTGCCTCGACAAATGATGTAACCCCCGAGGGGATCAAAAAAGCAACCGAACAGGCAGTTGCCATTGCGAAAGCAAATTCTAAAATACAAAAAGAACCAGTAGTTCTGGCACCGGTTGATTCTCACGGAGATGTAAGCTGGAAAACCCCAATCATAAAAAGTTGCATGGAGGTGCCAATCTCTGAAAAAGCGGAGCTTCTCTTGGAAGCCAATGCTGCAGCTATGGCCAATGGCGCCAATTATGTAAACACAGCCTTGTTTATGGTCAATGAGCAAAAATACTTTGCTTCTACTGAAGGTTCGTACATCGATCAGGATGTTCATAGAATCTGGCCATATATGAACGTGACGGTGATTGATCCAGATAAAGGCAAGTTCAAGAGCCGTCAGGGACTATCAGCCCCAATGGGTCTTGGTTACGAGTACATGACACCTGATCCAAAAGAAACAGTAGAGGGCTTGGGAGGTGTTACCCTGTTTAGCAATAGATACGACATAGTAAGAGATGCTACTGAGGCCGCTTTGCAGGCCAAAGAAATGCTAACTGCCAAATCTGTAGAGCCTGGCAAATATGATTTGGTACTCGATCCGAATCACCTTGGGTTGACCATCCACGAATCTGTAGGGCACCCATTGGAGCTTGATCGGGTATTGGGATATGAAGCCAACTACGCCGGTACGAGTTTCGCCACACTTGATAAGTGGAAGGCGGGAGACTTCAACTACGGTAGTGACATAGTGAATCTTGTGGCAGACAAGACGCAGGTTGGTTCACTCGGAGCAGTCGGGTTTGATGATGAAGGTGTAAAAACCAAAAAATGGGACCTGGTGAGAAATGGGATCCTTGTAAACTATCAGGCCATCAGGGATCAGGTGCACATGATTGATCAAAATGAATCTCACGGATGCTGTTACTCCCAGTCTTGGAATGATGTACAGTTCCAGCGTATGCCAAACGTCTCGCTTGAAGCAGGCAAGGAGAAGTACTCTCCGAATGACATGCTCAAAGATGTAGAAAAAGGAATCTACATCGCTGGTAGAGGATCATACTCCATTGACCAGCAGCGATACAACTTCCAGTTTGGAGGTACGGTATTCTACGAAATCAAAGATGGTGAGATCGTAGGAATGCTAGACGATGTGGCTTACCAGTCAAACACCCAGGAATTTTGGAATTCTTGTGCTAAGATTTGTGATGAGTCCGACTACAGATTATTTGGTTCATTCTTCGACGGTAAAGGTCAGCCTTCCCAGGTAAGTGCAGTTTCGCACGGATCAGCCACTACTCGATTCAATGGAGTAAATGTGATCAACACTGGAAGAAATATTTAATCCTAAAGCATCAATTAAAAATGGCAATATATAATAAAGACGAAGCAAGGCAGATCCTCGAAAAAGCGCTTTCATTTTCGAAAGCAGAGACTTGCGAGATCAACCTCAACGCTTCAAACGCTGGAAATATTAGATATGCTAGAAACACGGTTTCTACAGCAGGTTATCAGTCCAATCAAACACTTGTGGTCCAGTCCAGCTTTGGCAACAAAGTAGGCGTAGCTACCATTGATGAGTTTGACACAGCCTCACTGGAGAAAGTAGTGCGCAGGGCTGAAGAATTGGCCCAACTCTCCCCGGAGAACCCTGAGTTTATGCCGCCACTCTCTCAGCAGGAGTATTTGGAAACCAAAACTTTTCATGAGTCTACTGCCAAAGTCACCCCGGAGTTTAGAGCGGAAGTAGCTGCAGCCAGCATTGAGCCGGCAAGGGCCAAAGACGTTACCGCTGCGGGATTTTTAAATGATTCTGCCGGAATGTCAGCCATGATCAACAGTGCTGGCTTGTTCGCATACAATCAGTCAACGAATGTCGACTTCACAGTAACTATGCGATCCAACGATGGCACCGGCTCTGGTTGGGTAACTCGTGACTACAATGACGTAAGTAGGTTCGATGCTGCGGAGGCCTCCAAAGTAGCCATAGACAAAGCATTGATGTCAAGAGAAGCAAAAGCAATTGAGCCTGGGAAATACACAGTAATCCTTGAGCCCGCTGCTTCAGTACAGTTATTAGGAAACATGTTTGGTTCTTTCGATGCTCGAACCGCTGATGAAGGCAGAAGCTTTATGTCCAAGGAAGGTGGCGGAACCAAGCTGGGTGAGAAGATTGTGGATGAGCGTGTAAACATCTACTCCGATCCTCAGAACATCCGTGTACCAACTAGTCCATGGGCCCAAGACGGACAGGCTTATAAAAAGATGAACTGGCTGGAAAATGGTGTGGTTAAAAACCTCGCTTACTCAAGATTTTGGGCTAAGGAAAAAGGTGTTGATCCGGTACCATTCCCGAGCAATGGAATTATGGATGGTGGAAATGCTTCACTGGAAGACATGATCAAAGATACCAAAAAGGGTGTTTTGGTAACGAGGCTTTGGTATATCAGGACAGTGGATCCTCAGACTTTACTATACACCGGGCTTACAAGGGACGGTACATTCTTTATTGAGAATGGAAAGATCAAACATCCGATCAAGAATTTCCGGTTCAATGAAAGCCCGATCATCATGCTCAACAACCTGGAGACACTTGGTCAACAGGTACGGGTAAACGGGAACCTAATCCCTTACATGAAAGTCAGGGACTTCACCTTTACCAGTCTATCTGACGCAGTATAACTGACAAACTATCATCACGACGAATGGAGGTCTATTCTAGTTAAAAGATGGATTTCTCCTTCGTCGTGATGATATAAACATCTGGTGTCCTTTATTTCCAATTGACACCTTTTTTAGCCCTACGTTGAGATTGAAGATTTAAAAGGAGTTAAGCAACTCACTGAGTGAAGACTATACAATCTAAATTCTTTTTTACAAGACTTCAGTATGAATCCGGAGATTGGGATGTAGATCAGCGCATGCCTTCTAATCTCTTGAATTCCCTGATTGAGTATACCACACTGCCAGTAGATACGGTTGAGAATATCGTACCACTCAGCAGCGATGAGGTATTCAAGTGCCCCTTTTGCTATCTGTCAGGTCATAAGCTCGTGCAGTTTACGCAGAAGGAACGAGAGAATTTCAAGAAGTATGTAGAGAATGGTGGGTTTGTCTTTGTTGACGACTGCAACCATGACATTGATGGATTATTTGCCAAATCCTTCGAACGACAAATGGAGGAAATCTGGCCTGGCAAAATGGCCAAATTACCAAACGACCATCCAATCTACTCAGCTTTCTTTGAGTTTGACGGGCCACCTACCACCTCCCAAGAATTGAACGGCTGGGGTGATGACATAGTGCATGATTATCTAAAGGCCATCACTTTCAACTACCGGATCGGGATGCTCTATAGCAACAAAGACTATGGCTGTGAATGGGATTATGATTTTAGAAACAAACGCTGGTACAAAATAGACAATACGCGATTTGCGGTAAACATTGTCATTCATGCAATGACGAGCTGAGAATTAAGACAAAGGACCTAAGACCCTAGATATAGATGAACGAAGATTTACAGAAAGTAGAAAAGGAAGTAAGGGAGTTAACAGGTAAGCTCTCCGTCCTTAAAAATGAAATCCATAAGGTAATCGTGGGACAGGAGGAAGTGCTTGATCAGTTGATAGTAGCGCTCTTAGCTGGGGGACACATCCTGGTAGAAGGTATGCCTGGTCTGGCCAAAACCCTGATGATCAAATCAGTATCTCAAGCTTTGAGTTTGAAGTTTAAAAGGATTCAGTTTACCCCAGATCTCATGCCTACTGACATTCTGGGCACAGAGGTGATCGAAGAAGACGAGCATGGTCACAAAAAATTCAAATACAATAAAGGGCCAATCTTTTCCAACATTGTACTGGCAGATGAAATCAACCGAACTCCTCCCAAAACACAGGCGGCATTGCTGGAAGTAATGCAGGAGTACAGTGTGACCTATGGAGGTGCCGAATATGTGATGGATCGGCCATTTTTCATTTTGGCAACCCAAAACCCCGTGGAGCAATCGGGTACTTTTCCATTGCCTGAAGCTCAAACTGACCGGTTCTTACTTTATGTGCTTATCGGTTACCCCTCGGAAAATGAGGAAACGCAGATACTTAAACAAACAACCGGTAAAAAACCTGAAGCTATCAAAGCAGTGATGTCCGGTGATGATATCATTAAGCTTCAGCAATATACCCGGGAGGTACATATAGAAGATGAGTTGATAGAAAAGGTGAGCAAGCTGGTTCGGCTCTCAAGACCCGAAACCTCCTCGGTAGAAGCGGTAAAAACCTATGTTGACTTTGGAGCTGGGCCACGTGCTGGACAGGCCATCATATTGGCAGCCAAGGCACATGCTCTAATGAGTGACAGATTTGCTGTGATCCCATCTGACCTGACTAGTGTGGTGTATCCGGCGATGCGCCACAGGATAATGCTCAACTTCAGGGCAGAGTCTGAGGGAGTAACCACTGACCAGGTGATTAAAGAGTTGGTAAGTACATCAAAACTTAGCTAGTGGTCAGGTCTGATCCATACCAGCAATTGGGCCTCCACAAAGAGTTGCTGGCCAATATCGAAGATTTCGATTGGCTGGTGAAGGCGCTTGCCCTGGGGGAACATCTTGGCAAAAAGAGTAGCAAGCGACTTGGTGCTGGGTTGGAATTCAGCCAGTATCGTCCCTATAGCCAGGGGGATGATTTGAGGCAATTGGATTGGAAAATCTATGCGCGTACGGATAAGTTCTATATCAAACAGTCCGAAATTGACACCAACATCTCGGTGACCTTCATTCCTGATCAGAGTGCCTCTATGAAGTACGAGGAAAACGACTGGTCCAAGCAATCTCACGCCAAGCTTTTGATTGCTATCCTTGCTTTCCTTTCTTCTGAAAATGGGGATAAATATGGCGTATCCGGTCTCCACTCAAAGGATATGGGATTGATCCCACAAATTGGCAAGAAACACTGGCAGAGGTTTCTAAACCACCTGGTCAACATGGAAGAATCCCTGGAGTTTTCAAAACCAGTTATTCCTAAAGTGCAGGAAAAAGAACTTTTCGTAGTGTTCTCAGATCTCTATGAAAAAAACGATGAGTGGCTCTCATTTATCAAGACCCTGAAAACCCGGAGAAACGAAGTGATTGTCTTTCATCTCATGGGAGATCAGGAGCTTAGTTTCAATTTTTCAAAAACCACTCTCTTCAGGGATCTTGAGAATCATTCAGAAGTTAGAGTTGATCCCATAACTTTAAAAGAAGGCTATCAAAAAAACCTGAATCAATGGCTTGACCGATTAGGGGAAGACTTCAGGAATGAAGGGATCGACTATACACTGGTGAATATGAGTGAACCAATAGAACAGGTCATCAATAAATTTTTGTGGCATAGAAAGAGACTGATCTGATGAACCTGAGCGCTCCTTTCTTTCTTTATGCACTGGCGGCAATTGCTATTCCGCTGATCATCCATCTTTGGAGCAAAAACACCAAATCCAAGGTGCCTTTTGGTAGTTTAAAGTTCATAAAGGAAACAGAAACCAAAACCACCAGGCATCTTTGGCCAAGTGAACTATTACTGTTAGTGGTCAGAATCTTGACTGTTGGCTTTCTGGTCCTCTGTCTAGCTAACCCTTTCATCAATCAACCTGCCGAAAGTCTAACAGCCCACCTCATTGACCCACAGTTGGATCAAGCGGCTATCAATAAGGTTTTATCCTCCTTAGATCCTTCAGCCAAAACCTATTGGTTGTCTCCCGAGGGAAAGGAGCTCTCTGATTCAATCAATATGCTTCAACAGGATATTTGGTCAACGTTAGATGTGTTCCGGGATTATGACAGTCTGGTCGTCTTCTCACCACTACTCATGTCAGGCTTCAAATCAGCATTGACCCCACCAAAATCAAAGATCAACTGGGTGGAAATCCCTTTAAAACCCTCCGGTTATGAATCGGTTAGCGTCTCAAAAAATGGGAAGAGTTATGCCATTATACCAAATGGCAATAGTGATCTTGTGACCTTTGAACAAGAGCTCACCCAAAGTCAGGGAGAACCTATTGACATACAGATATGGATGAAGGTACATGAAAAGCATCAAGCACTTGGTGACAAAATCCGGTCTGCCCTCAACTCTATTAATGAACTCAGCATCATCACCTTCAAGATAGGTGAATTCAAAGAAAATCCAGCTCCACAGGATTGGGTGGTCTGGCTGAGCGAAGAAGTTTTTAAACCGAGGAAAAATCTGATATACTCAACAAATGAAATCGCCGGTTTCAAACAAGTGTCTGATCGGGTTTACACTATTTCATCCGATTTATCTATAGAGAAAATGCTTGCTGAAAACTTCCCACTACATCTTGAACATGCGCTCACTGAAGATCAAAATGGACAATTTGATCTGCTTGATCAGCGAAAAATCCCAGAGATCTACCTGGTAGCAGGGGAGAAGTCCAAAGAGTTATTGACTACCAAAAAATCCTTTGCAAACTGGACATTGGTGCTCTTTCTGTTGTTGTTGACCACAGAGCGATTAATCAGTCAGGTGAAAGTGAAAAAATGACTGCAGCAAAAGCCATATCGAAAATTGAGGCCAAATGGAAGGCACTCATCTGGGCAAAAATTGTCTGTAGCTGGGCATTGATTCTGTTCTTGGGATATGTTTCGTTTTGGGATAACCTCCCTATCGAATGGCAAATTCTTCTGACTGTGACATCTTTTGCGATCTCCTATTTGTTTTTCCGAAATCAATTTCCAAACAAATCTCAGGTTCACCAATTGGTCAATGCCCAGATTCCTAACCTGGAGTACAGTGTTTCACTGATCGAAAAGCAACCTGAAACTACTTTGGCACGCTTGCAGCAGCAAAAGGTAAAAGAAAATCTTTTGTCAAAATCCCGGTCTATCCGTTTTCCACTGAAACTCAGACAACTGCTCTGGATTTTAGTTTTTGGTGGAGTGCTGGTAGCATGTATTCGAATCATTCAGCCAACTGACAATTCACCCATCAAGGAAGAAACCAGTCAAAATTCACAACAGAATATTGCCAAAGCCGATACAGTCGAGTCTCTGAAATATAGTGTTAAGATCACCATTCGGCCACCGGCTTACACCGGCTTAAAAACCCGACAACAGACCCAACCCGGACTTGACAATGTACTCAGTGAATCGATGATCACCTGGCAGCTAAGTTTTAACCGAAATCCCAAATCAGCCTGGATCAGGTTCTCCAATGGAGATAGTGTAAGTTGTATTTCAGCCAAAGGAAAATTGAGAGCATCTTCCAAAGTGGAAACAAAAGGTTTTTACACGATCAACTTTTTGGATGACGAGGGTGAAACCCACCTTTCTGACTACTACAAATTGAATGTAATCCTGGATAATCCTCCAGAAGTGAAAATCCATGGAATCCCTCAATATCAATCTATCTCTCCCGGTGAAGCTGACGGTACTCAATTCGTAGCCTCAGCAGCAGATGAATTTGGGTTGTCAAAGGCTTACATGGTAGCAACTATTACAAAAGGATCAGGAGAGAGTGTGAAATTTAGAGAAGAAAAGATTCCTTTTCGGAAACATGTATCCGGCAAGACTTTCAGGGAAACGGTCAGATTTTCAATTGATCAATTTGGCATGGAGCCTGGGAACGAACTCTACTTCTATGTAGAAGCCTGGGACAATCACATCCCTGCACAAGCCAGTCGTACAGAGACATTTTTCTTTGTACTGGAGGATACGGCCGAGTATGCATTCAGTCTGGAGGGCAACCTGGGGGTAGACCTGATGCCGGAATACTTTAGAAGTCAGCGACAAATCATCATTGACTCTGAGAAGCTATTGGCTGAAAAATCATCGATCTCAAAACAAGAATTTAACCAACGCAGCAATGAACTCGGTTTTGATCAAAAAACCCTGAGATTGAAATATGGCCAGTTTATGGGAGAAGAAGCAGATAGCGGCCTGGACATTGAAAATGAAGTCGAGCCTGATGCTGAACACGAGAATAAGGAGCCGGGCCAGGTGGACGTATTGTCAGAGTTTGGCCATGACCATGACCATGAAAATGAAGAAGGCCAGCTCATGGATAAAGGCACCGAAAAGTTTGAAGACCCCGTGAAAGAACTAAGCCACTCACACGATGATACTGACCAGGCCACATTTTTTGGTGAGACCATGAAGGATAAACTCAGAGCAGCACTCAACGAAATGTGGGACGCCGAGCTCTACCTCAGGTTATTCAAGCCAGAGGAGTCTCTTCCCTACCAGTACAAAGCACTTAAACTTATCAAGGAAATCAAAAACCACGCGCGCATCTATGTACACAGAATGGGGTTTGATGCTCCGCCAATTAAGGAAGCAGAAAGTAGGTTGTCAGGTGATTTAGA
Organism: Marinoscillum sp.; assembly: GCA_040218045.1. Lineage (GTDB taxonomy): Bacteria > Bacteroidota > Bacteroidia > Cytophagales > Cyclobacteriaceae > Marinoscillum. The sequence goes on from JAVJQA010000012.1 coordinate 155,589, forward strand.
CCATGTGCACGGGGAGCAATTCGAAACAACCACGTCTTACCAGGAGAGTTTTTCTCAAACCAAACTGCTTATTCAAGCTATTGCTGAAAAAGAAAAGGCTCCCTTCCCGCAGAAGAATTCTTTAAAGGTTCAGCTACAAGCTTCCGGCAATGAACTGGCAGGAAAAGCGATAGAAGAACCGGGAAAATATTTGTCTCTTCTTTCATTGATTCGAGAAGTATCAGATCAGGAAGAATTAGATCAAAAATCCCTGGTCAGTTTGAAGCTTAAGTTGCTCAAAGTGATCAACGCCCCTGACCAAAAACCAACTTTGAAAAGTTATCCTACGCACGAATTGATTGATCAGTTTATTCTGGAATTAAACAAGTCTAATCCATGATGCAGTTTCAAAATAGTTTGGATTGGATAGCAGCCTTGATCATTATCGTTTGGCTGATTGGTGTAGCTCTGGATATTCGCTTTAGAGTAAATAGGTTTAAAGCAATCAGATTGACGCTTTGGACGCTGGGGATGGTGTGTGTCATGTTGCTCTATCTGGAACCTTACAGGCCTCAGGAGTCTCAAACCAGGAAAGTAGCACTGGTCTCTGATTCCTATACAGGTCAGGTGGATTCTTTGCGGTCAGCCGGGTATTTATTAGCATCTCCAACCACAGTCGGACAAACACTCCAAACCGAAAATATAAGTGAATTGGTTTTGGTTGAGCAAACATTGAAGCCATGGGAACTTCAGGCTGTTAATGCCGAAAAACTAAGCTTCAAACCCGCAGAAGTAGACGGCATCATTGATTTTCAGTTGCCCTCTCGAATTAGAAAAGGGAAAGAAATCGATATAGAATTGACGATCAATGTTGATCAGAACCATTACATTCACTGGTCTTTGGGTGATGAGTCATTGGATTCTCTGGAAGTGAAGCGAGGTTCAAGCCAAGTCACGATCAATCTGATTCCAAAAGCATCAGGAAACCAGATTTATGCACTTAATGGGATTTCAGGTGCTGATACGCTTTACTCTGAAATTCTCCCAATGAAGGTTGAAAATCCAGAAGTTCCGGCAGTGCTGATTCTTAGCAGCAACCCCAATTTTGAAACAAGATTTCTCAAAAACCATCTCGGTGATTTTGGTTATGCCGTAAGTTCGAGAACCAATATTTCCAGTGAAATAGCCAACGAAGAATTTATCAATGCCCAAAGGTCAAACCTCGCATATCTTACCGAATCGAAGCTTCAGCAATACCAATTGCTTATCATAGATTCCGAGGCTTTTTCCGGATTGTCCCGAGCTGAGCAAAAGCACATCAACACATTGAACAGGACTGGAAACCTTGGGATTTTAGTCATCAGCACTCCCCCTGAATCAATGAAAGGTCTGTGGACAGTGGCACCTAAAAGTGAACTGCGTCAGGCAAACATCCTGGGCAATGATTTGCAAGTTTACACCAGCACTAGTTCGGCACTAAACTCCATCACTGTCAACCAGCAACCAATTGCTTACTATCAATCCAATGGAATTGGTAAAATAGGTTTGCTGGCAATAATCAACCTCTACCAGCTCAAATTGGATGGACAAACCAAAATCTATGAGCAATTGGTCAAAAAAATCACACAGCCAGTCATGCCATTTCAGAAATCAAATGAACTGGCTTACCTCCCAGAGGTAGTGAGGTTTGAACAGAAGACGCATTTTCAATTTATGTCAAGGAGCAAAGCACCAAAGATATTGATCGATGGAGTGTCACATCCGGTAAGAGAATCAGCTTTCAGGCCTCATTTTTACGAGGTTTCATTTTGGCCTCAACGGGAAGGCTGGAATAGCTTCACCATTTTACCTGACTCTGTTAGCTACGACTATTTCGTTTTCAGCAAGGAACAATGGGCCAGCAAGGAACAATTTGAGCTGAACCGATACAATGACCTATATGCCAGAACCTACCAAAAACAAACGAAGGGAAACACATTCAAAAGCAAAGAAGCGATTTCCAAGTGGTATTTTTTGATAGGTTTTTTAACCTGTATGACCTTACTCTGGGCAGAGCAGCGGTTTGTTAATCCGTGAGTCTCAACCAAAAGCCTCCTTAAAATACTTTTTTAGGCTGTCTTGGTCGTTGGCATTCAATCCAATACTTAATTTTTCTACAGCCACTTTTGGTATTACTTCGAATAAATTTTGAAGCGCATCCTCTTCGCCTGTCACTAAGGAGTAAAAGCTGGCTCCATCTATAACTTTAATTCGCTCATTACTAGCCAATCTACTACCTGTTGATTTATCAGAAGGTGTAAAGAAATCCACAGATCGTTCAGGTTTTTTGGGAATAATGGTCACGTAGTAAGCTGTATATCCTTTATATACACTTGACTTGTTCATGACCAAATTCTCCATTGACTTATACAAGCCCGAAAGATCACTTCCTTTCACAGTGTTATGTTTGTTTTTCAATTCGGCCAACACCTTCTGATCATGCGAGACTAAGTCCATTTCATTTCCAGTAGAAAGGTTATCCCATCCTTTTACACTTCCCAAGATATTTTGATGAAAATCACCGGTATGGTTTTGCAAGGTCTTTTGAGCCTGTCGGGTCTTTTCACTGATCAACCAGGAATCATGGTTTAGACCAAAACCCAAAATTTGAAATAGAGCTGAGAAGGGATCTATGACATTCCTGTTGAATTTCTCCTCAGAATCTTTGATGGATCTCAATGCTATACCCATCAAGTTCTGAACAGAACGGCCAAGATCTTCATCAGAAATCCAACTTAAATATGACATATGGGAGCTTTTATAAACTCAATACTACCAAAAACCTTTAGATATTCAAATCGCCCTAGCTAAAACTCATACTGACCTGGTTAGGGTCTACGATTCTTTCCTCTAATCCGTAAACCTTATATGCTTCATTCAGAAACCGCACAAGTGAATAGCCGATCTCTTTGCCAAGGTTAACGGGTACAGCATTGCCTATTTGCTTGTATTGATTGGAAACCGACCCGGCAAATAGCCAGCTATCTGGAAAAGTCTGGATGCGGGCATACTCTCTCACCGTGAATGGCCTGGTCTCATCTGGATGGCACCTTTCTGTTTGCTTTTGAGCTGGGCTACATGTGAGGGTTAAGCTCGGTTCTTCCCAGCTTATGCGCCTTGCCATTCCCGTTTTGCCTCCTCCTAAATAAAAGCTTTTTTGCATGTATTCTTTTTGGAGATCAAGGGGCAAGTCTCTCCAGTAGCCACCTGGCGGTATTTTTTCCAGGATTTCCCTTTTCCTTTTTGGGTAATTAGAGCCTTCTGATTCGGGGACATCAGTGGGAAAAAGCTCACCAGCTTTTAGCGCATCCTTTAGTGTGTAAATCTTTTTGTAAGGCTTGGGAAAATTAAAATCAACAGCGATATCCTTTCTTATCCCTACCAGGATCAATCGTTCCCTCTTTTGCGGAACATTGTAAAATATTGCTTTTAAAATCTTAGGATCCACAGGCATGTATCCAATGTCGTCCAGGATAGATTTCATTCCCTCAAGTGTGCGACCATTGTCATGATTTAACAAACCCCTTACATTTTCGCCCACACAGATCAGCGGTTTTGTTTCATCAACTACCCGAGCAAATTCATAGAAAAGCGTACCTCTGGCATCCTCTAGCCCCAGCTTTTTCCCGGCATAGCTGAACGCCTGGCACGGAAACCCCCCGGTTACTACATCTACTTTACCTTCAAGATCGGCGAAAGAAAGCTTGCGAATATCATCTTCTATTACGTTCCAGTTTGGACGGTTTTGCCTTAAAGTTTCAGCCGCCCAATGGTCTATTTCATTCAGAGCTACACATTTTAACCCCGCATCCTCAAGCCCTTTTGCGAGACCTCCTGCTCCTGCGAAAAGTTCCAGTACGGAGTATTTATAGTCTGGTGCAACCTTGTTGCCAAGTTCCGTTGAATTAAACAAAAAATCCAATTCATCAAACGCCTGAAGTTGTTCTTTGCGGTAAACCCGATAATTACTCATTGGCTCCCTCACCGCAGTTAATTTTCCATTATTGTCCCATCTCCTAAGGGTTTCCTTACTCTTTCCCAGTAGATCTGCAACCTCAGACAGTGAATAGTATTCTTTCATAACCAGCTTATCAAACCTTACACATGGTTACAAACCTAAGTCAAAAAAGATTTGATTCATCATTTGATTCTTATTAAATTTTCACGTGACCAAAAAATACCAAGAGCAACGGATAAAAGTGCCTAGGTTTGAAGAATCTGCGGGCTTCTACACCACAAAAAAAAGAAGCGAGCAGATGGCCAAAATACGGGGCAAAAACACTAAACCAGAAATGATGTTTAGAAGAGCACTTTATCAGTATGGAGTAAGGTACCGTCTAAACTCTCCAAAGCTTCCTGGTAAACCTGATCTGTCCAATATTTCTAAAAAGTTTGTAATATTCATAGATGGGGAGTTTTGGCATGGCTACAACTGGGAAGAGAAAAAACCCAAAATCAAGACCAACCGCAAGTTTTGGATCCCAAAAATTGAAAGAAACATGCAGCGTGATAGAGAAGTAACAGAAACCCTTCAGGCAATCGGCTTTAAAGTATTCCGCTTCTGGGACCATGAAGTGAAAAATCATCTCGGTCAATGTATCAATCAAGTCTTGCTTTACCTGGATCAGCGTAACGCCGATAACATTTACAATTTAGAACGCTAGCAGCAGCAGTTCGGCTACTGTCTCTTCTCAAATCCCCACCGTTCGCCTTCATTCCAAGCTTTGGAAGAATTTCCATAGGAGGAATATCCTCGTTGGTCTTTGAGGGTTTTGGACAGATGAAGCAAATTGTAAGTCATGAAGGTGGTATTCTGATTGGTAAAATCATTGTCTGCCGAGTTGGCTGCCTCATCCAGATAACTCGGGCCAGGACCTACCTCACCTATCCAGCCGGCATCAGCTTGCGGAGGGATTGAATACCCAATGTGCTGCAAAGAATAGAGAATCCCCATTGCGCAGTGTTTCACACCATCTTCGTTGCCCGTGATTAGACATCCGCCCACTTTACCATAGTAGAGATATTGTCCCTTTTGGTTGAGCTCAGCACTCATCGCATATAGCCTTTCTATTAACTTCTGAGTTTCGGAGGATTTCTCACCCAGCCAAATAGGTGTGCCTATTACCAGTATGTCTGAGTTGATAATCCTTTCAAAAAGAGATGGCCATTCATCAGTGACCCAACCATTCTCAGTCATGTCAGGAAAGACACCGGAAGCCACCACATGGTCGATTAGCCTGATCACATCCACTTCAACACCTTCGTTCTTCATGATGTTAATGGATAAATCCATAAGTCCCTGAGTGTGGCTTTTTTCAGGAGATTTCTTCAGGGTACAATTGATATAAGTGGCTTTCAGTTTTGAAAAATCAGGTTTATCCATAGCTTTTGTTTAGTAAATCCATCACTGAAGAAATTGTTTGAGAAGAGTGCATTACATTTTGAATGCGCTATAATACCCAAAAGGTAGTGAAGAACAGCAAAACCCGATAAGCGTATAAAACGATGATAAAAGAAATCAGGCAAAGCAGTGAATTGATCACCGACCGACCAATATTGAATCTATAAAAAATCCGCTCCATGCGAAACAGGAAATAACACAAAACAAGGAGCATAATTGATGACAAATACATTTCAGAATTAAGAAAAGCCATCCCCACCATAGATAGACCAAAGATTAATGCCCCAATCACCTGCAATGCAAAAAGGATAACAAAGGTCATCAGCTCAAAACTTACAGTGAGGTGATCGGCCATGAGTTTGCGCTCACCTCCCCAGTGAATAAGCCAGAAAAAAATGACCATAAACACCACCAATGCGATCAAAAGCAATTTCGATAATTCAGAAGATTTGGCATCATAAGCAGTTTCATACTCCTCATAGGATATATCCAACTGAGCGATTTTCTCATCCACCCATCGTTCAGCCAATGGGCTATGTAAATTTTGAAAGGCGTGTGTCTGAATATGGAGATTTGTATTGAAGGTGTTATAAATTGGGATCAGGAAGTATAAAAAGTTGGCAAGGAAGAAAACAGAAATCGGCTTCATATAAAACCTCCGTTTCCCTTCCGTCCAGTCAGAAGAGAATTGGCCCGGGGTGAGAAGAATGCTTTTCAGGGTAACCAATAATTTTGTGTCAGCGAAAGTTAACGCATTGATTAATTCACCAAGGAAGTAACGAAGAGTTCTATCTTCCTGATGAAGCACCTTTTCACCGCATTCGTTACAATAAGGTCCGTAAAAAGTATTCCCACATGACTTACAAATGTGATGCTCATTCATGTGGAACTAAAATTAACGATTTATTCCAAGCTATCAATAATCATAAACCGGATGTAAATCTTCAGTGAGATTTCTCAGGATTTTTACTGCTTCGTCAATACCATTGATCGAGTCCCGGTATTCAAAAGTGACTCGTTTGAGCTCTCCGTCCACTTTTAGTTCTAGCCACTCAGCACCTCCATCTGCACAATCCGGACATCCAATGGTTTCTGGAAGATCAGCAAATTTCTCCGCATCAATTCCTGAAAGGATGCTGCTGTGTTGTTCATCCGTCAGCTGGCCATTTGCAACTTGCTGATCCTTATCATTATTAAACCATTTTTTAGCTATAACCTGGATAGCCCGGTCATTGATGCGAGTCTCTGTAATGCAATACCCACTGCATTCACCAAATGAAGTACCGTAAAAAATGTCTGCATCTAGAATAGGTGCATCATCATCACAGGAAAGAACTACTACACTTAATAATAGAACGGTTATGAATCTCATGTCAATTTGGTTTTGATAATAAGACACACTGAATTCCCAATCAGTTGAAACGCAATTTTTTAGAAAGATTTTTAAACCTAATAATATGCAAAACGGCCGCAATGGTCAGACCACCGGAGAGCGCGTACCACACACCGCTCACTCCCAAATCAAAAACAAATCCAAGTACATAACCTCCGGGTATGGCCAAAACCCAATAAGCAATAAAAGTGATCAATGTAGGGACTTTCACATCCGTTAACCCTCGTAAAACTCCTAAACCTACTGCCTGAAGTCCATCGGAAACTTGAAAGGCAGCTGCTATGATCAGCAAACCTGCTGCCATCTGTTGCACCCCGATATCTTTCACATAGAGTGCTGTTAGCGGCCCCCTGAAAAGTATGAAACAAAGCGCCGTGCAGGACATAAATATGGCCACCGTAGCAAAGGAAGTATATCCAGCAATTCTCAAATTGCGCAAATCTTTGAGTCCCATTTGGTTACCAACCCGAATAGTGGATGCGGCCGCAATACCAGTAGCGCACATATAGGTAATAGCTGCAAGATTCAATGCAATCTGGTGTGCGGCAAGTGCTTCCGCACTGATCCAACCTACCATAATAGCTGCCATGGCAAAAGACCCAATTTCAAAGACATATTGTAACCCTGAGGGAAACCCTATCTTAATCATTCGCTTTACCTGACTCCAATCAAAGTGAAACCGAAAGCCCTTAAGGTGCGCTCTAACCATCCAAAGCATCAATATGGCCATGACTACACGACTGATCAAAGTGGCATATGCAGCGCCGTTCAGGCCTAGTTCTGGAAAGCCTAATGCGCCATAGATGAGCAAATAGTTCAATCCCACATTCAATAAGTTAGCCACGATGGAAACAACCATTGGATTGAACGTATCTGATTTCCCTTCAGAAAACTGTCTGTAGGTCTGAAAAATCATCAGTGGAATCAAGGAGCTACTCACTATCACGAGGTAAGGCTCAGCGGCAATGGCCACTGGCACTTCCTGCCCGAAATACATCAGAAACTGGCTTGCAATAAGTGCAATGATGGTCAGCAGAATTGACAGCATAGTATTGAGGGCGAGTCCATTCTGAAGCAAGCTCATCAGTCGACTTTGATCAGAAGATTTTGTAGATGCCACCAGAGGCGTGACTGCATAGCTCACCCCTACACCAAACATCATGAGTAAGTGATAGATCGTACCTGCAAAGGTCGCCGCTGCCAATGGAATCACTCCCACACGACCAACCATCACGGTATCAGCTACCGAAACCATAATATGCCCCAACTGGCCAATTACTACGGGATAAGCAAGTACAATATTCTTTCTGAAATGTTCTTTAAGGGTCAATGATTTGGGGTTTTAGGCGGCAAAGATATCCGATTATTTAAACCCCGAGCATCCTTCCTAACTTCAAAATCGCCACCATGCTCAGACTATCCGTAATCCGTCCGTTGAGTACCATTTGATGGGCTTCTTTGAAGGGAAGTTTCCAGATTTTTAAATCTTCAGTTTCTTCAAACTCAGTTTCACCCTGACTTAAATCTTCAGCCAGGAAGGCAAATCCTTCTTCATCCGTTACTGAATTGGAAGTGTGTATTTTCAGAAATTCAGTCCATTTTCCTGCCATCAATCCAGTCTCTTCTTTCAGCTCTCTTTTCGCCGATTTCAACTTGCTGACCTCCTTAGATCCACCACCCATTGGGATTTCCCAACTGTAAGCATTCAAAGTATAACGCCACTGACCGACCAGCCAAGTGTTTTGGGCCTCATCTAAAGGAACAATGCCAATCGCATAACTTTTAAAAAGCACTTTACCATATTGACTAAGTCCTCCGCCCGGATTGATCACCTGGTCTTCTTCCACTGTGATCCAGGGGTTATCATAAATTTTCTTCTTCGATTGTAGTTTCCATGGGTTCTCTTCCATCTGGCAAAAGTATTCAAAACTCAATCTTATAGCTGAGATTAGGAAAGATCCCCACCTGAGTGGCGTATTCCACCCGATCGGCACGATTGGCATAATAAGAGTAGGCCACATTTTCATAACCGATTACATTCTGAATATTGATAGCGTATACAGAAGAGACTTTTGGTCGATTTCGCTTGAAGCTAACTCCTATATCGAACCTTACATAAGCCGGCAATCGCTCTTCATATATTCTTGTAAAATCCTTGACTGTATATCCCATAGTGCGAGATTCGTCCAGTAAGATGGGGGTGTCTCTTTTAGCTCCTGCTAAAATGAACCTGCCATTTAGGCCCAGGACATTCCGTCCGTCCTTAAACAGAAACTCCTTCCCGCCGAGTAAGTTGAAAACATAATTGCCATTGAAAACGGTATTGCGTTCAACTTCATCGATAGCTGTATATTTTGACTGGTACAAGGATCCTGTAGTCATGAAATAATAATTATTGGAAAAGAATTTCTCTAGCGTTAGTTCAACACCATAGTTTTTTCCGGTGCCATCATTGGACAGTTTCAGGTTGGTGTACCCATCATAAGAGTTGACCGATGAAAAAGTGAGTGCCTCCATATTGGAGATCGTGTCGATTGGCCAAACCGGAACATCAAATAAATACTGGAAATAGATCTCTGACTTGAGTCGGAGCCCGGGTTTCAGCATTCGCTCAAAACCCAGCACCGTGTGAAATGCTCTGGTAAACCCTAAATTCCGATTGTTCTGAATTTCACTACCGTCTTCTTGTTCTGACCTGGCGATATACAAAGCCAACGATTCCATCCGACTATGCAATCCCAAACCACTCGTAATAGTGGATTTTGGATTGATTTGCCAACGCAATCCAGCTCTGGGTTCCAGATAGCTTTTATTGTTTAATCCAAAATAGGAGTGATGTATTCCTAAGTTGAAATCAATATCCGTGGATAGCCGATGTTTCCATTGTGCATATGTCTGGTAGAAATTCGTTCCACCCTTTTCATCAAGGAAGTTGACAAATATTTCTTCATCGTCATGCCATGCTTCACTCTCCATGTTGAAGTTAAGCCGGGAGAAAATTCCACCAAATCTCAAAGTGTTTCTCGCATTCACTTTATGGTTGAGCATGGAAGCCAAACGGACCTGGTTCTGTTTGATGCTTTCCTTAAAATTTACCTGGAGTCGCAGTGAATCTTCCAGATGGTTTTGTATATATCCCGAAGCGGATAGAATAGATTCCAAATGGGTGTTTTTTGACAAATATCCGATGTGTGTAACACCCACTACGCCCATAGACTGCCCTTCATCCTCAAAATAGTAATCACTGGTGTTAATAGTGTCTGCCTTGTAAGCATAGGTGTTTGCTCCCCCCAGTCCCCAAATCGAAAACGACCCAAGGTTTTTAGATGGTATGTAAAGCTTAAATGACAAATCCTGAAAAGCAATGTTTTCCTGGTTTCCCAAAATACTTATCCCCAATTTTTGAAATAACCCCAGTGTGGAATATCTGTAATTGACTAAATAAGAAGCATTTGAATGTTTGGATAAGGGTCCCTCTGAGTGTGCAGCGAGCCCCAACATGCCGACTTGCACGCCATGCTCATGTTGGTCGATATTCCCTTTTCTTAATCTCAAATCAAAAATCCCGGAGGTCGCATTGCCATACTGGGCTGGAAAAGCCCCGGTGTAAAAATCTGAATTGCTCAAGGCATTTGCGCTAAGCATACTCACACCACCGGCTGAAGAACCGACCTCCGCAAAATGATTGGGATTGGGAATCTCTATCCCTTCTAGTCTCCATAATATTCCTTTGGGAGAATTCCCCCTTATGACAATCTCGTTCATCAAGTCATCTCCTCCGGTAGTTACTCCTGCCTGTGAAAGAGCGGCCCTTGCAGGGTCGCCGAAAGTGGCTGCGTAACGACTGGTCTCTTCCACACTCAGGGATATGGCACTAACAGCGGCCATTTCGTTGTGCAACTCACCTTTTTTTTCAGCAATGACCTGGACTGCCTCCATTTCCGTGAGTGACTCTTTCATTTCAAGCTCCAGAACAACCTGTTTACCACTCGTTACGCTAATATTCGACAGGTAATTGGATTCATAACCTATGGATGATACTCGGATCGACCGACGCCCAATGAGTACATTTTTTATGGAAAAAAACCCTTCACTATCTGTGACTGCTCCCTGAATTGGATCAGAATCTATCACAATGACAGTAGCTCCGATAATTGGAGTTTTGGCTTGATGATCTAACACGCGCCCTTTTACCGTCTGGGTTAACGACTGAGAAAAGGACACACAACTCCAGAAGAGAAGAAAAATAACAAGTACTAAACGTATCATCCTCGAAAAATCACGCATTAAGAGGAGCTTAGAAAATCTACTTGACCAACAGCTCATAATAGGTGACTAAAGGCGAAAATTAAAAAAGGAGTTCTCATTGAGAACTCCTTATCGTTGAAACATACCCGTACAGTTTAAAGTGCACGTTGAAATATTATTCGGATTTTTCGGGAAAAGGTTATGTTTTTTTCTGTGATCGGTCGAAATATGGTTTGAAATATTGTTTACACTAAATTTGCTGGCATGCTGAAAGCATTTTTTCAAAAAGAATTTATTGAAGCAGGGTGTGACGAAGCAGGCCGTGGGTGCCTGGCAGGTCCGGTGGTCGCTGCTGCGGTGGTCCTTCCAAAGAATTACAAGCATAAAACACTCAACGACTCCAAACAGCTCACTGAAAAGCAACGGATGGAGCTAAGAGAGGAAATCATGGAGAAATCCATTGCCTATGGTATTGGGGTTGCTTCACCAAAGGAGATTGATGAGATCAACATCCTCAATGCTTCCTATCTGGCCATGCACCGGGCGGTGGATCAATTGAATATGTCTCCGGAATTCCTTTTAATTGATGGAAATCGATATAAGCCACACAATGAAATCCCTTTTGAATGTATCATCAAAGGAGATGGAAAATACTATTCCATTGCTGCAGCATCAGTTTTGGCCAAGACACATCGCGACTTGCTGATGCGCGATTTGGCTGAACAATTTCCGGATTATGGCTGGGAAACCAATGTGGGTTACCCTACTCAAAAGCATCGATCAGCTATCAAATCTCAGGGAGTCACCCAGCATCACCGAATGACTTTTCAGCTCTTGCCCACTCAGTTGGAGCTATTTTGACTTTGATCAGGAATATTGATCCGTTGATCAAACATTTTTGATGATCTCTTGCCAATCAGTTTATTTCGGACCATCAACAAAACCGATTTCAATTATGGAACGAAGACACGACATTGACTGGCTGAGGATAATTGCTATTTTATTGGTGCTCTACTTTCACACGGCCATGCTTTTCACGGCCCATAGTGACTGGCATATCCAAAATGCCGAGCGAAGTGATTTGTGGGGTGAATTCAATTTTTGGCTTTCCCGGTTTCGGATGCCGTTACTTTTCTTCGTATCCGGCTATGGCACTTTTCTGGCATTAAGAAAAAGAAGCGCCTGGACCTATATAAAGGAGCGGCATAACAGATTGCTGATTCCTCTTGTCTTTTCTATGCTGGTCATCGTGCCACCACAGATCTATTTTGAGCGCATCTTCAATGGTGCTACCTTCTCGTATTTTGAGTTTTACCCAACTACTTTCTCAGGCAAAGCCTACCCGGAAGGCAATTTATCGTGGCATCACATGTGGTTTGTTTGCTACTTATTCATCTACTCGGTGGTAGGTCTGCCTATTTTCCTTTGGCTAAAAAGTGACAAGGGCAGTTTGTTACTTGATCGATTCATTCAAAAATCCAAAAACTTTCATGGAGTGCTCCTAATGCTGCCAACCATTTTGTTAGGTGGGTTGTGGACATATTGGAATGAGAGCTACAACAACCTGATTGGTGACCTGCCATGGCATCCATACTGGTTCTCATTCTTTTTTATGGGATTCATTACCGGTAAATCTCCTGGCATTTGGAATGCCATTGCCAATCACCGAAGGCTTTATTTAGGTTTGAGTTTATTAAGTATCCTGATCGTCAATTATGTACGCTGGAATGATATCAACTTTTCAGGTTTGAATGAAATCAGTCCAATTTTCGGATATACATACCTCTTCCTATTAGGTGCCAACACCTGGTTTTGGCTTTTAAGCGCACTTGGCTATGGTAAGCAGTATCTCAACAAACCCAGCAAAATCTTACCTTATGCCAACCGTGCGATTTATCCTTTTTACATTTTACACCAAACGATCATCATTATCATTGGATACTATGTGATCCAAACCGAAGAGTCCATCCTTGCCAAATACATCTTTGTGAGTACACTTTCACTTGTTGGTTCTTTGGCAATCTATGAGTTTCTCATTCGGCCCTTTAGACCTATGAGATTCCTTTTCGGAGTGAAGGAAGAGCGCGAAGCACTAAAATCCGTACAAACCGAGCTAATCACGAAATCCAAAGCTGCCTGACATTTACTAACTTCATTGGCATATGAACAAGATTTTGAAATATTCATTTCCCGGCCTTTTTGGGTTATTGATCTATATGGCAATTAGGTTAATTACTGACACGGCTTCAGGGTTCAATGTCCTGCTTTACCGGAATCAGTGGACCAATGCGTTTGAAATTATCAGTGCATTTCTAATTGGATATATCATATGGTACGTTCTTCGGAAGTTTGAAGCACAACAATCACAAAAATACGCTGAGTTTTCACTTAAAAATATTCTCAAGGAGTTTGGCATGCTGATCCTGATTAGCTTCATCACTTTGAACTGTACGGTAGGTGTAGTCACCATGGTCTCCGATGATGGCATGGACAAACATGATTTTGTGGTGATTAACCTCATCCCACTACTTTTCATTTTGACCTATTACTCCATTCGGCGGGGCAACTCACTTTTAAAATCGTACATCCATCAAAAAACAGAGCTTGAAAGAATCAAAAGAGATAAAACAGAAACAGAACTCAGCTTCCTGAAAAGCCAGTATCATCCACATTTTCTTTTTAACGCACTCAATACCGTTTATTTCCAGATGGATGATTCCATAGAAACGGCCAAAAAAACAATCGAAAAACTAAGTGATTTACTTCGTTACCAGCTTTATGAGGACCACCATCAGAAAGTGCCCCTGGTCAATGAACTCAACTTTATCACTAAATATGCAAACCTGCAAAGTGAACGACTTCCAGAAGGAGTAAGTGTCAAAGTTTCCATGAATTATGAAGGTGATGCTACAATCTATCCACTTTTGAGCATGCCATTAGTAGAAAACGCTTTCAAGTATGTAGGCGGAAAAATTAAATGGATTGACGTAAGCTATGAGATCACTCAAAATACCATTACTTTCATTGTAAAAAATAGTGTGAACTCAGAGATAGCAGATAACAGATATTCAGGAGTTGGGTTGACGAATCTTCAGCGCAGACTTGAATTACTTTATCCGAATCAATATGAATTCAATACTGACACCCACCAGGGAGAATTTACCGCAGAACTAACCCTTCCCATCCAATGAGTATAAGATGTGTCATAGTGGATGATGAGCCTATTGCGGCAAAAGGAATCGCTGGATATGCAGAAAAACTAAGTACGCTGGAGGTAATTGCAGTGCTCAATAGCGCTATTGATCTAAATGAATTTTTGCAGGAAAATGCAGTGGATTTGGTCTTTCTCGATATCGAAATGCCTTACCTCACAGGATTGAGCTGGCTTAAGAGTTACAAAAACCCACCAAAAATTATCTTTACTACTGCTTATGATCAATATGCTTTAGAGGGTTTCGAGCTTGATGTGGTGGACTATTTGCTCAAACCGGTATCCTTCGAGCGGTTCCTCAAGGCTGTCAACAAAGCGAAGGAGAAGCTGACCACTGAAGAAGATCACATTTTTATTAAAACTGACGGAAGACTAGAAAAACTTGCGTTCGAAGAAATCGTCTGTGTGGAGAGTTTGCAGAATTATGTGACATTCATCACCCAGGACAAACGACTCATTAGCCATATCACACTTAAATCGGTTGAAGAGCAACTTCCCGGTAATCTTTTCATCAAATGCCACAAATCTTACCTTCTCAATATAAAATCCGTAGTGTCAATTGAAGGGTCGAGGATCACCACAGTGAATGGTTTAAAGGTCCCAATTGGTAAATCACAAAAGGAAACGGTTTTGAATAAGGTGACCAAAAATATTCTGAGAAAATGAACCTGATAGAGAAACTGGCAAGATCACAGGGCATTAACAACGAAGAGCCAAACAAACAACTGGCAGCTGAAATAGTACGCTCACAAAACAGTGAGGCAGTGTCAGAGCTACAGGAGATCATTAAAGATTCTCCAAATCTGGATACTTTATCAGATGTCCTTAAAGTGATCGAAGCAATAGGGGAGTCAAAGCCTGAGTTGGTTTCATCTACATTTGGAATAATCAAACCTTTGCTAGCCCATAAGTCCAACAAGATACAATGGCGAGCCATGTCGGCGTTGAGTACATTTGCCTCATTTCACATGAAGGCTATCTACAATGATCTTCCGGAAATCCTTACTTTAATGGATCAGGGCTCGGTAATTACTCGGGATCATGGAGTGAAAATCTTACTGGAACTCTACAAAAAAGAGGAGTATCGACAAGCCATCAGCCATTTGCTAAACGAACAAGTTTTAATAGCCCCTGACAATCAGCTTGGACAATACGCAGAAAAATGGCTTGAAATTATTAAGAAAGATGACATTCCGGAATTGATCAAAGTTGTGGAAATTCGCCAACCTGAGCTTGAAAAACCTTCCCACCAAAAACGGATTGAGCGGGTCTTACTAAAACTTCACAAAAAGCTCAAGTAGAAACCAATGTACTGCCAGAAGACCAACCTATTTGCCAAATCCTTCCTCCTGATGCTTATGCTCTTTTGTGGGTGGACAATCCAGGCCCAAGACTCATTGAAAACTCAAAACAATTCCTCTGAGAGATATGTGATTGAAACACTAGATGGGAAAGTATTTGAAGGCCCAGTAATAGAAAGGACCGCAGAATTCATCATCCTCGATACAAGAAAGATAGGGTACATTCGCATTTTTTTCGTTGATATAGCAAGCATGCAGCGAGCAAGCCAGAGAGAAACCAAGATCATAGAGACTACTCAAACTTATAGCTATCAAACACCAACTCATTATCTCGGGGCCCCAACGGCTTTTGGCATTAAGAAAGAACAAGGATATTATCAAAACACATGGATTCTCATTAACCAGGTGGGGTATGGGTTTTCCGACAACTTTTCGTTAGGGCTTGGAATGATTCCTATATTTATTTCCGGAGAAAGTGACGTCCCGATTTGGATAATGCCCAAGTTTAGTTGGCCACTGGTCAAAGATGAAATAGAAATATCACTCGGCTCATTTAACTTCTGGGCCTTGGGTAACATAAACTTTGGGATTGTGAATGGTAAGATAGCCTTTGGTGGCCCCAGAAGTCATATCAGTGTGGGTGGTGGACTCGCTTACGAAGATGGGAAAATCTTAAACGGAATGCTCTTCACCTTTGACGGTTTGTTAAAAGTGGGATCGAGAGCTACATTGACTGCCGAGAACTATGTAATCGGTGATTTGGGCGTATATACGCTCGGTTTTCACCAACCGCTGGGTGAAGCCATAATCGATCTTGGTCTTATCATTATCAATGATGAGTTTGATGTTTATCCGGCTCCATTTTTTGGAGTTACCGTCCCTTTTGGCAAATGGGAGTAACTTAATCCTTCTTTGTCAAGTTTAGATAGTGAAATGAATTCAGCATGACATTACTTGGTTTTAATCTTGGTTCTATACCCTGGGGATCATACTGAACTTGTTTCAGTAATTGTGGTTATAACTTGACAAAGAAGTAGGACTAATCTTTATAAAAAAACCATGATAACCTGGGACGATTTTCAGAAAGTAGACATGCGCGTGGGGACAATCCTCAAAGCTCGCGAATTTCCTGAAGCGAGAAAACCTGCATACAAACTCGAAATTGATTTTGGAGAACTGGGAATAAAAAACAGCTCAGCGCAAATAACAGACAGGTACCAGGCAAACGAGCTCACAGGGATGCAAATAATTGCTGTGGTCAATTTTCCACCGAAACAGATTGGCCCCTTCATCAGCGAATGTCTGGTAATGGGCATTTATGCCGAAAACAATCAGGTTGTACTACTGCAACCAACTGAGAAATGCCCGAATGGATCAAAAATTGGTTAGTTTGCGGTAAATCATTACCGCTATAATGACCAAGACAAAGATTGATCTATCACGCTGGAACAGGCGTGAGCATTACGAATTTTTCAACAAATTCGAAGAGCCTTTTTTCGGGTTGACTACCGAACTGGATTGTTCCAAAGCCTATAAAAAGGCAAAGAAAGAAGGTTACTCCTTTTATGTGTACTACTTGTACCAGTCTCTTAAGGCTGCCAACGAGGTAGAGAATTTCCGATACCGTATCATTGATGAAGACGTCTGGTTATTTGATGAGATTCATGCCTCTACCATTGCCATGCGGGAGGACGGCACCTTTGGCTTTACGTTTATTCGGTATAGTGAGTCTTTTGACCAATTCCATCAGGATGCTTTAGCTGAGCGAGATGCTGTGATGCAATCCACAGGTCTAAGAATTACTGAAAACTCATCAAGAATAGACGTCATGCACTACTCGGTATTGCCGTGGATAAAATTTTCAGGACTGTCACATGCCCGTATTTTCAGTAGGGTAGATAGTATGCAAAAACTTACTTTTGGAAAAATATACAATATTGACGGTAGCATGATGCTGCCATTTTCCGTTCATCAGCATCATGCGTTGGCAGATGGAAAACATGTCGGTGATTACTTAGTACGATTTCAGGAATTATTAAATCAGTAATATGGCAGAGCTTAAAACACGCCCAAACGATCTAAGTGTTGAGGAATTTTTGAACAATCTGGAAAATGAAACGAAGAGAAATGATAGCTTTGAACTGGTCAAGATCATGTCAAAAATAACCGGATCGGAACCTGTGATGTGGGGGCCGGCCATCATTGGTTTTGGAAACCATCACTACGTGTATGAAAGTGGGCGTGAGGGAGACTGGTTTCTTGGTTTTCACCAAGAAAACAAGCACTCTCTCTTTATCTTATGTCAGGTTTCAGTAAACATCCTGAACTGATGAATGAGCTTGGCAAGTATAAAACAGGTAAAGGATGTCTTTACGTCAAAAAACTGAGTGATGTAGATATGGAAGTGCTCACAAAGCTTATCAAGCAGTCTGTGACCTATCTCAAGGATAAATTATGAATACGCAATAGCTACATATTTGAAATCAAGCCCCAACAAATCAGCATAATCTTCTCCTGTTTCGAGCATATCGTCATCCTCCTCCTCATAGTGCCAATTGATCACTACTTTTCTTCTTGGGTGGTCTAGTTTCTTGAGTAATCTTAGTACATCGAAAATGCACTTCGAGCTGCTGGTATTGAAGTATTCCATGGAAATATCCACATTGATCACTCCTCTCACAGGGATAAAAAGATCCTTGATTTTTCTGATGATTGGGTAGTAAAACTGAACCGCGTTGTCCGGAGAGCTACTCCCTTTGATTTCTATTCTTGCCTCGCTGGAGTCGAGCATGACATAGGGTGAAGTACGTGTGGCCTCTTGTTGGTAGTCGAACATGACGATAAATTTTAGCTTTGTGAGTATGAAAGTAGGTAGAAAGGGTACTAATTAATAATACATTAGTATTGGACGGAATTATTCGTTCTGAATGCCTATAAATTAGGGATGAATGAAATGGCCAATTGGGAATCTTCCGATTCAACCTTGCTGATTGGGCAGAGCGTATTAACTTCGAGCCACAATTGTGAACCACAAAAATCTATGTCAGAATTGAAGCTAGTCTCTTGGAATGTAAATGGTATCAGGGCAATCATCAAAAAGGATTTCCTTAAAGATGTGAGGGAAATAAATCCTGACATCTTATGCCTGCAAGAAACCAAAGCACAACCTGAAGATGCTAAAACTGCCCTGGAGATGTTGCCAGAGTACAAATCTTTCACTAATTCTTCAAAAGCAAGAAAGGGTTACTCGGGAACTGCCATCCTTACCAAACAAGAACCACTGGAGGTGGTGTATGACCTGGGTATTGAGGAACATGACCAGGAAGGTAGGGTGATCACCGCAGAGTTCGAAAAGTTCTATTTGGTGACTGTATATACCCCAAACTCTGGTGAAGGCATGAAACGGCTAGACTACAGGTCGGGGTGGGACCAGTTGTTCCGAAATCACCTGATCGCCCTGGATGAGAAAAAACCAGTCATAGTGTGTGGAGACTTGAATGTAGCCCATACAGAAATAGACATTGCCAGACCTAAGCCGAACTATAACAAAACCTCCGGCTACACTCAGGTGGAAATAGATGGTTTGGATGAAATATTGAACGCCGGCTTTGTAGACACTTACAGGCAGTTTTATCCTGAGGAGGTAAAATACAGCTGGTGGAATTACAAGTTCAGTGCCCGTGAACGAAATGTTGGCTGGCGAATTGATTATTTCCTGACAAGTGAACGACTTAAGAATCAATTGAAAAGTGCCGAGATTCATAATGAGTACTTTGGATCTGACCACTGCCCCGTGAGCCTTCAGATAGAAATTTAAACAACAAGCATACAATCCCTAATTTTGTGACCCAAACACTATCTTTATGAGTATCAAGCGCATCCCTTTACATGACCTCCATGTCTCCCTTGGTGGCAAGATGGTTCCTTTTGCTGGTTTTGAAATGCCAGTACGCTATAGTTCCGACAAAGAGGAGCATATGCAGGTTCGTGAATCGGTAGGGGTATTTGATGTTTCCCATATGGGGGAATTTATGATTACAGGCCCGAGAGCATTGGACCTGATCCAAAAAGTCACGTCCAATGACGCTTCTAAACTTGTGGATGGCCAGGCTCAGTATTCATGTTTCCCAAACGATCAGGGTGGAATTGTTGATGATCTGATCGTTTACCGATTTGATGCTGAGAAGTACATGCTGGTCGTAAATGCCTCCAATATTGAAAAAGACTGGAACTGGGTAAAATCCCACAATTCCTTTGGCGCTGAGATGGAAGATATCTCTGACAATATTGCCCTTTTCGCAGTACAGGGCCCAAAAGCCGCAGATGTTCTACAGTCGTTGACTGATGTGGATTTGAGTGAGGTTAAATTTTATCACTTTAAGGAAGATGTTTTAGCAGGTGAGGAAATGATCATCTCGGGTACGGGGTATACTGGTGCCGGAGGTTTTGAGCTCTACGTGGAGAAAGACAAAGCAGAAGCTGTTTGGAAGAAAATATTTGAAGCAGGGGCTACTTACGGCATTAAGCCAATAGGGCTAGGTGCTCGCGACACCTTACGATTGGAAATGGGATTTTGCCTCTATGGAAATGACATTACTGACGAAACCTCACCACTTGAGGCCGGACTTGGCTGGATCACTAAATTCACCAAAGATTTTGTAAATTCAGAAAACCTCAAAAAACAAAAAGAGGCTGGAGTTAACAAAAGACTTGTAGGCTTTGAGATGGTAGACAAAGGCATTCCAAGACATGACTATGAAATTATGGATGGAAATGGAAGTATCATCGGGAAGGTCACTTCAGGTACCATTTCACCACTATTAAATAAAGGGATAGGACTGGGCTATGTGACCGTTGGTCATCACACCCCGGATAGTGAAATCTTCATTTCAGTAAGGAATAAAACACTCGCCGCCAAAGTAACCAAACCTCCATTTATCAAATGAATCAAGTAGAAGTTTGTCTTACACCGGATTTAATCGGGCAATATGATCTCGATGGTAAAATAGTAGTAGTAGTAGATATTTTTCGTGCTACCTCATGTATAGTCACTGGCTTGGCTTATGGTGTCAAGTCCATCTATCCTGTATCCACTGTTGATGAATGTTTTGAAATGGGTAAACAGGGATACATCACAGCTGGTGAACGCGGCGGCAAAAAGATCGATGGTTTCAAAATAGGCAACTCCCCTTTTGAATACATGCAGGAGGAATTCAAAGATCAGTCAATCGCCGTAACTACTACCAATGGAACCAAAGCCATTTTAGCTTCGCTTAGCGCAAAGGAGATATTGATTGGTGCCTTTCTCAACCTACATTCCCTGGCCAACTACCTGGCCACTTCCAATAATGATGTAGTGATACATTGTGCTGGATGGAAAGGTACGGTAAACACGGAGGATACACTGTTTGCTGGTGCATTGATAGATGAGATGAAATCCACACATAAGCTGAGTGGCGATTCATCCCACATAGCACACAATCTTTATCAATACAATCGGAATGATTTGATGCAAGTGGCCAATGCCTCCTCTCACGCCAGAAGGCTGGCAACATTTGGGATAGAGCGCGACATTGCTTTCTGTATGGACCAGAGTCTCTACTCAGTCATCCCGGTTTATCGAGAGGGATTGTTGGAAATTCTTAACTGACAAAAAGCGGAGGAACGGCGCATTCCGTAATTTCAACTTTTTCCCAGACCTTACCAGTGATGTAGGGCTCCTGTGACTTGTATTCCTCAAATTCTGCCTGAGTGCTAAAATTCATCACCATTACAGAGCCAACCATTTTACCATTCTCAATCATAGCAACCGCAAAAAGCAACTTGCCATCAGCCTTTAGCTGGGCGGCACCTTCCAGGTGTGCAGCGCGATTCTCTTGTCTTCTTTGTGCAGCATCTTTGCCATCACGGCCAATGATTAAATAATGCATTGAGATTAAAATTTAAGGTTTGATCCAAATTCCATGTCACTCAATTCAATCTCAAGGGCTTTGGTTGACAATTGAATTTCGCGCAGGGAAATGAAAAGTGATAAAAGTAAAAAAACCAGTGAAACGCCGAAGATATAGCCTCCCCACATACCTCCCTCAAGGAAGATGAAAAACATGGCCAATACACATAAAAACAAGCTGCCAACTCCAAAAAACTGCATGGTTCTGATCAGGAACAATCTTAGCCTGAGGTTTTTAATTTGTCCCTCCAATACACTCTTGGGATTGTCCAGGTACATCTTGTGGAGCTGGCGGATAATGTTGGCTATAGCCAAAAACCTATTCGTATAAGCGAGAAGGAGTAAAGAAATAGCAGGAAAGAGTAAAGCGGGAGTTGTGAGCGTTATTTCCATTAACGGAGTTTTTCATTGTCCTTGTGTCTGGTGGCATCACGCATATTCTTCTTGTCAAAATTCTTCGCGAGTGCATCCGTCAAATTTACTCCGGTCTGGTTGGCCAAACAAATTAATACCCACAAGACATCAGCCATCTCATCGGCCATATCCCCCTGCTTGTCGGATTCTTTAAAAGACTGCTCTCCGTATTTTCGGGCCATGATCCGGGCGAGCTCTCCAACTTCCTCGGTGAGAATGGTCATATTGGTCAGCTCATTAAAATACCTTACTCCCACTGTCTTGATCCATTGATCTACCTGCTCCTGAGCTTCCTCTATTGTCATAGGATATTACCGTTCTGTATTTGCTTCCAGATTTTCATTTAGATGACGGATTTCAAAACCTTCCATATCAAGCTTGCCCAGGAAAAACATCAACCGTTCTTCCTCCTCAGCCCGCAGTGAATCCTTATCTGGCTCAAATTCAGAAAAATGCTCAATGGGAAATCGCTTACCGGGTGTATAGTGGTCTTCCCAAAACAATGCTTCATCTACAAAGCCATCCTCACCATAATAGTACTTGTACTCTGCCGCAATATTTTCCACCTTTTCTACCATAAGGTGACCACTGAATATCGGTTCATGTCGCTCAAAATAGAAGAAATCTTCCCGATCAAAGCGTGGGGTTTTAAGGAATCCAACTAGTTTTAATAGTTGATCATCCATGAAGTATCCCCTGATTTTATAGACCGAATCCCCCTGATGAAAATCGTCTTCCATGATACTCACACGATGATTGGCATCTATGTCGTGAACCTTTTTATCCACTGCATCTACCAACGGCCGTTTTTCCCTGCTCACTTCGGAGCACGAAAAGCCAATGAAAACTATTAAGGTCAAGGAGGTTAGTTTTGATATCATTTCAGTCAGGTTTGAAAAGACAATATAGTGATTTCAGTGCTTTTTTTGAACTTCTATGTTGCGCCAGTGACATTTACCTACACTTTCAAATGAAGAAAAAGTAACTATTCCGCCTAATTCACGTGAAAAACAAAAAACTATAAACTATGAAACAACTAAAACTTATATCAAAATCCTTACTCGCCTTGACCCTTTTGATAGGGGTGATGGTAACCGCCAATGCACAAAAGGATAAAAGCAACCGGCCCAGTCCACCAGCTCAAGCCAAGGCAACTGTAGATGGTGTGGATGTCACAGTGGACTATAGCCAACCAGCTGTAAAAGACCGAAAAGTTTGGGATAACCTGGTGCCATACGGTAAAGTATGGAGAACTGGCGCCAATGAAGCCAGCTGGATAGAAGTATCTTCTGATGTCAAAGTTGGGGGCAAAACTTTACCTAAAGGCAAATATGGCCTTTTCACAATTCCAGGAGAAGATGAATGGACCATCATTTTCAACGAGACCTGGAACCAATGGGGTGCTTATGATTATGACAGTGAAAAGGATGTACTTCGCATTACAGCAAAGCCTAAGAAATCCGACTCTTTTAGCGAGAGGTTTACTGTCGACATTTCAGATGATGGATTGGTAAGCCTGAAATGGGAAGACCTGACAGTCCCTTTCGACATAGACAAATAGGAACAAGAATTAATGACTGTTCATATCATTAAAAAGGTGCCACTGGCACCTTTTTTTGTTTCTTTAAAATCATGCAGGAAAGATTCTTCATTGAGCGTTCTAGGGGGATTTGTGGTGCAGGACACCGGATATGTCATTTTCTGCCTGGTGCTGAGTGACATTAGGCAGGAGCTGTGACCTTTATGGTCGGCTGTGGTTTTCCATGGATTTATACTATTCTCACTCTCTTTCTGCAATGTCTAGCTTCAAACTAGCATTCAAATTTGAAGCTAAGAGCTTGGCATGTTTGAGTGCCTTATCTCTATTTGAATAAACAAATGAAAACTCAGGCTTAGAAGTACTCGAGTATACCATTGTCTTAAATTCGATTACCTTTCCCGATAGGGTTGGACTTATGCCATTCGGTGTATTGGTGCTCAAGTAACTGACAGCAATTACTCGGACTTTCGATATGTTGGGTAGTACTATCCACTCTCCAAATTGATACCCAAAAATTGACAAATATTCTTTGTATTTTTTTTTAGTAAAATCAATAAGGGTGCCACTGTATGAGGATACAATTAAGAGTCCAAGGATTACAGCTCCTACACCCATAGCCAAAATTCTCTCAATTGGGTTATCACTTTTTAGAAACATTGGACTCACGATAGCAAACAAACCTGCAATTATCAGAAGAGTTCCTAGCAGATGTGGGCCTGATAGTAGGTTTCGCTTTCTAAAGTTAAATTTATTCATAGTAGTAGGTACATCGTGTGTGGCAACCCTGAGGCTAATTTAGAGTCTTTGTCATGCCTTTCTAAATGCTTGCTTTGTGTATCCATGAAATACATTTTTGTAATTGGACTAAAAAAGTAGATCTATTGATGAGGCACAATTATTAGAGATTTTTCAGTCGCATAATTTGAGCGTTCACAGAGACAATTTGAGCGTTCGCAGATTACATTTTGTAATGTGGCCCTCTGCTACATCCTTTGTCAAAAAAAAAGATGAAATCATCCGTTTTCTTAGTTAGGGTTGGAGGAGTGGTCAACCTTTTGATTGGCATATTGCACGTAAGTTTTTGGAGCTTGTTTGATTGGTCGGAGGAGCTGTCAAAGCTAAGGGTGGACAATAGCAACATCATGCAAATGCTCAATTTGTTCTCCATCGTCTTCTTTTTCTACACATCATTTGTGCTGTTGTTTATGCCAGGCAAACTTCTGGCCAGTACAGTAGGCCGCATTTTCCTTGCAATGTTTGCCACGCTTTATTTGTCGCGATTGGGAATGGAATTCTATTTTCCAAACGGTAGTATTGTATTCGCTATTATCATGGTATTTGCCGTTTTATTTTTTGCGCTTCCATTGGCGTTAACCAAAAACCTGAGCCATGCGAATTGACAAACAAGAGCATTTGAACCGTGCCTGGCGTGTACATCGGCTACTGCCAGACCTGAGAATAGAAGATGTATGGGATCTTCCGGTAGAGATGGAGGCAAATCAATACATTGGTGAGTTGAATGCTGCTTTTGTGGAGGCTCTTGAAAAAACCGCTTCCACAGGAATAGCGGGATGGCTATTTAAACTTAGGTTTTTCCTTGGAAAAGTGTTTGGTTGGGAGGACGCTGACAAGGCCATTGAAGCCATGCCATCCGGGAGCATTCGAGCGCGGTATGCGAAACAGGAAGGATTGTCCCAGCTCGATATTGACGCCAAGGGTTTTGGAGACTTTGTTCCGGTCTATGACTTGAAAGAAGAAATGTTATCAGAGATTGAGAATGTAACCGTATTGGCGGCTGCTCACTTTGGTAGGGTACCACGCGAGAATGGAAAATATGGAGTAACAATGACGATTTATGTAAAACCAAAAGGATGGTTTGGAGAAGTGTATATGCTATTGATCAAGCCGTTTAGATTGCTCTTCGTTTATCCTGTAATGCTCAAGCTGATAGGACGCCAATGGGAAAAGTTTCAGCAGCAAAAAGTTTCAGATGAACTACCAGCTAGTTAATTTACCCGGAACGGACGCTTATCCTAAATGAAAAATGCATAGGCTGCTTTATTTTATTGTTCATTTTTTGTTTTGGACAACCTTTGTTGCCCTGTCATGGATGAGTGTCAGTTCCAACCCTGGGGAACTCGAGTTTTTAACTACTAACTATGCGGCGTCCGTTCTTTTGTTGCTGTGGGGCATTATCAATTTTTATACTTTCTACTGCTATTTTCAGCCGTTATTTCTGGACTCCAAGAGATACTATGGCTATCTGGTTGTTTCGGTATTGTTCAGTGCCATTATGTCGCTGATTTTTGTTTCAGCTTTCTGGGTGATGTACCCAACGTTTAGAGAATTTGCCACACAGAAGTTTGTGGAGGGTACAGCCGGGTCATTTCTAATCAGCCAGTGCGGGAGCTTACTTCGTGGGTTCATCAATTGGAATCAGAACCTGCAGCATAAGAACGCTTTGGAAAATCAGTCATTGCGCAATGAATTGGCCATGTTGAAAGCCCAGTTGAGCCCTCATTTCCTTTTCAATACCCTCAATAATATTGATACACTGATCTATAAGTCTCAGGATGAAGCTTCAGCAATGCTCATCAAGTTGTCGAAATTGCTTCGCTATATGCTCTATGAAAGTGATGGCAAGGAAGTGCCTGTTGCCAAAGAGATAGCGTACATCCGTCAGCTGACCGAGTTGCAGCGCTTGAGGTTTGAACAACCCGATTTTGTGGAACTGAAGATCGATGATGCTGCAAAGGATTTGAGCATAGCACCGCTAATATTTCTACCATTCATTGAAAATGCCTTTAAGTTTGTTTCCAAGCCACCAACTATGCCAGCCATCATGATCCATCTGGTGGTGGCTGATCAGCAGGTACACCTAAAATGTCGAAATTACTTTAATTACAAAGAGGTAGGAATCAAAGAAAAGCATCATGGAATAGGGCTGGCAAATGCACGAAGAAGACTTGAGTTACTTTATGCTGATGCCTTTGATCTTCAAATATCAACAAATGACAACTTGTTCGAGGTGGACCTAACCTTAAGATTGACATGAAAATCTCCTGCATTATCATCGAAGATGAACCGTTGGCGGCTGACAAACTAGAGGGCTTTATTAAAAGATCTCCTTACCTGGAACTGCAGGCAAACTTTAGAAGTAGCCTTCAGGGGCTCCAGCACATTAAGGAAAACCCGGTAGACCTGGTTTTTCTGGATATCCAAATGGACGAAATGACCGGCATTGAATTGTTGACGAGTTTAAGTAGAAAACCGTTGGTCATCTTAACCACAGCCTATCAGGAATACGCCATTCAGGGTTATGAATTGCACGTGAGTGATTATTTGCTCAAACCGTTTGATTTTGCAAGGTTCTTAAAGTCCGTCGACAAGGTCTATGATGAATTCACTTTGCGCATTCAATCAAAAGACGAATCCGGAAACAGCATTTTTTTAAAAACAGAATATCGGATCGAAAAGGTACTTGTAGATAGCATTGTCTACATTGAAGGGATGAGTGATTACCTGAGGGTTCATACTACGGCAGGTAAGCCAATTATGTGTCTACAAAAGTTTGCTTCTTTCGAGGCTGTATTGCCCAAAGGAAACTTTGTTCGAGTCCATAAGTCTTATTTAGTGGCCATTGACAAGATAGATAGTATAGAAAGATCCATCATTAGGTTAGGGGAAGTCCAAATCCCTATTGGAAAAACCTATCAGGAGGCGTTCTTTTCAGTTTTGGGTAAGCAGGGGTTATTGTAGTCTAGCGCTTGCTTAAAGTGCCTAAAATTTAGTGACATGGCTCCCCCTCCGGATGCATGTAAGATGCTGATCCGAATGGAGATGCCAATGCATTAGGTAGTTCAGACTCAGGCGTGTCTGATGTAGAGTTTGAAGAAGACGAAGAGAAGAAGTAGTTGGGCTATAGGTTCTTGGGACTTTAGGTCTTTAGGACTCCAGATTATTGCAGGCCTTGTTTTCCAGGCGAACGCCGGGTTCCTTCTGATCTTGTACTTACCGAAGTGTCAGTGCGAGTTGGAAGCGTTCTTGTAGTCAGTTCGGGATGACGTCAGGGATTGACGCTTGCTGGAAACATCAACAAAGGAGGATGGCTTAAGTTTATGACTTTGAGTCTATACCCTAAAATGGGTATTGTTCTTGGTTTGGATAATGCCTAATTTCAATGAGTTAATTGTCATGTTGTTTGGAAGGACTGTGGTGGCTGGGTAAAGGAGATCAAACAAGTGATAAATGAACCATGAATTATCACTAACCTATACGTACCATGAAATACTACTTACTAGTATGCCTCGCGCTCATTTCAACTGTAAGTGCAGGGCAGACCCGACCTGACCTATCATTCTGGATAGAAGACAAGACCGGAGACAAACGAATCAACGACCTGGACATCTTGTATTTGTATGTCCCCGACATCAATAAGACCATTGAGAAGGAGGAATGGGACCGTAAGGATATCGACCTTTCGATCAATGACATCTCTCTGAATAAGATCACCCCCCGGCGGATACCGAAAGACCTGGTTAGCGAAGAAAATAAAGAGGACACCATCCGGCAGGATGTTCTGGCATTTGTGATCCAAAAAGAACTACTTAGCCGGGAACAGCTCGATGCTATCCGGTTCCTGGAGACGAAGAGTCAGGTCTATGTGAGCCTGAAATTACCCAATGACGCTGTGATCAATGAAACTGTAAAAGTGGAGGTCATCAATCAGTCCGGTAAACTTCAGGTACTGTCCTGGTTTGCAGTGGGGTCACTCGCGGTGTTTTTAGTGTGGGTAGGATTCTGGAAAGGAGCCCTCAAAGACATCTCTAACGCCAATACCAAACCCTATAGCTTTTCAAGAAGCCAGCTTTGGTGGTGGACATTGATCGTATTGACCTCCTGGGTTTATATTCTCATTTCATCCTCTGATTATGGGCTCAACACTACTGCGCTGGCCTTACTAGGTATTAGTGGTGCCACCCTGGCGGCGGGTTATGCCATTGACAAGAAAGACGAGCAGGACATAGCAAAAGCAGCGGCCGCTCCACAGGCACTGACAGGCCCTCCACCCACCAGGCATCAGAATACAGGCGGAACCAACTGGTTCAATGACATCCTGACGGATCAGACCGGAAATATCTCTATCCATCGCGTTCAGGTTTTTTTGTTCAACATCACTTTTGGGATTTACTATTTGGTGGAGGTTTACAACACCATGCAGATACCCACGTTTGACGAGTCGGTCTTAGGGCTGCTGGGTATTAGCAACGGCGTGTATACGGCTGTTAAATTCAATGAAAACAATTGATCCGATGAGCACTAGATTGATATATAACAGCGTGTTGCTTGGTCTGATCCTGATCACCTGTCAGGTACAGGCACAGATGACCATTCATGTGATCAATGTGGGCCAGGGCAACTGTGTGCTGGTGCAGGGGCCGCAAGTGGATGGAGTGCGGAAGACCATCCTCTTTGATGGAGGAAAGGAAGAACGTGGCGAAGAGCTGCTTGATTACCTGGAGCGCATAGGGTACGAGCCTTCCAATACCACTTTTGATTATATGGTGGTGTCCCATAAAGACGAGGATCACTACGGTGGGTTCATTCCATTGCTCAATGCTGGATATGATGTAGACGCCTATTACCACAACAGCCATTCACCCAAAAGAGGTTATGATGATTTGGTAAACCTCATAGACCAGAAGGCCAGGAAAAAACATGTGATGCAGCCGGGCTATGAGCTGGACTTGGGAGGTGGAGCGAAAGCCACTTGTGTGATTACAGCCGGTAAAATCATTGGTGGTGAGTCTGTGGGCAATCTAAGCGAGAACGACCGGAGCATCGGCTTGCTCTTTGAGTACAAAGGTTTTGAGTTTTTCTCTGCCGGTGACCTGGGAGGTGGAGACAATAGCGCCGAGACCAACTGCACCCACCGATCTACCGGCCAGAAGGATTTGGAAACACCACTGGTCAATGCCATGGTGAGGCAGCGGATTTTGGAAAGGGACAAAGGTATAGAAGTGCTGCATGTGGGCCACCACGGAAGTGAGAGCAGTACCAACTCCACATTCATGAATCTCATGTCTCCATCGCTTGCGGTTATTTCCATAGGACAAAACCAGGGGTGGAACTACGAGCATCCGCGCTATGATATAGTGGATCGGGTATTGATGGCTACTGTCTCCTGCATAGAGGTGGAGCCGGCACTGGTACTGCAAACAGAGGAGGGCAGACAGTCAGACAAGACCAGCTTTAGCGGCTATGCGGTAGGGGATATCATCATAGACGTCTATGGGGATGGCACCTACAGGGTCACTTCCACTGGTGAGTTTCTTGGAGGTGTGGATGAATCCCGACAGGCTGGCTTGCCGCTTACTTTAAAGATTGATTGAGGATACTGATCCGTATTAGGATGTCCTTGCCAATATGTTTTGGAGCTGATTCACTTCTCCTCGGAGAAGTTGTGGCTGTCAATTAGTACTAATATGTCAAGTAGGGATTGCTTAGTTTTGTGAGAAGCGGCAAACGAAGTTGGGATGGGGTCATGCTGTAGATAAACGTTGTGATCAAGTAGATTTTAGAGGGGAAGTGAGACTATTGGTTTCAACCATCGATAAGAAGCTAAAAGCATCCATTTTATGGAAAAGGATGAAGGCTAAATGAGAATTCAGTTTGAAAGTTGAGTATGGCAGGAGAGACTAAGGATTCAAAATATTTTTTATGAAATTAAAACCTATTGGAGATAAAATTGCAGCTCATACCTCTAATATGTTTTTAGCGGAAGCTGTTTGGAGGGGGTCTGATCAATCTTCACGTTTCATTTCGGAAGGCATTTGGCAACCAAGAAACTTAGAAAATATTGCTTCTGAGTGGGAGAAGGTTAAAGAGCGAGATTTTTTGATTTTAAAACATGAGAACGCAACTCGACAAATGACGATCCATGCAATAGGGATTGTCAGACGTAGGGAAAAGGGTGCTCTAAATGTTAAATGGGAAAAATTTAGGGCTATTGTAGGTGTCTCAGGCGACGGGGTTTTTAAACAGCCTTTGGTGCTCCTTTCTAATAATTATATAAGCGAGATTTTTAGTCAGTTGGAGAAGTCTCCAAACTATGCTGATCTTGAAAATCTAATCGATTTTCATACCTCTGAATACCTTTCCAATGACCTCTTATATGATAGTGATTATAGCGAGGTGTTTGGAATTGTTTTGGGTGATTTAAAAAAGAATAGGTCGTTTTTTGTTGCTGGTCATAACTGGAGCGGGGAGGATCAGTTACCTCGATTTGTCACGGAAGGAATATGGGAAAACGGACACGAAAGCCGATTTGAGCGTGGTGTTAATCTAGCTAAGCGTGATGATGTGATATTCGCCAAATCTACATGGACTCGGGATGGAACTGGAATGTTAACCTTGCGAGCCGTCGGGGTACTTATGGAAAATTTAAGGGATGGAAATTCCTTACAAGTCAATTGGTATCAATTTCCCGATAAGGTTGATTTAACTGTCGGAAATCAGTATAGAGGTACTTTTCACCAGATAAGATCGGCTTATCTAGACGACATTCTTATCGGTGTTTTGGAGCGATATGCTAACCTTCCCAACATTATTGAAGATTTGAGCAAAGGTTTCAAAACTGAACTTTCAGTAGGGCATGTTCGCAAACTAATAGAGCAACACTATAATAGAGCGGAGTATTTTTGGTGGTATAACCATAATAGCCCTGTAATAACTAAAGAACCTATATATCTTCAATTAAATGTAAAAGCTCAGGAACATCCGTTCGCAGCAAACCAGTTGTTACTAGGATTTAACGAAGCACGTCAACTGGAGTCTATATTAAAAATAATCGAAATCACGCATTCCAACTCCGGAATTGATGAGGTGGTTCGAGATATGAGCATTCGCGTGATTTATAGCTTCAATAAACCTGTTTCATTTAAAAAGCTTGATGAATTTGCTGCTGGCCATAAGCTTAAATCCTTTGATCAGGGGATTCATCAAGTAAGTCCAGAATTGTTTGAGCTTATAATTAATGCCACTGAATTAAATATTGAGGAGGGAACCATCAAATCCAAGAACCAATCCCTAAGCAAGTCCGGGTATAATAGCGATTGGGCATACACAGAAAAAGACCTTCTTGGTATCGAGAATGATGTTAGAGCGTTTGCTCTTCTACTGGCTTCCAGAAATGTAACCCCACCTTTGGCAATAGCGCTGTTTGGAAGATGGGGTTCCGGCAAGAGCTTCTTTATGAGGCATCTTGAAAAACGGATAAAGGAACTTTCCCAACATCAAAGGTTTCTTAACAAGGACGAACTGCCCTCAACACCGAATTTCAAAAGCAGGGAAAAGGAATTTTGCCAGGGAATTGCCCATATCTGGTTTAATGCCTGGTCTTATTTGGATGCAAACTTATGGGCAGGACTGGCACATAGTTTATTTCAAAAACTTAATGAATATATATCGAATACTACAAGTGGTGAAATCGAGCGATTAAAGATTCAAGTAAGGATTGCCAAGCGTCTGCAACTCTTACATGGTGACCTCCAAAACTATACAGAGAAAAAAGCCAGCCTGGAGGAACTTAAGAAAAAGCTGGAAAGAGAAAAGACAAAGCGAATAGCCAATTTCTTTTCTTCAAAGTATGATAAAAAGATCCTGGATTTCTGTAAGGAGAACGGCTTACCAGAATCTGCAGCAAAGCAATTGACTCCTGAAGCGCTCAAAGAAAAAATAGAAGTAGGAACAAATCTTTTCAAATACTTCAAAAGAAATATTTGGCAGTTAATAGTGGTTGTCACTGTAGTCATTGCTTTCTTCTTTGCTGAGGACTTACTAAGTTCATTGATTGATTCCTGGAAGCCTTTTTTGGAGAGTGCATACACAAAAATAGTCACAGTGGTAGCACCCATACTTGTTCCTATTATCTCTTTTTACAGAAAAAGAGCAGGTGTCGTTAAAGAACTTCTCAATAACATCAGCGAATTAGCTTCTAAAGAGAAAAGTAATGATAAGGAGCTTGAGCAGCTAAAAAAGGACATCAAGGAAATAGATCCAATTATACAAGAAATCGAAGAAAGTATCCATCGAGAATATTCCTTAAACCCGGATATTACTCAGTTGGCCATAGCTAACTTCATTTCATCCAAATCAGACCAAAAGGAATATGTGGATCGCCTTGGTATTGTTTCGGTAATCAGGAAAGATTTTGAAACGCTTAGTGATCTTTTTTATACTGAAGATGGTAAAGACCAGGAAAAAGCCGCAGATGAAGCAGACACAGAAAATAAGAGTGAAAAGCAGCTGCGGGAAGATAGGGCATATATTTCGGAGCAGTTTAATAAAGGCCAGAAACTTGAGCGCATAATATTATACATTGATGATCTTGATCGTTGCTCGGATGCTAAGGTGCTGGAAGTGGTTCAAGCTGTTCATCTTCTCATGGCTTTTCCTCTCTTTAATGTGGTGGTTGGCGTAGACAAACGGTGTCTACATAACGCCTTGAATTACCAGTACATGCTCCGCTACAGTGAGTATAGCGATACTGAAGGTTTTGTTGAGAGGATTAAGGAAGTTAAGCCTGAAGAATACATTGAGAAGATTTTTCAGATACCCTTTCAGCTAAAAGATGCGTCCAACGACTCCATTAAAACCTTTATAGATGATTTGCTTAAAGATCAGATTGCTACCGATTCTGTGGACGTTGTGCCGCCGAGTAGCTTATCTGCAGAAAAAACAAGCACCAAAAAAGTAGAGAAAGCTAAGGAGGAGGTAAAGTCTGTTTTAGCATCAAAAGTAGATGATACTCCCCATGGTAAAAAACAAACGGAAATACTGTCTGATGAAGTAAACAGCAAAATAGTTACCCCGAGGGATCTTCAGCTTACAAAGGATGAGCTCGATTTGCTCAAGGAGATTGCATGGCTTTTAGGGAAATCACCAAGAACTATTAAGCGTTTTATCAATATCTATCGATTAATACGTGCACATGAACATTTATCTTATGATGATGAAAATAAGCATGATGATTTCCTGTCCGTCATGTTTTTTCTAGCGTTAAATATTGGTGTTTGTAGAGAGTACGCAGAAGTGATATGTGAAACTCTTAAAGTCGACCGGGATCTTCTGCTGTCTGATGCCTTTGATCAAGTACCTAAGTTGAAGAAGGTCAAGGATCAGATATTCAAAAATCGTGCATTAAAAAAGCTATTGGATTTTAAGGGTGAGCGGCTACTCACTTATAGTGAATTCGTACACAGATTCTCGTTTAGCAGGGTGAATGAAATTAATGAACTTGAAGCAATAACGGACTAGAGGTATTAAACCTCCCACACCCACACCACCATCCCCACCACCACAGGACTCCCAATCAGCAAGTGATAGAAGAAGTAAGAAGTAAAATAGCTCCTGGCTTTGATCAGCCACACCTGCCTGGGCTTTAGTAGGTGGTAGTCGGGTTTTTTAGTACGAAAGAGGTTGAAGTCATTGGCGTGGTGGTTGTCCGTACGTGCCAGTATGTCCTCATACTTATCGGTGAGCTGCTCGGCAAAGCTGATTTTTTCTTTTTCGGAGGTGTTGGTTTTGGGGGTCTTGAATATCCGCAGCTGATCATAAAGCCGGGAGAGCGCCAAGGCACAGTCGTGAAATTCCTTTGCCCGTACCTCATACCGCTTAGAGCCCTCCACCTGTGTAAAGACCAGCAGGAGGATGCTCAGGCTAGTGATGACATAGGCCATCAGGTTATCGCTCACAGCAGATTCGTTGTAGATGTTATAAACAGAGAGCAAGCCAGCTACTATGAGGTAGGCATTGAGCAGGCTGGAGCTGATCATGCTGAGCCTGGCTGTGCGGCTCAGCCGCTGGTGTGCCTGGAAGCGCGCACCCTTGGTAGACCATATCTTATAATTGAGCTCCTCCAGATAGGTCTTGTCCATATAGTCGAGGTAGGTGCGTTTGGTATCCATAGTTGTGCAATATTATGTGAAGCAGAGATGTTAAAACCTATGCCTATCGGTTTGGAAACTTATAGGCATAGGATTTTTTTTTATGCGCATAGAAAAAAATCCTATGCGCATAGGTTTTGAAAGTGATTGTTAGGTAGCCTGAACTGGGGCAGCTGATGTAGAACGTATCTTCTCATAAGTTGCCAATTTTTGCATCTCTTTCAGCTTTTTGCCTGGAGCGAAGAGCACCTTGTTGCTGCGGATGGCGGAGGCGTTAACCTTGTCTGCTGACTCCTGGCCGTCACTACTAATAGAAACCCTGAGCGTACCCAGGTCACCAAGCCTCACGATGTTGCTTCCAGCCAGGGCATCACCAGCTACATCTACAAGTGCATACAACACTGCCCGGATGTCAGCACCACTTACCGTGCTTATTTTCTCAATAGAGTTGGTGAGCTGGTCTATATCCACCTCGCCGGTCATTTTAGCACTGGCATAGTACTTTTTGTCGCCACCTCCCGCTACGCCGGGTTGTCCGCGCTCAATTACATTGAATTTAATTGACATTGTTTAATCATTTAAGAGTAAAAAAAGATGGCAAATTATTAACCCCTACCATTATTGGCAATACCAGAAATAGGGTAATTTATCCAATAGCGGTGGGGTATTTTGGATTATCCCTAATATGGGATTGGATTATTTTACGAAGCTCCCGAAACAAGTTCGGGATGACGTCACGGATTGGTGATTGCGGACGGCTAGTCTCAGGGTCTTTGTAATTATGTACGGAATCAAATTCTGAAATCGCATTGCATCTTTCTGTCATGCCGAAC
Source organism: Marinoscillum sp. (assembly GCA_040218045.1). Classification (GTDB taxonomy): domain Bacteria; phylum Bacteroidota; class Bacteroidia; order Cytophagales; family Cyclobacteriaceae; genus Marinoscillum. Next base: position 190,844 of record JAVJQA010000012.1, read on the forward strand.
TTGTTTCAGGATCTGGAAGATGCTTGGATATTCTTTACATGGTGGAGCTAGTGGTAATAAGTTGGAGGATGCACCTAACATCAAGCAGGTAATATTGATAGAAGATCCCGAACTAAATTCGGGATGACATCACGATTGGCGTTTGCTGGAAGGAACCTGAAGTGGCTTCAGGCTCCTTTCTTAATATTTATTGAAACTGTTTATTTAAATCCTCTTCGCTCCAGGATTGGATCAAACTCCGGCTCCCTTCCACGGAAATTCACATACATGTCCATGGCATCACGAGTGCCACCCTTAGAGAGAATGTGCTCCCGATAAGCTTCGGCTGTTGCCTGATCAAAGAGTCCATTTTCCTTAAAGGCTTCAAAAGCATCAGCATCCATCACCTGTGAATTCAGATAACTATAGTAACCCGAAGAGTATCCCTCAGGATTGCTAAAGGAATGCTGGAAATATCCGGTTCTATACCTTGGCACTATGGCATCAATCAACCCGATCTTGTCCATGGCAGCCTTTTCAAATGCATTGATGTCGCCCTCAAGTGGTGCTGTAATGGTATGATAGGCCATGTCGAGGTAAGCAGCCGCCATATACTCAACAGTAGAGAACCCCTGGTTGAAGTAACCCGCATTTCTAATCTTTTCTACCAGCTCTGCAGGCATTACATCACCACTTTCGTAGTGGAAGGCATACATCGCCAGCATCTCGGGTTGAAACACCCAGTTCTCCATAACCTGCGATGGGAACTCTACAAAGTCTCTTGGTGTGGATGTGCCGGAAATGGATGGATAGGTGCACTCTGACAGCAGTCCATGGAGTGCATGTCCAAATTCGTGAAATAGAGTTTCGGCCTCATCCTGTGAGAGAAGGGATGGTTTATCACCTGTTGGCTTGGTGAAGTTGCCCACGTTGGTCACTATGGGGATGATGTTGTTGCCATCCATGTTGCTTTGCTCCCGGTAGACGTTCATCCAGGCACCACCACGTTTACTGCCTCTATAGAACCAGTCAGAAAGATATATACCGATCAGCTCACCCTTTTTATTTTTTACCGTGTAGGTTCTCACATCCGGGTGATACTTAGGGATATCACTCTGCTCTTCAAATGTCAAACCAAACAGAGTGTCTGCCAGTGCGAAGGTTCCCTGGATGACATTATCTACCTTAAGATAAGGCCGGATTTCATTTTCATCCAGGTCGTACTGATCCTTTTTGATCTTCTCTGCATAGTACCACCAGTCCCACGGCATTATTTCGTGATTTTTTCCTTCTTTTTTGGCCATGGCCTGCATTTGATCACGCTCCTTTATTGCTGCATTGAGTGCGGCTGGCCATACCTTGTCCAGGAGGTTATAAACCTTCTCAGTTGTGTTGAGCATTCTTTCCTGCAATACGTATTCTGCCCAGGTTTGGTAGCCAAGTAGATTTGCTTTCTCCAGTCTTAGATTGACAATCTGACGAACCAATTCCTTGTTGTCATTGCCATCATTATTGGCTCCTCTGTTGATATAGCCTTTTTTCAATTGCGCTCTTAGCTCCCGCTCTGTGGAGTAAGTGATAAAAGGATAGAGACTCGGACGATGGGTAGTGAAAACATACTTTCCATCAAGGCCTTTCTCAGCTGCAGCATCTGCACCACCGCTGACTACACTTTCAGGAAGTCCGCCCAACTGTTCTTCGGTGAGCACCATTTCAAACGCATTGGTTTCATTTAGCACGTTCTCACCAAACTCCACTGTAAGTGAGGAGAGTTTTTGGTTTAACGCTCTCATTTGTGTCTTTTCTTCATCGCTTAGTGCCGCTCCTGCTCTCACAAAATTGGTGTGATAGTTTTCCAGTAGCTTGTTTTGCTCAATCGTGAGGCCCAAATCTGCTCTCTGCTCATAGAGTGATTTTACCCTTTGATAGAAGTTGTTATTTAGATAAATGTTGTCACGGTGCGACGATAACTCCGGACTGATGACCCTCGATATTCCCTTGATAGAGTCAGTGGTATTGGCTGATGTGAGGTTGAAAAAGACGTTACTAGCTTTACTTAATAGCTGTCCGCTCTTCTCATACGCAGCAATTGTGTTTTCAAAAGTTGGAGCCTCTTCATTGTTGGCTATAGCCTCCACTTCTGTCATCTGTTGGGCCATGCCATCCTGAAAGGCTTGCATATAGTGCTCATCCTTGATTTGATCGAAAGGAGGCACCCCATATGGTGTTTCCCATTCGTTTAGAAATGGATTTTCTGATTGCATATTTGAATTTTCGGATTTTGGCTGACAGCTCAGGAGTATCGCAGCTATCAACACCAGGGGTGAATGTTTCATAATTACGTTTTAGTTGATCTTCAAAGTTAAGGAAATAAACTGCGCACAAAGAGCTACTCCAGGCTATTGAGCCATTCGATCAGCCGATCAGGCCAGTCACCCAGCTGTGTTTGCCCGAGTGCCAGGCCAAAGCCATGGCCACCTTTCGGGTAAATGTGCATTTCCGCAGGGATGTTTTTGCTGACCAGGGCTTTATAAAATACCAGGCTATTGTCCACAAGTACGCCTTTGTCATCCGTGGCATGAAGTAGAAAAGTGGGCGGAGTATTTTCTTTGATTTGTTTTTCATTGGAGTAAAACTCAACCAACTCTGCCGAAGGATTTTTACCCAATAGATTGTTTTTTGAACCCTGATGCGTGATTTCATCTGACATTGATATCACAGGATAGATCAATGCCATGAAATTAGGACGAGAGGGTTCATCAAAGTGAGTACCTAAAGTAGACGCCAGGTGTCCTCCAGCAGAAAACCCTATAATACCTACTTTGCTTTGGTCGATATTCCATTTTTCGGCATTAGCCCGCACGAGTTTCATGGCTTGCTGCGCATCCATTAGGGGAGATTTGTGCGGTTCCATATTGCTGTCATTATCTGGAAGGCGATATTTGAGTACAATGCCGGCAATGCCATGGGCGCTTAGCAATCTTGCTACATCGGTGCCTTCCCAATCATAGGCCAGGATTCCATAACCACCTCCGGGACAAATAACAACTGCCTGGCCAGTAGCGTTCCTTTTAGAAGGAAGGTACACCTGTATGGTCGGCACTTGTACATGTGAGATTCTAACGATGTTGCTTGAATCACTGAATTCGGTGTTACTTGTCGGTTTCGCATTTGGCACTTCATCAGGCCAAAGTGGAATGGTGAAGTTTTGAGCGAAAAGTCCATTGGATATTAGCAGTATAAGAATCGCAGTTAGATATTTCATAGGAGTTGTTATGGTTTAATTCAAAAAATAAATCTAACGCATCAATTTTAGATGAGCATGTTTGAGAACTAGACTATTTAGTTCAGAGAAAGTCAGTTTAGACCTTGCATGGCACATTCGACTCAAGCAGTTTTAATCAAAGCAAATAAATCATTGGTGTTGTGGACAGGAAATGGCTTTTTTCAATCTAAAGTGTAAACTTCAGTTTGGGTTCAATTTCACTTGCGCATACTTCAGTATTGAAACAAACAGGGCCCCACCTATGGTGTTTCCCAAAACGGCGAAGAATAGGAAGTGCAGATAATCGGTAATACTCACAATATCACTGGTGAATAAGCCACACAGCATCTCTACAGAACCTACTATACAGTGATGCAAATGGGCGATACCAATCACAAATGTGATCAAAGTGATGATGGCAATTCTGGAAATGCTGTCATCCACCGAAGCAGCTAACCAGCTCAGCAAGCCCATAAGCCAGCCAGCTAGTATCGCACTGACAAGGAGAATATGCCAATCCGGCTCCACAAGGGGGCCGGCCATGCGGGCAAAGGCAATTTGTGTAATTATCCCCTTGGCAGGGCCTATCCAACTCATCAGCAGGGCAAAAAGAAAGCCACCAGTGAGGTTGCCGAGGATAATAAATCCCCACAGACCGAACAACTCTTTAATAGACGCGCGTTTTTTTAAAACCGGGATAATCGCCAGAGAAGTGTGTTCTGTAAACAATTCACTCCGTCCGAGTATGATCAGGATGAATCCAAATGGGTAAGCTAAGGCGATCATGAACCGCAACCAGGGTTCGGGGATGATTTCCTGAAAATTGGTGATGATAACACCTATCAGTAGTACTGAAAATCCAATTTCAAGACCTGCTACAAATCCACTAAGAACTAACGAGGTGTTGGATCGCTGATATTCCCGAAATCCAATTCGGTGTTGATTCTCCAATATCTCTTCATCATTTTTGGCCGTTTCTGTGTCCCTCATGTTACACTAACCTTACAGAGTTGGATTAGTTAGTTGCCCTCTGATAATGCGAGTTATATAATGCTTACAGAGAACTATAAAAGAGTCTTTATGAAATTGTATTTTTATCCATGATCTATCAAAGAATAGAACCTTCGGAGCTTTTATCTCCATTTGTGGAATGCTATTGGATCGTTGATAGTGAAGGGGATCGGGAGGTAATCCGCCAAAAGATCATTCCTGATGGATTCCCTGAAATCATCGTTCATTACGGAGATACTTATCGGATCAATATCTCCGGAATGTGGGTGACACAATCGAAGCAATTGCTGGCAGGTCAGCTGACTCATTACTTTTCCCTGGAAAATACGGGTGTGTCTGGCATGATAGGTATCAAATTCAAACCCACCGCTCTTTCAGAACTCTTCGGGTTGGATATGTCTGTTTTGACAGATAAAGTGGTGCCTTTGGCCAGTATGGTACCTTCCGTAAAGATTGGGGAAGTTGGACTTGATTCACTGGCATATTTCATCTCAGATTTTGAGGAACAACTGGCTCAGAAAATTCCTGTCCATCGTGGAGTATGCGCCAATGCTGTTGACCTGATCATTGAGAAAAATGGAATGCTCGGTGTGCAGGAACTTCAGGAGGAGATTGGGTTAAGCGAGCGACAGCTTGAGCGGTTATTTAAAAAGCAGGTTGGCTTGTCACCAAAGTTCTACTCCCGCATCATACGTCTGAGTTATATATTTCGACAAGCGGAGAAGAATGATTACACCTGGGCGAAGCTGGCCTATCAGGGTGGCTTTACAGACCAATCACATTTTATTAAGAACTTCAAGGAATTTACTGGTGAAGATCCATCTAAATACCAATTCGATCATGAGGATATGGCTAATTTTTTTCTGAAGAGTTGATGTCGGTTTTTTACAATATCAGTAATATCAAATAGGTTTTCTTTGGCTCAAAAAAGTTATGAAGTATTTATTCATCTGTTGTTTGTCCATTTTTCTTTTTGATTGTGGGGCACAGCCCAAACCAGACGTCACTCAATTGACATGGCTGGAAGGCACCTGGAAGCGTGCAGATGCAAAACCCGGGAAGGAAGGTTTTGAAATCTGGACAATGGACGAAGGTGTATTAACAGGCCGGGGAATCTCGCTGAGCAATGGTGATACCACATTTGTGGAGAAGTTGAGCATCAAGCTTATTGATGGGATGCTTTATTACATAGCAGAAGTCCCTCAAAACCCAGAACCAACCCTCTTCAAGATAGTAGATTTGAAAGAAGGTTATTTTAAATCTGAAAACCCCGAACATGATTTTCCAAAAGAGATTGTTTATCAGCTTAAAGAAGACAAACTGGTTGCTTCGATTTCGGCCGATGGACAAGGGATGACATTTTCTTTTGAAAGAAAGTGAAAGTTTCTGTAATTTCTCCTGTATTAGGTGCGACTAACCTATTAAAATGATCAAACCATGGATGTGATTCTGGGAGTTATTGCGGATGTTTTATTCTTTAGATTCTTCACTGGCAGTAACCGATCCAATTCCCCAGTGATGAAGGGTTTTGCAATTGGGATTGCTGTGATTTTTTCTATTGGTTTCTGTTATCTCCTTTATTTGAGCCTTAAATAAAAAAGGGGCCGAAGCCCCTTTCATTATTTTGTATCCCCACCATCTTTAGGTGGATCTATTTTCTTTTGGGATTTGGGTTTATCCTCATTTTTAGACTTCACATCTTTAGCCATATCCTGGATTTGTTCCGTTGATTTACCTTTCAGGTAATCTGGCAGTTCCATTCCTGCCAAACCGAACATTTCCTGAAGAGGAGGTACCGATTTATACAGTCCCGAAATGAAATTGGCAGTTGATGATTTATCATTGTTACCATTTCCACTATCCCAAACGGTCACTTTGTCAATCTTGATATTTTTAATCGCTTCAGTTTGCAGTTTCACCAGGTCATTGAGCTTATCAGCCACAATCAATAGTACAGCATCCCTTGAGTTGTTGCCTGCAGCGTTCACAATTTGTTTGAAACCTTCAGCCTGCTTGGTCAGGATTTCGTAAATACCTTTTGCTTCAGCTTCCTTCATAAACCAAATAGCATCGGCTTCACCACGTGCTTTTCGTCTGATTCTTTCTGCATCTGCTTCTGCAGCTATTTCTACTTTCTCCTTATCAATCTGTGCAGGGATCACAATATCCGCAGTTTGACTGGCTTTATCCCTTTGTGCTCTAGCATTCTCAGCGTCTTGCTCAGCAGCGTATGCTTCTTCCAATGCTTTTGCAGCTTGTACCTTCTCTGCCGCGATGGCTATTTTCTGGGCTTCAGCTTCTTTCTCTCGTCTGAGGGCGTCAGATTTAGCAATGGTGATCTTAGCTGTGTTTTCCCCTTCTACGGCTGTAGCATCCGCCGAAGCTACTTTTACCCGCTGCTCCTGGTGTGCATTGGCTTCACCAATAGACCCATCACGCACTTTTTCTGCCACGCTCTTACGCGCATCGTTGATCGCTTTGGCAGCAGCTTCTTTACCCAAAGCTTCAATGTAGCCAGACTCATCCTTAATGTCGGTTACGTTTACGTTGATCAGTTTCAAGCCGATTTTCTTCAGTTCCGCTTCAACGTTCGAAGCAACATTTGCCAGGAATTTGTCTCTGTTGCTGTTGATCTCTTCAATGTCCATAGTAGCCACAACCAATCGCAACTGCCCAAAGATGATGTCTTTAGCCAGATCATGGATACTTTCCTGTGACAAACCCAATAAACGCTCAGCGGCGTTGGTCATAATGCCTTCTTCTGTAGAAATACCAACTGTAAACCTGGAGGGTACATCTACACGAATATTTTGTCTGGAAAGGGCGTTTGAAAGCATCACCTCAATAGAGATTGGGGTTAAATCCAGAAACTCATAATCCTGAATAATTGGCCAGATGAATGCTGCTCCACCATGGATACATTTTGCGGAACGGCCCAGGTCATCGGATCCTTTGCCCACTTTACCATAAACCACCAGAATCCGATCTGACGGACAGCGCTTGTAGCGCTGAAATAACCCTATCAGCATCACAAAGATGAATATGACTACTGCAGCGACTATAAATAAGAAAGTACTAGACATTAGTTATTTTAGATTTAGTAACAATTAGTGTATCATTATTGGCAATTTCCACTACGGTGACTACCGCACCAGTTGGAAGATCTTTCTTGTCGTCGGTGATGGCATCCAGCTCTCGCAATGAGCCTTGCACTTTGATGCTCACTTTACCTATATTTTCCCGCTCACCTCTAATCGGCAAGTATACTTCACCAATACCTCCGATGGCATTTTTTACCGACAGGTTGCCGGAATCCGTAAGTTTGCTGAAGTAGTAAAACACAGCGGCCATTATAACCATCATCACCAGGCCGGCGCCAAGTGATACTATCATGGTCAGGCCATTTGACATGCCAGAATCGAGGCATGCTATTCCTGTCCATGAAAACAAGGTGAAAAACCCCACGAAATTTTTAATGGTAAAGAATTGAAAACCAGCACCATCATCTGTTTCCACATCAAAGTCAGCGGATCCATCATGGCCTAAATCACCACCTACGAATGTCATCACCATCTGAATGAGAAATATCAGGGTGAAGGGTATTGCAAACCCCCAGTACACTTGCTGGATGGTAGTGAGGGTCTCCCACCAGTCTGAAAAATTGAAGTCCATAGGGTTAGTGGCTTATTCTGATCTAAATTATGAATTTTTTGCTATTAAAGGTCTTATGATGTTGATTCATTCAAAAATAAATTTCCAAATGCTCAGATTCACCTCTCTCGAAAAGAAATAATGATTGGCTTCATTTTGTTTTGAGGAATATTCTTCGGTATATATTCGAAATACATACACTTTCTCCTACCTTCGTACCTTTATTTTTTAGGGTATGCGACAGAAGTTACTGAGAGAAGGAGCAAGTGAGCTTACATATGAAATCCGGGGGATTGTGAAGAAAGCAGAGCAAATGGAACAGCTAGGCTATGAGATTCTTTGGGAGAATATTGGTGATCCGATTCAGAAGAATCACAAGATGCCAGGTTGGATGAAAGAGATCATTGCCGGGTTGCTGTATGAAGACAGCACATACGGCTATAGTCACTCCAAAGGAGTTTTATCCACCAGACAGTTTCTGGCAGATCTCAACAACAAAAGGGGAGGTGCTCAAATATCAGCCCAGGATATTACTTTTTTTAATGGGCTGGGAGACGCCATTCAGAAGATTTATCAGTACTTACTTCCTACTTCGCGTGTCATTGGGCCATCACCAGCTTACTCCACGCACTCATCAGCGGAGGCGGGCCATGCCAACCATCATCCTATCACCTACAAATTGGATCCTGACAATAGCTGGTACCCGGATATGGAAGACATGTACAATAAAGTAAAGTACAACCCGAGTATTGTGGGGATTCTGATCATCAATCCGGACAATCCTACAGGGATGGTGTACCCAAAGAGTATCTTGGAGCAAATGGTGGCTATTGCCAAAGAGTTCGACTTGTTCATTGTCTGTGATGAGATCTATATGAATATTGTCTATAATGGAGCAACTACCTGCACCTTGTCGGAAGTTATTCAGGATGTTCCTGCCATTTCTCTCAAAGGAATCTCTAAAGAATTTCCATGGCCTGGAGCGAGGTGTGGCTGGGCAGAGTATTATAATCGAACCAATGACGGAGAGTTTGCCCGACTGTGCGATACCATTGACAATGCCAAAATGATAGAGGTGAGTTCTACTAAGCTACCACAACTCTCCATACCGCGTATCATGCAGGATTCGCGATATCCGGAATTCATAGCCGAGACCAAAGCTAAAATCGGGCGTAGAAGTGCATACCTCAATGAAGTGTTTAGCGATGTGCCATACGTAAAGTTCAATCAGACCAATGGTGCTTTTTACAACACCATGATTTTCGAACCTGGTGTGCTTAAAGAAGGGCAATCCTTAAAGATTGAGGATTCTCAAGTAAAGAAGTTATTGGATTCCTGGTTTGCTTCCAATAATATGACTAAAGACAAGCGATTTGTTTATTATCTTCTGGCTGCCAAACAGGTCTGTATTGTGCCGATTTCTTCTTTTGCCTCTGATCTGTTGGGATTTCGGTTGACGCTACTTGAGGAGAACGAAAAGTTGATTGAAAAGACGTTCAATAGGATCAAAGAAGGGGTCATTGAGTATTGTGAATCGGTGTGAGGTTGGATTTGCCTTGACTTGCCAATAGAACACACTTTAAGACTTTGATGATTGTGGTTTTTTTCACAAAAGAATTTATACTCAATCAGAAATCCAACTCAGCAATTCCTTTAACTCAGCATCTGTGAGGTTGGCCTTGTCAGATTTATCATAGATACTGAGTAAATAAATTGTCTCGTCCTCTATTACCAGATGTGTAATAACACGACCACCACTGGATTTCCCCTTTCGTTTAGATGTTATTGACAACCGGATTTTATAACAATTCTTACCAAGAGCAACTCCTTGATCTGGTTGAAATTGGAGACTTTCTAGGAATTTTGAGAAGTCGTGTTTTATGGATGGATATTTTTTAGCAAGCTTTTTGAGTTGCTTGTTGAAAGGAGGTATTGCTAAAATATTAAAGCTCATCCAGTAGTTCTCGAGCAGACTTAAGCTTAAGTTTTCCTTTCTTAGCTTTATTGAGGTTGGCTACTGCTTCTCTTATTTCAGAAATAAGTTCAGCTTTTTCAGGAGAAATGGTTTCTGCTTTCACATATTTGAGATTACCAAGTAACTCCATCACGAAATCGACTTTATCATCTTTTATGTCCAGCAAAACTCTCATAATAGTAAATATACGATTCTTCTTTGGTTTTGATCCAACCAAAAGCCTTTTGTTAATTCCAAAGAAGGGTTATAACCTATCTTTATTATTGTCAACTACTACTTTTTCTGTCTTGTCAGGTCTTTCGCACTGACAGGAAGGTAACTAGGTTTTCTTGGTGATATGTTTATCCCAATGAGCCATCGGAATTTCCATTGACTTGTCCGGAAACACCCGACAGCTTTGTAAAAGGGATAAAGCACCGAAATCACTCAGCACCTTTGATGATCTCCTCTACCACTTCCGGGTTTAGTAGTGTAGACGTATCACCAAGTTGATCGGATTCACCAGAGGCGACTTTTCGAAGAATTCTTCTCATAATTTTCCCTGACCGGGTCTTTGGAAGGCCTGACACTATCTGAACCTTGTCCGGTTTGGCAATAGGCCCTATGATTTTGCTTACTGTCTGACGAATCTCGTTTTTCAGGTTCTCTTCTGTTCTACCTTCCATATCGCAGATCACGTACGCGTATATGCCCTGGCCTTTTACCTCATGCGGATATCCAACCACTGCCGATTCTACAACCTTCGGGTGTTCGTTGATAGCGTTTTCTACTTCGGCAGTTCCCATCCTGTGCCCGGAGACGTTGATCACGTCATCTACCCGACCAAGAATTCTCAAGTAGCCATCATGGTCCCGCTTAGCGCCATCTCCTGTGAAGTACATGCCTTTGTATGTGGAGAAATAAGTCTGCTTGCACCGTTCATGGTCCCCATAAGTAGTCCGAAGGATTCCAGGCCAAGGGAACTTGACACAAAGGTTGCCCTGTACATTATTTCCTTTTAGCTCATTACCATCGGGATCTACAATCACCGGCTGAATACCCGGAAGTGGAAGACCCGCGTGCGCAGGTTTATTTGGAGTTACCCCTGCTAAAGATGAAATCATAATCCCACCAGTTTCAGTCTGCCACCAGGTATCTACGAGCGGGCAATTTCCTTTGCCGATGTGGTCATGGTACCAGTGCCATGCCTCTTCGTTTATTGGCTCACCCACAGAACCGATCACTTTTAAAGTATCCAGCTTGTAAGGTTCAATCGGCTCCAGGCCATAAGCCTGCAATGCCCGAATAGCAGTAGGTGCGGTATAAAATTGATTGACCTTATGCTTGTCTACCACTTCCCAGAAGCGACCTGCGTGCGGGTAAGTAGGCACTCCCTCAAACATCACGGTAGTAGCTCCAGCTAAAAGCGGTCCATAGACTATGTAAGAATGGCCAGTGATCCAGCCAACATCTGCTGTACACCAGTACACATCGCCAGCGTTGTATTGAAAAACATTGAGGAAGGAATAATAGGTGTACACCATGTAGCCACCACAGGTGTGAACCACACCTTTTGGCTTGCCAGTTGAGCCAGAAGTATAGAGGATAAAGAGCATGTCTTCAGCGTCCATTACTTCTGCGGGGCACTCCTTGGACTGACCTTTTACTGCATCGTGCCACCAAATATCGCGACCGTCCTTCATGGTCACTTCAGTTTTGGTCCGCTGCACAACAATGACCTTCTCGATGGTGGTGCACTTCTCCAGGGCCTCATCCACCACACCTTTTACATCTATAGACTTGGCACCACGGAAGTTACCATCTGAGGTAAGCACCATTTTAGCTTCGCAATCATTGATTCTGTCTGCGAGGGAGCTGGAAGAAAAGCCTGCAAACACTACTGAATGAACAGCACCAATCCTGGCACATGCAAGCATCGCCACTGCCGCTTCAGGTACCATAGGCATGTAAATGATCACCCGATCTCCTTTTTTGATCCCCTGGGCTTTCATGGCATTGGAAAACTCACATACTTTTTCGTAAAGTTCTTTATAAGTCAGCGTGATGGTGTCATCACCGGGTTCATTTGGCTCCCATACAATAGCCGGGCGATCTCCCATGATAAACAAATGTCTATCTAGGATATTCTCAGTGATGTTGAGCTTTCCATTCAAGAACCACTTAATATCCGGCCCTTCAAAATCCCAATCCAGAACTTTGTCCCATCGCTGCTTCCAATGAAAGGAATCGGCTATTTGTCCCCAGAAAACTTCCGGTTGCAAAACACTTTTCTGATACTCGTGAATATACCCGCTGAGGGTTTGTATTTTATGACTCATAAACTAGAATATTCTTTAATTATCAAAATCCGAATTCTTATCTCAATGTGTTGATGCTCCTCCGGCTCCTCTTGGATACCTGATGGATTCCACCATCTCCTCTACATCTTCAGGCGGTTTAGGATATATCCTCGAGATCACAATGGATACTGCAAAATTCACCAACATGGCTACTGTGCCGAACCCTTCCGGCGAAATGCCAAACCACCAGTCGTTTTTGGTGCCGGAACCGAATAGTCCAAACTTAAATTTGACCATGTAGAAAATCATCAATAAGGTTCCAACTACCATCCCGGCAACCGCGCCCTCTTTATTCATTCTTTTGTCAAAAATCCCCAGAATGATCGCGGGGAAAAATGAGGCTGCCGCTAGTCCAAAAGCAAGCGCAACCACTGCTGCTACAAAGCCTGGAGGGTTAATGCCAAAATAGCCAGCTACAAGCACGGCTACAAAAGCACCAATCCTTGCCCATATAAGTTCTTCTTTGTCCGAAAGGTTTGGTTTGATTTGTTTTTTAATCAGATCGTGGGAAATACTTGCGGATATTACCAGCAGTAGCCCTGCTGCTGTAGATAATGCCGCTGCCAATCCGCCAGCTGCTACAAGGGCAATCACCCAGTTGGGTAATTTGGCTATTTCCGGGTTGGCCAATACCATAATATCCGGATCTATGGTTAGTTCATTGGTATCTCCGGCTACATATTGAATCTTACCATCTCCGTTTTTATCATCAAACTGAACTAGCCCGGTTGTTTCCCAGTTCATAAACCACTCTGGCACGGTGGCATACTCAGCATTGGATACCGTTTCGATCAGGTTTGTTCTGGCAAAGGCTGCTATTGCCGGTGCAGTGGTGTAAAGAATAGCAATAAAGATGAGTGCCCAACCTGCTGATATCCGGGCATCTTTCACTTTAGGAACAGTGAAAAACCGGACGATGACATGTGGTAAACCTGCGGTTCCTACCATTAAGGCAAATGTGATGGCAAACACATCTATCATCGATTTGGTACCGCTGGTATATTCTGCAAACCCCAGTTCTCTATGAAGCCCGTCCAATTTGTCCAGCAAGTAAGTGCCATCAGACACCTGTCCCCCAAATCCCAATTGAGGGATTACATTGCCAGTTAATTGGAGAGATATGAAAATGGCCGGGACCATGAACGCGAAAATCAATACACAATACTGAGCTACCTGTGTGTAGGTAATGCCTTTCATACCGCCAAGAACAGCATAGAAGAATACCAGCCCCATTCCAATATACACGCCTTGCTCTATAGGAACTTCCAAAAACCGGCTAAAGACCACTCCAACCCCACGCATTTGCCCAGCCACATAGGTGAAAGAGACTATGATGGCACAAATCACAGCTACGGTTCTGGCCACATTGGAGTAATAGCGGTCACCAATAAAATCAGGCACGGTAAACTTCCCAAATTTTCTCAGATAGGGTGCAAGCAAAAGTGCTAGCAATACATATCCCCCGGTCCAGCCCATTAGGTAAACGGCCCCATCATATCCCATAAAAGAGATCAAACCAGCCATTGAAATAAATGATGCCGCCGACATCCAATCCGCAGCAGTGGCCATGCCGTTGGCTAGAGGGGAAACGCCACCACCCGCTACGTAAAAATCATTGGTGGAGGAGGCACGTGACCAAATGGCAATGCCGATATAAACTGCGAAGGTTATTCCTACAATTAAAAAAGTCCAACTCTGTACGTCCATACTTACTTTTCGTCTACGTCAAATTCTTTATCCAGCTTGTTCATCAGCCAGACGTATACAAAGATCAAGATCACAAAAACGTAAATAGAACCTTGCTGAGCAAACCAAAATCCCAGCTTAAATCCTCCAATCCTGAAATTATTAAGGGCGTCAGCAAAAAGGATCCCCGCTCCATAAGAAACTGCGAACCAGATCGAAAGAAGAATGATTAAGTACTTGAGGTTTCGTTGCCAATAGGCTTTCATGCTGGCTTTACTCATGATATCTTGATGGTTTTGAAAAAATCATGACCAAGATATATCATCTATCATACTGATTCAAAAAACAATACAAAAACCCTGTATAATTTATGAATTTAGAATTTTATTCGGATTCTTACCTACCTGAAACTACAAGATATATTCTGTGACAATGGCTAAAAGTGCTCCTGAAAGACTCACCGCAAACTTCTTCACTCCAAAATGATGATTGGGGCTCGACTCAACAAAAATGGTGGTCGAAATATGAAGAAAGCTACCAGATACGAATGCGAAAAGGGCAAGCAGGTTCTGTGAACTAAAATTGAATACACTGTCACTTAATATCAATCCCGCAGGAGAAGCCAGGCTAAAAAGGATTAAAATGAGCCAGAGTTGATTCGAAAATTTATCACCTGATTTCAAAGTGGTTACCAGGGCGAAAGCAGCAGGCACCTTATGCAAAACAATTCCTACCAACAATGAATATGACTCATGCTGTTCGTGAAATGGTGAATCATGGGTAAGCAATGCGCCTTCTAAAAATGAATGAACGAGTAATGCTACTACCAACCCTAATTTAGACGGGCCTGATATGTGATCATGTATGTGTGCATGACCATGCTCTACCCCGGCTGTAAAGTATTCCAACAATTGCTGGAAAAAGAATCCGAAAAGTATGAATAGGCCAATTTTCATTGGATTTTCTCCAAGAGAAAAAACTTCAGGAAGAATGTGGATAATAGTAATGGAAAACAGGAAAGATCCCGCAAAAATCAAGGGATAGCGAATGCTTCCCGTTTGTTTGCCCAGCACTCTCTCGGCCAATCCTCCGGCCATGGCGGATCCAAAGAGCACTAAAATGATTAGAATCATGTGATTGATTTAAAAATTAGGGTTGATGATTTGAAGCTAAATTAGGTAATGTTGTACAGTCTCAAAAAATTCCCACGTAGATAACATTTTATAGCTTATTTAACTCAACATATTTTTTCAAACCTTCGGAAACATAACTTTTCAACTCACCTGAATCATCCTGGTAGATCAAAAATGCTTCAAGTTCATTTTGATCAACCACCTGGATGGCTGAGTCTAACCCCAATACCATAAAGGCAGTTGCATAAGCATCAGCTGTCATACAGTCTCTTGCGAAAACAGAAGCACTCAACAGTCGATGAGTTGTATTGTATCCCGTGCGAGGGTCAATAGTATGAGCGATGGTGCGATCGCCTAATTGATAATAATTTCTATAATTTCCTGATGTGGCCATTGCCTGATCCTTGAGTCGTACTATGGCGAGCAAGCGACGTTCATCCTGGTCCACCATGGGGTCTTCGATCCCAATTTTCCAGATCTCATTTTCGTCATTTTCTCCCATAGTGATTACCTCTCCGCCAATTTCTACCATAAAATTGCTTAGTTGCTTGTTGCTAAGGAAATCTGCAATGAGATCCACGGCATAACCTTTGGCAATAGCGCTGAAGTCGAGGTACATAGCACTGTCCATTGCAATGTCTTCTGTCATTCTGATCTTATCAAAACCTACACTTCTCATCAGGCTGTCTATTTTGGCACTATCTGGGATTGTTGGTTTTTTATCGGCACCAAACCCCCATGCCGAAACCAATGGCCCTACTGTTGGGTCAAAAGCGCCGGAGGTAGATTTATAAATTTCCTCACTACGCCTGAGCACTTCCAGGAACATTTTGGAAGGGTTGTCAAGTTGACCAGTGTAATTCAATTTGGAGATTTCTGAATCCCGAATATAAGTGGACAATGACTGGTTAAATGCTATAAGAATAGAGTCGATCTGTGGTTTGTAATCGGGGACATCATTACCCATGTACTTCACATTGTACTGGATAGTACCCATGGTCTGACCTGTCACATGGGTCATTGAATACTTGGGCTGGTGTGTGAAAAACCGGTAAGCTGCACCAATGATTACGATTAGTAGAATTGCCCTAAAAAAAAGCTTTCGACTCATAATTGAATATTTTCAGCAAAATTAAGGCATAGCTAACTACTAATCTCCTTTAAGACTATCTTTGTGGGAGAGCAATCACAGCGTATGAGAGAAGACTACCTTAGAGGTGATGATGACGAGATGGACTCAAAAGAGAAGGAGTTTGAGAAGGCACTCCGGCCTCTATCCTTTGATGATTTTGCTGGTCAGGACAAAGTAGTTGAAAACCTTAAAATTTTTGTGGAAGCTGCCAAACTTCGTTCAGAACCGCTGGATCATGTGTTGCTACATGGGCCTCCCGGTTTGGGAAAAACCACACTTTCTTACATCATAGCCAATGAACTCGGTACTGGTATCAAAGTAACTTCAGGGCCGGTATTGGATAAGGCCAGCGAACTGGCAGGGTTGCTCACTAACCTGGAAGCGCATGACGTGCTTTTCATTGATGAAATTCACCGGCTGAACCCAGTAGTGGAGGAATATCTCTATTCTGCTATGGAGGACTACCGGATTGACATCATGCTGGATAGTGGCCCCAATGCAAGGTCTGTTCAGATTGGCCTGGAACCCTTTACATTGATTGGTGCGACAACCCGCTCAGGATTACTTACCTCTCCTTTGAGGGCCCGGTTCGGCATTAATTCTCGCCTGGAATACTACGATGCTAAATTGTTGACTTCAATTGTGGGAAGATCATCAGATATTCTGGGAACTCCGATTGACCAGGAGGCAGCATATGAAATAGCCAGAAGGAGCCGGGGCACACCTCGTATTAGCAATAACCTACTACGAAGGACCCGTGATTTTGCACAGATTAAGGGTGATGGAGCTATAACACTCGACATAGCGAAAATGGCACTGAAAGCGCTTGATGTGGACGATCATGGGCTGGACGAAATGGACAATCGTATCCTGGCGACGATTATAGATAAGTTCAAGGGCGGCCCAGTGGGGCTGTCTACCATTGCTACAGCATGTGGAGAAGAAGCTGAGACAATAGAAGAAGTATACGAGCCATTCCTGATCATGGAGGGCTACATCAAAAGAACCGCACGTGGACGCCAGGCTACAGAGCGTGCTTACCAGCACCTTGGCAAAATTCCCCCAGAGCAGGTAGGAAGATTGTTCTAAAACTACCCTTTTTTAGTTAGGTAAATCCCTTAGAAGCCTAAGTTATTCTCTTACAATAAATTAATTAGGTTTTTCCCCTATTTTATAAGTAGCGGTATGTTGGTACTTTTATATTTCCCACCAGGAAATACTCAGGTTTAATTTTTTTAAGTACTACTCAACTGAACTGCCAACTTATTGAGATCATGAAAGCTTTAAGCCACCTTGTTGTAGCATTACTGCTATTTTTTACCTACGAATTGTTTGCTCAATCGTGCCCATCTGATTATAATAGCACGGCTACAGTTACGAGTGCGATGGGTTCATGTAGCGCAACTGGGAATCCCGTTTATCAGGGTTTTGGTTTTAGCGATGAGACGTTAACTATTGAGGCCGGAGCGACACTTACTATCACAGGGGATTTCGCAGTATATGATGATGTGATTGTCTACGGTACCCTCATTGTAACCGATGATATGGAAATTGTCTCTGGGGGAAGCCTTTGGGTTGCTCCTGGCGGCATGGTAGATGTGGGTGATGATTTTACAAATGGAGGGTATATATCCTCAGGGAGTACTGGAGTAGATGGCACTATGGTGGTTGGCGGTGATTTTACTAATAGAGGAACAGGTACCGTAAATGTAGGTGAGGATGGCTCACTACAAACAGGATCGTTTACAAACGATGGAGGAACTGTGAACGTGGCAGGTGGTGATACTGACTGTACTACAAATGGCTGTTGTGGAGATTGCGCAGCACTTCCTGTCGTGATGGTAGATCTTAGAGCAAGCAATACAAATGGAGTTGCATTGATCACGTGGACTACTGCTCAGGAACTGGATAATCATTACTTTGAAATACTGAAGCTGGAAGAATCCTCAGAAATTTTTACGACAATAGGAACTGTGAATGGACATGGTACTACTAAAGAAAGCATTACCTATTCTTTCATAGACGAAGATTTTAATGCCGATAGTTATTATCAAATCAGACAAGTTGATTTCGATGGCGAGTCAGAGACTTTTGGCCCCGTGGCTCTGACCACCGCCTCCAAACAGGATTTGATCGTTGATGTTTATCCAAATCCAACAGTCTCAACCATAAAAATTTCAGGAAATGGATTTACGGGATTCTCTATTCATAACCTCAGGGGGCAACTGATTAGAACAGAAAATAACCGGTTGACCAGAGAAGCCGAATTAATTATCAACAACACGCTCGCAAATGCAAAAGGCACCTTTTTTCTTACTTTCTGGAATGAAGAACAGAAAGTTGTGAAACGAATTGTCAAGCGCTAGAGCTCAGGTAGGAATCATTTGTCATCATCTAAGTATCTAAATGTCATTGGGTGTGAATTAATGCCCTAAGTCATGAAATTCATTTCTTATTCACCTTAGATTTATGTTTCCCTTAAATCCCATAAGATGATGAAGTACTTACTGAGTAGTTGCGTTTTTCTATCCATTTTTTTCGCTGGAGCACAAGATAATATTCGTTTGAATCAACTTGGTTTTCTGCCAGAATCACAGAAAATAGCCATAATTGTTGATAGTGATCAGACCACTTTTGAAATCGTTAATAAAAATGATCAGGTAGTGTACTCTGGCTCGCTGGGAAGTAGTAATTATTGGAACAACTCCATGGAGAATGTGCAGGTGGCAGATTTTTCTGAATTCAAGAAGAGGGGAAACTATCGTATAAAACTATCTAATGGTTCATTTTCGCACGCATTCAAAATCCAGGATGATGTCTTTAATTCAGTTAGTAAGGGATCGGTCAAGGCATATTATTTCAATCGAGCATCTATGGCCCTAGACGCTGATTATGCTGGGGACTATGCGCGGCAATTGGGACATCCTGACAACTCTGTAATAGTGCTGCCATCAGCAGCTTCCGCCGAGCGACCAGCAGGCACCATTATTTCTACTCCAAAAGGCTGGTATGATGCGGGAGATTATAACAAGTATGTTGTCAACTCAGGGATCAGCACCTTCACACTGCTGTCTGCATATGAGCGCTTTCCATCATACTATGATGAATTGGATTTAAATATTCCTGAGAGCTCAAACGACATCCCGGACATTTTGGATGAAGCCCTCTGGAACATTGAATGGTTGGCCACCATGCAGGATACTGATGGGGGCGTATATAATAAGACCACACACGCCAATTTTCAGGGGGCTGTAATGCCCCACCAGGCCTCTTCACAACGTTATGTAGTTGCCAAAGGAACCGCAGCTACCCTTGATTTTGCTGGTGTACTTGCCCAAGCATCAAGAATATATGCACCCTACATGCCGGAAGTAGCCGCTACATGGCTGACTCAAGCCGAGCACGCGTGGCAATGGGCACAAACCAATAACAATGTGCCCTTCAATAATCCTCCTGCCCAAAATGGTTATCCAGCAGTAAATACGGGTGGATATGGAGATGGTAATTTCAAAGATGAATTCTTCTGGGCTGCAAGTGAGCTTTTCATCACTACCAGTAAAGTCGAGTATTATAATTCTTTGGATTTTTCGGTGGGTTTTGGAAATCCTGGATGGCCGAACGTGCAAACACTGGGAATCCTTTCTATGATTACCAATCGTAAATCACTTGATCCGGTAGCAGACACTACCAAAATCAAGAAAGCCCTTTTTGATATCACGAATGGTCTTGTTAATTATCAAAAAAGTAATTCGCCGTACAGGATCCCTAACAATAGTTTCTACTGGGGAAGCAATAGTGAGCCAGGAAACCAGGCAATGTTGTTGTTGCATGCCTATGAACTTACAAAGGACGTTGATTACTTCAATGCCGCTCTTGGTGGATTTGATTACCTACTGGGTCGAAATGCCACTACTTTTAGTTTTGTGACAGGGTTTGGCACCAAAACACCTCAGAATATTCATCACAGACAATCGGAGGCTGATGACATTGCAGCACCGGTACCGGGATTTTTGGCAGGTGGCCCCAATCCACACAATACGAGTGATGATTGTGGAAGCGGTTCTTATCCATCGCTCACTCCGGCCAAGTGCTATTTGGATGACTGGTGCAGCTATTCCACCAATGAAATCACGATCAATTGGAATGCCCCACTTGTTTTTGCCGCCGGAGCAATCGATTATATCTATGCCCGGGATTTCCTTGTTCCCGATACCACAAGTACAGTGCTGGGGTCAATTAAACGCGAGATAGATATCTTTCCAAACCCTGCTAATGATACTTTTGAAATTAGAGGAGTCAAGGGAGATATTAATGTTGGGATTTTCAATTTAAGTGGGAGTCTGGTGGGAGAAACCACGGGTCAATTGGTCGATATAACCAGGATTCCGAAGGGCACCTATTTGGTGATTATACAATCAAAGGAAGTATCTACTCAAAAGAAACTATTGGTTAGGTGAGTTTTAGGGTAGAGAAAGGTGTTAATTTACTTTTTTCCGTACCTCTTTCTCGGCGCGTAATGCTTCATTACTTTCTGTATAGAAGATAACCGCCGGATCTATGTTTCTCTCATTGATCATTTTGGTTTGATCACTTAGCGTAGGGGACAGCTTTCTGGTCACTACAATGGATTGCCTTAGACCCACTATGCCAACAAGAAAAAGAATAGTATATGAAAATTTCCTTTTCATATAGAGTTGGTGATTTCCGGGAAAACTTTATAGAACATCAGCCAGGCCATCAATAGAGTAAGTCCAAGGTTTAAAAGCTGACCACACAGATACAAAATGAGCGGTTTGCCACCAGAAAATTGGCTCTTCAATTCTTTGAAGTTGGTAGACAGCCCAATGCTCACAAATGCCAGGCAAAACAACCAACTGCGCATTGATTTAGAGAAACTAAAAACACCCTGTTCAATCATCATTTCGGAATTTTCGGGAGAGAGCATTTGCTGAAGGATAGAAAAAAGAATAGAAGCTCCAACAAACCCCAAAATAAACTTAGGGAACCGTGTCCAGATTTCGGAAACTGAGACTTTCTCTCCTTCTTTTTTATCCACTTTGGCTGTCCAATAAACTGCGACTGCAAAAGCAATAACCCCGATCAAAATATTTTGAATCATCTTGATAGTGGCTGCCACATTGAGTGCTTTATCACCGAGGAACGCTCCAGCCGCTACTACTGCTCCTGTCGCATCTATTGTGCCGCCAATCCAGGCACCACCAAGAATTTCTGGCATGCCTACAGCCTTAATGAATGCTGGTAAAGCCACCATCATGACTGAAGTGAAAATCATTGATAAGCCGATTGCAGTAGTCAACTCTTCCTTTGTTGCCTTTGAGGCAGCTGCCGTTGCGATCGCCGCTGAAACTCCACAAACTGACATGTCAGCGCTGATCGTTATGTTCAGGCTCTTAGATCGAATTTTCAATATTCGCTGACCAAACCAAAAAGTTGCTACTAATACGATAGGAGTGACGACCCATGCCACAAATAACCCTGGGAGGCCAATTGCTAAAATTTTACCAAATAACACTTCGGCTCCAAGCAAAACCAGTCCAGTTTTAATAAATAGTTCATGTTTCAATCCATGCTTCAGCCAATCAGGAAGGCCAAAAACATTGCTAATGAAAATGCCTAAAATGATAGCCCAGAGCGCATAGCCAAAACCAATACTCTTAAAATCAACCTGACTGCCCAGGAGGTTGGCCAGAATAGCGAGCATGAAAACCGCAATGAAGCCCTTGGTGAAGTCGAGTAAGCTGTCACCTAGCCTGGTGGCTCCCCAACCAAGTAGGCCTCCTAATATAATGATCAGTAGAATCAACCCAACCCATTTCATTTCGAAGGCTTCAAGAGGGTTCACTTCCCATTTCCCTAATTTTACAGAGGCGGCTCTCACCAGGTCTAAAGCTTCCAAAATATATACATCCAATAAAGGAAGAAACAAATAGACTGTGGAGCCAATTAACAAAATAATCACTCCAATAAGTATGGCTACTTTATCTTCTGTCCAGCGCATAGGTCTAAGTTTGACGAAAGATAAGAATTATCAACTAGCCATACATATCTTACTATATGATCGGTAACTTTAATCCATGGCCAATAATGTTACCATAGAATACTGCAAGCTCTGCCGCTGGATGATGCGAGCATCCTGGATGTCCCAGGAGTTATTAACTACTTTTTCAGACGAGTTGGAGGAAGTCACCCTTAAACAAGGGACTGGCGGCATATTCAATATTTATGCAAATGATGAGTTGATCTTTTCTCGAAAAAAAGAGAACCGGTTTCCTGAAATTACCGAACTCAAACAACTTGTTCGGGATAAAATAGCTCCGCAGAAAAGCCTTGGTCATTCGGATAAAAAATAACTTTGTCTGGTGAGCATCTCCTCCAATACCCGATTAGTCAAATCCCTCGCTTCCGAATTAGGTTTCTCCTTTTGCGGAATCTCTAAAGCAGGGTTTCTTGAAGAGGAAGCTCCTAAACTTGAAGTATGGCTAAAGCGTGGCTATCAAGGAAAAATGGGTTATCTCGAAAACCATTTCGATAAGCGGCTTGATCCCACCAAACTTGTCCCCGGCGCAAAGTCTGTAGTCTCTCTTGTCTATAATTATTACCCATCAGAGGATCAAGCGGATGCTCCATACAAAATAGCCAAGTACGCATATGGCCAGGATTACCACTTTGTGGTGAAGGACAAGCTCAAAGAATTCCTGAATCGCCTTCAGGAATCTATTGGTCAGGTGGAAGGACGTGCTTTTGTGGATTCGGCACCAGTGCATGAGCGGGCCTGGGCCGCAAAAAGTGGACTTGGGTGGATTGGAAAAAACAGCCTGCTTCTCAATCGGCAAATGGGGAGCTTTTTCTTTCTGGCCGAACTGATCATTGATTTGGAACTAGACCCGGACGGCCCAATGAAGGATTATTGTGGCACCTGTACAGCTTGCCAGGATGCTTGTCCCACAGACGCCATTCCGGAGCCTTATGTAGTAGATGGCAGTCGGTGTATCTCCTACCTCACCATTGAATTGAAGGATGAAATACCTACAGAGTTTCAGGACAAAATGGAAGGATGGGCTTTCGGATGTGACATTTGTCAGGATGTCTGTCCTTGGAACCGATTCTCAAAGCCGCATGCTGAACCTGCTTTTCAACCACAAGGCTGGGAAGGTTTTTCAAAACAAGATTGGGTGGAAATGACCCAAGAGGTATTCAGTAAGGTATTCAAAAAATCGGCTGTGAAAAGAACGAAGTATTCTGGTTTGAAGCGAAATATTGATTTTATTTCAGAGGATTAATTTTTCCTTTTGAGCAGAAAAAGAACAGAATTTACGTGCTTTTAAATGCTAGGATTACTATTATGGGGCAAAATTCAATTCACCTCATCTATGTTTCGATCCATTTTTTATTCCCTAACCGTTTGCCTTCTTGTTATTGGCTGTAAATCAGGTTCAACTGACACTCCACAAACCAATGACAGCCGCTTTTCAGAATATGTCAGTAACTATACTGATGGTATAATTTCCAGAAAAGGAAACATCAGCATTGCTTTTACAGAACAGGTAATTATACCTGATGACATTAACCCTTCAGAGTTATTTTCAATTTCTCCGGCCCTCAAAGGGTCAGGGGTAAAGTCTGGCTCCAGAGCATTTACCTTTTCTCCAGAAAACCTTAAATCGGGAACATCCTATACCATAACTATAGACATGTCTGCCTTTTCGGGAATACCAGAAGATCTCGAATTATTCGTTTTCAAGGTGGATGTAATTCAACAGGATTTTGAAGTTGATTTAGGCGCTATCCAAGTGCCCGATCCTGCTGACCCGGACAAGCTTGAATTTGAAGGAGAAATAGCAACCGCTGATTTTACGGAAAATGAAGCTGTAGAAAAAATGATCAATTTCCCTGATGGTTTAACTGTGAAGTGGCAGCATACGTCATCTACCAAACACAAGTTTGCAGTTTCCGGCCTTCAGAGAAATGAGGAACCACGTACCTTAAATCTTCCTATTTCCGGTCAACCTATTGGCGTCAGTCGAACCCAAGAACTAAAACTTCAAGTACCATCAAATCAGGGGTTTGCGGTGATGTCTACCAAAGTGGAATTGGAAGGTGAAACCTTTATCTCTGTATTCTTTACAGATGCTTTAGATCGAAACCAGGACTTAAGTGGTTTGGTATCATTGGAGGGTGTTAAAGATATCAACCCTGTGGTCAATGGCAATGAGCTTAAACTATACATTAGAGAAAAGGTAAGTGGCAGCAAAAAGCTTGAAATACTAAGGGGAATCAAAAACTCATCAGGCAAAGAACTTGGACAAATGGTAACGAGTTATGTGGCTTTTCAACCCGAAAAACCACAAATAAAACTAGTTGGAAGCGGATCAATCTTGCCTTCTACCAATGGTCTGGTGCTGCCATTTGAAGCAGTAAACTTAAAAGGCATTCAAGTAGAGGTCATTCAAGTTTTTGAAGAGAATGTACCTCAATTTTTGCAGATAAACGAAATCGACGGAAGCGAACAAATCACCCGTGTTGGTCGTCAGGTCATTACCAAATCAGTTGAACTGACTGGTAAGGCCGATGATTTAAGTAGATGGAACCGTTTTACTTTAGATCTATCTACCTTATTTGAGTCAGAAAGGGGAGCGATTTATCAGATCAGAATAGGTTTTAGACCGGAACAAACCAATTACCCATGCGATGAATTATTCGAACCTGCATCTACACCTACATCTGAAAATGACTGGAGTATTTATGACTATGATGGTTTCAATGAATATGGCGGTGGTTTCAGCTATTCATATCCTCGAGGCTACAACTGGCGCCATAGGGATGATCCTTGTAATGTTTCCTATTATTATTCCGACAGATTTGTTACTAAAAAGCTCCTCGCAACGGATATTGGCTTGATCGCCAAAATAGGGTCAAATAACTCCATGAAGGTTTTTGCAACAGATATGGTTACGGCTAAGCCAATCGCTGCCAATATCACTTTGCTCGACTTTCAGCTACAGGAAATAAACAGCGCAACGGCTGATGCCAATGGGGTAGCTTCATTTACTCCTGATCGAAGGCCATTTTTAGTAGTAGCTGAATCCAACGGACAAAAATCATATTTAAGGTTGGAAGACAATGAATCTCAATCATTGAGTAATTTTGATGTTTCCGGCACCCGTACCAAGGGAAATATCAAAGGTTATATTTATGGAGAGCGGGGGGTTTGGAGACCCGGAGACAATATTTTCTTAAGTTTTTTACTAGAAGCTCCAGAGGGCCGATTGCCATCTGACCACCCGGTAGTGATGGAACTGATCGATCCCAGAGGAGTGGTTAAAGACAAACAAGTTCTGAACAAAAGTGTTAAGGGACTCTATTCAGTTCAAACTAATACTTCCTCAGATGATGAAACCGGTAATTGGAGAACCAAATTTACGGTAGGCAATAACACCTTCATCAAGGAAGTAAAGGTAGAAACAATAAAACCCAACCGACTCAAAGTCAAGCTTGATTTTGGAGTGGAAGAGATTATCCCTGCCACAAAAAACCTACCGATCAACCTGAATGCCAAGTGGCTCACAGGCCTCAAGGCAAAAGGACTTAAAGCTGAGTCTGAGATGACGCTATCAACTACCAAAACTTTTTTCAAAGGTCTCGGTCAGTACGATTTTGATGATGATGCCAAAAAGTACACGGGAGTGCCAAAGATTGTTTTTTCAGGAGATCTTGATGCAGAGGGTTCTGGAAAATTAAACCTACAATTGCCCACTTCACCCAACTCCCCGGGAGCACTCCAAGCTAGATTTAACACCAAGGTCTTAGAACCCGGTGGTGGTTTTAGTATTAATACAACGGGTATTAAGTACCTACCCTATTCTTCATTTGTTGGGATCAATCTAGTTACCTCTGAAAGAGGATCACGAATAGAACGTGATCAACCACAGAAAATCAACCTGGTCACAGTGGATGCGGCTGGTAAACTGATAGATCGAGAAAAGTTGGAATTCAAACTCTATCGCCTACACTGGCGATGGTGGTGGGATCAATCTAGTGACTATCAGACCATTTACACCTCTTCTAATCGAGCAGACTTAGTAGAAACCCAAACAGTATCTACACAAAATGGTAAAGGAAGTATTGATTTCGAAATTGAAAGTCCCAGCTGGGGAAGATTTATTGCCGTAGTGAGTGACCCGGTTTCAGGACATAGCACCAGTACAGTCTTTTACACGTCGTGGTACGGTTCCAATGACAATTCTTTGGGGGCTTCTTCACTTCAGGTGAGTACTGACAAAGAAGAGTATGCCACCGATGAGAAAATCGCCGTTACCATACAAGGAAGCCATCAGGGTCAGGCATTGATCAGTGTAGAAAATGGCAGTGAGGTTTTGCAAAGCTTTTGGGTCAGTACCAACAAAGATTTAACCACATTTGAACTGGACGCCACTCCAGATATGGCCCCGAATGTTTACTTGCACGTAACCCTGCTTCAACCACATGGACAAACAAGCAATGATCTACCCATCAGGCTTTACGGAGTAGCTCCGATTAGCGTTTATGACCCGAATACACGGCTGAAGCCCCTTATCCAAATGGCTGATGAGCTGGAGCCAGAATCTCCGGTTGAAATCACCGTAAAAGAGACAAATGGTCAGCCAATGGCTTATACATTGGCAATGGTAGATGAAGGGTTATTGGATCTTACCAATTTCAGCACACCGAACCCCTGGGATCATTTTTACAGCAAAGAAGCTATTGGAGTTAAAACCTGGGACCTCTATAATGAGGTCATTGGGGCATACGGTGGTCGTTTAGAGCGATTGCTGGCTATCGGTGGTGGTGATGGTAGTGAAGATGAAAATAACCAAAAGGAAGAGAGTCGTTTCAAACCTGTGGTTCAGTTTGTTGGGCCATTTTACCTTGAAGCCGGGCAAAGCAAGAAACATACACTTTACCTGCCACAGTACATTGGATCCGTCCGGACAATGGTAGTGGCGGGAATAGATGGAGCTTACGGCAATGCTGAAAAAGCAACCCCGGTAGTGAAGCCGCTTATGGTTCTCGGCACTTTGCCCCGAGTAGTAGGGCCAGATGAAAAAGTAACCATGCCGGTGAATGTATTCAAATACAAAGACCATATAAAAAACGCTAAAATCACAGTCGAAACCACCGGAGTATTAAAGCTCACAGGATCAAAGAGTCAAACCATCGACCTGAAAGATGCCACCGGTACACTCTATTTTGATATGGATGTGGAAAACAGGGTTGGCCCGGCTAAAGTGATCATTACCGCTAAATCAGGTAATGAAACTGCTAAGCATGAGATCAATATTGAATCCAGATCGCCCAATTCACCTCAAACGGTCGTTAAAGTACTCCCATTGGAATCAGGCAAGACCATTAATCCTCGTGAAAAACTATTTGGCATGGAGGGAACAAACGAAGTTTCTCTCGAAATAGCGGCAATTCCCCCAATTAACCTGGAAAGGAGACTTAAATACCTAATGCGTTACCCTCATGGGTGCGTGGAACAAACGGTGTCTTCTGCCTTTCCGCAGCTTTTTCTTGAGAATATCTCAGAGTTGTCTGCCGAGGAAAAAATCAAAATACAGCTGAACATCAATGCAGCCATAAAAAGGTTGACCAGGTTCCAAACATCAGGTGGGGGTCTAGGCTATTGGCCAGGCTATAGCAATACCAATTCCTGGGGGACTAATTATGCTTACCACTTCCTGATTGAGGCCCAAAAACAAGGGTATCTGGTGCCGAATGACATGATGGATAAGATTCGTAATTTCCAGAGAAACCAAGCTAGAAACTGGACAAAATCCAACGACTATCATAATTCAGACCTGATACAAGCCTATAGGTTATTTACATTGGCCATTGGAGGTTATGCGGAAATTGGAGCAATGAACCGACTGAGGAATACCTCCGACCTTAGCACGCAGACTATTCAAAAACTAGCCGGTGCTTATGCTGCTATCGGGCAGGAAGAAGCAGCCCGAAACATGATGAAGGGACATGGCAGAGCCCAAATGAAAGAACACCCATACAGGTACTATTATTACAACTACGGCTCATTCACAAGAGACCTGGCTATGCTGCTGGAAACATATGTGTACATGGATAATAAGGCAGAAGCATTTAAATTAATTCAAGAACTGTCTAAAGACCTATCTGAGAGTCGATGGATGAGTACTCAAACAACGGCCTATGCACTCCTGGCAGTGAGCAAATATGTTGAAGCCAATCACTCAGACAAGGGGCTTAAGGCGAATATTTCCTATACTGGAAATAGCATAGAATGGGAATCTAAAAAAGCCATCAATAAAACAACAATTCCTCCACAGGCAATAGAATCCCTAAAGGTGGAGAATCTGGGTGAATCCACATTATTTGCCACGCTTACTGTAATTGGAACTCCTCCCCCAGGCAAAGAGCCTATTCAAAATGAAAATATGTCTTCAAATATGATCTATACTGATACGGGAGGTCGAAGAATCTCCCCAGATACCCTAAAAATGGGTGAGAGCATGGAAATCTATATCACAGTAAAAAATGAGTACAACCCTGGGTATATAAGAGATATTGCACTTACTCAGATTTTACCCTCAGGATGGGAAATACAAAATGATCGCCTCAATGATCAGGACTCAGGCGATTATGATTCCTATGACTACCGGGATATTAGAGATGACAGAATTTACACTTATTTCGACTTGGGAGGCAATGATAAAAAAACCTTCATGATGACAGTAACCGCAGCCTATCCTGGTAAATATTATCTCCCAGGAGCTTATGCAGAAGCCATGTACAACGCTTCCATTTCATCCAAAAATCCTGGGAAATGGGTTTATGTAGTAAAAGAATAAATCTGAAAAGTACCCTCGGTTATTTTCTGGAATAACCGAGGGTACTTTTCACCATATCAAATTTCTTTACCCCAAGGGCTTAATCTATGAGTTTTCTTAGGAAACGCCATATATTCATTTTAATACTTCTGTTGATTTTTTCGTGGTTGTTTTTCTTCCCCTACATTATAAAAGAACCACTTACATCTACCGTAATCAACAGCCGGGAAGGAGTGCTCCTAAGCGCAACCATCGCAGCAGATGGGCAATGGAGATTTCCCCCAACTGGCTCAGTTCCCAATAAACTGGAAACCTGTCTGCTGCAATTTGAAGATGAATATTTCTACTATCACCCGGGAATCAACCCATTCTCGGTAGGAAGGGCGATTTGGCAGAATATGACCACCGATGAAGTAGTCAGTGGAGCAAGCACCATTACCATGCAGCTGGCCAGAATGCTGCGTCAGAGAGAACGGACATATCTTCAGAAACTCATTGAGATGATCCTGGCACTGCGGTTAGAGTTCACTTACTCTAAACCTGAAATCATGAGGTTTTATGCATCCATGGCGCCATTTGGAGGAAATGTGGTAGGCATTAATGCCGCCTCCTGGAGGTATTATGGAAGAGCATCTCACACCTTATCCTGGGCAGAAAGTGCTACACTAGCCGTTTTACCTAATGATCCTGGCGCGATTTTTCCTGGCAGAGGCACAAACGTTTTACTCAGAAAGAGAAACTTTCTTTTAAAGAAACTGCTATCTAGTAAACAAATAGATTCGCTCACATATGAATTAAGCCTAAGCGAACCACTTCCAGACAAACCCTTTGATATTCCACAAAAATCTTTTCACCTCCTCACTACCTTATTGCCTTCCTATAAAGGACAATTAATTCAAACTACTATCCAATCGGATTGGCAAGAAAATGCTGTAAGGGTAATTGGACACCACCACACCATACAGAAGAATAATGGAGTGGACAATCTTGCAGCCATGGTGGTAAATCTACATGATGGTAAAGTGCTGGCTTATGTCGGAAATACCAATGACCAAGGTGTAGACGGTCATTTCGTTGACATAATCCACCGACCTAGAAGTTCGGGAAGTATTCTCAAACCTATTTTATATACTTCAGCACTTGATCGAGGGCTTATTCTCCCCAACACTTTGCTAAACGATGTGCCAAGCTTCTTTGGTGGCTATTCACCCAAAAACTTCAACCTTGGTTATGAGGGAATGATCAACGCCAACACTGCCCTTTCCAAATCTTTAAATATCCCGTTCACCTATTTGTTAAAGGATTATACATATGAACAATTCCACCAGGATTTATCCGACTATGGGATAACCACCCTGACCAATTCACCAGGTAGATATGGTTTATCGTTGATCCTTGGAGGTGCTGAAGTAAAATTATGGGACCTTGCCCAGGTTTACTTTTCAATGTACCGCAAACTTGCATTGGAAAACAATCTTGAGATCAGTGTAACCAATACTCCAAAAAGATTTGAAGATCTTCCAATGGAAGAAATCAACATTTGGCATACATTCAACGCCATGACGGAATTAAGCAGAGCAAGTGATGCCAGTTGGAAAAATTTCTCTTCAAGCCAAAGAATAGCATGGAAAACTGGTACAAGTTTTGGCTTTCGTGATGCGTGGGCTGTAGGAATGAATGGTGAAGTATTAATCGCAGTGTGGGTTGGCAATGCAGATGGTGAAGGCAGGGCCGGACTGATAGGAGCATCAGCTGCAGGGCCTATCCTTAACGAATTAATAAGGTTCTCGGCGTATAACCCTGGGTGGTTGACCAACTTACAACCGATGGGAATAGAACGATCTGTCTGCGGTGTATCTGGTATGCTGTCGAGTGAAAGCTGCCCGTACAATATCACAATGACCCTTGGAAAGAATGGAGAGAAGGTCGGTACGTGTATTTATCACAAAAGCTTATGGGTGGACAGTTCAGGACAATTTCTGGTAAATCGATCTTGTTATCCATCCGGAAAATCCAGGCAAAAAACCTTTTTTATCCTACCCCCAAAACAAGGTTATTATTACCAAAAACAACATGCAGGTTATACTGGAAAACCAAAGGCTCTGGATGAATGTCAAGTATACGCCAATAATCCTCTGGAAATCAATTATCCTAACCCGGGATCCACCATTTTTATTCCAAGAGAGCTGGACGACACCTATGGGGAGGTAATACTGGAAGCTTCTCATCAAAACCCTGAATCGAAAATTTTCTGGCACCTTAATGACGCATATATTGGTCAGACTGTTGGGGAGCATAAGCTCGCTTTAAAACTTAACCGGGGCACATATGTAATTGGCATTATTGATGACGATGGCAATGCTAAGTCGGTTACATTTGAAGTAGTATCAAACCTCGAAGGTTAAAGTGAACATCCTCTACTTCATAGATATCGTGGGAACAATGGTCTTTGCCATCAGCGGAGCACTTGCAGGCAGGGATAAGAAACTGGACATCTTTGGTATTTCGGCAGTGGGATTCATCACAGCGATAGGAGGAGGAACTTTGAGAGATGTATTGCTGGGCAGCACACCGGTGGGCTGGATGAATGATTTGATCTATCTGTCTATGATTGCTCTGGGAGTGGTGTTTTCATTATTTTTTGGAAGGACTGTGCGCAAGCTTAGGCGTACTTTCTTCATTTTTGATACAATTGGTATTGCTGTATTCACTGTTTTGGGCTTGCAGAAAGCTTTAACTCTTGGCGTCCATCCGATCATTGCCATTATGATGGGTATGGTTTCGGCGGTATTTGGTGGAGTGATCCGAGATATAGTGTGCAATGAAATACCACTGATCTTCAGGCAAGAAATCTATGCGTTGACCTGTATTGCGGGTGGGATAGTATATGTTTTGCTTGATTTTTTATCAATCAACCAGGTGGCCAATGTGATCACAACGGCTTCATTTATTGTGATTTTTAGGGTTTTGGCTGTCAAATACCACTGGAAACTCCCTGATTTTTCATAATTCCTAACATAGATTTACACTCCCAAGAATAACGATGCCCCGTTTTTCAAATAAATCGATTCAATATGGGCTTGAAAAATCACGCCATTTTACTTATTCACTGTACAGACAGAAAAGGGTTAATTAGTATCATCACACATTTCCTTTTCGAACACAATGGCAACATCATTGATCTGGATGAACATGTAGAGAAGATCGAAGGGGTATTCTTCATGCGCGTAGAATGGGAGCTGGATGCTTTTGATATTCCTAAAGACCAAATTAAGGGCGCCTTTGAAAATGAAATAGCAAGCAAGTTTGAGATGCAGTGGCAGCTCCATTTCACGGACAAAAAACCGCGAATGGCTATCTTCGTCTCCAAAGCATCACACTGTTTATATGATATTCTTTCCAGGTATTATTCTCATGAATGGCAGGTAGAAATCCCGGCCATTATTTCAAATCATCTGGCACATAAAGAAGTAGCGGATCGATATGACATCCCGTTCTATCACTTTGAGATTACCAGAGAAAACAAGGATGAGATAGAAAAAGCACAAATGACGCTGCTTACACAATTGGGTATTGATTTTTTGATTCTGGCCAGATACATGCAGATACTAAGTGACGATTTTATCGGGGCTTACCCAAACCGCATCATCAACATTCATCACAGCTTTTTGCCTGCATTTGCCGGAGCTAAACCGTATCACAGGGCTTATGAGCGAGGTGTTAAGATTATTGGGGCTACGAGTCATTACGTGACCGCTGACCTGGATGCCGGCCCTATACTGGAACAGGACGTGGCTAAAATCACACATAAGGACACCGTGGAGGATTTGGTCAGAAAAGGTAAGGATCTTGAAAAAATCGTACTTTCCAGGGCCATTTGGACGCATCTTCAGCGAAAGGCTCTCGTGCATAACAACAAGACGGTTATTTTCGATTGATCAACAAATCAAATGTTTTTTGCTCTTTGACAGATCGATCAGGCTGTCAAAACCGGCGCCCAAACAACGATGTATTTTCATCATGTATTGAGTTGAGGTTATGCTCGAAGAAGCATGGCTTTATTACAACTTTTGTGATGAACTTAGTGTCACTTAGGAATGAAACATACAAAATTTTTAGCCTTACTTCTTCTTGGTTTTTCAGCTTGTGACTTGATCGATCGGTGCAATGTGGAATGTGATGTAGGGGCACCGGAGTTTAGGCTCGAACTTTATCCTGGAGGCGAATTAGATAGTTCTTATCTCGATATACGAAAGTGGAAAATTTATGACGGAGAAGAGGAACTCAGAGTGCAAGTAAACCAGGATTCTACATTCGAATACAATGGATTATTCATGCTTTTGGATTCAACAGAATCGGGCATAAAGTTATACGGAAGTGGAATCGTTTGGAACCATTTGAACGATAAACAAGGAACCACTTATATTGATTATGGTAATGAAGATGTAGACACCATCACATTTACCATCAAGGAACATATTGGCGACTGCTGTTCCTCTCATTCCATAGATAAAGCTTATTTTAATGGAGAAGAGTTGGTTTTTGATTCAAATTCGTTTTCCTATACAAAGGAATTGAAAAAATAGAAATTGTAAATGAAGTGGCTTGTTGGTATATACTTTTTGCTGTTGCTTTCAAGTTGTTTAGAAGGCGGTGAGTGCTTTTCAGGATGCTACCAAGGCGCCCCGGTGTTGCGAATAGAGTTGGTGCCAAAGGAGATATCAGATAGTATATACCAAAACCCTCAGTATTGGAGGATTAGGGATGGGAACCAAGTTATTTCAGTACGTTATGAACAGGATACTACATTCCAATATATCGACTTGTACATGGCAATTGAAAGTACTGATAGTTCTTTCTTGATTTATGGGGATGGTGTTACCTGGAATCACCTTGATGATTTACAGGGTGAAACCTATTTACTGTATGGCAATGGTGATGTCGACACTTTTAAAATAGAGCTATCCCAAAGCACCAATAACTGCTGTTTGCTCTATTACATTAAATCTGTGAGATACAATGGCGATTCCCTTAGGTTGGACAGCACTAACTTTTATAAAGCTGCTCTGGTAAAATGAGAAAACCGCCTTCAATGAAGACGGTTTTCGAAAGTAAATCGAATATAGAAAATCAGAACTTGACTAAAAGTCTTTCTTCTCTTGTGTTAAGGTTTTCCTTGGTATTCTGCGTTCTGGATGCTTTCGAATTATTTCGTCCACACATTTACATTTTTCTATAGTTAGTTTAAATAATCATAAGCATGAATGGTGAGGAAATCTTCGAGTTGATCACTCTTCACCAACCGATCAAAGATCTGTACCGCTTCTTTAAATTTTCCTTTCGAAAAATTTTCGTGACCGACCAGTTCCCGGATCTTTTCGAGTTCTTCCAGTTTTAGTTGTTCGTATAGTTCTATATTGATATTCGTTCCACTTACAGTGTAGCAATTATGATGAATCCATTGCCACAGCTGTGATCTTGAGATTTCGGCGGTTGCAGCATCTTCCATCAGGTTGCAGATCGCCACCGCACCATTACCTCTTAGCCAACTCTCCATATAAAGAAGCCCAATATTGATATTAGTTCGGACACCATCAAGGGTGATTGTACCAGTAGGTGTTTGGATCAGATCCTGTGCTGAAATATTTACGTCATTTCGTTTGTTCTCTATTTGATTTGGGCCTGCCATATGCTCATCGAATATGTCCATCGCTACTTTTACCAAAGCAGGATGAGCCACCCAAGTACCATCATTTCCGTTTTCAACCTCAGTCAATTTATCCTGGCTGACCTTTGCCAAAGCTGCCTTATTGGCTTGTTCATCATTTTTAATAGGAATCTGTGAATCCATTCCACTTATGGCATGAGCACCTCGTCTATGGCAGGTCTGGATCACCAAATCAGTGTAACTTCTCATAAAATGTGAGGACATATTTACCTGATCCCTATTTGGGACAGTCTTGTGCCTGTTTGCTCTAAATTTCTTGATGTAAGAAAAAATATAGTCCCATTGACCACAGTTTAGCCCACACGAATGTGCACGTAATTCATAAAGGATTTCGTGGAGTTCAAATGCCGCAGGCAGTGTCTCTATCAAAACCGTCGCCTTGATAGTCCCTGGTTGGATGCCCATATAGGTTTGTGCAAATAGGAACACATCATTCCAAAGCCTAGCTTCAAGGTGACCCTCAAGTTTAGGCAAGTAGAAATAGGGACCAGAACCGTTTTGAAGTAGTTCGTGGGCGTTGTGGAAGAAATACAAGCCAAAATCTACCAGGGAGGCGCTCGCCACCTCACCATGGATTCCGATACTATTTTCATCCAAATGCCATCCTCTTGGACATACGAAGAGCGTTGCAATCTCTTTGTTGAGCAAATAGACTTTGTCATTGGTAAGGTTCTGAAACTCGATTTTACGCCGTATAGCATCTCTGAGGTTCATCTGACCTTCTATGATGTTGGGCCATGATGGCGTATTGCTGTCCTCAAAGTCTGCCATAAAAACCTTTGCACCCGAGTTTAATGCATTAATGATCGTTTTGCGTTCTACTGGCCCTGTAATTTCAACACGTCGATCTTGAATGTCTTCTGGGATTGGGTCAATTGTCCAATCTGACTTTCTGATATTTTCTGTTTCAGGAAGAAAGTCAGGTAATACTCCAGCATCAAAAGCTTCCTGTCTGACCAGGCGATCATTGAGCAGCTTCTTTCTGCGTTGGTTGAAACGCTCGTGGAGAGCTAAGAGGAAGTCCAATGCTCCAGGGGTAAGGATCTCCTGGTAATGAATGGGACTCTTTCTTCTGATTTGAATTCCCAGTGGTGTTTGAATTTCTGCTGTCTTTGGCTCTAATGTTAGCATTTGATAAGGGGTTAATTTCCTAAACTCCTTCCAAATATAGCGAAATATATTAAATAGCGAAATTACGCTAATATGACATTTTCGCTTTTTTCGTTTAGTTTTGGTCATGCCTAAAGAGATATTCGAGTTGAAACTCATTTTTGGCCTCAAACTCAAGGAAATTAGAAGCAAGAAAGGGGTCTCGTACCAAGAGCTAAGAGATAAGACTGGTTTGTCACTTTCTTATCTCAGTGAAATAGAAAATGGTAAAAAGTACCCAAAAGGCGATAAGATCATATCCATCGCCAAGGCGCTGGATATTTCATATGATGAACTTGTCTCATTAAAAGTCCCGAAGAGGCTGGAACCTGTGGTCAATCTGATCCAATCAGACTTTTTCAAAGCATTTCCCCTGGAGCGGTTTGGTCTTAATCCCCAAAAGTTGGTGGAGATTATTTCATATGATCCGGAAAAGATCAATGCTTTTGTCAGCACTGTACTTCAGGTAGCTAGAAACTTTGAATTGAAGCAAGAGAGTTTTTATCATACTGCACTCAGGTCATACCAGGAGTTGCACAATAATTATTTTGAAGAACTGGAGGAGGCAGTGGATGAACTTCACCTGGAGTTTCCAGAGCTTAAAGAGATTCCCTTCAATGAAAAAGTACTTACTGAAATACTTCTTAAGATAGGTGTAAGAACCTCTAATGAGGAACTTGAAAAGATTAAGTCGCTGCAGAATTTACGGTCTTTATATGATCCAAAGCAGCGCTTGCTTCACATCAATGGAGGGTTGAACTCTGGTCAGATTAACTTTCTTCTTGGAAGGGAGATTGCTTTTCAGTGGACACGAGAGAAGCAAAGGCCACTCCCAACCCCACCTCAGGGTACGCACAATTTTGAGCAGATTTTAAGTAATTACAGGGCATCTTATTTCTCAGCCGCATTGATGATGCCGCGAGATGAAGTGGTTGCGGACTTGCAGTCATTTAGTAAAATGGAGCGTTGGGATCCAGGAGTGTTTCTGGGTTTTATGAATAAATATGATGTTACGCCTGAGATGATCATGCAGCGTCTCACCAATATTCTACCATCGCTCTTTGGTTATGAAAACCTCTTCTTCTTAAGGTTTGTAGGCAAGGGATCAAATTTCTTTACGCTTACTAAAGAACTCCACCTGACCAAGCTTCATAATCCTCACGGAAATGAACTCAATGAGCATTATTGCAGGCGATGGATCTCACTCACCAATATTCAGCAGCTCAACGAGAAACGTAAAAAGGATAAAAACCTCAGGTACCTGGCAGGCATTCAGCGATCACGTTACCATGATTCGCCCAATGAATACCTCTGTCTGTCCATAGCTTTCCCCAATGTAAGTAATCCTGAAGAGGCCGTGAGTGTAACTATTGGCTTTCTGGTGGATGCCAATTTGACCAAGCGCATCAAATTTCTCAATGATGATCAGATCCCTAAAAAACTTGTCAATACCACTTGTGAGCGTTGCCCGATAATGAATTGTAAGGAACGTGCTGTTGAACCACATGTTTACAACAACCAGGAGGAAAATGAGGAGATGCTGAGGGATATTGAGGCCTTACTTGGAGAGCACAAATAAAAAAGCCTCATACTTTGCAGCATGAGGCTTCCAGATTATTAGATTTTCTTGATTATTTGAAACTTACAATTTTTCAAATCAGCCTTAATATTGACCGTTCCTTTGAATTTAAGAACCATGTGAAGACTAAAGAGCACTAAACCACAGAATATAAAAGGGTATATTAATATTGCGATCGAAATTTCAATCATATTTAAAAAATTTTATATGAGCCAGTCTCTGGGGCCATTAAGATAATATTGAGTCTTTTCAACATATCTCGATCCAATGGTCTTTCATTGAATACTTTGTGACTGATAAAACCTTTTAAATAATTCTCTTCTTGATATTGATGAGTAGAAAAGGCCCCTATATCTAATCTTGAAATTAAGAACCTAAGTCTTTTTAGATTCTTGAATCAAATATACTATATATATTTGAATATCAGTTTATTAAGAAATAAAAAAAGCCTCACACTTTTCAGTATGAGGCTCCGATTATTATAAATAATTGCGATTAATTTTAACTTCCGCACATTTCACAGCCTTCCGGATCGTCTAGCGAACACTGTACAGCTGCCTGGTTTTGCATCTTGTCATCTTGTGATGCCTGTGCTTGTTTGGCCTGCTGTGGATTGACTGCTGGTTGTTGCTCCTTTTCCAAAGTAAACTTGATGGCATCTGTAGCTGCTTTCGTTCTCAGGTAATACATACCTGTTTTCAGGCCTTTTTTCCAAGCATGGAAATGCATTGAGGTCATCTTGCCAAAGTTAGCATCAATCAAATGGATGTTTAAGCTCTGGCTTTGGCAGATAAAAGCGCCTCTGTCAGCAGACATGTCGATGATTGATTTCTGAGAAATCTCCCATACGGTCTTATATCTTTCCTTGATGTCTTCCGGAATCTCAGGAATGTCTTGCACAGAGCCATTTGTAGTCATGATCCTGTTTTTCATTCTATCATCCCAAAGACCAAGTTTGATCAAGTCAGTCATGAGGTGTTTGTTCACCACAATGAATTCACCTGAAAGTGTTCTTCTGGTATAAATGTTTGAGGTATATGGCTCGAAACATTCGTTATTTCCCAGGATCTGAGAAGTAGAAGCTGTTGGCATTGGAGCAAGTAAGAGAGAGTTTCTTACTCCATGCTTTCTTACTCTTTGCTTCAGGTCATACCAGTCCCATCTGCCTGAATCTGGAGTGACTCCCCACATGTCAAACTGGAAGATCCCTTTAGAAACTGGTGATCCTTTAAATGTCTCATAAGAACCATGAATTTGTGCCAGCTCCATAGAAGTTTCCATTGCACCATAGTAGATGGTCTCGAAAATCTCCTTGTTCAGCTTGCGGGACTCAGCACAATCGAATGGCATTTTCATGAGCATGAAAACATCTGCCAATCCCTGGACACCAATACCAATCGGTCTGTGTCTCATGTTGGAGTACTCAGCTTCTTTCACCGGGTAGTAGTTCACATCGATTACCTTATTGAGGTTTCGGGTAGCTACTTTAGTGATCTCATATAATTTCTGATGGTCAAACTGTCCATCTTCTGAAACGAACTTAGGGAGTGCGATAGAAGCCAGGTTACAAACAGCCACTTCGTCTTTTGAAGTATACTCCATGATCTCCGTACACAAGTTACTAGAACGAATAGTGCCGAGGTTTTTCTGGTTAGACTTCTTATTGGCAGCATCCTTGTAAAGAATGTAAGGAGTGCCTGTTTCGATCTGAGACTCCAGGATTTCAAACCAAAGTTCCTGAGCTTTTACAGTTTTTCTGGCTTTACCATCTTTTTCATACTTTTCATAGAGCTTCTCAAACTCGTCACCGTAGGAATCACCCAGATTAGGTGCTTCATCCGGGCTGAAGAGTGACCATTCACCGTTCTGCTCCACACGCTTCATGAATAGATCCGGGATCCAAAGTGCGTAGAACAAATCTCTTGCCCGTAGCTCTTCTTTGCCATGATTCTTTTTCAATTGCAGGAAGTCGAATATGTCGGCATGCCATGGCTCCAGGTAGATCGCAAAGCTTCCTTTACGTTTTCCACCCCCCTGATCCACGTACCTAGCGGTCATGTCAAAGTTTCTTAGCATTGGCACGATTCCATTGGAAGTGCCATTGGTGCCTTTGATGTAAGCACCTGTAGCTCTTACATTGTGAATGCTAAGGCCAATCCCGCCTGCAGATTGAGATATTTTAGCGCATTGCTTCAATGTATCATAAATGCCATCGATACTATCATCTTGCATGGTCAACAGGAAGCAAGAAGAAAGCTGAGGCTTAGGAGTGCCTGCGTTGAATAGGGTAGGAGTGGCATGAGTGAACCACTTTTCAGACATGAGGTTGTAGGTTTCTATCGCCGCGTCGATATCATCCATGTGGATACCAACAGAAACCCGCATCAACATATGCTGAGGACGCTCTACGATCTTTCCATCCAATTTCATGAGGTAAGAGCGCTCCAATGTTTTATAACCAAAGAAATCGTAGTTGTAATCTCTGGTGTAGTCAACCGCCTCGTCCAATCGCTTGGCATTGGCCCTTATGATTCCGTAAACTTCCTTCGACAGTAGGGCTGCATTCTCGTCGGTTTTTGGGTTCACATAGGTGTAAAGTCTTTTCATAGTAGTAGAAAAAGACTCTTCTGTTACCTTGTGCAGGTTAGAGATTGAGATTCTGGCTGCAAGCTTTGCAAAGTCCGGATGACGGGTGGTCATCGTTGCTGCGATTTCTGCGGCCAGGTTGTCTAGCTCGATGGTGGTTACTCCATCATATAGACCATCAATTACCTTTTTGGCAATCTCTACTGGTTTTACAAAGTCTGAATTTAAGCCGTCGCAGAGCTTCTCAATGCGGGCGGTGATTTTGTCAAATTTGACGGATTCCCTTCTTCCGTCTCTTTTAATTACAAGCATGTTTAAAGGCGATTATTTATGGATGGATTAATTTAAAGTTCACTGGTATGTTTTTAAAAATCTTCGTCTAAGCTGAATTTCTGAGTATCCTCTTTGCCATTTCCACTATCCATCACTCCGGCTTTCTGATATTCTCCTACTCGTTTTTCAAAGAAGTTGGTTTTTCCCTGAAGAGAGATCATATCCATGAAGTCAAATGGATTCGTAGAGTTGTAAACTTTAGGACAACCCAGTTCCATCAATAGTCGATCGGCTACAAATTCAATATACTGACACATCAGGTCGGAGTTCATTCCTATAAGTTTCACAGGAAGTGCGTCAGTTACAAATTCTTTCTCTATCGCTACCGCATCTTCTATGATAGAAGAAACAGTCTTTTTGTCGAGTTTACGCTCGATATGGTTATTATATAATAAGCATGCGAAATCGCAGTGCAGTCCTTCATCCCTGGAGATCAATTCATTAGAAAAAGTAAGACCTGGCATCAGTCCTCTTTTTTTCAACCAGAAGATGGAGCAGAAGCTGCCTGAGAAGAAGATCCCTTCTACAGCGGCAAATGCGATGAGTCTTTCCTGGAAGTTTCCTTCATCAATCCATCTCAGCGCCCAGTCAGCTTTTCGCTTGACACAGTCCATGGTATCGATGGCGTTGAATAGTCTGTCTTTTTCCCGGGGCTCCTTTACATAGGTGTCGATAAGTAGTGAATAAGTCTCGGAGTGAATATTTTCTATCGCGATTTGGAAACCGTAGAAAAATTTGGCTTCAGTGTATTGCACTTCAGATACCATATTCTCAGCAAGGTTTTCATTTACGATCCCATCACTTGCTGCGAAGAAAGCCAAAACATGTTTAATAAAGTGTCTCTCGCCATCATTTAGGGCAGCCCAATCTTTTAAGTCCTGGCTTAAATCGATCTCTTCTGCGGTCCAAAAACTTGCTTCTGCCCTTTTATAAAACTGCCATATATCATTGTGCTGAATTGGAAACAGTACAAATCGGTCGGCGTTTTCTTTTAGTAAAGGTTCTTCTTGGCTCATAGTCACTTAATTTATTCAATGTTTATCCACTAGGCAAATTGAGTACCCACAATGTTATCCACACTCAAAAATAGTTATCCACATTAACAAAACATAAGACCCACGAATCAGTAAAAACGCGGTTTTTAGGTGTTTTGCTAAGGTTTGGGATACAGCCCGAAGCGAAAAGTGGTTTATTTTTCTCTAGCTGCGTTTACAAATGTGTAAAAACTCGGTGGAAAAATCAAGCGAGATTTATGTAATGAAAATGAAAGGAAAAAAAGTTGAAATATTTTATAACCTTCTGTAAGCAAGCAAATTATATTACTTTTGCAAAACGAAAACTTCATCAAAAAACGCCGTAGATGTGGTTTAAAAAAAGTGAAAAAAAAGTGAATTTTTTTTTAACACGGATTTATACTAAAGGAGGTTTGAAAATTAAATAACAAACCTATATCTTTGCATTCCTTTTTGAAAAAGCAAACAGAAAACATGTACGCAATAGTAGACATAGCCGGGAAACAATTCAAAGTTGAGAAAGACAACTTTGTGTACGCACCTTTACTCGACGGGGAAGAAGGATCGAAGGTAGACTTTGATCAGGTGCTGTTGGTAGACAATGACGGTAAAGTAAAAGTAGGTGCGCCTACAGTTAAAGGTGCTTCTGTATCCGGTAAGATATTAGAGCATGTTAAAGGTGACAAAGTAATTGTATTCAAGAAGAAGAGAAGAAAGGGATACAAAAAGAAAAACGGTCACCGTCAGGATTTCTCTAAAGTATTAATAGAAGACATTAAAGGTTAATAGACATGGCACATAAGAAAGGTGTAGGTAGTTCGAAAAACGGTAGAGAGTCGG
Source organism: Marinoscillum sp. (assembly GCA_040218045.1). Lineage (GTDB taxonomy): Bacteria > Bacteroidota > Bacteroidia > Cytophagales > Cyclobacteriaceae > Marinoscillum. The sequence goes on from JAVJQA010000012.1 coordinate 233,103, forward strand.
AAAGTAAACGACTTGGTGTGAAAATATATGGTGGTCAGAACGCCATTGCTGGTAACATCCTCGTACGTCAGAGAGGTACTAAGCATCACCCTGGCACAAACGTAGGTATCGGTAAGGATCATACGTTGTTTGCTTTGATAGATGGCACTGTGCGTTTCAGAAAAGGAAGACAGGATCGTTCTTACGTTCACATTGACCCGATCACTGAATAAGAATCAAGATATTCTTCGCGAAAAAATATTGAGCCTTTCGGGTTTCCGAGAGGTTTTTTTATGCCCTACCACTCACAATAGGGCATAAAAAAAACCTGTGAGTTGCACAGGTTTAAATGTTGAGAGTAGCCAAGACTATGCCAGTTCAGGCTCCTCTTTCTTCTTTTTAGGTCGGCCTGGCAGCACGGTGTCAGGCTTAAATCCATTCTTATATCTTTTCTTTCTTGTTTTCCAGACTTTGAAATTGTCCTTGTTGCCTACTTCAAATTGCCACTTCATGTGCTCTGAAGAAGATACCCATTTAAGATTCTCTGCTTTGTTGTTTCTAGGATTGTTATCCATGTGAATGATCATGATCAATTCTGCAGGATTTTCATTGGTCACGAAAGATTTAGCCACCTCCTTGTGAGGATAGACTGTACGTCTGCGCTTTTCGTCATCAATAAGATCCAAGAAGTAGCATTTGCAGGTTTTGTTCCAACGTTGCTTCATCATTTTACCTTTGATGGTCATGTTGGTCTTACTACCCTTATGCCAGGTTTTTCTGGTTTTACTCTTGATTTTTCCTCTTGTGGAAATTTCGTAATTACTGAAACCTTCAATTGGTTTCCACATTTCTTCTGTTTGCTGTGCCATTCTTTGCTCGTTTTATATTTAATCAAAAACAAGCTGGTTCTTAACTGGGGTGTCCGATTTCTTCGAACATCTCAAAGATAACTTTTTTCCGTGAACTGTCAACTTCTACAATTAAAATTTCGGTTACCGTGATCATGAAAGTTACCAACGGTACTATTTTGGGGACTAATGGTTAAGAAATCGTTAAGTGTTTGTCATTAAGACGTCAAATCTTTGTACTTTTCTAGTGTCCATTTTATAATGACATTAACCCAACCAACAACCCCAATGTTGACTTTATTAATGCTTACATACTGTGTCATTGACCTTCAGCAAGGAGAGCTTGCTGTGGTTTCGACCAACCATTCCGATCAATTTAAAATCATCTACAAAGGCGACCTGAAATGGAATGTGATTGTTACCATTACGAATGCTAAGGATAAAGTCGTTTATGAGCGAGAAGTACAAAACACTGAGAGTTTTTTATTGCCAATATCAATGTCTAATGAAGAATCCGGAGAATACATGGTGAAAATTTCAACTCCGGTGTATGACCTCACCAAATCTTTTTCTTACAAGAGTTATTTAGATCAGGCGGCAAGTCTATTGGAGATCGAGTATGATGCGGAACTTCATCTTATACGGCTTACGTCTAAAGAGGGACTGAAGGAGCCATTCTTTGTGTTTATCTATAATGAGTCGGGGGATCAGCTCATAACTGATAAAGTGGATACGAAAGGATTGACCATGCGGACCTACAAACTAAGAGATGCTCCGGCCACCCAGTTTCAAATACTGGTAGAAATGCAGGGAACTCAAATCAGGAATGAACGATTCGATTATTAATCTTCTGACTTCTCGTACTTCTTGGGTGCCCATAGAAAGCCAAAAGCTTCAGCACCTTCTTTGGCATGGGTTTCGTGATGTACATAATGTGCATGCATAATACGCTTCATGTATTTGCTTTTTGCTTTAAACCCGATTTTAATTCTTCTATGAACGATCACATCATGAAAAATGAAGTAGAACAACCCATATCCCAGTATACCGAATCCTACATACCTCAGCCATTCATAAGCTGGCAGTTCAAAACCAATGACAATTAGGGCAATAGAAGGGATACTAAAAACCAGGGCAAATAAGTCATTCCGTTCCAGGGTATGCGGATGTTTATTATGATGCGAACGATGCCAACTCCACAGAAGTCCGTGCATAACATACTTGTGTGTTGCCCATGCCACGCCCTCCATAAATAGAAAGGTGCCTATTACTAAAGCTATATTAATGATGACGTTCATTGGAGTTGTTAAAATGTTCTGAGCCGGGCTTGGACGTCTTCCATCAGCCACATAGGAGTGGAAGTGGCACCACAAATGCCAATGGTTTCATCCGGACCAAACCAACTTGCATCAAGTTCCTCTTTATTAGATACAAAATAAGTGTTTGGATTGTTCTCCTTGCAAATATTGTAGAGGACTTTACCATTCGATGATTTTGTGCCAGATACAAAGACAATTTTATCAAATTCTTTTGCAAATGCTCTTAACTCCTTATCTCTATTTGAAACTTGTCGGCAAATCGTATCATTGGAGTTGACTGTTACACCTGAACCTTCTAGTTTTTGTTTGATAGCATAGAAATTGTCCGTGCTTTTGGTAGTTTGACTGTAAAGTGTAATGTTGCCTGGTAGATTGCTAATGTCCAACTCACTGATATCCTGGAAGACAACCGCTTCATTATTGGTTTGTCCAAGTAAACCAACTACCTCAGCATGGCCATGTTTGCCATAGATGTAGATTTTTTCTCCTTTGTCAAATGAGTTTTTAATCCTGTTTTGAAGCTTCAACACCACCGGGCACGACGCGTCAATCAATGTAAGATTGTTGTCTACTGCCAGCTGATAAGTACTTGGCGGCTCGCCATGAGCTCTTATCAGCACATTTGCATCTCGAATGTCTCTGAGCTCATCATGGCTGATGATCACCAGGCCTTTGGCTTCCAGTCTTTTTACCTCTTCGTCATTATGCACAATGTCACCCAAACAATACAATTGTCCGTAATCCGATAGAATGTCTTCAGCCATTTCAATAGCATAGACCACTCCGAAACAAAACCCGGAATTCTTATCAATATCGACTTTAAGGTTTAACATGGGGCCGTAACTAAGTGTATATCTCTAATGTTCGAAAATATTACCTCATTTAGATTTTACATAGGTGATTTTTTAATTGATCGAAATTTTTCATAAAGCGTAGCTATCATCAGAAACAACAACAACGAGTAAATGGTGTCTTCTATTGGGATGGTAAACAGCCTGATTTTAAGATTCTCGGTATTGTTGTACCAGACGATAGGCTCTTCGATGAATGATCCCGTTAAAACCCCATTTACAATCAGGAAGGGAATTAAATGAAAAGCATAGGAGATCCAGAAATGCCCAAGCCATTCAGGATTTCTAATTGATGTAAGAATGAGTAAAGCTGATGCAAACAAGAAATTCCAAAATGTATAAGACCTGGTATAATTGAATGCTGCAATAGTAACCAGCGCAAGTGCCAGGCCTAAAGTGCCCCATCTGATTGCTTGGGTGGTTGGGGTGTCGGGAAGAAAGTATTTTACACATTCATAAATAAATATGCTGGCAAATGGAACAGTTAGGAAAAACAGCCATTCTTCAATGGGCAGCTCCAGTAGGTAGATGCCAGTTAAATAATCGGGATTGAATCCCCACACTCCTGCCTTGGTGAAAAACACGTCCCATGTAATGAAAAACGTGCCTGTGATCAATATAGCAGGGAATAAAAATTTCCACTTGGTTGCAAACTGGATTTTTGGTTCAAATGAACGGATCAGAGGGAAGGAAATAGTGAACACGTTCAATATCAGGTAGAGCCATTTCATCCCAAAGCATTCAGTTTATTAAGCAGCAATGTTTTGCTCAGGAGTAATGCCTTTTTTGAATCCGGCACTCGGATACGTTCTGAAAGAATTTTTGTGGATGGCAAGTTCTTGATCTTTTTAAACAACTGTAGGTAATAGATGTAGGCTAAATAAACACCGGCTCTCGCAGATTTGGGTAATTGCTTGATGCCTACCAGCGCCGCTTCAAAATCTGCAGAAATGTCATCTTCGATCTGTTTTTTGTCATTCTCAGAAAATGACTCAAAATTTACCCCAGGGAAATAAACCCTGCCACGTTCTTTAAAATCGCTTTTAAGATCTCTTAGGAAATTTACTTTTTGGAAGGCGGCACCGAGGCGTTTTGCAGATGGTTTTAATGATTCATATTCACGAGCATCACCATTACAAAATATCCGAAGGCACATCAGGCCGACTACTTCGGCAGATCCGTAGATATATTCCTCATAACCATCCTGGTTATATGACTCATTGTCCAGGTCCATCTCCATACTATGAAGGAATGCATCGATCAGATCATGTTCGATACCGTATTGATTCACTACCAGTTGAAAGCTATGAAGCACAGGGTTCAGGCTGATTTTTTCCTCAATTGCCCGATAAGTGTCTTCTTTGAACCTGAAGAGTAGAGATGCTTTATCATGAGCGTGGAAAGTATCCACAATTTCATCAGCATACCTCACAAACCCATAAATAGCATAAATGGGGAGGTGTAATTTTTTATGAAGTGTTCGGATGCCTAGTGAAAATGAAGTGGAGTAATGCTGAGTGATCAGTTTACTACATTTCAGGGCGGTTTCAGTATACAGATCCATTGGTGATAAATTTACTTAAAATCTTTGGCGATTTCTTTGGCAACAACTTCTCCGGAGATGATGGAAGGCGGAACACCAGGGCCTGGCACGGTCAATTGACCAGTATAGTAGAGGTTGTTCAATTTCTTGTTTTTCAAAGATGGTTTCAAGATGGCAGTTTGGAGTAAGGTATTAGCCAGGCCATAAGCATTGCCCCGAAAGGAATTGTAATCAGCAATGAAGTCATTGTGGGCAAACGATTTTTTACAGACTACATGGTCACGGATATTGGTGCCAGTGAAATCCTCGAGTCGATCCATTACCAGGTTATAATACTTCTCTCTATTGGCTTCATCGTCCACCAGGCCAGGAGCTACCGGGATCAATACCACAAGGTTTTCATGTCCTTCGGGCGCCACCGTGTTATCTGTTTTTGAGGTAGCTGAAGTATACAGGAGTGGTTTGGTAGGCCACTTAGGGTCATTGTAGATTTCATGAGCATGCTGCTTAAAGTCTTCATCAAAAAACAATACATGGTGTTTCATATTGGGTAATACCTTATCAACCCCTATGTAAAAAAGCAGACTTGATGGGGCCATTGTTCGAGATTGCCAGTACTTTTCTGAATAGATACGATACTCCTTCGGAAGCAGATGTTGCTCTACATGATGATAATCCGCTCCAGCCACAATGATATCTATAGGATACTCTCCTTTTACAGTTTGAATGGTCTCAATATGATTTTCTGTGAATGTGAATCCGGTTACTGCCTCATCGTACATGATTTTCACCCCGAGACTTTCAGCAAGACTCACCATCCCTTCTACCACTTTGTACATTCCTCCTTTTGGGTACCATGTGCCCAGCGAAATGTCTGCGTAGTTCATTAAGCTATAGAGTGCTGGGGTATTTTCTGGAGTAGAGCCTAAGAATAGTACAGGGAATTCCAGAAGTTCGATGAGTTTTTCGTGCCTAAAGAATTTTCTGATGTGCTTGCTCATGGAGGTGAACACATCCATTTTTAATAAGCCTTGTAGCAGTTTGATGTTCATAAACTCAGTGACAGATCTACTTGGTTTATGAACCAGATCATTAATACCTACCTGATATTTATACTCAGCCTGAGCGAGGAATTTTTGTAGATTTTTAGCAGTTCCGGGTTCATATGACTCAAAAAGGGCTTCCATCTCCTGCATGGATGCAGGCACGTCAATGTTCTCATCTTTGAATTTTACCCGATAGGACGGGTCCAACCGAATGAGCTCATAGTAGTCTGAGGGCTTTTTATCGAAATGTGCAAAGAACTGTTCGAATACATCTGGCATCCAATACCATGATGGCCCCATATCAAAAGTAAAGCCAGACAATTTTAATTGTCTGGCCCTACCGCCCGGAGAGCTGTTCTTTTCAAAAATAAACACCTCATTTCCGGATTTGGCCAGGTAACAGGCAGCTGATAGGCCAGCGAAACCTGAGCCAATTATTCCTACTTTTTTGTTCATTAATTCTTCTTGCCGTAAACTTTAAGTTTAGACTTCAATTCCTTTCTGGCAATATGGATTCTGTTTTTCACAGTTCCAATCGGAATGTCCAATTTATCAGCAATTTCATGGTACTTAAATCCTCTGAAATGCATCAGGAATGGCACACGATAAGAATCTTGTAACCTTTCTATGGCTCCATTGATATCTCTCATTGCAAAATTCGTGTATGCATTGTTTTGAATGATGCTATCGGTGGAATTGATATAATGAAGATTTTCAGTAGTATCAATGAACGTATTACGTCTCATCATTCTCTGATAATTCGTAATAAACGTGTTTTTCATGATCGTATACATCCAAGCCTTTAAGTTGGTCCCTTCTGCAAACTTATCTCTATTGGTGAATGCTTTTAAGATGGTTTCCTGTAAAAGGTCATTTGCATCCTCCATATCCTTAGTCAACTTTAGAGCGAATGGTTTTAAAGAGCTCGTAAGCTGATCTACTTTATAACTGAATTCAAGTGCTGTCATGGTTGTGGATATTTAAAAGTTTATAACTAGTGGATCTTTTTTGTTTAATTCAAATATACGAAAGGTTAAACAGAAAGTCAAAAATACTGTTTAATAATACTCCCTAAACATTAAACAACAATACGATAGAAAAGATCGAAATGTTTCATAAAACAGCGAAAAAATGAGATTTAAGCATAAATGTTACATTTTGCTTACATCTCTCTTAAAATCTTGTTTAAGAGTTTTCTTGAAAATGTAAATATTTGAATTAAGCTAAGCTTAGACTATTCTCTTCAACAAAGGAGATGAGTTGTTCTAGTCGAGAAAAGATGGTTACATTTTCTGGGGCTTCGATATCCTGACCGATAACCTGGTACCCGGTCAATAGTATTTGCGTGTTGGGGAAGTTTAATGACAGTCTGTCTATATAAGCCTGGGTTTCTGCAGGTCCGGGTGCCGTAGTTAACACTGACAACATATAATCCGGTTCGTGAATTTCATGAACGGCTTCAAGATCCATGTATGGCAATGATTGGCCGAGATAGACGGATTTGTTATTTCGTGATTTAATCAGATAATCCGCAAATAACAAGCCCAACTCATGAAGCTCACCCTCCGGTAGGAACAGGATGTACTTTTTAGCCCTGGCCATGGACACCGAGTATTGTCCATCAATGGCCACAATCAGTTTTTGTCGTACCAGGTTAGAAATGAAATGTTCTTGAGCGGGATTGATGGCGCCGGTTTGCCACAAGATACCGATCTTGGACAGGAAAGGATAGATTACATTCATCATCGTTTTCTCAAAACCCAGTTTCAGGATATTTGTAGAGATGATTTTGTTGAATCGGTCTTCATCCAAATCAACCATAGAGATGGTGAGTGAATGAATTTGTTCTGGATACCTCAGGTTGCGTTCGGTTAATTTCAGCACTTCCCGTTTCAAATCTGCATCAGACATTTCTGCAATCTTTGAAATCTTGACACCGTTTTCTTTAAGAAGGGCTACGTTGAGAATCAGTTTTAAATCATGGTCGTCATAATATCGGATATTGGTATCTGTCCGCTTTGGTTTGATCAATTCATACCGTTGCTCCCAAATGCGTAAAGTGTGGGCTTTTATCCCAGATAAATGCTCAAGATCCCTGATTGAAAATGTACTCATCCCGTGTGTCTTCTTACTCGTTCCCTACTCAAAGTGTTGGCTATTTGAGATATGATTTTAACCTTACAATTTCCAAAAGTGTTTAAAAATATAAAGAAATATAGACGAAAAAGAAGTAAAAAACCTGTGAAAACACCATTGGTATCGACAAGTCATTGGTTTCATTTGATAAGAAACTTTGAAAAAACACCTGAATGATCAGAGCTATCACAAACCATGAAAAGTAATTCTGTAGTGGTATTTCATCTCCTGCCCAGCTCCAGAAGTCTAATGTAATTGCTACTGGTTCTATCAGGAAATCCAAACAAACCATGCTCAAAGCTGCTACGATTATTTTCACATATTGACTTGTATTAAATCGATTGGTAATAGTACCGAATGCATAAGAAAGCAGAAACCAATTTACCCCGATTATTAGCGGAACATCAAACAGTTTCCAACCGAGGGTTCTTCCATAACTGTAGTCGCCAAATGGGTACCCGGTTTTCACCCCAATCACTTCTACCAAAAATCCTATAACAAAAGCTGTTAAGAGGAACGTGATAAATTTGCTCCACGATCCTCGACGTACTGAGATAATGAGAAAAGTAGAGATCAATAAATTGATCGGTGTAAGCGGCTGCACTAACTCCTTGGTGTATGGAATGATCGTACAGACAGCACCTACTACATGAAGGATAATGACGATCCAAACAAGAAAGTGCTTAGATAAGTATGACATTGGATGAGAAACCCCTTTTTTTGCGTTTTAAAAAAAGTGAAGATAAGATGATTCTATACAACATTACCGTGAATGTGGAGGAGGGAGTACAAAACGACTGGTTAACCTGGATGAGAAATACACACATACCTGAGGTCATGAAAACGGGTTGTTTTGAGGATTATAAGCTGTTAAAATTGCTCAACGATGATCCGGAAGCTGTCGGTACAACTTATGCTATCCAGTATTTTGCAACAAGTATGGCTGTACTCAATGCCTACCTTAATGAACATGCGCCGCTCTTGCGGCAAAAGCACATCGACAGGTACCAGAATAAGTGTGTTTCGTTCAGGACTTTTCTGGAGGAGATTTAGAAATTAAGCGAACAATTAAGCCATTCATCTTCTATTGTGGCGTTGTATTTCTTATAGAAATTGATGGCAGGCTCATTCCAGTCCAGCACCTGCCACATCATGCCCGTTGCTCCTTGCTCTTTACCTATGGCTATAGTTTGGTCAAAAAGAAGCTTTCCAATTCCTAAACCACGTTTTGATTCAGTGACTATAAGATCTTCCAGATAGATTCGTTTACCCTTCCAAGTGGAGTATCTCCAATAGTAAATAGACATGCCATGTATGGTGCCATTTTCCTCAGCTAGGATGAAACCGAAGATTGGTGCGGGACCAAACCCATCTTTTTCCATCATTTCCAATGTATTCGTTACTTGCTCCGGGGCTTTCTCAAAGAGTGCAAGTTCTTTGATCAGTTCCAGGGCTTTGGGAAGGTCTTCCCTGGTGCCTTGTCTTACTTTAATCATACTACGAATTTATAAAAACTCATTTATCTTTGTCAATCCTGCACAAACATGGAAAATTTACTTTAACCATCTATAAATGCTAACTTTATATAGATCGGTTAGCTTAGGTTAACTATCTTGATTACACAAAACCCGCCTGCCTTGAAGTTATTGTTAAATAGTATTTTCAGTCTTGTACTGAGCTTGCTTATTTGTACTGCATATTGCCAGGTAGCAAATGGGGGCATTATTGATTTGCGTGAGGTTGGGGAGGATTTCTCCTGGACAGATCTGGATGGAACATGGTATTTGCATTGGAATGAACTGACGCTGGCAGAAAATATCCCCTCTGAAACTCCTCTGGTTGACTTTCCTCTGATTTGGAACCTGGAGGCAGAGACTGGGTTTAGGTCACAAGGATATGCCACGTACCAGGTCATGGTCCTGCTGGATCCAACTAGGGATTATGCTATTTCTACTCCTGCGGTTTACTCGAGTTATCAGTTTTTCATCAACGGAAAATTGGTTTCCAAAAATGGGAAGGTAGGTGAGAATGGAGAAAGTTCAGAACCCAAGTGGATTCAGCATACAGTCAGCATACAGCAAGGAGTGCTCTCAGACACCAATATTTTTACTTTACAAGTAGCTAACTATTGTCATGCACGGGGTGGGCCTGTGGATAGTATTATCCTCGGGGACGAGGACAAATTAATAGGTCGAAGAAATTTACTTTTCACTCTTGATGCCATGCTTGCTGGGGCCTTAATCATGGGCGGCATGTTTTTTCTTGGGCTTTACCTTTATGGTCGAAGACAAACAAGCATATTGTATTTTTCAGTGATATGCATGGTGTTTAGTTATTACATTCTGGCAACGGGTAATTATGTCCTGATATGGCTGTTTCAGGATATCCCTTGGCTGATAAGTGTGAAATTGGAATATATCTCTGTTTATCTCCTGGCACTTTTGTTCATTAAGTATGCCTATGCGCTCTATCCTCATGATGGCCCGAAGTATGCCGAGAAAGTGACTGTGGTGGTCTGCCTTGCCTTTATTGGTTGCGCCATTCTTTTTTCACCATTAATTTTCACATCAATTCAAAAGTATTTTTTGTTTTTTGTAATTGCCATTATGGGATTGGTAGGTTATATGTACATGCGAGCCGTTTATATGAAACGCCCTGGGTCGGAATATACTGCCATAAGTACCTCGGTGATTATAGTGCTCCTTTTGGCGCAGGTATTACATCAATTGGCCTTTTTGGAAATCCCTGTTTTCGTTATGCCAGTGGGTTACGTAATCTTCTTTTTCTTACAATCCATAGCCACTTCGCACCAGGTTTCCCTGGCCTGGAAAAAAGCCAAGGAACAAGCCGAAGTAAGTTTAAGGGCAAAGTCTGATTTCCTTTCTACCATGTCTCACGAAATCAGGACTCCAATGAATGCAGTGATTGGTTTGACGCACCATTTGATAGACAGCCATCCAAGAAACGATCAAAAGAAAACACTCGATATCCTTAGGTTTTCATCGGAAAATCTACTCAGGCTAATTAATGATATCCTGGATTATAATAAACTGGAATCAGGAAAGCTGATCATTGAGGAGTCAGTATTTAATATGAAAGAGCTGGGTCAAAACCTTGTGGATGGGTTTAAAACTACCGCTGAGGAAATGAAGACCCAGGTGATTTTTGATTACGACAAGAATCTGCCTCTCCAGTACATAGGAGATGCTGGAAGACTTACCCAGGTGCTGAGCAATTTGATCAATAATGCCATCAAGTTTACTAAGGAAGGCACAGTGACCTTGAAGATTAGTCAGGGGGAGCGTTCACCTGCGAGTATCCTCATTGACTTTGCCGTGATTGATACCGGAATCGGGATTTCCAAGATTGATCGTAGAAAGATTTTTGAAAAGTTTAACCAGGCCAATACTTCCATCAATCGTCAGTATGGAGGAACTGGTTTAGGTCTTGCTATTACCAAGAAGATTCTGGAATTACAAGGAGCAGAGATTCATCTGGAAAGTGAGCTTGGTCAAGGCTCCAGATTTTATTTCAGCCAAGACTACACCATTGCCAAAGGAGTGAGAAAGCAAGTCACCAAGCCAAGTGTAATGAAGGATCCTTTGTTAGATAAGCGCATATTATTGGTAGAAGATAATGAGGTAAATGTGATGGTGGCATCACGTTTTCTTGAAAAATGGCACTGTTCTGTAGTGGTTGCTAAAAATGGGCAGGAAGCACTTGAGGTATATGATGAGTATGGTTATGACCTTATCCTGATGGATTTACAAATGCCGGTTATGGATGGTTACACGGCCACAAGAGAACTGAGAGCAATGGGAGCTACGCTACCTATTCTTGCACTTACTGCTGCAGCGCTCTCGGATATCGACCAAAACATTAAGGCTGCCGGATTAGATGATTTGGTGGTAAAACCCTTTCATCCTGATCACTTATATCAGAAACTGATCAAACATCTGGTAACAGAGAAAGTAACTCCTTAGAAAAAGCCGCCTCAAGTTGTTTGAGACGGCTTATAAGTTTTATCTAATCACATGTCTTTCTTAGCCATCTCTGGAATTACGCCCATGTTGTACCAGGCAAATGCATACTTATCTGCTTCTTGCTCAATGCTTTTTGAGATGGGTGTCCCTGCACCATGTCCCGCATCGGTTTCTATCCTTATCAACACGGGATTGTCTCCTGCATGAGCTTCCTGTAATGCAGCTGCAAACTTGAACGAATGAGCTGGCACCACCCTATCGTCATGATCAGCTGTAGTAACCATTGTAGCGGGATAAGCTGTTCCGGGTTGAAGGCTGTGAACAGGAGAGTAATTGAGAAGATATTTGAACATTTCTTTAGAATCCTCCGATGTGCCGTAATCTGAAGCCCATCCGGCACCAGCTGTGAATTTGTGGTATCTAAGCATATCCATAACTCCTACTGCCGGAAAAGCCACTTTAGCCAAATCTGGTCTTTGGGTCATCGTAGCTCCTACCAGCAGACCTCCATTAGAACCTCCAGCTATGGCCAGATAATTGGTGGAAGTATAGCCATTGTCTTTTAAGTATTCGCCTGCGGCAATAAAGTCATCGAAGACATTTTGTTTTTGCATCTTGGTGCCAGCCTTGTGCCATTCCTCACCATATTCACCACCACCACGTAGGTTTGGTTGCGCATAAATCCCTCCATTTTCCAGCCACATAATTCTAGATGTACTAAAGGTCGGTTTGAGGTTTACATTGAATCCACCATAAGCATATAGGTAGGTCGGGTTTTTGCCATTCATTTTTAGCCCATTTTTGTAAACCAGGAACATTGGGATTTTTGTGCCGTCTTTACTTGGATAGAAAACCTGCTCTGTGACATAATCATCAGGATTGAAGTCAATGTCTGGTTGCTTATATAATTCTGATTCACCGGATTCAATATCATATTTGAAAACAGAGCTAGGGTAGGTGAAAGAAGTGAAAGTATAATACAGCTCACTCTCACTCATTTTTGACCCAAATCCATACACAGTGCCGATAGCTGGTAGTTCAACATCACGGATGAGCTCCCCATCAAGCCCGTATTGTTTAATGGCAGTTTTTGCATCTTCCAGGTAAATGGCAAAAATGTCGCCACCGCCAGTGTTTGTTGAAAGCACATTCTCCGTTTCAGGAATAAGATCAGTCCAGGTAGAAGTAGAAGGGTCTGCAATGGTTGTTTCCACCACACGTTTGTTTGGGGCATCGGAATTGGTTTGAAAAATCAGTCGATCTCCATCCGATGCAATAAGGTATTCTTCGGTCTCCATATCTTCATCCACAGGGATAATGGTACCGTTTGGATCCATCAGGTCCTTTATGAACAGAACATTGCCACTGGTACTGGATGCAGCACCAACGGATAAGTACCGGTTGTCTTCGGAGACGCCACCAAAAATGTATCTGTAAGGTTGTGCTTCCCCACCAAATACAAGTTCGTCTTCAGATTGTGGGGTGCCGAGCTTGTGATAATATAGTTTGTGATATTGTGTCTTTGCGGAAAGCTCGCTGCCCTCTTTTGGTTTATCATAGGAGCTGTAATAGAAGCCATCGTTTCCAAGCCATGATATCCCGCTAAACTTCACATTGTGCAGGGTATCCTCCACTAATTCTTTTGTTTCAGTGTCCATCACCATCACCTTGCGCCAGTCTGAGCCACCAATACTGATCATATAAGCATGTAAGGCACCATCGTCAGTGAAACTACTACCTGCCAGCGATATGGTTCCATCATCAGAAAATTTATTGGGGTCAAGATAAACTTCGGCTTCTGCATTCACATCTTTTCTTCTAAACCAAACATCTTGGTTCTGGAGACCGTCATTTTTAGAATAGTATTCCCATTCTCCGTGTTTAGTTGGGGCAGATACCCGCTCATAATCATAAAGTGTCTCTAATCTTTCTTTGATTTTGTCCCTGAATGGGATATTGTCCAGATAAGAAAAGGTCACTTTGTTTTGAGCTTCTACCCATTGTGCGGTTTCTGCTGACATGTCATCTTCCAGCCAGCGATATGGATCCGGTACTTCTGTACCAAAGTAGGTATCAACCGTATCTACTTTATCAGTTACCGGGTAGGAGAGATTAGGTGCCTCTGGAGAGGGTTTTGTTTGGCAAGCCAAGACGATTAAGGCTAGCAACGCGGGAGTAAACTTCTTCATGGTATGTTTTTAAAATGCACCATGAAGATAAAATATCACCACTAAAAACCTGAGTTATAAGTTCAGGTTTACATGAGTGGTGATATTTATTGTTTTCCTTAACCTTTGGTGATGCGATCGAACCCTGTATATGTTCTTAAAACCTCAGGTATATCAATACCGGTTTCAGTCTGGTTATTTTCCAGAATGGCGGCTAGAATTCTAGGAACCGCCAGGGCTGAACCATTCAAAGTATGGGCAAGCGCTTTTTTGTTACTTGCATCCTTGTACCTCAACTTCAGGCGATTGGCCTGAAAAGTTTCAAAGTTAGATACTGAGCTTACCTCAAGCCATTTTTCCTGTGCCGCAGAATAAACCTCAAAGTCATAGGTGAGTGCAGAGGTAAATCCAAGATCTCCTCCACAGAGCCGTAAAATCCTGTAGGGTAATCCCAGGTTTTTGACCAGTTGTTCTACATGTGCCACCATTTCATCCAGTACATCGTAGCTATTTTCCGGTTTGGTTATTTGCACGATTTCCACTTTATCAAACTGGTGGAGACGATTGAGTCCGCGGACATGAGCTCCCCATGAACCTGCCTCTCTTCTGAAGCATGGAGTATACCCTGCATGTTTGATTGGTAGCTGATCTTCTGACACAATCACATCCCGATAGATGTTGGTAATAGGAACTTCTGCTGTCGGAATCAAGAAGAGGTTGGAATCAGTGATCCCATACATTTGGCCTTCTTTATCAGGAAGCTGGCCGGTTCCATATCCAGAATCTTCATTGATCAGGATAGGTGTTTGCACTTCGTTGAAACCAGCTTTCTGGGCTTCATCAAGGAAATAATTGACCAGGGCGCGTACTAATCGGGCTCCAGCTCCCTTATAAAATGGAAAGCCTGCTCCGGTTACTTTATTGCCAAGTTCAAAATCAATAATGTCATATTCTGCAATTAAATCCCAATGCGGCTTGGCATCGGCATAAAGTGCAGGTTTGTTAGAATCATCCAGTTTGACCACCTCATTGTCCTCTTCACTTTTACCTGCTGGCACAGAAGGATGCGGGATGTTGGGGATATTGTATAGTTTTTGAAGAAGTGCCTCCTGCGTAGCATTCATCTGCTCACTTAGTGCTTTATCACGCTCCTTCAGTTGGGCAGTTTCTTGTTTAGCTTTTTCCGCCTCATCTTTTTTGCCTTCTTTGAATAACTGACCGATTTGTTTAGCAAGTTGGTTGGATTGTGCTTTTACATCATCGAGCTCCTGTTGGGTTTTCTTTCTCACGGAATCCAAAGCAATAACCTCATCTAAAAGCTCTTGAGCATTTTTAATGCCTCTTTTCCCTAAAGCCTCTACGTATTCTTTGAGGTTATCCTGAACGTTTCCTACTTGTAACATCGGTCTGATTTTATGCGATTGCAAAGTAATGCGCATTCTTTCAATTAAGGAAATACAGGGGGTATTTATTGGGAATTATTGGGTAATTACAAATTAAGGTTGTTTATTTGTGAAATAATCCACGTTATCCTATACTTGTGGAGCAATTCAAGTGGTATTCCACTTAATTTTTATCCAATTCGATATTTTATTTCTAATCAAACCCGCACGTTTTCTGACCGGCGGACTCAGTTTATTAAACCCACAATTTGATTTATGTACACTTTAGACGATTTGAGTGTAAGGCTCCTTTCTGAACTTAGAGAGATAGCCGAGAGTCTTGGCATCAAGAATGCCAAGAAAACTGTTAAAAAGGATCTTATCTATGAAATCCTTGACAAGCAGGCAACATTACCTGACGGTGAATTGAAAAAAATTAAAAAGGATGATAAAAAGACATCAGATGTTAAGAAAACATCATCCGAAGAAAAACCTTCCCGAAAGCCCGCCAATAAAAAAAGAGAGAACGTAAAGGACAAGCCTGCTCCGAAAAGAGAAGAGAAAAGTGCTGACGACTTACTGAAATCTTTGGATATTGAAATAGAAGGTGCGGCCAGCGACAAGCCAAAACTGGAAGATACCAAATCCGAAGATAAGGAGCCAAGGAAGCAAAGGGAAAATGATCCAAAAGCAGAGAGACCGGCAAAAGATCAAAAAGAAGGTAGCCGGGACAGAGATAGGGACAGCAGAAGAGAGCAAAGAGGCGAGCATAAAAGCAAGAAGGCTCAATTCAATGAGGATGTTAAGGAATTTGATGGGGTGATCTCTAACGAAGGAGTACTCGAAATCATGCAAGATGGTTACGGGTTCCTAAGATCAAGTGATTATCACTATCTGGCAAGTCCTGATGATATTTATGTGTCACCATCTCAGATCAAATTATTTGGTTTGAAAACTGGTGATACCGTAAAAGGTCAAATCAGACCTCCAAAAGATGGCGAAAAGTATTTCGCACTTTTAAGAGTAGAAAGTGTAAACGGAAAGACTACTGAAGAGATCAGAGATCGTGTTGCTTTCGAGTACCTGACTCCACTTTTCCCGGAAGAGAAGTTGAACCTGAGCACCAAAGCAGATAATTATTCCACAAGAATTCTGGATCTATTCGCTCCTATTGGAAAAGGACAAAGAGGTATGATCGTGGCTCAGCCTAAGACAGGTAAAACTGTACTTTTGAAAAATGTTGCAAACGCTATTGCTGAAAACCACCCTGAGGTTTACCTGATGATCCTTTTGATCGATGAACGACCTGAGGAAGTAACTGACATGGCTCGTTCTGTAAAAGCTGAAGTAATTGCTTCAACTTTTGATGAGCAAGCTGATAAGCATGTGAAGGTGTCGAGCATAGTTTTGGAGAAAGCAAAGAGAATGGTAGAGTGTGGTCACGATGTAGTGATCCTGCTAGACTCTATCACCAGACTTGCCAGAGCATATAACACGGTAGTACCTTCATCTGGAAAGATTCTTTCCGGTGGAGTGGATGCCAATGCACTTCATAAACCGAAAAGATTCTTTGGAGCTGCAAGAAATGTAGAGAATGGTGGATCTTTGACCATTATTGCTACTGCATTGATTGAAACAGGCTCTAAGATGGATGAAGTAATCTTTGAAGAATTCAAAGGTACTGGTAACATGGAACTGCAATTGGATAGAAAACTATCTAACAAGCGTGTTTACCCTGCGATTGATGTGCCTGCATCTGGTACTCGTCGTGAAGATCTATTGATGGATCCTGAAGAGCTTAAGCGTGTTTGGATCCTTCGTAAGTTCATGGCAGACATGAATAGCAACGAAGCAATGGAATTCCTTTTAAGTAAAATGAAGGGGACGAGAAACAATGATGAGTTTCTAGTTTCTATGAATGGGTAATAACTCCTAAGATTTGTAAATAATTTAAAGCCGGACTTAGTTTCCGGCTTTTGTTTTTACTCTACAATCAATCTTCGGTATACACTTTTGCTTTCACCTTTGAGGTGAATCATGTAAATGCCAGACTTTATGTTTTCTGGTAAGATCAACTCTTTTATCAATTGCTTGCTCACCAGACCCTGGAAGAGTGTATGCAGTTTTCTCCCGGATATATCGAGCAGCTCAATACTTATAGGTTCACTTGTTTTGCTGAGATATTTAATCCAGATCTGTCTGTTTAACGTCGGGTTTGGAAACAGGGTCAGATTCTCCTCGTCATTTTCCACACCTAAAAGATCAACATCAACCTCGTTACCTTCTCCAGGGTTTCCATTGTTACTTAATCCATACCAGCTTGAAGGGTCAGCATTGTCAAGAGCTGGGTTTTTCAATGCCAGTGTTCCACCCTTTCCATCTGCCAGAGATGGCCAGGGTGCATCCGAGAGAAAACAGACTTCATCAGTGAGTACCTCATCAGCATTGTAAAGACGCACACAGTCTCCATCGCTGGAAAGACCAAAGTCCATATTGCCTGTAATGTTGGAGATAGAATGGATCGTGTTAAATACTTCCATGTCTCTACAAATGACGATAAACCCTCCACTTTGAATTGTAGTGCCATTTTCAAAAATGAACGCATGCTCATCATCATCATCCTTCAGTATCCATCCTGAGATGTCAATCGTTTGATCTCCTTTATTAAAGAGCTCTACCCAATCTTCAGTTTCTGAGTCTTTGTCAGAGTTGTAATTGATTTCATTGATCACAATTGAGTTGAGTTCACTGTTTTGCTCTTCGAATACAGCACGAATGCGTTTATTCTGAGTAATATCAACTTCAGTAATTCTAGAGGTACTGGTCAGGTCGTCTTCCCATCTTAAAAAAGCATAACCTGGCTTTGGCAAGGCTTCAATCGTTACAGGGGCCCCGGCAAAATAGTCTCCGCTCCAGGGATAATTGGTAAGCTCTAGTGTATTGATTCTAATTTCGCCAAAAGCTTCATTGTTGACTTCCAGTGTGATCTTATTTATAGAAGAGAGACCAAATTCACTTCTAATATTTTGCCGGACAACTGCTGGCCTATTATCAGCAAAGTCCCTCATTCTTTCGACATTATTTTGCCAGCTGGAATAGCTGCCTCCATTCCACCTACTGATGTGCCTTGAGATCTCCGAATCAATTGCTTCTTCGTGAGCATTGATCTTTTCGATGACTTTTTCTGGAAGAAGCCTGGTATTTAATTCATCAGCGAAGGTGTTGATGAACTGGTTTTTGAAATCATCATTGGCCAGTAGTCTTCTTATCAGCAAGGTAGACCAGGGTGGATTGGGCCAATCCGGGCCATTGGCATCAAGCGCAAACTCCAGGGTATTCCAATTCACCTTGCCTTCATTCCAAATATCAAATCCGAAATCCGTATCATAGGTAATCCAACGCCATTTGCCGTCTAGCTGATCTGACTTCCAATACTTGATATTGTTGCCTGGCCAATCACGGTTGTCTATGAAAATGTTCCCGATCTGATAATAGATGAAATTGCTGATATCAATATGATCAGATACATATTCATAGTTGGAAGTATTCGATAAATCATTGCTGTTTATATAGTTGACCAGATCAATGTACTCTTGCTCATCGCCTTCTACAGGCACCGCATCGGCTTCCAAGATGGTGATGCTATCAGGATCAATATCATAATGATTGCCCAAGTAATCTTCATTGACTTTTTCCCGAATATTTTGAATGCCCCAATATTCACCGTTGAGATAAATTACAGCTGGACGACAGGCCTGTTTGTCCACTGACTCGTGAAATAGAGACGTGAGCAGGGCATCTCTAAACATGGTGTTGTTCCAATCATTTCCTGAATTCCTGAGTACAATGCTCGAAAATTCATTGAGCTCAAGGTCACTAAATAGCTTATCTTTTATTTCATCACTTCCATAAGAATTCCGGGCAAAAATGGCTAGAGATTTTTGTGCATTCGCTCTTGACCATCCGCCAAATATTTTCACACCTGCATCTTGAGCAAAAGCCAAATCCCCATCTTTATCAAACATCTCAATATGAATAGGTTTCTCCCAGTCTTCCCAGAAGTTAGCGCCAAAGTGAGGCACCTCGCCGGAGGCATTTGGCCCCATTACATAAATACCTTCTTCATGATCCCAGAAATTGTCCGGATCAGTGGTAAGCGAAACTATGGTGAGTTCATGATTGGTATTGATCAGGTAAGTAGCTGTAGAAATAGGGCCTGGTATGCTCTGCTCTCCATAAGACTGTGCTCTTAAAGTAGTGGTGGTGGAGATCGTGAGTGCATTGGTGTAAAGCTGAGAAGACGTGGAGGGTAAAGATCCGTCTGTGGTGTAATAAATATCAGAGCCATCTTCTGCACTGAGAGTCACCTCAACGGGGCTGGTGAACAAACCACCTGATGTGGAAAAGTCTACTTTCCCTGCAAAGTTTAAGAAACCTGATGTAATATTTGAACTACCAGGAGTTGGCTCATTAAAATATGCCCAATCATCAGTACCATCTGGTTTTCTTCCATAAGACACATCTGTGGGGGGTGATTTGGTAAATATAGAATCGATAAGTGCGCCTTCAGAACTGAATAACATTAAGAATTCACCATCTGCATCTAGCTTAAAATTGGTATGCAGATAATTGGTGCCGGTGGTGACGTGAGGTGAAAGCGAACCAGAGACTGATGCAGTACTACCCAAAGTAAGAAACGGGATAGCAGTAAGATCCGATGATGTGGCATTGGCATTGTGGACCTGAATTGCAATAATATTGCTGCCCTGAACCAGCAATGTTTCAACTTCGGAGAGCGTAAATACTGACGGTACCCCGTCTTGGTAAAGTTGAGCTTCATCGTCAAATCCATCGGCAAATTGATCAAATGGAGGGGGCCCATCTGAAGTGATGTTTTCGCGAGCGATCTCTATTCCATTGATATAAGCCACAAAGGCATCGTCATAGTCCATATGAAATAAGATTCTTTCGATATCATCCTGATCATCTATGGTAAATTCCCTTCTGATAAATACCGAATTTACGCTTCCGATATCCGTGTTGTCGTCACCGTCTCCATAGCCGAAACCGCTAGGCCCTGTGCTCCAACTGCTGTCATCGAATTCACTTGTATACCAATTGGATGGTGTAGAGGCATCTGGAACGATGTAAGACCACTCATCACCCCAGTCAATGATTGTTTCCCAATGAAGGGGCTGTATCCTGCGATCTTTGTCAGAAGCAAAAATCAACAGCGTTTCTCCTGCGGGTAACTGCATGGAAGGAAGACTCCAAGGACTATCTAAGGAGGAGGAATCAGCTACAATAATGCCGGAAAGGTCAAGGGTCGTTTCTCCAGAGTTGTACAACTCAAACCAGTCAGTATTGTCTCCATCTTCATCCAGGATGGTAAGGTTATTTGAAGGCATCACTTCATTGATGACCAGTTCTTGTGCTTCTACCGGCAAACCAATTAAAAAGGCGCTTATTAGAATACCAAAAAATGTTAATTGCTGTCTTTTCATCATTTACGGTTGTTAACGAATTACTGAGAGGTCATTGGACAAGTAGTTGACCATTGGTTCAGCCACCAGGAGCCCATGGATGTCCAGGTAATCAATATAAGATTTGATGAGCCTTTCATGGATATCCAATTTTTTCAGGACTAGGTTCAGTTGGTAGTTTCTATGTTTGAAAAGAGTGGATTCCCCGGGATCTTCGGTCATGCTTTCCACCATTTGTTCAGACCTATCTAGTTTTTCTTCAAGTAGATCATACATCTTGATTAATGATTGAATTCTCTTTAGAAGGATTTCTACTTCTTGGTCAACTTCTGTTTTGCTCCTTTGAGCTTCATTTTTTTTCTCAATCAGTTCAAACCGATCTCTCGCAAGATCGGCTTTGTCTTTGTTGACAATTGGTATCGTTACCCCAACCTGAAAGCCAAGGTGATCATCAAAACTGTCACCCTGATCGAAATCCATGTCCGCTTGTAGAAAACCAATGTTGCTGAACGCTTTAGCTTTACTGACCTTATACATCGAGTTTTCAAGGTCTAACTCTCTGGTAACTAATTCTTTGTAGATATTACGGGTAATCGAGGTGTCATTTGAGACTATGAGACTGGCAATGTACGGCGGATCGATCAGCGCTTTATTACTCCAGGTAATCGATGATTTGATGTACTTTGTGATGTTGTGATCAACCTCCAGTAGTTTAATGTCTAGTTCAGCTTTTTCTATTTCCAGATTACTCAGGTCCGACTCTATTTCCAGCAAGTTATCACCATCCAATTTTGAGGTAAAATTTAACATTTGCTCTGACCTCACAGTTTTGAGGTCAATTTTCCGGTCAAGGATTTCGGATTTTTTAGTTAAAAAATAACTCTCAGTCAAATTCAAGTATCGATTCCTCAATGATTTACTCAATGCCACCTGGTAACTGATGTTCGTTGTTTCACTGAGTTGATTGTGATAGGCTTTGTTTGCCCTGACTTCCCATGGGTTGCTGGGAGTTAACCGGAAACGATAATCATCAAATGAATTTCTGTCCTGATTCGTTCGCATGCGGATTTCAGTTTCCCGGATCCATGAAGATTTGATTGGATCGTTTTCTAGGAACTGACTTTCTTCTTGTCTTTGAATCACGCGCGCGTCCTCGGTGGCTCCAAGAAGATACTCATTGATGAATGCTTCATTTTGCCCAAAAGCTACCTGTGGGTGAAAAGTCTGAAGAATCATTATGAGTAAAATGAAGCTCTTAATTTTCCAATATGACGAATACTTTCTCTCCATTCAAAAATTTGCTCTCTTCCGGTATTTCGATAAAAATCTCACGTCCCCATGATGGACGCTGATCAAAAGTCCTTAGCCGATCCGGGTATTGTATCACCCGAGTTCCGATCTCGATTATTTTCCCTTTGATTTTATACTGTCTATTGGTGGATTCCACAAATACTTCGGTGCCACTTATAAGCTCCAAAGAGTTGTTTTCATTGGTAAATGCACGAATGATTGTTGGGTTGTTTTCATAAACGGAAAGTAGGCTTGTGTAGGCAGGAACCAACTCTTCAACTTCCACATTGATGCTGCCTACAGCACCATCTACCCTTGCGAATTGTACCAATTCTTTTTCTTCTTCTTCAAGTAGTTGGAGTTCTTTTTCAATCAGTTGAATTTCAGCGGTGGTATTTGCCGTTTCTAAATCAAAAACAGAGAGAATTTCCTGCCGATTGAGTTTGAACTCTCGCTCTAAAATGGCCTTTTCATCCAGTAGTAGTGATAGGATATTTTGGAGCAAAGTGTCTGATTTGCTCTCGCTCTCATAGTTCAACTTTTTAAACCCCTCTTTTAGTTTTATTTGCTGGGCAAGCCTAAGTTTTGTTGATTCAATTTCGTTAATTAGCTGTTTTTCCCTAAGGTCAAATTCAAGATCGTTCAAGTAAAGCTTGTTGCTCTTCTGTAGTTGTTTCTTTTCAAGGTTTGCTTTTAAAAGAGCTACTTTATTCTGTAGGTTTTCTTTTTCTAACAGCAAATCCGGCCGTTCTACCCTAATTAATGGATCTCCGATTTTCACCTGTTCACCGGGTACAGCGAAAAGTTGCTTGATTCGAACTGCTTTCTGGAAGCTCACGGCATATCTTTTGGGCTCAACTTCCGCCAGGATGGCTGAAGAATCTTCTGAAGTAAAAGCCACAAACACAAGAAAAACGGCCAAGATCAGCCAGAATAAGAAAAGGGCATATTTTTTCACGTGATCTAAATTTTATCAAGATTATCATCTCGGTCCAGCCGGATGTTTGAGAGGCCTTCAACACTTACCAGCTCATCAAAAAATGCTTCTCTTTGAACCCCCTCTTTTAAAATGAGGAAATACCTGTGGCGGCTACCAGTTTTGGTACTGTTCATACTGGTCAGTTTGAAATATTCACAATTTGATGAGAGTAACTGTGTGAGTTGAGTTTGCTCCAATTCTGAGGCAATGGTCAACTGAAGAGCACATTCTCTTGTGAGCACCTTTCCGCCAAATCTGGAAAGATGGAGTAACCCAGCTATGAAACAGAAAACGACTGTGCCTGAAAGCGCAATGGAATACCCGTACACACCCGATGCTACTCCTACTGAAAGGGTAGAGAAAATAAAGATGATGTTTCGTGGATTTTCAACGGTAACCCGAAACCTGATAATGGCAATAGCACCTATGATACCAAAGCCCGCAGCTACGTTGTTTCCCACAGCCATGATCACCATACAGCTTACTACAGAACTCAAAACCATGGCCTGAAAAAAATTGCGAGAAAATGCTACCCCCTTATTGGTTAAATAATAGGTGAAGGCAATGGCTGAACTCAGTACAAAAGCTAATAAAATGGAAAATAAGGCTACCTTAAATGAAGGGTACTCATAAAGCGTTTCCTTCGTAAGTGATTCAAACATTCTGATGAATAATTATACTCTGGTTAATGAAACGGTAATGTTAACAAAACAATACTGTAATATGTGATGAAAATTTGTTTCTTCTTGGTTTTGCAAAATTATATCAGGAGATATGCCATTTGATGTACTAAAAAAAGAGTTATTGTATACTGGTATTTCTCCATCACAAATGAATAAGTCATTCTTTTTTATTGACACTTTACACTCCTTTGATTCACGAACTCCCCTCGGGTAAGTAAATTGTAATCGAGTGATTATGTGGATTTAAATGGATTGAAAGCACCTTTGTCAATACACCGTGAAGCGATCACTTTTCACCGCAAACAATAACACAGTTGTTTGTGTACTAGGTTAGGAGGGGATAGTAGCTTTCTGCATGAAACCGCTAGACCAAAATTCTTTTGATCTGTAAGCATTAAAAGGTGAAAGTGTTCTTCTAAACCTCGCCTAAGTACGCTTAACCCAAAGTTTGACCATGAATTCTTTCCATGTCTATACACGGTGCCTAATCTTTATTATGGGGCTGATGGGAAGCCAGTCTTCTCTCAGTATGCCTGATGGAGCTGAGAACGATTCCAGGCGTTCTGAGGGAACTAGTGAATTAGCACCTCCTAATACACCTCCAGTAGAAGTCGCCAATACAGGGATATCACTGGAAGAAGGAGCCACAGTCACTATTACTTCCTCACATTTGGAGTTTGTGGATGCGGAGCAGGATGACCGCAAGGTTACGTTTACTCTCAATTCTATTCCAGAATTTGGTTTGCTGTTCAAGAAAGGCAAACCCATGAAGGTATCAGATAAGTTTCATCAGAAAGAAATCAACGATGGAAAAATCACCTATGAACACGATGGTAGTGAAACCACCTCAGTGAGCTTCCAATTTGATGTAAGTGATGGGGAAGGTGGTGAAGTAACGGATGTGGTATTTCGCATCAACATTGAACCAGTCAATGACAATCCACCTGTTATTGACGTATCTCAGGTTTTTACTATCAGTGAAAATGTTGGCAATAGTTACAGCCTCGGTGAAATTGTGGTTTCTGATGCAGATCCGGGAACTACATTTAGTAATTGGATATTCACTGCAGGTAATGAAGAATCCATCTTCAAACTTCATCCCGACACAGGGGAAATAACTATTTGGGATAGCACCAGCCTGGATTATGAAACTACACCAGAGTATCAACTCTTTGCTACGGTTAGTGATGGGCTCAATACTTCGTCCGAAGAATCCATCATTATTCAACTGACAGACATTAATGACAACACGCCTGTCATTACGCCGAATCAAAGTTTTGAAGTCGCTGAAGATGAATCCAATGAGGTGATTATCGGGACAATTACTTCTACTGATGTTGATGAAGAAACAACTTTTAGCAACTGGACGATCGTTTCTGATAGTGAAATTTTTGCGCTTAATTCCTCGTCTGGTGAGCTTATGCTTTCAGAGGGTGCAAACCTGGATTTTGAAACATTACAGCAATATGAACTAAGCATTACGGTATATGATGGCATCAATACATCTGCAGCTGAGACCATCACTATTAACGTCAATGATGTCAATGACAATGCTCCAGTAATTACTCCGTCTCAAAGTTTTAGCATAGATGAAGATGCACCTAATGAGCATATAGTTGGAACAATTGAAGTCTTAGATGATGATAGCGATACTGAATTTTCAGGTTGGCTGATTATTTCAGGCAATGAGGAAGGGGTTTTTTCAATCAACTCTGTAGGAGAACTCACTATAGCGGATAGCTCTTCACTTGATTTTGAATCCACGTCATCCTTTACACTCACACTCACTGTCAGCGATGGTGCCAATACATCCACTGAAGAGGATATTGAGATTCATGTCGATGATGTCAATGACAATGCACCAATCATTACAGCCTCGCAGACATTTACTGTTGAAGAAAATGCAGCCAATGACACGAGCATTGGAACTGTAATGGCAAGCGATGCAGATACCAATTCCTCATTTTCGGGATGGGAGATCCACGCAGGCAATGACGATGGAGTTTTTGCACTTAATCCAACCAATGGAGAACTCACTGTTGCTGACAATGCCAATCTTGATCGGGAAGCCACTGATTCATACACACTCTCACTCACTGTTAGTGACGGCACCAATACATCAGAGCCTGAAGATGTGGTGGTTAATGTAAATGACTTTACTGCCAAACTGACCATTGAAGATGTAAGTATTAATGAGGACGATGGTTCGGTTTCTATTGCAGTGATGTTGGATGTTGCGGTGTTTGGTGGGCTCACAGTAGATGTTTCTACAGCGAATGGCACTGCCACAACAGAAGATGGAGACTACACAGAAGTAATCGAGCAATCAGTGTCGTTCTTGGGCTATTCAGGAGAAACTCATGAATTTACTATCAGCTTGGGTGAGGATAATAAAGTTGAACCAGACGAAACTTTCACAATTGGCATGTCCAATGTTTCGGGAATTTTTGTCTCGGCCAATGATGTGGATGTATCGGATCAGGCAACAGTGTCAATAGTCAATGATGACAATGCAAGTTTGACTATTGAAGATGCGAGTGCTGCTGAAAATGAAGAAGGTGCCACTTTGCTAGTTTCATTAGATAATCCTGTTAGCGGTGGGTTTACAGTTGATGTAAGTACCGTTGATGGATTGGCAACTGCTGAAGAAGGTGACTATTCCATGATTTCTAAAATGCTAACCTTCAGTGGGAGTGCCGGGGAAGAACTGTCCTTGATAGTCCAGTTCAATAATGACTCAATAGTAGAGCCCGATGAAACTTTATACATAGCACTCAGCAACCTGTCAGGGACTTCTTTGGAGATGGACATTTCGGATGAAGCTGAAGTCACCATTATCAACGATGATATTGCAACAGTTACCATTGCTGATGTATCTGGAGATGAGAGTGATGGTGAGATTACCATGCAAGCTACTCTTGATAGAGAAGTTCTTGGTGGATTTGAGGTAGATGTAGTCACTTATGCCGAAAGTGCTATGGAGGATGATTTCGAATCAATAGTAAAGGAAACTTTGACTTTTGCCGGGGCAGCAAGAGAAGCTCAAACATTTTCTATTTCAATAGTAGATGATGAAGAAGTAGAGACAACAGAGACCTTTGGTGTGCACTTTGATCAACTGAAGGTAGATGTAGTATCTCCTGAGTTTATCAATATTACCGATTCGGCTAAAGTTACAATCAGAGATAATGATGCAGTGATTATCGATGTGGGTGATGTATCCGTAACAGAAGGTGATAGCGGCTCACGGATTCTTAATTTTACAGTCAGTTTGGGGAGTTCGGCATCCGAAACCATATCTGTCGATTTCGAAACATCTGAAGGTACTGCCACTGCTGGTAGCGATTTTACTACTAAGGCCGGAACTCTTTCTTTTTCTCCAGGTGAGTCGATCAAAAGTGTAAGCGTTTCGATTTTTGGAGATCAGCGGGTAGAAGGTGACGAAACATTGATTTTAAACCTCAGGAACAACACCGGAGCCTCCACAATATCAGATGGCACAGCCACAGGAGTCATTGCCAATGATGATTTTGCAACCGTTCAGATTGCCGATGTTACTACCGATGAAGCTACAGCGAATATCACACTAACTGCAGTACTTGATAATTATGTGGAAGGTGGGTTTTCAGTTGACCTGAGAACCACAGACGGCACTGCTATTAAGCATTTAGATTATACACCTTTAAATGCCCAAACCCTGTCTTTTGAAGGTTCACTTGGTGAGAGAAAATCATTCGAAATTGAGGTCAAAGATGATAATATGGAAGAGTCCAATGAGACTTTTACTGTAATCATGGAGAATTTGATCGCGGGGACAATTTCTCCTGGAGCCATTGATATCACATCCGAGGCAATGATTACCATTCTGGACGATGATGAGGGCAGCAATGAAGTTCAAATTAGCATTGCTGACGCTACAGCAGCTGAAGATGCTGGAACCATAACTTTCGATATAAGTCTGAGTGACGTTTCTGACACGGAAGTTACGGTAGAATATGCTATTGAGAATGGCACAGCAACCGCAGAAGTTGACTATTCACCAGATTCAGGCACAATCACTTTTGAACCGGGAGAAACAATCAAAAGCCTGGAGATATCTGTTTTGGATGATGAGATTGTAGAAAATGAAGAGACGTTCAATCTTACCCTGAGTAATAATACTGGCGAGTCATCGATCGCAAAACCCTCAGCAACTGGAACGATTACTGATCAGGATCAAGCTACTGTGTTTATTGATGATGTTTCAGGTGAAGAAGACGAGTCTTCATTATCATTTACAGTTACTCTTGATAAGGAAGTGGATGGTGGATTGACAATTGATTTATCTACTAAAAATTCAGACGCTACTGATGGTACAGATTATACCACAATTTCCGAAACAATAACCTTCACTGGCTCAGCCGGAGAGACTCATACATTTACGGTTCAATTAATCGATGATACGGAGGTCGAGCCCAATGAGACGTTCACGGTTTTTATGGACAATCTTAGCACGAAAGTTTCTTCAGCAGCCATAGATATTTCTGATCAGGCCATTGGGACGATCATTGATAATGATCGTGCACAGGTCATCGTATCCAGTGTAAGTGGCCATGAGGATTCTGGGGATTTGTCAGTGACGCTGACTTTGAATAGGGCAGTTTTTGGAGGGTTTATCCTTAGTGCTTCTACTCAGGATGCTACAGCTGTAGCTGGGGAAGACTATGAAGCGATTGACTCTGAAGTTTTCATTTTTTTCGGCTTTGAGGGGGAACAGAAAACACTGGTTGTCACACCTATAGATGATCAGGTTGACGAGGATGAAGAGACACTTTCAGTAGTTATTTCATCTATTGGTGGAATTAATCAAAATGTGGACATTTCTAATGTTGGTAAAATCACAATCCTTGATGATGACCACACACCTGAGATTACAGAGAACCAGGTTTTTGAAATTGCCGAGTCTGTAGAGAACGGCGCTGATATTGGTACAATTGATGCGAGTGATGAAGATGCTGGAACCACCCTTGTCAATTGGACTGTCATCAGTGGCAATGAAGACGGGATTTTTTCCCTTGATCCCAATACCGGCTTTCTGTCTGTTCAGGATAATTCTGGATTGGTAGCCAATTCTCAATATTCATTAGAGGTATCAGTAAGTGATGGAGCAAATACGAGTTCAGTTGTTACTGTGGCCATTCGCGTAATTGATGTCCGGGTGCCCACTGTCACAATAAGCTCAGATGTGGGAGAGATTACCAATAGTGCAGAGGTCACAATTTTCGCGGACTTCACCGAAGAAGTTTCTGGATTCATCTCAGATGAAGTCTCAGTGTCCAATGGAGAGGTTACAAGTTTAGAAACCACCAATAAACAGAACTATAGCTTTAAAGTTGCTCCGGTATTGGATGGATATGTCTCCGTGTTGATTCCAGAAGGGGTGGCTGTGGATAAAGGAGGAAACGGCAATAGTGAATCAAATGAGCTCTCTTATTTTTATGATGGCAGCAAACCAACGGCTACACTGAAGGTGGGTGAAATAAGAACGGATCCAAATCCCCTAGTAACTGTCTTTGTGGATTTTTCTGAACCTGTGACAGGTCTTTCGGAAAGTGATTTCAACCTAAGTTCGGGAAGTGTATCTTCTTTGTCAGGATCTATGGATGCTTATACACTGGAGGTTGCTGATATATCTGGAGAGCAGGCTACCATTACCCTCATGGCTAATGCTGTAATGGATCAGGCAGGTAATCAAAATACTGCCGTCTCACTTGCTATCAATGCAGATGTCACTGGCCCTACGGAGTTCATGCCATCATTTGTAGATCAAATTGTCAATGCACTTAACGAGACTTCTATTGCTTTTCAAATACAAAATATTGAACAGGGAGCAACTTATGAATATCGAATACATGCTCAAAAATCAGATGAGCAATTAACAGGCTCTGGTGTTGCAATGAACGAACCCACTTATGAAGAAAATCTTGATCTATCAGACTTTCCAGATGGAGTGATTGAATTAAGTGTAACCATGACGGATGAATTTGGAAATGAAGGGGCTACCAAAACAGACCAGATTAACAAAAACACTGCACTAAGCATCCCCCAGGGGATCAGCCCGGATGGCGATGGAGCCAATGACACCTGGGTGATTCCAGGTATTGAAAAATACCCTGATAACCATGTAGTGGTGTTTAACAGGTGGGGAAATGTTGTTTACGAGGTGAAGGGCTATGACAATGGGTCGAAGGTGTTCGCTGGAATCTCCAATAATAATATTGAGTGGGGTGGCAAAATGCCTGAAGGAACCTACTATTATGTCATTGAATTGAGTGCTGAAATGGTGGAAAAGGGGTATTTGGTCATAAGTAAATGATGAATCTATGGTGAACACTTTACTCAGAAATACCCGACTATATTTACTCTTCATATTTGCTATAGTCTTTCAAAAGGGGTTTGCCCAGCAGCAACCTCAATACACCCAATACATGTATGGAAATTTGATTTACAATCCAGGGTATGCGGGTATTTCAGGTGGTCTTAACGCTCAGGCATTTGGCCGGTGGCAGTGGGTTGGGTTTGAAGGCGCACCAAATACCCAAACTTTGGCCATAGATTCTGATTTTCCAGGAAACAATATTGGTTTGGGACTTGTCTTGAGCCGGGATGAGTTAGCCATTACGTCGAGCACAAATGTCACCTTGAATTATGCTTACCACATTAATTTCAAACGAAGTGTTTTGTCTATGGGAGTTTCAGGAAGCCTGAGTCGCCTCAATATCAATTATAATGATGCTTATGTGTTGGATGATGATGCCAAGTTTGCCCGGCAAACGGTAAGCACAAGCCCCAATTTTGGTTTGGGTTTATTTTATGATCGTCCTAATTTTTGGATGGGAGTTTCTGTACCCAACGTATTAAATAATGAGCTGGAAAGTAATGGAGAAACGTTTTATGGTCAGTCCCGACATTTTTTCCTTTCCAGTGGATTTCGGTTGGAGGTTAGTCCCCGATGGAGGCTTGAGCCAAGTGTGCTGGTAAAGGCGGTAGAGGGAACGACCATTGGCACGGATGTTAATTTAATGGCCTGGGTAGATGATCGGGTGGCTGTTGGTGCGGGATATCGCCCCACCGAAACAGCCAGCATGATGCTTCATTTCAATGCCACTGAAAACCTGGGAGTTGGTTATGCCTATGACTACATCCTCAATGATGAATTAGCCAATATTTCGAGTTCCTCCCATGAGGTGCTTTTGAGTTATAAGGTACCATGGAAGCGTCGCGATTCTGATAAAGATGGGTTGGCCGATAAAAAGGATGATTGTCCCCGGGCATTTGGTCCGGCTTTTAATGGCGGATGTCCTACTGCCGATTCTGATGACGATGGAGTACCAGATTATCAGGATAGATGCCCTAAGATTCCTGGGAAAATGCGTTTAAAAGGGTGTCCTGATCGGGACAATGATGGAATTATTGATTCTGAAGATAAATGCCCGGACATCAAAGGTTCATCGGATTTTAAAGGATGTAGGGATAGTGACCGAGATGGTGTGATCGATAGTGAAGATGATTGTCCAGAACTTTTTGGTAAGCTCAATGGCTGCCCGGATAGTGATTTTGATGGTGTCAGTGATGTCGAAGATCATTGCAATTTCATCTTTGGAGTGCCAGAACTCAATGGCTGTCCGGCTATTAAGGAGTGGGAAAAACGGGTACTCGATGAAGCGATTGCCAATGTGCAGTTTGAGCCAGGTAAAGATGTGATCACTTACTCCTCGTTCAACGCACTCAATAAGGTGGTGAATGTTCTTTATGGAAACTCATATTACCACATTACGATCAAAGGATATACAGACAACTCAGGCAATGACCAGATGAATTTGAGGTTGTCTAAAGATCGTGCCGAGAGTGTCAAAACCTATTTGGTCAATTTTGGAATTGATGAAAGTAAAATAGAAGCCATTGGGTACGGCGAAGCTGACCCTGTCGCTGACAACAATACAGCATCGGGTAGAGCCAAAAATCGCCGTGTGGAATTTGAACTACACTATTAATCCTACTTTGTCAAGTTAAGAAAAAAGGCAAAGATTAGAACAAGTGACGGCAGTTACTTGCTATCTTTGCCTCGACAAAATATATCCTCAAACCTACACAAAAGGCCGTTATTAACTTGTGTATTCACGGGTGAAA
>JAVJQA010000013.1:0-11681 GCA_040218045.1 Marinoscillum sp.
TGATTATCAGGAATATTATTGAAAATATTGGAAGGGAAAAGTTCAGGAGAAGTGCTCGGAAGGCTTTTGAAAATAGGCTTACTCATAGATATATAACGCTATATGTAATATAATGAATCTATGAGACTAATCATAAAAAAAGCTGTCCAAATTACTTTTTGGACAGCCTCCTCCTTTGAACCTAATGTCCATGAAGTAAATACCTTCCCAGTATATGACTTTCAAAGATTCAGGGGAAAAGCTTGACCGGTAAAGGATATTTTTGATAAGTTCGATAAAATGTGCCTGTTATATTTCTAAAAGTGAAACTGTTGGATCAGGGTATTCATTAGTAAATAACATGAGCTTGGTATAGTATTGGGTTGTCGTACGAAATACCCCTACGAAATCATATAACTAAAAGTCAGGTGCAAAAATGGAATCATATGACAATATTCATTTCTTATTCAACACATGATTTAGAATTTGTTTCAACCCTAAAGAACAAATTAATGGAGCTTGGGCATGGCCTGTTTGTAGCAGGGGAAGATATAAAAGCGGGTGAAAATTGGAATGATCAAATAAAGAAGAGTCTTGAGAATGCGGAAGTTTTCATACCTATTTTGACGGAACACTCAGTAAAATCGAATTGGGTTACTTATGAATTTGGTGTTTTCTCAGAATATGTGCGGCAAAATAAAAGCAAAGCAATAATACCAGTTGTTCTAGATGATGTAGTTCTTCCAGCCGTTTTCATTAACCATTTGTATATCAAAGCGAATAAAAATAACATTGATGATCTCGTCAATAAAATTCAATACTCTATAAGTCAATATGAAGGGCAAAGAATAGCTAAAGAGGAAAAAGCAGAAAAGAGGAGAGAGACTATTGAGAAATCGTCAGCAGGCTTTATAGTTGAAACTATAACAGTTTTAGAGACAAGAGAAAAAGAATTTAAAATAAAGGCTAATGTATGGTATGCCTTGGGCTACTTGGCCCTGTTAGTAGGTGTTGGGGTTGCTTCATATGTAACCATTACGGGAATAAGTATAAAAGGAGAATGGACAGACGTTATTCTTGTTGCTCTCAAGGCAAGTTTTGTTATAATACTTCTTCTTTCAGCATCAAAATATTCATTCAACTTAGCAAAAACTTATATGAATGAATCATTGAAGAACTTTGATAGAATTCATGCAATATCTTTTGGTAAATTCTATTTACAGGTATTTGGTAATGATATCGATAAGACAGATGTAAAAGAAGTTTTCCGAGAATGGAACCTTGAACAAAAATCTAGTTTTACTGATTTAAAGAGTGAAGATTACGATCCTAAATTAGTTGAAATTATAAGCAAAACCATTGAGTCTATCAAAAAGTAAAGTGCCCACCCATTCCTCATTCACACCAAACATTCCCAACCCCACAGTTTTTAACTGATCAATTTTCTGCTTCTGGTTTATTTCCCTCCCACTTCAGAAGCCTGCCAGCCGGCAAAGGTACCCTACCCCACTTGGGAGGTACCCCCTCCCACTTCAGAGGTCCATCGTTGGGGTAAAAAGGCCCGACGTTGGACCTTTTAGGTGCGGTGTTGGTGTAAAAAGGCCCGGCAGTGCACCTTTTTGGTCCAACGATGAGGCAAAAAGGTCCAACGATGAACCTTTTTGGTGCGGCGTTGCACCTTTTAGGGCCGACGATGAGGTAAAAAGGCGCGACGATGAGGATAAGAGGCTCAAGCGAGCGGCTTTGAAGTGCCCTTACGGCGACAATTGTATTGTCCCCGGTTCTTTGAGTTTCAATTTCCGAAATGAAGCAAATGCCGTAAGAAGCATTATAAATGCACAACTGGATTCAGTTTTCCAACTGAATCCTCGAATAGCCGGAAGTTTCTAAACTTACTCTTAATCATTCAGCTTCAGTTGCAAACTGAAGCTGAATCAGGCTTCAGGACGGGATGACCTTCTTTAAAAAACAAATGTCATATTGCAGTCATGTCGCCAGACATCTTAACAGATAGCAGGCAGCTGCCAAAAGCCAGATACGTTCCCAGGCTCAACGAGCTCCTCCCAAAGCTTAAGCTTATGGAGTGCTTTCTACCGAGAGTTATCCACAAGAGTTTCACTTCTGAAAGCAGTGGTTTTCTGAACCATTGTGAGCTTCGGTAGATTTCAGTATCTTGATGCTACTAGTCAGGAGTGTACACACTGCGCCATGGTTCATCTTTATAGATCAAGAGACATGAAGATCCAATTATTTTCGGTTCTATTTGTGTTAATTCTAGTCAATTTCGCACATTGCCAGGATCATTTTTCGGGCTTATCAGCAACTCCGAAAATTGGATACTTCAATTGGCACGAAGACAATGGAGGGTGGGCAGGTGGAATTGACATTAATTATTTGCGCAATAATTGGAATTATTCTATTGGCTACATGAATTTACCTGAGTGGGGACTTTTTTCAACTACTCCAATAGAGTACTACCACGAAATACGTGCTGTCGCTGGTCAATACGCTGATGTAGGAATATTTAGATTCGACTATCAACTTGGTGGTTCATTATTTAGTGGGCTTAAAAGAACCACAGTGAATACAAACCGAAAAAGCATTTATGATGATTATTACAATAGCGAAAAGTTTGCCGTTTTTGGACTTGCAATGAAAGGAGGTATCAGCTTTGTATTGCTACCTGTCATGAGTCTTGGGTTAGATTTTCATTTAAATATCAACTCGAAAACCTTAATATATAGCCCCATGATTAGTCTCGAAATCGGTAAGCTAAAAAATGAACCAAAAGAACCATAGAGAGGAATTCCTCCCCTAACCTCTCACAGGACCGTGCTGGGACGCATAGTCTTGGACCTCTCAGTGCACACGGCTCTTATTATGCAGTCCTCAAACTGGTGGGTTACCCCAATGACCCATGATAGAACAGGTTGGGGCATGCATGTGTTATCCGCCTCAACCAAGCAACAGCTTTTACCTTACCTCAACCTGGTCTTCGTTTGCAACGAGGATTTCTAAACCTGGAAGTTTATAACTTCCTACCCTTGAAAGTTTCTGAGAAAAGCTTGACCGGTATTGGATTTTTTGAATAAGTTCGGAGGGCAGCTATAAGTGAAATAGCAAATGTGACGCTAAGAGATTGGAGTGTGCGACCTGATAAATTGAATGAATAACGAACAATCTGCAATACGAACTACCTATTTCAGTATAATTGGAAACACCAGTTTAGCTTTGATTAAAGGGTTTGCAGGATTCTTTGGTAATTCATATGCACTCATTGCGGATGCAATAGAATCAACAACCGATATTTTCTCTTCTCTACTTGTTCTGTTTGGTTTAAAATATGCAAAACGTCCAGCAGACGAAAATCATCCATACGGACATGGGAAAATTGAACCGCTAATAACGTTCCTGATAGTTGCTTTTCTTGTAACATCAGCGACCATTATTGCCTATGAAAGCATTCAAAATATCCAAACACCTCATAAAGTTCCTAAACCCTGGACTTTAATTGTACTTGGGTGTATCATTTTATGGAAAGAAATCTCATTTAGAATAGTTCTCAAAAAAAGTAAAGAGACCAATAGTTCTTCACTCAAAGCAGATGCCTGGCACCATAGAAGTGACGCAATAACTTCTATTATGGCATTTATCGGTATTTCTATCGCTTTAATTTTCGGTAAAGGATATGAAACGGCTGATGATTGGGCGGCTTTATTCGCTTCTGCCTTCATTCTTTACAATAGCTATTTGATTTTCAGGCCAGCTTTAGGAGAAATTATGGATGAACATCTGTATGACGACCTATTGGACGAGATTCGAGAAGAATCTTTAAAAGTCAAAGGTGTAGTTGGAACAGAAAAATGTTTTATCCGAAAAGCAGGAATGAAATACCACGTTGATTTACACGCAATAGTTGACGGAGAAATTTCCGTTAAGGAAGGACACGATATTGCACATAATTTAAAGGACTATTTGCAAAATGAAATACCAAATTTAGGGAACGTATTAGTACACATTGAACCAAATCAATAGACGCCGCTCTTTTGAACTTCATTTCCAATGAAGTAAATGACAGCATCGTAAATTCCTTTTCAAAGATTCAGGGGAAAAGCTTGATCGGTATTGGATAATTTCGGTGTAATACAGCCATCTATGAGCCAGTAGTGATGACTGCTGAATGGTTACAACAAATGAGGATGACATTGAAAAGTACCTTGGTTTTTCTACTTCTAAGTCTGGGATTTATTGGTTTAGGTTCATGTCAGATTGATCCCGCAGAATATAAGATCAGACAAGATTCTGTATGGATTGAAACTTCAAACGGTAAAATTTTTGGATTGCTATTCACCCCTGTAGATACTAAAAAAGAAAAGTTGCCAGCTGTTCTTTGTCTACAAGGAGGCGGCGATGTGGGGCTCGCCAACTATACTTATGAAGCCAGGTTTTTTGCTAAAAACGGAATAGCAGCGCTAGTTTGTGATAAATCAGGAAGCGGACCCTCAAAAACCAGAAAGAGCTGGAGAGAACAAAGCTTTAGAGATATTACCAATGAATATTTTGAGCTTTTTGAATGGCTATCCAATCAATCAGGAATTGACAGAAATAAAGTAGGACTACACGGGATGAGTCAGGGAGGTCGTTTATCCCTCAGTATGGCAACTTTAAAACCAGACAAAATAGCCTTTGTAAACGCAGTTTCGGGACCTACAATATCCTATAAGGAAAATCAACTTTATGCGCTGAAAAACGCCTTCCAGGAGCAAAATATTGATTCTGAGCTGATTAGCAAAGCTTTAAAATCCTGGGAAATGTATTTCAATGATATTGCTAAAGGGGAAATTTCAGAAACCACACTCAGCATGATTAACGAATTGATAGAAGTAGCTCCCCATTTGAGATACCGACCTGATAACTCAGGAGAATTACCCATCAGACCTCAACCTGAAGATATCCATTTCTCGGTAGAAGGCGATTTACAAAACATTACCTGCCCCGCATTATTACAGTATGGTCAATTAGACATCCTTGTAGACCCAATAGCTTCACTTGCACTTATTCCTGATAAAGCAAATTTTGAAATCAAAAACTATGCTGATACGGACCACTCCATGAATTTTGCAAATGGGGATATCAATCCTCTCTTTCTTGAAGACAAATTAATCTGGATCCAGAACATCCTGGAGAAAAAATAGAAACTTGTGGCAGCCTGACGCTCTGGCGAGTATTGGTTTGTATGAGTGCGCCTCAAATACATGATTTGGCACTCACATTGCATACAGCTTGCAAGGAATAACCTGAACGTGATTATGCATCTTTCTGGACGAGTACCTGTACCCTGGACACCCCATTTCCCTTTACTTTGATACGAGTGGAGGCTTGTATTATTTAAATGAATATAGTGGAAGAGGTCGCAATATCAGATGTGTAAAAAATGAATAAGTCATTGGTTAGGTGATATCCATAGCACATGAGCAAAATCATTCTGATACTTTCTACTTTTATCCTGTTCGCCTGTAGGAACTCACCGATCCACACTTCTGATGATCGCCTGTATCAACATGTAGATTCATTGATCACTCAAGTGCTCCATTATGAATACAATGAAGATTCTTTCATTAGACCCTATGTGAGAGACACAATTATTAAACGACCAGCCAATGGGCTACAGCCATCTCACTCCACTATGCCTTTGAATCCTGAGCCCAGAATTCTATTCGATGGAGTGATTATAAAAAAGGAAGACCTTTTGAACTATAATATGGATAACATTCAGGCGATTGAACTTATGGAGGCTGATATCAAAGCTTCAGCACTCTTTGGAACGATGGGAAAAAACGGTGCAATCATCATCACAACAACCAAATTCAAAAAACAGAAATAAACGACTGGCTTGTCTGCGACAAAATTTTCGGCTATCCTTCAGGCTTTACATTATCAACTGATCCATAGTCACACTCATATCGCAACTCTGCAAAACCAGAACCCATTTGAGTCACTGAAACAAGCTTGAATGGTCTGCTGGTACGACGAGGAAATAGAGGCTTGCCTTGTCCCAGTGTGACAGATCCTACCTGAACAATGATCTCGTCCAGCAAACCAGCATCATAAAACTGTCCTGCAAGATCACCACCACCTACAATCCAGATATTTTTAGAACCAGCAGCAGCCCTCATC
Source organism: Marinoscillum sp. (assembly GCA_040218045.1). Taxonomy (GTDB): domain Bacteria; phylum Bacteroidota; class Bacteroidia; order Cytophagales; family Cyclobacteriaceae; genus Marinoscillum. Next base: position 6,157 of record JAVJQA010000013.1, read on the forward strand.
TCTTCATGAACTGTCTTCACGTTTCCGTTTACCATACGGATATCTCTACCCTCCTCAGGGATTAATGATCGGCTGGAGAAAACCCAGGTCGGTTGGGTGTATGGCCATGGTGAGCCTACGGTAGCAACTACCTCTTCTGCATGGCGAAGCATCCACTCATAAGTGGAAGATCCCATGGCAAGCGCTCCTACTTCTGCGATAAACGATGGATAACTTGTCTCGTTCACATCACCCAATGTGAACAACCAATCCAGGGAATCATCTTCAGTTGCGATGAAACCATCGAGACTGGTAGCGGTATAATACTGAGTCTTCATGAGTAGGTCTTATTTGTTGCCAGAAGATCAAAAATCATAAAAAAGACGGATAAAAATCTAAAATGGTAAGAGAAAAACTTTAATCATCAGCCAGGTTCCTGAAACTTAGGCCAATCCACTTTAGTGCTATTGCAGAAGAGGTGTGATCTTTACATTGTTCAAAGCAGGGACTTTACTATTTTAGTGTTGTTCACAAAGCTGGATGGCCATTGAACTTAGCTGAGACATGGACGATTTTGGTAAGCAAGCAAATAACAGTAAACGATTGATGACTCTTTTAAAGGACTATAAACATGTCATATTATATGGGCTCATTTTAGCAGTTTTGGTTTTCTCATTAAAATTGATTCAATGGAAATTTTTAATCATTGACAATGCTATAGACATATACATCGGACTGATTGCCATTTTTTTTACTTCTCTGGGTGTCTGGGTGTCCACACAACTTTCCAAGCCTAAAGTTCAAACAGTCACTGTAGAAAAAGAAGTATTTGTTACCCAGCCTGAAAGTCTTACCATTAATGAACAGGAACTACAAAAACTCAATTTAAGCAGTCGTGAATACGAAGTATTGCAACTTTTAGCAAAAGGACACAGAAATGCCGACATAGCAGAAATTCTATTCCTCTCTTTGAGTACAATAAAAACACATGTTTCCAACCTCTATTTAAAAATGGAGGTAAAAAGCAGAACGCAAGCAATAGGAAAAGCCAAACAGTTGAAAATTATACCATAGCCAAACTCATACTTTAGTACCAAAGTCATAGAAGCATTAATTTTTGGTACCAAAGTATGACTCAACTTCGTTTGTTGATTTTCAATTTTGAGGAAATTCTAAAAATTAAGGAAATGAAAAAAGTCGTTCTAATATTTGGTTTGGTTATCGGCGCAGTTTTTTGTGCCAACATTGGGTTTATGCTTTATTGGTTGTATCAGAATCCCAACCTTAAAAGCAACGACATTGTGGGTTATGCTGCAATGGTTCTTGTTTTTTCACTTATATTCTTCGGAACCAGGAATTACAGAAATAAATACCTCGACGGTTACATCTCTTTTGGAAAAGCTTTTAAAACAGGTGCTCTAATTGCCTTAGTTGGTTCTACTATTTATGTTTTGGCGTGGTTGGTCAGTTATTATTTGTTTGTCCCTGATTTTATAGATGTTTATACCGAATATGTGTTAAAAAACTGCGCACAAGATGACTTATCGGCCAAAACAAAAGAAATGGCAAACTTAAAAGAGATGTACCAAAATCCACTTTTTGTGATTTTAATAACCTACTCCGAAGTGTTACCTATTGGTTTGGTTGTGGCGTTGGTGAGTTCATTGATCCTTAAAAAGAAAAAGAATCTATAAACGCGTCTTTAAGACGAACATTTACTCATTTAAAACAGAAAAAGAAATGGAAATAACTGAGAAACATAATGAACGCATGGCCAAAATGACTTTCGCTTCTGTCTATCCGCATTATGTAACAAAAGTTGAACGTAAAGGAAGAAGCAAAGAGGAGCTACATCAGGTAATTGAATGGCTAACTGGGTTCGATTCTAAAAAATTACAGCTATTGATTGCTGAGAAGGCAACTTTTGAATCCTTCTTTGATGAAGCAACGCTAAACCCCAATGCTCATCTGATAACTGGCGTAATCTGCGGTTACCGGATTGAAGAAATAGAAAATCCACTCACTCAGAAAGTTAGATATTTAGACAAAATAGTGGACGAATTGGCAAAGGGACGGAAAATGGAGAAGATTCTAAGAAGTTAAATGAACAATGAAAATGACTCGATCAATTACCCTTACAATTTCTATTTTTTTCGTTATTGCTGGTACCATACAGGCGCAAACAAAAAAGGACGCTATCGACATGAAACAAGTGGCGTTGGATTATATAGATTCCGGTAACCACTAAAAGTACCGTCCTGATTACTTATCAATCGGGGTGAAAGTGCTAAATAGTTATTAATTTCAATGACAACTAGCTGTGAAATTAATGACCAAAATAGAGAATTTTTTAGATGCCAATAAACCGGTTGGCATACTCCTGCTTAGAGTTTTCATAGGCAGTCGCCTGTTCTATGGGGTCATTGATAATATTCTAAGCTGGGAACGAATGATTGAATTTTCCAACTTTTTAGCAGCAAACAACTTCCCATTCCCTATCATTAGCGCGGTTACCTCAGTATATGTCCAGTTTTTTGGTGCGCTCTCAATATTAATTGGATTTAAACTGAGAGTCGCTTCTTTTCTTCTGGCACTTAATTTCATGGTCGCTTTAATTTTTGTTCACCTCAGAGCAAGCGACACCATTGAAGGAATGACACCCGCACTGGCCATGTTGTTTGGATGCTTAACCTTGTTATTTACCGGGCCTGACAAAATTTCATTGAAAGGTTATTTTGATTCAAAAGAGGTTCATCATAAAAGCTCTTGATTCCATTTTTCTCAAAAGGGCTCAGTTCTATCCTGATCCTTTTAAAATGAAAAGTATTTCACCTATTCACTTGCGCAGTTAAATGACTGCATATACATTTGCAGTTAAATAGCTGCACATGGAATTGAGAAGAGATGTATTTCAGGCAATTGCTGACCCCACACGGAGAGCAATCATTACCCTGGTAGCCTTAAACGCTATGACACCTTCCGCCATTGCGGAAAATTTTGATTCGTCCAGGCAGACTATTTCCCGGCACATACAGATTCTCACGGAGTGTGAAATACTCGCACAAGAGCAAAATGGCCGGGAAATACACTATCATCTTAACCCTCAGAAGCTCAAAGAGATTGCAGATTTTGTGGAGCCTTTCAGAAAACTCTGGGATGCGCGGTTCGACAAGCTCGAGGCTATCATGAAAAATTACAAACCGGATAATAAAGGATAATGGAACAGAAAACAAAGATCCATGCTGAGGAAGGCAAACAGGAAATCCTCATCACCAGAACGTTTGATCTGCCCGTAGAATTACTATTCAAGGCTTACATAGAGCCTGGACTTGTGGAACAATGGATGGGCACAAAAGTACTCAAGCTGGAAAACCATAAGCATGGCAGCTGGCAGTTTGAAACTACGGATCCTAAAGGAAACAAACATGGCTTCCACGGCACCATTCATGAATTGGTGATGAATGAAAAGATCACGCGTACTTTCGAAATGGACAATGCTCCCTTTCCTGCTCAGCTTGAATTTCTTGAATTTGAATCCACGTCAGCTGAAACAAGTAACCTGAAAATGCACGTGATCTATCGCTCGGTGGAGGTTCGGAATCAGATCCTGCAACTGCCCTTTGCCCAGGGAATTAATATGGCGCACAATCGACTCGAAGAAATTATTACCAAACTAAAATAACGATGAAAAAAAGAGACAAGATTATCTATTGGATTGCTACCATTTGGTTGGCTCTGGGAATGACCTCAACTGGTATTGTACAAGTCATTGGCCTGGAAGAGGAGAACGAAATGATCCTGGGATTGGGGTATCCTGATTACATCCCGATGGTCCTTGGGGTGTGGAAGCTACTCGGAGTAGTGGCAGTGCTGGCACCCAGATTCCCGCTGTTAAAAGAGTGGGCTTACGCAGGGTTCTTTTTTAACATGTCCGGTGCCATTATTTCACACCTTGTGGTAGGAGGAGCAGAATTTGCAGATCTCTTTGGCCCCTCCCTGCTCATTGTTTTAACTATGACCTCATGGTACTTCAGACCTCCTTCGCGAAAGCTGATTGCCACAGTATAAGCAATGACTTTCTAATAAAGACTTCTCATTTCTTAACTTTAGCCCATTATGAGTCACATGAGTCCGAGCATAGATGCCTTCTTCAGTAAAAATTCGAAATGGCAGGATTCGTATCACGCATTAAGAGAAATTCTGCTGCAATGCAACCTGCATGAAGCACTCAAATGGGGTAAACCGTGCTACACGTTAAATGGTCAAAATGTCGTTTTAATTCACGGTTTTAAAGAGTATTGTGCGTTACTTTTTCACAAGGGAGTCCTACTGAAAGACAAAGAAGGAATCCTGGTGCAGCAAACAGAAAATGTGCAGGCCGCTCGCCAGCTTCGTTTTACCAATGAGGCGCAGATCATAGAAATGAAAGCTACCATAAAAGCCTATATCCTGAAAGCGATACAGGTGGAGCAATCCGGAATGCAGGTGAAGTTCAAAAAAACATCCGAATTCCCAATGCCAGAGGAGTTCAGGAAAGTATTAGAAGAAAATTCCGAATTGATATCTGCTTTTGATGCCTTAACACCAGGTCGGCAAAGGGGTTATTTGCTTCATTTTTCACAACCAAAACAATCAAAGACCCGGGAATCGAGAATAGAAAAAAGCTGGCAGGCTATCTTAGAGGGCAAAGGATTGAATGACCGATAGACCATGAATACAAACGTTGATAAATACTTCGTAGATGGCTGTGGCAGATGTTCGTTTTACGAAACTCCCCAGTGCAAGGTCAGGCACTGGAGTCGGGAGCTGGTAGAGCTTAGAAGAATTGTGCTGGACTGTGGATTGACCGAAGAGTCCAAATGGGGAGTGCCATGCTATACCTATGGCGGTAAAAATGTGGCCATAGTAAGTGCCTTTAAAGAGTTCAGCTGTATCAGCTTTTTTAAAGGCTCACTGCTTGAAGACACTGAGGGCATTTTAGTCAGGCAAGGTGAAAACTCCCAGGCGGCTCGTTTGCTTAAGTTCACCATGGTGAAAGACATCATAGCACTCGAGTCTTCTATTCGTGCTTATATCTTTGAAGCCATCGAGGTTGAGAAAGAAGGACTGGAAGTGAAATTTGAGAAGAATCCCGAGCCAGTACCTGAGGAGTTTGAACAGGCCATGCAAAACAACCGGGAATTGAAAGAGGCCTTTGAGGCACTCACTCCGGGTCGACAGAGAGGGTATATTATCCACTTTTCACAACCCAAACAAGCCAAAACCCGCGAATCAAGAATAGAGAAGTGTATCCCGAAAATCCTCGAAGGGAAAGGTTTTCATGATCGTTAATTCCAGGTTTAATGTGGCTTAGTTAAGCTCCAATTGCACTTTAAAAAGTCATTATGTTAACCTGCCTGTCCGGTCATAGCCGTCAGTTTAAGGACTCAATCACTTGATTTACAGGCACTTTTTGTTAAGGGCGTAAAATCCCTGTTGGGATTTTGTGTCTTTTCCCCCATTTTTATCTTTTGTTTTTATGAAAAAAGGGCGGTTTAGGTCAATAG
>JAVJQA010000016.1:0-10750 GCA_040218045.1 Marinoscillum sp.
AACTCTCTGCTACCTATTTCACTCGGTCACCTGAAGTATTCCAGCATTTGATGCAGCACATAGATTGCAAAGATCCTGAAATAGAACATCCAAGCATCTTTCAGAAACCGAAACAAGTTCGGCATGACAGAAAGATGCGAAACGATTTCAGAATTCTTCATCAAACGCCAATCCGTGACGTCATCCCGAATTTAGTTCGGGATCTTCGTGATGTTTACCCTAAACCATTCCAAAACAGCTGCCTATCCTACTGTGATAAATCTTACGATGACTCTTTGAGAGCCACTGTACAATCTGAAACTGATCTTTGGCTATCCTGGTGGCTAAGTCGCCAATCATTTGACATAAAGCCCTCCAGTCAATACCACTACTTGTTGGTGGCAAACCAGTGACCATACCGACAAGGGCGAGAAAAATGATGTCTTTACTTTTTCAATCTTCTAATGCTCACTGTGGACTTGCCATTTGCACCGTATGCCGGATTTAGCTAGTCCTACTTCTATGTTGTAAATCAAGTTTTTCGAGATAATTTTTCTGTTTCCAGTTAAAAAAACGCAAATTTATCTTGGCTTTGCCTGCGTGGCTGGCGATTGGAAACCACAGCGAACAAGTAGGATTTGCCCTAGAAAAGGGGGAATGGGTACTTTTTAGGCCCATTTCTTTTTTAGGGAAAAAGAAAAAGAGTTTCCATCATATTTTCTTGATCTTAGCCTCCTGGTTGATTTAATAACATACTTCTATAAACAGACACCTTTGGTGCTGCATTTCCCTTTTCAATTCTCTAATTTAAGGCCAGCCGTAGACTTTGTCAAAACAGACATTACTGCTGCAGTAGGACTAAAACGGTCTGGCCGATGAGGTGTTTATAGATCAATCCAAGTTAGCTATATTTTAATATCTGATATTTTTTACGGTTCACCAAAACATACCGGATCCGGCTTATCAAACTCTTAGCAATCCGAATAATTGCATCATTAGGGTTCATTCGGCCACACAGTTCATTAAATTTTTTCATTAATGCTGGATCAATGCGTGCCGCTATCCAGGCGCTTTCCATCAGCATGCCCCGCAATGCCTTATTCCCACGTGGGGTAATGCTCCCTACTCGTTCTTTGTCAGACGATGAATGGGTAGAAGGCACCAGGCCAACGTAACTACAAAGGTTGTCCATCTTTTTGTACTCACCCATTTGTCCGAGTTCTGTCAGCCATGCCATGGACGTTAACAAGCCAATCCCTGGCACTGAGCGCAGTAATTCCACGTCTTGAGCATAATATTCTGAGCGGGACAGTGCCCTGATTTTTCTGGTGATCTCCAAGAGTTGTTTCCTTAGAAAACCACTACTCTCGATTAAAAAATGTAGGCTATCCTGTCCACTACCTTCACTAAATTCAAGACCTTCCAACCATTTCATGAACGCATTGGACCAATGAGAAGAGTTGTTTTTGAAACGTTCAGGGAATCGGAAACCATAAAAAAACAAAAGCCCCTTTATGCGGTTTTTGTTTCGTTGCAAATCTTTTAGCACCGCCTTCCTCACTCGTAGAAGGGAACGATCCTGCCTGTTTTTCATTGTAGGGATACGAATGGGCTCCAACTCACCATTTCGTAAACTTCGAGCGATCTTTCGACTGTCCCGTTTATCCTCTTTCTGTCTTTTTTCCTTATCTGTAGTGGGTATATCGCTAGGATTAACCACAATCGAATGGATGCCAAGTGATTGCAGTCTATCATGTGTCCAAAACCCACTGAACCCAGCTTCATAAGCACTGTGGTACTCAGCTCCTGGAAAATGTGTAGCCAGATACTGATACAACTGATCGGGCTCAGGATCCTGGCTAAATGTCTTATGAGTGAGATGTTCTCCTATGATACTCACTTTCCAATTGGTTTTGTGGACATCTATACCCACATAAATCTTTTCACCTTCAAATGATAAATTTCTAACTTGTCCGTTCATAAGCTTCGAGGGGATTTAAAGTTGTGTATTATTTCTTTAGTCTTTAAATGTACCTCGGGCTTATGCCTTTACAAACATAGGGGCTTTGTCAAGTTATAACCACAGATACTGAAACAAGTTCAGTATGACCCCTAGGTTGATAGAACGAAGATTAAAACTATATAACGTCATGCTGAATTCATTTCAGTATCTAAACTTGACAAAGCAGCACTAGTTTAGTTTTTCATAGAACTGGGAGGCTCACTCGCTCTCCCCAGGTGTTGGCTACTCTAATTAATCCTATTTTGTCAAGTTAAAAAATCAATTTGGTTTACCCCTGCCCTTAAGGGAGCCAAATTGATTTTTCGACTTTCCCTTCAGGGAATCAAAGGGTAAAAAGGCGAATCTGACAAAGTAGGATTAACCTAAAACCTGAAAGCACCATGACTCTCCAGAACTACACATAACCTGAAATGACAGGCGCACCAACCAAGGCTAACGCACCTTGGCCATATGTGAACACCCGTATTCTTAATAATGTATTAGATTGGGGACTATTTTGCTCCATTTGAACCCTACTATAGTGAAAAAGCATCTTACCTCAATCCTTCTATTTATCTCATTCGGGAGCCTCTTTGCACAACTCAATCCCGGGGAAGACCGATTATTTCGAGAATCGGAAATCACGGAGATCCGACTCACCATGACACCAGAGGATAAGGCCTTTTTACACCACCCTGATAATCTATACTCCGATGTGTATGTGTCTACTGAAGTGGCTATTCAAAACTCCGATTTGGATACTGCCGTGACCAATGTGGGTGTGCGGATTCGTGGAAACACAGCCAGAAACCACCATAAAAAACCTTATAAGATAGATTTTAAAGAGTATGGAGGTGAACAATTTTTGAAATACAAAAAGATCAACCTCAAACCCAATGTCAACGATCCTGCAGTGATCCGGGAGTTGCTCTCCATGCGGCTCTTCAGGCAAATGGATGTGCCCGCTCCCAGGGTAGCACCTGCCGTGCTTTATATGAATGATGAATACATGGGCGTTTACCTGATGATCGAGCAGATTGATGATGAGTTTGTGGACAAGCGGTTTGGCAAAGAGGTAGGCTGGCTGTATAAGTGTAGCTATTCGGCCACCCTGGAGGATAACAATAGCATCAACGATAACGACCTCTACCAATCTAAAATGAACGAAGAAACCGATACCCGGCAGGAGTTGAAACACTTCGCTGAGGTGCTCAACAATACCCCTGATGCAAACTTTAAGTCGGCAATCAGTGAAATATTGGCAGTAGACCGATACCTGCGCTACCTGGCTGTGGAGGCGGTCATCGGTCACTGGGATGGGTATAGCTACCTCTGCAATAACTATTACTTCTACTATGACGAGGATGAGGGGCAGTTTGAGTTCATCGCCTATGATACAGATAACACCTGGGGGATTGACTGGGTAGGCAGGGATTGGGCCACCAGGGACCTCACGCATTTTTACCGTCACGACCAGCCACGACCACTCACCAGCCGGATGCTGGCCGTGCCTGAATACCGCGACCGGTATTATCAATACTTATGGGAGCTATTTGAAACACATTTTACCGGGGATGCCTTAGCTCCATTGTTTGATCAATACGAAAGCCTGCTGGGTTCGTATGTAGCTGACGACACCTATTTTGATGATTCCTTTGGGTTTTCTCATGACGACTTTCTGGGTGCTTTTGGCACTGAAGCCAATGGGCATGTAAAGTATGGCCTCAGAAGCTATGTGCAAAAGCGCAGGGAGTCGGGCATTGCCAGCCTTCCGGAAATAGTGACCGGGCTTAAGGATGAAGGGGTTACTATTTTCCCCAACCCGGGGACCGATGGAACTTTTTATGTCACCGGCATGGAGGATAAGGAGGCCGGTTTCATACTGCTAAACCTCAGCGGTATAAGTGTTCCGCTGGTAATAGATGAGCTGGGGGACGGCCATTACAGGCTGAAGGTGGCCCATCGCAGTGGGGTCTATCTATTACGGGCAGGGAATCAAGTGCGCCGGGTGGTGCTGAAGTAGATAAGCGGGTGATTTTTCGGATTATCTCCAAAGGCCCTGGCCCTGGTTCTCTTGCCCCGGTTCGTGCCTACACATACATTTCTTCACAGCCGCTGTACCCATGGGGTGTACTACTCACCCAAGGCAATTTGATAGTCAGGATTGGCAGCAAACCATTCCCGTGCCGTTTGAAGTGCTAAAGAGTAATCTTCAACATCCAAATCACCAGATGCTTGAATACCAAAGGGAAAGTCAGTTATTTCCGGCACTATATATTCCAAAATGCGATAAGCACAGTTAATGGGTTGCGTCTGATCTGGATCTGCAGGGAGGCAATTGGTTTCGTTGCTATTTATTGCGGCAATCAAAAAGTTATAAATAGACTTTTGATGGGTATAAACCAACCCCGGAACAAGGTCGTAAGTAACATCAGTATCTACTTCAAGATTTTGAACCTTGCTGAGTAAGGTGGCAATGGCTTGCTCGTCTCCCAACCTCGCCATGGCCAGATATGCCTGCCATCGAAGTTTTGGTGAAATACCTTTTTGAGTGTATGGCCTGATTGCAGTTATTGCAGAAGTATCACCCAACTGACCAATGAGCCGGAGCAGTTCGCTTTGAGTGTCTGCGGTGTTGGTAAGGTGGCTGATTAGTAAGGTTTTTTGTGACGCTGAGAAATAAGCTGGCTCCAACTCACTTAAAAGTACTATGGCCCGTAATTGGATCTGCGTGGAGCGGTCTTCCAAAGCCTTCATTTGAAGTGCCAATACCTGCTTGTGATCTTGAGTTCTCTTAAATACCTCATGCAGGACGTCTAAAGATTCATAGCCTACAGCTCGAATATTGATTGCCTCATTGGACAATGTCCGGTCAATCACTCCCAATATGTTGTCTAGGTTGGTTTGACGCTTTAGCAGCTCGTAAGGAATAGGAATTTCCTGATCCTGATGCTGATCCAGATGACTTTGATAGTCACGCTTAAACGACTGCCCTTCCAAAGAGAGGTTTGTAAGGCTAAGGATAAAGGTGAGTAGACAAATTATGTGTTTCATGGCAATACTATGGATTGTTGATAACCGGATGTAAAAATATGAAGATAATCCATTACACGCCAACCTAAAGATTAATCAACTTAAAACCCAACCATGTTATAGCCAGAAAGATAATCATGCATTTACATTGCATGGTTTGATCATTCCAAATGCTCTGGTTTTAAAGAAACGATAAACACCTGACCACATTCGTTCCTCTGGTGGTTTTATGATGATTTTCTCTTTACAAGAGTCTCAAGATGTCAACATGGTGTAAACTGTTTAACAAGAACCCCTCCTTTGGCAGGTTCAAAAGACATTTGAAAAGTCTGTCCGTCTTCAACTAGCCTAACGAGCAACTTCCCAACTTTACGATAACAATTTGCAAATACTCCCATTTCATCAAATTTTATTCCTTACAACGCAACTATACTACCCAATAAATTTATACTTTAGAAATCAATATATAAGAATATACTCATCCACTTCTCTTTTACCGGCATAACCATTCACCAGCCGCATACTAAATAGGAAGTAATCAACTTTGGGTAAGAAACCATATAAGAATGCCGCATAGATTAATATCAATTACTTCACCAGAATATGGGAAAATTCCCATGACTTTATTGCAGACCACAACTGATCAAAATGTAACTGTTCTTGAAACCAAACAACCATTTGGTGTTATCAGATGGACAATTACAGAATACAAAAAATTCAAACTCTGGCATGCCACCTACAGAATTAAACATCCAATCCATTTAAAAATCTCTGTTAACAAGCCATACCTCGGTTTCATATTTGCATTGAAAAACGACATAAAGCATTATCACTTAAAAGGACTCAACCCCATGGCCATTCTGGAACATCAATACGATCTGTTCTACACACCATCTATTCAATTGGAGTACCAATTTGAGCCGGAAACTTATGTCTTATGCGGGTTCGATTTCAAAACTTCATCCTTTAAACCTTGGAGTAAGATATTTACACCATTACAAGCATTCTATTCATCAGCGAACAACAACGCCCCTTTACGACTTAAAAATGACCCAATAACCTCAACCCCTAGAGTCCTTGCCTCCCTTTTTCACATTTTACAATGTCAATACACGGGAAATAAGAAGAAAAAATTCCTGGGTTTCAAAACTTCAGAATTAACTTTCTATGCCCTCCAAGACACTATTTCAATAAATAATAACCCGTTGATTCATTCGAGTGAAGTGCAAAAAATGATGGAAGTAAAAGATTACCTTCTGAACAACCTGAACACCCCAGGCACTATACACCAAATAGCTTTACTGTTCGGCCTCAATGACTTTAAACTAAAGCAAACCTTCAAACGTATATTCGGAACTTCCATTTATGCTTTCATCTTGGAAGAACGCCTTCAGAATGCACAGATCAGTATCCTTGAAACTGACATACCCTTAAACCAAATCGCTCAACAAGCTGGCTATAGCGATTTGTCAGCATTTTCAAACGCATTTAAGAGTAGGTTCGGGATTAGGCCAAGCGTACTGCGCAAAAGAAATCCGTAAAATACCAGGTATCTAACGGTTGATTTATTTTTTGACATACTTTAAGACTAGCCATGAAACTTAACCTAATCACTATAGAAGACCTCTCTAGCTTCAAGCAGGAACTTTTAGAAGAAATCAACAAAATGCTCCAGGGAAACCATACCCATCAGCAATGGCTCAGAAGTCAGGATGTTCAAGAGCTTCTACGCATCAGTCCGGGAACTCTTCACAACCTCCGTGAAAAAAGAGTGCTCCCCCACTCTAAGATATCTGGAATAATTTTCTACGACTATGAAGACATCATCGAAATGTTGCGCAAAAACAAGCTCAAGTAGCTCCTCCAACTAACCCACACCTTGACCAACATTCAAACTACATCTCTCACCTTTCAAAGAGACTCCAACAAATCGAAGACAGAAGAACCCAATCAACAACCAATTCAAACCACTGATTCGGATCACTGAATGCTTATTACTGTTCACCGAATACTGATTACACCGACCGACTTGTCACGCTCACAATTAAATGACAATCTCCTAAAGGAGATAACGCATGCAAAGGGCCTCTCCTATGATTTGAAGACACAAATGAACCCTAATGATTCCCATTCAAAATACCACGAAAGGGGTATTCCCTTGTTGATATATCAACCTTAGGAAAATGACAACACCTCTGTCAACTTTCACCTCTTCTCCCGTTTCTGCATTGGCTCAGAAAGAAAATCCAACCTTTCAGTAAAGAAAACCATGAACCACGTGCCATTTACCGGATAAGTGTGTCAAAAACGGCCAAGTGCCAGTTTCTAACCCGTTCTTAGCAACTTTCTAAAGTAAAAAAGTAATGCTAATTTTACTGGCTATTTACTAATTTAATTAGCCGTTGAGCCCGTATCACAAAAACCCAAAGACCTATGGGGTCTCTTTTAAGTATTGGCAGGAGGTTGCCAATCAACTTTTTAAGGAAAAAGGCATTCCACTGGAGATGTCATTCCAGGACCTCACGAACCTCTACCATGCGGATTGTAGTCCTATGGAGCTCTATTATGCCGCCCGAACCAGCACGGTAATCACAGCCCACCTCCAGATCATCTGGTTTGACCAGTATGGCCATGAGAAAATCCAACTGACCAACAATGAAGCAATCCGCCAGTTCTATAGGCTGAACCCACAGATCAAAAAAATCATGGACTTTGATTAGCCAACAGCTTGTCCAAATCCACAATCCCAAAATCACTAAATCCCAAATCCCAAATCACTAAATCCCCAATCCCACACACTTTTCTTAACTTAACAACATTCATACCTTATTAAAAATACTGTCATGTGGCAATTCCTTAGTCTGGGCATTCTCATTATCGCCGTTATCCTCTTTCAAGAGTTGCGACGCAGGAAACTGCTCAAGACCGTAACAAGCCCCCGCCGAGGCACCAGGACAGAAAGAGAACTGGTCTTAACCCTGTTGAAGAGAGGCATCCCTGCTATCACCATTTTTCATGACCTGTATGTAAAACAAACCAATGGCAAGTACTCCCAGATCGATGTGGCCGTGGCTACCAAAGTGGGCATAATCGTATTTGAAGTGAAAAAATACAACGGCTGGATCTTTGGAGACGGACGCTACCAGCGTTGGACCCAGGTGCTCAACTATGGCAAAGAAAAACACCGCTTTTACAATCCCATCAAACAAAACACTACACATATCCTCAGGCTCAAAGCACAGCTTCCCCAGTTTGAAAACATCCCATTTTACTCTGTGGTAGTATTTTACGGAAACTGTGAGCTTAAAGACATAAGCTTTGTGCCGGAAGGTACATGGATTGTGAAAGACAGAAAAGTAAGAAAAGTTCTGAAACACATTCTAAAGACCAATGAACCGGCACCCTATGCGGACAAGCACGCCGTTGTGCGAGTACTGCGCGAAGCAGTGAAAAATGGAGAAAACCCGGAAGTTCAAGCCCAACACACAGCACACATCAAAGACATGCTGGGCAAGCATAGAATATTCGATTAGCCGAACGCTCACAAGCCCCTCATGCCATTTACCCACAAGGCCTAAGCTTGGATTCCAATCTGGTACGATTAAAGGATCTTTGGCATTTGATTACAATTATTTCATCGTCGTTTCAATTCCAATCTGGTACGATTAAAGGTGAAACACCGCACAAGCGTATCAGATTTAGCCTAGTTTCAATTCCAATCTGGTACGATTAAAGGTATACAACTACAAAACACTCCACAGCAGAGACTCATCGTTTCAATTCCAATCTGGTACGATTAAAGGAAATATACCTTATGCCATGAGATCAATATTCCACTAGTTTCAATTCCAATCTGGTACGATTAAAGGTATTTGTCGATAAGGAGCTCTAAGGTTTCAAAAGTGTTTCAATTCCAATCTGGTACGATTAAAGGAGGAACACCTACAACATTATCAGGTTACGGGATCACGTTTCAATTCCAATCTGGTACGATTAAAGGCTTCATACCATCGAACGTTGGTAGTTCCTTCTCAATGTTTCAATTCCAATCTGGTACGATTAAAGGAAAATAGTCGATAGTCCTTACACCTTCCAAGACGAGTTTCAATTCCAATCTGGTACGATTAAAGGACCCAGTTTGTAGATGCTAGCAGGAATGTATCTGCGTTTCAATTCCAGTGTGGCGGGGCGCGTAGCCTGCGATTAAGAGAATCAAAGCAATTACTCGTACCCACAAACCTTGCGCTAAACCCCTCGTGATCCAAGCCCCTCATGCCATTTACCCACAAGGCCTAAGCTTGGATTCCAGTGTGGTGCGATTAAGAGACAGCTCCACCTCGATCCCGGCTTCCAGATCGATATTTCAATTCCAGTGTGGTACGATTGAGAGGGCAATCGGTAATAACCAGGGACTGACTCATCATATTTCAATTCCAGTGTGGTACGATTGAGAGCTTTTGTGAATGCCTCAAACTGCCTATTTGCTCCATTTCAATTCCAGTGTGGTACGATTGAGAGTTATTTAAGATTTGGAAACCTTTAACCCTCGCACTATTTCAATTCCAGTGTGGTGCGATTAAGAGCAAAAGCTACACCTGATCAATAAGATTTTCACGCTATTTCAATTCCAGTGTGGTGCGATTAAGAGGGTCTTTCTTTGCTTCAATGTAATTTCGAACTGCATATTTCAATTCCAGTGTGGTGCGATTAAGAGGGACAATGATAGGCAGCTTATTGAAATCTTCATCCTATTTCAATTCCAGTGTGGTGCGATTAAGAGGAAAAGGGGTACATGGGCCAACCGATTGGAGATGGATTTCAATTCCAGTGTGGTGCGATTAAGAGTGGAAGCTGTTTATTGGGGACTCTGCAAAATGGTATTTCAATTCCAGTGTGGTGCGATTAAGAGAGGAGGCCTCCCCCGCGATGGAGATAGTCGTACTTATTTCAATTCCAGTGTGGTGCGATTAAGAGATAAAAAACGCCGGATATTTGTTCTTTGACAACATATTTCAATTCCAGTGTGGTGCGATTAAGAGTGCAAAACAGGCTAAAATATAGCCTTGAAAAGGTATTTCAATTCCAGTGTGGTGCGATTAAGAGTCAAACGAAACTGCTTCCAGAATACTAGCATTAGACGCATTTCAATTCCAGTGTGGTGCGATTAAGAGCTATGTGTTACCGGGGCTTTTCCAAGTCTTCCCTGCATTTCAATTCCAGTGTGGTGCGATTAAGAGTGAACGTCCGCAACAACGAGCAAGGGAGGGTAACTGATTTCAATTCCAGTGTGGTGCGATTAAGAGGCACTTGTATAGATTGTTGCAACATCTGTGATGGTATTTCAATTCCAGTGTGGTGCGATTAAGAGTTATATTTCTCAATAAGCTTTTCAAGTCGCTTTATTATTTCAATTCCAGTGTGGTGCGATTAAGAGGGCGTTAAGAGCTGCCAACATATCAGGGTGATATTCATTTCAATTCCAGTGTGGTGCGATTAAGAGAGCTCAAAAGTGAGCGGTAAGTTCTTTGAAAATATATTTCAATTCCAGTGTGGTGCGATTAAGAGTTCTTCAAAATGGGATTAAAAGAAACATATTCTACATATTTCAATTCCAGTGTGGTGCGATTAAGAGGGGGACCACAAAGAAAATATTTTATCTCATATCATTATTTCAATTCCAGTGTGGTGCGATTAAGAGACACTTTCCGCTGGATTGAAGAAAGCGCACTCAGATTT
>JAVJQA010000018.1:0-163420 GCA_040218045.1 Marinoscillum sp.
GAGATCGGCAATTGTATTTACTAGGAAAGGTATGAGTTCTTTTGAATCAATAACATTGCAAATGATACTCTTTTAAATTTCCGGTCCAAATTATTGATCTACTTTTCTTTTTTAAAAATCAATAGCGCCTGAGTAGTTACGATCAATGTAGTGCAACAACACAACTACAATTACACGACGTTTACACGACATTTAGTATAATATAAGCATTTTAACTTAATTTTCTTGTAATAAACCGCTGCCAATCCACCTCCATTTACTCTAATAACATATGAAGAAGACTGAAGGCATCGATCCTAGCTCTTTCCAATTGTCAAGCCCTTGCTGGAGCTGTCAAAGATGAAAACCGGAATAAACAAACTAAACGGGCATTACAGATACTGAAAAAGCATATGCCTAGAGGCCGTGTCAATTAACTTTTCTATAACTTTATGATATGAATACAGCAATTGAGCGAATAACCATTGAGCCAATGATTTGCCATGGCAAACCTGTCGTCAGGGGTATGCGCTGGCCTGTCGAGGTTATTATTGACATGATGGGCTCCGGCATGACGATTGATCAAATTATAGAAGACCACCCTGAACTTGAAGTAGAAGATATTCGTGCCTGCCTGCAATTTGCCAGACTTTCTGTTTCTGGAGAGGCTTATCCCTTAACTAACTGATGTATTTCCTGTGTGATGTACACATTCCGATTAAACTATCAAAGCGAATAGAGCAACTAGGGTTTCACTCTGAACATGTCAACAACATTTTAGAAAAATGGAATACTCGTGATGAAGATATTGCTCAGAACGCCAATCAAAACAACCTTACTTTAATAACAAAGGATCAGGACTTCCGAAATAGGAAGATTTAACCCGAATGTGCTCCATCCATCACAAATACAGCCTTGATAAAAACTCCAATAAGCAAAGATGAAAACTAAAAAGTCTCTCATCTCATCACCAGAGACGGCAAGAACCTATCCCGAAACCACTACCTTTAAGCCATGGACAAAGACATTAACCTCGCCGTACTGATAGACGGTGACAATATACCCTCTGCATATGTGAAAGAAATGATGGAGGAAATAGCCAAATATGGCAATCCATCGATCCGCCGGATCTATGGCGACTGGACCAAACCTAACCTCTCCAAATGGAAAAACATGCTCCTGCAAAATGCCATTACCCCCATCCAACAGTACGGCTACACTACTGGGAAGAATGCCACGGACTCGGCCATGATCATAGACGCCATGGATATTTTATATTCCGGTAAAGTGGATGGCTTTTGCCTGGTGTCCAGCGACAGTGATTTCACAAGGTTGGCTACAAGGCTGCGGGAAGCAGGAATGAAAGTAATTGGGATTGGTGAGAAGAAAACCCCTGAACCATTCATAGTGGCATGCGACAGGTTCATTTACATAGAGATCCTAAAAAAGCAGGATGAAAAAGAATCGACCGATTCTAAATCCAAAGCACCTAAAAAGAACGATGACGAGAAAATCACCAGTAAAGTGATCAAACTACTCAGCACCACCATCTCCGACTGTGCCGATGAAGATGGTTGGGCGTTTCTCGGTGATGTGGGCAGCCTGCTCCAAAAGAAGCAACCAAACTTCGACTCCAGAAGCTATGGTTTTCAAAAGCTAACGCCAATGATCAAGTCCATCACACAGTTTGACATAGAGCAGCGGGAAAACCAAAAAGGCGGAAAGTATAAATTGATCTATGTGAGGAATAAGGAGTGATTAACTCTTTGATCGAGCACAGAACGTTTTTAAGGTTTCAATAATTAATGACTACTTCTTTTCCTTCACCGGCCTTCATCACAGTGACAATAAACAGATCGTTGTAATCATCCTCGGTGAGTTGTTCAAACTTGTCTGCACCAATTAATTCATTGACCATTAGTGGAATGGTATTAGAGTGGCCGCTGATTACCACCGTCCCGCCAGTATGTTTTTCCAATAGTTCGCTGATAAACCCTTTAGTGAATGGCTGATACTCCTGTATGTCAAGTGATTTATGCTCGGCAAGTGGCTCCACGGTCAGCTTGGTTCGCTTATAAGGTGTACTAAATATGGCTTTAACATCTTGTGAAGCCAGCATATTCTTCAAACGCTCTGCTCTTGCTTCTCCTTCTGGCGTTAAGACTGGATCCTCAGTACCATCCGCAACTTTTTCCGCATGCCGCATAAGGATGAACGTGGTAGCTTCCTGTGCATAAATGATGTTTGATGCAAGGGTAAGAACTAGCGTGAGTATTAATTTATAAGGTTTCATCAGTTTGGGTTTTTGCGTTTGTTTTTTGATTTGAGGTAAAAGAGTGCGGCGATGGCAATTAATAACCCTCCTAGTTCACGGGTTCCTTCTATCCACGGATCTTCCGCTTTCATCTTCCCGACCAAATCTGACTTGTTGCCGCTTGACATAAAGTCCAGAAAACTAGGAATGTAACTGAAAGAATAGAGCAGTAGGATTACAATCAGGGTAACGATCAATGGACGAAAGTTTACCCGATTAAAATATACCTGCAACACAGCCACCAGTGCCACCACCCCGTAGATGAGTATCCAGAGCATAGGATCCGGGTCATTGTACTGGACAGCAGCAAACAGCACAAAAAGTATGGCGATGGTATAGTTGATCATTTTTGACTTCATACACTCAAAGATAACCGGTGCTGACAACTGAAATAACATGAAATGCAAATTTTGGCAAACAGGTATTTATCGGATCAGTTACCAACATATGAACTCTTTTAAAATCACACTGTCTATAATTGTTGTCTTATTTGGTTTGACTGTGGTCAAAGGTCAGGATTTGATGAAACACCGATGGAAAAACCGTGTAATTGTAATTATGGTCACAGAAAAATCTTCTTCATTGTTATCAGACCAATTGGAAGTGTTCAAACAAAACCAGGCAGGACTTGAAGAAAGGAAGCTAGTCATATACCAGGCGACACCCGATGCGCACAAGTTGGGTATGCACAATGATCAATGGTCAAAGGATGGCACTCTCTATACCCAGCACAAACTGTCGACAGAACCATTTGAAGTGATACTGATTGGCTTAGATGGGCATGTGAAAAAACGGCAAGCACAAATATTCACCACCGAACAACTTTTCCCCCTCATTGATGAGATGCCAATGCGTCAAATAGAACTGAGGAACGACGACTGAGTGATCTTGTAAAAAACCTCTTGGTTATTGGTCAATTGAACCGGTCAATCACTTCGTATTTGTAAGTCCTCCCGACAGGCAATTCCAGCTGATTTTTCAATGTAAGCACTCTCCCACCGGCACGGTTGGTCCTGATAGTGTCCACCCTGCGCAAGTCCACAATGAAGGACTTATGAACCCGTGCGAAATGGGCAGGTACTTCTTCCATTAATTTTCCAAGGGATTTGTCACACAGATAACGCTCCTGATTCATGAGGATCAGTTCGGAATAGTTATTAGCTCCTTTGATCGCCACTACTTCGGATAGCATCACCAGTTTCTTTTCTCCCGCAAAAGAAGCCATCAGATGTGTGGGCGGGTCTTTGATTTTTAACTCCACTTGCTCAGGAAGTGTAGACTCAAAATAGTCAATCAAAACAATTGCCAGGTAACCGATAACCATGAGAAACCCCACCTCAAACTGAACGACAACCAATAAGTACAGGTGAATAATTATGAGCAAGGCTTTTTTGAATTGTCGGATTTCGATCAATAAAATCGTCATGGAAATAACCTGACCAATGATGAGAATGTACCACCGGGCTTCATCATAGCTGGCTATAAGAAAGATGGAGCTGAGCACCAGGCTGAATGGCAAAATCGTCCACTGATACTTAGTCAAATTGATCTGACGAAGTGAATAATTGATCAGTGCCAGCGAGAGCAGGATGGTCGAAAAACCATAAAGCATAAGGCGAATTCCATGATAATCTACCGGATAGTTGTAGATCGTTTTGGAAAAATTCAGAAGCAAATAAAGTATGTTGGTGGCCACCAACCATAATGCCGCACCAGCCCATTTTTTGTTATATAAGGTCGCCCAGAGCACCAGCAACAACCCAATCAAAACGGCAACACAGCTAAATTGAACCAGAGGATCAAAAGTGAAGCCACGAATGTTACCAAGGATCATTCCTGCATACATGTCGTCATGTAAGCGAAATCCTTTTACGATTACCTGAGCTTCGACCATATGACTCCCGGGAGTCACTTGTGCAGAATCTAGTGGCTGGTAAAAATTAATCGTTCCCTTTTCATCTTCTGAACCATTTCTACCCACCCATACACCGTCCCAAAAGACCTCATAGTTTCCGTCTATTCCAATGAACAGCCCATTGTAATCATGAGTAGAATCTTGTATCCAGAGTTTTCCTCGAATCCAGAGTGAATCGCTATCCGGCATTTGTTCTTTCCATTCTTCCCGATCTGTGCTGAATGACAGATCCGCCCACCGAACCTGGTCACTAAAAAAATATTCATTGCGGGAATAAGAATAGGCCAATATGCTAATCGTAGCAATCATCAAAAGTGTGATCACCGATTTTTCAACGGACCATGAGTGGCTCATGATGTAGTTGACCTTCTGTAGCTGTCGTTTACCAAAATCTGCTTTCACGGCCAACAAATATATCCCACTATTGCCAAAAACATTTGTCAATGATCAAAGCAGTGAGCATAAGTACATCCCTATCAATACAACAAATGATTCAGGAACAGGAAGCACCCAACCCTCTGAAGGGTTTTCACAATGGTCTAAAAGAGCGATTCTTAGAGGGAGGTTGGGAATTTATGATGCTCACATTGATCTGCCTGGTTTTAGGCCTGGTCATTTTCATCAAAAAGTTATTTGACCTCAATGCCAACAGCCAAGACAATCTTCGTTTTCTTGAAGAGGTTGAGAAAAGCCTGCAAGTCAATCAGGGACTAGGCGCAATTCCTGATAAAAACAACGCTACACATCGGGTTTGCTCCGCAGGAATAGAACAAATAGAACGTGGATTTACCAAAGTACAGGAAACGATTGAAGCTACCTTATCAGTAGAAAGAGGCAAGCTCATGGAAGGATTGACATGGATAAGTCTCTTTATTTCCCTGGCTCCGATGCTTGGGTTTATGGGAACTGTGTTGGGTATGATCCAGGCCTTTGATGCAATAGCCACCATAGATGCAGGAGGCAATATGTCGCCTGCATTGGTTGCAGATGGCATCAAGGTTGCATTGATCACCACCGTAAGCGGTCTGGTGATCGCTGTGATTCTCCAACTCCTGTATAATTACCTGGTTAACAAGGTGGAGATTTTTATGACCAACCTTGAAGAAACCAGTAGTACCTTCATTGACCTTTTGATCATCCACCAACTCAATCATAAATCATGAGAATTCTATTTTTCTTTTTGCTGACCTTCTCGCTCAACTTATCTCAGGCTCAAACCATGATTGGGTTATGGACGGTGGATGAAGTCTTAGTCGGGGACCAAGTGCTCACGCCGGTGGCCAAATGGTTTCGCATCTGCATGGACTCAACCGTTCAATCAGGTAATGGGTGGACCCAAAACAATCTTGCAAACTGGACTTTTGATTCTAAAAAGAATGTATTCACTCCCATAAACAAACTGACTCCTCCTGACCCTTTCGGTGGATTCAAGGTCTTCTATCGTCAAGGTCAAATGATCTGGAAAAGAATGGAGGAAGGCGATTCCGTGGCAGTAACCCTGTCCCGAATTAATGAACTGCCAATGGCTCCTGCTGATAGTATTCAGGGCTTTTGGAAAATGGAATCTCAAAACATCAATACTTCGGATAGCCTTTACTCTGAGCTTCCCCTATCCATGCATATCCGACCTGATCGGCTTTATAACCTGACAAAACCTGACGGATCCAGACACTTTGGATTCTGGCACATGGATGCCCATGCGCCTAAATTCTTTATGATCAGTTATGATAAAACCATAAAGGACCAGGTATTCAATGTTTCTTTCCAAATTTCTAAATTGATCATGAAATCGACAACCGATGAAATAGAACTGGTTTATGTCAGGCAATAAACAGTACTTGATAATAAGATTACAATCCTATCATAAGCAATTACATTCTAATGACAGCCCTCCTTCATTGAGGTTCAAAACCCGCTTTTTTGGTTACTTTTTACATCTAAAAATATAATTGTTCAATGGTTTATCCATCCCAAAACCATCTGTTAGATGTATAAACAACAAAGTTTAATCACATGGTTGATCCTGATCGGCATCTTGAGTGCTTATGTGATCTTCAGCCATACCACAGATCATGTAGCTACTTCTCTTGATGAGCAAAAGGCACGACAAGAGCGATGGGTCAATGGCGAGTCAGAATTTTTCAACCCATGGCAATACCGGGTACTCTCGCCCTTGCTTATCCAGGGAGGGATCATAGCTTATGAATCATTTTCCGATGGTCGGAATTCGGAAATCCCCTTCATTGCCCTGCATTATATCCAGGTTTTCGTACTCTTCTACTGCTTCCTGGTGCTTTTAAGGAAAATACCCATTCAAAACCCATTTCTGCTATTTGTCGGCATCACACTGATCTGCTACCATATGGCCAATAGCACTTTCAAGTCCGGTCTGTCAATCGATACCTACTTCGATGTTGTTTTCTACCTCCTAGCCGGGATCTTTGTGATCAAAAGAAAATATTTTTGGATCATCCCGCTCTCCTTTATTGCTTGTTTGAACCGTGAGACAAGTGCTTTCATTCCTCTGATGATATTCACCCCATACATAGGTAAAGAAACTTTTAAATCCAAACAGCGATGGATAGCATTTGTGTGTTCGGGGTTTGCTTACGCCCTGGCCTTTCTAATCCCAAGAATCTACTTTGGCCTGGAGCCTGCCAAAGGCATACATGGTATGACTGATCCTTTTGATTACCTCACATTCAACCTAACCTACTTAAGATTGTACCCATTGCTAATAGGTACCCTGAGCATTATTCCGCTGGTGGTTTTGCTAAACTTAAAAAAACTCAAACACCCTCATTTGAAAACATGGTTCTGGCTGATCGTGCCCATATGGCTGGTTATTCATTTTGTGAAAAGCAATGCCGTAGAAACACGACTTTTCCTGGTACCACAAATCCTCATTTTTGTCCCTTCTTTTTTATACCTTATTGATAACTGGCGCATGCAGAAACCTAAGCCAAAAGAACGGAGCCAACAAAGTGGTAAAAAATTTGAATACGTTTTAAAACAAGAATTGACTGGCCCGGTGGAATAGTTACTATGACAAAAACCCAAATTTTGATGTCAGCTTTAATTGAGTAATTAAATAGGAGTCCTATCTTTGTCCCCCAACCAAACCAGCATTTGAAAGTGAAACAATTCAACGTTCTCCTTTTTGGAGTATTCTGCACCTTGGCGGCTTGTAAAAAAGAAAGCCCCGAAGATCCTGTTGAATCTCTGATGACCTGCTCAGAACCCAGCGATACTGTCATTGTTGCCGACAGGTCTTTCAAAATGGGTTTTAGTACCTGGCCTTATGCCACAGGTATTGAGGCGAAGGAGGGAACTTATGCTTTTATTGATCAAAATGCTGATATCTACTCTGAGCAGTTTGATGATCACATCCCATGGATGGCGATTATGGACAACAGACCTATGGCCGAGCCCATGGCAAGAGATCTCAATGAAAGGGTGCAGTTGAAACTTAGTAAAGACCTGGTGGTGTCCGTGAGTCTTTTCAACCCTGAGCGCAATGATCTAATCACTGGCTACATGGGTAATACTCCCACTTATTCTAAACTCAATGACCAGCAGATTGAAGACACCTATTATTACTACCTCAATGCTGTCCTGGATAGCCTGGCCCCTGAATATCTGGTAATGGCCATGGAAGTCAATGAGTTTTATCTGAACAAACCTGAGCAATGGGAAGATTACAAGTTGTTAGCCACAAATATTAAAGAAAGACTCAAAATTGACTATCCGGAGTTGTTGATTTCCGAATCAGTAACCCTTCACAATCTGGTGGATGCTGATGACAATGAATACCTCACTGAAATCATTGACTATGTGAACACCATGGACTTTGCAGCCATCAGCTATTATCCCTTCATACATGGAGCACTCAATCAGTCTGCGTTTGAAAGAGACCTGGCTTTCTTAAAAGAGCACATCACCAAGCCTATTGCCCTGGTGGAAACAGCCCACATCGCTGAGGATTTGGAGTTGGAAAACCCACCGCTATTGCTGGAAGGCGACGAATGTACTCAGAAAGACTACATGCAGGCAATGCTCAGAGCGGCAGACGAAAGTGATTTTGAATTTGTGATCTGGTGGTCACATAAGGATTTTGATGCGCTGTGGAATACCTTTCCAGATGATGTAAAGCCATTAGGAAAGCTCTGGAGGGATACTGGACTGATCAATGAAAAAGATCAGGAAAGGCCTGCACTGCAGCTTTGGCAAGCAGTTTTTATGGATTAATATAATGATATATCCAACCATAATCACCATTGTTCTGACACTTTCATCTTCATTGGCTTTCGGACAAAAACTCAAGTTCAAACACATTAAATTTGAAGATTATCAGGAGCAGTATTACATCAATAGATCATCAAAACAAAAAGATGGTAGTTATATCAAGTTTCGCTCCATGCCCAGTGGCATCAATGTCATAGAATCAGGCCAATTCAAAGACGGAATCAGGGATGGCACCTGGTACTTTTTCTATTTCCGAAATTCACTTAAATCAGAAGGTATCTACAAGAATAGAATGAAAGTGGGTATTTGGAAAACTTATTTTTTTAATCAATCCCCAAGTCTAAATGGAAACACACTTATTGCCAATGGGGATTCTATCAGTATATCGGTTCAGGCTCAGAATAAAAATTTAAAATCAATCGGCAACTTTGACAGAGGCATCAAAACAGGCATTTGGTCTTATTATGATAAGCATTCTGATTTAGTTCATCAATTTGATCATTCATCAGGCAAACTATTGAGCAGAGATTCTTCTAAACTGAACTTAAATAGGACTCCAATTTATTTAGGAGGGAATGAATCCTTAATTGAATCAATAAAAATGGAACTTCTACCTTTGGAGGTTATCGGGATGAGACGAAATATAGAGTTCCTTTCAATAGAAATCTCATTGGTAATTGGAAAGAGTGGAGATACCCAAGACATCCTGATTAACAAAAGTAGTGGATTCCAAGATGCCGATCGAGCATTTATACAATCGATAAATAGCATAGACAACAACTGGATTCCGGCTCTTGAAGAAGGAGAAGGCAGAAAAGAAGAAGTAATCATTAGACTTAACTATAAAAGGGAAAAAATCACAGAATCTGGCTTTCAATCAAGTTTTCAAATTGAGGTAGAGAATAACTGATTTGCACCAACTCCCTTCAATAGTGGTTGTATTTGAGCATGTCCCAAATTACAAGTATCACATTCTTCCAGAGCAAGGGTATAAGCAACCAATTCTGGTTGTTTAAAATGATGCGTTTTTCCCATTCATATTTAAGTGAGGTTAAGGGTCAGTCATTTTACAAACTCATGGGAACAGGCAAAGGCAATGGGTTTAACCCCTGGCCCGATTTTAGCACTTATGCGATTGTACAGGTTTGGGAAAATGAGCAATATGCCCATCAATTTTTCGAAGACGCAACAATTCTGGAAAGATATAAACGCCACTCTGCAGAACGCTGGATCGTGCTCATGAAAAACATTGTGGCAAAAGGCAAATGGTCTGGAGCCAGGCCATTCACCGCTTCTGATAGCCTCCATCCTGACAATCCCTACCTGGCCATCATTACCCGGGCCACCATTCGCAAAACCAAGCTGGGTAAGTTTTGGCGCTATGTCCCCACCTCGCATAGACCATTGGCTGACAACCCAGGCTTGATTTACACCAAAGGAATAGGAGAAGTACCTGTGCTTCAAATGGCTACTTTTAGTCTTTGGGAGAATGAAGAAGCGCTCAAAGCGTTTGCTTATCAAAGTAAGGAACACACGAAAGCCATTCAAATGACCCGGGAGCTTAATTGGTACAGCGAAGAACTTTTTGCCCGTTTTCAACCTTTTGCTTCTTACGGTACTTGGGAAGGTGAAAACCCAATATCAGATTTGGCTCACTAGTGATTGGCTAAATCCTCAATATTCGCCGATCGAATATTTAATAGAGGACTTGTAATCTGTGTAATGAATATATTTTTCGTTTTGCATCCAAAGCACTACTTCCTTGTCTTCAGCCTTCATCCCTCTTGGTAGATAAGGCCGCACATTGTCGAATTCTGACTTACTGGTTATCGCCTCAGTTTTCCAGGAATTACCAAGGTCATTGGTTTCCCATCGTTCTATTTCGAAAACCCCGTTTACCTGTCTGGATAAATAGATAACATCAGCATTGTCAGGGTGAATGCTCATGCCACCAAAATAATGGGGTTCTCTCTCTTGCCGGCCATCTGGGGTTTGTGGAAACCATGGCCCGGAATCACAAATCTTTTGGTCTACCCAACCTGAACCGGTATATCTGGCATACCAATATTCATGGTTGGTTTCATTCGGACTTCTGGTATACAGAATAACTGGGTTACCCTGAGCATCCTGACCAATATCTGCAACCCATGCACGCCCTTCCTTGAGGTTAGACGTATAGACTATGGATGCATCTTTTGGCTCAAAGGGCAATTGATCTTCTGTGACTATTAAATCCCCGGAAGCATTGTAAAAGGCACCCTTTTCATAGTAGGTGTAATAAACTGAGTTGGTTGCTTCATCCCTTGGGTGCCCATCGGTAAAAACCAAATGTATCTTTGACTGGCCATCTGAAAAGTATTTTACATAAGGCCGGTTGTTGCTGTCAAAAGGATAATTGGTAATGACCACCTTACTCTTCGACCAGGAAGCACCATCATCATCAGACCATATCATATTGGGCTTGAAACCTGTCCACCGACCAAAGCAATAAATACGGTTGTTTTCAGACCTCAGCCTAAAAGGATTGGCATAGGTCATCGTTTTCCTTGGGTACAATGCTAGCTGCTCATCACTGAATGAGTTGATCAATTGAGGGCTTGTGAAGGAAAAGTCTCCCGGATCGGACAGATAGTTGATAAAGATATCCCGCTTGCTATGCCGGGTGTACATGGCAAGTACGCTCCCACTAGCTGTTGAGGTAAACGCAGGATTGTCATGATCGTCAGGTTCCAGCATGAAGTAAAGCTCAGTTACCGACAACTCTTCGTTCTCAAAATCCAACTTTGCTGCCTCAATCGTGCCATTGGCCTTCACCCATCCGGTTATTACATTTCCATCTACCATAATGGCACGTGGATCAGAAAACCAGCACCAGGAACCATCATCCGTCACCATTCCCGTCTTTAAGGCCTGAGACTTGCCTGTAAACGCTAGAGAAAAAAATATAATCAGAGTCAAAACAACTTTCAAATTCATGATTTTACTTTTCAATTGATTGTTCTATTATAGTGTGATAAAACTGGAATCCTGTTCTATAAGATTGAGCATCTCTGAGTAGGCAATCCTCTATAAGTAATCCTGAAAATTTTCCTTCAAGATCTCTGTGAGCATTTCTTTGGTCAGCGGTTTGGTCTCAAAGCCAGACACTTCTTCTATTTCCTTTGCTCTTTTGATATCGTCCGGGTTCGCTGATGTGGACAAAATCAGGATCAGGACTTTTGACTTTTGACCTTTGCTTAGTTGTTTGTATTCGTTCAGAAATTCCCATCCATTCATTTTGGGCATATTAATGTCTAAGAAAATGATGTCTGGAGGAGTCTGATTCTCCTTTTGAAGGTATGCTAAGGCTTCAAGCCCATTCATGGCAGTATCAATTTTGTTGACAATGTCCATTTCATTGATAATAATTTGATGATAGTAGTTGTCATCAGAATCATCATCAACCAATAATATGCAGTTCAATTTTTTCTTCATGGAATATTGGTATTAATCTTTTGGTATCGTAAAATAAAAGGTGGTTCCTTTTCCGTATTCTGACTCAACCCATATCTCCCCACCGTGCAAGTCAATGATCTTTTTGCATAGCGAAAGGCCTATACCAGTACCTTCATATTCGAATCTAGTATGTAGGCGCTGGAAAATAATAAAGATTCGCTCATAATAGTCTTTTTCTATGCCAATGCCATTGTCCTTTATGGAGAAAAGGAACTCTTTTCCCGAATCTGTTGATGTAATATTGATAACTGGCGCAATGTCTTGCTTTTTAAACTTGATCGCATTGAGTATCAGGTTTTGAAAAACTGATTTCAGGTCATAACCGTTTACGACAGGCAAATTGGTGACATGAATTTCCGCATTACTTTCTTCTATAATTGCGTTCAGATCGGTTAAAATTTCGTTCACTAGTTTATTGCAATCTATTGCTGACCTGGACATGTCTTTCCCTATTCTGGAGTATTCGAGCAAGTCAAAGATGAGGTTTGACATGCGGTTGGCTCCTCCGCTGATCAAACTCATATATTTATCAACCTCATCATTGGGGTTCTTTTCCAGTTTTTTGGCCAGCAAGCTTGAGAAATTGGAAATACTTCTGAGAGGCTCTTGCAGGTCATGTGAAGCGGCATAGGCGAACTGTTCTATCTCCTTGTTTTTTCTTTCCAACTCAGTGGTGTATTGAATTAGTTTTTTCTCGGCCCTATCCTGTTCCGTAATATCCTGAACCGTACCGGCCATTCTGGAGACTTGCCCATCATTGCTTAGTATTACTTTGGCTATCCCTTTTACCACTTTACTGCTACCGTCAGGCAGTACTATGGTGAAATTGGAGGCTGGTCCTTCATATTCCAAAGCCCCAACATCATCAAATCCCTGTAGGGCTTTCTCCACATTCGCCTTCATCCGGGCTTTTGAGGCTGCGGCATCTGCTGGTAGCATAAGTTCCATAGCCGTTTCAAGACTGACTTCAAATCGCTTATTGCCGTACCCGTAAATATTAAACATCTCATTGGACCAAACCACTTTATGGGTTGATAAATCCAAATCCCAATTGCCCAGCTTTGCCAATCGCTGAGCTTCATTTAGTTTTTCTTCACTTATTTTTAATTCATTCAAATGATATTCCAGCTCTTCAACCATCGTATTCAATCCAACCGATATCGCATCCAGTTCATCACCAGCTTCACTTATTTCGATCTTTTCTGAAAAATCCATTCGAGTAAATTTGATCAAGGCATCCAGTATACGGTTGAGCCTTCGTTCATTTTCCAGGATAAACTTCGTCTTTGATTCTATCTCTATATCTGCTTGTTTCCGTTTTTGAATACTCTGAGAAAGCTCAGAGGCCATATGGTTAAATGATTGGGCCAAAGTACCAATCTCATCCTTCGAAAACACCTGTGCCCTTTTGCTATAATCTCTTTTGGCAATACTCTCAGAAGCACTCATGATTTCATTCAAACCTTTGGAAATCCCCCTGACTACAAACGACGTAAGTATCAGCCCTCCAAACCCAACTGTCACTGCAATGGCAAATAATGAGGTCAAAATGAGATTTGTGAACCAACGTGCCCCATCTCCAAGTGTGTAGGAAAAGTCGTCTTCAAGCACCGTGAGCTTCTGGTTAATGAGTTCAATTTCTAGGAGAATCTCATCCAATCTGGTTTGGGATGGGTAAGGGGAATTGATCGCTGACTGTAATTCTTCCGCAAGTGGTATCAACTCAGTAATGACTGAATCTCCTTCAGCCCAGATCTCAATTGCCCTATCTACATAAGAGATGTTATGAAACCTTCTGAATAATTTTATCATACCATCAATATCGTCAGGGTGATTGCGCCCTTCTATCAACCCTTGTCTGGCCACTTCAAAATCAGGATTTTCTTTGTGTAATTGAACCAATGTTTTATGATCCCCTAAAGGCACTTTCATGAATTCATAAAACGCTTCAATATCCCTCTCATCATGCGTATGAAAGTATTTCTGCAAATGATAAATAGCATCTTTTTGCGATTTTGACCATAGTCCCTCAGCCCCCACAAATGCCCTAACTGACGAAAGCGTATGCACCGCAAAGTAAAGTGTCCCCAGCTCTACAGCTACGAGCACCGTCATAGCACCGGCCACTGCATATAGCTTTTTAGGAATAGAAAGGTTCTTAAACCATCTGTAAAAGGGGAAATTTGCCATCCACTTTGAGTTTTATAAATACTGTTTTAACCATTCCTTAGCCTCAGCTTCATCATTAAACATTTTAACAGGGTATGGTTGCTTCTTGATACTGAAAAAAAGATTTGCCGCCATTTTACCCACAGCCGATCTGGAAATAATAGCAACCGCCTTTGCAATTTCCGGAATTACTTCAGCAGCATAGTCACGCAATTCTTTGTTGGCCGGAGGGGAATCCGTACTATCAGAAAGCAGGCAAATTTTCTTACCTCCTGTTAATTTCCGGAATTCCACCATTGTTTCCTTTGCTTGCTCAACAGTTTGTGCAGGGACTTTTTTAGCTATGGAGCATAGAATCCCACTTTCATCAAACCACATTGTGGAGGTTGGAAATTCAATGATTTTAGCATTTTCTGGAGGTACCATACTTTTTGATATTAATTCATCTTATAAAAAGGATTGCTCTTGAAACCCATCACTTCAAACTCCTTGATCTACCTTTGACAAAAGTTTTAGGGATCAATTCATAAAACACCCAGACAGAAAGATGCTTTATTAGCATATGCCTGTCCTATAAAGAATTTAAATCACGTAAAATAAGGGATTCGAATAAACCAAGCAAGAATTACTTTTAAGGACGCTGATGCAAAGCAACCCTATTACCTTCGGAATCTTCGAAATGTGCTACAAAGCCATATTCTCCGATACTGGTCTTAGGATTGATCACTTTCCCTCCAGCTTCTTCGATTCTTGGAAGTACATCATCAATCTCTTCGGAATAGAAGTATACCATGGCACCCTCATAGGATGGTGTGTATGTTTTTGCTTTTACTAAAGTACCACCTGATCCATATTGATTTAAATCCTGTGGAAACCACCCCATCAACAGATTTCCAAAATCCTGTACCCTCATCTCGATCTCAAATACTTTTTCGTAAAATTTCCTGGCTCTGTCCATGTCATTTACCGGAATCTCAAACCAACTGATGGGATTAATCATATTCTTTTTCACTTTTGGTGTAGCTAAAAATAATCAGATTTAAGGAAATTTGTGTGTAATGAGGAGTGATGAAGTACAGTTGTTATCATTTTCTAACACGATAGAAATCATTGGAATCAATCCATTTGTTCATTTACCTAAAAATGTGCTCAACCAACTCTTTATACAGGCTGGACGAGACAAAAGTCCCATACCGATAAAAGGAACTATCAATGGTAAGTCCTTTATTCAAACTTTGGTCAAATACCAGGGAGTATGGAGGTTCTATGTGAATGAAACAATGCTGACCGCTGCCAATTCAAAACTCGGGGATCGCGCATCATTTGAGATCTGTTTTGATCCAAAATCCAGGGAGATCGGTATGCATCCCAAGCTGAGAAAAGCACTTGATGAGCATAAACAGGCAAAAAAAATCTATGATGGACTCGCTCCATCACTTCAGAGGGAAATCGTACGTTATATCAGCTTCCTGAAGACAGAAGCTGCCATAGACCGAAACGTTGAACGGGCAATTGGATTCCTAATGGGGAAAGGGCGGTTTATTGGTCGTGATCACCCTTGATTAAAGTACGCCCTTAGTACTTGGCAAACTGCTCATTTCTTCAGGGTTTCTTTTGATCGCCATCTTGATGGCCTTTGCCCAGGCCTTGAAAATTCCTTCAATTTTATGGTGCTCGTTCTCGCCTTCTGCTTTGATATTCAGGTTGGATTTTGAGGTGTCCGAAAACGATTTGAAAAAGTGCATGAACATCTCTGTTGGCATTTCACCAATTTTCTCACGTTTAAATACCGGTTCCCAAACCAGCCATGGTCGGCCTCCGAAATCAATAGCTACCTGAGCCAGTACATCATCCATTGGGAGCAAGAAACCATATCGGTTGATCCCTTTCTTATCGCCCAAAGCTTTCAGGAAGCATTCACCCAAAGCCAAGGCAGTATCTTCTATAGTGTGATGCTCATCTATGTGCAAGTCTCCCTTCACTTTGACAGAAAGATCGATCCCGCCATGTTTGCCCAGCTGATCTAACATGTGGTCAAAAAAACCAAGACCGGTTTCAATTTCGGTTTGACCAGTTCCATCCAGATTGATTTCAATCGTAATGTCGGTTTCTTTGGTTGTCCGCTGTATGGAAGCTTTTCGTGGTTTCAGTACCAGCGATTCATAGATAGCTTTCCAACTATCAGTTGTGATCTCTGCATCAGTCACTTTTTCCTTTGCAATATGAATGGCTTTAGAGCCAATATTTCGGGCCAGTTGCACATCCGTAGTGCGATCACCTATGACGAAGCTATTTTTCAGGTCGTAATCTCCGCCCATATATTCTGAGAGCATACCAGTGCCCGGCTTTCTGTTTGGGTGATTGTCCGCAGGAAAATGCTCATCAATATGCACTGCATCAAATTTGATTCCCTGGCTTTGCAGTGTACGCATGATCAGGTTGTGCACTGGCCAAAACGTATCTTCTGGAAAAGCATCCGTACCTAACCCATCCTGGTTCGTCACCATTACAAACAAGTAGTTAGTTTCAGCCTGGATTTTCCGCAAATAGAAAAACACATCCGAAAGGTAACTGACTTTATCAATGTGATCTATTTGCTCATCTTCAGTTTCGTGGTTGATCGTGCCGTCTCGGTCTATAAATAGGATTGGTCTCATGAATCTAAATTGAACTGCAAATTATTCTACTTTGATCAGTTTGAAAAATGAAATGGAAAAGGAGATTCCCTTTTGGGTAATTATTGAAATAGTGAGTGAACCTTTTGATCAAATATTGTGTAATTTTATGTGTAACAAATTGTGTGAAAATGGCTACAAATCTCGATATCGATCAAAAGCTGCTTGAAGAGGCAGTTAAATATGGCAACCATAAGACCAAGAAATCTGCGGTAAATGAAGCTCTGGCTGAATATGTACAAAAGAAAAAGCAGTTGGGGATAACAAAGTTGTTTGGCACCATTGACTATGACGAAAACTATGACTACAAGGCTGAGCGGATGAGAAAAAGACAGGGTGATGATCTTGACTGATTCAAGCGTATGGTCGCAAATACTCAGAAGAAAAAGCAATTATCACACCCATATTATATCAGAGTTAAGTTCTCTAATCCGTCAAAATGAAGTGGCGATCATTGGTGCCATCCGTCAAGAGGTACTAACAGGCATCAAACACCAAAGTCAATTTGAAAAAGTAAAGATCGGATTAGCCGCATTTCCGGACATTCCAATATTAACTGATGATCATGTTTATGCTGCCGAGATGTCTAATAGATGCCGTTTAAAAGGAATTCAAGGAAGCCCGATTGACTTTTTGATTTGTGCTGTTGCCAATAGGTTCGACATGCAGATTTTCACCCTCGACAAGGACTTTCTTCATTATCAAAAGCACCTCCCAATTAAGCTTTATCCTATTTGAATTTGCGAATCAGCTCTAACAGCTTCGCATTTTCCTTAGGTGTTCCCACGGTAACTCTCAACCCGTCTTCACAGTGCAATTCCTTAGTCCTGTTCCTCACAATCACACCTTGCTCAATCAGGTATTCAAATAACTCCTGAGCCTGGTCAAATCTCACCAACAAAAAATTAGAAGCTGTTGGGATGATTTCCTTCACAATCCCAAACTTGATCAACTCAGCCTGCAATTTTTCACGTTCTGAAAGCAACAATTCCACCTGGTCATTCTTCTTATCTTCATTGCCCAAAGCTTCTAAAGCCAGCTTTTGATTGGCCAAACTCAAATTGTAAGGTGGCTTGATCCGCTCTAGCATAGAAATAACATATGGATCACCCATTGCTACGCCAACACGAATTCCCGCCATGCCCCACGCTTTACTAAGTGTTTGAAGTACTATGAGGTTTCTGTAATTTGACAACTCCTCAATCCAGCTTGGTTCGGATGAAAAATCAATATATGCTTCATCTACTACCACCATTCCCGGAAAAGAAGCCATTACCTCCGACATCTGTTTTCTGTCCAGTAGATTTCCAGTAGGATTATTGGGTGAGCAAAAGAAAAGTAGCTTAGAATCCTGATTCCACTTAGCTTTCAGTGCTTCCATATCCAGTTGAAAGCCTGTTGTCAATGGTACTTTTACGTTCTCTATAGCGTTGATTGCAGAACTAACGGCATACATGCCATAAGTAGGCGGCAAAGTAATCACATGATCATGACCTGGTTCGCAAAAAAGCCTAATGAGCAAATCAATAGGTTCATCGCTCCCATTTCCAAAAAAAATACGATTGGTATCAACTCCTTTAATCGATGACCATTTTTCTTTTAGGGCTTTGTGGTGCGGATCCGGATATCGGTTGTAATAGCCTTCAGTTGCCGATCCTAATGAGTTTTCATTGGCATCCAGGAAAACTTCCGCCTCGCCTTCAAATTCATCCCTTGCCGAAGAGTAAGCTTTCACCGTCTTCAGGTGATTTCTTACCAGGTTTTCCGGAGATACCATCTTCTCTAAGTTTATTTAGTCTAATTGTTACTGCGTTTTTGTGCGCATCGAGCATTTCAGCCTCCGCCATTCTTTCCACCGTAGGACCCAGGAGCAACAATCCCTCCTCGGTGATTTTCTGATAAGTGATCTTCTTCACAAATGAATCTAACGAAACACCACTAAAGGATCGTGCCCAGCCATTGGTAGGCAATGTATGGTTAGTGCCTGAAGCATAATCACCAACAGACTCAGGAGTCAATTCCCCTACAAATACAGATCCTGCGTTCACCACCTTTTCGGCCAGTTTTTCAGCTTTTTCCAGGCTAATTATCAGATGCTCAGGACCATAATTATTGATAATTTTGAGCATCTCTTTTTTATCCTCCACCACGATCATTGCACTTAGGGAAAGTGCTTTTTCTGCTATCTTCTTCCTACTGAGGTGATCAAGTTGCTTGACTACTTCGTCATTGATTTCAATCGCTTTTTTCCTACTGGTAGAGACCAGTATGACCTGACTGTCAGCTCCATGTTCAGCTTGCGCCAGTAAATCAGAAGCCGCATAAGCCGCGTTGGAGTGCTTATCCACAGCCACCAGCACCTCTGAAGGACCAGCTGGCATATCAATCGCTACATCTTGCTTGGCAAGCATTTGCTTGGCAACTGTAACATATTGATTTCCGGGGCCAAAGATCTTATCTACTTTAGGCACTGTGTCGGTACCGTAACCCATAGCAGCAATAGCCTGAGCTCCTCCTAGTTTAAGCACCTTCTTCACCCCCACCAGCTGGGCTGTGTAAAGAACCACTGGATTAATCTTGCCCAGACGATTGGTTGGAGATGAGATGATCACCTCCTCACACCCTGCAATCATAGCAGGCACGGCCAGCATTAATACCGTGGAGAACAGTGGAGCAGAACCCCCTGGCACATACAACCCTACCTTCTGGATAGGAACTGACCTTCTACTGCAAATCACTCCGGGCATTACTTCCATCACCAGCTTCTGCTGGCGCTGTGCTTCATGAAATTTTTTAATATTGGCATAAGCCATCTGGATGGATTCTTTCAACGTATCCGGCACTTCACTTGCGGCTGCAGAAAACTCTTCCTCTGAAATCCAAAGATCCTCCAGCTCCACGTGATCATATTCCAGTGCAAGTTTCCTCAGTGCCTTATCCCCTCCACGCTTTACTTTCTGCAATATTGGCTCTACGACTTTTTCAATCTTCGCGAAATCATAGGATGGCCTCTGCAGAATTTCCTCCAACTTCTCAGGAGTTGGGTTGTCATATATTGCAATCATCGGATCATTTTTTCGATTGGCACTACCAAGAT
Organism: Marinoscillum sp.; assembly: GCA_040218045.1. GTDB lineage: Bacteria > Bacteroidota > Bacteroidia > Cytophagales > Cyclobacteriaceae > Marinoscillum. The sequence continues at coordinate 19,890 of JAVJQA010000018.1, forward strand.
ACCTTCCGCACCTGCTTCACGCAACTTTTCTATGTTTTCCCAAAAGGTATCCTCATTGATTACAGAATGAATACTGCTCCAATCTTTGTCAGCTAGTGGCAACACCGTAGGGCTGCGCATCCCTGGTAATAGGGCGATGATTTTATCCAATGAGTCATTTGGCGCATTCAAGAGCACATATTTATTGTTCTTTCCTTCAAGTACCGAGTTGATCCTAAAGATCAACTGATCCAACAATTCCTTCTTCTCAGCACTAAGCTTTTTGTCAGCCACCATGACCGCCTCACTCTTCATGACCGTCTCTACTTCCTTGAGTCCATTACTGAGTAGTGTGCTTCCAGAACTCACTATATCGCAAATTCCTTCCGCCAGTCCAATTCCCGGCGCTATTTCTACCGATCCGCTGATTGTGTGAATCTCTGCTTCAATTCCTTTTTCATCGAGATACTTACGAAGGATATTAGGATAAGAGGTGGCAATATTTTTCCCCTGAAAATAAGAAACCCCTGTATAATCTTCTTCTCTTGGTACAGCAAGACATAATCTGCACTTAGAAAAGCCAAGATGCTTCACAATCTCAATTTCTTTCTGGTATTCATCCTGAACATTCTGGCCAACAATACCAATATCAGCGATTCCATCTTCTACATAACCCGGAATATCATCATCCCGGAGAAACAAGAATTCAATCGGGAAATTATGTGATTGCGCTTTGAGCTTTTTTGCCCCATTGTTGAACTTGATACCACATTCTCTGAAGAGCTTCAATGAGTCTTCACTTAACCTGCCCGACTTTTGTACGGCTACTTTTAAGATTGACATGAGTAAAAAATAAAGGAATAAGAGATTGATTTAACGAATTACTGATTTGTGCGAAACGCACCGCGGGGTGTATTGCTTATGCGCAATGGTGGTGATGGTGATGATGTATGGTGTAATTCATTCAGGCAAATGTAAACCCTAAAAATTCAGAAAGTCAAATAGTAAAAGAAAAAACCCCGGCTCGCCGGGGTTAATTTTTTGTTATGCATGTTCCAACCCAAAAGTCCAAACCGGAACTTTAGCATGGTTAACCACATCTTCTGCAATGCTGCCAGCCAGGAAATGTCCCAGACCTCTGCGCTGCTTCGTGCCAAGCGCTATCATATCAGCATTGATGTCTTCGGCATAAGCCAATACACCTTCTTCTTCTGAAGAATCATTGAATGTTTCGTAAGTACAGTTCTGAATTTCATTTTTTGTAATGAAATCTTCCATCTGCTTTTTATCATGCCTTGTAGTAGTGAAGCTTGCAGGGGTATTGATTTTCACCAATCTAAGCTTAGCTCCAAACAAACCCTGAAGTGCCTTTACATGTGCAATAAAGTCTGCAGGTACTTCGTGGAAATTGGAAGCGAAAACAATATCATTTACAGCTTCCAAACTTGAAGACTTACTCACAGTGATTACTGGTGCAGATGAAAATCTTACCATTCTTTCGGCATTGGAGCCTACCAAAAACTCCTCGGCTCCTGAGGAACCAGAGGTGCCCATCACTACCAGGTCAGTCCCGGAAGTTTTGATTTCCTGAGCCAATTCCTTGAACGGATTGCCCAGTACAATTTTGTAGTTCAACTTAATATCCTTGAATGATGAATCTGCCATGATAGCTTTCATTTTGCCTTCCATGGTTTCAATCATTTTTTTTATCCAGAGATTATCCATTGGATCAATATTGGAAACACCCATGGTCTTGAAATCAGAAGGAGTTGGTTGCTCAATGACATTGATCAGGGTAACAGCATCTGAAGTGGCTTTACGGGCTATCTGAGCTGCAAAATCCAAAGCGTGTTTAGCAATATCTGAAAAATCGTAGGGGACAAGTATATTATTCATTGGTTTAATTTTTTAGTGCTTATTGATATATAAGCCTAAGTTAAGCAAATATGTTTTTTTAACAATCCTGATTTAAATCATGAAAAAAGCATAACACCAAAACCGAAAAGCAAAACGAACAGTAAAGTTGTTAGCGCCAGCTGTTTGAGATAAGGATCCAATGCCTCAGAGGTATTCTTGATTTTCACTGCACGGCCATTGAAAAACAACATTGGGGTAACCAGTAAAAACAGGTAACTGCCAAAAGAAAGATCTTTAATGACAATATAGGTAACCATACAAACTGGTGCCGCCAAAAGTAAAAACCAATGATAAATGATTGCGTTGGGTCTCCCAATCCGAACGGGAATACTAAATTTTCCTGAAGCTTTATCTGAATCGATATCACGAATGTTGTTGACGTTGAGTACACCTACAGCAAGAAACCCACAACCCAGAGCTGGTAACATTATTATAGGATCTAACATATTGGTATACAAGAAGTAACTACCTCCAACTCCCACCAAACCAAAAAAAATCAACACAAATAGATCACCGAACCCAGCGTATCCATAAGGTTTCTTTCCCACGGTATATTTGATAGCTGCGGCTATAGCGCCAATTCCCAATATCAAAAACACAAGCACCCGGCTCCACTGAGTGCCAAAAGCAATCCAAATGAGATAGATTCCCGACGCAAGCGATAAAAGCGAAAAAACAATCAAAGCATTTCGCATTTCCTTTTTGGTGATCAAACCGGAAGATACCGTTCGTTTCGGGCCTGTTCTATGTGCTCCATCCACTCCGGAGGATGCATCTCCATAATCATTGGCCAGGTTAGAGAGGATCTGTAAAAAAAGAGTGGTCAGCAGGCTCCAAGAAAGGATCTCCCAATCAAACGCCTCGTCTACCAGTGCCGTAAAAGCTCCCATCAGTATACAGGAGAATGCCAGTGGTAATGTCCTGAATCGAAAAGCTTGTATCCACGCTTTGATTTTCATGAATTACATTCTTTCAGGTACCGTGATGCCCAAGAGTCCCATGGCTGATTTGATCACGCGAGCCACTGATGCCGAAAGTGCTACTCTGAATTTAACCACCTGCGCTTCATCTTCATTGAAGATTGGTACGTCTTGGTAAAATCCATTATAGGTCTTAGCCAATTCGTATACATACTGTGCAACCAGAGCAGGCGAGTAGTCTTCCGCAGCACTTGCTATAGTCTTCGGATATTCAGTGAGCTTGTGAATGAGTTCAAGTGCTTTTGGATGAACAGTCTCAATTGCACCGGGTGTAAAATCAAGGCCTATTTCCAGAGACTGGGCGCGTCTCAGGATAGCCGATATCCGTGCATGTGTATATTGAATAAATGGCCCTGTATTACCTTGAAATTCAATCGATTCCTGTGGATTGAACAACATTCGTTTTTTAGGATCCACTTTTAACAGAAAGTACTTCAGAGCACCTAAACCCAAAGTCTTAAACAAGTCATTGGCCTCTTGCTCGGTGAGCCCCTCTATTTTCCCAAGATCCTCCGTTTGCTTTTGTGCTGTGGCAAACATTTCCTGCATCAGGTCATCAGCGTCAACCACGGTTCCTTCCCTGGATTTCATCTTGCCTGAAGGCAGATCTACCATGCCATAGGAAAGATGATAAAGGCCTTTCGCGTAATCCCGGCCTAACTTATCCATGATGGAGAAGAGCACTTTGAAGTGGTAATCCTGCTCATTGCCAACCACATACACAGACTTGTCAAAAGGAAAGTCTTTATGTTTAAGGTCACATGTACCAATATCCTGTGTCATGTAGACGGATGTGCCATCCCCACGGAGCACAAGCTTTTCATCCAGCTTTTCCTCAGAGAGATCTACCCATACTGATTGATCATCCTTTTTGAAAAACACACCACTTTCCAGACCTTCATTGATGATGTCTTTGCCGAGCAAATAGGTGTCGGATTCATGATAAATCTTATCAAAAGTGATTCCCATGGTTTCGTAGGACTGATCAAACCCTTCGAAGACCCAGCCATTCATTGTCTTCCAAAGTGAGACCACATCTGCATCTCCGTCCTCCCATTTTTTCAGCATTTCCTGAGCCTCAAGTATGAGCGGCGCTTGTTTTTTGGCATCATCAGGCTTCATCCCCTGATGTATCAGGCCTTCAATTTCTTTTTTATATTCCTGATCAAAAAGGACATAGTATTTTCCAATGAGGTGGTCCCCTTTTAACCCTGCAGATTCTGGTGTTTCATTATTACCCAGCTTTTGATAAGCCAACATGGACTTGCATATATGAATTCCACGATCGTTCACCAAATTGACCTTCATCACCTCATACCCACTGGCATCCAAGATCCTGGATACTGAATCTCCCAGGAAATTATTTCTCAAGTGACCGAGATGAAGCGGTTTGTTAGTATTCGGTGAACTGAACTCCACCATTACCTTCTGGCCATTGGATGGATGTAGGCCAAAGTCAATAGTCGTTGAAATCGTCTTTAAAGTTTTGATCCAGATTGAATCTCCAAGAGACAGGTTCAGAAAACCTTTTACCACGTTAAATCCTGAAACAAGGTCAGAATGAGCCATTAGGTATTCACCAATGGCTTCACCAGACTGTTCCGGGCTTTTCCTCGTCTGTTTCAAATAAGGAAAAACCACCAATGTGTGAGTTCCCTCAAATTCCTTGCGTGTGGGTTGTAACTCAAAATCCCCTATCTCAAAATCAAAAAGTGATTTGAAGGCTTTTACTATCTCTTCTTTTAACAGCTTGTCTATCGAATTCATTAATCTTTATTTCTTTGGCAGGAAAATCTCCGCCATCATACATCGGGCACTTCCCCCACCGAGTGCTTCAATCGTATCTAGCGAGCTGTGAAGCAGTGTGCCATGTTTTTCCAATTGTTTTCTCTGTTCTACATCCAATGCGCTGAACGCAGCCTCGGACATCACCACAAATTTTTCACCCTCATCGTTTTGAACTTGCAGCATGTTACCTGCAAAACGTTCCTTCTGCTCCTCAGTGATAAAAACAACCTCTTTATTGGTGTTTTCAAAAGAATGGATGACTTGTTTTTTCTCTATTTCATTATCAATGCTGTCTATGCAAACTACAGCAAATGACTCTCCTACGCACATCATCACGTTGGTGTGATAGATTGGCTTGCGCTCCCCTGCTACGGTTTGATTGGCCGCAAAAGTCACGACTTCATAACCCGTGCGCTCCATGAAATCCACTAATACATCGAGGCTTGTGCGCTCGGAAGTGGCGGCATAAGCCAGCCTGTTTTGTCTATCCAGGATTAAGCTGCCAGTTCCTTCCAGAAATTTGCCCTGGCCTTCCCAATCAGTCAGATTTTCTATTGAATTGATTTGAAACTTCGTACTAAGTTCTTCGATGAGGTCATCTCGACGTTCCAATCTTCTGTTTTCTGCATACATCGGATAGAGCATTACCTTACCACTTTCGTGAAAACTTATCCAGTTGTTGGGGAAGATTGAGTCTGGAGTTTGAGGTGAAACAGTATCCTCGAATACGAGTACATTAATCCCTGCTGCTCGTAGTTTGGCAACAAACTCATCAAACTCATCCAGTGCCCTTTCCTGTACCTTCTCGGCACTTAGCCCCTCGATTCTTTTTTGATAATAATTATTGACAGCCGTCTGCTCATTCATATGGAATGCCACAGGTCTGATCATCATTAATGTATCTGTGATCTGCTTATTCATTTCCTTCTTAATGGTAATGTGGAACATCTCAACAAGCCCTCCTGTTTGGAAATTTCGGCATAGGGAATTTCCTCCACAGTGATCCCATTGCTTCTCAACCAATCATTCAGTCGGGTAAAATTACGTTCAGAAACTACCACATCCGGAGCAATGGAGAAAATATTGCTCATCATGTGATACATCTCCCGTTTCGTAATATGAAACAGGTTCTCATTTCCAAACAGATCAACAAGGTATTGGTAGTCAGCCTCATTTCTAAAACCTTCACGATGAATGATCGCTTTATCCTTACCAACAGGCTGAAAACAGCAATCCAAGTGCAAAGCATTGTCTTCAGGGATGGTGTTTGACTTAGCAAGGTCAAATTCCCTGACAATACGATTCGGAAAAAATTCTTTTAGAAAGGCAACTCCCTCAGGATTGGTTCGGGCGGTGATATAATCCGGGTAATCCTTGCCTTTATAGGTACCAATAAAGAGATGGTCACCATGGATCATCACATCCCCTCCTTCTACATGGACCTCTTTTGGAGGAGTGATAACCTTATCCGGGTCTATCTGGTTAAGGACATAGTTGATAGCTTCCAATTCAGGTACCCTATCCGGCAGGATATTGGACTTAAACAGGAAATCATCAATAACGAATGCAATGTCTCTGGTGAAGATCTGGTTTAGATCGGATATTATTTCTGGTCGGTAAACCTCAACTCCATACTTATTGAAAACTGCATTGAAGGCTTCCATTTCAGGTACCAAATCCTTTTCTAATGGATAAGTTCCTGCAATGATGTGTTCTGCAGATTTCGGATCATAAGCATCTTTTAGCTTGGGGGTTCCGCCGAAACTTTCAGCTGTACCTAGTACCACAGCTTCAAGGGGGGATGTTTCGTCGTTAATGTTGAGCTTGATCATTTGAATCTTTGTTGCAAAAATTTCAGGCAGCAAAGCTAAATGATCAAAAACATATTTGGATCAGATCAAATATTAATATTACCAACACAACGATTTGCATTTTTTTGGTGATCATTGTGCCTCATAATTTTAGAAAAATAAAGCCTTCGCTATGAAAAGCTACTCAGATCTCATTGAGCAAACGTTTTACTTCCCCACGAAGGAGTTTAAGGTGGACAATAACCAATTGCGGTTCCATGATGTAAACCTCATGGAGATCATAGAACAATACGGAACTCCTCTTAAACTCACTTATCTACCCAAGATTAGTGAAAACATCCAGTTTGCTAAAAAGATCTTTGGTGATGCGATTCAAAAGAATAAATACGAGGGTAGTTACACTTACTGCTACTGTACCAAATCCTCTCACTTCCAGTTTGTGCTGGAGGAAGCATTAAAAAATGACATTCATATAGAAACCTCCTCTGCTTACGATATTCCGATCATTCGCAAACTACAAGAAACAGGACACCTCGACAAAAACAAAATGGTCGTTTGTAATGGTTTTAAGCGACCACTTTACCTTGAAAACATTGCTGGTCTGATCAATAGCGGTTTCAAAAACACTATTCCTGTTCTTGATAACCTCAATGAACTTTCTTACTATCATGACCATGTGAAAGGTGATTTCAAGGTTGGTATTCGTATCGCTGCAGATGAGGAACCAAATTTTGCGTTTTACACTTCCCGGCTGGGCATCAGGTATGGAGACATTACTCCGCACTATAAGGAGATGATTGCTGGCACAAAAGCCAAGCTAAAACTGCTTCACTTCTTCATCAACACTGGGATTAAGGATTCGGCCTATTACTGGAGTGAGCTCAGCAGGTTTATCTATAAATACTGCGAACTCAAAAAGATCTGCCCGGATCTGGATACAGTAGATATTGGTGGTGGATTCCCAATTAAAAACTCACTCGGATTTGAATTTGACTATGCCTACATGGCTGATCAGATTGTGGCCAATATCAAATGGATCTGTCAGAAAAACCACGTCCCGGTTCCAAATATTTTGACAGAATTTGGCTCATTTACCGTGGGTGAAAGTGGTGCCACTTTATATTCCGTGCTCGATCAGAAACTACAAAACGACAAGGAACTTTGGTACATGATGGATGGCTCGTTTATTACCCACATGCCAGATGTATGGGGTCTTAATGAGAAGTTTATCATGCTTCCGGTTAATCATTGGGACAATCCGCATCACAGAGTCAATATCGGAGGACTTACCTGCGACAGCCAGGACTATTATGACTCAGAAGCCCATATTGGTGAGGTCTTCCTGCCACGCATTGATACTGATGAGACATTGTACTTCGGTTTCTTTCATACAGGTGCATACCAGGAGTCTCTCGGTGGATATGGCGGTATCCAACATTGCCTGATTCCAGCTCCTAAACATGTAATTATTAATAAGGACGATCAGGGTAAGATCACGTCGAGGTTGTTTGCACCAGAGCAGGAAAGTGAATCAATGTTGAAGATTTTGGGTTATTCAAAATAACCATTTGGATTAAGGTAAATCGGGTGAATCTCATTTTCTTTGTTGATTCACAATTCGTGAAGTATATTTTACTGGCATCATTCATCAAAGAAGTGCATAAGAACCTCGTCATTATTCCTACATACAATGAAAAAGACAACATTAGGGACATTTCTGTCGCGGTTATAACCCTCTCTGAGCCTTTTGAATTGTTGATTATAGATGATGGTTCACCCGATGGTACGGCAGACATTGTAAGAGACCTTCAAAAAGAATTTCCTAATAGAATTCATTTGATAGAACGCCAGGGTAAGCTAGGGCTTGGTACTGCGTACATTAGGGGATTCCAGTATGCCCTGGCAAATGGGTATGATTACATCTATGAGATGGATGCTGACTTCTCTCACAACCCAGAAGACCTGATTGCTTTGTATAAAACTTGTGCACAAGAAGGTGCCGATATGGCCATCGGTTCACGCTATATCAAAGGTGTCAATGTAGTCAACTGGCCAATGGGCCGCGTGTTGATGTCCTATTTCGCAAGTATTTATGTTCGTCTGATTACCGGTCTTCCGGTTATGGACAGCACTGCTGGTTTTAAGTGTTATCACAGAAGTGTACTGGAAACGATCGACCCGGAAAAAATCCAGTTCATAGGATATGCCTTCCAGATCGAAATGAAATTCAACGCCTGGAAACATGGCTTTACCATTGTGGAAGTGCCTATTATCTTTACCGAACGAGCTAAAGGTACGAGTAAGATGTCCAAGGGCATTTTCAAAGAAGCGGTTTTCGGCGTTTTAAAGATGAAAATAAGGAGCCTTTTCAGGAAATACAAGCCCTATCACGCCCATTAATCAAACCGGATTGCCTTGATCGGACGGATCCGCGAAATCACTGAAATTGGTATAAACAGTGCAATAGCCGTCACAACGACCACAAAAAAGTTAATTCCCAAAGTAGCCCATAAATCGAACTTTATAGGCACATGACTCATGTAATAGTTAGCAGGATCAAGCGGGATCATCTTGAACTCCATTTGCAGGTAACAGAACAGTAAGCCAATAAGGTTGCCCCAGAACACTCCTCTTACAATCAGGTTCACTCCGTTGAAAAAGAATATCCTGCGAAGCAATTTATTAGTTGATCCAAGTGATTTAAATACACCAATCATCTGCGTTCGCTCCATGATCAGGATCAGTAAAATTGAAACCATGTTGAATGAAGCTACAAAAAGAACCAGGCTAAAGAATATCACCACGTTTCTATTGAGCAAACGCAGCCAGTCAAAAATCTGCGCATACTTATCGCTGACCTTGTCCACATACAAATCTGAACTGGTGGATTCAAAAACCATCGTTTCCGCATCATCCATGGTATTGGGGTCATCCAGGAAAATCTCCATTCCGCCCACAGTATCCTCTCCCCAGTCATTGAGTAACCTTACCATGTTAATATCACCCAGAATGACTTTCTCATCAAAATCCTCAAGGCCGGTTTCGTAAATACCGGTAATCTTCAATTTGCGAAATCGGGGTGGGTTCTGAATGAAAAAGACAATTACTTCATCACCCACATCCAGCAGGAGCTTGTTGGCTATTTTTTGACTGAGGGCTACCTCCGTGCCATATCCTGATTTTGGAAATTGGGGAAAGTGGCCTTTGATCATATGCTGTCCGAAAGCGGTAGTGTCAAATTGATCATCCAAGCCTTTTAAAATAATGCCCTGAACCTCCTCATCTGTTTTGAGCAATCCAGCCTTGAACGCAAAGGTCTGCACATAATCTACCCCTGGTAACGCTGCAATACTACGCTTGAGCGAATCATTCGCAATAATGGCAGTCTGTTCATATGAGGTTGACAAAGTGTATTTGCTCACGACCAAATGCCCGCTGAAGCTGTAAATCTTTTGCTTGATGGTATTTTCAAAACCCTTCAGGATCATAAAAGAGCACAACAATGCCGATAAGGCCACGGCAATACTCACCACAGCAATTTTGTTGATTACTGTGGAAAATGATCCGGTATCATTTTTGGTTATTCTCTTAGATATAAAATACGGTAAGTTCAAGATGCGTATTTTTGAAACGATGCAATATTACAAGATATCAATGGCGAAGTACTTCTTGCTCGGAATCTTTTTGTTCTCCTCCACCTTAATGATGGGGCAAAATATAATGACAGGAGCTGATCAAATGGATAAATACCTGAATAAACTCCAAGGTAAAAAAGTGGGACTGTTTGTCAATCATACCTCCATTATTGGCAGGACACCTCTTTCAGACAGCCTAATGGCGCTGGGAATTAATGTTACCACAGTATTTAGTCCTGAGCATGGGATCAAAGGAAATAAGGCAGATGGAGAAAAAATAACCAATGAAAAATCTGAAGTCTTTGAATTGATTTCCCTTTACGGTCAATCCAAAAGACCAGATACTTCCAAATTGGCGGCGTTGGACATTCTGGTTGTCGACATCCAGGATGTAGGGGTAAGATGCTATACTTACATCAGCACATTGACTTACCTTATGGAAGGCTGTGCCGTGGTGGGCACACCAGTCCTGCTATTGGACAGGCCCAACCCAAACGGATATGTAGATGGCCCGATATTGGATGAACGATTCGAATCATTTATCGGGCTACACCCAGTGCCTCTTGTTCATGGGTTGACTCTCGGCGAATATGCAAGGATGATCAATGGAGAAGGATGGTTAGATGGTGAAATTAAATGCCAACTTGAGATAATTCCGGTGAAAAATTGGGACCATTCAATTCCTTACTCTGTACCTGTGGCTCCTTCGCCCAACTTACCAAATGACCTTTCTATATCACTTTACCCGTCATTGGTTCTTTTTGAGGGCACAATCGCTTCTGTTGGTAGAGGGACATCATATCCATTCCAGGTTATTGGTCATCCAGACTATACGGGTGGCTCGTTCAGCTTTACTCCTCACCCTAATGAAGGCTCCAAATATCCACCGCTGGAGGGATTGCAATGTTTTGGGGTTGGTTTTCTAAATCAACCACCAAAATACAAACTGGACATATCCTACCTGATCAACTTCTATCACAATCTAAAACTCACCGCAAAACCTTTTTTTGACACAGACCAATTCATCCTAAGAGCTGGTACAGATCAATTGCAAATACAAATAGAAAGCGGATTTAGTGAAGCCGAGATCAGAGCATCATGGCAAAAAGATTTAAATGAATTTTTAAAACTCAGAGAAAAGTATGTCCTTTATAACAATTAACCTGCCTACTTTTATGATCAAGCCATTCACTGTTCCGTTTCTGTTGCTCATCATTTTACTTGGATGCAACAATTCCAAACCAGTACAAACCAATATTCCTTCTATAAAGAGTGCCGTTTGGTACAACTGGAGTGGAGGCCAGCCAGGTGTAGGTGGCACTAATTATGAAATTATGGTCGAGACTCAAGGAGGGTTATTGGAGGTTTCCTCGTTAATGATAGACAAGCAGAGTTTATCTGCATCGATCGAGGACAAGGGTGATAACCTGTATGTGATTACAACCTCTGAGAACCGATCTGTTTTGGATGAATCAATTCCAAGAATGGATCGACGACCTGATTTTAGAACTACTAGCCCCGAAACATGTCAGCTGACTCTACTAATTGACAATGTACCAGTCACTTTAAATATTAGCGATTTCGAAAAAGGTCAATCAAAAAATTATCCATGAAATGAAAAAATCACCGAACCAGCCGTTCCCTTCTCATGACTAACCCAAAAATCCATTCTCGGCACTATTTGAAATTTGGTCACCTAACATTTATTCTGGCCCTTTTTATCACTTGCAAGGGGCAAAAAGAAATGGGTAAATCTGACTTAACAAATGACTGGATTGTACAAACCGTCCCCAAGAATGAAGGAACTTCAATTAAATTTGATTTACAAAACAATTCAGGAGAAATCTTGACTGTGTTTGACCCCCTAGAGAAATCTATTTTCAAAAAGGTTGAAAATAACTGGATCAAACTAAATTACCCTTACTGCCCATGTAGCTCATTATGTCCGAATCCACCTTCATCAATTGATGTAGAGACTGAAGAATCATTTGAGGTGATTTGGGATAAAAAAAGCATTGAGTGCAACAATTCTCAGCCAATATATACACCCGTTGATCCCGGTAAGTACAGAATATCGATTAGATACCGATCAGGTGACGGAATTGAATTTTATCATTACGAGTTTGAAATTTAACTGATTTAAAAAAACTTCATTCACCAACCAAAACATTATGAAAAAGTATATTCTAGCTTTGTTGATATCTGGTTTTGGCCTAAGTACTGGATATTTCTTGTTCAGTGGCCAAAAACCTCTGGAATCCACTCTTAACCCAACCATAAGTGCTAAACTGGAAGCACATTCGGCGGGAAAAATAAAGGATCAAACTGATCGTCCGGATGAGGCCATTGCTTTTGAAGTAGAAAAAACAAAAGATCCTAAATTGGGATATGTCCCCACCGAAAGACGTATACAGGCTTTTTTACAAACGAAAGATTCCAGAACAAAGCGGCAAATTCAAACAGATGCAATTGATGGAGTTAAATGGGTAGAAAGAGGCCCAACAAATGTTGGAGGACGTACCAGAGCCCTGGTCTTTGATCCCAATGATTCTGAAAACAAAAAAGTCTGGGCAGGATCCGTTGGAGGAGGCTTATGGTATAATAATGATATTACCCAGGCTACATCACAATGGCAAAATGTTGATGACTTCTGGGTAAATATAGCAGTAACTTCTATCGCATTCGATCCCTCCGATGATGATGTAATGTATATTGGTACAGGAGAAGGGTGGTTTAACTCTGATGCTATAAGAGGTGCCGGAATTTGGAAGAGTACAGATGGTGGCAGTACTTTTTCTCAATTGTCAAGCACAGATAACAGTACTTTTTATTACGTACAAAAAATTGTGGTTGCGTCTAATGGAGATGTATTTGCGGCCACTCGAAACGGAAGTGTACAACGATCAGAAGATGGTGGTGCAAGCTGGTCGCGAGTGCTTAACTCTGGAAATGTGAGAGCAGCTGATTTGGAGATCGCTGCTAATGGAGATATCTACGCTTCATTAGGCATATTTTCATCTCCATCAGTATATAGAACAGTCGACAATGGTGATAATTGGACTGATGTTTCTCCGAGTACCATCTCTAGTGGCCGAATTGAATTAGCTGTAGCTCCCTCAGCAAGTAGCTCCACAGCTTCAACTGTAATATATGCGGTAAAATACGATGGCGATGCGAGTGGCTCTGATGATGTGAGCTGGGTAAAACGATCTGCTGACGGGGGTAGCAACTGGTCAGATCTGACAATACCAACAGATCTGGCAAGTGGTAATGAATTTACACGAGGACAGGCCTGGTATGACTTAATCTTATGTGTACATCCTTCTGATGAGGATATTGTAATAATGGGTGGAATTGACCTTCATAGAACTTCAGATGGTGGCACGACATGGACCGGAGTATCTCAGTGGTATGGTGGTAATGATAAACCCTACGTTCATGCTGACCAGCATGCGATTGTGTTCAGGCCCGGAAATGACGATGAAGCTATTTTTGGTAACGATGGCGGGGTGTATTATTCTCAGGATGTCGGATCATCTTCTACTCCAAATTTCTCAGGTCAGAACTACGGATACAATGTCACACAATTCTACGCCCTGTCAATGGAAAATAGTGCAGGGTCCAATTATTTTATCGCCGGAGCTCAGGATAATGGTTCACAGCAATTCAATTTTGTAGGGCTCAATCCTACAATTGAAGTGACTGGTGGCGATGGCGCTTTCACATTTATTGATCAGGATGACCCTGATATTCAGATCACAGGATACACAAACAATAATTACTATATCTCAACAGATGGTGGAGAAAATTTTGACGATTTAGGTAGCCCATCCTCAGATGGTCGCTTCATCAATCCTGCAGATTATGATGACGACACCAATATTCTCTATGCAGCTGGTGAAGCAAATGAGATGATCAGGTATTCCGGGATTGGAGCAACTGTAACAACCACTACAGTTTCATTATCAATTAGCAACCATCAAATATCTGCGGTAACGGTCAGCCCTTACACAGATGACAGGGTATTTATTGGAACAGGTAGTGGGGCGATCTACATTTTAGATGATGCTGATGCCACTCCTTCACTGACCAATATCAGTGGATCTGTAGATGATGAGAGTGGGTATGTTTCCAGCATTGCCATTGGTGCCACTGATAACGAACTCATTGCTACACTCTCTAGTTATGGGGTAACTTCTGTTTTTTACAGCACCAATGGTGGAACTTCCTGGACCAGCAAGGATGAATCTTCCTATGGTCTACCGGATATGCCCATCAGATGGGCTCTATTTAATCCCAACAACACTAATGAAGTGCTATTGGCGACAGAAACCGGGGTGTGGTCAACTGATGATATAACACAAACTAACCCTGTCTGGGAATCCTCCAATACAGAATTGGCCAATGTGCGCTGTGACATGCTTCAAATCCGTTCTGCGGATAACCTTGTGGGCATTGCTACTCATGGACGAGGACTTTTTACATCAGATATTTTTGCTAACGCCACTGCCCAATTTACCGCAGAACATGAAGAATGGTATGTGGGAGTTCCTCTTTCTTTTGAAGATGGCTCATTACAAGCTACTGCTTGGGAATGGGATTTTGAGAATGATGGAATCGTAGACGCAACTGTTCAAAACCCGGACCACACCTATTTTAGCACAGGCCTTAAAACCGTTAAATTGGTCATCAACAATGATGAAGGAATCACTATTACCAAAACCGATTATATCAATATTATTGAAAGACCTTCAGTGCCTTTCAGTACAGGATTTGAATCGGACGGTGCAGGCTTCTTTGCATATCTGATCAATGCTGCTTCTTATGAAATATGGGAATGGGGAGCTGGTACCAGTGATAAAAACAATCTCAACCCTGGAAACGGAGCTTCCACGATTACTGGATCTGCAAACTGGATGACGAGCCTCACAAGTCACCACGGTTACAGTACCAAATATGCATTAGAAACTCCCCCCTTTTCATTTTTAAATGGAACAGGCACGTATACCTTATCCTTCAAATACAGAGCTGTAACAGGCTCTGGAGCTGGAATGAATCTGGAGTATTCTACTGATGGGGGTGACAACTGGCAAATATTGGGCTCTAATGGTGACGGAAATGGTACCAACTGGTATAATACTACGGCTATCATCGGGCTTAGCGGAGCTGACGGTTGGGCCGGCGCCTCTTTCTCTAAGATCACGGCTTCTTATGACATTAGCTCCTTTATTGACGAAGATGATGTTAGATTTCGATTTGTATTTGGTTCTCGGAATTCTGCCAATGATGGATTTCAAATTGATGATTTCTCAATATCTGGGAATGCAACCAGCTTGCCATTTACCTGGAACGGATCAGTTAGTTCTGCCTGGGAAAATGCAGATAATTGGAGTTCAGGTTCGGTTCCTACTTCTAGTGACAATGTTATTATTACAACCACATCTAATGACCCAATAGTGGTTGATGATCGTGCTGTAGATAATCTCGAAATTGAGTCTGGAGCTACCCTCACAGTGGAATCCGGTGGCGCACTGGCAATTTATGGTCTCGTCTCCAATGATGGAACATATACTGTAAAAAGAAATATAACCGAAAGTGGTGGATATAGCATTATTGGCTCTCCTGTGGTAGGCACTACTACTGATCAGCTCAATGCGAAGCATGTCTATTCATTTGACGGAAGCAGTTATTCAAGCAACCTGAAAAACAGTGTAGTCGATATGAACCCCGGTCAGGGATTCTTCGTGGGTTACTCCACGGCTTCTCCATCTGTAAGTTTTACAGGGACACCGAATAGTGGAACCATCACCTCTGAGGTAACTGATGGAGATTTTGAGTTAGTAGCAAATCCTTACTCGGCAGCTATTAGTATTTCAGATTTCTTATCTGAGAACTCTTCTATCATCAATGGCACTGTTTATTTCTGGGATGATGGAGGAAGTAATGTAGATGATAAGCGAGGTGGTGATTTTGTTACAACAAATGGACTAGGTAGCACTGGAATTACACAACCAGACGGAACAGATGATGGTGTTGGGGGCTTACTAGGTACAACAGGAGCTGCGAATGGATACATAACCTCTGTCCAAGGCGTTTATGTAGAAGCAATCCAGACAGGTGACGTAACATTTACCCAGGAAATGCAAGTAACCACGACTGACGCAAATAATGATGACAATCACTACCGAAACAATAATGTTCAATACCAGAAAATTAAACTAGCTGTATCAGGCAATGATCTCTATAACGAAGTTTTGATTGGACTTGGAGAAGATGCTTCTTTTGGACATGATCATCATCTCGATGCAAAAAAAATAGAATCCGATTACCCATTGGCCTTTTACTCCTTAATTGACAATATTAAATATACCATTCAAGGATTGCCTTTAGTAAGAGATGATAACCCGGTGAACACACTGCTCGGTGTGAAGGCTGGTGAACCTGGTATTTATGAAATTTCGATTGCAGGTTTACTTGAATTTCCTGAAGGTTACTCTATCAGCCTTACAAATTTAGCAACTGGTAAAAAGAGTGATTTACGTGAAGAATCGGTATTTTTTGAAACATTCGAACCCAATGCTGAAGGTAGATTTGAATTAATTCTTTCACCTAAAGCAGTTCTTGCCAATGCAAAACCACTCATTGGATTGAAAGTATATGGCACTACCTCTTTATTGAATATTGAATATTTTGGAAGTGAATCAAATAAGGTATCAATTACTACATTAAGCGGCCAACTGATTTACAATGACGAGGTAACATTTGAGAATGGCACAGCTCATCTTGATATTGGCCTCAAGTCAAATCAGGTTTACCTTTTAAGAGTAGAAAATGTCGCTGCAAAATTTGTATTGAAATAGAAATTGTAGCTAACGATAACTAAAAGCCCCACCGTTTCTCCGTGGGGCTTTTTCATTTAGTCCTCCACCATAGTAAATTCAAACTCCGTGTAAGGAACCTGATCTATCATGGTGGATTTAAACCATTCTTTCAGGTTTGTCATCACTTCCTGTCTATGTGCTACACAGCCATGATTATCCCCTTGATATATCACAGCTTTATGGGGTATTCCATAATTGGTAAGACATTCAGTAAATACCGGTATTTGACCGTAATCTACACTTTGATCTGCTGTGCCATGTAAAATAAGAATAGGCACATCAGTCGGTAACTGGTCAACCCATTTGATAGCCGAGCGCTTCTCAAGTTCTTTCTTTTCATTACCAGTATAATCAGGAATCAGCCACTCACAAACCTCTCCTATTTCAGGATGATGCTCAATTGTATAAGCCAGATCTGTAATGCCACCAAGATTGGCTACTGCCTTGATGCGCTTTTCAGAATCATTCTTTAGTGCCAGATAAGTCATCATTCCTCCTCTACTGAGGCCTAGCATTCCAACCCGACTGATATCAGCCTCTGGGATTTGCCCCACAGCTTCAATGAGATTCAAAACGTCATTGACATCTTCTCCACCAAATTGCTCTTGTCCTTCACTACCTGAATTACCACGATAATTTGATGCTGCCACAATAAATCCCTCAGCCGCTAAAGGTGCGAAAATTTCTACCGCATGTTCCACAAGTAACCTTCCCATTTCCTGATTGCCGCCTCTGTTGTATACAATCACTGGCGTATTTTCATGAACGGCTTTTGGTTTCACCAGCAATCCGGTAACCATGAGCCCATCACTATCATAGATCAGACTGAATATTTCTACATCGTTTAGATAGCTATACTGATCAGGATGGTGTTCAATCCTTCTGTAGACTGGTGTACCAGTGACATCAACTGGTCTCAACTTGATCAACTGCCCTGGCTCAAATTCACCAAACATAGCTCTAACGCTCTCTGTGGTTATCTCTTTTTGCTTTTGATGGCATCCATTCATTACAATAATCACTGCTACAGTGATCACTTTAAGTGAAAATTGAAAAAATGGTCTCATCACTCAATCACTCTAAAGAACTCCCGATCAAACACCCCAAAGTAGATTTCAGCATCAAACTGCTCGTAATAAGGAATGAACTTTCTTAAGTTCTTTCGTGCCTTTTCAGGATAACCTCTGAGATAATCCATTTTGGTCTGAGCTGCTGAAAAAATGTTCACTTCAACAGTCGGTTCTGGCATGCCATCTATTCCATAAAGTTCATTGGCCAGATCACTCGCATGGGGATAGCCCCATCTCACCATTTTCTCTTTCAACCAGGTGTCGACAATCGTATGCTCCATATGATCAGTATAAACCGATTGATAGATTCTTTCAGCATCAATCTCATTTGTGCTAAACAAATCCACCACTAACTGACTAATAAAAATATGCTCCGGATGTCCATAGCCACCTTTTTGATTGTCTAAAGTGAATATGACTGATGGCTGAAATGCATTGATTTTTTGGACTAAAGCATTTGCTACCTTTTCACGAAGAAATTGCCTATCTATTTCATCATATGGGATAGGAAGATACGGACTCTTCATAGTGTCTAAATCATGCCGATAAATACCATCCTCCAGAATTAGTTCATTCCCCAGGCAAATGATTGATGCTGGATTTTGTCCCGTGTTAGCATCAATATGCCTCACCAGACTGAGTTGTTTAATCTGCCACCCATTGGCTGTCAATTGAGCCACAGTACCAGCAATCATACAGTCATCGTCATCATGAGCCACTACAATAAGCGCTTTCTTGTTGGCTACAGTATCCAGATAGGTATCCTTTGGATAATTTTCTGTGGCCATAAATGACTCTAACCTTTCGATCGTCGGTGTTTCTTCACACGACACTATAAGCACAGCCATAGCTATGCCAATATAACTTAGTATTTGATTCATAGAATTAAAATTTAACCCGGAAGCTGAAAAGGCATAATTGTCCTGAGTACCTCATCAGGTTCTGGAAATGGAAGTGTTTCTCACTACTTCAAGATGAAGTGGATGCTAAAAAGAAGATTGGAAAAAGTGAGATCAGATCACCCGTTCTGATTCAATCTCGCTCCTTTCAAAGATTTTGAAATTGATTAAAGTTGATCTATTGATTGCTTGTACATCCTGAAGAAGAGGAAAGGCAAAAAGCCAAACCCGAAGATCAGAAATGCAGACATCAGCAAAATATTGGCTCCCATAAGATGATTGATCTTAAAAATCACGCTGGCCACTAACAACAACATGCTCAAGATTCCAAAGATCCATTTCATTTTTTCCGAAAGTACGGAATGCAACACTGATTTATACTTGTTGATCAGTAGCATAGGCACAAAAACAAAGGTAGCCCCTATCAACCCAATGGACGTTAGTAAGTTAGCTCCAGGCCAGTGCAGGATTTTAAAAAGACAGCCAAAAGAAAAGGCCATTGAAAAAATAAACCCTGAAGTGTACGTTAATCGTTTCATGTTCATAATTTTGTTATAGTTAAGTAAAAAAAGAGTTTCATTTTGAATCTCACCATACCCGTTCGGTGAGGTTTGAAGAAATGCTTTTTGATAGGCCTGATCGAAAGTCAGGCCTTTTTTCATTTCTATTTCTACAAGGCAGCACATATGATCCAACAGATCATCTCGCAGCTCTTTGTTCTTTACATTGCTCTCTGCAATAGACTGTTCTATAAAATCTACTTGTTCATCAGAAATCATAAGGCTGGTACTATTTTATAATCATTAAAAATCACTTTCTGGATGGTGGCTACAAAATCCTTCATTTCAGCCATCAGGACATCTTTTTCCTTCTTTCCCTCTTTTGTCAGGAAATAGTATTTGCGTACCCGTTTGCCAATGCTCTGCTCCTCATAATCCAGTATTCCATCTTTCAACAACTTGTGGAGGGCTGGATATAGAGACCCATCTTTCAGGAGAATCTTCCCATCTGTAAGCTCTTTTACCCGCTGAGAAATCTCGTACCCGTACATCCGATCATTCTCTTCGAGCAACTTCAAAACCATCACGCCGATGGTACCTTTTAACAATTCCTTTGAATACATAGAACAAATATACATAGATATACGATGTATCAAAGTTCGAGTTATAAAAAATTTACTGAATCGACTAGTTTTGCACCCAGATGGATAAAAAACTGAGAATAATTTTCATGGGTACTCCTGAATTTGCCGTACCCAGTCTGCAAAAACTAGTAGAAAATGGATTTGAAGTAATAGCGGTAATCACTGCTCCTGACAAGCCTCAGGGGCGTGGGAAAAAGCTCGGTACTTCACCAGTGAAGGATTATGCTTTGAGTCAGAATATCCCCGTACTTCAACCGTCCAACCTCAAAGCGCCTGATTTCCAGATGGCGCTGAGCAAACTTAGGGCTGATGTACAAATTGTGGTTGCATTCAGGATGCTACCGGAAACCGTATGGGACATGCCTCCTCTTGGGTCTTTTAACCTACACGCCTCTCTGCTGCCGGACTATCGTGGAGCAGCACCGATCAACTGGGCCATAATCAATGGAGAAAATGAAACCGGTGCTACTACATTCCAACTAAAACATGAAATAGACACTGGAAACATTCTCTTCCAACATAGGGAACCAATTCTATATGAAGACACCGTAGGCACCCTTTACGAACGCTTAATGAACAAAGGTGCTGACCTGGTGGTACGTACCCTGGAAGCTTTAACCACTGGTAACTATGAATTGAAACCTCAAGTGCAGACTAGCCAGGAAAAACATGCGCCCAAGATCTTTCGGGAAGACTGTAAAATCAACTGGAACCAACCATCCGAACAAGTGCGAAACTTCATCCGGGGGCTTAGTCCCTACCCTGCGGCGTGGACTACATTAGATGGTCAAACTTTCAAAATCTATTTTGCTGAAAAAGCAAACAGACAATACAAAGATGAACCAGGGGCTTTTAAAACTGACGGCAAAACCTATCTGGATGTAATCACCTCTGATGGAGCACTTTCGCTTACTGAAGTCCAGCTTCAAGGCAAAAAGCGTATGTCGACGGGAGACTTTCTCAGGGGGTATCACTTGGGTACTTCGCGCTGATAATTTGCAGTATCCATGAAATAGGCCCAATGATTATAGACAGTAGTATCCATTCATAAGGATCTTGGCTGAACCTGTTAGCCAGGAACATATTACCAAGAACCGAAATAAAACAGATAACCAGGATAATGCTTAGCATGTGTTTGTTTTTCTTTGGAATACGAATAGTGCAAAACAAAGTTTTATGATCATTTCAATGATAGCAGCCATGGGGTCCAATCGTGTGATTGGTAAAGACAATGACATCCCCTGGTACCTTCCTGACGACTTTCAATATTTTAAAAGGACTACTCAAGGCCATTATGTGTTAATGGGTCGAAAAAACTTTGAATCTTTGCCTCCAAAATTCAAACCTTTACCTCATCGACCAAATGTAGTAATTACAAGAAATCGGGCATATGTAGCAGAAGGAGCAGAAGTGGTGAATAGTCTGGAGGAAGCTATAGAATTGGCCAAAAGTAACAATGAGGAAGAAGTATTTATTATTGGTGGTGGTGAGATTTACAAACTTGGGCTGGCTTATGCAGATCAAATCTACCTCACGGAAATCAATGGGGATTTTGAAGGGGACACCATTTTTCCCGAATTTAACAAGTCAGAATGGACAGAAACCAGTCGTGAGCATCATTCAGCAGACAAACGGCACAAATTCAGTTTTGATTTCGTAATTTATAAGAAAAAATAAACCTCATGGAATCACACAACAAACTCTTAAGCATCCTTCACATTGTATACGGGTCAATTCAAATATTCTTTTTTGTAATTGTCCATTTACTTATGGACTCAATCCTGCCATTTGTATTGGAGGAACTGGATCCGGGGAGTGAAGAACTCATGATCGTAGAGATGGTCTTTATGTTTGTCAGGTCCTTGTTCCTGATATTAATCATCGTCTTCCCGCTACCATCCATCATTGGTGGGCTTGGGTTAATGAATGGCAAAAAATGGGGAATGACATTGGTGATGATATCAGGCTGTCTATCGCTATTAAGTGTGCCAATTGGAACTGCCCTTGGCATTTACACCATCTGGGTTTACCTGGAAAACAACAAAGCAAAGAATGACGCAAATAAGGAATAAGGTAGTCATGATCACAGGGGCATCCTCCGGAATAGGAGAAGCACTAGCCTATAAAATGGCTTCCGGAGGGGCCAAACTTATACTTTCAGCGCGTAGGCGTGAAGAGCTTGAGCGAGTTAAATCCGCTTGCTCCAATCCGGAGAATGTGCACATTTTACCTCTTGACTTAGCAGATAGTTTTTCTGTAGCACAGCGGGGAAAGGAGGCAGAATCCATATATGGTCACGTGGACATCCTGATCAATTGTGGTGGAATTAGCCAGCGCGACAAAGTGATCAATACCTCCATTGATGTGGATCGAAAGATCATGGAGGTGAACTATTTTGGAACCATTGCTTTGAGCAAAGCATTATTACCCAAAATGGTGGAGCGTAAATCAGGGCACCAGGTCATTATCACTTCGGCAGTTGGGATTGTGAGTACACCTTTCAGAAGTTCATACTCAGCATCTAAACATGCACTGCATGGATTCTATGATGCCCTGAGAGCGGAACACCACGCTGACGGGCTTAAAGTGAGTATTATCCTGCCTGGTTATGTAAAGACCCAGATCAGCATCAATGCACTTATGGGCGATGGTAGTAAGCAAAATAAAATGGATAATGCACAGGATAATGGTTTGTCTGCTGAGGCATGTGCGGCCAAGATTATTAAGTCGATAGAAAAGGATAAGGAAGAAGTCTATATTGGAGGATTCAGGGAAGTTGCGGGTATTTACATCAAAAGATTTCTACCAGGATTATTCTCCAAAATTGTTCGTAAAACTGCTGTAACCTAATATTGAGCTCGTTCAAGTCATATAGTATAATTAGTCTCCTATTGTTGATAAATTCAATTGCCCATTCACAGAAAATGGCAATTTATCAAGGGGAATTGTATGTCAAATTTCAGACTAATTCCAGCAAGCTAGATGCTTCCAGACCTCAATTGCAGTTAGACAATATCCTTGGTCTCAAAAATTACTATACACTTAGCAAATCATCAGATCCGAGGCAAAGTTCTTCCATTGATGGCTTATTTCATGTCTTTGTTGATTCAGATACAGATATTCGTGCGCTTTGTGATCAGCTGGAGATCTTTCAGAATGTGGTCTATGCCGAACCCATCTATCAGGAACAGCTGCTTTACACTCCAAACGATCCTGCCATTGGAGAAGGAAATCAGTATTATTTGGAAACAATTAGAGCTTTCGAAGCGTGGGATATTACAAATGGGTCAAATGAAATTATCATTGGTATCAGCGATACGGGGTTTGACAGAGATCATCAGGACATTAAATCAAAACTATACCGGAATGAAAATGATCCTCCAAATGGAATAGATGATGATGGAAATGGATACATCGATGATTACATAGGTTATGATTTTGCAGATAATGACTCCATAGCCGAGGCTGATGCCTCACATCATGGCACCAGAGTAGGTGGGATAGCTGGAGCAAGCACCGATGATGGCATTGGAATGGCCGGGATAGGTTTCAACACTTTAATCAGCCCTCTCAAAGTCTTTAAAAGCAGCAATAATAATTCGAGTTCAGCTTACGAGTCAGTTCTTTATGCTGCGGACAATGGCTTTGATATCATCAACCTATCATGGGGCTCACCGGACTCATATAGTCAGGCAGCGCAGAACATTATCAATTACGCAGTACAAGAAAAAGGATTGATTGTTATTGCTGCGGCGGGCAATACTCCTGAAGACCTTGCTTTCTATCCGGCCAGTTACGACAATGTACTCTCCGTCGGGGCAACAGAACCAGATGACAATAAGGCCTCATTCTCTACTTTCAATTACAATATTGATATGACTGCTCCAGGCAGGCAGATTTATTCTGCTCAGGGAAGCAATACTTATGGTATAGATGGAGGGACCAGCTATAGCTCTCCTATTGTGGCAGGAACAGCAGCTCTATTAAAACACCATTTCCCTGAACTCACACCCAATCAAATTATTGAAAGACTAAGAGTATCTTCACTGCCCATTTATGAAGTTGGATCTAACGTTTCCTATCAGGACAAACTTGGTTTTGGAAGGCTGGACATGTATAATGCTTTAGTCAATAACACCTTAAAGTCCATTCGGTTCAGCAATTTGGAATACGCTAATGAAATAGGAAATTTTGCCTACTTTGGTGACTCCATCTCTATTTCAGCTGATTTCACAAACTACTTAAATCCGTCTTCAGCAACCTTAGAGTTTACAAGTACTTCTCCATTCATTACATTATTGGACCAACACGTCTCCTTAGGTAATCTGCAAACCCTTGCACAGAAACATGTGGAAGCGCCAATTCTCTTTATCCATGAAGAAACTCCCCCAGAAACGAATATTGACGTTAAAGTGAATATTACCGACGGTAGTTATAAAGACTTTCAGTATTTCACAATCGTGACCCAACCTGACCGGGTAGACATCAAAAATGAAAATATCTCCTATACAGTCACTGGAAATGGAAATTTAGCATTTGGGTCTGATGGATTTCAAAATGGCCTTGGGTTAAACTGGAAAAACCAGATTTATGCTGGAAGGGTAAGTTTTATGATTGGCCTCAATTCTGAATCTGTATCAGATAACTTTTACAAGCGTACCGCATCAACTACTCGCGAACAAGATTTCATTAAAATAGGGAATGCTAAAATACAATCGCACCCAGCTATGGACCTAGTTTCTGCAAATACTTTTAAAGATGATTCAGCCGCGAACCCATTAAACCTTGTGGTAAGCCAGAAAACAATGACCAATCTGTCCGCCAACTATTTGATCCAAGAGTATCTCATAACGAGCCTATCTGGCAGTTCACTAGAGAACCTTTCTTCCGGACTCTATGTAGATTGGAACATTCAGGACGCCTCGAAAAATAAATCTTATTACAACGATAGCCTCAAATTACTGGTTAGTTATGATGCTCAAAGTTCCACTTTTGCAGGACTGTATGCATATTACGACTCTGCTCCAATTAGTCAAAGCCTGGATATTAGCAATAAAAACAGCAATACCCCGGACCTTGGCGGCGACCTCACTGATGACCTTAAATACCAATTGAGTAAAATTAAACAGTATGACTCAGCCGGCTGGGTGGGTGCTGGCAATGATATAGCGGTGATGATCAGCGATGAGTCTATTAAGATCAATCAGGGAAACAGCTCAAAAAATGCATTCATCATGGTTTTCGGAAGCTCGTTAGGGGAATTGAAGAGTACATTGGATCAGGCGATTGTGGCTTATGAGGAATATCTGGGGCTTCCATCTCTACTCGAAACGGTCATCAGCTGTGAGGGGGCTTCCGTGGTACTAGACCCACTTAAAGGGAACAATTATCTCTTCTATTCCGACCCATATGGCAAAAACCTTCTGGGACAGGGCAATGCATTCATTAGTGGTCAGGTGAATCAGGATACCTCATTTTATGTAATAAATGTCGATAAAGGTTACGAAGATGATATCCAGCGAATTGATGTTAATCTTGTTTCCCAGGTGGCCAATTTTAAAATGTCAAGCGATACCTTGTTTTTAGACAATCCATCGAATTCGGTATCATTTACGGATCAAAGCTTCAAACCTCTCAACTGGTTATGGGATTTTGGAAATGGTATACAGTCAACCATTCAACATCCCAAAGTAAGTTTTTCAACGCCAGGGACTTATGAAATTGTTCTATCGGTCGAAAATGAATTGGGGTGTAATGAATCTTTCTCAAAAAATCTTTTGGTAGCACAGCGGCCATCAAAGCCTGATATTTCTGATCAAACAATATGCTTCGGTGAATCAATCGTGCTCATTGCTTCTAATACAGATGAACTAGCCGTCTATTCTGACAATACTTCAAAAACTCCGTTATATTCAGGAAGCTCCTTAGCTTTTACTAAGCTGGAAAAAGACACTATCCTCTATGTTAGCAATACAACTGGTCCTTTCGAAAGTTTAAGAAAACAAGTCATTATTCGTGTGGATGATTTCTTTGCAGATTTTGAGGTGGTTCCTGCCACTGACTCCGATGAAATCTCCGCACATGTTATTAATCAATCATCCGGATTTGTCACTTCTAACTGGTATGTGGATGGCAGCTTTGCAAGTAGTACTGATACATTAACTATTTCTGTCAGCAAGTCTTCCTATTCAATTTCACTTGCTACAACTGGTACCTCAGGCTGTAAAGATTCAACAACCCAAGTGATCACTTTTCAAGACTCTCCCATTCCTACAATCGATTTGGGCACATTTTGCTATGGTGACGATGCTATTCTAAACCCATCGAATGGCAATATCTTTGGATTCTACACTGATGCAGAGTTATCACAGCTCATTTTGAAAGGCGAATCACTCACAGTTTCTCAACTTGAGGAAGAAACCAAAGTATATGTTGTAGGCCTGGATAGCATCCTTCCTTCCAGCCCTGTTGAAGTAGTGCTCACACCGTTTCTACCTTTCGTGGAAATTACCTCAGATCCGGATACTTTGATTTTGACCAAACAGAAAACAGCTTCGTTTGAAATAAATAATGAAAATATCAGCTCATGGAAATGGTATATCAATGATCAATTGGTTGATTCATCGCCCAAACCAGTTTTCTTCTTTGACACAGCTTCTATTTATAAAGTGACCTTAATTGCCATTGATGAAACAGGCTGTAAAAATTCAGATACTTTGCAATATCTGGTTTTGAATGCTCCAATAGTTGATGCGTTGGGTATTGAACTGCATAAGACCAAAGTGTACCCATTACCGGCAGAGGATTACCTCAATATAGAATCCGAAATATTCACCCATGCCAGACTTCACTCACTTAGTGGGAAACTACTGAAAAGCCAGACCTTTAGTGGAAAAGTAAGTTTGGATACTGAGGGTTTGGAAAGCGGGGTATACCTCTTAGAACTGAGCGATCAATATGGATCCAACCAATGGATTAAAGTAATCCTTCGCTAAGTGTATATTATTATTTCACAAAAAACCTTTTAGTGATCTGATCTCCTGTCACCGTAGAACCTTTCAAGAAATACGCTCCTTTAGTAAGACCACTCAAATTAACAATATACTCTGACTGATGATTTTTGGTCATAGTTACAGAATATTCAGCGCCGTTTATATCATAAACACTGAGCTCTCGCAGATCAAACGATTTATGTGCATTTATCTTGATGATATGACCATTAGTAATGGTTGGGTAAAGCATATAAGACTCTCCAGGGTTGCTTGATTTTGTTTCAACTCTAATCACTGGCGAATATTCAAACTGCCCATCAAAGTCTATTTGTTTCAATCTGTAAAAACTCACCTGGTTTACCAGAGATAAATCCACAAATGAGTACTCCAACAAACCACTGTAAGTACCATTGCCTTTCACTTCACCAATGATTTCGAAAACCCGGCCATCTGAAGAACGCTGTACTTCAAATTTATCATTGTCTTTTTCAGTGGCCGTGGCCCATTCCAACTGTACGCCATCAGCCTGCTTCCCTCGGAAGTAGAGCAGCTCAACAGGTAATCCAACCTCGCCACCACCAAGTACAAATTCCTCTATCGGACTTTTGGAGTCCCCCTCCGTTTCGTTGATTTGATTGATAGGATGCTCTCCACCAGCATTTCCACCTGTCATACCAGAAGTAGTACCATCTGTGAACACAGTACCGGCACCAGTAAAATCTCCACCCGTACCCGAGGCGCTTATATTTCCAGTAACAATGAGCATACCTCCATCACCAATGTCTGCACCGGCGTGATTTTTACCTAAATGTAAATTTCCAAAAATAATTACAAGGTTGTTTGGACCAATATTAAACACAGCATTACTCTTCCCATCATCAAAAGTTACATCGCCATAAACAATCAAAGTATCATACACGTATAGTTTCCTGGAATTAGCATCTGCAAAGACCAGACTGGCATCAGAGATCACATATGAGTCCACTGTCGGTGTTTGTAGATTAGTATAGCCCGGGGAAGACCCTCCCCAGGTAGCTCCATTAATCCATTTACCATCTGCTACACTTGTTTGCCCAAATGCTACTAAGGTCAAACTGGAAATAAAACAAATAATAATTACTTTTTTCATAGTCGTATCAATCAAGATAAATACGCATTATAAATACAAAAGAGATTCTTTTTCTTTGATTTATCATTTGCTTTTCGTTGGGTGGTAGTATTTCCCCTACTAATGAACCTGTATTTCCCTTTAATAGAAATACCGATAAAATTAGGCAATTTACCTAGTATTCTGCCGGTTCTTATCTCGCCTTCATCATCGAAGTTTAGATTATATTGCCTTGCCATACATTAATTAATTCAAAATCAAACCTTGTCATGTGGATTATACTACTCATCATCACGGGAATTGTTATCATTCTTGGTATTGGTGTTAGTCTCAGTGCCCCAGGTCATAAGGGTCCCGCTACTCCACATTTCAACGGGAAGACCTTCATAAACCCTACTGGTAAACAGGCCAAAGGCCTTTCGGATGTACTCAAATGGATGATCAAGAGGGACCAAGGAGCATGGACGATAAATTATGAGACAGAAGTTGGACCAAAACCAAAAAAAGATGCTGAAGCACTCACGATAACATTTGTTAATCACAGCACCTTTCTGATTCAATGGAACCACCTCAATATGCTTACAGATCCGGTTTGGAGTGAACGATGTAGCCCATTTGGCTTTGCTGGCCCAAGAAGAATGCGCCCTCCAGGAATCGATTTTGATGATCTGCCCTCAATCGACATGGTACTTCTCAGTCACAATCATTATGACCATTTGGATATCAAAACAGTGAAGAAATTAGAGGCTAGGTTTAGTCCTGTTTTCATTGTGCCACTTGGCGTGAAAGCTTACCTCGACCAGCACAACATAAAAAATTCGATAGAACTTGACTGGTGGCAAGAAACAAACGTGGGTATCCAGGTAAAATCAGTACCTGCTCAACACTTTAGTGGTAGAGGTATGTTTGACAGGGACAAAACCCTTTGGGCCGGGTATGTACTTGAGTTTGATAAGAAAAAAGTATACTTCGCCGGGGATAGCGGCTATGGTGACTTTTTCAAAGAAATAGGTAAGAAAGCCGGACCTATGGACGTTTCGCTCATACCAATCGGGGCTTATCAACCCAAATGGTTCATGTCACCCATCCATGTCTCTCCTGAAGAATCGGTGAAAGTACACAAAGATGTAAAGTCGAAGCAAAGCATTGCCACACATTTTGGCACGTTTCCACTCGCCGATGAAGGTCAGGGCAAAGCTGAAGAAGATTTGATACTAGCGCTTCAGGATCAAAAGGTGCCTCAAAAAGAATTCATTATTCCTGAGGAAGGAGTTGCAATGAAGCTTTAAGCCCACATTGGATTGTCCCAAAAACCAAACAACCAGTTACCACGAGCGTTTTCATCATCACTTCTAAAAAACTCCCGAATGGCTCCAAGGAGTTCAACTTTACTGATCAGGTCGTCACCATTCAAATCAATTTTAGTGAAGGCCTTGGCAGAATACTTGATTTCAATTCTGTAAGCCATAAAAAGATCAAGGTATTCGTTTAGCGAAATAAATCCGTCATGATCTGTATCGAAGAGATCAACAATTTCTCGTGCAATTTTATTGATATGCATCTCGTACATTTCTTCATTCCCATTGACGATGGATTTGTCAGCAAATTCCAACCACTCCTCTATGGTTGCTTTTTCATCAGGAGACTTATCAATGAATAGCCTGAAGTCTTCCCACATCCTTCCACACCTGTCCATGCTTGCCTGATATTCCACAGAATGTTCCGTAAACCCCCAAAGTGTTCCAAGATTAGCACCAATACTCGTGAAGTCCTTTTTCTCCAGGGTTTCACTTTTATCAAAATCTAAAACATTGAAGTAATGAGTAAGCTTTTGCTCCTGCAATTGGGTCAACATTACAATCAGTCTTGTTGGGAAAATACCTTTTTCAATATTTCAGTAGTTCTTGCAACCGGATTGTCCCTAATGTTCTTCTCCTCTTCTGCTACAAGTTTAAACAAACCCTCCAAAGCCCTCTCAGTGGCATAGTCATCCAGATCAGGATTAACCTTATCTACAAATGGAATTTTATTGTACGTATTGACAAGATCACTGTAGTATTTTGTTGCATTGGTTTTGTCCAAAGCTCGTTTGATTACGGGTTGAAACCTGGTTTTCAGGTCATTTGATGTCTTTGCTTTCAAATATTCAGTAGCGGCATTGTCCTTACCCTTCAAAATGCCCCAAGCATCCTGCACAGTCATACCTTTAATAGCATTAACGATGATTGGTTTGGCTTCTTTAGCTGCCTCTTCAGCTCCACGATTCAGGGTAGTCACAAACTTATCCACCTCACTACCCAGACCAAGATCTCTTAGTTTGTCTTCAACCTTCTGAACATCCGGTGGAAACGGTATTCTTATTTTAGGGTTTTTGAGGTACCCATCTGTTCTGGACGCACTTGCCGTACTGGAGCCAGCTCCCTTCTCCAAAGCCTCCTTCAGTCCGGCAACTACCTGGTCTGTGGTAAGTTCATCGGTCTCCAGATAATCATCTAAAGTATTTTGAATCTGCTGAACGGTACAGCCAACAAGGAAAACGACGACTAGTATAGCGCCTAAAATCTGCAATCTTCTCATAGTTGTTGCTCAATCTGTGTTTCCTTAAATCTAATGAGATTGATTGTATACCAAACTCAATTCTATAAAAAAACGCCACTTTTCCTTGTGGCGTTTTTTCTATATCCACTCATTTCATCTATTAGTATCTTCACTGGAGAACCAACTTAGAAAAAATGAGTTAGCTCAGAAGCTCCATGAAGAGCTCATATCCTTCAAGCAAGGCAAAGAAATGAATAATTTGAGCAATGAAATCAAAAGTCTATTAAATCAAGATGCTGGTTGGCACAATTTCAGTGTCCAATTCTCAAATGTCTATCCTGATTTTTTTTGAAAAGATTCAGGAAAAGCACGTTGGCATTACCCGCAATGAACTTTGAATGAGCGCTTTGATAAAAATGGGGTTTAAAACTAGTAGCGTCCGAGAAAAGATTTTGGTTTCGAAGAAAATCCATCAAAATTTACCCCTAAGCCGGGCGCCCCTAAATCCCCTAAAGGGGACTTTCGTTCACCCCTTTAGGGGCAGGGCCGACGTGGAACGGGTAGTTTTAGGAAATCGAAAAAATCTTTTCTCATTTCGTTTAAACGTACTTTTTTGAACATTTAAAATTTAGTCGGACGCCAGTAGTTTAAACCAAGGAAATTGCCTCTTTGAATGGAGTGAGCTCCAGAGCAGTAGAAAAAGCCCGTGAGCGACTAGAAAAAATGATGGTAGAAGACCTCAGTCAAACCATTTTCAATATCTAAAATTTCTCTCGATTTTTTTAGCAATTGATTTATCGGATGTGATAAGTTGATTGTATAATTTGCATTCCCTAATCAAAAGCATTTACTATGCCCACTTACGCCGATATCATTTCAATTGGGGATGAAATTCTGTATGGTCAGACACTCGATACCAACTCCCATTGGATGAGCGGACAACTTGATGCTATCGGGATTAAGGTGAAACGAAAGATCACTATCGGAGATGACCGGGAAGAAATCCTGGCAGCACTGAAAGAAAGTGAACGAAGATCAGATATAGTCTTAATTACAGGTGGTTTAGGGCCAACCAACGATGACTTAACCAAACCACTTCTTGCCGAATACTTTGGGGTGGAGTTGGTCGTGAACACATCAGCTTTGGAGGATATTACCAAATTATTTAACAAAGTAAACAGGCCAATCACTGAGGCCAATCGCAAACAAGCCGATCTGCCATCCAACTGTACAAAAATCACGAATCCAATGGGTACTGCCCCAGGAATGTGGTTTGAAGAGCGAAATACAATATTCATTTCTATGCCCGGCGTACCTTATGAGATGAAGAGTATCATGACCTCTTCTGTTCTCCCAAAATTGCAAGAACGCTTTTTGGATGGTGTGATCCATCACAAAATTATTCGAACTATTGGGATCCCCGAATCAACGCTAGCAGAAAAAATTAAAGCTTGGGAAGATGCTCTGCCTTCAACTATCAAATTAGCTTATCTACCAACCATGGGCCAGGTAAAGCTTAGACTGACAGCTATCGGAACCGATAAAATCGCACTGGAAAACATGGTCATGGCTGAAGTTGAAAAAGTGGTTCCATTGATTGAAAAGTACGTCTATGGCTATGACCAGGACGACATAGAAAAGGTGGTTGGGGACATGCTGCTCAAGGCGAACAAAACTATAGCCTTCGCGGAGAGCTGCACTGGGGGATACCTTTCTCACCTGATCACCAGCATACCGGGCAGTTCTGCATACTATAAAGGCTCAATTGTAAGTTATGCTTATGATGTGAAAGTCAACTCCCTGGATGTCAACCAGCGCGAAATGGAGATCAAAGGTGCCGTCAGTGAGGATGTGGTAATACAAATGGCAAAGGCCGTCAGAAGTAAGCTTGGAGCAGATATTGGCATCTCGGTAAGTGGTGTTGCTGGGCCTGGTGGAGGCACCGAAGAAAAACCTGTAGGTACAGTGTGGATCGCCTACTCTGATGAGGAAAAAACTGTAGCAAAGAAATTTAATTTTTTAAAGGATAGAAATCTCAATATAAAATTTAGCGCGCTTAGTGCCTTAAACATGTTCAGAATTAACTTTTCCAGCAATTAGCAGAATTATTTATCTTTGTAGAACCCAAAAATAAACAACAAACAAAACATTCTATGGCTCTAGTAGAAATGGTAATGCCCAAGATGGGCGAGAGTGTAATGGAAGGCACTGTACTTGCATGGCTCAAAAATGTAGGAGACTCGATCGAAGAGGATGAGTCACTACTGGAGGTAGCTACAGACAAGGTAGATACTGAAATCCCATCCACTCATGCAGGCGTGTTAAAGGAAATTCTGGCACAGGAAGGTGATGTAGTGGAAGTAGGAAAACCTATAGCCGTCATTGAAACCGAGAGTGACATAAGCGCAACTGCCCCAAACGCCAATGCTCAACCTCAAAAAGAAGAGAAGAAAGCGTTAGAATCTGCTGAACAAATCATGGAAACTGCTACAGCAACAGCAGAAATCCCTTCGAAATCTGGCGAAAAATTCTTTTCACCCCTTGTAAGAAATATCGCCAAAGAAGAAGGAATCGGCTTGAGTGAACTTGAGTCGATCAATGGTACTGGCAAAGATGGAAGAGTAACCAAGAATGATATTTTGGCGCTGGTAAAGCGAAAAAAATCAGGAAACCTATCCATACCATCTTCAAATGGCCAGGCACAACCATCACCACGTCCGGTCGCTCAACCTATGCCTGTCTCTGTTAGTGGTGAGGACGAGATCATCGAAATGGACCGTATGCGAAAGATGATCGCAGATCGCATGGTTGCTTCCAAGCAAATCTCCCCGCACGTAACTTCTTTTGTAGAAGCAGACGTGACCAACATGGTGCATTGGCGAAATAGAATGAAAGGAGTCTTCAAAGAAAAAGGCCAGGCTTTGACATTCACTCCTATAATGATCGAAGCGGTAGTAAAAGCCATCAGGGATTATCCAATGATCAACGTACAGGTGGATGGTAGCCGGATTGTAAAAAAAGGATCGATCAATATTGGAATGGCCGTAGCACTACCTAGTGGAAACCTCATTGTACCTGTAATCCACAATGCCGACCAACTTAACCTCGTTGGTTTAACTGAAAAAGTAAATGACCTGGTCCGGAGAGCCCGCGAAAACAAACTAAAACCCGATGACCTGCAAGGTGGCACTTATACAGTGTCGAATGTTGGCTCTTTCGGTAATGTAATGGGCACACCTATTATCATGCAGCCCCAGGTCGGAATCCTGGCATTGGGAGCGATCCAAAAGAAACCATCAGTTGTAGAAACTCCACAGGGTGACTTTATTGGCATCAGGCAGAAAATGTTCCTCTCTCACAGCTATGACCATCGTGTAGTTGATGGTGCACTGGGTGGCATGTTTGTACGACGTGTGGCTGATTATCTGGAAGGATTTGACATTAATCGCACCATATAAAGACATCCTTTTTTATCAACCATTTTTTAGGATTTGTAACCTTTAGAGTTCGTAATTAAATGATCATTTAATATAGAAAAAAGCACGGACGCGAACCTAGATGACTATCTTTATGTTTGAGAAGCGTGAATTCTAATAAAAGGAAGAGCCATGGCAGAAGTAGCTAACGAACCGAGAGTATTGAATAAGCCGAAACTTAAAACTGAGATCAGTTTTACGTTGATGCACCTTATCCCCCTCGCCGCAATATTTACAGGCGTAACATTGTTCGATTGGATCGTATGTGTTGCCTTATATGTTTTCCGGATGTTTTGGATTACTGGTGGTTATCACCGCTACTTCGCTCACCGATCGTACAAAACCTCACGTTGGTTCCAGTTTGTAATTGCCTTTATGGCACAAACGTCTGCACAAAAAGGTGCGCTTTGGTGGGCAGGACATCACCGCGTGCACCACAGAACCAGCGATACTTATGATGATCCACACTCTATGAAGCATTATGGATTCTGGTATTCTCACGTTGGATGGATTATTGGCCCAGACTACAAGGAAACAGACTATAAAATTATTGGTGACTATGCCAAGTATCCTGAATTGGTCTGGCTAAATAAATATTATCTCGTGCCGCCACTGATCCTTGCTCTAGTGGTAATGGCATTAGGTGGAATCGTAAATGGTGGAAGCATCATGGCCATGTTTACTTCTGCTGGATTTTCCACACTTTTCATTGGGTTTTTCCTAAGTACTGTAATTCTATACCACGGTACATTCAGTATTAACTCAATCATGCACAAATTTGGAAAACAGCGATATGAGTCAGACGATGAGTCAAAAAACAGTCTTTGGCTTGCTTTGATCACGCTTGGAGAAGGATGGCACAACAATCACCACTACTATGAATCATCAGCACGTCAGGGATTCTTCTGGTGGGAAATTGACATTACTTATTATGTGTTGAGAACGTTCGCTTTCTTTGGCCTGGTATGGGACCTGAGAGGCGTTCCTGATCATATCAAGTATTCCAAAAACAAGAAAGAAGCGAAGGAGTTGGCCAAAAAGGCAAAAGCTGAAGCAGCTTAGTAATACCGAAACAAGTTCAGTATTACTCCTAGGTTGATAGAACGAAGAGTAAATCTAAGTAAGGTCATGCTCAATTCATTTCAGTATCTCAACTTGAAGTAGGATTAGCCTAACTTATTATCGTGCAATGATAAAGGGCTCTTTGTAGGAAATTCCATTTGTATATGAAACTACTAAAAAGTGGATGCCTTCGGCTTGTTGAATCATTGGAATTGTAATCTCTCCATCAGCATTGGTCATCGCCTTGGATTGGAAAGTTCGTTTTCCAGACAAGTCCAAGATCTCAATCTCACAATTCAATTTTGTTTGAATGGGTGATTTAACAATTAAATACCTATTTGCTGGATTGGGGAACATCATCAACTCTTCCCGGGTAGAATGATTGCTTCCAAGCACATTACTACCACCATTTCCACCACCTCCACCACTTGCATCCAATTCCAGGTATTTGGAGACTACATTGCTGGCAGTTGACACCACACTATTGGTTGCATTGGCCGATGACTTGTAGCGTATAATCCCGTCTTTATCAACAATTACAATTCTGTCGTAGGTAGTCTTGTAATCAGACTGAACACCAGAACCCCTCAACGCAAGTGGATATGTGATATTAGTAGAAGACCTAAAACTGTTTACCCCACTAGTATTACCATCCCAGGTATCTACGCCAATGGCTACAAAATCAGGGTTGGATTTGTAAACTTCATTAATCCCAGATTCAGTATTTGGCCCATTGGAGATGCAATGCGGGCATGCATAGCCAAAAAAGAAAATAAACACCACTTTACCTTCATAATTGGACAGGGTGAATTCACCACCGTCTACCAAATCGAGTGTAAAGTCTGGTGCCGGATCGCCTACACTTTGAGCATTAGCGTTTAAAAAATGGATAATGAATACAAGCAGTAGTGAGGAGAATCGTAGTATTTTCATAGTAAAAGTCTTAAAACCTGGTATTTAACCTTAATTCCAACCCTTTAAAATCCAGTACATCATAGCAGACACCAGAGTTGCAAGCAGGGCCTCCCCTGCGTTTACCATAAAATAAGGTCAATTTGTTTTTGCTGTTAGGCTGATATGTAGTTATTAACGCGGGATACAGGTTATACTGTTTTGAATCAAAGATCTGAATTGGGTCATATGTCAGTTCCAATACAGTTGAAATACTGTATTTAGAAGCTTTTGAAAGTGTGTATGAGAAGTAATAGTTAGAAAACTCATCAATGACATTGGTTTCACGCTCGATATGCTGCCATTCAAACTCAACCGTAGAGGTAAGCTTTTTGTGCTGCAGATCAATATATCCACCAGTAGCATATCTGTTTACCTCATTGACAAATGGATCTTTCGCATAATCAACAAAAACTTTAGCTGAAGTCTGCTCACTGGGATAGAACTGATATTCTAAAAAATACTCCTGAAAAACAGGTTGTCTCTCTTCTGAAATTTCATTTTTTGATCTGGAAGTATTGAATGTAAACATACTTCCATTTTCAAGTGTCATATAGAGTTCAACCTGGTAACCATTCTCATCTGTAAGCACAGGCACGTGCGTACTCCGATTGAGAGTGCGATAAGAATGCTCTTTGATCAACGTGGGAGGATCATTCATACCAGTGCCCAATGAGAAATTATGATAATCCTTATACTCGAGACTTGCGCCAAAATTGAGCAGGTAAAAGTTGAACCCAACATACCCTCCATAAGAAGCACTTTCTGTAAAGTTGGTTAAAGGTATCTCCCCATCTAGCTGCCTGGCCAGTTCACCGTATAAGGTTAGTTTGTCAAAAAGAACGCCATCATAAAAAAAGGATAAATATTTATCAGGACGCTCTGCATTTGGACCCGCTTGGTTCTCAACAACATGTCGCATGAGTATGAACCCAACGGATTGACTGTTAAACCTATAGCTTGTCTGCAAAGCCTCTACCAAATCCGGACGTCTATCTAAATCCTCTTCAATAGTAGGTGGCAATGTCACATCCAGCACCTCCCCCCTTATCGCCTTCAATTCCAACCCTTTGTAGTTGAATTTCACCGACGCACCTAACAGGTCTCGGTAGAAGCCATACCGCACGCGGTATCCACGTGTTTCCCAGATAGATCCCGGTATTTCGTATGTTCTCAAGAGTAATCCACGCCCCAGAGAGGTGTATAGGTTGCCTACTTCTATATCCAGCAGGTCCGACTTGTATTGAAAAGTATACTGGCTAATCTTACGATAATCTGATTCCTCACCAAACGATGGATAATACTGCTCAATACGTGCGTCCAGGCCAAAAACATTGTATCGGTAGGACAGGTTCAACTGGTCATAAAGAGAGCTTTGATATTCCGGGTTCAGAGTTGGAAGGTTGCCCAACTGAAACTCCATCAGGTTGGATCCTCTAAATATTCCCTGACCATTAAGCAACTGCGACAAAGTGATCAGAAGGAAAATAACAAGAACATATCTACTCATCATCAGCAAGCAATTCTTCAATCCTTGATTTGATCAATACCTCATCACCACGCGAATATCCCTCATGTGTGTATACTACTTCACCATCCGGCCGAAGGATGATCAACGTTGGAAGAGAAACTACCAACATTTCATTGAACAGCTCTTGTTCGGTATCCAGGAGCACTGGATAGGTCATCCCTAGAGACTTGGAAATGGGCCTTACTTTGGAGATGTTCCGCGGGCTGTCGTTGTTTATTCCAACGAATCTAACCCCCTTGTCTTCGAACTCATTTGATAATTTCTCAAGCTCCGGGATGGCTTTTATACAAGGTTTGCACCAGGTAGCCCAAAAATCCAAAACTGTCAATTTTTCGCCTTTGATCTGGTGGAGTGTTACATATTTTCCCTCAATATTTTTGAGTTCGACATTTAGCGCTCCTTGAGAAAGCGATTGCCAGCCAACCAACATCAAGCTGATGCTAAAAAGAGTTTTTGCAGAACTTGCACCCAACATTCAATTTATTCATTTGGTATAGAAACCAATTTAACCAATACAGTTAAAATACAACTGTTGGAATCCAAACCATTATAACATTAAGTACTGAAAGAGACATTCCCGGTAGAATAATCAGGATTGAGAAGAAATTAGTCCTACTTTGTCAGATTCGCCTTTTTACCCTTTGATTCCCTGAAGGGAAAGCCGAAAAATCAATTTGGCTCCCTTAAGGGCAGGGGTAAACCAAATTGATTTTTTAACTTGACAAAATAGGATTAGCGTTGCCACCCTTTTCAGGGATGGCAACGATATATTAGGTTAGGTTGATACACTTAAAAAACTCCTACCTGAAAGGATTAATCTAGCCCTATAGACATCCCTCCAGGTGGAGTACCGTCAACTATCTTTGTAGACCACTTATGTTATATTGTTCACCTGGTCATTCCGCTGATTGAAACCCCATGTATATCTACTCGGAGTTGATTGACGATTGAATAGATAAGTCCCGGAGTAACCCCCGAGACAATCACCGCAACACATTTGTCTTGAGTTCCTTATTCGAACCACCAAATAATTAAACTCAGGCACTAAGATGAAGGTTTATCCCGTAGGACTGAAATTTAGGGGGTTAGCAAATGGTTAGCACGAGTAATTTTTTCTCTATCTTGGTTAGCCAAATTTGTAATTAGATTACCTTAAACCACTCATTAAAGGATTAAAACCACATATTCTACTGCTCCAATCATGAAACTGGTTAGCATCTTCAAAATCACTTTTTACTTCATACTGCACCTGGGTTATCTC
The DNA here is from genome assembly GCA_040218045.1 of Marinoscillum sp. Taxonomy (GTDB): domain Bacteria; phylum Bacteroidota; class Bacteroidia; order Cytophagales; family Cyclobacteriaceae; genus Marinoscillum. Next base: position 58,913 of record JAVJQA010000018.1, read on the forward strand.
TACAGCTTTGGTCAAAAACAGTCAAATATTTCATTGACTTCTGTTCTGGATCAAGTGGATTCTTTACTAGATACAAATAAACCTGCCGCAAAACAGTTACTAGACAGTATTGCTGATCCAGTTAAATCAGAAGGCGAAAGAGGCCTTTCAATTTATTACCACAAACTCAATGGGGACTATTACTTAATGTCCAATAAATATGCTGAAGCCATAGATGCCTATGAACCTGTTCTGAATTTCAGTACGGGAGATTTGGGTGAAACCAACTGTATCCGACTTGCCAGGGCTACCAATGATTTGGGAATTGCCTATATGAGAGCTGGTAAATTCACAGAAGCAAAACGCATGCATGCGATTAGCCTGGAATTGTATGATCGTTATAATCACTACCAGGGTGGCGCATTCAATTACAACAACCTCGCGCTTATTTACCAAGAACTCAAACTGTTGGATTCAGCACTTTTCTTTTATGAAAAGAGCCTTGAGTTCGCCACGCTGGCAGAAGACAGTGCAGGGATTGGTTATAACTCATTAAACATTGCCATCCTTCTTAATGACAACAAAGAACCGATTGAGTCATTGCGCCAATTCCAAAATGCTTTAAAAATCTTCGAACTTGTGAAAAATGAGCATATGATCAACACCACCAAGAGGATCATGGCACTTCATTACATACGAATCAATGATTTCGAGACTGGCCTGGAAATCCTCCGATCGCTTATCCCCTACTACGAGCAAAAAAATTCCCCAAATGGTCTTGGTGACACACATCAGGGTATTGCACATGGATTGCTCGGAATGGATCAACTCGACAGTGCCAAATTCCACCTTGATTTATCATTGAAATACTTACTACCAACTAATTATTCTAAGGCGATAAGCAAAAGCTATCATCTACTCGGCAACTACCATGAAAAATTGGGAGACAATAATGAAGCAAAGAAATACTACCGTCAGGCACTGGAACATAATACCAACCTAAAAGGGCAGAGAATGAATAGCATGACCGGTATAGCACAACTTTACCTGAAAGAAAAACAGTATGATCAGGCCATTAAATGGGCCAATAATGCGCTTGAAGAAGTGGGACATTCCGCTTCTGTCAATAACCTGGCAGATAGCTATGATATTCTTTACAAAGCACATAAGGCCCTCGGTCAAACTGAGCTGTCACTAAGTTATCTGGAGCAGAAAATTGAGCAACAAGAAGTACTGACTAGCCAGGAGAAATCGCTGGAGATGGCTAGGATCGAATATAAAAATGAACTTGATCGATTGGAAGCAGATCGTGAGGCAGAAGGACGAAGAAGGGATTTACTTCATCAGCAGGAACTTGAAGCAGAGCACTGGATGGCAGTGATATTTATCATTGTTTCAATTCTACTTGCAATTATCGCACTTCTTTCATGGCGCTCTATCAGGATCAAGAAAGCCGCCAATCAACTACTTGAAGAGAAAAATGCAAAACTCAAGGAGCTGAGGGAATTGGAAAAGAGCTTGTCTATTGAGACCATTGCTTCTAAAGAACGAGCGCTCGCTGCCTCTGCTATGGCCACTCATGAGAAGAATTCACTGTTGGAAACCCTGGAAACTAAAATTGAAACTCTTGAACAAAACAATAATGAGCTAAAACCAGCTTTGAAGGAAATGAAAAAAACCATTTCTGAGAGTTACGCACTGGATAAAAGCTGGAATAGTTTCATTCATAGTTTTCAAAATGTACACCCTGAATTCTTTGATAAACTGAAAGCACAATCACCAAAACTTACTATGAACGATCTTAAGATTAGTGCTTATCTCAAAGTAGGAATGAGCAATAAGGAGATAGCCAATGTGACTCACCTGACACATGGATCAGTGAAAAGTAAAATCAACAGACTGAAGAAAAAACTCGGAATGGCTCCAGAAGATAATATCAGGGATTACTTCATGCGTTACTCATCAGCAGTGTCCTGAATGCTGCCCTGTTATCAAAATATTACTACCATAAGATAATCAATTCACTCTATCGGTAGTTTATAGAGCATATGCGAAGGAAACATTGGATGATTGCTGGTGGAACACTACTGGCCATTTTTATATTCTTTGGGATCGTGGTGCGAGTGAAGATGGGGGTTATTCCCAAACTAAAAGACTTGAGTGAAATCAACCATCAAACTGCGTCCGAAATATATAGTTCGGACAGCGTCCTCCTCGGCCGATACTTTACACAAAACAGAACAAATCTCACGTTTGAAGAAATCCCGAAAAATTTCTTAAATGCCCTAATCGCCACCGAAGATGCAAGATTTTTTGAGCATGAAGGAATCGATTATCGTAGCTTGGCAAGGGTTCTTATCAAAACCATTTTACTGCAAAAAGAAAGTTCCGGTGGCGGATCCACACTCAGCCAACAACTTGCCAAAAACTTATATCCAAGAAAAGATGGGGGAGTACTTTCACTTGTTGCGGCTAAAATCAGGGAAGCTATTGTGGCATCCCGACTAGAAACCCTCAACACAAAAGAAGAACTTTTAACCCTTTACCTCAACACGGTGTCTTTTGGAGAGGATGTTTATGGCTTGGAGGCGGCTGCTATGCGATATTTCAACAAACTGCCCCTACAACTCAAGATACAGGAATCAGCCATCCTAGTAGGAGTACTCAAAGCAACCACCGCTTACAACCCTCGACTCTACCCGGATCATGCAAAAAGCCGGAGAAACACGGTCATTCGTCAAATGGAAAAATATGACTACCTCAACCAAGGGGCGGCAGACTCCCTGATGCAACTTCCTGTAGAACTCCATTACCGACGCTTCACTAACGAACGCGGTACCGCCCCATATTTCAAAGAAAAAGTCCGCCCGTTTTTAGATAGCCTGGTGAGCACATTGGAGAAGCCTGATGGGTCAACTTACAAGTTAGAGCGTGATGGATTGCGCATCACAGTCCCGATTGATTCCAGGTTACAGTATTTCGCGGATTCAGCAGTAAATGAACACATTTCTCAGCTCCAAAAACTTTTCAATCAACACTGGGGGAATCGCCTGCCTTGGGATGAGCATCCCTCTATACTCGAATATGCCACCAGGCATTCCAAAACTTACCGAAAACTCTCGGGTAAGAAACTCAGCCCTGACTCCATTGAGCTATTAATGAAGGCTACAAAACCATTGAATATTTATACTGTCCATGGAGCAGTAGACACAGTGATGAGCACAATGGACTCCATCAAACATTATCTTATGCTTCTGCAAACTGGGGTTTTGGCTATGGAGCCAACCACCGGAAATATTAAAGCCTGGGTAGGTGGATTAGATTATGAATACTTTCAATTTGATCATGTAACCGCCAAACGACAGGTAGGCTCTACCTTCAAACCCATAGTATATGCTGCAGCCCTGGAAAAAGGCATCAAACCGTGCGATTACTATAAGAATGAACGTCAGGTGTATGAGGAATATGACGGCTGGTCTCCGCGGAATTCCAATGACAATTACGAGGGGTTTTATTCGCTAAAGGGGGCTTTGACCAATTCTGTAAATACTGTCTCTGCGCAGGTAATATTAGAGACAGGAATTGACTCGGTAATCGCACTGGCCCATAGGCTGGGAATCAAGCAAGATCTCCCCAATGTACCCTCACTGGCCTTGGGTACAGCCAATTTATCGCTTTTGGAAATGGTAACCGCGTATGCAACTATAGCCAACAAAGGGGTCAGTGTGAACCCTGTTTTTGTGCTAAAAATCGAGACTTCAGATGGAGAGTTGCTTTGGGAACATGAACCTATAGATGAACAGAGGGTACTCCCGGAATCTACTGCCAGGATTATTACAGATTTCATGCAGGGTGTCGTTGACCTGGGTACTGCCGCCTCACTTAGAAGTAGATTTGGGCTGACCAATGAAATAGCAGGGAAAACCGGCACCACACAATCCTACGCCGATGGGTGGTTTATTGGCTTTACACCGCAAATTGTGACTGGAGTTTGGGTGGGTGCAGATCATCCGGGCATTCACTTCCGCACAGGTGAATATGGCCAGGGAGCAAGAATGGCTTTACCTGTTTGGGCGTTGATGATGAAGCAGGCCCTTAACGATCCACAGTTCGCCCATTGGCAAGGGGCAAAATTCGATTCCTTAACTGGTGAAATGACCAAGGCCGTAGATTGTCCTCTTTACACCGAAAAAATGACTTTAATGGACCGTTTATTTGGGGTTAAGGATAGAAATAAAGACGAAAAAGACAAGAAACCTTTCTTCAAAAAGTTTAAAGACATTTTCAAGAAAAACGAAGAAGAATAATCGCTATACCATTTTCCCTTGTTGCTGCTACCTATAAACATCAGAGCACGTCTAAAGACCTTCAAGCATGGACAAAACTGTCTCATGTCAATGCATCATACCTTCCTGCCACTGCACAGTGCCTTCCTGCTTATGCATCTTGCCTTCCTGCTTATGCACCACTACCTCCTGCCAGGCAGGACAGGTCCGTGCATCAGCAGGACAGAATAATATTTGTCAGGAAGAGATGGTGCATAAGCAGGACAGAATTTTATTTGGTATACATCGTTTGTTTTTGAGGTTAATCGTCCGAGCAATAGCTATTTTCTCCAAAAATGTTTCATCGTGAGCAACTACAATCAATGTATTCATTGATGGCAGCCTTCATGATTTCTATGATCTCAATGTCCAAATTGTTGATCGGTTGGTCCATCATAATGACATCAGGTGAGCGGTTGAGCCTATGTGTGAGCTGAAAATCAATCTCATCAGAAGCCTCCCAAAATTTCGTTCTTCCTTCAGCTTAAATTGTAATAAATCAGGAAATTAGGCTTCGAAAGCATAGCATGGTACTGGCCACCCGGCGCTATGGTAAGAGGCATAATGAAGCAAAGCGGCTTATTTGAAAGGCTGTGCTATACCTCTATCCAATTGGAGTAAAATAAGGTTTAGCTGGCCCTATCAGGTCTATCTTATTGCTTCTTTCTATGATCTCTTAATTTCTTAACACCATACGCAGCACCACCAGCAAGCAGTAAGCTCAGGCCTCCGTCTATAGGAGTGGCTGGAGGAGCTCCTGGCCCTGCCAAAGCTGGAAGTGTGATCAATAATACAGGAAGTAATGCAAGTGATTTGATGATGATATTTTTCATGATCGTATGAGTTATTATATTTTTAGAAAGGGTAAAGCGCATATAACCCTACCCGTCGAGCCGTCCTATTTGAGTAGTATTTTAGTTACAGACTCACCATTGGATACTATGTAAACACCGTTTTTCAAATGACTTAGGTCGATTCGGTCAGATCCATTGAAATTGAGCGGCATTACCAATAATCCTGACAAATCATACAACCTGTAGGCAGTATTTTCTACCTCCGGTTTTTTGATATACAAGGTTTTTCCATCAGTATAAACCAGAGATCCATTATTTGATGTTGACAAAACTGTGCGAGCTTTATGAATGGAAAACCGACTCGTAACCTGCCCTGAGGAAGCTGAGAAAGTATAGAAGCCATTGCTTAGATCAATATACTCATTGACCTGTTTGTCATAAAGGTAAATCTGGCCTGAGTGATACTCGTCCGTATTTAGTTCGATATGATACGTTCCTGCTTCTCCAATATTAACCCCGATTGGAATGGTTTCGAAATCAGGAGAAACACCCTGAATCGCAAGCTTGTTTTCTGCTTTGATTGAATACACAGAAAAATCCACATCTTCATTAAAAACCGGGGCATCATAAAGCCGGTTGATCTTCTCATTGTCGGCATCTTCTACCCAACCTACCACAGTTTGCCTGAAGAGGCCATCATCGTTAGTCAGGTTTAACCGTATGTAAGGAATGTTTGCCGCATCTGTTCTGAAAAAGTTGTCATCAGAATTCTCTCCGGTCACGCGCATATCCTCTGTAAAGGTGATATCAAGGTCAGAATCACCCGACAGCTTTACGAAAAAGCCTTGCGCAGATCCCAGATGCTGGTTATAGCGGTCGTCATTGCCGGCTTGGCTATTTTGGGTTGCAGCAATTCCATTAGCAATAATGTAGTCATCATTACTACCGCGAACAGACGCTGAATTATTATCATCCCAGATATAAACAGCTCCCGTAATGTTATCATTTTCATCCAAAAAGTCCGCAACATTGATTGCCGCAGCATATGGATTGGCCACTAGGTTCCAGCCCTCCGGATTGGAATTGGTTAGATCCGTAAAAGTGCCTGTAAATGTGATGGTTCCATCATTTGGCACACCCTCAAAAATGATCTCCTTCTGAAAAGCCTGGGCATAACCTTTTCCTGGCACCAACACGTCAGTGGAAGCATTTTCCCATCGGTTGAGCCCTGCGTTGCCAAAGCCTGTGGTTTCATTGTACTTATAAACTGTACGTCCCAAATCTGCTCCAGTAAGGTCCGAACTCTGATTTACCGGTGAACCTACAAAACTGTATTTACCGTCTGCATAACGCGTATTTCGTTTGATTGTGAAAGCATCGCCGGTTATAGTAGCGGATTCGTAGGTAATTAAGGAAGAACCCGAAGCTATGACGATATTTCCACTTTGCACATCAATATCACCATTCACTTCAAGGGTATTCTCTCCATCCACTGTGATTGTTGCGCCGTTCTCAACGGTGAGATCAAGACATTCGAATGAACCATTAGTGGAAAAGGTGTAATCTCCCTGAATCACAACAGCATCCGCTTCGGTAGGACTTCCATTGTCCCATGAACTGCCGCTCCAGATCACTGTGGCACTACTATATAAACAACTACCATCATCCAGGTTGGCATTTTCATTATAGTTGAGTGAAAAGGGGTCCATACACCCTTCCACTACTGTAGAGCAATCGTCCTGAGTGTCTTTACCTGAGCCTGTACAAGCCGCGGTTGGCCCTACTCGAAAAGTGTTGTCGACTACATTGCCTTTAAAACATCTCGGTATGTAAGGGTACTCATCTGTAATCACATAATAATAAGTGCCGTAAGGAAAGTCTGGTGTCACACCATATCGGCCATTGCATTCGTCAAGAATGGTGGAAGCAGAACTGTATTCATAATCCTCATAATATGCACCGTCATAATCGCCATCAGGGGCAGTCACTCCATTTCCGGGACGTGTACCGGATTTTAAAGTATAACCCGAGGTAGCAGTAGCAATATCACTTTCATCATCCTCAGGATCGGAATAAACATATTTGTAGTAAATCGGAAATCCGTCGGCAGCATAACCAACGATCTGGGAATGTGAAGTGCCATCTATGCCAAGATCATTCACAAAATAGTCAGTTGGAACAGCGTGGTAATGATACTCACCAGATGGATTCAGGTGACCTCCATTTAGTTCACCCATGTTTGCTCCTATTGTATTTGTAGAAGAAGTAGCTTCTACATGCCAGTCAAGGTTATTGTAGTCATTGGTATCATCTCCATCATCCTCATTGGCCACAAAAGTAACAGCGGAACTTGGGTCATACCGAACACCATTAATGGAAACTCCAAACTCATAAGTGTCTGTACACCCAACACTAACTTCTGTTTCCTCATACAATGGTGTAAAGTCCTCAGCTTCTTCAGGATATGCACACATGGTATAGGAGTAGTCATAATCCTGCCCATCCTCACCGTTCATGGTAAACTGGGGCTGGTTATAATCGTCAGAATGATCGGGATAGTTGTTACTATATATATATCTTATGTTGTCGTCTACTTCAAAGCAATATTGGTTGGTCTGCTTATTGTCATCGTCAAAAATATCTGTGGTGTTACAGGTGGTTTGTGACTGAGCGAGGAAGACATAACAAAGCGATATGACTAATAGGATGACATGTTTCATAATCGATAGTTGAGGTTAAGAAAGGTGCATTTTCATTTTGGGCCTGCTAACGTTGAGGCTGTACTGCCTGAAAGTATCATAGAGAACTACATTCAATTTGAGCTCTGAATGCTCGTGATATTCAATCATGTAATCACTCCTCGCTTCCACTAGGTGGATTTTCTCGTTCATATCGCCGAGGTAATACCGGAATACAACCTGATCTTTTCTAATCTCCATTGCTTGCTTCTGAAGACTAACAACTTTGCCATTTATCAAAATTTCGAAATGATCAATAAGGTATTGACTGCCACAGTTGGGTAACATTTCTTTTGGAGGACAGTCTGCTTCAGACATCAGTGCTACAGCGAGCATTCTTTTGTCAAGTGAAGCTTCCAGAAAGAGTTCATTTTCGAAATTGTCCAGTCGGAGTTCAGCCACCACATTGGAGTGGAATTTGGGTGGTGATAGCAATAGAAGAAGTGCTGTCAATAAATTTAGAATCATGATATCTCTTTATTTCCATAAGTGGAACGGAGAAAACATGAATAACCCTACTTAACAACTGTAGTTGGATTCCGCCATCGGCAAACTGGTATCAGAGATCAATAAGGACAATGAAAAAGAAGGAGTATTTCAGGTGAAGGATGTTAAAAATGTTACAATTATCCGTGAGTGGAAAATCATTTCACAGGAAACGCAATAAACCATTCCTTCAGAGGCTTAATTAATGAATATGTTATTGAGATACTCCTGACGAATGTTTCTATAGATGTAAAAATCCGAATCAATAGAAGCGATCTCTTGATATCCAGTATGCTCCGATGCCACCATCAAGCTTGCATCGGCAAGGTCCATAGGAACATCATCAAATTTTCTGGTCAGGGCGATAATCCTGTTCAGGTGAGATTCATTGAGATCAAAAAGATGGATACCTCCCCGCCCTACCCATTCCAATAAGGCTATTTGACTCTTGATATTAAAATCAAGCATATGGCAGGCCTCAGTAAGAACCGGCCAGGTAGTCCAGAGATATCCCTGATAACCTTCCATAAATCGGACAGCCGCCAAGTGATATTGATCAGACCTGTCAAACAAGGCAATCAAAGGGCCCGCATCAATGAAGGTGTTTCTCATTCAGCTTTTGCTTTAGACGTGATTTATAAGTGCTGGAAAGATCGGTAGAGCCACTAGCCGCCGCACCAAAAAGATCTGCACCCAAAGCATAAGGATGCTGGTCATTCTCCTTTTTGCTGAGGTAAGCTACCAAAGCTTCTTTCACCACGCTTGACTTTGTCATATCATGCTCTGAAGCATATTTTTTCAAAGCCTTTTCAGTATTATCATCCAACCGTACATTGAGCATTTTTTTCTTGTCCATTCCAAACCTCATTTGCTGTATTACAAATGTAATACAACCACACCAGGAATCAAATTCAATCAGCTATTTCAGCTATCTGTTTTCAAGGTTTGACCATCTCCCGACAAATTATCCAAGATGAACGTAAAATCCTCCAAAAGATAGAAGTCTCTATTGCTAAAGAAAACATATTCATATGCCTGCATAAAATGGATTTGAGAATTTCTATACCTCAATAGACCAATTGCTAACAACAGAATACAAGCACCCAATATGACCCTTAGGGTGATAGAACGAAGATTAAAATTTAGTAACGTCATGCTGAATTCATTTCAGCGTCTAAACTTGGCAAAGCAGGACTAATTACGAAAGGACACTCCGATCAGGTGACATGAAATCATCTAATCACAATCTGATGTAATGATCGGGTGCATTACCTCCACTGACCAAAAACCAAATTGCCTTTTTCGGTCTTGTCATCGGAAGTGAGGTAAACTTCTATGGCATCCATGAGTTCGTACCTGGAGATTTGTCCATCAGCATTAGCATCCACCTGGTTAAAGGCTTCTTTGGTTTTGGAAACTGGCAGCCCGAAAATCTGAAAAAGCTCCATGTATTCATATAGAGAAATAAATCCATCCTTATTTACATCGAAAACTCCAAAGAAAAACTCAAGAAAAAACTGTACCACAGCCTCGGTTTCTTGTTCCTCTTCTTTACTCAAACGATTAAAAAAGTCCAGCCACTGACGTAAATCAATATGATCTCCTTCTAGCTCAACAGCCTCAACCAAGCGCTGAAAATACTTCTGGGTAGATGCAGCTATTATTCGCTTATGGAGCTCCCCTTCCCGGGACTTGTCCTGGTTTTCCGAGGCCCTCTGAGCAATCAAATCAAAGTCAAGCTCACTCAATATACCGTCTTGATTACGATCCATCAACCGGAATAAATATGCTAATTTCTCAGTTCTGAAAGCGGATAAGGACATATTCAAATATAAGCAAACACATTGCAGAAATACATAGTTTTTTCGACACACCATACAATTTCAGCCGAAACCTAAGACATTCACTTAACAATTATCCACAATCAAGCACCTTTAAAAGAATTTTTATCCGATTAGGAATAACAAATACATACCAAATTACATTTACATAATTATGGGGCATCACCATCATCACGATCTGGAAGACGATGGCTCTATCTCAAAAATCAAGATTGCTTTTTTCATCAATCTTGCTTTTTCTGCGATAGAGCTTGTCGGTGGTCTTTTGACCAACAGTATAGCCATTATTTCTGACGCCTTGCATGATCTTGGTGATAGCCTTTCATTAGGCACTGCCTGGTACTTTCAAAAACTCTCACTCAAAGGACGCGATAAAAAGTTCAGCTATGGATATCGAAGATTTTCAGTTCTCGGGGCAATCATCAATTCCCTGATTCTGGTTGTTGGCTCCACAATCATTCTTTTTGAAGCTATTCCGCGACTTATCAATCCAGTAACTCCAGATGCACAGGGCATGATTTATTTCGCCATTGGTGGCATTGCTGCCAATGGAATAGCTGCCTGGAAACTGCACGGAGGTAGCTCTATTAATCAACGGGCGGTTTATTTGCACTTGTTGGAAGATGTACTGGGCTGGGTGGCTACTTTGATAGCGGCAATCATTCTTAAATTCTACGATTTCCCTAGAATAGATGCCATCCTCGCCATTGGTATAGCTGTTTTTATCGTTTTCAATGTGATCAAAAACATAAAGGACGCTCTAAAAATTATCTTACAGGGTACACCACCAGAGATTAACCTTGAAGTAATTCATCAAAACCTGCGACGAATCGAAGGTGTTAAAGACCTGCATGACTGCCATACCTGGTCAATGGATGGCCAGTACAATGTGCTCTCTGTCCACCTTGTAGTAGAACCATATAAATCTCTTGAAGATTTATCTCACATCAAACAACAAGCCAAAGACCTTTTAAAACATCAGCATGTCGATCATGCCACCATTGAGTTTGAAACAGAAGCCGAGGATTGTGATCCGTGTGAGCCAATTGAAGTCCAAACTAGTCTTTGAAAAATCCCAAAATCGTTTTATTCCATTAACAAATCATAGGTTCTTCATTATAAACCCCTCAATTCGTCTTATTTTAGGCAACGACCAATTCCTTATTCAAGACTGACCTTATGTTTTCACTCACTAACTTAACCGACGAGTTTCTTGCTCAAAAAAGGCAGGAAACTGATCCATTAGCCGATCTTACTGTAGCAGCTATCATTGATCAAGGCTATGAAGATAGGATCAATGAAATCTTTTATACCCTTGCACGCAACCATAGCTATCATCCGGAACTATTGGCAAGTTTTCCTGATAAAATACGAGAGATCATATCCAGCTATTTCTCAGAATCATCCAAGTTACCAGAATGGGCAGATAATGCACTGATAGCCAAGGGACAAGAGGTTTTTAACCTGTACGGACCTGAAGTATTCATGCTGCTTAATCTGAAATCACTACCAATGTGTTATACCTGTGCCAATGGAGCCCAGGTGCTTTATGATACCGGTAGACTAGTGGAACATAAAGGCAACATTGATCCCCTTGTCCGTAGGTTGATGGAAACCGCCCAAATGGTGGTGAATGTACTTCAACCTGGCGGCTTAGAGCCGAACGGGCAAGGAATTATAACCGTCCAAAAAGTTCGGCTTATTCATGCTTCTATCCGGCACTTTTTAAAGTCACCAAAATTCAATGCTAAAGGCTGGGACAGTGCTAAACTTGGCGAACCGATCAACCAGGAGGACCTTGCAGGTACCCTTATGTCTTTTTCTCCAATCATTCTGAGTGGTTTAAGAACCCTGAAAATCGACCTTACCTATGAGCAAATCAGGGCATACACGCACTGCTGGAAGGTTATTGGCCATCTAATAGGACTGAAGGAAGATCTGCTGGCAGATAAATTTGAAGACAACTGGGTCTTGGCCTGCGCCATTCTCAAGCATCAGGCTGGACCGTCAGAAGGTGGTAAAGCGCTTTCTGATTCCTGTGTCGCTTTTATCAAACATATGATTCCTGGCAATTTATTTGATGATATTCCTGAATATATGATTTGGTACTTTTTCCAGGATGCCGAGAAATCCACCGGAATGGAGCTGAGTAAAATGATTGGCATTTCAGATCATAGCTCTCTAAAAGATCATCTCGTTTTAAAGCTTTCTGAGATTATTACAGGAGGAATTTCACATGCAGAACATGACCATATTGTCCAAAAACTAACCGGTTCATTTAATAAATTAATGCTCCAGGGGTACATCAGGCACTACAATGAGGGCAAGAATGTACGTTTTCTTATTCCACCTTCACTTACGGCAAATTGGGGTATCAACGAAATCTAACCAACCTAACAACTATGATTACTCACAGTAAAAAGCTTACCTGGTTTATTGTAACAACTCAGGCCATTCTGATGACATGGTCCATTGGCAGCTCCATCCTTAATTCAGGCCCGGCATCAGCGGCCATTATTTCCTATGTCTTATTTACTGCTTACGTACTCTATGCCATCATTACAAGAGATAGCCTGATGACCCGTTTGGTCATTTTCGGGATCATTGCAGGAATACTGGAGTTGGTAACCGATCATTATCTGGTAGAGACGATCAACAACCTGGTGTACCCGGGAAATGAAATGATGATCTGGAGTTCTCCAGCATACATGCCCTTTGCCTGGGCCAATGTGATTATTCAACTCGGGTATTACGGTATCTTATTGTCCAACTGGAAAAATTGGGGAGTCGCTTCGATTATTCTGGGAATAGGTGGAGGAATGTATATCCCGCTTTATGAACATTTGGCCAAAGATGCCGGCTGGTGGTGGTATCACCAAAATGTAGCTATGGTGTTCAACGCTCCGGTTTATGTGATTATCTGTGAGGGTTTGATTTCGTTATCCTTACCTTTCTTATTGGTCCGTTCGTCGAATAAGAGCCTGATCACAACAGCCATTTACGGGATCATTTGCGGTGTATGGATATATTTGAGTGCCCTAATAGCCTTTAAGATTGGAGGATAAAATCAATAAATGGATCTACTTGACAGAGCACTAAAGATTGCAGAAGGTTTCAACTCCTCAATTTATCAGTTGAGCGATGATACTTATGGGCAAGAAGTGATCTTAAAAGTAATGAAAGAGGATTTCAATTATCACCCCCATTCCTCACAACTTTACAATGAAGACAAATACCTCCGAGAGGTTAATACAAAGGGAATTCGTTCTTCACTAGACCTGATTGAAGACCATCAAACCCCGATCCTGGTTCTGGAATATTTTGATGGGGAGTCCTTAAAAAATTGGCGAAAGCACAACAATCCAACCATAATGGATTGCTTGAAAATCGCAATTCATATTTGTGAATCACTGGCCGAAGTTCATAGTAAGCACAACCTGATCCATCGTGATATTAGTGCGCACAATATTTTGGTGAACCACAAGTTGGAGACTAGTCTGATTGATTTTGGCCTGGCCATTAATGTTGATATTAAATTAAGTATTAAAGGAATAAGTGACCAACTACTCGGTACATTGCCTTACATTTCTCCGGAGCAAACTGGTCGGGTAAATCATGCGGTAGACTATCGCTCAGACCTTTACTCTTTTGGTGTAGTGCTCTATGAGCTCTTCACGGGCCAGCTTCCCTTCGAGAGCAATGATCCATTAGAGTTGATCCATTCACATTTGGCTATTGCGCCTGAGCCACCTTATCAAGTCAACTCACAAATCCCAAATATCTTTTCCGATATCATCCTTAAGCTGATGTCCAAGGACATGGAGCATCGGTACCAGTCAGCCAAAGGACTATTGGAAGATTTGAAGAAATGCCATGACCAGGCTGCCCTCAAAGTGGAAATCAACCATTTCGCTCTTGGTCAAAATGATCAATCCGGGAGGTTCCTTATTCCATCGAAAATCTATGGACGGGAGACTGAGACCAAAAGGCTACTGAAGTCCATTGACACTCTAGGTTCAGGTCGAAAAGAAATTGCTCTGGTGGCAGGTAAGTCCGGAACAGGCAAAACTTCTCTGATTTACGAAATACATAAACCAATAACACAGAAGCGTGGGTATTTCATTAAAGGCAAACATCAGCAGTTTCAGAAAGACCGACCATATCAAGCTATCACGCAAGCAATAAGCAGCTTCATTACATTACTTCTCTCAGAAAACGAAACAAGCCTGAAAAGGTGGAAAGAGATCATTCAGAACGCATTAGGTGACCAGGGAAAACTACTAACAGACCTTATCCCAAACCTAGAATTGATCATAGGCAAACAGGAAAAACTTCCTGTATTGGGAATAAATGAAGCTCAAAACAGGTTCAGTTACTTGTTCACTCAATTTATTAAAGCACTGGCTACAAAGGAGCACCCCCTGGTCATGTTCATCGACGACCTGCAGTGGTCTGACAATGCTTCATTGAAGCTTCTACGGAGTTTAATCACTGAGCCTAATCTGGACAATTTCTTTTTCATTGGAGCATATCGCGACAATGAAATTCACCCTTCACACCCTCTAGAGATTATCTTCAAGGGTCTTGACAAAGAGGGAGTACATATCGAAAACATTAAGCTCAATGATTTGAGTTTTGAAGATACTGTTCAAATGGTCAATGATACCTTTTCAAGTACCATTGAAAAGGCCAGGGAGTTAACATCAGTTATTCATGCCAAAACTGCCGGTAACCCCTTCTTCGTCAATCAGTTCCTGAAATCCATCTATGAGCAGGAATTGGTCTGGTATCATCACCCGGATAATGCATCAAAAGGGTGCTGGGAATGGGACTCCAAAGGTCTGGAAACAACCAATTTTACAGACAATGTGGTGGAGTTTATGGTGGATAAACTGCGTAAAATGAAACCAGGTGTACAACGGCAGTTGACACTCGGTGCATGTATAGGAGATCGTTTTGATTTGGTCACTTTGGAGCAAATACAGGGTCCGCAACCGGAGGACCTGCTGGAAGACCTATGGCAGTCTGTGGTGGAGCAACTGCTTGTAGTGGAGGAGAGCCAAGGGGACGCAGGACTGGTAAGGCACTTAAAACTCAACAGTGCCAATACACTGGTGTACAGGTTTGCACATGATAGGATTCGCCAAGCCGCTTATGAGTTGATTCCCGAAGAAGAAAAGGCCCAGGTACATCAACGAGTTGGGGAATTGTTGCTGACAAACACCAATATAGACAACCAAAAGGAGCGCGTGTTTGACATTGTCAATCAGTTGAACCTTGGGGTACCAAAAAAAGACCAGGCTTACAGACTTCAACTTGCCCATCTGAATCACATAGCTGGATCAAAAGCGGCGGCATCTACGGCCAATGAATCCGCTGTGATTTATTATGACGCAGCTCTGGACCTGATAGAAGAGGAAGATTGGAACAATCAGCACAACCTACTATTTACAATCTCACTGGATGCTATGGAAAGTCACTTTGTGGTGGGCAACTATAGCAGAATGGAAACACTTGGCAACGCACTCATTGCAAAAGCAAAAACAAAGCTAGAATCACTTCAGACCTACAATATTTTCGTTCAGTCCTACATTGCCCAAAGCAAGCACATTGAGCTTATAGATTATGGACTTTCTATATTAAAAAAAGCTGGGATTAGGCTTCCCTCCAACCCTTCCGATTTTGACATTTTACTGAGCTTGATCCGAACCAAACTCAAACTTCGAGGAAAAAAGGCAGCATTTTTTGAAAGTCTGCCAAGCATGGAAGACGAGCATATGGCTTTGGCCATCAATATGATGTCGAGTATTAGTACCGCCTCATACCACAATTACCCAAAGCTCTTCCCTCTGGTGATTTTTAAATCTGTTCAACTTTCACTGAAATATGGAAACTCAGTGGACAGCATCCCATTCTATGGTGGGTACGGGACTATACTTTGTGGTGTTTTGGGAGAGTATGACACTGGTTATGAGTTCGGGAAGATATCCATGGACATGATCCAAACTTCACCGGAATACAAATCCATTATACCCAAAACAATGGTGATCTATAATGGATTTATCCACCATTGGAAGGATCCTTTGAAAGATGCCCTGAAACCATACGATGAAGCCTATTTGGTTTCCCTTGAGATTGGAGACAATCAGTATGCCGCGAGTGCCGCCTTCTTAAAATGCTGTACCGGGTTCCTTAGCGGAAGTCGGTTAAGCGATCTTATTCCAGATGCTCAAAGCTATCTGGACAAGATGCCATCGTTCAATCAGGAAAGTTATTTCCAGTACATGAAAATTGTGCTTCAGGGGATTTATAATCTTAACAATGCACTGGAAAAACCATGGCTACTGGAAGGTGAAATTTTTAGTGTTGAATCTTTTTTTAGTACTGACTATAAGGAAGAGTTGCAAACAGATGGAACAGCAATATTTCATATTGCTTTTTACAAATTGTATCTAAATTATCTGTTTGGAAACGATGAAATAGCACTGGAAGGTTCGGATGCTACGATCAAACAACTGGAAGTTATCACAAGCACCGCTTATGTGCCGGTTGTTAACTTTTATGACTCTCTTGTCCGGTTAAAACTCTGCATCAATAGTTCTCCAGCGAGAAAACGAAAGTTACTGGCAAAAGTCAAATCAAATCAAAAGAAAATGAAGATTTGGGCAAATCATGCCCCATCCAATTATCTGCATAAATATGAGCTAGTTGAGGCTGAGTTGCGTTCGGTCACCAACTCCTCCAAACCAATAAAAGACCTTTATAATAATAGTATCCAGCATGCAGAAGATGCAGGTTATCTCAATGAATTGGCTCTTGCTTATGAGTGTGCCGGAAGACATTTTGAGAGAAATGATGATGAACCGCTTCAAATCCACTATTTAACCAACGCATTAAAGGCTTATAAAAAATGGGGCGTGGTAGCCAAGGTCAAAGATCTGAAACAAGAATTTCCGTTTTTAGGAGAAAGAACCGAACGAAGAAATCAATCCACATTTACCGAGGGCAGCTTTTCTTACGGTTCCCTGAGTGGCAATAACCTGCTTGATCTTGCTTCGGTTTTAAAGGCAGCCAGTACCATCTCCAGTGAAATTCAGCTGGGCAAAGCCATTCCAACGCTTTTGAAAATTATCACAGAAAATGCTGGAGCCCAAAGTGGCGCCTTCATTCTTGTAAATAATGACAAGCTAGAACTACAAGCTATTAGTTCAGTAGAAGTGGAAGCGCAAATGGTAACTCCATTGGATGTGGCAGAAACGGACTATGTTCCTGTTTCTGTCATACAATATGTTGGCCGAACCAAGGATACGGTTATTTTGGATGAGCCAGAAAAAGATGAAAGGTTTCAACGTGATGATTACCTTTTGGCAAATGATATAGCCAGTTTATTGTGCATGCCCGTCATTCACCAACAGTCGTTACTTGGCATCATTTACCTGGAAAACAGACTAACCAAGGGTAGTTTCACTGCAGAGAGAACAGATCTATTGTCCTTACTTTCGGGTCAGATTGCAGTGACACTTCACAACGCCCTGCTCTACGACCTTCTAGAGCAAAAGGTAATAGAAAGAACTAAAGAAATAGAAAAGCAAAAAGAGAAGCTCAACAGGCAAAATCTACAGCTCACCAATCTCAATGAAGAAAAAGATTTTCTGATCAGTGTGGTTTCTCACGATCTTAGGAACCCTCTACAATTGATCAAGGGGTACACCAACCTGGTCTTGAAAGAAGAAAACAATGAGCAAACGCAGGAATTCCTGGGTTATGTCATTGAATCGAGCGACCGAATGGAAGGGTTCATCACTCGAATCCTAAATGTGAGCGCCATCAACTCAGGTGACATTAAGCTTAACCCATCGGAGGTTGAGATGGTATCCCTGCTCAAATCCGAAGTAGAAGACTTTATAGGACAGTCGGCTAAGAAAGACATCAACCTGAGTTTCACTTCCAGTGCTGACTCGATCAACACAACTATTGACAAAGGATATTTCAATCAAATCATCAGCAACCTGATTTCCAACGCAATTAAGTACACACAGAAGGGCGGAAGTGTGGAGGTCTCTGTTGAAATGCTTGAAAGTGGTGATTATTATCGGATTCTTGTAAAAGATAATGGACAGGGCATCCCCAAGCGCGCACAAAAGCTACTCTTTAGTAAATTCCAGACTCTGGGCTCCAAACCCACAGATGGAGAAGAATCAACAGGTCTGGGGCTCGCGATAGTTAAGAAATATGTTGATGCGATGGATGGGCACATCTGGTGCGAAAGTGAATATGAAAAAGGTTCCAGCTTTTTTGTGGAATTTCCTTTTGAAAAGGAGTTAAAATTATCCCAAAAAGACTAAACATATTATAACAATTCTTGACTTATAAAATAACACATACAGTTATCAAATATATTTTATATATTATGTGAAAAAACAATAGTATGAAAAACTCTTTAAAAACAATCACCACAATTTGCTTACTCTTTTTTTCAGGGATCTTGTCTAATGCTGAAACTCCAGCATGGTTAGGTTGCACTACGCCTAACACTCCTACCTACATTCTCCATGAAGTCTATAATTGTCCACAAGCATTTCTAGCAAGTACAAATGTTGGTGGTGGAGCTGATGGGTACGAATGGAGTGTTG
Organism: Marinoscillum sp.; assembly: GCA_040218045.1. Taxonomy (GTDB): domain Bacteria; phylum Bacteroidota; class Bacteroidia; order Cytophagales; family Cyclobacteriaceae; genus Marinoscillum. Next base: position 77,709 of record JAVJQA010000018.1, read on the forward strand.
TAAATGGCGTAATCGCTTCAGGGCAGGGCACTTCATTGGTAACTGTCAACCCACAAGCCAAAAATATCACGTTAAGTGTACGTAGTTTTAACACCGATGGAATTGGCGGTTTTTGTTATAGTTCTTGGTATAATTTACCAATAACCTTTCAATATCGAAGTTGTAATTAATAATCTATTTGAGCAAAAAGCATGGTGTCTTCTTTGTGGAGACACTGCTTACTACTGTTAAAAGTTATACTGACAATTGAGCCATTAAAAAGCGATAGCCTTCGCTCGCTTAAAGTTTAGGTATTACCAATTGCCGCATTGATGGAAAAGCCATTTAATTGTTCCATAATTGAAGTTTTGATCCTTATTGTGTTCAATTGATCGAATTGCCTTAATAAATAAGTCAACCTTTATATACTTAAATCGTACATTCGCGGACTCGTTCTATGTCAATTGTACGAAAAGTGAGAGCGGTCGAACGGTTGTTTGGTCGCCTCGATACAGAGATAAGTGTTTTTCAAAAAGCTTCAGGACTTCATTGCCTCGCTGGTTGTGGTAAATGTTGTAATAAAGCAGATATTGAAGCCAGTCCTTTGGAATTTTTGCCCCTCGCATTTCATTGGTTTATCAATCACGAAGCTGAAGAGCGATTAGCTGCACTGGAACAAAACTCCTCATCTATTTGTACCATTTACTCACCATTAACCATAGAAAACCTCACTCAAGGGAGCTGCAGCATTTATCCGTATCGAGGTTTGATTTGTCGCCTTTTTGGATATGGAGCCAGTAGGGATAAAGTTGGCGAATTGAGATTGGTAACCTGCAAACTCATCAAAGAAAATCAAGTAGACAATTACTCCAAAGCTATTGAGTTGCTCAAGAATGAAGAATATGTGCCTATCTTCTCTGATTATTATAAAAAGCTGATGCAAATAGATTTTTTAGCCGGAAATCAAATCATGCCAATCAATGATGCAATAAGAGAAGCACTTGAAATGGTATTGAGTTATTATGCTTACAGACCTTTTCCAAGATTGAAGAAAGTGGCCTAATTATTTACACATATCTAGCTCTTCGTTATATTTAGAAGCTTATTCAACCAAGAGACATCACAATTCAACAAGACCTGATACATCTAAGCCATGATCAATCCCGCTTTAATCCTCATAGATATTCAGGTAGGTTTAGACCAATACGAATATTATGGAGGAAACAGAAACAACCTTCAGGCTGAATCAAATTGCCAAAAGCTGCTTGGATTTTTTCGGGAAAATCAATTGCCCTACATTTTCATTCAGCATGATTCCACCAATCCGGAATCCCCACTTTATCCGGGCAAACCCGGACATGAAATCAAACATGAAGTGAAACCCAAAGAGGGGGACGTGGTAATTCACAAATCAGTAAATAGCGCCTTTATTGGTACCAATCTTGAAGGAATTCTTAGAAAAGAAAACATCACAAATGTGATCATAGTTGGGTTAACGACCGAACATTGTATCTCTACATCAGTCCGAATGTCAGCGAACCTTGGATTCAATACCACATTGATCTCAGATGCCACAGCTGCTTTTGATAAAGTAACTCCTGATGGTGTAAGATATGATGCTGAAATAGTGCATCAAGTCGAGTTGGCCAATCTGAAAGATGAGTTTGCCAGTGTATTAACAACTGATGAAATTATACAATTACTCCAAGGCCCACTTTCTCAGCTTTAGTCAATCGAAACAGTCTTCATCTCACGTTTCAACCTCTGATTTTCTTCCTGGCATTCTTTCAGGGCTACAGTTTTCTTGTTAGCATCGAGCTCCATGAGCTTTTCTGCTGTGACATTTCTAGAGATACCAAAGGTACCTATTACAGCACCTTCCTGATCCCTTAGAGGTAACTTGGTGGTTGACACATAAGAAACACTTCCATCACGCTTGTCTTCCTTCTCTACTTTATTTAGAAGTGGCCTTTTAGTTTTAATGATTGCTTGTTCGTCTTCATAGGCATCTTTCGCATGATCCCCATAAAAGTCAAAATCGGATTTACCAATAATATCGTTCAGGGTCGGGAGGTCATGAAGCTCCATCATAGACCTACTTACCCTGGTAAACTTGCTCTCCAAATCTTTAAAATAAATGGCATCCGGCATATAATTAAGCAGTGCATCCAATAGGTACTTTTCCTTTTCATATGCTTCCTTCATATTGTACAAGGCGGTATTTTCATTGCTTCGCCCGGATAGTTTCAGCGTGCTAACCCCATTCTTGAAGGTTTCTGCAATTTCTGCCAATTTTTGAATCTTTTGATTATAATTCTCCATGCCACTCGACAGTTCACTGGCTGAGCTTGCAATTTGCTCCGTACCTGCAGCAGTTTCTTCTGATACCACCACGATGCTTTCAGTAATACTGACAACCTCATTGATGTTTGCGATCTGCACTTTGGTAGCTTCCAAAATTTCCTCCGAATGATTCAGCGTATCACTAGATGAGTTGTAAATCTCTTTAAATGCGACTGAAGCGGCTTTTGAGGTGCCCTCCCCCACTTTCACACTCTCGTTCATTTCCTTAATAACCTTAGCAGCCTCCTGCGTATCATGACGTACATCGAGCACTACCTTTTCTATGATAGAAGCTGACTTTTTAGAGTCCTCAGCCAGTTTTCTGATTTCTTCCGCTACTACAGCAAACCCTCTTCCTGACTCGCCCGCCTGAGCCGCCTCAATTGCTGCATTGAGTGCAAGTAGATTTGTCTGTGCCGCTATTTCCGTGATGACACCCAATGCTTTGGAAATCTCGTTGGACCTTTCCGTTAAGGCCTTCATGGAGGCGTCAGTTTTTTGTGCAAACTGAATGATCTGAACCATGCTATCCACCACTTCATCAGCCATTTTCATGCCTCTTTCACTACTGTCTGCACCATTTTGAGCAGCAGTATGAATGGTTTCTGCTTTATTCGCCATTTGCTGTGATTTGGATAGGATCCCTTCCATCAGTGAAGATGCTTCATCAATCTTTACAACCTGTGATTGTGCACCGTTGCTCATCTCAGCGATAGACGATGCAATTTCCCCAGTGCTGTTACTCATTTCTTCACTTGATACACGCATTTCATTAGATGAATCATCAATGACGTTGGCATTTTCAGCAACCTGATATAGCAAACCATCAATATTGTCCAGTGCCGTGTTTAGGTTCTGAGCCATGTTAAACATGTCCCCCCTGGCTTTATCTGTATAACGTCTGCTTAAATCTCCACGGGCAAGACCATTGATAATTGCATTAAGTGTAATAAGCGGGGCTGAAAACGAATGCAGTAAACTATTCAAGGACTCCCCGAGGTTCTTCCAGGCGCCTTCCTTACCCGATGTGTCCATTCGCATTTCAAACCTTCCTTCTATACTCGCTTCCTTGATTACCACATCAATATCATGTATAGCCCCTTTTAAGTTTGACTGCATTTTAATCAGGGATAACCCCAACTCATCCTCCTGATTAGACACAGAAAAAGTAGCATCAAGATTCCCTTCACCGATCTCAGAAGCAAATCTTGTCAAACTCTTCATCCTGCTTACATGCAATTCAAATGATCTGAAAATCTTACCGACTTCATCATTCCGGTTCAGTAGCTTTTTGTCAACCAGCATGTTCAAACTTCCCGACTCCAAATCGTCCAGATAACTAAGCATGCTCGATAAGGGCTTTTTAAGGAAAAGAAAGAAATGATAAAAGGAACCGCAAATAGCTAAAATAGCCACTGGAATGGCCCACCACAAGTGGTGCAACCCGTACCTTGTGACTATGAAGGTTAAAAAAGCAACCTCCACACTTACAATGATAAGCGTAACGCCAATTCTTGATAGAAACGAATTGCGTAAAAGATAAAAATTAGCAGCAATAAGCACAGCTAATACTGCACACATCACTAAAGTGAAAATAAGTATTGAGTTCATGTTGATCAGTTTGTCTATGGGGTATAACTGGAACTTAAAGTAATTGTATTACCTACAATTACAAAATACAAATAGATAAGTTCAATTAAATCATAGATCAACAGTCCTTTTATTCATCTTAATAAAAAATCTCATTTTCTTCAAAGAGAACAAAAAAATCATAATGATCTGATTTTCAATTATTTACCCGTTTGTAACCGGTTACATACGAATATAAACGGATGTAGCCGAGTAACCTCCGACTATCACTTTTTACCTGCCTTTACTTTGCTCTCGTCAATTCGACAAGTCATCTGCCAATCAGAGACTTATATGTTTAACAATTAAATTTTATTATCATGACAACTTTAAAAAATCACGTTCAATTAATCGGCAGATTAGGTAATGACCCACAAGTAAAAAACTTTGAAAGTGGTAAAAAGATGGTAAGCTTTTCACTTGCCACGAATGAATCATATCGCAACAACAAAGGCGAAAAGGTAGAAGATACACAATGGCACAACATTGTCATCTGGGGGAAGAAAGCAGACATTGCGGAATCTTACTTGAAAAAAGGCAGTGAGGTGGCTGTTCAGGGTAAACTTGTGAACCGCTCCTACGAAAGTAATGGCGAGAAAAAATACATCACAGAAATCAACCTCAGTGAATTGCTCATGCTGGATAAAAAATCCTAAGATGCCCTGACCATCGCTAACCTGGCCTTGAAGGAAACTTCAGGGCCTTTTTTATTTTTAAAAATGCATTTAACTTGTCTGAAACAAATCCAACTTGCTTCATGACACTAACCATACAAATACTAACAGGTCTTATTGCCCTATTTCATATTTATGTACTCTGGCTGGAGATGTTTGTCTGGACTACACGTGGGGTGAAAGTTTTTGGATCAAAGGCATTCCCTACTGAAATGTTTCCTAAAACTAAAACCCTGGCAGCTAATCAAGGTCTTTACAACGGTTTCCTGGCCGCAGGACTCATTTGGACGTTCCTCATCCAAGACCCTATCTGGAAGGTGAACATACTGATATTCTTTTTGACTTGCGTGGCAGTAGCCGGAATCTTCGGTGGCATTACTGCCAACAAAAAAATCCTCTTTGTACAAGGATTCCCGGCACTGATAACACTTTTACTAGTTCTCCTCTCTTAGTATTGACTTATAGACTGGTTCCACCAAGTACACCAAAAACGAAAAGACAAATCAGCATAAGAACTGTAATGATTCTAGCTAGTTTCATAATAAAAAATGACTGGTTGTTGAAAAAAAAACTCGACGGTGGGACTTTAAATATAAGAATATTTTCAATATGCCCCGAAGATTAATGAAAATAATCACATCACGAACACATTTCGTTGGATTTCATTCATGTCGTTAAGGTCGAAGAATTTCTACATAACATAATCTTCGAAAACATTAGAATTCATAAATTTGATTTCCAACAAAGCTAAGTGTCAATAGATGTCTCATTCTTCAGTCTGCGAAGAACAGGTATTTCAGGAGGTGCATAAATCGCATGGACAATCTCTACGAAATTTTCTGTTTTACAAATTTGGTGATCTTGAAAAAGCAAGGGATTTTGCTCAGGATGCTTTTATTAAACTTTGGCACAACTGTAGCAAAGTACCTTTTGAAAAAGCAAAAAGTTATCTTTTTACTGTCGCAAACAGACTTTTTCTTGATGAAGTAGACCATCAAAAAGTAGTACTCAAATTTCAGCACAGACAAAACCTTACTGAATCCCAGATGGAATCAAACCCGGAATATGTGTACAGGGAAGAAGAGTTTAAGAATCGCCTTGAAGAAATCATTTCCGAACTTCCAGAAAAGCAAAGAACTGTTTTTCTGCTCAGTAGAATTGACAAAATGAAGAACAAGGAAATTGCAGAATCCCTGGACTTGTCGATCAAGACAGTAGAAAAACACATGACCAATTCTTTGAAATTCTTAAAAGATAATCTAGACGAAATTGCTAATGTGAAAATTTAGGTAGGGTTTCTTAGTAAATCACCGTTCTAAATTTGAACCACCAAATAGTAAAGCATGGCAGACAATGAGAAACATATAATCAAATGGCTCAACGGAGATATCTCAACTGAGGAGCTACGATCTCAAATTGGAGATGACGCCCTTAAATATGCCCAAATCAATCAGGAAGTAGAAAAATGGGAACCCATCCGAAGCGAGGAGTTTTTAACAAGTGTTGATAAAATCATTCAAGGTGAGACAAAAACGATTACCAGATCAATCAACTGGTGGAAACCTCTGTCTATTGCTGCCTCCGTTGCCTTATTGTTATCTCTGAGTATTTGGCTTTGGATACAGCCAGATAGCACTACTTATTATGCCGAAGCTGGAGAAACAAAAGAAATATTGCTCCCAGATGGACTATCTGTGGTGACGTTGGCCTCTATGTCGAGCCTGAAACTGGATGAGGAACTTTGGAGTGAAGGTAATAGAGAGGTTGCGCTCACAGGAAAAGCTCTTTTTAGTGTAGAGCCTGGAAATCCTTTTTCTGTTCACACAAAGAGTGGTGAGGTCACCGTGCTTGGTACCACATTTACAGTTGATGAATTAGGTGGGTCCTTTCATGTGGCGTGTTATGAAGGTAAGGTCAGAGCCACAGTTTCGAACGTTTCTCAGTTAGTAGTAGGGGGCGAAAGTTATTTATACACAGAGGGTAAATGGGAAGACAAGATTGAAATTTCCCTGAACAGTCCTTCATGGTTAAACAACGAGAGCAGCTTCACCAATGCACCACTCAAACAAGTAATTGAAACCATAGAGAAACAATTCGAAGTAGATATAGTGGAGGGTAAAACAAACATGGACAGAAGGTTTACCGGATCGTTCCCGAATGATGACTTAAAATCTGCTCTAAAAATTGTATTTACTTCTTTAGAAATTGAATATAAAACAGAAAAGAACGAAATATACCTAAGCGAATAACGCTACTCCAACACATGAAGTTAGCCGCAACTCTCAGCATATTTCTGTGCACCCTGATCGCCTCGGCTCAAGAAGCAGATCGATCTTTACACGCATATATACGTCAGTATCAGGATCAATCCAATATTCAGTTTTCCTATGACACTGAGTTGCTATCTAGTATCAGTTTATCTCCTGAGCAATGGGAAACCAATGGTGAAGTTTTTCTCACGTCGATTTCCAACCACTTACCACTAGGAATTGACACCATCAATCAGAAGTATTATGTCATTAAACTGATAGAAGCTAACTACATTTTAACTATCCAGGACTCTGTCAACAATCAAATAATTCCTGTTGAGCTTGTTTCCGTACTGAAAAACGGTATTCCGCTTCCAGGTCAGGTTAAGAATAATAATACGATAATTCTTCCTATTAAACCCAATCAAAAGGATACAATTCAGCTTTATGCTATCGGTTATCAAACCCGAGTTATTCCGTGGGAAACACTTATCCAAACGAACACGATTAAAACATCTCTTCCTCAGACTTTTATCCAGTTGGCAGACGTGATCATTCAGGATTATTTGACCAGGGGAATCAATCTCAATCCTGCTAATCAAAGTATTACCATTGATGTGACTGCACTTCCACTTCTTCCTGGAGAGACGGATGGTGACTTATTTGCTTCTCTGGCAGCATTACCTGGCATTAGTACTCCTGACAATAGACCGGGGAATCTATTTATCAGGGGAAGTTCAACCGACCAATCGTACGTGATGTTGGACAATATACCTATTTACAGCCGTGGACATTATTTCGGAACTATCTCTCCTTATAACCCAAAAGTGGTTGATAAAGTAGAAGTGCATAGAAATGGTTTTCATCCACGCATGGGAGGCAGAGTAGGTGGTGCTATCGAAATCCAAACAGATGCCGTTACCGAATTAAAACCCAGCGGTGGAGTTGGTGTGAACACCTTGTTTGCGATGGGCTATTTCAAGACTCCACTTGCAAATAATAAGGTAGGTTTGAGCCTTGGGGCTCGAAGGTCATTCCCATCTTCATTTCTTTCGCCAAAGCTTAACGCAATTACCCGGGTCGTTTATTCAGGCTCGGCCATTACTAGTAATGCCTCCATTGACGTAAGGGATGTTAACGTAATTTTTGAAGACTATCAGCAAGGAATTACCATTAACCCAAATCCTCGGAACCACATCAGCATATCTAGTTTGTTCACCCAATCCAATATTGGTTTTATGTTGGAATTACCCGATCAAGAGCCTTCGCCAGAAGAAACCAATAACTTAAACATTGGTGTCAGCACATCGTGGAAGAGCACTATCAACGAAAAGGTAAGCTCCAACTTAAAATTGAGCTATAGTTCATACGAGCTAGATTTTCTATCCAGAGATGCTGTAGACAATCCTCCCTCTCCTGATTTAATAGGTAATTATTCCATAAACGCCATTGAAGATGTAAGCATCAGTGAAGAAATAAACTGGAAACCATTTTCCGGCACCCATATAGATATAGGTGCTGAGTATCGCAGACAATACAATCGTTTTAACTATAAAGGCCAGGCCAGACAATCTCAAGTCTATACTGCAGAAAAGGATGAAAGTGCAACTACACTGAGTCCATACGTGAACCTCCGCTTCAATTATTGGGAAAAATTGTATTTAGAATTAGGTGGTAGGGTCAACTATTATGACCTAACCAACGACATTGACTTTGCTCCTAGGGCATTTGCCTCATGGTATCTATCCAACTCTTTCACCTTAAAAGGATCCTTTGGGCTTTATTATCAATACCTAAGCCAGGTGAAAGCATTGGAATTCAGCAATGGAGGGTTCGACAATGAACTTTGGCGCTTAGCAGATGGAATTGATACCCGACCTATAGAAGGAATCCAGTCAATGTTCGGAGCGATATGGAATAAATCAAGCTGGGTAGTGGATGTAGAGACTTATTATAAAACCGCCCAAAACGTAAATTACTATTCCCACAATCGCTTCAATCCTACCGCTTACTTTTATCAAAATGATCAGGAATCTTACGGAATTGATTTTCTTGTCAGAAAAAAAATCAATGACAATTTAGAATCATGGCTGGGATACTCTTACAACCGGCTATCTGTATCTACGGATACAGCCACCTATTCAAGTAGCTATAGCCAACCACACAACATCAACACCGGCATCACTTACCATAAAAACAGGTGGAAGATTTCTGGTGGATGGAGATTGGCATCGGGATTAAATGGAGAATCATTGGACCTAGCTCAAATAATCAGCAATGTCAGTTCGCCATCAACAGCGCCTAACACAAATCCACTATTATCGGTTAACCATAGATACCCTGTCGTCCACTTCCTGGACATCTCCGCATCTTACACCATTCCAGAAACTGATGATAGAAAGTGGTCATCTACTTTTGGACTATCCCTAATCAATGTCTATAACCAGAAAAACCTAACAGACTATGTGTTCAGAAACAAGTCAGATACAGAGGGGGGCAATAACATGAATAACCGCTCTCAATCACCCGTTCCGGTGGAAAGGCATGCTATTACCTTTGCCCCTAATCTTATGGTCACCATTGAATGGTAATCAAAGCCACTTCACTTTATCCTCCATTGGGGTCCTGGGGGGTTTGTTACTGGGTATGTTGGCATAACCCATATAAAAAAGGCCAATACAGCGCTCCCCTTCTGCTAGTGGTTCAAACTCACTAAAGTATTCCAACAAATCAGGTGTACTCCAATATGCACCCAACCCATAAGCTGCAGCTGTGATCCACATATTCTGGACAGACATGGCCACTGAAGCCAACTCCTCCCACTCTGGAACCCGGTTTTTTGCATCTCGCTGCATACAGATAGCAATGACTGCTCCAGCTTTCTGGGGGTTCATCTTTAGCTTTTCATATTTGGCTACAGAAAAAGATTCCATGCTATGCATAGAGCGGTATTTCTCCGCCATGAAAATCCCGAACTTCTTTTGTACCTCTCCTTTCAAAACTTTATATCTCCAGGGCTGTGTGAGTTTATGCGTAGGTGCCCAATTGCCATTTTCCAGGATATTTCTGATGATTTGATCCGGAATGACCTTGTTCAGATATTGATTGGGATAAACTGACCTCCTGCTTTGGAGTAATGCGTGCACCTCTTCTATTGTCATGCCGCAAAATTATATTTCCTTAACAAACCCAACCTCTGATTCAAGCTTTTTATTTCAACGTGATTTAACGTCATTTCAACGAATAATAAGCATAATACCTAGGCAATACTAGCACTCTGCTTGCCTTCTAAGTTACAAAGAAACATCTTACAGCCAAGAATTAAATATTCACCAAAAACTTAGAATAAAAATGGCCAAGAATGATTTCATTCAAAATTTCATTGATAGTGCAAAAGAAAGTTCAGATGGTATTCACGCAATTACTGTAGTGGAAATTGCGTCAGGCATGTCACTTGGGACTTTCTCAGATGGTAAATTAGACCCGGACGTGGCGAGCGCTTATAACGTCGAAGTTGTTAAATCAAAACTAAAAGCAATCGAAGCATTAGGTCTTAAAGATTCTATAGACGATATATTAATTACTCTTTCATCACAGTATCACCTGATTAACTGTACTGATAGTGGGACTCACATGATCTACCTAGCAGCTGATAAGAAGAAAGCCAATTTGGCAATGCTTAGGGCTATAGTGTCCAAAGGAGTGAAAGATATCCAACAGAAACTGTAATTAACTGCCAAGTAAGACGTCATGAAAGACCAACTACTTGACTTTAAGAGAGAATTCGGTATTGTAAATGAATGTATGGTTTACAATACCGAATTAAAAGAATTCGAATATTCTGAATCAGACTCGAATAAAGAATCGATTATTCAAATGGATGAGTTGGGGTGTTTTGAATCCCTAAACTATTCTTATATAAATATAGATAGCAATGAGCTTTTAATTTATAAGGGCAAGAAACTAGTGACTATTTTATTTATACAAAAATATGCGATTTACAATAAAGCTTTACTTGCCCATAAAGTGAAGCACTTGACAAAAACCCTGGAGTAATTACACGCCGATTTAATGAATCATATTCTTAATTCCATTACTGAAAACTTCCCAGATATTGAGGGTTGCTATCTTCTACCTACTGATGGAACCTTAGATCCTAAAATTAACGAATTATCGAAAAATACACTGATTGAACCCTGGATCAAATGGCTTCAGGCTAATATTCGGGATTTTGAAGATGGAATAATTTATATTAATGATGAAAGTCAGCTCATCACTAAGAAATTAAAAGAATCGTTATTATTTATCCTCAACAAAAAGGAAAACATCACCTTAATTACCAATTTCGTCAATACGATTTCAATTGAAATACAAGAAACTGTAGAGAAAAGCAGTAGTTCAAATTCAATGGTTATTGAAAAGCCTTTAGTTGATGTAAAAATGATGGACGCTGTACGCATCCAAAAATTGATTATTCCAAAACAGGAAGATATCAAAAAGGAATTCAAAGACTTTTTTGTGGTTCATGAACAGCAAGATGTTGTAGGAGGTGATTTTTATTGGTATGCTAGAAAAGATGACAATGTGCTCCTAGCCATCGTGGACTGTACTGGCCACAGTATAGAGGGAGCAATGACTTCAATGGTTTGCAATAGTCTCTTGAATCAGTCATTTACTGACTTTGATCCTAACAATCTAAGTGAGTTGTTGGTGAGGTTCTATGATCAAATCATCAACTACAACAAGACCACAAGTGATATTGGCGACTATGGTATGGGTGCTGAAATCGGGTTATTCAATTTTAATTATAAAAAAAGCACCATAACCTTTAGTTCAACTGGGATTTCGGCTTTTATTAAAAGAACCAACGGCATAGAGTATCTCAAGTCAAGAAAAATCATCAATTATCAGAATATTGAACAGTCCATCTATGAAATCACCTTTAAAATGGAAGGTATCATTGGAATTTATGGGTTTACTGACGGTTTGATAGACCAGTTTGACTCTGACGATAAGAAAAAACTAGGTCGTCGAGGCATCCTGAAAATGATTGAAGAAGAAAAGCATTTTAATGCAGAATACTACCTATCTGAAATCAATAAATGGAAAGGCAACAATATGCAGTATGATGATATCACCCTTGTAGGCATAGCTATTTAGCCTAAATTAACTTCCATATACAGGCTGTACCCACTTCTCTGCAGGTGCATACTTACTTGCACTTGCCCATTTGATGCCCCTTTTAAGCATTTCAATAGCGTCAGGAACCTGAGTGATGTGCTCAAGATTATGCCCTACAGAAGTATAAAAGACCCGACCATTACCAAACATCTTCTTCCAGGTCACAGGAATCACACAGCCATCGATCCATGAATTGATTTCTCCATTGAACCTGGTTGTAGCCAATACTTTCACGTTAGGATCCACATGCATATAGTACTGCTCACTAGTCATTGGAAAATCTTTCAGCCCTGCGGTTACTTCATCTCCGTGATCGGTGATCTTTACGGAATAATCAATCACACCACCGGGATGGGCCACCCATTGACCACCAGTCATGAACTGATAATCCACGTGTGTTCGGAACGCATCGCACAGTCCGCCATGCCATCCAGCGATCCCAACTCCTGACTGTACAGCTTTTAGCAGAGCAGCTTCTTGTTCTTTACTAATCTCAGACATGGTATAGATCTGAATGATCAAATCGGTATTGTCCATGACTTCCTTATTGGTATAAATCTCAAGGGAATCAGACAATGTGACTTCAGCACCCTCAGCTTTAAGCCAATCATCCATATAATCACGGTATTTAATTGGCTCATGTCCATCCCAACCTCCATAAACAAAAAGCACATTTCGGCCTTTCAAACTAGGCAATTTTTTCTTTGATTGTTTGTCCAGTGCCTGAAGAGAAAATGGCACAGTACTTAAGGCTCCAAGAGCAGCGGCTTTAGCCAAAAATTTACGTCGGGTGTTTTTCATCTAAGCTTACAATTTGATCAAAAAACTAATATAGTCATTTTAACTATAAGTATGACTTGAACACTACGCCATATCATTTTAAACTACCCTACTTCAAGATTAATCTGTTCCTGGTTTGCCGTACTGAATGGTGTATGATAGTAGCGCTTACCAGTAGCTTTGTACAATGCATTGGCAATGGCCCCTACGGCAGGCGGCAAGCCTGGTTCGCCTAATCCTGTGGGAGCAATTTCATTTTCTACAAAGAACACCTCAATTTCCTTGGGGGCCTGGGAGTGTCGAATCAGCTGGTATGTATTAAAATTGTTAGAGACAGGAGCTCCATTTTCAAACTTCAACTCGCTGTACAATGCATGCCCGATTCCATCGACCACACCACCCTCAATCATGTTGATGGCTCCTTCTTTGTTAATCACAATCCCGCAATCCACAGCGCACCAAACCTTCTCAACCTTAGGTTGTCCATTGTTCATAGTGATGTCTATCACTTCGGCTACATAAGAATTGTGACAAAAGTAAGCTGCAATTCCTCTGTGAATACCTGAGGTATCCTGACCCCAGTTACATTTTTCTTTTACAAGTTTGAGTACTCCGGCGTATCTGTCCGCATCATAATCGTACTTTTCACCAACCGGACTGGTCTTAGCCTTTTCAAAAAGTGCTAACCTAAAATCAATCGGATCTTTGCCAGCCAATTCAGCTACTTCATCAAGAAAAGACTGCTCAGCACCTGCCGTGAAATGCGATCTTGGCGCCCGCCATGCACCCGTTGAAATATTGGTTGTAGAGTTCAGTTTTTCTGCAGAGTAATTCTCAACTGCCCCAGCTGGAAACCTATTGGGAAAAATCGGGCCTTCCGGTAAACCTACACCTTTTACTGAAAACGCAATTAGGTTGTTATTCTCATCCAAACCAGCTTTATAAGTTGCCAGATAGGAAGGTCTGTAAGTTCCTTGAGTCATGTCATCCTCGCGGGTGTAAATCATCTTAATTGGTCCACCAAACTTTTTGGATATGGCTGCCGCCTCCAAACCAAAATGGACGTACAGTCGCTTTCCGAAACCACCACCAATACGAGTCATTTCCACCTCAATGTTCTCTACTGGGATTCCCAACAGCTTGGAGGTAGTTTCTTCTAAGGTTTTTGGGGTTTGTGTTGGCCCAATCAATAAGGCAGAATTCTCCTTGACATCTGCATAGAAGTTCATCGGTTCTAGCGTATTGTGCGCAATGAACGGCGATGAATAGGTTCGCTCAATCACTTTTGAGGCTTTTGCGAATGCTGCTTGTGGGTCTCCATCCACGCGACTATCCGTCACTTCTCCCTTCAGTAAATCTTCCTGAAGTCTCTTAGCATGCATGTCTGAGCTTTCAGGAGCACTCTCATTTTCATAAGTCACCTTCAAAGCCTTTTTGGCCTTCACCAGTTGCCAGGTAGTATCACCTACTATGGCTATCAATGTATTGAAAGCATTCACTTCTGCCCAGACCGGTTCTTCTGTAGTGGTGTCTATTGTAAAAGCATCTATTACCCCATCCAAATTAATGATCTCATCCCGATTGAAGTCTTTGATTTTCATCCCAAAAGCAGGCGGATGATGGATCATTGCCAGTTTCATTCCCTCGGCCTGAAAGTCCAGTCCGAAAAGTGGTTTACCAGTGACAATTTTTGATCCCTCCACATTCTTTTTGCTGGTACCTATGATTTTGTAATCTTTAGGAGCTTTCAACTCCAACTCCTCAGGCACTTCAATACCTACAGCTTTAGAAGCAATTTCCCCATAGCCTATGGTTCTTGATCCATTTATTTCTTTAATCACCCCGTCGCTGGCAGTGAGACTTGAAAGTTCCACCTGCCATTCTTTGGCGGTAGCTTCCATGAGCATTCGCCTACCCGCTGCTCCTGCCATACGTAGCGCATCCCAGCCCAGCTTTATGGAAAGACTTCCACCGGCAAACTGAGGATTTTTAAAAGCATCCGCGTCTAGTTTACCTTGCTCAACAATAACTTTTTTCCAATCAACATCCAGCTCCTCGGCCACAATCATTGGCATAGAAGTCATCACGTTCTGACCGATTTCAGGATTTGGAGAAAAGATCGTCACTACTCCATTGTCACCTATCTTGATGTAACCATTGAGTTTAAACCATTCTTTGGGCATCGCCAGAATCTCCTCCTTGGTCTGGCCAGGTTTGCAGGAAGCCAACCAACTGAAACTAATCATCAACCCACCCCCTGCTGCTGCTGAAGTTTTAAGGAATGTACGTCTTCCAACTCTTGTTTTTATTACTGACATGATGATTATACGTTAGGGTTTGCTGCTGTTTTAATTGCTTTCTTGATTCGTACATAGGTGCCACACCGACAAATATTGCCACTCATGGCATTGTCAATATCTTCATCCGAAGGGTTCGGGTTTTTCTTCAGAAGAGCACTGGCACTCATGATTTGTCCGGCCTGACAATAACCGCATTGCGGTACATCCACCTCCAGCCATGCTTTTTGTACCGGGTGATCTGCACTTTCGGATAGCCCTTCAATGGTCGTAATCTCACTTTCACCCACTGCCTCAATCGGCATTTGACAAGATCTTACGGCATTTCCATTGAGGTGAATCGTACAGGCACCGCACATGGCAATTCCACACCCGTATTTAGTTCCGACCAGGCTGAGGTGATCCCTCAATACCCATAGCATTGGAGTAGATGGATCTACATCTACCTCTTGTTTTTTGCCGTTGATTGATAAACTGAATAGTGCCATTAATTTATGATTTGAGTGAACAGTGATTGTGGACAATGAAGTAAAAACTTGTTCAAATTGACCTTAAATGTAAAATAATGATTTTTGCATCTAATGCCAATGTGAAAATTGACCAGCGGTAAACAGATTCTCATTTTCCAATGGATCTTAATAATTATTGTACTTTGAATTAAAATAATGGTGTATGAAAGGAATTCGATTTCGATGCTGGATAGACATAGACGGTGAGAAATACTTTGGGCCGGGCCCTGTACAGCTGTTACAACTCATTGAGCAGGAAGGATCACTTTCAAAAGCAGCTAAGGCCATGGGTATGTCCTATAAAAAAGCCTGGGATATCATCAATCACCTCAATGATAAAGCAACAGATCCAATCGTACTTTCTAAAACGGGAGGGTCAAAAGGCGGAGGCGCTCAACTAACAATACGTGGAAAACAGCTAATTGAAAGCTATCTGGAACTTACGTCCAAACTTGAGGCCGTCGTTGCTGAAAACAAACAATTACTAGACCTGATTTAAGATTTTACCTCAAAACCATCGTTATGTATTCGTGTATATAACGTATTATTGCTACTGGTTTCACTGAGATTCTCTTCAATGAACGCTAAGCAAATATATCTTGACTATAATGCGACCACTTCTACAGACCAGCGAGTGTTGGAGGTCATGCTTCCATACTTTACCGAAGTTTACGGAAATGCTTCGAGCGTAAACCATACTTATGGATGGGATGCTGAAGAAGCAGTTACAATTGCCAGAGAACATATTGCTGAACTGGTCAATGTCAAACCAACTGAAATCACTTTTACATCCGGTGCCACAGAAGCCATTAACATTGCTTTGATGGGTTATTGCAAAGCCAACCAACATCGAGGTAACCACATGATTACTTGTGTCACAGAACATAAAGCTGTGCTTGACACCTGTGAGCATTTAGAACAACTTGGGTTTAAAGTGACATATTTACCAGTAGATCCATCAGGTAAGATCCAGCTTGAGTCACTCAAATCAGCCATTACAGAGCGTACCATTTTAGCCACTTTCATGTATGCCAACAACGAGACCGGGGTAATTCATCCGATGAAAGAAATATCTGAAATCACAAGCAGTCATGACGTTGTTTTGATGACAGATGCCACTCAGGCCTTAGGTAAGATTCCAGTGAACCTAAAAGAAATTGGAGTAGACATTGCCACATTTTCTTCTCATAAAA
This sequence comes from Marinoscillum sp., assembly GCA_040218045.1. Lineage (GTDB taxonomy): Bacteria > Bacteroidota > Bacteroidia > Cytophagales > Cyclobacteriaceae > Marinoscillum. Next base: position 94,543 of record JAVJQA010000018.1, read on the forward strand.
TTTATGGCCCGAAGGGAGTTGGGGCACTCTACTTATCAGGGCATCTAAAAGGTGATGTTCTTCCAATTCTATTCGGAGGCGGACAGGAAAGAGGATTGCGTCCTGGTACACTCAATGTCCCTGGAATTGTAGGGATGGGGACAGCTTGCGAAATAATTTCTACTGATTTGACAGGTGACAGCTTAAGACTTAAAGCATTACAAACCATCCTGGAGAATGAACTTTTGACCATAGAAGGCCTTGCCATCAATGGTGCTAATTCTCCACGGATTCCCAACACCACTAACTTCAGCATTGAAGGTGTGGATGGAAGCAGGTTGGTTCGAACACTCAAAAATCTTGCAATTTCACAAGGGTCAGCCTGCACCTCGTCCGTACTCCAGCCCTCACACGTTTTGAAATCCATGGGAATGTCAGATGACCTGGCTTTGTCTTCTCTTCGCATAAGCACAGGTCGTTTTACTTTGGAAGAAGAGATTACTGAAGCTGTATTGGAAATTAAAAAAGCAGTAGAACTGCTCAAAGTAACAGCCTGATGAGAGAGCTTGAATCTATCATATCGGCATATGAACTAGCTACTGCCAATAACCTGCAATGTACCCTGGCAACAGTAGTCCATGTGGAAGGCTCCTCCTATCGGAAAGCAGGTGCGCGGATGCTTGTGGATGAAAACGGGGTAATGACAGGAGCGATAAGCGGTGGCTGTCTGGAGGGCGATGCCTTAAATAAAGCACTGCACGCCTTGCATCAAAACCAGAACAAACTGATCACTTATGACACGAGTGATGAACATGATGCCATCATTGGAGCTCAGCTCGGCTGCAATGGTATCATTCAGGTCCTTTTTGAACCTATTGACCAAAACAAAAACGGTAATCCTATTGCACTGTTGAAGAAACTGGTTGACTCAAAAACCAAGAAAGTAGTCGTTACCATGTTCAACCTCAACAAGCGTCTGGAGCAAAAAGGAACCCAATTGATCTTTGATCAGAATCTCATGACTACCCAGCAACTTGCAGACCATGGGCTCTTAACACAAATAAGAACGGATGCCGAAAAAGTACTAAAGTATGAGTTTCCTCACTTTGGTGAATACATCAAAGCGGGTTCTAAACAACATGCATTTCTGGAACTCTACACTCCCCCCCCTACTCTGGTGCTGGTTGGAGCAGGAAACGACGCCCAGGTTTTGTCCAATATGGCAGCTATTCTGGGCTGGGACATTATTGTGACCGATGGACGACACACTCACGCTGATGCCAACCGGTTCATGAGTTCATGCCAGGTGATTGTGACCAGACCAGATCAATTCCTGAGAAATGTGAACATTGATGATCGAACTGTTTTTGTATTGATCAGCCACAATTACAACTACGATTTGGCAGTCCTCAAATTGCTTCTGGACTTTCCTGAGATTCCGTATATCGGAATCCTTGGCCCAAAAAAGAAATTCCATCGAATGCTCGACGATTTAGGAACTGAAGGAATTGAATTATCGGCAGATCAACTCAAGAAAATCCATTCGCCTGTAGGTTTGAACCTTGGTGCAGAAACACCGGCGGAAATTGCGCTTTCCATACTATCAGAAATTCAAGCTGTGCTTAGCAACACCAATGGCCAGCCTTTGAAAGACAAAGATGGTGCAATACACGAAAAGAAGCATTATCAGTTTAAAGTCACCAGCCTATGAATTCATTCAATCACATAGGTGTTATCATTTTAGCGGCCGGAGGATCAAGTCGGCTTGGCAGACCAAAGCAATTGGTTAAGTTTGAAGGCAAATCACTTCTGCAGAGGATTATCAATGAGGCAAATCAAATTCAATTTGGGTTTCGACTTGTTGTACTCGGGTGGAATCAGGATTCCATTTCTTCTTCTTTGGACCTGAATGGCTTTGAAAAACTTATTAATGAAAATTGGCAGGGTGGTATTGGAACCAGCATTAAAGCTGGTACAACCCATGCTCTAAAAATGGCTCCTGGTCTAAAACACTTGTTGTTTTTATTATCAGACCAACCATTGGTGACTGGCACCATAATCCGCTTGCTCTGTGATTCACATTTAGAAAATAGAGTGGGTGTTACAGCCTGTCGATATGGAGGAAACATTGGCGTTCCGGCAATTTTCCCTAAAGGATATTTTTCATCCTTAACATCCTTAAATGGAGATCAGGGTGCCAAAAAAATCATATTGAATAATCAAAAAGACACACAATTCATTGAGTTTCCAGATGGTGCTTTTGATATAGATACCCCGGAAGACTTAAAGAAATTACTATCACTGAACAAGACATTGAAATGAGCATCACGATCAGGTATTTTGGGGCAATTGCAGAGCAAACCGGGTGTACAGAAGAGCTGTTAGAGCTAGATATAGTCGGCACTGACATTGCTCAGTTAAAGGCGTATTGTGTTAGAAAACACCAATTAACTGACGATAATATCATACAAATAGCAGTAAACCAACAACTTAATCAAACTGGCTCCATCAAGGATGGAGATGAAGTAGCTTTACTGCCTCCTTTTGCTGGTGGATGATCTATGGACACTAACAACCAACGATATAGCAGACAAATCAAGTTGTCAGAGATAGGAACTCAGGGGCAGGAAAAACTCCAAAAAGCCAAAGTTCTCATTATAGGTATGGGTGGATTGGGCTGTCCGGCTGCCCAGTATCTGACTGCCGCAGGTGTTGGCTCTATCGGTTTGGTGGATCATGACACGGTGGATATCTCCAACCTTCATCGACAGATATTATATTCCGAATCCAGTATTGGCCTGCCAAAAGTTGAAGCTGCCAAAGTAGCTCTACAACAATTGAACTCCCAAACCATTTTTCAAACCTACACCGAGGGATTGACCCTTTCAAATGCAGTAGGACTATTTCAGCCATATGATTTGATCATTGACGGAACAGATAATTTTCAAGCCAAATACCTGATCAACGATGCATGCCTTTTGGCTAACAAGCCGTGGGTGTATGCATCAATTTATAAATATGAAGGTCAGATTTCTGTCTTCAATTATCGGAGTGGCCCCTCCTACAGATGCTTATTTCCTAAAGTACCGAAGGAAGATATTAGTTGTGAAGAAACTGGAGTTATTGGTGTTCTGCCAGGTATTTTAGGCACATACCAGGCCACTGAAGTCCTAAAAATTATTCTGGGTATTGGACAGGTGTTGAGTGGAAAATTGAAGATCATCCACACGCTGACTATGCAAGAACAATTGATCACTTTTCAGCCAAATGAAGATCAAATTAATCGTATAAAGGCACAGCCCCTACAACTGGAAGCTATTAACTGTGAAGTGGTTGATAAAGAAAAGTACTACCTGGACGTACGTGAGCCTCATGAGCAGCCACAACCAGAAACTAAAAACATTATTAGAATTCCGTTGGGTCAACTAAACGAACGACATCAGGAAATTCCTGAGTCAGAACCCATTTACGTCTATTGTCAGTCTGGGATCAGAAGTAAGAAAGCGATTCAGTTTTTGACTGAAACACATAATTTCAATAACCTGATCAATGTTGACGGAGGCATACAAACTATATTAAAATGAGTAAGAAGAAACCAAAAAAGGTATTTGTGGATGGACCTATCCTACCTGAAAAGATTGCGACTTCAATTGCCAATCACCAGAGCAAAACCAACATTGGAGCACACAGCATCTTTTTAGGTCAGGTGAGAGCAGATGAGGTTAATGGGAAGACCGTTGCGGCCATTGATTATTCTGCTTACGAAGAAATGGCAGAGAAAGCCTTTTATGAAATCAGGGAATCAGCATTTGAGAAGTTTGATCTGACTTGCATGCACATTTATCACAGTCTGGGTAAAGTGAAAGCTGGTGAGATTTGCTTGTTCGTTTTTACTTCTTCAGGACATAGAAAAGCTGCCACGGAAGCTTGTAGTTATCTGGTGGAAGAGATAAAGGCAAAGGTACCCGTATTTGGAAAAGAAATTTTTGAAGATGAAACTCATCAGTGGAAGGTGAATCAGTGATTGGTGAGTCAGTATTCGGTGGTCGGTTGACAGCAATCAGTCGACAGGGATCGGTGAGTCAGTATTAGGTTATCAGCCATCAGTGGACGGTAGACAGTAATCAGCGATCCGTTATCAGTGGATCAGTAATTAGTCTGACGTTTAAATAATTTAAGTAAACAGATAAAACATAAATGAGTGTGCAGAATTGGGAAAATTGATCAGTACAATTCATTCAACTGACCACCGGTTTCCGAGTACTGTTAACTAAACAATAATGGTCGATATAACGCATAAAAGCAATACACTTCGCACAGCAACAGCACAAGCTATTGTCAAAACCAGTAGCCAGGAAACCATTGATAAGATTAAGAACAATGAGATTCCGAAGGGCAATGTGTTTGAGATGGCAAAAGCAGCAGGCTTACTCGGAGTGAAGAAAACTCCAGATCTGCTACCAGATTGTCATCCCCTACCGATAGAGTTTACCGGGATTGAGTACGAAATCGACGGTTTGGATATCATCATCAATATGACCGTAAAAACGATTTATAAAACTGGTGTGGAAGTGGAAGCGATGCATGGAGCGAGCGTGGTTGCGCTGACAATGTATGACATGCTTAAGCCAGTAGACAAAGGAATAGAAATCAGTACAATCAAACTCCTGAAAAAGACAGGTGGAAAATCATCTTATGGAGGGAAAGGAAAAGGATTGTCGGTGAGCGTGGTAGTTTGTTCTGACTCTGTGTCCAAAGGCGAGAAAGAGGACAGAGCTGGAAAAATCATTGTTAGCAAAATGGAAGAATTTGGTCTTACAACCAGCTACACGATCATTCCTGACGAAGCATCAGAAATCACTAAACATGTCAGTGAACAACAAACTGACCTCTTAATTTTTACTGGTGGTACCGGTGCCGGACCAAGAGATATCACTCCTGATACCGTCAGACCTCTGCTAGACACAACGCTTGTTGGCGTGGAAGAGCAGATGCGTAGATATGGTCAGGAGCGTATGCCGTATGCAATGCTGTCGCGCTCTGTTGCAGGTATTAAGAATGGAAAAGTTATCCTCGCCTTACCGGGATCATCCAATGGAGCAAAAGAGTGCATTGACTCCATCTTCCCTCATTTATTGCATGTATTTCATGTATTAAAAGGAAACAGACATGACTAAATCTAAGATAGTAGATCGATTTGGACGTCCACACACTTATTTGCGGATCTCACTCACAGACAGGTGCAACCTCCGCTGCTTCTACTGTATGCCAGAAGAAGGCATTCAACTCATGGAGAAGCAAGGTATCATGACGCTGGAAGAGATCATCAGCATCTCCAGAACTTTCAGGGATTTGGGTGTTGATACCATTCGGTTGACCGGTGGAGAACCACTGATTCGTAAAAACTTTGAGTTCCTGATCAGGGAACTGGCTGATCTTGGTGTCACCCTCAAGCTCACAACCAATGGAATTTTACTCGATCGGTATCTTGAGCTATTTCAGCAAATAGGTTTAACGAAGATCAACATCAGTCTGGATACTCTGGATAAAGCAAAATCTATTTTCATCACAAAAAGAGACTACTACGAGAAAATCATGCAAAACCTTCAAATGGCGCTGGATGCAGATTTTCAAATCAAACTCAACGTAGTGCTGATCAAAGGAGTAAATGATCAGGAAATCAACGAATTCATTTCGCTTACCAAAAACAAGAATCTCGCCATTAAATTCATTGAATTTATGCCATTCAAAGGCAATAAATGGGACTGGAGTAAAGGGGTAAGTCAAGAAACCATCCTTCAAACAGTTGAGTCAGGATTTGGAACTGTTGTCGCTTTGGACAATCCGAAACACAGCACTTCCATGAATTACCAGGTAAAGGGGCATTCCGGCTCCTTCGGGATTGTAAGCACCATTACCAATCCTTTCTGTTCTGACTGCAATCGGATTCGTCTCACTGCCGATGGCAAGATGAAAAATTGTCTGTTTGCAACAGCAGAAACAGATCTGCTTACCCCTCACAGAAACGGAGAAAAACTGGAACAAATCATCCTGGATACGATTCAAACCAAAAAGTATTCCCGTGACGGGATGGATTTGAAAATGGACTCGGAGCACTATGAAAAGAATCGCTCCATGATCTCAATAGGTGGCTAAATGATCTCAATAGAAGAAGCACTACAAATCGTACAGGCTCAGGAATTCGAACCTGCAATTATTGATAAAGACCTGCAATCAAGCTTGGGGCATTGTCTGGCTGAGGCAATAACGGCTCCTTTTGACCTCCCTGATTTTGATAATTCTGCAATGGACGGATATGCCCTTTGTGGGAACCATCAGACCTACAGAATTATTGGTGAAGTTGCTGCAGGAGATACTTCAACGCATCGTTTGCAAGATGAAGAAGCCATACGGATTTTCACTGGAGGCCGAATCCCTGAGAATACCACTTCTGTGGTCATGCAAGAAAAAACCGAAGTAGCTGGTGAGCAACTTACTATTGATAGCACGGTCTCCTCAGGTCAAAACATTCGACCTAAAGGTGGCGAACTTCGTGCCGGTCAGAAAGTCTTTTCTCCCGGCCATCAGATCACCCCAGCATCAATCGGGTTGATTGGCTCATTAGGTAAACCATCGGTTAAAGTCTTCAAAAAACCTTCCATTCATCTCATCACTACGGGTAATGAGTTAATCACTTCTGGAACCGAACGTAAAATTGGTCAAATCTATGAGTCAAATAGCCTTGCCATTATCAGTGCGTTGAACCAGTTTGGATTAGAATGTCAGGGAAATCAACAAATAGAAGATGATTTTGAGCTGATCAAAACAGGAATCAGTAATTACCTGAATCAAACAGATGTCTTGTTGCTTTCAGGTGGGATTTCTGTTGGTGACTATGATTATGTGAAAGCGGCTCTGGAAGAAAATGGTGTTCAGGAGATCTTTTACAAGGTCTTTCAAAAACCTGGGAAACCGCTCTATTTTGGCCGTAAGGATAACACTTTTGTGTTTGCATTACCGGGAAACCCTGCTTCATCGCTTACCTGCTTTTACATTCATGTATTGCCTCTCCTTTTAAAAATTAGCGGGTCACAAAAACCTGGATTGACCAAAGTGCTGGTTCCGCTGGCACATGACTATGAACTCAAAGGAGATCGGCCGGCATTTTTAAAAGCACACATTGAAAACCATCAGGTAACGATACTCGATGGTCAGTCATCTTCCATGATTTATTCATTGGCCATGGGAAACGCCCTGGCGTGCATTTCAACACCTCAGAAATTTAAAGCTGGGAATATGATTGAATGTGCGTTGATCTCCTAACCCAACACCAACCAAATGGCCATTGAATATTTACCAATCATCTTTTTCCTGATAGCTCTTTTTTACAGCTCTGTGGGTTTTGGAGGTGGCTCCAGTTACCTGGCCATTTTGAGTCTGTTTTTTACTGAGTTTTATGAAATCAGATCTACTGCATTGCTCCTCAACATTTGTGTGGTTTCAATTGGCACATTCGTCTTTATCAGAAACAAAGTGTTTGATCTAAAACTCTTCTGGCCTTTCCTGGCTTCCAGCATTCCACTGGCTTATTTAGGAGCTCAAATTCGCTTATCACAATCCACTTTCTTTCTCATATTAGGTTCATCACTAATCCTTTCAGGGGTATTTCTAATGTTGCGATTTGTCCGTTCCAAAATCCAATCCAGGGAATTTGGATTGACCAAAAAATTAGGATTGGGTGGTATCATTGGACTTTTGTCAGGTGTATCCGGGATTGGAGGCGGTATTTTTTTATCACCAATTCTTAACCTGATGCACTGGGCCAACCCACGAACCATAGCAGCCCTTGCTTCATTTTTCATTTTGGCCAATTCTATGGCAGGGCTGGTTGGTTTGACCATGGCAGGAACATTCGAATTAAATGAAAAGCTTGCCCTGAAACTGGTCATAGCAGTAGTTATTGGCGGCAGTATGGGCTCCTACTTATCCAGCAAGAAATTCAATTTAAAAATCCTGGGTGTATTGACAGCTATACTGGTGTCTTATGTGGGCCTCCGTCTGGTATTGCTCAATGGATTTGGAATCAGGATTTAGGTAAGACCAAACCTTATTCCATTTTTGAAAATAATGGAGTCAAATGTTGCCAATAGCTGTTTTCAAACAGTCGTGCAGCCCCCAAAAGAAAGGATTGGTCCCCTCCTGATTTTATTGTGATTCTTCTACCACCTTTACTCTCAAGAACCTTTCCGAATGTTGCTGTAAATAGATCCGGATGACTTCCTATTAAACCGCCTAGGCTAATTGAATTTGGTTTGAAATCAGCAACAAATGGTGCCATAAAGTCACCCAGGTTGGATCCAAACTCTTCGAAAACCTGTAACCCTTTGGCGTTATTATAAGCGGCTCTGATAGTTCCTTCATCTGTCAAAAGTATTGGACAACCTTTTGAAGAAAGGGAATTCAAAATACCTCTAGTTGAAAAAATGTCGTCCGCCGTGCCTGTCTGAAATGGTTTTGCATATAAAGAACCTCCTAAGGGAATCCCATGCCCTTCAAAAGCCGGTAAATCGTCAATTAAAAAACAAGAGCCAAAGCCACTATCAATTATTAAAATTAGTTCCCTGCCAGCATTGGATTTGCTCACCCAGTTTTGTCCAATGGAAAACCCAACAGCGTCATTCACATATCGAATTTCCAGATCGTAATCGAGCATTAGCCGACGATTTAACTCTTTAGAGATGTTAAGACCTTTCAGTTGCTCAAACTTGGGGACTCCTTCAAAATCTGCTATCCCATTTTCATAATCAAATGGGCCTGGAATGGAAAACCCAATTCCTACTACCTTATTGATATCAACTTTGGACAAGCATTTTTTAATGTTTAAAGACCAGGAAGGAATAATATGTCTATTGCTGGCATCCTTGTCCACTTTAGCTGTTACGAGAGAGTTTGGAAGTACAGCTTTGGAGGTCAGGTCGATAGCTGCACATTGAAGTCCTTTTCCAGCAATGTGGACAGCAATCACTATGTTTTTATGTTCGTCGTTCGTCAGTGACATTGAATCTATTGTAATGTGAGGCAACAACAAAGCTAAAAGTTGCTTTTGCTAAGAAAAGATGCCCCACAAGAGCATCCTTTCTTAGCAAAAGCAAGCCTATCTGTATTCGGCAAGCATCCCTTGAATCCTTTGCATCCATGCCTGATCAACCGACTCATATTTACCATCACTCAGGGTACCATTTAAATTGGTGAAATGGTAATAGCCATGATTGGTTGAATTTCTATTATGGGCATTGATGAAATCAATATTATCCTGGGCATAGTCTAACCAAGCAGAATTGCCATCTGCCTCATAAAGCTTGATCATCGCCTGTGATCCCCAGCCACACCATGCCGGATTTACTCTCGGGTCAGAAGTGTTGAATTCATAAACGTTGGAAGTATAGTCCCAAAGAACTGTATTCAGCGCAATACCCAAGTTTTGAGCTTTAGTGAGGTAACTGCTGTTACCAGTTACATCATAGTAAGCCAGGTATGCTTCTATCATGATGGCATTGTCATAGGTAAACTTCTCATACCGCTTAGTACCACCTGGTTCGATCTGCCAGATAAATAGTCCATCATTGCTATCATACATTTCGCTTTCCAACCAGGACTTAATTGAATTGGCCCAGGATAGGTAATACGATTGTCCGGTAAGGTCATATAGTCTGATAAACAAATGCATCGCAAGTCCATTGGTTTGTGTTGGCTTAACGTTTGGCGCTACATTCTTGGTACCATCATTCCACCAAAACCCTCCATTAAAAGTGTAATCCCAGACGCCAGCATTCATTAGCCAATTGGCCACAGCTATTGCCGAATTCAAATACTGAGTTTGTTGACTTCCTGAGGTTACATTGTAGCAATCCAGGTATGCAATTCCGGTCACGGAATTATCATCTACATACTTATCGCCTCCTGCACCCGTACCATCCAGGTTAACCGAGGAAAAATACCCTCCAATCGCACTGGGTGCATAATCCCACATATTTCCCATAAACGAATACGTGTCATTCATGTAGGGCGCGTATTGGGTATCACCCTGTCGTACCATTTCGGCATCTGCGTAAATGTGGCTGACATTGTACCATTCCCAACTGTTGTTAACATGTGTGGTGAGATTGGCACGATAGCTATCGTTGCTGGTCAAAGTATTTCCATAAATGAAATTATGGGTCTGTTGAGCCTTTGTCCAGTACGCAGAATTTGCTGTGGACGAGGGGACTACCCCGGGCTCCGTAGGTGGTGAAATTTTATTGATTTCCACCTCTTGCTGACATGAGAAAAGAATCATCAAAATTACTAAGGACAGACTTTTTGGGTTTTCTTTTTTCATCTTATTTATTGATTTATGTTTGTTTAAAATATTCCTAGAGAATTCCGGCCCCCTCGGGGCCGGAATTGGATTCCCATATAAAATGGAAAGTCCGCCTTAGTGTCCTATTGACTTATTTGATAAATGCTTTCACCACTAAAACGGGGTTTTGAGATAAATTCTCAATAGTGTAATCACCAGTGGCAGCTGGAATAACGAATGTTTCGGCATACTTGAAAATTTTCGAATTGTGTTTGGTGGTGACTCGTATCTCATCTCCCTCTACCAGGCTCAACACATGAGCTTTATTTTCCGTGTTTACTGTCACCTTTGAGTTGATCGTATACCGGTGCACATCGTACAGGTGATTTTGGTGTGTAGGTAAATGATATAGTTCCCACTCATCAGTCTTATCAAGCAGGTAAGGTTTTGAGATGAGTTCCTCCTTTACGCTTTCTCCAGATCGCTCAAACACGAGGTTCTCCATTCCTCTCTGTACATTCATAGGTCTCGGGTTGCCATCAAGGTCTACTCTCAACCAGTCATACATTTTAAAGGTATAAATGTATGGAGTGGAGCTTATTTCAAGTACCAGATTATCCGTACCTGATCCATGAATTGTGCCCGGAGGAATGAGATACAACCCGTGTTTTTGTGCCTCAAAAACCTGCACGTACTCATCTATTTTAATCTCTTCTTTCTTTTTCTGACTATTCTCAAGGGCAGCCTGAAATTTCTGTGGCGTTACGCCTTCCTGGAATCCAAGATAAACTTTCGCTTCATTTTGACAATCGAGTATATAGTAGGTTTCTTCCTGCGTGATCTTCTCCCCAAAGTGCTCCTTCATATAATCTAGCTGAGGATGGCACTGGATGGAAAGATTGCCCCCATCAAACGTATCGAGAAAATCAAAACGAATTGGAAACTCAAAACCATACTGCTCATAGTCAGTGCCTAGCATCTTCTGGCCAGCCACAAACATCAGAAAATCAAAGGAATACTCTAGCATCAGTCCTGAACTCTCGATGATTACTCCATTTTCAGGAACAATCAGCTCAAACGACCATGCATAATTAACCACATCTTTTTCAAGACCTTCGATTCTATCCTTGATCCAGCTTCCACCCCAGGCACCCGGTTCAAACCATGGCCTTACACGGATCGGACCTTCTACTATTTTAGATAAGGATTTCCTCCACACATCACCTTTAACCCATGTTATGCTCTCTGATCGCTGCCCGTCTACCAAGAAATCAATTTCCTCCTTTAAAGATTGCTTGTGCTTGTTGAGCACGACCCAATCCACAAAGTAGAATCTCTTGTACATGACCTTTGGGTCTGTAGCCTCTAAGGCTCCAAGATTATACACTACTCCTGCTCGTGACCTGAATTGAATTTCGTTTTTACTTATTTCAAAGTATACGTTCTTACCAGAAACCGGAATTAAGGATGCACCAACTCCGTAGAATATAACGGGTTCTATCGTATTTTCAGAAGCGAAGGCTTTTAGATTATCTGGGCTAAAAAAGTCCCCCAACTCAAGATTGGTTAGCTTTCCGAACACAGCATCGTCCCCACCAAGAAATGGTGTAACCTTCTGATTAATCTCCTCCTCTGACAGCAAAGCGTCGTTTACGTTCACCCATTTTGGGTTCACACCTAATTTTTGGAACGCGTCTTCTAAACCTTGTCTTACATCTTCAAATATGATCCCAACATACCCATCAATCTTAATGTGGCTACTATTTGCCAATTCTTTCGCCAGGGATTCATATCCTTCAAATATTAATCCCTGACCTATGTTATGGGTTGGGTAAATGTCATATCCATTTGATCCACGCTCTTTCTTTACAGGTAACTCGTACTGTTGTGTCTTTCTAATTTCCTCTTGCTGTGTTGCAGACATTTGCTCTTGCTTTATTATACTCTTAATTCTTATTCTCCCTTAAAAATTGCGGCTCTTCCAAATACTTCAATCATACATGCCTGGTGCAACAGCCAGTAATACCTAGCCTGGTTATTGCCTGACCAATCTTCATAAAAATGTCCCTGATCGGTGCGGGCATTTTCCCATGCATAATCTGCGCTTTTAATGAAAACTTCGATGTATTCTTTAGACTTATCGTCATACTTGGATAGTTTGATGTATGAGGTCATGAGTTCTGTGTTGAACCATGGGTCATTGGCCAGAAAGAAAAGTTGATCACCACGCACAGAGGTGAATTTTGAAAAAGATGACCTTGCCGTAGCGATTGATTCATCCAAATAGGATTGCTCTCCAGTAATCTCATAGAGGTTCACTCCTGACATAATCATCATGGCTGCATTGTAGGTCCACTTTACAGGATTGATTTGATTGGTTCCTATATTAATGTCGTTCCAGTACAAATCATCTGAAGGATCCCGCAAGGTGCTGTGATTCCACTCATAAGTCCTTTTCGCAAAGTCTAAATAGCGATCCTCTTGAGTCTCCTTGTACAATTCACTTGTCACAAATGCAGCATAAGCTGTTGTATTAGCAGCTTTGATACAATTTGGGCCAGAATTACAATCGCCAGCCACTGCCTCCAACCAGTAGAGCCCACCACCCATTCTGGAATCTTCACCTGACATAATGAATTCGGTAATGGCAACTGCCCGATCCAAAAACCACTGTTCGCCGAGCAACCGATAAGCATCTATCAACTCCATGGCGACAATACAATTATCATCATAGTAATGGTCAGACTTGACTTCTATGATGGGATATGCCTGATATCCAGGAAGCTCTTCCCGGTCGTCATAAAATAATTCAAGTCCACCGAACTCCTTTTCATGAATGGATTTGTCATAACCCAACTCATGAAGCAAATTACCAGCAGTGAGCATTCCTACATAAGGCCAGAGATAACAGTATTTGTTATCTCCGCCCTGAGTAGGGTAATTTTCTCTGTAAAGGTCGCCGGCTTTATAATTGTTTTGAATAAAGTCATAGACTGACTTTGCCTTTTCCTTATATGATATTTCAACATCAGTTGTGTCTTTTTCCGTAGGATCAATGAGCTGATCATCTATTGGCTCTTTGCATGAGATCAAGCTGAAAATTGATAAAAATATAATATTCACAAGTATGTATTTTATATTCATTGGTACAACTAATTCAACTCAAACTCATGATAATAGTGATCTGCTTTTGGGTCGAAAATCACCCTAACCGTAAATGGTGCTTCATTGTACTTATCAGCAAATTTCCAGGCTCCTTGCCAATAACCAGCATCAGCACCCAAGAAATACGTATTGTAATAGCTCGCTGGCTCCTCTCCCGTCGGCCTGACATTGTAGGCACTCTGGCCGTCCACAAGTGAAGCATTCATTGCCTCATTATGGAAGCTCCCAAGATATGATTGCGTATCATCTACCATGAATTTGAAGCGATATCGCTCTTCTTCCCAACCTAACCAGTCCGGAGCTTCAGGGTCACCGGGGTTTAGAAAATCAAAGTAGCCATTGGTCGATTCGAAAGTATGATTCCCCACATAAGCCAACTCAGCTTTAGTGACCTGACTGGCAAATATGTAAAGTTCTAAATCAGAAATTTTCTCATAGGAAATGGTCGCTGCGGATAAATTCATCCGTATTCTGTAGACTCCTTCTTCTTCTACAAATGTAGTAGGTTGATCACCACTCCTAATTTTACCTTGACTGTTCAGGTAGTAATTGTTAACCGTAGAGTCAGGGTTGTTAGAATCAACGATGTAGAAATCTCCTGGGGACAGCTTAGTGATCGATTCGAAAACGCCTGGATTGTAATTATCAGTTGGCATTTCATTGACAATCTCTTTAAAAGCCACAGCGTTTGACAGTTCTTCACCCTCTGTCGCTGACCCATGAATGTACATGTATTCGGGAAATATCGCCAAGCCTTCTGGTCTTGTGAGTGATAGTCCAAGACTCTGATCAAAGACTTTAGACTGGTATCCGCTAGCGGCTTTCACCGTCCACTTTACTTTACCAGTTGTTAACTGCTCAATTCCCGCTTTGGCAGCTATGATATTCAGGAATACCTGACTTAAAGTAAGTGTGGTTCCACCACCCTTATTATCAGATGAAATGGAATAAATTGGCTCTTCAAATGATCCACTTTCTACATCAAACAGCACTGTGTAAAGCACCAAGCCACCATCGGCAGCCTGGGCCGGTGTCCAGTTAAAAGTCACGCTTTCTCCATTTTCAGGATCTATCTGAATACTGGTATCGTTAACAGGCCCATCCAAGGAGCCTACTTGTGCTATTTCACTATTGAGTTCAAACTCTTCCTTATTACAAGAGAAAAACACCAAGGCAAGAGCTATTGCCATTATAGAATATTTGCTAAGCTTTTTCATTACCAATTTGGGTTTTGTGATAATTTATCGTTGATATCTCTTTCACTTTGAGGGATCGGCCAGAGATAGTGCTTTTCAGCATCGAAGGTTCTTAAGTCTACCCTTTCGTAACCATCATCTGCCGGAGATACATTTGTTTGGATGCCATGCGCCCAACCATTGAGCACCTCGTCAGCAATCTCCCACCTCCTGATGTCAAAAAACCGGTGTCCTGCCTCAAAAGCCAGTTCCAGCCTTCTTTCATTGCGAACGATGGCCCGCAATTCTGCTTGGTCATTTCCAGGGTAATTCAATGCTGCCGCACCCGTTAATCCAGCTCTTTCACGGATCAAGCGGATCGTGTTGTTCCAGTCGGTAGAAGTGAATGTGCCTGCTTCGATCTTTGCCTCTGCATAATTCAGCAAGACCTCTCCGTACCTAATTACTATCAGGTTCAATCCAGAATTGGACACATTTCTTGCCTGCTGATCGTAGAATTTTGATACATAGTAGCCGGTTGGAGTTGAGTTGGAAGAAAAATTCAACCCATTAGGTTCAGCCCCGGGAGAAGTATCAATTGTGACATCATTTCCTTCCAGATTCCTCATACTATATTCATCATGAATGATGGTAGCGGAAAGTCGTGGGTCTCTATTTTGGTATGGATTTGATTCATCATATCCTGACGATGGATCGTCAATGGGCAGACCATTTGCCATTGGGTAACTATCTACCAGCTCTTGAAGTGGGGAAAAGTTGGCATAGCCTCCAAGACTTGGTGGTATTAGATAATATTGTATGCCATGCTCACGGTCTACCGGCACATACTGCAAGCCCAGTATCACCTCTTCATTGTATTCGTTAGGCATTTTAAACAAACCACCATAATCAGGAAACAACGAATATTCATCAATCAGTTGTCCGGCCAGGGAAGCGGCTTCCGAATACTCTCCGTTGTATAGATGTACTCTAGACTTAAAAGCTATGGCTGCATTACTCGTTATTCTTCCCTGCTGATCCCCAGAAACTGCAGTCGGCAAGTCCGAAATCGCCAGATCAAGTTCTTCGTAGATAAAATCAAGTATCACAGCTTCATCGGTACGAGTAACCTCTAGTGACTCTTCAATACTGATTTCGTCAGTAACAAAAGGTACATCTCCAAAAAGTTCGATCAGATAGAAGTAGTGCCATGCTCGCAAGAAGCGGGCCTGAGCTATATAACTTGCTCGATCCTCCACACTTATATCCGTGACCCTATCAATGTTATTTAGAAATATGTTTGACCTTCGAATACTTGCGTATCTCGATGACCACATATTTCTAACCTCTCCATTTGAGGCGTCATAATTGCCATTGGCAATATTTCTATAAGCTTCAACTCTAGTAAAGACGTCATCAGAAAGTGAGTTGAGCATTAAGTAGGAATTCGCACTCATTAAATCCGCATACATTGAATTCATGAAGATCCTGGCATCCTCCTCAGTTTGCCAATAATTAAGCTCACTTTGAGCATCTTTAGGTACCAGATCTAAGTCCGCACAGCCACTAATCGCTGCTAATACCACTATATATGTTATTATTCGTTTCATGATCTGTTGTTTTAAAAGTTGATATCTAACCCTGCTGACACTATTCGGCTCACCGGATAAACACGACCGCTATAAGGTGCCCCGGCTCCCGTCAAACTTCCATTGACTTCCGGATCCAGACCAATATCAAATGGACTGAATGTGAACAGGTTGAAACCTGAGACATAAAACCTGGTACTTGAAATACCAATTTTTGAAGTAAAGGATTCCGGTAGTGTATAGCCAATCTGTACATTTTTAACCCGTAGATACTTTGCGTCGAAAATCCAGAAATCTGATCGGGCTGCATTGTTGACTGACTCTGAGCCAAGGGTCAACCTTGGGTAAGATGCATCGGTATTGACCGGTGTCCATCTGTCCAGATGTTGTTTGAAAACAGGACCTTCATTGCTATTGTGAAAAGCTTCTACAATCTCACCCCTTACCCACTGGGATCTTTTACCAACTCCTTGAATAAACAAACTGAAATCAAGACCTTTCCACTCGGCTCTATAAGTAAACCCAAAGTTATACCTCGGGAAAGGGTTACCCACAATGAACCGGTCATCTTCGTAATTGATCTCATCATCACCATTTCGGTCGATGTATTTTATATCTCCCGGCTTCACGCTTGTGGCAAAAATAGGTGTCGCGCTTCCATCTATTTCCCCTTGCGAATTAAAGAAGCCATCAGACCTTAAGGCATAGTATGAATACATCGGATACCCTTCTCTGAGTATAGTCTGCACATCCCCCCCAGTGATAAACTCTCTTCCTTTTAAGTCAACAACTTCATTGAGGTTGTCAGACACATTCACATTGAAGGAATGATTAACAGTTCCACTGCTCATGCGATAATCAAGAGCAACTTCCCAACCTCGATTTCTAACGGATCCTGCATTTTGGAATGGTTGCCCCAGCCCATAAACATCAGGTACTGGCAGTTGCAAAAGGATATCTTCGGTAAGGTTGTCAAAGACATCCAGTGATACGTTCAACTGGTCATTCATGAACCCTAGATCAATTCCAATATTTTTCATGGTAGATGTTTCCCAGGTTCTGGAAGCATTGGATACCGAATAGAAAGAACCAGGCACCCCCACATTTCCAAAAGCATAAATATTTGGTGAGGCACTTACGAGACTCTGGTATCCATATAGATCGTTGATATCCTGATTGCCTAACTTGCCCCATGAGGCACGCACCTTGGCAAAAGATATAACTGATGATAGCGGTTGGAAGAAGTCTTCATTACTAGCGACCCAACCCAAAGAAAAGGAAGGAAATGTACCCCACCGGTTTTCCTCAGAGAACCTCGACGACCCATCATATCTCAGATTCGCTTCAAACAAGTACTTGTCTGCAATGGTGTATCCCACACGACCAAACAATGAGTTGATTGCCCAGTCATTCGCTGAGCCGTAAGTTTCACTCTGTAGGATTTCTGATGTATTTCCGATTACACCAAATTCATTGCCTGGCACATCCAGCCCTGTAACTCCAAAAAACTGTGTTTTGTAACTTTCAGATGAAGCTCCAGCAAGCACATCCAGTTCATGATTGTCAAACAACTCCAGTTTATAATTGGCGGTAACATAAGGATTCAAATAGAGAGACCGAGAATACTGATCGGTTACTGAATTCTGATTGTCACCACCTCCTGGATAGGCGTATTGGATCGCTTTTCGGAATTGATGGGTTTGATTGCTCGTGATGTTGCCACCTAACACTCCTTGCAAAGTCAATCCATTAATAGGTTTGTATTCCAGACTAACATTTCCCAATGCTTCATCATTTTGGCTAGTGCGAGAACCTCCTTGTTCTAATCTGGCTAAGCTGCTGCCATTGCTACCACTTACCAGTGTATAGTCACCGTTTTCATCTACAATGTCATAAATGGTTGGGATCCGAACTGTAGGTTCTATCAACCACTCCGTCCACCAAGCGTGATCTTTAATGTCGTTCCTGGCAAAGGACATTCTGCCTGACACCTTAAGCTTATCATTAATTTCCTTTGACAGGTTGATACGGAAGTTATATCGCTTGTATCCATAATCCGGCCCTTTGAACAAGCTGCTTTGATCTAGGTAACCAAGCGACATGAAATAGTTGAGACCATTATCAGCGCCACTCATGGAGAGGTTGTGGCTACTCTGAGCAGCCTGATCTTTAAAAATTTCCCTATAATGAAAGGTGTTCGGGCCATTTTCTTTAAACCCCAAAATCTGCTCCGGCGTAAAAGCTGGAGATAGTCCAGAGTTGACCAAAGCTTCATTTCGTAGCGTGGCATACTCCCATGCATCAGCAGCTTTTGGGAAATTGGTCGGCTGTTGAATTCCCATCATTGTACTATAAGAGAATTTTGGTTTTCCTTTTTCACCGGATTTTGTGGTTACGAGAATTACTCCATTAGCAGCCCTTGAGCCATAGATTGCCGCTGACGCAGCATCTTTTAGTACACTTACACTTTCGATGTTGTTGGGGTTGACATTGTTTAGTGAGCTTATCACTCCATCTACCACGATTAAAGGCGTGTTGCCATTAATGGTGCTCAAACCACGGATGTTTATCTGAGGCACAGAACCTGGTTCTGAAGTTCCTTGCTGTATGATCAGGCCTGGAGCCTCACCCTGCAACGCCTGATATGAATTGGTGACAGGTTTACCTTTAATGGATTTCTCGTCTACCTGACTTATGGATCCGGTTAGGTTCACTTTCTTCTTAGTACCATAACCCACCACTACAACCTCCTCAAGCGAGGCATAATCCACCTCAAGGCTGACTTCCAGTTTTGTTTGTCCACTAGTGAGATTAATCTCTTGAGATTGAAAACCTACATATGACACCACAAGTGGCTTGTCTTCGTTGACAAGTGAGAGTTGGAAATTTCCGTCCACATCAGTGATTGTACCATTTGACGTTCCTTTTTCGACTACTGAGGCTCCTATTAATGGCCCATCTTCACTCGTGACTGTGCCTTTAATCACCCTATCTTGAGCAAACAATCCCGTGCTCATTAAGGCCAAAAAGAACAGTGACAATAATTTTATGCAATTTTTCATCATCTGTATTTGAGTTTAATTTTTAAGGATTTTTTGTGAAATGCTGATCTCGTCATTAAAGACCTTAATCAAGTACATCCCTTTTGGAAGGTGTGAAATATCAAGAGATGTTCGACTCGCATTATTCTCATTCAGATATACTCTGCCATCCATTCCTGTGATGCTGTAATTAAAAGACCCTTCCAGCCCTTCTATTCGTACAATATCACTTACCGGATTAGGATAAAGTTGAAAGTCAATTGAGAAATGATCAGATAGGATTACCTGCTCCTCCTGAACTTCTATAGTTGTGCTTTCAGTGGCAGAACCACCGTAGCTATCAGATACCGTAAGCACTACTTCAAAGCTGCCAGCCTGCTCAAAACTATGGGTAACCTGCGCACCTTCCCCGGTGTTTCCATCTCCAAAATCCCATGCATATGAAAGGTCATGTTCTTCCGGGTCAGAACTGGTTGATGCATCAAAATCAACTGTGAGTATTAAAAAACCAGATGTAGAGGAAGTTGTAAATGCCGCTATAGGATTTTGATTAAGTGCAACAGACACCGACAAATCTGCCGTAACGCTACTCTCCATAT
Organism: Marinoscillum sp.; assembly: GCA_040218045.1. GTDB lineage: Bacteria > Bacteroidota > Bacteroidia > Cytophagales > Cyclobacteriaceae > Marinoscillum. The sequence continues at coordinate 114,430 of JAVJQA010000018.1, forward strand.
CTGAAACCGTCAATACGACTTGATACTCACCTTCGGAATCAAATGCATGACTTACCGTTTCGCCAGCTTCACTATTGCCATCTCCAAAATCCCACGTGTAGGTAAGTGCATCACCATCCGGGTCAGAAGATCCGGAAGCATCAAAAGCAAATGATTGCCCAACAACTCCGGTAACAATATCAACAGTAGCACTAGCCTGAGGAGCCTGGTTTTCTGTATCTGTCGATTGTGTAACATAATACCCCTCCTGAACCCAGCTGACATTGCTCAGGGTACCAGTGTATAATTGGGCAACATCCTTGGTCGAAGTTCCTTCACCTTCATTAAAAGCCCACGCAGCGATTAAAGCATCAGATGTTTCTTCTATGACTGTATCTCTTAGCTGATTTACCTCACCTGAGTCAATGGCAGCATTCCATAGCCTCACATTATCGATTTTACCTGAAAGTCCACGGTTTCTGTATTCCGATCCTTCGCCCACAGTAAATGAAGTTGTGGATACGCCAATGGCATTGGTATTGAATGCTTTGGCAACTTCAGAACCATTGACATACAACCTCATTGTGTCTTCACTATAAGTACCAACTACATGTGACCACTTACCGGAATCCAGCGCATTGTCGCCTGAAATCACACTGTTCCAATTACCGCCGCCTCCAAATTGAAATTCAATACCATAGGTGCCTGACATTCTCAAGGTGACGCCATTTGGCCCGTCGGTTCCATTTTCGCTTGAAGCGATGTATCCATTACTACTTTCAAAAGGGCATACCATAGCCTCAATAGTCATGGGAGCTGAAGGTGAAAACACTTCGCTCACACCAAAATCCACCAAACTCGGAGCTTGAGTTTTGTCAAAGACCAATGAGTAGTCATTCTTTAATGACACTCGATTGACTGATGCACCTAAAGTTGCTGAGTAGGTTTCACCCGCACTTGATGTGGTGCTACCAGATGATTCATTAAACAACCATGCCGCAATCAAACCTGTCTCTGTACCGGCAGGCTCTGTAAACAAGCTCTCTTTGATATTTGACTGAGAACGAGCTTCAGACCATATCTGCACATTGTCAATGATTCCAGTAAACCGTCTATCCTTCCATGTAGCGCCTTCTCCTATGATGAGGTTTTGGCTTGACACAGCCATTGGTTGACTTGGTTGATTGGAGGCAACAGCTTCTCCATTAATCAAAAGCACAAGGTCAGTACCATCATAGGTCGCCGCTACATGTGTCCAGGTTTTTAAAGGAACCGTAACATCTCCACTGTTAATGGTATGCCATCCAGGAATACCATGAACAAACTCCACTGCATCATTGGTAGACATCCGAAAGGAGAACCCCTTTTGGTCATCCTCTGTAGCCATAATGTAGCCGTTGGTGTTGGCTGCTTCGAGAAAAATCCAAGCCTGATAGGTATAGTTTCCTTCAGTTACATAATCTTCATTGTAACCTGCATCCACATAACTGTCTGCGTTGCTGGCATTCAATTTAACCGCTCCATTTTGGCTGTAGGCCGAAATAGCTATTGTGCAAAAGAGTGAAATTAAGTAGGTGTATTTCATATGGGTTTTAGTTTGATGGATTTTAAATTACTCCGCTGAAATGATATCACATTTCGTATATTTATTATTAAGTCCAAATGTTCAGACATATCAAATGTAATAAAAATATTTTACACAGCAATACTATCAATTACAATTATTGCAATACACAGACCATAAATAGCCTGTATATTGCTTTATTTCAATCTTCTGTGTAAAGTGATCTTTGAGGTTGAGTCCCCATATCCATGATGATATGCCCACCATTCTTTAATTTGGCATATGGAATTTGGCTTTCCGTAAACGGTGCTCCATCAACTTTAATTGATTGGATGTACATGTTATCCTTGCTAGTATTTATCGCTTCAATTACAAGTTTTTTAGAAGTGCCTGTTTGGATTTCAATCTTGTCAAAAATGGGGCTTCCAAATTGGAATGTTGGTTCTGTTTCGATCAAGCCTTTTACATCAAATAGTCCCATAGCGGCCATGACATACCATGCACCTAACTGGCCCTGATCTTCATCCTGACCATAACCGTAACCATGCACGGGTCCGGTTCCATAAAATTCATCACATATTCTACGCACCCACTTCTGAGTCAGCCATGGGCTATCCGTATAATTGAACAACCAAGGAATATGTAAGTTGGGTTGGTTGCCCTGATTGTAGAGATATGTCAGCCCTGCAAAGGCATCTATTTCTTCTCCACCAAACTTGGTCTTTTCTGACACGGTGAAGATGGAATCCAATCGAGCTACAAACTCCCTTTCGCCCATTCTTGAAATAAGTGCTTCAGGGTTATGCGGCACGTAAAAGGTATACTGCCAGGCGTTTCCTTCCTGGAATCCTATCCATGGGGCGAACGTATCAAAGTCCTCAATGAATTCGCCAGAAGGCATAATAGGGCGAACGAAATCTATTTCATCATCGTAAAAGTTCTTCCAATTATCCGCCAACGCCATGAGTTCTTCATATTCTTTGTCTTTACCCAAAGCTTTGGCAAACTGCGCAACAGCATAAGCACTGTAGCAGTATTCCAATGAATGCGAAACGGAAAACCCTGAGCCCTCTGGAGTTGTATTCCAGCCAGGAACATAAGCCACGTATCCATTCTCAATGAATCCTCCCAGATCGGTTTTACCAGCACCTTCTATCCGGTTTTGATAGGCCACTTCATTTTTATAAGCAGCCTCAAAAGCAAGTTCTACATCATAATCACGAATGCCACACTGATAGGCTGAGGCTATAATCAGACTAACGAAGTTGGTACCTACACCGGATACAAATTTGGAGTTGGCAATACCATCGCCCAGCCAGCCGGAGTTTTTATATACCGCCAGCTGAGTTTGTACAAAGTCATTGTAATACTCTGGCCATGCCAAAGCCCATAACTGGGTCAGGTTCCAATAGGCTCCCCAAACAGCATCTGTATTGTAAAAGTTGAATTCCGGTTCGCCAGACTCATCCAAAGGAATTTTACCGATAGACCCATCATTTTCAGGAAAGCTACCGTCCACATCACTCCCTAGTCCACGACCTAATAAAGCATGATACAAGCCGGTGTAGAACTTGGTTTTATCTTCTTCGTTAGATCCGGAGACTTTTATTTTATTAAGTTCTTCAGTCCAAACATTCTGAGCTGACAACAAGGCATCCTGAAAGGAAAGATCCGATGCTTCTTCCGCTAAATTTTCTCGTGCATTTTCTACCGATGTGAATGAAAACCCAGCCTTGATGCCTACGGTTTCACCTTTTTTCGTGTTGTATCTAAAATAGATACCGGCACCTTTTCCTGATATACTGGTTTCACCTTCAAAAGTCTTTTCACTGGAGAAGGTACCTACAGCATCAGGTTTTTTGTCTAAAACACCCGAAAAGTACATTCTTACCTCACCCCCGGTTTGGTATTTCTTTACGTATTCAGGATAGGTAATCACCCAGCCTTCTACTATTCCATCTCCAGCATACTCGACATGCGCATCCTTCACTTTGCCACTTTCGCCAAGTTGGTTGCCAATATCCAGAAGTACGTAAGCATTTTCAGTCTCCGGGAAAGTATACTTTTGAAAGCCTACTCTTTTTGTTGCCGTAAGCTCGGCAGTCACCCCATAGTCTTTCAGTAAGACCCGATAGTAACCCGGCGAAGCTTCTTCATCCTTCTTATCAAATCTGGATCGGTACCCTCCATCTGGGTCCTCTAGTGTACCTGGAGTGGTCTTAAGGTCTCCGGTCATTGCTGCGAACAAAAAACCTCCTACCTGAAATTCATGAATGTTCGCAAACCCTTCGATGCTCTCATGACGGGAATCATACCCTACAGCTTCCCATCCCTGTTCATTCCCATAACTTCCGTCAGTAGATGGTCCTAGCTTGGCCATTCCGAATGGAACTGCAGCTGGCGTATAGAAAAACCATCGACTATGAGCCGTCCCAATATTGGGATCTACATAGCTCAGAACAGACGTTGTTTCGTCTTGATTAGGTGTTGACTGTGGTGATTGGCATGAGAACGCCATCACAATCAGGACTAGAAATAGAATATTTTTCATCAGTATTAGTATTAGTGTTTTTTTAAAATAAATGAAGAACCAAAAACGTAAACAGCACAGATCAGAAGTACCACAAAACTCAATGAAGCCCCGGACATCTTATTGACAAACCCCATAACAGGTGGTATTACAGCGCCTCCTACCACGGCCATGATCATTAAGGCGGATATTTCGTTTGAACGCTCTGGGAGCTTATTAATGGTAAGCGAAAAGACTAGTGGAAAAAGATTCCCTGAAACCAGTCCTATCAAGGCTATTGAGACAATAGTCAGACTAGACGATGGAGAAAGGATTAATAAAATGATGAATATGCATGTCAATAAAGCCGACCAAACCAGAAACGAAAAGTTATTGATCCTGGCAAGCAATAAAGCCCCAAAGAACCGACTTACCATTAGTGCAAAAAAGTAAACGCTTATCCCCAAAGATGCCTTCTCAAGGGTTAAATCAAACTTTTGAACCATCAGATTTTGAATGTTGGTGTTCATCCCCACATCCAACCCAACAATCAGGAAAATGGCGACTACCATTGACAACACCAATGGATTACGAAGCAATTTGAGACTTGAACTGAATGAAGCCTTTTGGGTGGTTTCGGCTTCATCAATATGCACCATCATCAACCAGGTTCCAGAAATAATGGATATGGCACCATAAACTAGGAAAACATTTTTCCAGTCACCAAACTGCGTGACCATCAATGTCACAATAAGTGGCCCAACCAGCGAACTGATTGCTTTGATGAATTGCGACAAGCTCATAAAGCTGGAAAATCTCTCCTCCGGCACCACATCCTTTAATAGAGGATTAGATGAAACCTGTATGACTGTGTTTCCAACTCCAAGTAATAAAAATGATAACAAAAGTGTCGGATACGAATAGTGGAGAAACGGAAGGAACATTCCCAAGGCGGTTAGTAAAATCCCCATTAGCAGAATCTTCTTCTTTCCAAGACGGCTTTGCAAAACGCCAACTGGTATTGATAGTACGAAAAACCACACAAACACCATGGATGGAATTAATTGCGCCATATCTGGTGTTAGGTCAAAGTCACGCTGAGCATACCCGGTAGAAACTCCCACGATATCTACAAAGCCCATCACGATATACGCTAAAAGGACTGGCGCTATTAATTTGATTGATTGACTTTTCATTAGTTCATCATTTTTAGGGTACTGGACAACTGAGCGTAATAGTCCTTCTCGAAAAGGCTAGCCCCTCCAATTAGTGCAGCATTTTCATTCAGTTGCGAAACGTTAATCTTGACCCCAGGTAGTTGCTCTTGGAGATTGTCCCCGAAGTATTCAAAGGCTTTGGAAATGTTACCTCCCAGAACCAACACTTCTGCATTGAATAGCGAAAGGTTAGGTTTCAAGAACTCCCCGAGCTTTGAGCCAAAATCTTCGAACACTTGACATGCGTCACTGTTTCCTTTGGCTATTTGATATATATCCAGTGCGCTATCAACTTTCTTTCCAGAAAGTTGGGCATATGCATTCACCAGGCCTCTTGTAGAAAACAGGTCGTCGGCCATATGTCCTTCAAAGTACTTATCATACAATACACCTTGCTCAGGTACATCAGGCCCACTGACAATAGGTTGTCCATCAACCAAAAAGCAAGAACCGAAACCAGTCCCTAATGTTAGGGCCACACATCTCCTATAAGAAGATGCTTCTCCAAATTTTGCTTCCCCAATGGAAAACGAAGCAGCATCATTGATAAACCTAATTTTATCCCCAGAAATATTTAACCTTGACGCTAGTTCTTCTCGTATATTCACCCCATATAGTGAGTCAAACTTTTGCACTCCTTTGATCAGGCAAACTCCATTGTAATAGTCAAATGGCCCAGGGACTGCCAAACCAATACCTTCGATTTGTTCTATTCCGCAAATCGCCATAGACTTTTGAATAGCTTCTGACCATAGGGAAAGTATTTCTGATTTCGGGGCGGTATTGTCTACCTGAACAGAGACTATACTGTCTTTGATCAATTCTTTGTTAGAATGTTCAAACATACCTGATGTTACGTGACTACCTCCTATATCTACTCCTATGCTATACATCATTTATCGTCTAATTTCTATTGTGTAGGTAAACATGTCTGATCTGTAGTACCCAATATTGTACTCCAATGGCCTATTACCTGGGTCAGATACATATCTCTCTCTAATGAGGATGGGGTCATTTTCTTTAACCTTTAATTTCTTTGCTCTAGATCCGGCTAAACCAGCTTTAATGTTTTCTTTGGAAATAGCTGGAATAGAGTGATAATCCTTTTCCAGGATATCATAGAGTGGTTGACTGAAGTCTTCTTTTCCGGTTAGCCCAATCCGGGGTTGAAAATAACTTTCAAAATACACTAGAGGTTCAACAGTACCTTTTAACCTGGAAAGCTTCAGGACTTTAGTATTTCGATCTACATTCAAAAAATTACCAATCCTCTCTGACACTTCTACCCATTCTACCGACAGTTCTATATTCGAAAATGGTATTCCTTTGGAGCTCATCTCTTGAGTAAAACTGTGCCATTCTCCCAGGTTTGTACTTATCTCTCTTTTTGAAACCTTTGTACCAACCCCTTTTTTTCTAAATATTAAACCTTCGTACTCAAGTTTATTGGTAGCCTGCCTGACCGTATTTCTAGAGACACCTAATAGTTTCGATAGCTCAACCTCCTTTGGCAAAAAGGCCCCATCCGCATAATTAGGCTGGTCAATAAGGTTTCTCAACAATTCTTCCACTTGCATGTGAAGCGGCACCGGACTACTATGATCTACTTTTAAATCCAAACAGGTAAATTATTATGTTTATTTGTTCAAACATAGTAAATAGTTCAAAGAGAGACTAATGAGATTGCTACTTTTTACACGAATCGCAACAATTCATTCAATTAGCAATAAAATCAACAAAGTAATTGAGTTTTCAATACTAATCTGAAAACTACTTAAATCGGGTTTGTTCATTAAATTGATAAGAACATGTGTTACCAAATCAATTTTCTTTCCGAAAATGAACTCCAAATTCTCAGCAATTATGAATTTAACACCATCAGGTTTACAGCGGTTAGAGACGTTTTTGCGTTTATTTCACAGGCAAGAGCCTAAGAGTAATAATTGACCACTATTACGGGTCAAGTAAAAAACAATTCAGGATCAGATAAGGCCCATGCTTCTAGCGTCAAAATACCTATCTGCCTTTTTTGATGTCATACATAATCTACATTTCGGGCCATTTATGACCTTAACAGGTATTATATATCCAATAGTACATCAACTTCAGAGGTAAATTCTCCTGTACAACCAGATCTCCTGAGTTTTGGATTTCATTGTCAGAGTGGGTGTTGTTCTTAGCTCCCCATAGTCTCGCTACTAGCTCTACCTGGTTGTTTTTAAGTCAGGGAGCCAACTCCTGATCTTACATCCGAAATATGTGAGTGGAAATCACTCCACGACCTACCGGTGATGATTTTAGACCATCAATCTATCATTCGAAAGGCACAAGAGATCCTAAAGAAAGAATTGAATCATCAACCTATAGGGTTGAACCTGCTAACTGATCGATTTACCATGCCTGAGCTGCAAGCACTCTATGAAACCGTCCTTGAAAAATCATTGGACCGGAGAAACTTCAGAAGAAAAATGCTGAGCTATGATACCTGGTTCAAACCAATGAAAGAAGAACTGGTGGTGCTCACAAGGCACCTATGCTTTACCATTTTGATTTGGAAAAATACCACTTCGCTATTGAAAAAGGGTTAAAGTCCGGTTGGTAAATAACAGAAGTATCAACATTTATTTACGTTATCCACTATTTAATTGAATTTGAGTATGAACCAAATTTATGCTTACCATGAAAAATTCACACTCCAAATTAGTGCAGTAGCACTATAGGCTTCCTTATTAAGTTTAAAAGTTGAAAGAAGTATGGAACAGCTCTTGCCATTTGGTCAGAGCTGTTTTCATTTATAGTATTTATTCACTAATTTCTTTCATATTTTTAAGACCTATGAAGAACCTAACCAAACCAGCACTCATTTTTGCGCTGTGCTTTTTTGCATTAAGCGCCTCTGCACAAGAACCAAGAGAACTGTACAATGACGGCATACAGGCCCTAAACGCCGGGGATTTCAACAAAGCCATCAATAAATTCAAGGAAGCAGTCAACCTGAAGAATGATTATCAGGACGCCTGGTACTATCTCGGCATCACTTTTAACTACGCCAAGCAATGGGATGATGCCGTGTATTCATTCGGTCGATTAAAATCGATCAATCCAAATTATAATCCCTGGATGTACTATGAGGCCTGTCGAGCGCTTATCGAGTCAGGGAAACTAGAAGACGCACAAAATGCGGCCACCCTTTACTTATCCAGGCTACCTGATATTCCAAAAAACATGATGTCCAGGCAGCAGGGTATTTACAAGCTCAACTATGCTAAAGAAAGCCTTGCGATCCGTGCTGCAGAAAAAACGATGAGTGACCCTGTCCCTGTCTCAGCGATCAATAGCATTTCGGGTGATTACATGCCGCAGGTCTCTCCCACCGGAACGCGGCTTTACTTCACGAGCGTGAGAAAAGGAGGTTTTGATGATTTAGACCAGGATGATCCAACTGACTTTGGGGAAGATCTTTATTTTTCGCTTTTGCAAAATGGAGCATGGAGCAACCCACAGTTGCTTCCCGAACCACTCAATTCTACTGGTGACGATTTCGGGTCGGCTTTCACAGGAGATGGACAGGTAATGGTTTATGTAAGATGTGGATCAGCTGAAAGCGTAGGCAATTGTGATTTGTACATTACCCAACTGGTAGGTACAGAGTGGTCCACACCCAAGAACATGGGCAACGTGGTGAACAGTGAGGATTGGGATTCACAGCCTACAATCAGTGCCGATGGCAATAGAATCATCTACACATCAGCCCGGGTGGGCGGATTAGGTGGCTCCGACTTGTACATGGTAGAAAAAAATCATTTAGGTGAGTGGGGAATCCCTCAAAACCTTGGTGGCTTTGTCAATACGCCATTTAATGAGAATAGCCCTTACCTCGCTCCTGACGGGAAGACCCTTTATTATGCATCAAACGGACATCCGGGTTTTGGAGGCATGGATATCTTCTACTGCATTTTCGAAAACGGCAAATGGTCCAAACCAGAAAATCTTGGCGCTCCACTGAATTCAGAAGGTGATGATACCAATTTCAGTATTTCTGCTGAGGGGTTAGGTTATTTTTCATCTTCACGACTGGATGGATCAAACTATGAAATCTTTCAAATAGAACTTCCAGACCACCTTAAACCAAAGCCTACGGTTGTTGTGCAGGGCGTTGTTTCTAATTCCAAAACAAGTGCTCCTATAGGTGCGGTTGTACTCATTGAGGACATTAACTCTGGTGAATTGATCAGCGTGAATAAGAGCAACTCGTCAAGTGGAGAATATCTTGTTGTGCTTCCGGCAGGCAGAAACTATAGTGTATCCGCCAGCAGTAAGGGATTCTTTTTCTACTCTCAAAGCTTCGAGCTTCCAGCAGATACTACCTATCAGGAAATCATCAACAACATTGCACTTGAGCCAATCGAAAAAGGGACCAAAGTCGTACTTAATAATATCTTTTTCGAAAGTGGACGTGCTGAACTCAAACCGATTAGTTATGTAGAGCTCAACAAAGCTGCTGACCTGCTAAAAGATAATGCTACTATGGTGATCGAAATTGGTGGACATACTGATAATTTGGGTTCTGACGAACTTAACCTTTCGCTTTCACAAAAACGTGCTGAAGCCGTACAGAAATACCTCGTACTTGCTGGGATTGATGAAGCACGAGTGCGGTCTAAAGGTTATGGAGAAACCCAGCCAATTGCCGACAATGGCACCGAAGAAGGCAGAGCCAAAAACAGGCGTACGGAATTTGAGATTGTGGAATTTTAAGATTTTAGAGAGGTTTCTCAAAAGTGTTTTAGGTCATCCTGAAACACTTTTGAGCATCCTTCTTTTGTTATTCCTTCTTTTTCAATATCAAGGCACAGAGGAACGCGACAACCAATCCAACAGGGAAGATTTCCATAAAAGTCACCCCAGACATGACAATTGGATTCTTGTACAATTCCATCTCACTGGTCAACTCCTCCACTTTTTGATCTAACTCAACACCTGTCAGCCCTGACTCTTCCAATTGTGTAATCTGCCCGTCCAGGTATTGATCTGCAAAGTCCGGCATAAAATTAGGATAGTAAATCATCCATCCTATCACATAGATCACTGAAGTGACAAGCACTATGTAAAGACCTATCGCAAATGCCTTTTTGAAATTGATCACCCCTTTCAATTCCTTGTCCCTATAATTTTTGACTCCAATGAAGACTGCAGTAAATGCCAAAATCATGGATGCATAACCCAGAAGTTCTCCACTCGACATGTCAAAAGAGCCATCATCTTCAGTGAAAATGAGGTGAGAAATGAACCAACTAGCGATCATGATTACCCCTGAAATGCTACCGTATTTTAGTATGTGTTTAAATGTTTTCATCCTTTTATTGATTTTATCAGATTGGTTTTAGAGCTCAATGAAAGGAACAATATGTCAAAAAAGAGTCACCCGTTCGGGTGATTTTCAAGATATGGCACTTTCAGGTGAGTCTAAAATGGATAATTCACGCGCTTTTTGGATGGCTTGTGTCCTTCTTGTCACATTCAGTTTTTGATACAGGTTGGATAAGTGTGTTTTGGTGGTATTGAGAGAAACAAACAATCTATCTGCAATTTCCTGGTTGCTCAGCCCTTCTGATAACAGTACAAGTACTTCGAGCTCTCTGTCACTTAAGTTTGAGCGTGAAGCCCTTTCCTTATTGACACGTCGCGCATTGGTCTTATTGATGATCTGAATACCCACAAACATGCCTACTCCCAGAAAAATGATTGCTACTGCCACACCAAACAGTTCTATGCGTAAGTCCCGAATCATTGCCTTATAATGGATGGCTTGTAGAGCAATTAACAGAAGCCCGGCCACAACTCCATAGATCAAGTAACTTCGTTTCATTATTCCATTTTATTCTTCATTGCCCTCACCCTTTGTAGCAATGGTGGATGGGAATAATGCACGAAAACATAGGCCGGATGTGGCGTTAAGTTGGACAGGTGGTCACTGCTCATTTTCATTAGTCCATCAATCAGGGGTTGTCCCCTGTAAGTGGTTACTGCATACTCATCAGCCTCATATTCATTTTTTCTGCTCAGCAGGTTGCCAATTAATCCCAATACCCTCGAAACCGGCGTGTATAGAATTCCAAAGGCCAAAATATTAAGGTGCAAAGCAGTAATATCTCCACCCATGGCCCAGCTTACTTCACTATTAAAGACCATTTTAGACAAGAGGTACAACATCACACCTATAGTGGATATACTGATAATAGTCCCATACAGGATGTGTTTCTTCTTAAAATGCCCAACCTCATGGGCAAATACGGCTGTTAGTTCTTCGGTAGTATGTTTTTCAATCAGCGTATCGAAAAGCACTACTTTTTTGGCCCTCCCCAACCCTGAAAAAAATGCGTTGCCCTTACTAGACCTTTTGCTCCCATCCATCACAAAAATATTCTTCAAAGGAAAATTCACTTGATCGCTATAATTCTGAATTGACGTTTTGAGTTCGCCATCTTCCATTGGGGTCAGTTTGTTGAAGAGCGGCAGAAGTACTGAGGTGTAAAAGACATTTAAAAACAGAATGAATACTGAAATGATCAGCCAGAAATAGATCCAAAATCCACTGCCCAATTTCATCACCAAATAAACAAGAGCTGATAACAACAGTCCTCCGATAATGATGGTAAGCAGATATCCTTTTAGCTTATCCAGCCAAAACGTCTTGGGGGTTGTCTTGTTGAAACCGAACTTTTCCTCTATCACAAAAGTCTGGTACCAACTGAATGGGATACCAATGAAATCCGATATAATGAATACCGTACCAAAAAAAAGAAGTGTTGTTACAGGTTCGAATGGTGAAAACAGCCTTAACCATTTATCAAGCATACCAAACCACCCAAAAGCAATCGCACAGAATATCAAAACAAAAGAAAATGTAGCGGTGAGCATCCCAAATTTAGTGGTGGCTCTATGATACTTCTGTGATTTCTCATACTTCTCCTCATCATAAATGCCCTCCAAATCTTTAGGGATCGGTTTTTTAGAACTTTTATTGTTCAAATAAGACAGGATCCGCTCTAAAGCAAAATCCAAAGTAATGATCACTAAAAGAATGAAGAATATGGACTGTTCGGTCATGTAATTGATTATTCCAATATTGAAAAATAACTAAAAATATTTTAATCCTACTTTGTCAAGTTTAGATACTGAAATGAATTCAGCATGACGTTACCTTAGTTTTAATCTCCGCTCTATCACACTAGCGGTCTTACTGAACTTTTTCAGTATCTGAGGTTATTAATTTGACAAAGTAGGATTAATTAAAATAACTAAAAAATACCCCTTAGGGGGTATTTAGATATGATATCCGAAGATATAACTTTGTATCAGAATGCGAAAATAATCTGAGACAACCATTTTAATAAATGTAGTGTCAATTTAGCAAACCGCATACTAAACACAATATGAAAAAAACATTTCTACTCCTTGTATTGGGAGGAACAGTACTCTTCACGGGATGTGATAAGTCTGAAGATGGTAAGAAAGAGGAATTAGATCCACTAACTAGCGAGAAAAACAAGGAACTCATGCAGAACATCGCCATCGAGTTTATTGATGAAATGTCTGCTCTACAGCAACTTGAGGGTGTCAGCGCTTTGACTTCTTTTGGTCTAATCAATGAATATGATGACGAAGAGGAAGACGGAAGAATTGATCGATCAAATAGTGTAATCAGAATTTCCAAATCAATTTTGGGATTTGTTTATCGCAAAGCATCTCCAGTTGAGTTTGGATATTCAGCAGCCAGAATTGGCCAGGATGATGAAGAGGAAGATGATTTCACTTCCTTACAGGAATTGTTTGATGAAAACACCGGAACGTTCACCTGGAACTTTGACACAGAAGAGTTTGACTTCACTGACAATAGCTCTGATAAAGTGATTTTCAAGTACCCAGCGGAAGTTGATGGCACATCAAATAATGCCACACTCACTCTAAGCAATTACACAAGTGTGGTTGTAAGCAATCCAATAGATGAAGACTATGAAGGAGATTTACCAACGTCGCTGGATGTAACACTGGCTGTTGATGGATCTGTCAGCATGTCTTACGGGTTTGAAATCGACTATAACAGCGAAGGAGTGCCTGAGTCAATTGACACCGATCTTACAATTGGCACTTTTAGTCTGGCCGTAGGTATTACCAACACCAAGACGGTGGTGGGTGCTGAAGTGAACTTCAATAATGGATCTAAGACACTTATTGCTGTTGCTACTTCTGTAAATGGAGACTTTTCTGATGCTGCCATAGAAGATGCTGAAGACTCAGAGGATCCAACCGAAGTAGTAACTGATGGTAGTTTCTCTTTCACTTTACTAGACCTTAAGTTCTCTGCTGATTTGGATTTCGCATCTCTATGGGATGAAGTTGGTGACCTGGAGTTGTATTATGACCCATATGATGAAGAACCACGTGCAAACCTTGAAAGCAATGCTAAAGCTTTAGAAGATGCATTAAAAGAACATGGCACATTGAAAGCAACTTACGTATCTACTAGCAAGGTAGCTGCAGACGTAGAGTTCTATACCTCCGTAGAAGAAGACGAAGATTACGGTGACGAGTGGGTTCAGGTAGGCGCTAGGATGATCTTTGAGGACGGAAGCAAAGTAGATGTAGAAGATTTCCTTGAGTCAGGTTTCGATGGACTGGAAGATGCTATCAATGATTTGATTGATCAAATTAACAGTGACCTGGACGAAGATGACTGGATCGAAGGAGTTGACTTTTCTGACTTAGGCTAAAAAATATTAACACTGCAAAAAGCCACATTCATATTTTGAGTGTGGCTTTTTTTTATTTAAAGACAATCGATTTATAAGTAGCTCCATACCCTCCCCAGATACCAAGTACAGGCCTGGTTCCCTGAATGTTGGAAATCACCTCATTGCCGGAAGAACCAAATGGATTGCCTACCAGGTAAAGCTCTCGCTCTAGACTTCTCCAAAAGTCAAAATGAGCCTGATCAATGGCACAAAAACGTATTCGTATTGTATCCCCTTTGGTGAACAACAGATCATCGCCGATATTTATAAACGATTCAGGAAGTTTCAATACCGGGTGGTCGTACACCTCACCATCTACTATTCGGTCTGAAATGGTTGATTGATATGCCGGAATGTATTTTTCATCTTTCCCCCTTACCTGTGTAAAAACCCGGTAATAGTTCCTGACATCCGGCTGGTCTTGAAACCTTATCCACAAGTTGCCTAGAGTATCTACATCCTGATCCACTTCTATCCAGATACTATCAATTTCAACTGGTACTGGAATGGTCGTTTCGGCCGTATAAGTCTCACCCATACTCCTAACATTCAAAGTGTAAGTTTTTCCAGCTTCTCCTCTAAGATCTGTGGCACGATAGTAAAATGGAGGATAAACCTCAGTATTTCTGAAAAGGGTCAATACCTCTGATTCTTCTCCATCCGAAATCTCAACCCTGGCAGTTGGTAAAACCAACTCCTGAAGACTTGCTGAATCGACTGGCTCATAAAAACCCGAACTATAAGATAGATACACTATGGGGTATTGTCCCTGCTCTATGTACCCATCTATGACCACTTTCCGCACATCGGGAAATTGATCATCATCCAGGCCAGAACAAGCTCCACAACTAATTAAAACTGTATAAATCCAAATCTTTTTCATCTAGAACCTAAATTCATAACTTATTGATGGTAAAACTGGAAATAACGAGACTTCTTCTAAATTGATATCAAGAGAATAATCTTCCACACTTCCCTGTACATCAAAATAGATAAAGTATGGGTTTCTTCTATTATATACATTGTATACAGAAAATACCCATTGACTATTGGGATGATTGGATGGTGTAAGTGTAGCAGATAAATCCAACCTGTGATAGATTGGCATTCTGAGTGCATTTCTTTCTGAGTATTCACTAATGACGCGCTCACCGATCAGGTATTTAGCTGTAGGGAGTGTCAGGGCTGTACCACTTGCCAGCTTTAGCAATCCTGAAAACATCCATTGGTGATAGTGATATGATCCCACTACGTTGAGGTCATGAATCCGATCATATTTTGCCGGGAAGGTCTTTCCTGCATTCACCTCATCAAACTTTCGTTTGGTCCTGCTGAGCGTATAATTTACTTCTCCGGTTACGCTTCCCTTGCTTTTCCTCACCGAGAGCTCCAGCCCATAAGAATGGCCTTTCCCAAAAATAAAATCATCATCAAAATTAGGACTATCGGAATAACCTGCTATGGCTCCATTTCGCCATTCTACCTGGTTTTTGAGTAACTTTCCGAAAGCTTCTATTGAAAAGTTAATCGGTAATTTTTCTACAACATGGTAGTAGCCAAATGTTAACTGATGCGCATTCTGAGGACGGACTCTACTGGTAGATGGTACCCAAAGGTCTGTGGGAAGAGATACCGAACTCAACGGAGATAAGTGGATGTATTGATAAGTACGGTCATAAGACCACTTAAACGAAGCTTCTGAATTCAGTAAATAGTTGACATGTACCCGTGGTTCCAAACCAAAGTAAGACTGTACCACATCACCACTAGAAAAATGAATAGAATCCAGTGAAGGTTCACTACCATCAAACCGGTCAAATGGTCCCCATTGCAAAAATCCACTAAACCTTAATCCGCCACCAATTCTTAATCGGGAATTAACCACCCAGGAATCATCAAAAGATACCGCCCACTCAGAAGTGTGAATCATACTGGCCTCATCAAGCGTGAACTCATTATCACCCGTACTCAGATCTACCTGGCTCGGCCTGAAACCCCGATTGATCCAGTTGCCCCCAAAGGCAAGCTCGTGAGCTCCTGATGTATTGTATAGCACAAACCCTGACTTCCAGTTTTGGATATAGGAACTAAGGTCTATACCATACGTACTAATCTGTGCACTGAAGTTCTGGTCGAATGTGCCAATATTACTATAAACTTCAAGGTCCGTAGTAGGTGAGATCAACCACTTCCAGTTGGCCCCTGCACTCCATGTACGCCATTCTATTTGGTTGGAAAAGGTTCTGCTACTCTGAAAGTCATTCTGATCTCCCCCCATAAACCCGGTGAAAGAAATAGCACTGTTCGGTGCCAATTGATGCTGGTATTTCACAATCAGATCAGAAAAGCGATAATCAGTGCTCCTTCTGATTTTATGATCTTCTTCAAGAATATTTTGGGTGATCAAATCCAGGTATGAACGCCTGTAAGAAATCATCAAACCAGATCGGTTCTTGATGACAGGTACTTGCAAGTTGAGATTGGCGGCAAGTATGCCAATACCGATGGAGCCTTCCAGCTTCTCTCTATTCGGATCTATGGTATATAACTTCAATGTTGAAGACAATCTTCCCCCTACCTGCGCTGGATAACCAGCCTTTAGAAACTCGGCCCTTTCAATGGCATCTGCACTAAACATTGAGAAAAACCCAAACAAATGATTGGTATTGTAAAACTCCATATGATCC
Organism: Marinoscillum sp.; assembly: GCA_040218045.1. Classification (GTDB taxonomy): domain Bacteria; phylum Bacteroidota; class Bacteroidia; order Cytophagales; family Cyclobacteriaceae; genus Marinoscillum. The sequence continues at coordinate 131,181 of JAVJQA010000018.1, forward strand.
AACTCTATAGCATTTTGATCAATTCCTCCGCCACGGACATAGTATCCATTATTACCATCAGTACCCGTAGATACACCTGATTGAGTCTGGATGAACTTAATAGGATCCTGCTCTCCCAATAGATAGGGTAAATGTGCTTTAGATTCAAGATTGAAGACTACTCTACTCGACGATTCCCGTAACTCAGCCTCGGAAGATTGAGACTGTACGGTGATTTCCTCCAGTTGCTGATCAGAGAGCTGCATCCTGATGGTTTGATCGCTTCTTGTACTAATGTTTTCTTTAAAGTCAAGGTATCCAACATGGCTTATCAGGACCACAAGTTCTTCGCACGAACAGCTAATTGTGGCTTTTCCATCTTGATTGGTGATTACAAAGTGACCTTTGTCAGTGGAAATGGTGGCACCCATGAGTTGCTCATCCTGCTCACCCAGCACACTTACAGTAAGTGTATTTTGAGCCGTGCTATCAATAGAGATAATCAGAAAAATAATAAAAGTGACGGCACAAAACTTCATGATGCGAAGGTATTCCTTTGAATGATCTCTTAAAAGAAGTTAACGCAACTGAGGCAGGGTAAGTAATGATATTTTAGAAAATAAACGGAACCGGGCATCTCAGTTCTCTTACTTCCCGGGAAGGCTTACGTGGATCTGCCAAACTAAATACATAGGTGAGGGAAATCTCATGAGCCCCGCCACTTCCAATCCCAAGATCTGATATGGTATAATCAAAACTATAGCCAACCGTTAGATCTCCGGCATTGAAACCAATCATGGAAATGATAGCTTCACTATTTTTAGTACTCTTAAAAGCATCAATCGGTAATCCACGGTACCAAACACCTAACAATACAGGCTCCAAAGTAAAATACACTCCCAAATCCAATTGCTTAAAGGAACCCTGCTGTTTGTAGTTGACCGAAGGAGTCATGCTGCGTTCCAATCCATCAGGTCTTGGACGAGCTTTAGGGCTTAGGGATGTAAACAAAATCTTGTAGCCTCCATGAATTGAAAACTTTCGGGAAAGAGGGGCATCACCTCCAGCAAGTGCCTGATTCGGTTCTAAAATATGGTGCATTGCAGCTCCAAACCATAAGTTCTTGCTAAAAAGAATCCCACCAAATGCCAGGTCAAAAAACTGAGCATTAAACCCTGTATCGAATGTTTCTCCAGGGAAATCCCTCACCTGGCCCGAGTTATCAAACTGGTCACCAAAGGTTAGTTTGCTGAAATTAATATCGCGCCAGTAGTATGAAGCCTCCACTCCCGGCCTAAAGGTCCAATCATAGTTTAAATTGAGTTGGTATGCGTATTGCAATCCAATATTTGTACTGTTTAACCCCGCTATTCCTTCCTGGTCATTATTGACTATAAGCCCCAGCGCACTGTACTGATCCTCGAAAAAATAATCTACATAAAATGAATATGTAACATAATTAGCATCAATTGTTGGCCACTGATTACGGTAATTCACACCTGCACGGCCTTTCTGATTGATCCCAACCAGTCCAGGATTGAGATAAAGTGGCGCTGCATAATATTGCGAAAACTGCGGGTCTTGTGCCTCAGCGTTGTTTTGATTAAAAAACGCAAATAGAGTTGTTAGGAGGACAATTCTAAAAATATATTGCGGACGATATGAATGTATGTTGACCAAATTTATCTGTATCAAGGTATTTTCCTTAAAGTTGCTAAACTAGGTAATGTAACGTAAAGTTTAGCGTTAGTATTTTGTACTAAATTTACATAGTGTTGTGTTTGTCGGACATCTAATGTCAAAATAACCCTTATTGAATACATGTCAAAAATTCTACAAATAGGTTTAGTCATCACCTTGTTATGCACTTACTCTCTTACTTCTGCACAAAATATAACAGATAGACACTGGTATTTTGGTAATAGTGCAGATGCCTTTGTTTTTGATAAAGGTGCACGAACGGCTTCACTTGTTGACAATCAGGCCATCCCATTTGGCAATAATGGTTCCACGGTCATCGCTGACAAATCTAAAGGTAATCTTCTTTTTTACTCGGATGGTCAAGCAATCTATGACAACCAACATGTAATATTACCTGGCATGGGTGCAAATCGGTTGAATGGAGACCTCTCTAAAATCCAACCGGTTGTTTCATGCCCTTTTCCAGATGGCACTGCGCAGTATTACATTTTCACCAACTCAGGAGCTTCTATAGAATACAGTGTAGTGGACGCTTCACTGATCGGAAACTCTACAGTTAATGAATTTCCCAGGGGAGACATTGTGGGAATGCTCAATCAGGCAACCGGAATCACCAATACCGGTGAACTCATGAAAATTTTAGAAAGTGCAGATGGCCAGACCTATTATTTGATCACACAAGATGTGACCACACTGGATTTAATGGTAACACCTATTACGAGCGCAGGAATTGGAGCGACATCCAATTATGATGTATTTCCAACAGCCTTACCAGATTTTGAGGCAACAGGCATGGCGGTGAAGGAAGACACGTCAGGAGTTACTTTGGCTATTTCTCCAAGAGGCATTAATCGAAATATAGCTTTACTGGATTTCGATGCAGTCACCGGAGATATCACATTTCAGCAACAAATTGTTAATTCTGCCTATACAGATACCGCAAGCGAGGTTATTTACGACCTGGAATGGTCCAATGATGGATCAAAGCTTTATTACTCCAGAAAGGGTGATGACACCAATGGAGCTAATCTTTATCAGGTAGATTTTACTGACACTACTGCTACCAATCCGCCTGTGGTTCCAGTGTTTACCAACTCCGTTTATCGTAGTTATGGACTAAAAAAAGGGCCTGATGGTCGCATCTATCATTTATATCAAGAGTCAGATGCCTCATCTGGTTTTAATGTTGGGAGAATAAATCAAGGTGATAGTACAGTAACTGCAGGTGTTCTCTACGATAGCTTGGTATTTGATTTAAACTTTGCCGCACGGCAATTTCCGGAATTCTCACCAGCATACTATCCTAACAATTATTTCACCACGCTTGATTTCACTTACTTAGACTCCTGTGAGGAGAGTTCTACTAAATTTATTGCCATCGTAGATCCCTTGCCGGATAGATATTTCTGGGATTTTGGAGACGGGTCATTTGGTGCTGGCCCATCCCCTATTCATACATATGATGGGCCACAGGGAGCTTTTGTCTCTCTCACTGCCGAGCTAAATGGCTTCTCACAAACGGTTTCTCTCCCAGTTGAAATCTTACCCATAGACACCGCTGTGGATTTAGGTAATGACACAACAATCTGTGTGGATGAAGTCCTTCCTTTGGATGCAGGCCCAGGTGTGCTTTATGTCTGGAGTACTGGAGAAACAACTCAAACCATTGAAGTAGACACAGCTGGAACCTACTGGGTAGAGGTAACCGGACCAAATGGCTGTACATCATTTGATGATATTATAGTGACCGAATATGGTGTTCAAAATAGCTTGTTCAACCAATGGTACTTCGGTGAAATGGCCGGACTGGACTTTAATTTCAGTCCCCCCCAGGCTCTGACGGATGACAACCAGATGTTCTCCCCCGAGGGGTGTGCTACAGTCTCAGATGAAAACGGGCAGCTGTTGTTCTATACCAACGGCTCCACGGTTTGGAACAAAGATCATGACATCATGGTCAATGGTACGAATCTCGGTGGGGATAGCACTGCAGCACAGTCCGCAATGATTTTACCTTTTTCGGATGATAATACCATGTTTTACATTTTCAGTACCGAAGAAGTGTATGGTGACTTCACCTTTAACCTGAAGATGTCTATTGTAGACATGAAAAAGGATACAGCACGAGGGCAAGTGCTGATTAAAGACATTCCAATTATTGAGTGCAGTTCTGAAAGGGTCACTGCCACAGGATTTAATGGAACCCCTTATCTTCTTGCTCACGAATATGGAAATAACAATTTTCGTGCTTATCAGATCAACAATAATGGGGTGATTGGCCCCCTTCATTCATCAGCAGGTGAAGAACACCTTTTTGAACAAGAGCCAATGGCCACTGGATATATGAAATTCACGGCAGGCCTTAACAATGTAGCCGTTCTCATACCCGGAGGATCGAATCAAATCGACATCCTGGACTTTGACCTGACCAACGGAGAAGTGAGCAATTCACGGGTCATAGATGTGGAGGAGCCGGGGGCTGAGGTATACGGATTGGAATTTTCTCCTGATGCACTCAATCTTTTTGTGACCACACGAGGAGCAACAGCCAAGTTATTAAAATACCGACTGGACAGCTTGAATAGCCAAAATCCTGCTACAGATATACAGGCCACCAAAGAAACGGTTACTTCCGCTCCAAATCTCGGTGCGCTACAGCTCGGCCCAAATGGAATCATTTACATAGCTGTGGATGGGTCGGGTTCGTTGGATCAAATCCAAAATCCTGGAGGCGTACTGGCGACAGACGTTGGCTATGTAGCTGCCAGTGCAAATATTGATCCTTTAGGTGAAGGAAGAATTTCCAGGTTAGGCTTGCCAAATTTCACCCAACAGGTCGGTACATCCCCCACACCACCGAGCATTTCAACTGATGTAGCTTGTGCCGGAGTGGAAACACAGTTTAGCGGATCAGGAAGAGACCCAAGCATAGAGTTTTATACCTGGGATTTTGGAGATGGAACGATCATTGCCAACTTATCAAGCCCGGACACCACGCACATCTACACCATAGATAGTACATACATCGTCACACTTACTTTGAGTAACCGATGTGATGTAGATACAGTGCTTACGGACACGATTCAGGTCTTCACAATACCTGAAGAACCAATGGTCCCAACTGACACCGCCTTGTGTGGAGGATCAGTTACGCTCTCAGCCTGGGATGTAGACCGTGGAGATCTCAGCTACTACTGGTCTACGGGTGACACCACCAGGCAAGTAACGTTTGACTCTCCCACTATAGTGAATGTCGCTATCATCAATTCTAACGGATGTAGCTCAGATACGGTAACCGTATTTATTGGAGATGGGGAATCATTCGTTGACCTTGGCCCTGATATACTCATTTGTCAAAATGATAGCATCATCCTGGATTCCAATGATCCTGGCCCAAATTATATATGGACGCGAAACGGAGTACAGGTGGGTGAAGAGCGTACTCAATTGGTTAATTCATCAACTGCCGGTGACTTTGTCTATGCAGTAGAGGTCATGAACGATTTTACGGGTTGTATTTATTCGGATAGTATTACCATCACCATCCAGCCAGCACCTACGGCCACCCAGTCTAACGTTGTAAATCCTGAGTGTAGCCAGGCCAATGGTTCCTTTTCTCTTGACATAAGTGCTACTGGTAGTTTTAGTTATGACTTATCCGGGCCTGTTGCTGCAGGGCCATTCACCTTTGATGGGCCTGGTACCACACCTGCATTCACAGGATTATCTTCAGGAAGCTATGTAGCCACCATCACAAACTCCGTAACAGGATGCGTGAACAACCAGATCCTACAACTTGAAGATGATGCTGCATTTGAAATGGAAGCCATTGCAAGAAATGAATGTGCCCGAACAGGAGACATCAGGATTAGTTTTTCAAGGCAGGTGCCTGCTCAGGTTGAAATCAATGTGCTAAATGCTGCGGGAACATCTATATTCAATGCTACCCAGGATTTGAGAAATAGCACCTTTGATGTAAATGACCTTGATAGCGGCACCTACTTTGTAGAAGTCAGGGACATCAACCCACCAGGATGTATTCAGACAGATACGGTTCAGCTTTCTGTTTCGCAGGAGTGTTACAGAAGCATTTTTGTACCAAACGCTTTCAGCCCGAATGGAAATAATGAAAATGAAGAATGGTTTGCTTTCCCGAATGAGTTTATTGATCAGTTTCAGGTTTTTGTATTCAATAGATGGGGGGATTTGGTTTACTACTCTCAAAACAAAAATTTCAGATGGGATGGTACATTTTCAGGTAGAGAAGTTCCTCAGGGTACTTACGCTTACAGGATGCTCTTTACAAGCACACTGGAGCCTGAGGCTGGCACCTTAGAACAGTATGGGTCAGTTACCGTTATTAAATAGTATGTCTTTCTTTGATCAGGTTTACAGCCAATTATTCCCTAAAAAGTCCAGGCCACATGAAATTATGGTGCATGAACCCATTCACCGAAGTGCCCAGTACTCACAGAAGTACATCATGTGGACTAAATCATTTGACAGAATAGAGCTTATAAACAAAGTATACAACTCTTATATACTTAAAAAACAGGGAGTAACGGGTGACCCGGATGTGCATATCCTATCAAGCAACTCGTCCAATGGATTTGCCATCTCATGGAATAGCAATCTGGGCAAATCAGAGTTTACGTATCTATTTGACTGGATGTGTGACAAGGTTTTGGAACTTGACTATAAAAAATCCAATAGCGATACCACAATTACCGACAAAGGAAATATCGTGGAGACTGTTTCAAAACATTACTTAAAACCTCAAAATAAGTTAAATTCCGCAGGTCCAATCGATCAGAAATTTGGAAATGTTTTAATAGAATTGATTCTTACGAATGATCAGCCAAGTTATCTCAAATTTGTGGCCAACACTTACAATGACCATCAATACAATAAAGCTTTGGGATTTGAAAAATTGGCTGAATTTTTGTTTGATAAAAGTTAAAAACTGAAATAATGAAAATCATGAAATATATACTTTTTTTAGTCTCAGCCCTTTTACTGGTTGGCCTATTCTCCTTTAAGTCCCTGAATAACCAGGTACTGCCTACAAAACTCAGGATCACTGTTATTGATGGGCTGGGGAATCCCACTGAAGGTGCCACTGTTAGCATTTTTGACAATGAGCAGGATTACAGAGACAGTAAAAACCCAGTGGCTACTGCTTCTTCAGATAGTAAAGGTAGAGTGACATTTAAAGAACTAAAACCTATTTCTTACTTCATTTTCGCATCCAAAGACGATATGAATAACAATGGTGAAGGAGTTAAAACTGCGCCATTGGATGAAGGAAAATTGAATAAAGTAAATACTGTGATTGAATAGTGAAGCGACTTGCAGGCTATTTTTTAATCGTATTCTTCTTTTGTATGGTTCGGAGTGAGCAGTTCATTCCGAATTATACTATTAAAATCATTCACAAAGCCTCTGAAATAGGTACAAAGGAGGATCCTCAAGCTAGATTCAATTACGAGATCAATATGTTAGTTGATCCAAAAACCGGGCAAATTCCTTCTAACATCACGCTGAAAGAACGCCGTTTTGCCCAGACAATCCCTACCAAAACATCTTACTTTACAAAGTCAGGAGAAAGACTTACCCAGAATTCGTATCAAAAATCAGGACCATTTAATGTTGGAGGTCGTACCAGGGCTATTTCATTTGACACCCAAGATGAAAACACCATTCTAGCAGGTGGTGTTTCTGGTGGGATCTGGAAAACCACAAATGGCGGGACAAACTGGGTAAGAACATCACACCCCTCATTGAGAAATAGCATTACCTGTCTGGCCCAGGACAAACGCAATGGTCATGAGTCCACCTGGTACTTTGGCACAGGCGAATTGTTAGGTAACAGTGCCCGTAGCCTCGTTTCACCTTACAGAGGTTCAGGACTTTATAGATCTACAGATAATGGCGACAGTTGGGCTGCACTTCCAAGCACTTTAGACAATGCCACCCCGGATGAGTTTACAAGTCAGTTTCAATATTCATGGCGAATACTTTCAAATTCATTTAACACTACCGAAGATGAGATTTTTTTAGCTGCATATGGTGGAGTTTTAAGGTCAAAAGATAGTGGAACCTCCTGGAGTGTAGTGCTTGGAGAGAACCTAACAGGCTTAGTCGATACAGATCTTAACTGCTCCAGGGCTCCCTTTTACACAGACATTCACCAAACAAATCAAGGCTATTTGTATGCTGCGCTTAGCTCATCAAATAGTGAAACTATGAATGAATGTAATGAAGATAACGTGTTATTTGGGCCTGCCGGATACTTCGTTTCTCTTGATGGAAAAGACTGGGCAAGAATCCTGCCTACAACCCTTCCCGGATATCACGAACGCACCGTCATCACATCAAATAATCAAGGCAATAAGGTCTATTTTCTCACAGAAAGTGATATTGGAACCCGTCTGTACCGTTTTGAGCTAGAAAGCCTCATTGGTTTTAGAGCTGAAGGAAAATGGTTTGATCTTTCCGAGAATATTCCTGATTTTGGAGGCAGCTACGGTCTTTATAACAGTCAGGAAGGATACAACATGGTAATAAGTGTTCACCCAGCCAATGACAACCTGATCTACATTGGCGGCACAAACCTTTACCGCTCAACTGACGGATTTACCAGTAGTGAAAATACCTCATGGATTGGTGGGTACAGTACAGAAAATGATGCTTCTGTCTATGACAATCATTATCCTGATCAGCATGCCATTATCTACTATCCCTCCAACCCTAATAAAATGATTTCCACAAACGATGGTGGAATCAGGATAACTAATAACAATCTCAAAGATACTGTTGTATGGAGGTCACTCAACAATGGCTATGTGACTTCACAATTTTATGCAGTAGCGCAGAGAAATGATGCTTCTTCTTCTGAAATCATTGGTGGGATGCAGGATATGGGGAGTTTTCTAAAGACTGCTCCTGGAGAGAATCCGTCCTGGACGCGAATTCTAGGAGGTGACGGAGGGTATTGTGCAATTACACCAAATGCTGACTACAAATATGTCTCTTTCCAACGTGGACAAATCTACAGAATCACACAAAACTCAACAGGTAAAATTGAATCCTATGCACGTGTAGATCCTACTCATGGGGGCAAAGGTGCAAGACAGTACTTGTTTATCAACCCATTCGAAATTGACCCTGCCAATGCAAATAGGATGTACGTGCCCGGGGGTGATGTTCTTTGGATCAATGAGAACCTGGCTCAGATCCCCGGTGGCTCACAGAAGCCCTCGAATGTAAATTGGCACCGTTTGAGAGAAACTAAAATATCCAGTGGCATATATACCACCATTGCCAAAGCTGTGAATGCAGATATCTGTTATGCAGGTGTAACAGAAACTAACCCTCATATTGTAAAACTGGAGAATACATATGATCTGGATAATTTTGACATGAAACTGATTACTAATAACAATTTTCCAGCATCTGGTCATATTGCCTGCATTGCAATCAACCCGGAAGATGCGCTTCACTTCCTGGTTATTTTCTCTAATTATGACATTCCTTCCATTTTTGAAACACACGATGGAGGACTCTCTTTCACTGACATTAGTGGAAACCTGGAGGAGTATCCCAATGGTGAAGGTAGCGGGCCAAGCGTTCGCTGGGGTGAGATCATACCTACAGTCACAGGATATAGTATTTACGTTGGTACTAGTACAGGCCTCTACAGCTCTGCAATTATCGCAGGCAGTGAATCAATCTGGACCAGGGAAGCAGAGGACGTCATCGGTCAGGCTGTAATAACGATGCTGGATTATCGCACACTTGATGGCAGATTGGTCATTGGTACCCATGGAAACGGAGTATTTGAAAGCTATATCACAGACGCCAAACTCTTTACCCCTATTGTCAATACGCCGGTAAGTATAGCAGCCAAAGTTTATCCTAATCCATTTGTCAGTTCTACTACTTTAGAGTATGAACTTCCAGAAAATGGTGAAGTGCAAATTGACCTATTTGACAGTGGCGGAAAACTCGTCCGAAACATGCTCTGGGCACCACAGTACGCCGGGATCAATAAAATTTCCTGGGATGGCACCAACAATGCCGGAGTAAGAGTAAGACCAGGTGTTTACATCCTCAAACTGAACTATCTGGATAACCAAATAAGTCATAGAATAATCTACGCTCACTAGTCAGAAGAATCTCACCTATATGTCACCAGGGCCAACGCGTATGCCACTACCATAAACCAAAATCGGTAGTTCAAGACATCTGGAATAATATGAAGTTCCATCAATACAAGCGCCAATGCAAGAATGACAGAAATGAGTCTCAGGGTATTTCTTGTGCTTTTATTCATTACTAATTGTCTATTAGGTTTAGGTTGGTAAATATATCCACCGTTTATCAATAATTTTTAAGATAATTGTACCGTAATTCATAATTCATGGCAGAAATTGGTCAAGACATACTTAAAGCTGCTGAACTCCTAAAGGCAGGTCAACTTGTAGCCATTCCTACGGAAACAGTCTATGGCCTGGCAGGTAATGCCCTGAATGAAAGTGCTATTCTGAAAATTTTTGAGGTTAAAAAAAGACCGAAATTCGACCCCCTGATAGCGCATACTGACTCTCTGAACAAGGTGAGGTCTTATGTGACCCATATCCCTGAACCAGCCATGAAACTTGCAGATGCTTTCTGGCCCGGCCCGCTGACTATTTTACTAAACAAGAAGTCACACATTCCGGACCTACTTACTTCCGGCTTGCCGGCTGTAGCTGTGAGAATGCCCAAGCACCCGGTAGTCGAGGAGTTGTTAGCAAAGTTAGACTTCCCTTTAGCGGCACCTAGTGCCAATCCTTTTGGATATGTTTCCCCAACCACAGCAGAGCATGTAAATGATCAGTTAGGTAGTAAAATACCTTATATTCTCAACGGAGGGGCATGCGATGTTGGAATTGAGTCCACCATCATTGGATTTGACGAAAAAGAAAGACCCGTTATTTATCGACTTGGGGGCAAAAAAGTTGAGGACATTGAACAAATAGTGGGTCGTGTGAAACTAAAAATTACTCACAGCTCTGACCCAATGGCCCCGGGAATGCTTAAATCGCATTACGCACCGGGTAAGCGAGTTATCATTGGAAAATTAGACATGCTTACAAAAAGATTTCAAAATAGAAACTTTGGAATAATCAGTTTCCATCAAAAATTCGACAACATTACAGAAGACAAACAAATCTGCCTGTCAGAAACAAAAAATCTTAATGAAGCAGCCCGAAACCTGTTTGGAGCACTTAGAAAAATGGACCAAACGAATATTGATTTTATAATTACAGAACGATTCCCCGACGAAGGACTGGGACAGGCCATAAACGACCGTTTGAACAGAGCAGCGGCAAGATAATGTCCGAGAACGCTTTGCTTTTATAATCAGATCAAACAATTTAGCAGAATAAAATAACTGGATATGAGAACCATAGACGATTTTAATTTTAGAAATAGAAAAGCATTGATCCGAGTGGATTTTAATGTGCCATTGGATGAAAACTATAATGTAACCGATGACACGCGCCTTAAAGCCGCCATCCCTACGATCAAAAAAATAATAGATGAGGGTGGTAGTGCCATTTTGATGAGTCACCTTGGGAGACCTAAAACAGGTCCTGAAGAAAAATTCTCCCTAAAGCACATTGTGCCCGACCTCAGCGAAAAGTTAGGAATAGAAGTACAATTTGCAAATGATTGTATTGGTGACGAAGCCCTGGAGAAAAGCAAAGTGCTTGGAACAGGTGAAGTATTGCTCCTTGAGAATGTAAGATTTTACAAAGAAGAGGAAAAAGGTGATGAAGAGTTTGCCGCCAAGCTGGCCAGACTTGGAGACATCTATGTCAACGATGCATTCGGAACTGCACATAGAGCCCATGCTTCCACCACTATCGTAGCAAAGTCATTTAATGATAAGTGCAGTGGGTATGTAATGAAACAGGAGCTGGAAAATGCTGAGAAAGTGCTTGGAGAGCCAAAACGCCCCTTTACAGCCATCATGGGTGGTGCTAAGGTCTCTGATAAGATTTTGATCATCGAGCGATTACTTGATGTTGCCGATAACCTGATCATCGGTGGAGGAATGTCATATACATTTTCGAAGGCCAAAGGCGGGCAAATAGGTAAATCACTTCTGGAAGCAGACAAAATGCCGCTTACTAAAGAGCTGGAAGCTAAAGCCAAAGAAAAAGGGGTAAATATAATTCTACCTGTGGACACGGTGATTGCAGATGACTTTAATAAAGATGCGAACAAGAAAACTGTTGCTGCAGGTACTATTCCTGATGATTGGCAAGGGTTGGACATTGGACCTGAAACAGTAAAACTGTTCTCTAAAACTATTGAAGAGTCCAAAACCATACTCTGGAATGGCCCAATGGGCGTTTTTGAATTCCCTGCCTTTGCACATGGTACGGAATCCATTGCCAAATCTGTGGTCAAAGCCACTGAAAAAGGAGGCTTCTCATTGATAGGCGGTGGTGATTCAGCTTCAGCCATCAACAACCTCGGTTTCGGGGATAAAGTATCTTACGTAAGCACAGGAGGTGGAGCACTTTTGGAATACATGGAAGGCAAAGTACTCCCCGGAGTTGCCGCTCTTCAAGAGGAAACTGATTAAAATAAGTAACAAATAATATAAAAAGAGTGAATTTCACCGTTCACTCTTTTTATTCATCCCATTGATTATCAAAATTTTAGGTACTTTTAAGGTAAATCAGCCTTCTGTTTTTATATGGAAGAATGGAAAACATGGGAAAACTCAGAGATCAGGAATAAATTTCTGGTCAGCAACCGCGGTGAAGTCAAATCACTCTACTTTGATCCACCAAAGTTGCTCAAGCACTACAAGAATATGGGCTATCGTGCCATCCCCACCCGAAAGAAGGATGGAAAAAACACGTTAATCTATGTTCATAAAGTAGTGGGTGAACTTTTTGTGCCTAATCCAGACAATCATACGCACCTTATTTTTCTTGACGAAAACAAAGGAAACCCTGCGGCGAAGAACCTCAAATGGGTTGACAAGGATGAGTTCAAATTCCACATGAGCAAATTCCATAAGTCTGCATATACCTATGACAAGGAGTTTACTCCAAATAATAAACTTACACGAACACAAGTGGCGATCATTAAAAAAATGATGGGCGATCCTAACAGGAAAACACGTGTGAAGATTATTGCTAAGCAATTTGGTGTTTCGGTTGGTACCATATTCAGTATTAAAAGAGGTGATAGCTGGAAACACGTGAAGCCTGCCGGAGCCAAAAAACCCACTAACTAGGAGTACCGGTGAAGAGCTCACTTTTCGTAAAATAAATTCTTTTCTGATCCATTAATGTCCTCAATGCTGAAACCAGATCGTCCAGATTCAGATGGCCAAAGTGTTTACTTATCTCACTTTCCGTTTTTGCAGGCCCTTTGACAATAAATGATTCTATCTCCTTCAATGGAATGGTTTGAATATGTTTGTTTCTTGAAAGACAAACATCACATACTCCACAATCCGCATAGGTAACCTCATCAAAATACCGCTGGATAATACGTGACCTGCACTTCATTTTCTCGGTAGTGTAGTTAATGACCGACTGAGCTTTTTTGATAGTCACCTCCCCTCTCCATTTGATCCTCTTTTCATCAATCGGCAAATTATTGGCATCATACCTTGGGGTCAAAAAAGTAATCCTTGGCTGATCACTGGCTTTTTGATACATGACCACCTCCGTTTGATGCAAGTACTCCAATTGATTGATCACTTTCTCCACAGACTCCTGAAGAAGTGACGCCAGGTCTTTCTCCCTGATCTTGACAATTTCCGTATACAGTTCGCCTCCATACAAACGCATAAGTGTTTTGATCAATAGATCTACATTTCTATTGGCCACCTGATATTTGTACATTTCAGATTGATCCAACAGGAAGATCACTTTGGAGGAGTCCTTAAACGATTCATTTAAGTCTATCAATCCCTCATCACTTAGTTTATTAAGTGCATGATAGGTCTCAACAAACGGGAGATCAAAACTCTTTACAAAAGAGTTGTAGTCAAATTCAAAACTTGAAAGCGCATTGCTCCCAACCGCCAGTTTGTAATGGTTGGCCAGAGCCTGATAAACCCGACGAATAAAATCCACACTTACTGATGCTTGGACAGCACGTGTTTTGAGATTTTCAAGGTCGCTCTTGGAAAATAACTGAATGGCAAAGGCCTTTTTTTCATCTCGACCGGCACGTCCCGCTTCCTGATAGTAGGCCTCCAGGGAATCAGGTAAGTCATAGTGAATTACAGTGCGCACATCTGGTTTATCGATCCCCATACCAAAGGCATTTGTTGCCACCATCACCCTTATCTTGCCTGAGATCCAGCGATCCTGCTTTTCCGCACGGGCACTACCCGGCATCCCGGCATGATAGTAATCCGCTGAAATCTTATTTGAATAGAGGAAATTGGCGATATCCCTTGTCTGCTTTCTGCTCCTCACATATACCACACTGCTACCCTTTACGTTTTCCAATATCTCCAGCATCTTCTTCTCTTTATGCTCAAGTTCGAAAACAGAGTAGGACAAGTTGGGCCTGGCAAAGCTCTTTTGAAACACCGCACCATCCTCCATCCCCAACTTCTCCAAAATATCAAATTTCACTTCACGGGTAGCTGAAGCTGTAAGCGCAATTACCCTTGGTTCCGGAATGGTTTGTATAAACTCTGCAAGTTCTAAATAAGGTGGCCTGAAATCATAACCCCACTGAGAAATACAATGTGCCTCATCAATGGCAATAAGGCTCACCTTCATTTGGGACACCCGCCCTTTGAAAAGCTCAGTCTGTACCCGCTCAGGTGAGACATAGATGAATTTCATGTCTCCGTAGATACAATTGTCCAAAGTGATATCTATCTCTTTTTTGGACATGCCAGAGTAGATGGCAGCTGCTTTGATCCCTCGGGACTTCAATTGTTCCACCTGATCTTTCATTAAAGCGATCAATGGAGAAATCACGACGCAAATGCCTTCAAGGCAAAGTGCCGGTACCTGGAAGCAAATAGATTTACCACCACCTGTGGGAAGCAAAGCCAGAACAGGTTTTTTATCCAATACAGCACCGATGATTTCAGACTGGAGCGGCCTGAATTCTGAATAGCCCCAATATTGCTTTAATATTTCCTTTGGTGTGCTCAATAAACTAATGCGGCCAGTTGACCAATTTTTGAGTTGTTTCTATTCAAATCTAATGCCCAATAGCCATCATCTGCTAAACTATGAACGGGTATTTCCAAAGTATCCAGTGACCTTCTTACTTTTTGTCGTTCGTAATAATTGAAATCATTACCTAAAAGGATCAAATCAGAATTGATCTTCTCGCAGATCCCCTGAGTGTTCGGTATCAATAAAATGTCTGTATTAATTGTATCCACCATTTGATAGTTGCTTTGTTGGTGAGGGATCAGTATCGTTTGACCACTCCAGGTGATAAGGTCATAATTGAGATCTGAATATACAAGGTCTGATTCCTGAAAAGTTTGCCAGGACTCTTCAACCCTGGACAAGCCATTGGCCAGCCTATATGGGTTGACCTGAAATGACAAAACCTCCATTTCGCCTTCAGGAAGTTGATCAACCAACAGTAATGCCCTATTTCCTTTTATCAGATCGATGGCGGTTATTCCCTCTACCTCGTAAACAATAATTTTATGTTGTTGACTGACCAAAACTGTTTTCACATGAGCCCATGAGACAAGCAGAATTGTACAAAACGCAGCTAGTTTCATTAAATGAAAATTGAACTTGGAAATGGACAACAAAAACAACAGGATAACTCCATATACCAGCACAACATCCGCACGATCAAAATATAACCAATCAAAAATGGGATGAGGCAAATATTGCAATGCAATCATCAACTCATTGATCAATGAGACGAAAAATTGCACTAGAAATCCCAGCACTTGGCCCACCATATCCCAGATAACACCACCAAGCAACATAAATATTCCTCCGAAAAAAATAACAAAAGCAGCAGGAATCACTATGAGGTTAGAGACTAAAAAATAGGTTGGAAACTGGTTGAAATATAATAAAGTAAGTGGAAAGGTTGCAATCTGAGCTGCAATGGAAACACAGGTAATGGACCAAATGTAATCACCAAACTTACTATAAAAGGTCAATTTGTAATAAATCAGTGGATGAATTAAAACAATGCCAAATACGGCAGCAAACGACAATTGGAACCCTACAGCATAAATCACAAATGGATCCAGGATAATCAACAGGAATGCTGCTATACCCAATGAATTATAAATATTGGACCTGCGCTGAAATGACTTGCTAATGATCACTACACTAAACATGGTGGCGGCTCGCACTACAGATGGAGAAAACCCAGTAATCAACGCATACATCCATATGATGGAAATAGTGACGATCATAAATACATAACGTCCATATCTCTTATCTTTCCAAGGCCTAAATAGTAGCTCCAGAAGCAGGAACAGGATGCCAACATGAAGGCCCGAAACTGCTAAAACATGCATTGCCCCTGCAGAAGCGTAGGCTGTTTTCACCTCGTTATCCAAATGATCTTTTATTCCCAAAAGAAGTGCTGAAACAATAGCCTGTTCCCTTTCATTTGGAATAAATAACGCAATATACTGCTGAGCAGTAACTCTAATACCGAAAGCAATCTCTAACAAATGATTAGGAGGTGCATGATCAATTACCTCTAAGTCCTCGCCATGGAGAAATGCATGCGCATAAATATTTTGACGGGCCAGGTACTTCCGATAATTGAACTCTTCAGGGTTTTTAGGGTCGGCTATCTGAAAATAACTTCGGGTAACCGAAACAACGTCACCGTATTTTAAGACCGGTTCAGACTTATCTACATATAGAAAGAGTGTTCCAATGGCCGGATAATCAGCACTATCCTGATAAATGGCATTTACTTCTAATTGATACCTAAAGTAATCCGTTCGCTCAGTGTGATCAGAGGTAATCGTGCCGATAAAGCCATCCACGTTCACAAACCACGAATAGTGCTTTGGATCGTCACTTTCGTGGTTCAAAAGTGCCAATAAACCACCCAGATAAACAAACCCAATGAGCAGTACTGAGCCTTTGAGTGCAGGGTTCCTGATCAACCTAACACTAGCAATGACCAGAAGAACAAGAATGATATAAGTGTAAAAGGCAGTATAACCTTGCCACAAAAAAGCATATGACTCTGAAAGAATGATCCCGGCTGATAGCCCAATGGACAATCTGATAAATGGAAACGCTGACCATTTAAACATTTGGCGATGTTAAGGTTAGTTGGTTGGATGAATTTCACCAATTTCACTAACACATACAACGTTTCACCCAAATAAATACTCAGGAATACCGGTACATCAAATAATGAAGGATGTCACACTCAAGGAATTGATCACCTTTCTTAGTGAAATCAAATTTTTCATAAAGTGGAACTGCAGGCAGTTGGGCATGCAGATAAAGGTAGGTGCCCTCTCCTACTTTACTCTTGATATCGGCCAGTACTTTATCTACAAGTAAGGAACCCACCCCCTTGCCTCTGTAACTCTGCTTCACTGCAAAACGCCCCAGCTTGATTCCTTTTTCTGTATTTCTCCATCTGGCCGCACCAACCGGGATCTCATCGTCCAGTGCTACAAAATGAGTGCTTATCGCTTCAAATTCGTCAAACTCTTCTTCTGTAGATACACGCTGTTCATCTACAAAGACTTCTCGTCTAATCGCAAACGTCTTTTGCTGGAGATCTTCCGTATCGGCAATGAGTACTGTAATCATTCGGTTTCCTGATTCTTATTGTATGCCCTCACGATATCTTTGACCAGCTTGTGCCTGACAACATCCCGCTCATCCAGCTCTACAAAACCAATTCCCTTGATCCCCTTCAAGACATTGAGTGCATCTATCAAACCTGATTTTTGATTGCGCGGAAGGTCAATTTGAGATTTATCCCCGGTGATGATCACTTTAGAATCTGGCCCCATCCTGGTCAAAAACATCTTGATCTGCATGGGCGTGGTATTTTGGGCCTCATCAAGAAGTATATAGGCATTGTTAAGGGTCCTGCCCCGCATGTAGGCAAGAGGTGCAATTTCAATAACGCCATTTTCACGGTAGTAGCGTAACTTTTCTGAAGGGATCATGTCATTCAAGGCATCGTAAATAGGTCTCAGATATGGATCTATCTTCTCCTTCAGATCACCTGGAAGAAACCCCAGATTTTCACCAGCTTCCACTGCGGGCCTGGTGATGATGATTTTTTTGACATCCTTGTTTTTGAGTGCCCTCACAGCCAAGGCCACAGAAATGAACGTCTTACCGGTTCCAGCAGGACCAACAGCAAACACCAAATCGTTTTTAGCGACAGACTCCACAAGGTCTTTTTGATTTTTAGTCTTCGGCGTGATCTTGATTCCCCTGGTTCCAAAAACCAGTACATTATCTGCTCCCGGATGTGAACTATGCTGCTCTTCATTGATATAAGAAACCACGTTCTCATGGGTGATCTTTCCGTACTGATTATAATGGCTCAGCAATGAGTTCAGAATGTCGTTGATTTTGAGAATTTGAGGAGCACTACCCTGAATCAAAATCTCGTTTCCACGAGACACAATTTTACTTTCAGGAAATGCAGATGCGATTTCCTTGATATTTTGATTTTGAATTCCTAAGAAGTCAACAAGTGGAATATTTTCGAGCGTAATTACCTTTTCTAGCAAATGAATGAGTGATTTATAAGGGTTTAATTTTTCTTGGTTTTAGAATTTATATTTTTGTCTCAAATTAAAAAAATATTTCCGTTGCTTGTATGGCGCTAGTCACATTTATGTCAGATTTCGGTACGGAGGACCACTACGTAGCAGCGGTGAAGGCAGCCATTCTCAAGGCTAATCCTTCAATTACAATTGTAGATATCAGCCACAGTATTTATCCTTCTGATATAGGTCACGCATCATATGTCCTTAAAAATGTTTTTCGGGACTTCCCGGCTGGTTCAGTGCATCTCTGCGCAGTGGACATGACCGGTAGGGAGCCGAGCCCTTTACTAGCTTTAAAACTAGAGGAACATTATTTTGTTGGCTCTGATTGCGGACTTTTTAGTTTATTGAGTACACAACGACCCACAGCTATCATCAGGCTAAATTCATTGAAGCCTATTGTTTCAACATTTGATGCAAAAGAAATTCTAGCCCCAACTGCCGCAGCACTTGCCAGTGGCCAAAACATTCATGAAATGGGTCCATCAGTAAATGAACTCAATGTACTCTATGGCCGCCAGCTCAAAGTAACAAAAAGAGAGATTTCAGGCAATATCTTAAGAGTGGATGGTTATGGAAACCTGATTACAAACATTGTGCAGTCAGAATTTGATACCATTATGAAAATTAATGGCCATACTCCTTTTGAGATTCATTTTGGACGAGAAAAGAGCAGAAAGATCAATGCAACATATTCTGAAGCTGAGTCTGGAGAGATTTTCATTTTATTTAATAGCAATGGGTATCTCCAGATTGGAATCAACAAAGGAAATGCCTCTGAACTGCTGGGACTGAACCTGGATGCCCCGGTAATCATAAATTTTGAAGTATGATCACTCGAATCGTAAGAATGACTTTCGATCCTGACAGTACTGAAAGCTTTGAGAAGATCTTTGCTGAAAGCAAGGAAAAAATCAGGACAATGGAAGGATGCGAATACCTCTCACTTCATGTGGATCATCACCACCCAAACATTTACTATACGGTAAGTAAATGGCAATCTCAAGCGGCGCTGGACACTTACAGACAATCAGATTTCTTTAAAAACACCTGGGCCAGGACAAAGGTACTCTTCTCCGAAAAACCAAGTGCCTACTCGCTTGATCAACTTACCGAGATTCCTTAAATACCTTAAACAAATGCTTTTTTGAACATTAACCGAAGAAAATCATGGGTTGGACGATTAAAAGATTGAGATTTTCACGGAAAGGATAGATTTGTATTATATCTAGACCATTAGGTCATAGACATAGCTGGTTGTGGTCCCTCGTTTATTCCCTTACGAGGGATCCTTTTTTTAAGCCCTTTCTAAAATTAATGGCCGGTACATACTGCAACTCCATCAAATAGATAATCCTCGTTTTTACCAATATTGCCAAAAGCAAGCACCATGTGTTTGAAGTAATTATCATTCATGTGAATCTTAATGCTCCCGTCTAGCTGGAGAAACAAATCATAAGTTAGTTTCCTGCCATCGGCCAAGTTCACACCATCCAAAACAGTTAGGCTTTCTCCGGTCACCCCATCTACGGGATTAAGGGTGAAAGCGAGATCTCCAACCTCACTCACTGATCCAAAATGTAAATGTGCCGGATGACTACTGCCAGCCACAGTGTTTTCCAACTGGATCCTTAGCTCCAACTTATCAGGTTCCAATGCCGTAACAAAGATCTTGCCCCTGGTAGGATTAGAATTTGCCCGATGTATTAGATAAACGGATTCCTGCTTCTCTAAGACATCACTTTCATTCTGACATGCACCGATCAGCAACACTACAACCATCAAAGCGATATATTTTACCCTTCCCATAAGCATAGATTTTTCGTTCTTTAAAGGTAACAACGAAAAGGCTAAAAACATTTATTGTAAATCATATTAACTATTGAATAGTTTATACGTATGTTGATTGCTAATTTATCACAATGCACGAAGAGATTGAATCACTTTATGTTGACGTCAAAGAGCTAGTATCCACTACGCTCTATAATGCTTACAAGACGGAGATTAGAGGTGAATTTACACGGTTCAAAGGTTTGAGAGAGGATATCGCCCTGATCATCACCTCAAGTAAAACACTTCCACAAAAAGCTGAAGCCATCAGGCAAATGCTCACGGCATTTAGTTTTACTGAAGAAGGGAAAGGGCCCATGGCCTTTTCAGAGGAAGCTTACAGTGCTCTTGTCGCCACTATTGACAAGCTTCCGACCATCGTTCAAATCGAACAAAAGGTTGAACGTTTTCAATCTCAGCAGGATGATCCTCATTTACTGAAGATTTCCAAATTCTTTAAAGGATTCCTTTTTAACCTTTCGGACATTCCGAGAAAAGCATTCAACGTATTCCGGAAATCAAAAAAACCGAAGGCTTATTGGTCACATCAGGTACCACTGCGGGCAGTAGCTAAGCAGCACCTGATGGTTGATTTTTATAGCGAAATAGTCACGCTGCGTGATGGTTATCTCAAGGATTTAACCAGTGCGTACACACAACTCCTTATTGATAGTGTAGACAATAAGGAACCCTTGTATGAGAGTGAGACACTCAATAAATCATTGAGTAAATCAAGAAATCGCCTGAAGAAAGTATTGATTGAAAAGTTGGACCTATGCTTCACTTCCCTGAAAGATGATGCGGAAAAAACAGGGACCATCGAACTGAAGGAAAGTCACTTCAAGGATAAAAAGATTGCCGATCGTACTGAAGATACAGTATTGCTTTGGAACACCCGGGGCAAAAACTGGAACAACACATTCATGCTCCTTTTTGATGAATGGAAATCCGACCTGGAACTTGAAAAGCTATGCAATCAGGCCACAGAGTCTCTGGGAGTGTACCGTCAGTCCCAGCAGAAGTTTAACAATGAGTCCATAGCTCCACATATAAGTTTTATACTCGATTACATTGCTGAAACCAAAAAAACACTTGACGAATCAGATGACAACCTCTCTGTGCGGCTCAAAAAGAGCAACTACAAAGCGCAGAAAAGCCTCGATGAAAAAGTAATTCCCAAACTGCTTGAAGTACTGGGCAGCAATAACATTATCAACGCCGTGGGCAGGCTGGAAAACACTGTACAGCAAGGATTGAAATCGATGACTTTTGATTTCAGGTTTGCCAAATCCGCAACGATCTATGATGAACCTATTGCAGCAAACAACATTGCCCGGATCTCACTGTATGAGTTGGTGTCTTTTGAGATAGTCCCTAACCTGATCAAGAAAATCGATCAAGCCAAGAGCAACTTTCTTCAAGAACTCAACAAGCAGATAACACTCACCGGAGACCTTGATCATATGATCACGTTTGGGTTGTCTACAGCCATCCAACAGCTTCAAGAGACCGGGGATTCTGAATCTGCCATGCGGGTGGCCCAGGAGAGCTTAAACAGGTCGGAAGAAAGAGTAGGTGAAATCCGTGATGTGCTTTCTGCACTTTTTGAGACTACTTATGAAACCCTAAGTAAGGCACTTGAGGAGTATGACAAAGCACTGAATGAGCTCATGGTAAATGAGAACATCCGCGAAATGAGGATGCGCATTACCAAAGCCAAGGCTATTCAGCAAACCAAAGAATACCGAACACAACTTAAGATACAGGCGGTTGAGCGGTTTGAGAAATTCAAAACGTATACACTTACCCAGTCTAAGGAGTTCAGAGAGTCATTTTCTTCTTTGAGACAAAGGTTTATCCTTACCTCTAAAAAGCAAACGGCCTCCAGGGCGGTATCCGATTTCCTGAGCACCTCACAGGAACGGATCAATTCACTGCCAGTGATTTACAAAAACCTGTATAAGATTGAACCCCTGACAGATCTGGAGTTGTTTGTGGGACGTACCTCAGAATTAAATCAAATCAACCTGGCATACAACACCTGGCTCTCCGGAAAAATGGGTTCCGCAGCTTTGTTTGGTGAAAAGTGGAGTGGGTTGACCACCCTGCTAAACTACATCCATACCAACAACACCCTGAAACACCCCATAACCCGGATCAAATGCAAAACCTCACTGAATACTCAGGAGCAGTATGAGCACATACTTTGCAATATTCTTTCAGAAGAAGAATTGCCTAAGGATGACATTGTTGAACGCCTGAACAATGGCCCTAAGCGGGTCATCATTCTGGAAGATCTACAAAACCTATATCTCAGAAAAACAGGCGGTTTCACGGTAATCAAATCTTTGCTTGAGTTGATCAGTCATACCTCGGCCAACGTGTTTTGGATGATCTCCTGTACAGTGTACACCTGGGAGTATTTCAAAAAGACCATACACATCCACGAGATTTTCAGTTACCATATACCCCTGCAGAACCCCTCTGAGGAAGACCTTAGTGGCATTGTGCAAAAAAGAACAAGGATCAGTGGTTACAAAATCCTATTTGAACCTGATGAAGATGACCTGAACAGTAAAAAATTCAACAAAATGAATGAAGAAGATCAGCAAGCCTATCTCAGAAAGCGTTTTTTTAAGAACCTGATAGATTTCTCGGAGAGTAATATCAGTATGGCATTGATGTTTTGGCTGTTGTCCACGAAATCTGTAGACCAAAACAAGATCATTATCAATTCTTTCAGAAAACCAGATTTAAGCTTCCTCGAAATCCTCAACATGGAGAAAATTCTCGCTTTGCATGCCCTGATCCTTCATGATGGGCTATCAATGGATCAGTTTTCTGAAGTGGTGAGGAGTAGTCATCAGGCGGCTTTCTTAAATCTCTCCATGATGGTGGAAGATGGCATCCTGATCAGAAACAATGAGCAATACCTGGTCAACCCGATGGTGTACAGAAGTGTAATCAGCCTTCTCAAAGCAAAAAACCTTATTTACAAATGATTTCACTACTCAAAAGAGTTTCGATAACAGGTATCCTTTACCTACAGGCTACTTTGGGCTTTGGGCAGGATGCTATCAAGTCCGTGAAAGAGCAAGCTCCAAAGCTCTCTGAAATATTTTCGATGCCCAAAGTGTTTTGGTCACTGGTTTTTGTGGTAGCGGGATATATCGTGATCAAGGTTTTGAGTAGAATCCTGACGATCCTTGCTGAGCGAAGTGCGAAATACAGGATTACCCTGAAAGGACTGATCCCTGTAGTCCGGATTGTGGGATGGCTATTGGTGTTTATTATCATCATCACAGGCATTTTCCAACCTCCAATAGCTACTGTGCTGGCGCTTTCTGCTTCTGTGGGTGTTGCCATTGGTTTTGCATCCCAGGACATCCTTAAAAATATCTTTGGTGGCATCATGATCTTATTTGACCGGCCCTTCCAGGTTGGTGACAAAATAGAAGTGGGTTCCTTCTACGGAGAGGTCACAGAGATAGGGCTGCGGTCTACGCGGATTGTCACCCCGGATGACTCGCTGGTTTCTATCCCCAACAGCAACATTATGAATGGGTCGGTATCCAACTCCAACGCCGGTGAAGCCAACTGTCAGGTGGTGGCTGAAATTTACCTGCCGCTTCGGGTAGACACTATAAGGGTACGGGAAATCGCCACACAAGCTGCCCAAGTCTCTAAATTCATCTATCTCAATAAGCCAATAGTGGTGCTTTTCTTCAACGAAGTGAAAGAACGCAGATCTTATTTTAAAATGAGGCTTAAAGCATATGTTATGGACATTAGAAGTGAGTTTGCTTTTAAAAGCGAAATGACTGAAATCGTGATCAACACACTATTGGAAGAGGGCATTATTAGTGAAGAGGATTTTAAATAGGGCTCACTTCAGAGATTGCACTTAAACCTTAATCTTCCAGAACATTTTTCACCCGGCCTACTTCGCCAGTTTCCAGCAGTACTTTAATGCCATGTGGGTGATTGGGGGACTTGGTGAGGATACGCTGTACAAACCCACTGGTGAGCTCACCCGATCGCTGGTTGTGCTTTTCTACTACCTCTACCTCTGCTCCTATTTCGATATTGCTACGGATTGTTCCTGATTTTGACATAAAACAAAGTTAATCAGAAGCTTTTATTGAGGGTGTCAAACTTCCAGGCATAGGATTTTTTTCTATGCGCATAGAAAAAAATCTTATAAGCAAAGGTTTGTCAACCTGTGCCTATAAGATTTTTATTGTCCAAAAGTACCGTTGGAAAATTGGATTGGGAGTCCCTTGAGTCCACATTGGGAACGAAGGGGGCAATTTTAATGGCCTGATAACCATTCATCAGACCACCAAAGTTTATGCTTCCTGCATCACAGGCTGGTAAAAGAATTGTTCCAGTACTACTTTACCATCTTGTACCTGGTAAACACATACCTCGTCCATTCTGATTGGCTCTGGCGCATCTTTTATTTTTACTTTGGACTTCATGGTGATAGAAAAGAATGAATCCGCCACAATAGGCTCAGAAATTTCACTTTCCAAAACTTCTTCGACCATGGTTGACCATATCTCCCCTTTTTTCATGATTTCGGCCATTCCTTGTACTGAAGGCCAGGTGCTTCCTTCAGGCTCCACACTCTTAATGTCCTGTGAATAGAGTTCGGTCAGGGCTTGTTCGAATTTACCTTCCCTACAGAGTTTGACCAATGTTGTTGCTACTTCTTGTGTTGTCATAATTGTCAATGTTAGATGATTTATGACCCAAAGAAATAAGGTGTAGTGACAACCCTATGTCACTGTGTTTTCAGAAAACATTTTTATAAAATCATTATCAAGTTTCTGTTTGATTAAAGTGGTCAAAGGCTATTTAATTCTTGACAGGTAATCCTTTTTGTTCCTGTTTGGGATAATAGGATTACATATCCCGAAGAGCTGGGTCCAATGTGCTTCCATAGAACCAGTGCTCACTTCCTATAGATAATGCAGTGTACTATGTATACCATCTCTTTGTGTAGGACTTACCTGCTGCTCTTCAGCAAACTCTGGCCATTTTTTAACAGTCTCATTGACTTGATCAATAATGTTTTTGGCCTTTTTGATATTCATTGATTTACCCACCTGTAGCAAGTCGTCTTTTGATACATTCTTCCGCCTTCCATTGATACTAAGGGCATGCTGACTTACCCAAACACTATCAGGCCTATAGGCATGACAGATATCATAAGCCGGGGCTAGCTCCCATTTCCCACCCTTCTTAAGCCGAAAAGCAAAATTCTTGGTATGATCGTCGCAATTCCTGGCTATTACATTAAAAACCATCCTGCGGTACATTTCCTCAGCAGCAGGATATGGCAGTCTCAGTTCCCGCATAGTTTGAAACAACTGTTCGTAACTAAAACTGGTCACATCATTAAAATCAAAGTGATTGATGGCACACCAGGTTTGTATATGATGCTTGGTGTTATTTTCCCTATCAAAGCGGCTGGTCATAAAATGCGCTCGTCCGTTCTCTTCATAGAGTCGTGAGGGACTCATGGCTATCTCACAGGCTATGGCCATGTGATAATAGGCGTATTCGATCCTGCCATACCCGGTGCTTTCACCAAACTGTTCGTCACTCACACCATCCAGCTTGATCAACCAGTGCTCATATCCTTTTGGTACTTTGGTCTGCCCTGATCTCACGTCTCCAGTTTTCGGATGATAAGCAATCAGTGCTTTCGGGCGTGCCCCTCCTGCAGAAGTACCGATTTTCAGTATATCGTGCATTGCCTTTTCATCATCAGGGCTTAATGAGGCATGAAAATTTTCTCGTTTAGATAGAATCTTTCGAGCTACGTCCACCAGGCTGTTCATTTCAATCTTAAAAGTGCTCTTATCAGGTGAGAATTGTGATGGCTCAAACTCCAATGCCCCCATACCCCTGGAACCAATGAAACAAAGCTGCTCCACTGGGTTCATGCTATTTGCAGGGCGACCATTTTTAGCTAACCATGAATTGATTAGCTGATTTCCGTATTTATCCGGAAGCGAATCTGCCAGTAAACCCGGTAGACCTTTGAAGGTGTCAAACTCCCTATTACGTGTTGATCTGAGCTCTGGAAATGTAAAAATTCTCCCTTTAGCTGATAAAGGCATCTTCAAAGGAGCCAATTCCCAACCTTTACCTAGTCCTGGATCAAATTCAAAACTACCGAGTCCACGCTCATCATCCCACGCAACCGCACCTACTATTACATCCCATATTTTTACAAGTGCAGTAGTTACCATTCAGGCTCCTCTCTATCACCAGTATTTTTATGACTACTAGCTCTTTGTCTTTTCTTACGTTGCAATTTGGCCAGTTCCAAAGGGCTCACCTGTGAAGTAACTTCAAAAGCCTCCAAAACCTCAAGCTGCTCCAGTACCCTAAGTACCTGAATCAACGTGGAAACAGTGCCGGTCTCTCCTTTTTCCAACAAACTAAGGGTGGATCTGCTAATACCAGCTTGCTGTGCCAGTTCCTCTTGAGATTTATTTTGCTGTAGACGTTGTTCTTTTACAAAGGAACCAATCAATTCCATCAGCGCAGAATCACTCGTTGCATACCAGTTCATGTACGATTATTAAGACATTAAATAACTAATATAGCCCATATGTACGGTATTTCATGCATTATAAAAGAAGATCATGTAAGCAATGTATGATTTCCCATACGTTAATAAAATATTATTTACTTATTGAATGAATTATCATATGATATGAGCTTAATTAATAAAATTAAAGTGGAATATTTATTAGTAGCGTCCGAGAAAAGATTTTGGTTTCGAAGAAAATCCGTCAAAATTTACCCCTAAATCCCCTAAAGGGGACTTTCGTTCACCCCTTTAGGGGCCAGGGCCGACGTGAAACGGGTAGTTTTAGGAAATCGAAAAAATCTTTTCTCATTTCGTTTAAACGTACTTTTTTTGAACATTTAAAATTTAGTCGGACGCCAGTAAATATTTATTTACTTTCTAGCAGAGAAGTTGATTCAATTTCGGATTGAAAATCCCATGTGTCTTACTTCAGGAATTACTCCACAGGAGTCCTCTGGCACAAATCCAGAAGAGCTGAAGTTTACATCCAACATCATCATCTCGTTTGTTGGTGACAACACAACAAGGACAGAAGCTGCACATCCTTATCAACATTGCCATTTTCCCAATCCAGGGGATTGGATTTGATCTTAAAGGGCACCTAACCACAATAAAAGGCCCATCAACAGCTAGCCACCTGCAGCCCCGGGTGGTCACACATTCGCCATGTCGAAGTAATCACCCTCCATACCGCTACTCAGGTCGCTCCTGGCAGTGCACCACCCCTTCCTGCCTAGCAGGAGGTAGTCATGCATCAGCAGGAAGCACTGGTGCACTGGCAGGAAGTAGTGGTGCAGTGGCAGGAAGGGGTGGTGTAGTCGCAGGACAATATTATATTTGGCAGGAAGGCATGGTGTATCCACATGACGGAATATTATTTGGCATGGAGTGATAAAACTTCTCCGGGAAGGGTGCCAAGTCTCCCGGGAGAGACCCTAGACCTCCCGGGAAGCTTCATAAGTCACCCGGGAAGAGCCCAAGGTCTCCCGGGATGCTATATAAACACCCGGGAAGCAACCAAAGTGTCCCGGGAAACAATCCTAAGTTCCCCGGGACTGCACAACAGAAATTCACACATGTGGCAATAAACGCTTTGACTGGCATCAAAAACCTACTAGATTAGTCAGGCCATATGTGAAATAACCCAAGGTCACCTTGGGATGCACAAGTGTTGTAGAGCACATTGTCAAATACTAAACGAATTGAATTATGATGAAAAAAATATCTATTCTAACCTTATCTTTAATCGTCTCTTTTTTCATTATTTCCTGCTCAGATGATACTGAGAGCAATGTTGAAAATGAACCATTGAATGCAAATTTCAATTTTGAACTAAGTAGTGAAACAATCCCATCCGAATTAACTATCACCAATAATTCCACGGGCGCAGAATCATATCAATGGACCTTTGAAGGGGGGTCACCTGAAAGTTCTACAGATGAAAGCCCCGGAACTATATTGTATGAAAATACTGGTGATTTTACTATATCGTTAACTATATCCTCAGGGGTTGAATCTGATACTCACACCGAATCATTTAGTTTAGTGTTAAGCGAAACCACAGGGTGGTCCCTATTTTTAGAAAAGAATGATATCCCATTTTCCAATAGATATGGAATGGTCTCATTTGTCATAGGCAACATTGCATATATGGGCGGGGGAACGACGACTGCTTCTTCGTCTGGTGCCGTGGAAAGTTTCTATGCACTTAATCTCGATACAAATGAATTTACCGAAATCGCGGCTTTTCCAGGAGGCCCAATAAATTGGGGTGTAGGTTTTTCTATTAACAACATGGGATATGTGGGTTCAGGAAATATTAATGGAGATAGGTCAAACTTATTTTATAAATATAACCCTTCCTTGAATGAATGGGCTCAGACAACTGATTTCCCAGGGACAGAACGTAACTGGACAACTCTTGTGGTACACGAGGGAAAAGCATATTTTGGTCTTGGTGCGTATGGTGGAAGCACCAGCTTATTAAATGATTTTTGGGTGTATGATCCAGAAACAGAACAATGGGATGAACTGGCCAGCTTTCCAGGTGGAATTAGACACTCAGCCATAGGTTTTTCAATTGGTTCGCTCATTTATGTTGGTGGAGGAACAAATGCTGATCGTGATCATCTTGATGATTTTTGGAGCTATGACCCGAACAATAATTCTTGGCAGGCAATAGCAAATCTTCCGGGTGTTCTCAGTGAATCATCATCAGCTTCTATTGGAAATTATGGTATTATTATTGGTGGAGTCACCAATGAGCAAAACCAAGATGCCAGTGATAATTTCGGTATAACCACAACTGCTGTCAGCATCGTACTTAGATATGACCCTATTAATAATATTTGGGAAGAATTGATAAAATTTCCATACATGCCAAGGACACGTGCTTTATGTTTTGTTTCAGATGAAAAAATTTATTACGGGAGTAGTGGATTTCTAAGTGTTTCAAATGGATGGATAAATGACAATGAAATATATGTCTTCAACCCTTAATAAGAGCAAATAGGCTTTGCACTCTACAATCGTGTAGACCGCTGACAGACTAGTGTCTGCCAGTGCCGATTGCGCTGTTTTCTATTTCCATTGGCTCTTGAGCTACC
The DNA here is from genome assembly GCA_040218045.1 of Marinoscillum sp. Lineage (GTDB taxonomy): Bacteria > Bacteroidota > Bacteroidia > Cytophagales > Cyclobacteriaceae > Marinoscillum. Next base: position 160,708 of record JAVJQA010000018.1, read on the forward strand.
TATCAGCTTTTTAGTACCACGCTTCAAAATAACTGATTAATCAATACCAATCAAGAGAAAGTTTTATTAGCTAGAACTGACCGCCAAAAATCCCATGACTACATGTTAAGGTGGAGAAAAACACGTCCGGCTGTACATGCTCCGCTCAAAGCTGAGTAGGCTCCATCATGCACAGGAATGGTGCTCGCAATGCTGCGAGAAGGAAGACGATCAATTTTTTACGCTCCACAGCACTGAGTGAAGCAAAACAGCCATTTTATCGCTCTCGCAGTGCTGCGGGAATCAAATTACACACTTGCAGAGGCCACGCAGCACTGCGGGAAGGAAATCTGCGGCAATCACCTGTTATGCAGTGCTGAGTAGTCATTTGGGGGATGGCATGAGCTCCACACCAAAACCAACGAGATCTTCACGGCGATCATGGCCACTGCGAGAGCCCGTAGATCACGTGAAGAAAATACCAAAGCGAGCAATGGGTGGAAGGCAGAAGCCAGTCCATGAAATGTAGGATTGGTTTCGTGCTGATGAGCCCCTAAAAAACCAAAGCCCCGCAGCGTTATTGCGGGCTTTGGTTTTGATTAGTATTACTTCGTGAGATCAATAGGTCTCGCCATCTGAGAGTTTGTTCATCAGGTATCTCAACTCTATATCTCCTGCAGTAGGACTGGATATCACCTGCGTGAGGTGTATCTTCTGGAAAGTCTGGTAGATAATGTTGAAATCAAATATCGTCCCACCTTCCCCTTCTTCCGTAAGAGTCAGCGTTTCACCTGTAGCTGTCCAGGTGCCTACATAGACGAACCCATTGACATCCTCCAAAATGAATGACCCATTCCGCTCAAGCGTAAACCGGTCAAAAGCAATGAACCCACTTTCGGAAAACTCCTCTGCAGCTTGCCCATTGACATAATATTCCACCACGTACCAGTCGCCATAAGTCCTGCCTATTGCAGATGGGTCGGCAGGCTCAGCACATGCGGACATGACAGCCAGTACCACAATGATTGATAATCTATTTATATGTCTTTTCATGATTGCTATTGTTTTACGATTCTCATGTTTTCTACCTGATTGCCTATAGATATGGTCATGTTGTAAAGACCAGGATCCAGATGTTTAATGTCAACTGCTTCCACATGACTGTTCGACTCCACTTTAAACGAATTGTTTATTAGTACCTGACCTGACAGGGTCATGATCTGCACTTTGTAACCCCCGAATTTGGAGCCAGACAAATCTATATTGATCATATCCTGCGAAGGGTTAGGGTAAGTGCTGGCGCTAATGCGCTCACTTGATGATACCTGGGTCCGGCCATCTGATGTCCCCAATTCAATGGAGTTTGAAGTAATCGTACATCCTCCCACAAACTTAACTTCTATGGAATAGGTAGCGGCATCCGTAATCCTCAAAGAAGTTCCGGTTACGTTCCTGAGCTTCACTCCATTGCGATACCAGGTGTATTCGAGGTATTCTCCATAAATATTCGCTATCAGGGTATTGCCATCCAGCTCCAATACCACACTGTTCGGTGCGACCGTTCCCACATACATGTCTGTGCCTACACAGCCGGTTCCATCAGCATAGCTCACCTCAACGCCCAGTTCGGAAGCCTCCGTTAAACCACTTAAAGTAACAAAAACATGTCCGCTGGAATTTCCTGTAAATGAAGACCCAATGGCTTGGCCTGATGCCGTAAGTATCATCTGATAGTTGTACTTGGAGCTGGTTGATGATACCCTAAGTGTAAGATCACCAGTTGCACAATCGGTGCTCTCCTCCTCCAACCCAATGGATGTATCCGGAATCGATGTGCTCACAATCTCTATGACGTTGCTCAGCTTGCTCTCACAACCCAGTGTATTTGCCACTGTCACCTGATAATCCCCGCCTTCTGTCACGGTCAGGGTATTAGATGTGCCTGTACCATCGGTTATTGGTATTTCGTTCTTATACCACTTATAAAAGGATCCACCGGCATCCGCTGTGAGGACAGCATTTACTTCACCAGCACAAAACTCAGTAACGGCAGGTGTAGCAATCGTAACAGGATCAGGCTGCTCATTATATTCTACAGTCAACTCAGCAGAACTAAATGTACAGCTCAATGAAGTATTACCAATCGCAATTGTTGCTACATAAACCCCACTAACTGTTGGATAGACATATGAGTAAGTTGCATTGCTATTATCTGCACTTTCGATAACCACCCCATCTCTAAGCCAGGTCACCGGATAACCTCCGGCCGATGCCCTCAGGTAAGCCGCATCACTAGATGAACATATCTCCAGCACATCGCCATCACCCAGTTCGCCAAAACCATTGACATTGGAGCTGAGGCTGATGTCAGGGTCATTGTAAACAGTCACCTTGACACCTGATGATGGTTCGCTGGCGCAATAGGTACCGCTCGCAGCACCAAATGGTGTATCCGATACCTGTACCCGGTAAGTGCCGCTGTTTTTCGTGACGGTAAGGCTCGATGAACTGATGTTCAGCACATCGCCATCCCGTGTCCACTGGTAATAGTCAAAACCGGCTGTGGCCGATAAGGTAACCGATCCACCCTCACAGAACGACAAGTCACCACTGCTGGTGATGGCCGGTTTAGAGTGCTGTGTGGTATAGTTCACATTGACCGTAACGGTTGTGTTGGTACAAACAGATGACCCTTCTCCGATCACAACCTCCGCATGGTAAGCAGCAGTATGTG
>JAVJQA010000029.1:0-4930 GCA_040218045.1 Marinoscillum sp.
CGGCGTTAACCTTCAGAGTGGCTACCGAACTGTTGAGATTCGAACACCAAGAGAGATTGTGAACTATGAAGACTAAATCTACAACTGAAAAGAAATTCGATGCTGTCAAGATGATGCGGGAAATTCGTAACAAAATTGACCGTGAAACGGAGGGTATGACCTTTGAGCAATTGAAGAACTACTACGAAAAAAGTGCAACCGAGAACAGAAAACAAGCCGGTAGGTAACAGACACTATCGGTTATGTGCCAAACTGCCTCTTTGCCAGCTTTTGTAGGACTTGTCCGCTCCAGTGCACCTTCTGAAACTTCATCGCTTTTTGACAGGTCCGTAGTTCTGGCTTTTTACTTGTATAACGCAGTGCCTTGTAGTTACCGTTGGCTTCTGGTGCACTTCCGCTATTTTAGCGCTATCTGCCAACTGTGGGCACACAAACCGATAGTTGAGCGTTAGGCAAAAGTTATGATCAGTATATTTATAGATTCAAACATACTTTACAAAGACTACTTCTTTGAAAACAAGTCCAACAAAAAATTGATGGAATATTGTGAAGAGGGTCTACTTAAAATCTATATGTCTGACGTTGTTCGGTTAGAGCTTAGAAGGCAATATGAACATGAGTTGAAGGATAAAAATCAGCAATTAAAAAGAATCAATAAGGATTCAGAACGGCTAAAAGTCAAAGATTATCTGATGCCTATTGATGTAGTTAAACAGTTGGAATATTTTGATAAATTTTACGATCAACTTTCCAGAATTTCTGATTTTGAAATACTTCCAGCTAAAAATGAATTTCTGACAGATATAATAAATAGAGCAGTTAACCGGATTAAACCATTTAAGGAAGAAAAGTCGGAATTAAAAGATGCAATCATCTGGAAGACATACTCCGAACATGTTGAAGTAAACGAAATAAGTGATTGCATACTTCTTACAAATAATTCGTCAGATTTTTGCGATAAAAAAGATAAGTCCTTAGTTCATCCAGATCTTATGAAGGATACCTCCAGATTTAAAGTGGTGAACCAAGCCTTTGATTTTATAAAAGAATATGCATCCACGCTTGAAAATCCACAAAATAAATTCCTTGCATTTGTTAACCAATTAGAGATTGATGATGCTTTTGTTTTGGATATTGTTCGTCAGAATTTTGAGAAGACGATTACTGAACAAGTTCATGATAAAGTAGATAATCTTCATCCTTCTGATATCCTGAATGATGACTACATCATGGATGGTCAACTGATCCCTTATAATGTAGAAATATCAGATTGTGAAGACATACAATTTGAAATAACTGGAGAAATCGCTCTAATTTCTGGCATTATGCATGTATGTTGTGAAACAGAAATATGGGAATACAACGCAGTAAGAGATCCAGGAGAAGATAGATATTCTACAGTTGGTGAAGTTTACATCAATTACAAAGTGTATTTTAACTTCGATTTAACATGGGATGAAGCTGTTTCAGATTTGGAAATAACAGATTTCGAAGTAAATGACATTACCTAACCATTGCCTAATCGAGTGGATGGCCGTAGGCCATGAAGCCTACGGTGCACCCCTCACACCACCGTACGTACGGGTCGCGCCTGCCTGCCGGCAAAGGCAGGTATAGGGCGGACTGGGCGTCCCCGATCGTAAAGCATACAACTACCGCTCTTTACACCAGTAGTTGCTTTCCGCTACTTTAGGATAAGGCTACGCAAAGGCTCCTTATCGAATTTCGTTTCGCTGTACGTTCAGTCGCGGACGGCTAGTCCTTCGTTGGATCGTGAGAACTCCTTGGTTTTCAAGGCTCAAGTCCACCAACTACTATGGGCTCTGCTGACTTCTCCCCATGTACTCGACAAGGCGAGATCTCCCTCGGTAAGATGAATATCCTTGTGCCTAATCCTGCCACATCTACTATTTCGGCACACCCCTCACGGGTTTGGACTTCAGTATGATGTGCTACTTCATCCGGCCTCATAGCCTCTGTATGTGGTTCCTGTTCGTCAGTTCAGGCACCGCAGTTTGGCTTACTTCAGTTCCAGCGTCACCGCTGACAACCTTGCCACTTACTTAGCTTCCAGGCACGACCCCAGCGCTTCAGGGACTCTCACCCTTTGGAACGTCCAACTCCTTGGACTATATTCACCATTCAAGGCGCACACAAACGATGATGGCGCATGGCCTTACTTAGATATCTGCCAAGTGCTTGCTAATCGTCCCACTTACCTGCCGCCAAGAAACTAAAGTGCTTTCTATAATCTTCAGAGCGTGGGAGTTTTTGATTTGTATGGCGCAGTGCTAGTTTGATACTTTGAATGCACCCCCTTTGCCGGGCACGGACAGATAAGCTACTTTTATCGGTATTAAAATAGCTCGGAGGCCACAGCGCCATATCTGAGGTTATAAGCCAGACGTGCTATATGAAAATTCAATCTTTACCATTCAATCTCAAAGTTGGAACATGCAGATAAATGGATTATGAATTACATCAAGGAACTTGTCTACCCTCAACTGAAATAGGTGGAGTTCAACAAGCTATATCGCGAACCCCTCTGCCCATTTTGGTATTGTCACCAATACTTTCAACGCTTCTCGTAAGCGGACCAGGCGTCCAGGGAGTCGAGTATCAACCTGATTTATAGTCCCCCTCCGATCGCTTTTAGCACAGATGATCAGATAAAGGTGTTCATCACCGTACACTAAATAAAACCACAACCGCCCAAATTTCAGAATTTAGTAGGTTTTCACAATCTGGCACTCCCTTTGACTTTGCCGTTTTGCATTCAATTACAACTATTGGATTTTATGAAACTTCAAACTCAACTATTAGGACTGTTTCTGTTGGTACTCGGATGTACCGACAAGAATGAATTACCTGCTCCGGTAAATGAAAAATCTTCAGTAAGTTTTTCTCTGACTACCATCCATACCAACGAATCAGCTGATACGATTGAAATCTTTATCAACCTGGATCAAAAGCTTCAATCAGCGGCCACATTAGATATTGCCCTAAGCGGATCGGCTTTTTATGGATTTGACTATGTGACAGTTCCAGAAGCTGTGGAGGATGAACTCCAACTGAGCATTGCTGCTGGTGCTCAGACTGCCTCTATCAAGGTGATTCCTATAGAGGATGACCTGTTTGATGGAGAAAAATCCATCAGACTTAACCTGATCAATCCATCTTCTAACCTGATCCTTGGTACGAAAAAAACATTATCTCTGAAAATTGCAGATGTAGATGAGCAACCTACAGAGCAGGAAGTGGTCATGATTGAATATGTAACCCATCAGGGACAAATGCTTGAAAATGAAACTTCTGGTTATGAAGTCCTCCTGACCCTATCTGCTGAGGTAGCACATACTGAGCTGGTATTTATCGAGGTTCAATCAGACAATTACGAATACGGAATTGATTACTTCACAAACCCTATGACTATTGATGGCACTTTAAGGCTTGACGTTTTACCTGGTGAGACATCTGTTAGCTTTATGCTTTTTCCAATTAACAGCAATGTAGTAAATGGCACCCGTGAGATTACCTTTTATTTATCAGATGTGTCTGATGGATTGGCTGTTGGTAGCGAACATGTATTTACCCTGGTAGTGGAAGATGATGATGACCAGTCTTCAATCATACACCCGATCAATGAATTACGTCAGCAGCTAGACCTTCATTATGGCTCATGGTTCATTACAGGTGATTACTTTATAGAAGGGGTGATTACTTCTGCTGGAAATGTGGTTAACAATCAGACCGTGTACATTCAGGATGAAACCGGCGGGATCATGCTGATATTTAATGGTCCGGGCTTACATGCCATGGGTACCAAAGTACGGCTGAATCTTCGCCATGCAATAGGTGAAATGGTGGACTTTCAAAAAGGCATAGTGGGTATAGAAGATCGCGAAGGTGTGACCCTTGGTACAGGAATCATCGTAGCTCCGATTGAAATCGATCTGCAACTCTACTACACCGGAGCTTACCAGGGAATGCGTGTAAAACTAGTTAACCTGACACTTACAGAAAACACCAACCAGGCCAAATGGCTGGGTTCAAGAAGATTTCATGGACCAGATGGTCGGTATATCAACATCACTACCAATCCTACTGCCCAGTTCAAAGACTTCTTTGTACCTACCAGAGCTATGAACATTATTGGAATAGCTGGTGGGAATAGCGAACTTCTTCCTCAAACAGTGGTAGACTTTGCATTTTATGAATGATAGAGGTGTCCGCATCTGCTCCCAGGTGCGGACATTTTACAGAATCTGCCTAATTTTAGCTGATGAGCTATACCATTCATCACAACTTCGTTATTGAGAAATCGCTACAGGAAGTTTTTGAAGGCATTTCCAATCCTGACCATTTGATCAACTGGTGGCCGCTTACTTGCAAAGGAACACCTCTGATTGGCGAAGAATACAATTTCTTTTTCGGGGAGCCGCATAACTGGTTTGGAAGAGTAGTGGAGAGTAAACCTGCCGAATCTTTTCATATCAAAATGACCAGATCGGATCCTGATTGGGACCCTACTACTTTCGGGTTTGACCTGAAATCACATGACAAAGGAACCAAAGTAGCATTCTGGCATAAAGACTGGCCTACGAGCAACGACCATTATAAGCATTCCTCTTTCTGCTGGGCGCTTCTTCTAAAAGGGCTGAAAGATTACCTGGAAAAAGGAGTCGTTATTCCTTTTGAGGATCGGGCATAAAAAAGAAGAGGCTGTCCAAAAAGTAATTTGGACAGCTTTTTTTATGATTAGTCTCATAGATTTATTATATTACATATAGCGTTATATATCTATGAGTAAGCCTATTTTCAAAAGCCTTCCGAGCACTTCTCCTGAACTTTTCCCTTCCAATATTTTCAATAATATTCCTGATAATCACCCAGTGCGACTGGTCGATACTGTGGTGGATCAATTAGATAT
>JAVJQA010000033.1:0-406997 GCA_040218045.1 Marinoscillum sp.
CGAAAACAGGTCTGCGCGCAACCAAAGCCTTCGCCCAAAAAGCAATAGGAAAACAGGTGGACAGCCCGGTCACGAAGGTAGCACCTTGAAAATGAGTTCAACACCGAACCAGATCAAAGAAATGATACCAGGTTATTGCAATGCTTGTGGCAATGATTTGCGTGAGAAGGAAGCGATCCAGCTATCAAAACGCCAAGTAATAGACATACCTCCCGTTCAGCCTATTGTTACCGAATACCGACAATACAGCAGACAGTGCACTTGTGGGCACCTTCAAAAAGCACAGTATCCTGCCCATATCACCAACCACATGCAGTATGGGGCTTCGGTAGAAGCAATTGCTGGGTATTATTCGGTGTACCAATACCTTCCTTTCAAACGATTGAGTGACATGTTCGCTCATGTATTTAACCTGCCCATAAGCCAGGGAACCATAGCCAATATACTCGACAGGTTAGCAACAAAAGCACAACCGGTCTATGATGAGATTCATATGAAAATCAGCCAAGGCGCAGTGGTGGGTGGAGACGAAACAGGGGCAAAAGTCAATGGAGAGAAGTATTGGGCATGGACGTGGCAAAATGCATGCCTGACATTTATAACTGTATCTGCAAGCAGGGGCAAACAAGCTGTCCAGCAATTATTCCCTGATGGTTTTGTCAATGCCATTTTATGCTCTGACAGATGGGCAGCACATACCGGTACCCATGCCAAGGGGCACCAATTATGTCTGGCCCACCTGTTGAGGGACCTCAATTATCTGATAGAATTAGAACAAACCACTTGGGCAAAACAGATGAAAGTACTGTTTCAAGAAGCCATACGATTAAAAAAGGAATCCTCATCTTATAATCCAAAAGACCCCAACACATTGGCCATAGAAAGAAAACTTGATCAATTGCTCGCCCAACAACTCGACAAAGACTCACCTCCAGACACAACAAAAAAGACAATCGTCTTTCAAAAAGCAATGAAAAAACACAGGAACTACCTGTTTACATTTCTATACTATCAGGACGTACCCCCAGACAACAATGGTTCTGAGCGTGCTATTAGAAACTTCAAAGTCAAAATGAAGGTCTCCGGCCAATTCAAAACGGGACATCATATTTTCGCCAAACTACGATCTGTCGCCGATACCTGCGTAAAAAAAAGCGTACCCGTATTCAAGGCTATGACAATTATTGCTCATGATAATGTAGCAGCTGAGTAGTTACAATCATCCATCATGACGTGCCATTAATTTTACCTCATCAGCGAGAAGGATTGATGACCACTGGTTCGGAATGTCTCTCTCTTGGGTAGCAAATGTTTCTACAGAGCAGATTTGTCGATTTTGACAATCAGTAATGGCTTTATTGAAGGTAGATTTAATGAAATATTTCTCCCAATGATGATTAAAAAAACTTCTACCCTGTTACTCATTCTGTTGTGCAGTACGCTTATCAGCAAGGCACAGGATCCGAACTTTTTGATCTTTTTGGCTTTTGGTCAATCCAATATGGAAGGTGCCGGAACAATCGAAAGTCAGGACCGCACGGTTGACAGCAGGTTCAAGGTCTTTCAATCCGTGGATTGCTCCAATCTCAATCGAACCAAAAATGAGTGGTATCCGGCCATTCCACCGTCATGTAGATGTTGGTCGGGATTGTCTCCAGTGGATTATTTTGGCAGAACACTTGTGGAAAACCTCCCGGAACACATTAAAATCGGGATTATCAACGTCTCTGTTGGTGGATGCAGAATCGAGCTGTTTGACAAGGACATTTATCAAAACTTCACCAACACCTTCACCGAGGATTGGTTTCAGGATATCATCAAATCTTATGACGGCAATCCTTACCAACACCTTGTTGACTTGGCAAAAAAAGCCCAGAAAGACGGAGTTATTAAGGGCATATTACTCCATCAGGGAGAATCCAACAATGGAGACAGCCAATGGCCCAACAAGGTGAAGAAAATCTACGATGACCTGATAACAGACCTCAGCCTCAACCCTGAGGACATTCCGCTTCTTGCAGGCGAATTGGTGCATGCTGATCAGGGAGGAGCTTTGGCGGGCATGAATTCCATCATCGCCCAGTTACCGGCTACATTGCCAAACTCTTATGTGATTTCCTCAAGCGAGTGCACTGACAAAGACGATAACATCCATTTCAATTCGGCAGGCTATAGAGATCTGGGCAGAAGATATGGAGAAAAGATGATGACACTTTTAGAGTACAACAGTGAGTTGATCCTTGCTGAGCAGCTACCTCTTGAATCTGGTTTGTTCCAAAATCACCCGAATCCCGCGATCGTGTCAACAAACATTCCTTTTCAGCTAGCTAAAGAAGGCATTGTCACACTTGAACTTTTGGATTTGAGTGGTAAAACTATCAGAGGGATTGCCTCAGGTCATTATCCAGAAGGTCGGCATGTTGTTGAATTTGATGTGAGTGAGATTCCTTCAGGCATTTATTTTTACAAACTATTAACCACCCAAGCAATTCAAATCAAGAAAATCATTATCCAATGACAGTTAACAATTGATCACGACTTTGCCCACGCTATTCCTCGATTCCATATATGCATGGGCATCAGGAAGTGATTCAAATGAAAACTCTTTACCGATCACTGGTTTGATTTGATGCTTTAAAACAAACGCCATCAGCTCCTTCCAGAGTGCCTGACTGATCTCAGGATTGTCTGTGAGGTAACCAATATGAGTTGCGCCAATCGAATAGGATGCTTTAGCCATCTGCATTACGTTAACTTTTGGCGCATCTCTCCAGGCCGGCCACCAGGTCCACGGCTTCCATTTGATCAAAGGAATACTTGCATAACCCGTAACAACCAACCTTCCAAAAGGAGCAAGCAGGTTCCTGCTCTTTCTGAAAACATCTCCGCCAACCACCTCCAGGCAAACATCTACTTGCTGCCATTCGGAACGGATTATTTGTTCAAAATCTTCTGTGGAATAGTTGATGGCCAGCTCTGCACCAAGTGAATGGATCAAGTCGAGCTTTTCTTTCTTACTCGCCGTTCCCGCTACACGCGCACCGGATTTCACGGCCAGTTGCACTGCAGCCGTACCAACTCCACCTGCAGCAGCCTGTATCAGTACTTTCTCTTCCTTTTGCAGTTTTGCCAGTTTGAAAAGTGCTACCCAGGCCGTGATAAAATTAACCAGGAAAGCAGCTCCATCCTGCCAACTCCAACCTTCAGGTATTGGATAAACCAAATGTCCCTTGCTCTTCATATATTGACTGTATGATCCATACTGTGCACCCATGATCACCCGATCTCCAACCTTTACATGACTCACATCATTCCCTACTTCCACTATTTCTCCAGATGCTTCCATTCCCGGCACGTATGGCCTAGGTGGTGCCCAGCTATACTGACCTTTTCGGGAAAGCACCTCGGCATAGTTTAGCCCGATACATTTCACACTGACCAATACCTCATCTGAATTGATCAATGGTTTGGCTACTTCGGTAAGTCGTAGTTTATCAATCCCGCCGGGAGATTTGAACAGGTAAGCTTGCATCATTTCCATTTCCACAAGTATAGTTCAAATTTCAACTTACTCGTACCCTTTCAAATATGTCATATATAGGATGACTAATCATTTATGTTTTTAATCATGAAGGTACAATAATGCTGAATCGATTAAACGTATTTTTTACGCTGATTTTTTGAATTCTGTTTATCTTCGGTTCCAGTATTTTAAATTTTAGTGCCCCTTACTTTTAAGAAACAGCAAATAATACCCTTGATTATGATTATGCAGACAGCCCCGTTCATTTACCTCTTGATCCTGATAAGTTTCTTCGGCTGTAAACAAGATTCCAAAATTGATGTCAGTGAATTATCCGATTACTATTCCCACACTTCAATAGAAATAGAAGATGCTGACAGCATGCTATTGGAATTAACACCCATTGCTGGCCCTGAGGTTGTACCGAGTCCCTCCTGTCTTGCGGTATTGCCCACTGGAGAGTTGTTTGTCGGAGTTGACATGATGGGATCCCTGGGTAAAGAACCAGGCAAGGGAAGGATCATGCGAATTGCGGACAAAGACAATGATGGAAACTATGAGCAAATCACAGAGTTTGTGAAGGTGGATAATCCAAGAGGGATTATGGCTATGGGAAATCAGGTATTTGTTTTACATGCTGTCTTTAATGACTCAACCAAAATTGCTGAACGTATGGACCTGGTGGTCTTCGAAGATCAAAACAAAGATGGGATAGCTGATGGACCTTCCATCCCATTGATCAAAAACATTTGCTCACCTGCTATTCTGAGCAAACGGGGAACGGATCATGCGACAAATGGTATTCGAATGGGCATTGATGGCTGGATTTACATTGCAGTTGGGGATTTTGGTTTTCATCAGGCCGTTGATAGATCTGGCACGAAGTTGACAATGCTTGGTGGTGGTGTAGTAAGGGTAAGGCCAGATGGTACGGAAATGGAAATTTATGCTCATGGAACCAGAAACATCTACGATGTGGCCATTGATCCATTTATGAACTTGTACACACGTGGCAATACGAATGATGGTGGTGGATGGAACATTCGATTCAACCACATCTTCCAGACAGGAGAATATGGATATCCGAGCTTGTTCAAAAACTTTACAAATGAAATCATCCCGGCATTGGCAGACCTGGGTGGTGGATCTGGTACCGGTAGTTACTTTATGGACGATGACCGCTGGCCAGAGCAGTTCAATCATGTACCAATGATGGCCGATTGGGGTAGAAATCAATTGTTTATTCACTATGTCGACATGGATGGCCCAACGTTTACCCAAAATGAAAAGGCTTTTATTGATCTATCACAAATTACAGATGTAGATGTGGACGGCTCTGGCAGAATGTACCTGAGTGCCTGGGATGGCGCCAGTTATACCGGAAGTCCCGATAAAGGATTTGTCGTAAAGGTGGCACCGATAGACCTGGAGTATGAACCTTTTCCAGAGCTTGAGAAAGCCTCGTTGGAGGAGTTGGGGAAATTGCTGCAAGCAACCAATGGTGTATCAAGGCTTCACGCACAACAAGAGCTACTCAAAAGGCCAGAAAGTGAAGTTGCTGACATTTCCTTGCAAATAGCAAAGGATACCGCCATACACTTGGCATCACGAGTAGCTGCACTATATACCTACACACAAGTTACCTGTGAAAATGGGATAGCTGAGTTGATGAAAATCAGTGAAGAACCAAAAATGCGGGAGTTTGCTCTTCGTGCGCTTACAGATAGAAAGCCGTGTTTAGAAACTGTGCCTCTTGATTTATTTATTGAAAACCTTAAAGATCCAAACCCCAGGGTACGGGCAGCCGCCATTGTAGGTCTGGGCAGAATGGGGCAACCTGAAGCTGCAGAAGCTTTACTCAAACTGGAAACACCTAATACAAAAAGACCCGAGAAAGGAACCGAAGGGCCACATGCTACTCCTAACCCCGATATCATCTTGCCTCACCTGACTGTCAAAGCATTGGTTCAACTTAATGCCATTGATGCTTGTCTGAGAGCAATTGACACCAATCCTCATTTAGCACTTTGGGCACTGAGTTACTTGCATGACGCAAAGACAGTGTCCGGACTGGTTGCAGCTTATGAAGCAAGTGATCATGAGGCCCTGAAAAGAGAAATACTTCATACGCTGGCAAGACTATATCAACAGGAAGCAGATTACGATGGCTCCACCTGGTGGGGCACCAGACCTGATACTCATGGACCTTACTATTACTCCACCACCTGGGATGCATCTGGTGACATCAATTCATTCCTTACCAAAGAACTAAAGTCCAATCCTTCACAAAAGGATTTTTTCACTGGACTCAATGAGCGGTACCGACTGAAGATCAGCGAACTGGGCACTGCTTACACTGAGAAATCCCATGAACAACCCCAGGTAGATCTTGAAGCCATTAAAAACAAAAAAGGCCAGGTGGGAAAATCATCTATAGAAGACGTGATTGTGGCTATGGGTGAAACCAAAGGAGACGCTGTTCAAGGCAAAGCTTTGTTTATCCAGCAAGGATGTATTGCCTGTCACAGCGTAGAAAAAGGTGATGCGATGAAAGGACCTTTTATGGGGCAGATTGGTTCGATAATGACTCGCAATCAGATCGCCGAGTCCATCCTCAAGCCAAATGCTTCAATCTCTCAGGGCTTTGCATCCATCCTGATTAAAACTAAGCAAGGAAAGACTTACATGGGTTTCGTCACTGCCGAATCTGCCGAAGCACTGACTATTAGGGACATTGCCGGGAATGCTACAGAAATAATTAAAGAAGACATTGAAAGTAGAAAGGAACTTGAAAACTCCATGATGCCTCCCGGCCTAGTCAATGCCCTATCCTTTGAGGAATTGGCATCATTGATCACTTATTTGGAGCAACAGAAGTAACCAAAAATCATTGAAAATAACAATCCGGTCATCAATTTCTTACCTTCTGTTGACAAACCATTCAATAAATCCATGTTTGTGAATAGTAGAAAATTATATATTCTTGACATTCCAAAATCAAATCCAAACTTTCGAAAACATTTAAAAAAGCTCTACCGGAGCAACACAGAATGATTTTGAGTACCTGTTCATTAACACTGTCTCAACATATGAAACTTGTAGCATCAAATGGCACCAGTTATCCAATGATGGACGCTCCTCAACTAGGATAATCAACTCATTAGCCAGAGTAAAAGACTGCTGATGTTCATCAAACATCCCAATCTCCTCATATCGACTTTTCAATTTCCCTACAAATAGACGTACTGGTGAAACATCATAATCTTTGGATTCTTCATCACATCTCAAGTCAACTGAATCCCTGAAATGCAAGAGACCTTTCACATCATTAAGGAATTCCATGTCACGTTGGCGATTGCCGGTATCTTCAACAATCGCTTCTAGTATTTCAATTACCTCAGTGTTATTCGTAGAATTCAAATCTATTTGATTCTGAATACTTTCAACGCTGCTGGCGGGGTTACATGACAAGACTCCTGCCAATACTAAGGCCATAAAAAATCTCAAGTAATGAACCATCCTTAGCTAAGCAATCTACTTCTTTGGCTTAAAAGCACCCTTTATAATGTTCTCATCAAAATCAGATGCTACGATCTGTTCATTGGCATAGACATACAGGGCGGTACTAAAGATCACACTGGCCACTTTAAATATCAGTCCGGTCATGAGCAATAAACACCCGCCGATAACGACACCAGTGATCAGCCCGGCCAAATCAAACTGATTGGCAAGTAGAATGGTGAGGCCAACGCTTACTGCCGCCACGAGTAGAAATGCAAAGAAGGTCATCAAACCCAAGCCGAGACTCTTCACGATATTTTCACCCCAGGTTTCTTTCACCGCTTTCATCGATTTCTTTACGGCATCAATAGGTCCTAATCCATCGTAAACCAAAATAGGCACGACAAAAATGGTGGCGATACTCCAGGCAGCGCCCATCAAACCAATGATGATCCGGGCAACAATCTCTCCTACTTTACCAAAACTGGCGGCAATCCGCTCCAAAACATTAAGCAATAAGCCCACACTGGCAGAGAGTAAACTCCACCGTGCAATAAGCCCCATGCGAGAAGTAGCAAAGCTAAAACTCTCACCAAAAGTCGCATTTCCACCTCCAAACCGCACTTTTGCCGTGTATACTACACAGACATTAAAGAAAGTGGCGATAAAAGCCAGTCCGAAATAAGTGAGAAAAATGAGGATGTACTGATAGACTTCCAGAGTGTAAATAGAAGACTCGCCATACAGCAGATCAGGTACCACCGAAGGTACGATCATTGCGAGCGAAAAAACTGCACTGAATACAAAAGACAACAAAGCAAACCACAAAAGCTCACGGTCTTTGTTGATGACACTAAAAGATAGTTTTGTGATTTGCCAGCTTCGGCTAAAAACGTTCATGGTCTGGTTAGGTTTGTTGGTTCAATAATAGAAAAAAACCTCCCCTTGTCAAAGTCTTTGTTTGCTCAACAGTGATTAATTCCAGAAAGTAACCATTATAGCCTAAAACCATTCCCAGCCACTATTCTGCAATCAGCTTGATTCTCAATTCAAATTCAGGATCTACAAATGTTCTATCGAGCCAATTTCCTTCATAAGCTATATTCCACTGAAAACGATCAATCATCACGTGAGCAGTAAAGGTATTTCGTACCCGTATTGCGCTAAAAGTGATAGGTATGGTAATGTCCTTCATGGTCAATAACCCATTTACTTCCAAACTATCGTAGGCTAGTGTCGCCAAATCAAGAATTTGAAAAGTGGCTGTTGGATAAGTCTCAACATCAAAAAAATCATCACTCTTTAAGTGGTTTGTGAGTCTTTTCCTGGGAACTGGCTCATGAATCGGGATATCGTTCACAGTAATGCTATTCATATCGATTTCAAAAGCTCCACCCACCAATTCATTTTTACTTTGGAGTAAATACCCATCCTGAAGCATGATCTCGCCTTCATGTTTACCTGCACCGCTCATTTTGGTGCCTTTCCAATGAAGAATAGAAGCTGTCAAATCAATCAAAACCGTATCACTTTCTACAATGAAATGATTGGGTACTGGACTTAGGTCTATTTGTTGATGAGCTAATGACTTATTCTCTGAACAACTCATCAGCAGTAGCGAGAGTAACAATGAGATTAATCCCCTACTCATAGCCCGGCACATTCTTTCCCAGAATAACATTTCGGGTGCCAACCATAAGATCATCCCTGGTCTTCATTTTCATTAACCCTCCTGCGCCACCTCGTGGTGAGACTGGATTTCGGTCCTGATCAGTCAGTCTTGGATCACCCTCAAAAAGGCAACTCTCGAGATAGTAATATTTCCCATTTGGCTCCAGAATGGTATAATGGATGTGCGATGGATCAGGTCGATTGGGATATCCTGCTGGCATCAGTGTGTAAAATGTGTAATACCCTGAAGCGTCAGTTTTCACCCAACCTCGCAGGTATCCGTGCCTTCTACCCCAACCTTTTGTGTTTTCATCCGGCGTATAAAGTCCATTCTGATCAGTGTGATAGACATAGAGTATGACTCCTGATGCTGGAGTCTTTCCATCAGGTTTGTAAATAGTCCCGGATACTTTAATCATTTGTCCTTCTGCACCAAATCCAGGTAAGGTATCTACGGAAGATAAAGCCCGATCTCCGTACTCCAATATGGCCTCACAACCTTCGCAAGGCCCTCCTATTAGTACTGGGGTTGCGGGTTTCTGACCACTGGAGCAGTAACTGAAAAGAATAGTGGAAAGAAGTAAAATGAATTCCTGTCTCATAACATTTAATTGGTTTGAAACAATACTAGCTGCATCATTAGACACTTCCAAAGCGGATTGGCCCACCTGATGGATTTACAGGCTGACCCGAGTTGGTCTTAGGTGGTTTTAAACCAGCTGTTAAAATTGCGGCTTGCCCTGATGGTCTTTCCATTGGTCATTAGCACATCATAATCTCCGTTTTTACGTGATTGATAGGACTGCACATAATCAGTATTAATCACTGTACTTTTATGAACCTGCACAAAATTATCAGAAGCATACATTTGGGTAAAATCCTTTATGGACCTATTCAAAAGGTAAGGTCCACCCTTTGTTACCAAAGCAATGTAAGGACGATCTGATTTCACAAGAATGATTTCCTTTATATCCAAACAAATCACCTTTCCCTGATGGGTAACTTTTATGATTGTGGATTCTGTTTTTTTAGGAAGCTTACTGCCCTGGCTCCTGCCGAAAACAACACTGCAAGCACCGTAAATGAGAAAGCAAGCCAGTCCACCATCTGAAAGTGTTGCTATGAATGTACCCCAGAAACTGAACCTATGGTACATGAAGATGCCAGAAGCCACATTTACAGTAAGAGAGAAAATCATAAGGTGAATGACACTCCATACAAGTGGAAACAAGAAAAACTGCGCCTTACTCTTCTCATTTAAGAGTTTCTGATACAGTATTACAAAGGGTACAAATAGTGGCCAGAACAACTCAAAGAGTATGGACTCTGAAAGGTAGAAACTTGAATTGATGTAAAATGCGTGTAGTACGTCCTTAGCAACTGCTAACACAATAGTGCCAACAATGACCAGGGGAATGACGAATTGTCGTTGATTGAAATTTATACCAAAGGGCTTCATCTCAATTTACATCTTGATTGACTTTATAATTAACGCACTCCCGCCATAAAGTTTATTATTTTTGAATCAATCCCAGTCTTTTTGATAATTCCTGATCATCTCAAGGTTCATGCGCAATAGTCCAATCATCCCAATTCCCAGCACAAAAATTCCGGTGGACAAGCCTTTGAAGCCCTCTTTATTGACAAAAAAAATGGAGAAAAACCGCAAAACCAAAGATGATGACTAACAGCGAGCACATATAGATAATCCATCTCCTCGCATTTTTCCGTTTTCCAAAGACGTAATCGGTGATTTTTGTTCTTTTACTCAAATCTGCCAAGGAAGTAAAACTCAGCCCAATCCCCAAAAACAGCAATCCATTCCCATAATCCTCCACTATATTTTCAAATTGAGTAAAGAGAGGCCTGTAACAATAGTAAAGGGCCAAAACCAGGTTGGGATATTGCAGAAAACTGATGTAATGAAATACTTTAAAGGTCTTTTCCATTTAGATAATGAATGAAGTAAAATTGCTGAGGCTATATTGAGTCCGTATTGATTCTCTAAAATAGACTTTTTGGTATCACGGTCAAAATAGGTTTTAGAACTTTTCTACAATCCCAGAAAGACTTAATTTGTGGTCTAAAACCCTTGTTGATGAAAAGTATAGCACTCATTCTAACCATTTTCTGCTCCAGTTCCATTTGTTCAGCACAAGAGTTCAACCAATTCAAGTCATTTGATGGAACGATGATCGCTTATCAGGACATTGGGACAGGTGAACCAATATTGCTGGTCCACGGATTCATATCCAGTGGCATATCCTGGAATCAAACAATTCTCAAGCAGCAACTTTTAGAAACAGGCTATCGTGTCATCATTCCTGACTTACGTGGAAATGGTCAATCTGATAAGCCCATCGATCCTGAGAAATATGCCAACGATGCAGAGATCAAAGATCTGATGGCATTAGCGAAACACCTCAGTTTGGAAAGTTATATGGCCATTGGTTATTCACGAGGATCTATTGTGTTGGCAAAACTCCTGACTTTAGATAACCGCATCACAAAAGCTGCCCTAGGAGGAATGGGCATTGATTTTACGAACCCCGACTGGAACAGCAGAATCATGTTTGCCGAAGCTTTTGGTGGTAAAGCTGCTTTGAATAACATCACTGAAGGTGCTGTAAATTATGCTCAATCAATTAATGCAGATTTAGAAATACTCAGTTTGCTCCAAATTTACCAACCCGTGACATCCATTGACGCTTTGGGGTCAGTTAAAATACCTGTGCTAGTTATAGCTGGAGATGAGGATAAGGACAATGGTGATCCTTCTAGTCTTGCAGGTGTCATTCCCAATAGCAATTTGATTCTCGTACCCGGTGATCACAATCAAACCTACAAAACTGAAGCCTTTGCAAGCAAGGTTTTTGATTTCATTCAAGATTGAAACTATTGAGTGCATTTATGTAATACGATTTCAGTAAGCTTAATAAATTCCTTTTCAGGCCTACTCCTTATCACAATTTTCTGAATATCATTATCACTCCATTCAAGTACCCATATCGCACTGCTTTGATAGTGAACAGGATCTTCAGTCAAATCTGAAGAAACCAATGTTTCCATGGCGGTAACTTCCAATTCCTTCATCATTAATTTCACCCCATTTAAGGCATATTCACTAATTGGAAAGACTCGTTCATCATATCTGAATTTCAAAGAATCTTTGATAGCCCATTTGTCGATCGCCAGAAGTAGTTCCTGACCATAAACTTCATCATCTGATTGATCTATTGCTTTGGTCAAATCTTTTATTTCATACCTGGTCATGTTGTTTAACCTGAAATCGTCAATCTCAATACGATTATCACCCTCTTCTTTACAGACGGCAAAGAATTCTTCATTGGATTCGCCAATCCGAATGATCTGACTTTTCTCACCATAAAAAAATGGAAAATAACCAACGCGGAGTATGAAGGACTCATCTGATTGAAAAGTTGGTTCTTCAAATATCCTCAGTCTCAACTCTGTATCAGCCAGCAGAGACGACATGCTTACATTTTCGAAAGAATGATCCTGCGTGAGCTGACCCATCAGTTCTGGAAAAAATTGAAGTGTATCCGCCTTATTGTCAGTATACAAATATCTAATGGGTTGTGATTGACCTACAACCCAATTTAAAAGTGGGATCAGAGTAAGAATTAATCTAAGTTTCATGTTGATTTTGGTAGTTGATTTCTTTCAATTTTTTCAACCAGCTTTTCTACCTTCTTAAAATCTGACTTGTTTTTGATAATATAATTAATGGAGAACTTATTGCCTTTATGCCTGAAGGTAATTTCGTTATTCCCTCCATGATGAACACCATAAATATCTCTTGGCATACCCGCATATTCATCAACATAAATCACTAAATCATTGACTTCCGCAAAAGGAATTTTAGCATCGCTTATTTCTAAATATTCTTCTGCTATGGCAAGTTTTTCTTTTCTGACACCATAAGCAGTAATACCCATGTATTTATCATCATCAATCTTGGCTTTCAGGATTGCAACAATCAGAGAAATCGACCCGATAATTCCAAAACCAACACCTAGAACCCCAATTAAGCACATATAAATAATCGCGCTAACTGCTCCCAAAACAACCAAATTATAAAACAGTTGCTTTCGAGATCTATTCTTCTTTTGTTCAAAGATGTAAGTCTTAAATACTTCCATTATTTATTATACTAAGCATGTTTTATGGGAGATCTCCTATAACCCATTTAAAAACATTGACAGAAAGATATCCTTCAATATGGCAAATGGCAATTTATCTTCCTGTGAATTATAAGCTCCTCCGGTGAATACAGCTACCATATTTAATTCGTTAATTATCATGATGTACTGACCTCCATTGCCGGTTGCCACCGTAGCTTCAATGATCCGATCATCTACTTTAAAGGGTATGCTCCACCAGAGGTATCCATAATCTATTCCCGTGATTTGTGTTTTAGCTGAAGTCGATTCCTTAATCCATTTTTCAGTAACGATTTGTTCCCCATTCCAACTTCCTTTGTTAAGAACCATTTGCCCTATTTTCGCCATATCACGTGAGGTCAGGTACAACCGTTTCGCAGAAGGAATCACTTCTTTGTTTGAGGTATGGCCCCAACTTACATTAGAGATGTTTAGCGGACCAAACAAATAAGTCTCAGCAAACTGATCAATAGACATGCCGGAAGACTGGCTAATGAGCTCTGCCAGTAATACCACTCCCATGGAGCAATAATTGGAAACGGTTCCCGGCTCATTGATCATTGGAAGGTCAAGAGTATATTGGAGCCAATCCTTTTTCTTATAGACTTTATCCTCCTGGCCTTTTGATTTTTTGTCCCAATCATTACAATCCAACCCACTCGACATGGTAAGCAAATGCCTGATGGTAATTTGTTCTTTCCCATTTCCACTATTCTTTTTTGGAACCGGTGTCTTCAGATATTTAGAAATAGGGTCGTCTACATGGTCAATAAACCCTTTATCGATGGCAATGCCCAATAAGAGAGAGCGTATACTCTTGGTAGCCGAGCGAAGGTCATGCGGTTGGTTGATGGCGTTAGCATTGAAGTACTCCTCGATGCAGAGTTTGTCGTCCTTCACCAGTAGAACGCTATGCAATTGATGGTTCCCTTGCTTTAGCTGGTTAAACAATTGATAAACACGACTGGTATCTACCTTCAGGGATCTTAAATCTATTGTTGACCATCCGTCCCTCATTAGCTGTGGTGGCGAATATTGATATCCTTCCTGCCCATAGGTGAGCGTGCTAATAAATAAAAAAATGAGGTGTAGGGTTTTCATAAATCAGACAGGTCAATGATGATATGCTTTTTGAAAGTTTCCTTATTCAACGAATTTAATAACTCATTATTTAAATACAATCACAGCAAAAGACTCCTGGCATAATTAATCCCAGAACCAATGCCGTTTAGTTGAACCTTTAATCTTGTCATCTCTCCTACGTCGAGATGACACTTTAAAATAAACGGCATTAATCCCAGAACTAGTCAACCCCCTTTCAAACATCTTATGGATCTATTCTTCTGTTTCTCCTCACGATCTCCGAACTTGCACCGCAATTAAACAATCAAAGCGTTTTGACTTTCAATCCCTACCAGGTAGATCTGCCCATTATTGATGTCATTGATGAAGTAAAAGCACATCTCAACCAGCATAATACACTGATTGTCAACGCACCTCCAGGTGCTGGGAAAAGTACGCTACTGCCACTTGCATTACTGGAAGAATCATGGCTGAAAGACCAGAAAATCCTGATGCTGGAGCCCAGAAGACTCGCTGCACGAAGTATTGCTGCCCGAATGGCAGATCTGCTTGGGGATCAGGTCGGTAAAACAGTTGGCTACAGGGTTCGCTTTGATAATAAAGTCTCCGATCAAACCCAGATTGAAGTATTAACCGAAGGCATCCTCACCCGCATGATCCATTCAGACAATGCCCTGGAAGGTGTAGGCATGGTCATTTTTGATGAATTCCATGAGCGTAGTATACATGCCGACGTTGCGTTGGCATTATGTCGTGAAGCTCAGCAGGTTTTACGTCCCGACCTCAAGATCATGGTGATGTCGGCTACCCTGGACATGCCGCAGCTCACAAGCTTGCTCAAATCACCGGCGGTGGTAAGTGAAGGCAGACAATACTCGGTGGAAGTTAAGTATATCGGAGATCAGGATTTGATGTTGCTTCCTGAAATGGCAGCCCGAACAATCCTACAGGCTTCACGTGAGCAACCCGGCGATATACTCGCTTTCTTCCCGGGTGAAGGAGAAATCCGAAAAACAGAGGAGCTTTTGAGCAAAGAATTAAAGGGGTTTGCGATCCATCCGCTCTTTGGTATGCTGTCACACGGCAAGCAATTAGCAGCTATTCTGCCGGACAGATCTGGAAGACGTAAAGTAGTGCTTGCTACTTCCATTGCAGAAACCAGCTTAACCATTGAGGGCATTACTACTGTGGTAGATACCGGATTTGGGCGTAAACAAAAGTTTGACCCTAAATCTGGTTTGTCAAGGCTGGAAACAGTACAGATTTCCCAGGACTCGGCGGATCAACGTGCCGGGCGCGCAGGGCGTTTAGCCCCGGGAGTGTGCTACCGAATGTGGACCCTGGCTACTCATCATCAGATGGAACCGCACCGTACACCGGAAATCCTTGAAGCTGACCTTTCATCTTTGGTGCTTGATCTGGCTCAATGGGGCATCACGAATCCCAACCAACTCACCTGGCTTAATCCTCCAAATAGAAGTTCTGTGGGCATGGCAAGTGAAATGCTTCATCAGCTCAATGCCCTGGAGAAAGCAAAAATCACGGAGCACGGCAAGAGGATTCATGCCCTGCCTTGCCACCCTCGAATTGCCCATATGCTCATTGAGGCAAGCGAGCTTGACCTGACAGCATTGGCTACAGATGTTGCTGCCATTCTGGAAGAGCGGGATCCACTCCCGCGCGAATCCGGGATTGATATCAATCTTCGGATCGAGACATTGAGAAGATTTCGAGAGGAAAACCGACTCGGCAACAAATTCACAAGAATTGAGAAGATTGCCGCTTCATATCGCAAGATGTTTGATGTGGCACCTGAAAACTCTCCTATTGATCCTTACGAAACGGGCTTGATACTCTCCTTTGCCTATCCGGAACGAATTGCCTCAGCTCGACCGGGTAATAATGCGCAGTTTCAGCTGGCCAATGGCAAGTATGCGATGGCTGGTCACAGGGATGATCTCGCACATGAAGCCTGGCTGGCCATTGCTCATATGGATGCCCGGGATGGTATGGGCAAGATCTTTATGGCATCCCCGCTTAACCCACGTGATCTGGCATCTATGGTGAAGGAACGCGAAGTGATCACCTGGGACACTAAACGTGGAGGATTGATCGCTAGTAAAGACCTCAGGATCGGGAGTATCGTTTTGCAATCAAAGCCTCTGCCCGACCCTGATGAATCGCATTTGGTGCAGGCCATCTGTGAGGCAATCAAGAAAGAAGGAGTCAACCTTTTGAACTTTGATGAATCCGTGGAACAGTGGCAAAACCGAACACTTTCTTTAAAAAAATGGAATCCGGAACAAAACTGGCCTGACACCTCTACACCTACATTGTTGCTCACCAATGAAGAATGGCTGGCTCCATATCTTGACCATGTGAAAAAGCCCGAGGATTTAAAGAAGATTGATCTGGTAAATGTACTTCAGCATAGTCTTGATTATGACCAACAACAATTGCTCAATAAGCTGGCCCCAACGAAAATAGAAGTACCAAGTGGATCTCAAATCACGTTGCTCTATCGGGACAATGGAGAACCGCCATTTCTAAGTGTTAGGCTTCAGGAGTGCTTTGGATTAGCGGATACACCCAAAATCAACAATGGAAAAACAGCAGTTTTGATGCAGCTTCTTTCTCCGGGGTTTAAACCCGTCCAAATCACTGGAGATTTGAAGAGTTTTTGGAACAATGCTTATTTTGAGGTGAAGAAGGACCTAAAACGACGCTATCCAAAACACCACTGGCCTGAAGACCCTTGGACGGCTGAAGCTGTTAGGGGCGTGAAAAGGAAGTGAGTTCATTTGAAGCATAAAGACCAGATTTTACATCTGGAATTTCTTGCATTGAATATGGAGATCATGCTGGATTGTGATCTAAAAATACCTAACCTACATCCAATTTTAAAATGCTACGTATATGCACGCGTACATTTTATCATTTAATGAAAAACAAAACCAAATTTAGCGTCAGCGTACAATCGGTTAAGAAGATTTATGAATTACCGGAAAGCTGGTCCGCAGAAGAATGCAAACAGCTTTTACAATTTGCCGACTTTGAAAATGTAGATAGCCTTGACACTTCAGAGCTTAAGGATTATGCCATTATGTTGCTCCAGGATCAGGAACCAGCTGAGGCGGCAGAAACTGTATTGACATACAAATTTGGGAGTACACTTAAGACTGGCCAAATACAAAACCTGGCCCACGAAATGATGGACGAGAAGCTCTGGGAAGAGTATCAGGACATTAGTCTTCATAAGGAGTTATACAACACTTCTGTACTTATGAAAGAAGCATTTCCGAAAAAATTCCCGGAAACCAATGCGCTTAAATGTACTTTAAGTGTTGGTGTGGCTAATGACCCCATGAAACAAACTTTGCTCCAGGCAGACAAAGCCTTTGTTGCCAGAATGTTGGCTCACGGCATGGATGATCATGCACTGATTAACCGCCTGTTTGATACACAAGTTTCCGGTGATAAATTTCCAGAAGCTGAGAGTATTATTTGGGATTACCAATGGACATCAATAGAAGGTGCTATGGTGCTCACTGTTCATTCTTCACATTACTGGCTTCATTACCTTGATGAGGTTGGGGATTATGAGTCCATACCTTACAACGATTGAGAAAATTTCGGTTAAAGAAATTGCCGATGCATCAAAATCAATGTGATTGTAAGTTTTAGCTCAATTAATGTGATGGCTCTGGTTCTTGAGGAGGGCGCATCGCAAAGCGTTCACGCATGAGCATCGGTAAGGTCACCCCCTGGAACAGCATCGTGCAAACTACTACCACATAAGTCATAGTAATCAAGAGCTCTTTTCCCGGAAAATTATGTAATGCCAGAATCAATACAATAGGTAATCCACCTCTAAAGGCGCTCCAAGTCATGACTGGGATAGTGTTTTTGTCAAACTCGACCCTTCCTGACATGATTTTAACAGGAATAAATACACCAAGCCAACGACCCAGAAGCACCACGTTGATAGCAATAAACCCAGCCATGAAGTTCTCCAGTTTCCACTCAATTGCGAGCATTTCAAGACCCATTAAGACAAAAAGCATAACTGCCATTGTCTGTTCAACGAGTAACCAAAATTTATAAACGTAGTAACCAACACTTGCCTCTCCTGCTCTCTCTCTACCCAGGTTTCCGATCAGAAGTCCCATGACCAGGGATACCGTTTTTGAATAGATGGAAAGGTAGCCAGAGATAAAAGAACCCACCAAAACCAACGCGATGGTAATCAGTACCTCTATATGTACATCGTCATTATTAATGTACTTTAACAGAAAATGACCTAAGAAACCTAAAGCAAGACCTATGGAAACGCCACCAATCAACTCAAGCAAAAGCGTCTTGGAAATGGTGAGAAAGGTTATTGCTTCACTTTCTGCAACAATCTCCAAATGGTAAAGTACAAATGCCAATACCACCGAAAAAGCCCCATTAAACAAGGATTCCCCTTCTACTTTAACCAAAAGGATCTTAGGCAAATCAAAGCGTTTGGTTGTATTGGTTGCGGAAATTGGATCGGTAGATGAAATTACTGCACCAAAGATCAAACTGTACATATAATTGATCTCTATTCCTATACCATTCAATATGAAGTAGAGGATCGTCCCAATGATCAGGGTAGATAAAATAGCACCAGTAATCGAAAGAATGATGATAGGTAATCGTTGTTTTCCTAAACGCTTCAAGTCCATGCTCAAACCACCAGCAAATAGGATAAAGCTAATTACAAACTGGTTAAGCACCTGGGTAAAGTCAAAACTCTTAATCTCTCCGATAATGTTCAATGATGGAAATAAATGTACCGCCAAAAACAAGCAGAATGATAAACCCAAAGTAAGGATCATCAAACCAAGGGATGAAGGCAATTTCAAAAAAATGGTATTGAGGAAAATAAACGATCCTGAAACGAAAATTACTAGAGCGATTACATCGAATACATGCATAGCGGCGACTATTATTTCGACAATTTTAATGCATTCTGACCGAAATTCTACTAGGATTTATATGGAATTGTATATCCGTATAAATACCTGCTGGTCAATATTATGAATGGTATATATTCATAATTGGATTTAATTCTATCTTCGAAGGCAATATTGAATTCCTCTTTCTTTGTTGTTCAAGCGCAGCTCATTACCATAAAACCACGCATTCCACATGATTTCCTCATTTTCGAAAATGATCTTATGATGTCGGGTATTGATCTGTGCCTGGCCTGACTCAATCAAGCCATCTGCATCGGAAATGCTATAGGTACCGTCTTTGTTAATTAGCAGCCATGCTTGCTTCATGTGTTGCATTTCGCCGGCTTTTCGAATTTTATATAGTTCCCACCTACCAAGAACACTTTCTTCAAACTCTTCAAAATCAGGCACTTTATCTATTTTCCTGAACTTCAAACTCGTCACAGTAAATGGGATGTCCAGCCCTTCCATATGGATAAACCCGTCTCCTGGAGTAATTTTCCAACTTGCATTGAACCAACCTCCTTCTTCACTTCTAAATTTGATTTTAGAGTTGTTCAAACTATACAAGCCAATGTGATCTCCGCTTGTTTGGGATACAGCAAAACTATTATCTTCCTTAATGTCAATGAATACTGGTCCGGCATTACGATCCCACCCATCCACATTCACGGCCTCCATTTGCCAGAGGCCTGTGAGCTTATCTGATTCTATATCAGTACAGGCACTAAGCAAAAAAATAAAGCCCAGTACAATTATGAGGTTTGGTTTATCAGGTGGTATAGACATGATAAGTTCGGTTCTAATTTATAACTTTAAAGGATTCAGTTTATTATTCATTCGGTAGAAGAATGATTTTTCAATTGAAAATTCAATAGATTGATCAGACCATTCAGTCTTAACCCACCCCAATGAGAATACCCATCTTCGTTATGTTTTTGCTTCTTTTCCGTGTAACCAGCCATGGTCAGATGAATCGAATATTCAACCGAATGAACACAGTACCATTGATGGATGAAGTCCAATACAGCCCACAGGAACGCATGGATCAACTAAAGCTACTTAAGCTGAGTGATGAAGTGAAGTTTAAAATGCCTCAGTCGGACACCTCCGATCTAATAGAATATTTTCCTTTGGACACGCTTGGACTACACTTTGCTGATATCAATGGTGACGACCAACCAGATCTTTTATACTCAGGTCAGGCTGGTTACTCAGGTGTATTGCACACAAAAGTATTTTATAGAAAGAATGATTCATTGATTTTTGATAGCACAATTCCCGGTAGAGTAGTTTCATTAGAGAAGGTAGGTGAAAACCGAATGGTTTTTTATTTGGTTAGCAATCCATGCTGTGATTCATACACCGGGCAGATTATCAAATACCTCCATTTAGGCCCAACCTTAATCAGACAATATACCCTTTCCATTGTGGGGGAGGTAAAAACGCGCGGAATGCCTGCTATTGACAATGAACCTGTAAAATCACTTCCACAACTTGACCTTTACGCGGATCAATTTGATTTCAGAAGTACTACCACATACTTCGGGGACAGAACCAATGAAATCCATGCCATTTTAAGAACAGGTAAAATGGTAAAACTCCTCAGTCTTGACCGGCCAGTACTTGTGGAGATTCTTTATACCAAGACTATTGACGAGCAAAAATGGCATTTGGTCTTAACTGAAAGTCTGGATGACATCCCTAATTCACTCTATGAATGGAGCGAAGGAGATAAAATGCGCTTTATTGGATGGACTAAATTTGAATAATTTTCCCTCTCGATATACTTATCTTTTTGAATCAGCGTTTCTCAATTTGACAACTTTTCAGAGAATAAATCCAATTCAAATTCAATTGAAATCAGGTTGGCATACCATTTGCAAATCAGCCAGTTACAGTGATATTAAAAAGCAAATTAATATTCTCTGGTAATGGTATTGTAATCCGGTTTTCTGTGTTTAATCGTAAATATTCATGAGATTTAACTCAAGAAATTGGTAGGACAAATTGATTTTTAAAGCTAATTTATAAGAACGTTCTTTAGTGGTAGTTCCATTAAAACATGTCTTATAGAGGAAGCCAAGTAAACTTTAAACCGCCAAAATTTATGAATTACTATTCTTCACCTCAGAGTCTGCTCCATATAGAATCGGAGCTTAGCAGATTGCAACTCGAAATGCTGCAAAAACGGCATGAACGAAAGTATGATGAGATTGAAAACCTGGAATACTTAATCGATCAACTTCATATGAAGTTTGTTAGCCTGAAAACACAAAACCGCATGTAAGCGGTTTTTAAGGTTTGTAGCTATCGTTAGCATCTTTGGCTTTATAATTTTATAAAGTTCAGGTATCTTTTTCGCTCAAAACTTTTACCCTTTCAGCGAATCTTCGTTAAACTTTGAATTAGTTTCAACGAAATGAACACTTACACTCAATTCAGCACCTTAACTGAGAAATGGGAAAGCGAGTTAGAAAAAAGATGACAGGTCTACTTATCATCCTTGGAGGTTTATTTATTGTTGTGGCCAGCACCCTGGCATATTACATCATCGTCAATAAGGCCCCCATTATCCAGGGCAAAGTAGCTTACCACATTAATTACACAGATAATCAAAAGCTGGATATCTACCATCCTACCAGGACCGTTTATGATAAGTCTCCTGTAATTATCTATATCCACGGGGGTGCATGGGTCGCAGGTACTAAAGGAGCCATCAATTTTAATCGATTCAATTTGGCCATCAATGATTTACGCAAGAGTGGATACACCATTGTTTGCCCAAATTATACACTTGCCCGTAGTGGAAAATCACCCTTTCCTGATTGCATTAGTGATGCTTTCAAAGCAGTGAAATGGGTGGAAGATAATGCTGATAAATACAACCTGGACCTATCCAATGTGGGATTGCTGGGTGAGTCTGCCGGGTCACACATTGCCATGATGAAAACCTTTGCTCCAGCTGATACATTTGAGACCATTGGCAGTGAGATCAAATTCCGGTATTTAATCAATATTTATGGGCCAAATGATCTTGAAGCTCTTTACAGGGCTCCGCTTCTCGATAGTATCTACCAGGTCATTGAGCGGCTTCCAGCAGGAATCCAGAATCAGCTGGATCTTGCTAAAATCATCTTTGGCTTTGATCCAAATGAGGATTCTGTTAAGACGGAGGAATTTATTAGAAAATACTCGCCTGTTACCTACATTGATGCTTCAATGCCTCCCATGCTGCTGATTCATGGAGATAGGGATCGAGTAGTACCTGTGGAGCAATCCATCCAATTAAGCACCCGGCTAAAGGATCTGGGAGTGCGACACCAATTACATGTACTTGAAGGTGTAGACCATGCTTTCCGCGGTGCTACACAGGAGCAACGTCAGAACATCCAACATTGGGTGATCCAATTTGTAAAGGAAAACTATTCCCCTTTGAAATGATCAGGTGTTGATGTGACAAATCACTATTTTTGTGGGCTTATAACAAACCAAATGGAAATTCAGGAAAAGGCGAATCAACAAGTCAATGAAAGAGAAATCGAGCGATGTATCGAGTTACTCAACAGACTTTCCGATAGCGGAGCAGAGCTGTTTTCACTTCCTGAACCTCAACGCATTGCTTTACTGAAAGCAGCTGGCCGGTTGTCCCGACCGAGCAGAGAGGAGTTTCAACAACGCAAGAAAGATTCGGAAAAAGCCGCAAAGCGTAAACAAATTGAGCGTGATAAGCACACACGTAAATTTACCGGAATCAGAAGTGCACGTGAAGCTATTGTATTTGAAGCACCGAAGCTTTTGCAAAATCTCGAAGAGTTAAAAGCTACTGACCGGGAACTGGAGTCCCCAAGAAACTGCTACGTGTGTAAAAAGCTCTACACCAAAGTACACCACTTTTATGACGCCATGTGTCAGGAATGTGGGGACTTTAATTATGCCAAGCGTTTCCAGACAGCAGATTTGACCGGACAGGTAGCGCTGATGACTGGCTCAAGACTTAAGATTGGTTATCATATTACACTTATGATGCTCAGAGCTGGAGCCACAGTGATAGCGACCACCCGCTTTCCCGTAGATTCGGCCATCAGGTTCTCAAAAGAGAAAGATTATCATGAATGGGCAGACCGGCTCAAAATTCATGGCCTGGATTTGAGGCATATCCCGAGCGTGGAGATTTTCTGCAATTTCATAGAACACCAGTACGACCGGCTGGATATCCTCATCAATAATGCTGCACAAACGGTAAGACGACCGGCTGGTTTTTATAAACACCTGATGCCAAATGAGCAAAAGAATCTTTCTCAGTTGCCACCACAAGTAGCATCGCTCCTCTCCGACCATCAGTATTGCCTGGAAGAACTGGGTGCAATATCGGCAGCAGGTAAAATGAAAAACCTACCCGTAGCCTGGAATGCCTCTGAACCGGGATTAGGTTTACATTCATCAGCTAAACTCTCTCAAATCCCATACAGTTTTGATACGGCCTTATCGACACAGGAAGTATTTCCGGAAGGAAAACTTGATGCCGACCTTCAGCAAGTAGATCTGCGAAAAACCAATAGCTGGCGCTTAAAACTTGGAGAAATAGAAACTCCTGAAATGATTGAGGTACAGCTGGTTAATTCCGTAGCACCTTTTGTGCTGTGCAACCGGCTTTCACCGCTGATGCAAAGAGACAACACCGGCAAAAAACACATTGTAAATGTTTCAGCAATGGAAGGCAAATTCCATCGCTTCCACAAAGAAGACCGCCATCCTCATACCAATATGGCCAAAGCTGCCCTAAACATGCTGACACATACATCAGCAGCCTCACTGGCCAAACATGGCATCTACATGAATGCAGTAGATACTGGTTGGGTAACCGATGAAGATCCGGTAGAACTCTCACAAAAAAAGCAGGAAGTCCATGATTTTCAACCTCCTTTGGATATTGTAGATGGTGCAGCTAGAGTATTGGATCCTCTATTTGATGGGATCAATACGGGCAAACACTGGTGTGGTAAGTTCCTCAAGGACTATAGATCGATTGACTGGTAATGGCCAATTGGACGCATTTTCATCTGATTAGAATCGAGTTTTTAGGATACCGGTATCATGGATGGATGAAACAACCCGGGTTGAAGACCATTCATCAAATGATTGATAAAACCTTACTGTTTATCCTTGGGCATGAAAATTTTAAAACTTTGGGCTGTAGCCGAACTGATGCCAAAGTTTCTGCTGAGGATTTCGCATTTGAACTGTTCACCATGGAGACCTTTGAGCTTCCTAAATTATTGCAGCTGCTCAATACTAACCTACCCAATGATATCCGTGCTAAATCAATATCAAAGGTTAATAGTTCTTTCAATATCATTCAGGATGTTAGGGTTAAAGAATACCACTATCATTTTACTTTTGGCGATCGGCCACATCCTTTCAATGCCCCTACCATTCATTATTTTTCAGAAAACCTGGACATCAACCTGATGAAAGAGGCAGCCGGAATCTTCAAAGGCACTCATTGCTTTAAGCGCTATGTCAGTAAACCCTCAGCAGGTACACAGTTTGATAGAGAAATTTTGATCTCTGAAGTTGTTCAAAATAAGGAATCAGGATTGAAACAGGCTTACTATTTCCGAATAGCCAGCACCGGGTTTATGCGCTATCAGGTTAGACTCATGATGGGTTCATTGTTGGATGTTGGGCAGGGAGTAATCTCGCTTGAGCAACTAAAAGAATCTCTGGAAGATTCGGATAAACCTCCGATGTTCCGCATTGCTCCTTCCTCTGGTCTGAGGTTGCATCGTGTCACCTTTAAGTAGATTTTTTAATAGCTTTTATGGAATCTGTGAAGGTTCTGCATCATAGTTGTAAAAAAGCCTATGAAAACCTATGCAATCCTTCTACTCTTCATTTTCACTGAATCATTTTCACAGCAAATATCAGAAAGAGAAATAACCACGACCATTGATGAAGTAACTGTATTTATTAAAGGTGCTCAAATTACCCGAACCGGCACTACGAGTATTCCAACAGGGAAATCAAAAATGATCGTGAAAGGACTTTCACCTTATATGGATGGAAAAAGTGTTCAGGTAAAAGCTACCGGCAATTTCACCATCCTATCCGTGAACCCGACCCTGAATTTCCTAAACCAGATCAAACGGGAAAAGCGAGTGGATAGCCTAAATCAAATCCTGACGGATATTGATCTTAAAATTGAACGCAAACAAGCCCGGCTGGAAGTGCTTGACGAAAAATCTAGTGTTTTAAATGTAAACAGAAAACTAGGTAGTGACAATCTGGGTGTGACAGTCAGTCAATTAAGAGATGCTATCGAATTCTATGAACAACAATACACTGCCATCAAAAATGAGAAAATAACAGTAACAGATGAAATTGAGAATTTGAACAAAGACAAACAAAACGTCTTATCGGAAATTCACAAAATCAGTAAAAATAAGGAACTTCCCTCAGGGGAAGTTGAAATCCAGGTAGATGCTGATCAATTTACAAAAGGTACCTTCAAAGTGACCTATTTGGTAACCAATGCTGGTTGGTACCCGAAGTATGATATCAGGGTAGAAAGTGTTGACAACCCTTTACAGCTCACCTACAAAGCGGATGTCTACCAACAAACCGGGATTAATTGGGACAATGTCAGACTAAAATTATCGAATGGCAATCCTAATGAAAGCGGTGTTGCTCCAACATTACGGACATGGTATCTCAATTTCGCCAGAAATACTATCATCAATCGAAACACGTTCAATAGACTCACAGCTATACCTCAATCTGTTTCAGGAATGGTGTATGATGAGACAGGTGAGCCGCTGATAGGAACGACCGTTGTGGTTCAGGGTACAACCATCGGCACCATTACTGATATCAATGGAAACTACAGCCTGACCCTACCGAATGGTGCTTCAAACTTAATGTTCTCTTTTGTTGGCTATGAGTCCCAAATATTACCAATCAACTCAGATCAAATGGATGTTCAGTTGGAAATGGATATTCAGTCATTGTCAGAAGTGGTTGTTGTTGGGTACGGTGTGGAGGGGAGTTCATCCTATGACTATGAACAGCGTCCTTATAACAGTTACAAAGAACCCAAGGCCAAAACCGTTACTACCACTGTCATTGAAAATCAAACAACTGTGGAATTTGAAGTGGACGAACCTTATTCGGTAAAATCAAATGGTGAAAAAATCACTGTGGATCTCAGCAACCACGAAATTGAGACGACTTATGAATATTTCGCTGTACCCAAGCTGGATAAAGATGCATTTCTAATTGCCCGTGTAACCAACTGGGACCAATTCAATTTATTGGAAGGTGAAGCCAATCTCTATTTTGAAGACGCCTTTGTGGGTCGTACAATCCTCAATGCAAGCTCAATGGAAGACACACTTTCTATTTCGCTCGGAAGAGACAAAAGTATCATTATTGGCCGAAACAAAGTCAATGACTATTCGAAACGAAGAACTATAGGCAATAACAAGATAGAAACCAGAGGTTTTGACATTCTGGCCAAAAACAAAAAGTCAGCGGCGATTAAACTGACCTTATTTGATCAGGTGCCGGTATCGGCTATCAGTGATATTGAAGTAGAACTGACCGAGAAGTCTAAAGCATTGCACAATGAAAAAACAGGTGAATTGAAGTGGGAGTTTACACTTAGCCCGCAGGAGCAAGTCAATCTAAAGTTAGGGTACCAGGTCAAATACCCCAAACATGAAAAAGTAATCCTCGAATAAACAATAAACTGTCTCATCACCTTGTTGTCATCCTGAATTTATTTCAGGACCTGGTGATGAGACAGTTTATTTCCTCAATTGATCTTTTACCAGATCTTCACTCTATCTTCTTCTGCTCTCCATAATTCATCCCCTTCCTTAAGGTCAAATGCTTGATAGAAAGTCTCCATATTGGTCAAAGGGCCCACAGCCCTGAACATGCCCGGAGAATGGGGATCTGTCAAGACCTGAGTTCTGAGGTACTCATCTTTGTATTTCGTTCTCCAGATGGTAGCCCATGAAATGAAAAACCGCTGCTCTGGAGTAAATCCATCTATTTTACCAGGACGGCCATTTTCAGCTAAATAAATCTGCAAAGCATCATAGGCTGCATTTAAGCCTCCAAGATCACCTATATTTTCTCCAAGTGTCAATTTTCCCTGTACATTTAAGCTATCCAGTGCTTCATAAGCATCAAACTGTGCCACTAACTTATCTGTTCGTGCATTGAAGTTTTCACGGTCCTGTTCAGTCCACCAGTTTTGCATGTTGCCTTCCCAGTCAAACCTGCTACCCTGATCATCAAAACCATGTGAAATCTCATGACCGATCACTGCTCCCATTCCACCATAATTCACCGCTGCATCAGCTGTGTAATTATAGAATGGTGGTTGGAGGATTGCAGCCGGGAAAACGATTTCGTTGTTCAGTGGGTTGAAGTAAGCATTTACGGTTTGAGGGTTCATTCCCCATCTTTCCTTATCTACCGGCTCACCTACTTCTTTGATGTTTTCAGAAAACTGCCATCTCCAGGCATTTTCCATATTAGACAGGAAGCTGTAAGACTCACCACTGCTCTCCACATTGAGGGTAGCATAATCTCTCCACTTATCAGGATATCCTATTTTAACAGTGAGGTTGTTGAGCTTCTTCAGTGCTTGCTGCTTGCTGGAATCAGACATCCATGGCAGGTTCTTGATTCTTTGATCAAACGCCTTCATTAGGTTGGCAACCATCTCTTCAGCAGTCGCTTTTGCTTCAGGAGGGAAAGTTTCTGCTACATATACTTTACCAATTGCTTCACCGATCACGCCATTGGTGGTATTGAGCACGCGTTCTTCACGGGGCTTCATTTGATCTGTTCCACTGATGACTTTTCCATAAAAATCAAAATTGGTCTGCACCATTTCATTGTTAAGGAAATTAGCAGCCTGATTGACCACATTCCACTTCAGGTATGATTTGGTTTTGTCCAAATCCACATCCATAAGCATGTCACTCACTTCTTTCACAAATTTCGGTTGGGTAACGATCAAAGTATCGACTTTGGAAAGATCCACTCCTACGGTTTTCAGGTAACGCTCCCAATTTATATTTGGAGCCATTCCCTGGATTCCGGCAACAGTCATCGGGTTGTACAACGCAGGAATATTTCTTGCTTCTATCGGTGTGAGTGAAGCCAATGCCAATCTATTTTCAATTTCCATCACATCAGCGGCCATGGCCTCAGTGTCACCTTCTACCTTAGATTTAGACATCATTTTGGCCACATGTGCTACATATTTATCCCTGATCTCTTTAGACTTGGCATCTGTCTTGGTGTAATAATCCCTGTTAGGCAAGCCTAATCCTCCGGCACCAACATAGAGCGAGTTCACCTTGCTGTCCATTAGGTTGGCGAACGAGTTAACTCCGTAGTAAGGGTCATAGCCATTGAGGTGCATTTTAGCAATCAAAGCTTCCAACTCTTCTGTACTAGCGATCGCATTGATATCATTCATCCATTTGCCAAGTGGTGTCACACCGACCTTTTCTGCCAACAAAGAATCCATTCCTACCGAGTAGAACTGGATCGCCTTGTTTTCATCTGATCCTTCCTTGAATTCCGGGTTCTTGGCAGCTCGGGCCATCACATCCAGCATGATGCTGTCGTTCTTTTTTCTTAGTTCAGGAAATCCGCCCCAGCGACCTTCGTCACCTGGAATTTCCGTTTTATCCAGCCATCCACCATTGGCAAATCGATAAAAGTCTTTTTTCGGGTCAGCATCCCCCATCATGGATTGGTCAAGTCCCGGAGGCATTTCTCTTACAGGCGTGTCTTCTTTAGGGGCTTGACAGGCCGAAAGAATTAGCGCTATTGAAAGCGTGGTTAAAAAGGTCTTCTTCATGTTTATTTGAATTTAAGCGTCAAATATATGTAAATGACTATCAGAGAAATAGATGGCTTAAATGAATGGTCTTAAAAGATGATGAACGAATCCCACAGGGAAATTAAATATGTGATGATTTGACTGAAAGTCAGAAAACTAGCCCTACATTAGCCATCCTCTTATCTGATGCTAGCATGCCTATTAATCTTTTAATTTACATTGGTGCCTCCCTCGTGGGTCTTTGGCTCCTGTTCTATATTTTTCCTGTCAGCCTTTGGGTCATGGCTGTTTTCTCTGGTGTTAAGGTTAACCTATTGGATTTAGCTTTTATGAGGTTGAGAAAAGTACCTCCGGGATTGATTGTTAAATCCCTCATACTCGCTACCAAAGCCGGTCTGGAAGGAATAGATTCGGCAAAGCTAGAAACCCATTTCCTGGCTCATGGCAATCTTTCACGTGTTATCAAAGCATTGATTGTGGCGGATAAGGCCAATTTGAACCTGGATTTCAAACATGCTACTGCCATTGACCTGGCAGGTAGAAACGTGCTGGAAGCAGTTCAGGTATCAGTAAACCCTTACATCATCGTGGTGCCATCTATTACGGCTGTTTCTACTGATGGTATTCAGCTGATTTGTGAGGCCAGAGTGACTGTACGAACCAACATCCAACAACTGGTAGGAGGAGCCGGTGAAGAAACCATTCAGGCAAGGGTAGCTCAGGGCATCATTTCCAGAATTGGAGCAGCTCCAAGTTATCTGGAGATTTTAGAGAAACCAGAAGAAATTTCAAAGGTCGTTTTAGCCAATGGGTTGGACTCAGGAACTGCATTTGAGATCCTCTCCATTGATATAGCAGATATCAACATCGGACAAAACATCGGAGCCAAGCTTCAGATCGACCAGGCTCAGGCTGACCTGGATATTGCCAATGCCAAAGCCGAAGAGCGCAGGGCAATGGCCGTAGCGCTGGAGCAGGAAATGTCTGCCCGGGTTCAGGAAGCAAAATCCAAGGTAATAGAAGCCGAGGCACTTATTCCAAGTGCACTTTCGGATGCTTTTAGAAAGGGCAGAATGTTTAAGGGGATGAATCCTTAAAACTACCTTCTACCTTTTTTACAAGCTGATCAATATTTCAATACCCAAATATCATTGGAATAGTTACTGAACGCGGTGGAAGCGGATTCTGCTCGCTCTCTGGTTGCGTAATCACCCACTGACACGCGGTAGTAAAACAATTTATCGGCATCATGCTGTATGATTTTGACGTTGTGGCCCTCCTGAGCCAGTTTATTGGCAAAATCCATTGCCAAATCGTCATCTATGCTACTGGATAGTATGATATAAAAACGGCCAGTACGTGAAGAAACTGTTTCCACAACACCAGCTGTTCTTTTAGCCTCTAAAGCCGCCAATTCATCTAGTTGGGCATTGACCAGTGCCAGTTGATCTTTCGGGTATTGTTCTCCAGGGAAAAGAGATGATGCTTCCGAGTAAAGAGACTGGGCCTTTCCCCAGTTTTCCAGTTGAAATTCAGCATCTGCGTTTTGGATCAATTCATCGTATTTGATCTTATTCTGAGCCTTTAGTAAGGCTGCTTTGTTTTCAGCTTCTTCCCTGGCCGCTTGCTCCTGACGAGCTTTTTCCTTTACATCCTGTCCGGGTCTATACAGAAACCAATACCATGCACCGCCCAATACGGCCAGTACGAACACGACGATTACAAAAAGGACGGCAGGTTTGCCACTATGGTTAGGTTGTTCACTCATAAGTTTTAGTAATTATTAATTAAAGGTAACTAAATGGCAATAAATTGCTAGATCATCATTTGAAAAGATGATTGCATTGTCTCCCATGTATTGGTTCGTAGGGCACTTTTTAATAATAGTTACCCCATCATAAATACTATTTGAATCTGCTCATTTATCAGTTTTAGCCCCTATTACTCTATCTAATATTGCCCAATAAGTATCATTACTTGTTCCTCCTTTGGTAATTCCCCAAAGCGTTAAAGTGCTTACTTTGGTTTTGTGTACAACAACTATTTTTTGTGTTGGAAAAACGGTTATAAATTGACCACCCCACCCACCTGCAGTATAGGCATCTTCATAATATTTTCCTTCCAGTCGTCTGATTAGCCACCACATATAACCATACGCACTTTGAAAGTAGCTATCTGTTCCCTTCCCATCTCGCTCATTGATTACTTCTACGGGAGTGACTTCAGAGGTGATCTTTCGTATCCATTCTTTTGAGATAAGTTGCTTTCCGTTCCAACTTGATGAAATCCCGAAAGTTCTTTTCAAAAGAATTGTTGAAGCCAGATCGGCGTAGACCTATCATTCCGAAGTTTCAGGAGTATAAAAGAACATTATTGCATCAGACTTTGCAAATAGCTCAGGTAGTGAGGGCGGTGGCTTATGGATCATGTCGTTCATTTTGAGCCTTTCAATTTTCAATTAATTTAACAAAGTAGTTGTCAGCCCCGTCAATGTATGATCCATTAAAAAGCACTTTGTTATCTGCAAATAGAATTCTCCCAAAAGTATTTGCTACAAATGGTTCAGCATCTACTCCAAAAAGCTCCACATCTTGAGTTTTCAATGACCAATCTGATTCCTGAGTTAATTCTCCATCAATGAAAACATATATCTTATCTGAAGTTATGGAAAGTCGATAGTTTTCGTTTTCAACATTTCTTGTTTCTCCCGGGGTTGATGATTCCGGACAACAATATCTGTATGTCAATTTCCAGGTTCCTACAAGCTTGTTAGCGGTGGAGGTGCTGTCCCATTCTAATTGATGATGTTCGGCCCAGAAGTTGGTAAGTTCTGATTCGATTGACTCTGACTCATCGCATGAACTTGATAAAATCGAAATAGTCGCTATGGTAAAAATTGCTAAATACTTCATACCTGAATGACCCCAATTTAAATGATTTAGTTGCAACTCTTGGCTCATAGCGCTCAAGTATTCATACGCTGTGCTCCTCACCTGCAAATGTTTCCCAATTCTCAGGTCTGGCAATGAGCTTTACAATTTGGTCAACCAGGCTTTCCATCATGCTAATTTCCTCAAAGTCCTCATT
Source organism: Marinoscillum sp. (assembly GCA_040218045.1). Lineage (GTDB taxonomy): Bacteria > Bacteroidota > Bacteroidia > Cytophagales > Cyclobacteriaceae > Marinoscillum. Next base: position 31,903 of record JAVJQA010000033.1, read on the forward strand.
TAGTACATTGACTTCCAGGTTGCCTACTTGTCCATGGCAGTTGATATGAAAGCGTAGGTTCAAGAAACCCGAGTCCTTAAAGTCCCGATTTTGAAAATTTGAAAGTACATATTTGCGGAATTTGTATTTTGTTCCTTTATAGATATTAGGAGCAGCACTGTGATAAAAGCCTACTAATTGCCCATCGTCACAGAGCTTGAAATCTACGTTAGATTGAAGGGCCGTGGAAGGATCAATATATCCCACATTGTGCGCATACTTTTCAGCATTTACCGGATACTTGCCCTGATATTGGTAATAAAACAGGGTGAGCAAAATTCCGGTTATCAGGATCATTCCGATTAAAACATACCCCGATACTTTTAAGGTTTTTTTGATATTCATGAATCGTAGGACTCAAAATTGCTTAGTCGTTTCGCTTAGAAGCTGAAATATACATGGTTATGTTCATGGGGTTAAACTTTCCAAAAGAATAAATCTCCTGGTGGCAGGCCTCACTTTTTCAATTGTTTCGAATGTATGTTCGGTATCTTTTCCATATTCTTTGTCCATGAAACCCCAAAATATCAGAAGTAAACCAGAAGGATAACAGTAACAGCAAAGCATTGCATGCAGTGCCACAGGCATCCCTTTGGGAAAAGAGAAAAATCCTGAGTGCTAAAGACAGCAAGAGAATCTTGCTTAATTGATGTTAAATCTGATAACATGTGTCGACAATGAGCGCTCATGCTACTGTCTGAATCGTAGCAGATTGAAAGCACTAAACTTTTCGCTAACTACTAAAACTATCTACAAAGTACCAAAGCCACAATAATCTACTGACCAGACTTGAGGTCATACAGAATGTTGACCGAATCCACTAGTTGGCATATCCAAGCTGTCAAAGAACTATGTTATGTTTGCCAAAACTCAATCATAACCACATGCTACCTTAAGCAAATGCTTTTTAACTCAATTGATTTTGCAATTTTTTTACCGATAGTTTTTCTACTCTATTGGTTCTTGACAAGTGAAAATTTAAAGCTCCAGAATTTCCTAATAATTATTGCTAGCTATGTATTTTATGGTTGGTGGGACTGGAGGTTTCTATCATTAATTATTTTCAGCACAGTAGTGGACTATTGTGTTGGGATGAAACTCATAAAGCAAAAAAATCAGGTTAAAAGAAAAATTCTTTTATGGACAAGTATTTGTGTGAATCTTGGTTTTTTGGGTTTCTTTAAATACTATAATTTTTTTCTGGATAATTTTGTATCTGCGTTTTCCTTCTTCGGATCAGAAATTGAAGCAAGTACCTTAAATATAATTTTGCCGGTTGGAATCAGCTTTTACACCTTTCAAACGTTGAGTTATACAATCGATGTATACAAACGAAAAATTGAACCAACAAGAGATTTTATAGCCTTTTCTGCATTTGTGAGTTTTTTTCCGCAACTGGTCGCTGGGCCCATTGAACGTGCCACCAATTTATTGCCTCAATTTTATTCCAAAAGGACATTTAATTATCCAAAAGCAGTTGACGGCATGCGCCAAATACTTTGGGGGTTATTCAAAAAAGTGGTAATAGCTGATAACTGCGCAGAATACGTAAATCAAATATTTAACAATTCAACAGACTACTCTGGTAGTACTCTGGCTTTAGGAGCTATCCTTTTTTCATTTCAGATTTATGGTGATTTCTCAGGGTATTCAGATATAGCTATCGGGACATCAAGGTTGTTTGGGTTTAATCTCATGAAGAATTTTGCGTTTCCATATTTTTCCCGGGACATTGCGGAATTTTGGAGGCGTTGGCATATCTCATTATCAACATGGTTTAGAGATTATCTTTATATCCCTCTGGGAGGAAGCCGTGGTGGTAATTCCGTTAAAATCAGAAATATATTTATCATATTTATCGTCAGTGGTTTTTGGCATGGTGCCAACTGGACTTTCATTGTATGGGGGGCATTAAATGCAATCTACTTTTTACCACTGTTATTGACGAGCATTAATCGCAAGCATATTGACGTGGTTGCAGATGGTAAGTTTCTCCCATCTCTCAAAGAATTCTTTTTAATGATTCTAACGTTCAGCTTGACTGTTTTTGCATGGATATTTTTCAGAGCAGAAAACCTTCCTCACGCATTCAATTATATCAAAGGGATTTTCAGTCCCTCGTTTTTTACGATACCATCAATTCTTTCTATAAAGATGATCATTGTCGCAATGTTCTTAATGGCATTCGTAATGATAGAATGGCTAAATAGGAATAAAGAACATGCATTGCAACTAAATAACAGTTTCCCTAAATTGATCAGATACCTCACATACTTCTTGCTCATTATTTCTATTGTATGGTTTAGAGGAAGCAGCCAGGACTTTATCTATTTTCAATTTTAAAATTGATCAAACCATGAAGCAATTCATAGTGACAATATTATCCATCTCAATTGTTTTTTTTCTCATAGCAGAAATACTCTCAAAATTTCTTATTGACCCAATATATTTTTACTCAATTAATACATATAATGATAAAAGTAACAACTCATTTAAAGCTATCTATCGAAACAGCCCGACAGCACATGCAGATTTTGTTTTTATAGGAAGCTCAAGAATACCTGCAACGATCAATCCCACCCTATTTAGGGAATTAAGTAACGGAGTTACAGTTAATACTGGTACGGGCTTTATGACACCAGGAATTCATTACCAGGCCTTAAAAAACAAACTAAAGAGTTACCCAGATTACTTAAAAAATTCAGTCGTTTTAATAGAGTATCCCGGCCCGGATATTTATATATCTTCATTTAAAGAAGATTTTCTAAGGGTTTATGAACCTGTCGTTGCAACAGATAAATCCACCCCTCATTTATTGCTTCCACATTTGGATTATCAATCTTTTCTCGCGTTTTTAACAAAATCTACTAACGGGATAAAAGTAAAAGTTAAAATGCTTGTCTTGTTATCTTCAACATACCGAGGTTGTCATTTTATGCGGGACAAATTTAATTCATTGAATAACCCTTTATTTCAATCAAATAACCCAAAGCTAGTTTCTGAAGGAGGAATAAGGAATGATAACTTTGAATTTGCAAAACAAAAAGCCATTACTGTTGCAATTCAAGATAGAAACAAAATAGAAAGTAATCCTCCCCTCTCCCCTGAAGTAATAAACCATAGCTCTTTTTCTAAGCTTCATGAAATAGTTAAGAACAATGGGGGCACATTAATGGTCTATAAGATGCCACTCCATTCAATACAAAAGGACATCTACAGTTCTGAAAAAGCACAAAAAAACAAAGTTGTTTTCGAAAACTGGCTTAAAGAACGGAACATTCCCATTATTCATAATCCCGACTTTACCTATACAGATGACGATTTCCCAGACACATGGCATTTATCACAAGACAGAAGAGATGAATTCACCACGAAATTATATGATCAAATAAACAAAGCACAGCCGCGCATGGTACCAGGTAATTAGTGGCAATTTCAACTCTATTACCCATATAGTTACCTCTTCGATCTCCTTCAGTGGTTTCGCTCAACTAAGGCTTCCGGGCCGCCTCAAAAAGTTTGTTAATAGTGAGGATCGTGCTATTTCCCTTCTTTTGAATTTCAACTCTGCTTGAGGCAATGAAGGAAGGATAGAATTCAATTCTAAATATGAAGTCTTTGTTATGGATATCCGATTGACTCTGTCCATTGCATCCAGCTAGTAAAAAGCAAGTCAAGCCATAAATCAGTGTTAGTTTCTTCATATAGTTGTGCAACATAGCGTAGATATGACGCTGTGGCTCTGGCCTACCCCGCCATACCCTTTGTAAACACCTCTAAAATTTTAGGACGCAACCCAGGAGCGGCATATCCCACGAAAAAGTAACATTTCCGGTCTCAAGAGCCACAAATCCCGGAAAAAAACGACATCTCCAGCCTTACAAGTCATAACGCCCACCTCAGGAGCGGCATATCCCACGAAAAAATAACATCTCCGGCCTCAAGAGCCGCAAATCCCGGAAAAAAACGATATCTCCGGCCTTACAAGTCATACCGCCCACCTCAGGAACGATATATCCCACAAAAAAATAACATCTCCGGTCTCAGGAACCGCAGATCCGGGAAAAAAATCACATCTCCGGGTGTAGGAACAACATTTTAACATTTATAAGCCACGGATCCCGGGGCGTTTCCTGTTGCTATCACTTTCTCTGATTGAAACATGAAACAATACCTTTTGAACCACGCTAATTCGGGTGCTACATTGAAGACTCGTGGAGTTTTCATCAGCGTCCAGGCATTCCCTCCAAACCCAGATCTAAATGCCTTGCCCTGCTGTCCTAAACCACAGAACTTGCCAAGAAAGCCAACAAAAACAAGATCATAAAGATGGGCAACAGACCAAGGGTCAGCATCACATCACTGTACTTTCGTTTCACAATCATCCCCAGTGAAATAAGTATGATCATGTAAGGAAAGAAATTCCTAAAGGAATGCAGCGTGCCGCTAATAACATGTGCAGGCCCATCGGTCAGGCTGATTTTACAGGGCACTTCAAACACGCCTGAGAGATGAAGATATCCCTCCTTCTCATTGGCATTCTGGAACTCCTCATAAAACTCACTGGAGGTATACAACCGGTCCATGCCAATTACAACGCTTGCCTGGCCCCATTTGGTCATAATCACTCTGTCAATCTGCTGCGGCACACTATCTGAAAAGACAAAATAATCATAGGTAAACAACATGCCAACTGCCAAAAACAGGAAAGCAAAATACCTTTGGTACTTATAAAAAGTGGCTTTCAAATGAAACTGCCGCTCCCAGGTTTCCTGGTTCTTCTGCCGCCGCCACTTCACATACTCCCTCCTATGGAGTTCGCGTTCATCCATCTCGGGTTCGGGCTTTGGCTTGTACTGAAAGTCAATGTCCGGGGTTTGACTTAACGAAAGCTGCCAGTCATAAGAAGCCCTGGCGTTGGGGTCAGAAAGCACCTCATAGGCTCGGGTGATTTCCACAATCTTTACGGCCGCCTCTGCACTGCTGTTCACATCCGGGTGATATAGCTTGACAAGGCGGCGATAGTTGGTCTTAATAGCTGCATAGTCGCAATGAGAATCAACTCCAAGTATTTCGTAATAGGTCACTTTAGATCAGTTTGGCATTCAAATATAACCTGCTCTCCCGTTTGCACAGGCAGACTTTCCTATCTTTAGCGTCAAACCCATATGCCCATGAATAAAATTCTAGTTGCCCTGTTCCTTTTGCCCTTTACTGGGCTGGCCCAAAATCCATATTTCCCCAAAACACTGGATATGCGCGAACGTGCGGAAGTGATTGATCAATGGCTGGAAGAACGTATGGAAACAGTCCTTCCCGATCTCATGCAAAGAACAGGGATAGATATGTGGGTAATTATTGCAAGGGAATATAATGAGGATCCTGTCCTCAAAACCATGCTCCCTGCCACCTGGCAAAGTGCCCGGCGAACAACCATGCTGGTGATCTATGATCCTGGTAACAACCAGCCGCTGGAAACGATGGCGATGGCTCGCTATGGAGTCGGTGAGACTTTCAAAAAGGTGTGGGACAAAGAAACACAACCAGACCAGTGGCAAGCGCTGGCTGATCTGATCAAAACCAAGGACCCAAAGAAGATTGGCATTAACAAATCACTGAATTTTGCCCTGGCGGACGGCATATCGGCGACTCATTATGAGCAATTGCTTCAAGTGCTTGCCCCTACTTATCAAAAGCGTGTGGTGAGTGCGGAAAACCTGGCCATTGGCTGGCTGGAAACCCGTACGGAAAACGAAATGATCGTTTATCAAAACATTGTTAGAATGGCGCATCAGATCATTGCCGAAGGATTTTCAGAAAAGGTGATCCAGCCGGGCATCACAACTACCGACGATGTGGTCTGGTGGTATCGCGACCGGATCCGTGAATTGGGATTTACCGCATGGTTTCACCCGAGTGTTTCTATTCAGCGTAAAAACCCGGAATCATTTGATCATTTGAGGTCTTTCTCAGATAGACCTGATGAGCAGATCATCTACCCCGGAGACCTGTTACATGTGGATTTTGGCATTACCTATCTCCGGTTAAACACGGACACCCAGCAGCATGCCTATGTATTGAAACCCGGAGAAACCAAAGCACCGACATACCTTCGTGAGGCCTTTGCCTCTGGCATTCAACTTCAGGATATTTTCACGTCCAATTTTAAGACAGGCCTTTCCGGCAATGAGGTCCTCTCCCGCTCTCTGGAGGCTGCTGGAAAAGCTGGTTTAAAGCCAACTATCTATACCCACCCCATTGGCTACCATGGACATGCAGCGGGCCCAACAATCGGCCTTTGGGGCCAGCAGGAAGGTGTACCGGGCAACGGTGATTACCCGCTATATCCCAATACGGCCTATTCCATTGAGCTGAACAATGCCGTTTTCATCAAAGAATGGGACAAGGAAATCAGGATCATGCTAGAAGAAGATGCCTTTTTTGATGGTGAAAATGTAAGATATATTGACGGCAGACAGACCGAACTGATGCTGATCCCTCGTCCTTTGTTTCCCAACGAATGAAAATAATGGCTTTGTGATCAAAAAACTAGGGTTTCGTGTGAATAAGCTCTACTTTTGCACCTCGAAACTCAATAGGTCATGATAGCTACTCAAAACGTTTCTCTCCAATACGGAAAGCGTGTACTTTTTGATGAAGTAAACGTAAAATTCACAGCTGGTAACTGCTATGGTATCATTGGTGCCAATGGTGCCGGAAAGTCAACTTTTCTGAAAATCCTTTCGGGGGAAATCACCCCCAACTCCGGGTCTATTGCCATAGATCAGGGAAAGCGGATGGCGGTACTGAAGCAAAACCACTTTGAATATGACAATGAAGTAGTCCTGGATACCGTGCTTATGGGCCACCAGGAACTTTGGAAGATCATGAAAGAAAAGGATGCCATCTATGCCAAGCCGGACTTTTCTGAAGCAGATGGGGTGAAAGCCTCTGAGCTTGAAGCAAAGTTTGCGGAAATGGATGGATGGAATGCCGAATCTGATGCTGCTGCCTTACTCAGCGGTTTGGGAATTGTAGAGGCGGAGCATTACCGGGTGATGAAAGACCTGACCAACCAGCAAAAAGTACGGATCCTGCTTGCACAGGCATTGTTTGGAAACCCCGATATCTTAATTCTCGATGAGCCTACCAACGACCTGGACCTGAAAACCATTGAGTGGTTGGAAAATTACTTACTAGACTTTAAGAACACCGTAATCGTGGTATCTCACGACAGGCACTTCCTGGATACGGTTTGTACGCATATCGCCGATGTGGACTTTGGTCAGATAAAAATATTTACCGGCAACTATTCGTTCTGGTATGAATCCAGCCAGCTGGCGCTTACCCAGCGGTCCTCTGCCAACAAAAAAGCCGAGGAAAAGAAGAAAGAACTTCAGGAGTTTATTTCGCGGTTTAGTGCCAATGCCTCCAAATCCAAGCAGGCAACTTCCAGAAGGAAGCTTTTGGACAAAATAAACCTGGATGACATTCAGCCATCCAACAGGAAGTACCCCGCCATAATTTTCTCACAAGGACGTGAAGCAGGTGATCAAATACTTGAGATCAAAGGTCTGTCCAAGTCAATAGACGGTCAGCCGCTCTTTCAAAACCTGGACCTTTTCGTGAATAAAGGTGAGAAGATTGCCTTTGTAGGAGACAACAGTTTGGCGATCACCACGCTCATCAAGATCCTAATGGGTGAATCAAAAGCAGATGCCGGCACGTTCAAGTATGGACAAACGATCACTACAGCCTATTTACCAAACGAAAACGAAGAGTTTTTCCGAAGTGATGAGAACCTCATCGAATGGTTAAGAGAGTTTTCCCCAGGTGAAAAAGACGAAGTTTATATCCGTGGATTCCTTGGCAAGATGCTATTCTCAGGACAGGAAACCCTGAAGAAATGCAACGTACTATCAGGTGGAGAAAAGGTAAGATGTATGCTCAGCAGAATGATGCTACAGGAAGCCAACCTGATGCTGCTGGATGATCCAACCAACCACCTGGACCTGGAGTCAATTACTGCGCTTAACAATGCGCTGAAGGATTACAAGGGCACCCTCCTGTTCACGTCACATGACCACACATTTACCCAAACCATAGCCAATAGGATTATCGAGATTTCTCCAAACGGAATCATTGATAAGCTCGGGACTTATGATGAATTCATCGAGTCCAAAAGAGCAGCGATGGCATAAATTATCTAAACCTGACAAAGCAGGTAATTAAGCTCGACCTTACTAAAAAAGCTTAACCAAACGGTATTGATTTCAGGTCAATGAATGATCCGGGTTTAAGTGACCTTTTTTGATTTCTTCCATGAACCCTCTTCAGGCATCAGTGCCAGAGGGTATTTTCATGTATCCAATGCATGTTTCTCCCCTATCCGTATCACTTAACTAATGCTTTAGATGTAATATTCAGTTCAAAATATTCTTCACATGAAAAAGCACTTTTGTATCGTGATATTTATGCTTGCTCCTTTGCTCACCAAAGCACAGCAAGTCACCTATAAAGAGGATTTCTCAAGCCTTCGGCACTGGTCCCGGGTAGATACAAAATCAATGCTTGAGTTAAGTGATGAAAAGCTGGTTTTCGAAACTAAAGAACCGGGCATTACCAAGATGATCAATAGTCATATGATTGACTATCAGCAGGACTTCACCATGACCATAGAAGGAACATGTACAGGATCTTTCACAATGCTGCTCAATGGCAGTGGGGATGGCTATAACTCCCTCAGGCTTAGAATATCAAGCATTGAAGCTACACTGGAGAAGTGGAAAGAAGACAAGCCTAAAAAATTGGGTAAAGAAAAGTTCAAACCCTACCTGAAGCTAGCAGATGGTTTTACATTGACCATCATTCAAAAAAACAAATTATTGGAAGTGGGAATGGTTCTAAAAGGAAGTGGAAGCAAGTACACCCTCTATTCCGACACCTACCCCATCGAAAGTAGTTTTCCGATGTTTGGATTTGCGCTCTATCAAGGCGCTAAGTCCCCAGCCCTTACAATTGAAAAAGTTGACTTAATTTACCATCAGTTTGAGCCTCGCGATATCAACCTGATTGGGAATTATGAAAGTTTTGGTGATAAGGAAAACCTGGGTTCCAATATCAATACTGCTGATCAAGAGATTTCCCAAATTATATCTTCCGATGGATCAATGCTCTATTTTGTGAGAGAGGACGACTACCAGGTGCCCTACTATTCTGAACTGGTGGATGATCAGTGGACACCGGCAAAACAAGTCTCTACCACCCTTTTTTCCTCTACTCAACACAATGCGGTATCGTCGGTTTCAGGTGATATGAATATCCTTTATATCATGGGTACCTACCGAAATGGATCACGGATTAGTACCACAGGTATTTCCAAAATCTCAAAAACAACAGCAGGTTGGTCCCAGCCCATTCCCCTGAAGTTTGATGGGTACGACACTGAAGGGAACCTGTCCAATTCCATTTCTGCAGATCAGCGCTATGTAGTGTCTGCTCTGGACAATAAAAAGAGTCTGGGAGAAAAGGACTTGTTTGTCTTCTTCAGGCAACCGGACGGTTCCTATGGGAGCAGGACCAACCTCGGTTCTTTGGTGAACACTATTGAATCAGAATCCACACCCTATTTAGCACCCGACAATAAAACACTTTACTTCAATAGCAACGGACATCCTGGGTATGGCGAATATGACATTTTTGTGACCAGAAGGCTGGATGATACCTGGACGAACTGGAGCAAACCGGAAAACCTTGGTCCCCTTGTAAACACTCCCGACTGGGATGGATACTATGCAGTGTCAGCTAAAGGGGATTTTGCATACATGACCACCTATTGGCAAACAGTAGGGCTTGCAGATATCGTGAGGATTGAGCTCCCCGAAGAAGCAAAACCCGAAAAGATGGTGCTTGTAAAAGGGAAAGTACTGGACAAGAAAACAGGCTTCCCGCTTGCTGCTGAAATCATTTTCAACAGCATCAACACCGCGGACAACCCGGGCAGGGCCATCTCAGAACCTACTACAGGTCATTATCAAGTAGCTCTTGAATACGGTCAGTTTTATCAGATCTATGCCAGTTTGGATGATTACTATTCACTCAGTGAACATCTCGATATAACCGAGAAAGGTGAATATAAAGTCATAGAAAAAAACATCCAGTTGACACCCATTGAAATAGGTGAAGTATTTCGCTTAAACAATATCTTTTTCGAAACTGGCAGTGCTTCACTCAAGAAAGAATCGTTCGAAGAGCTTAATCGGCTCATTGAATTCCTCAATAACAACGCGAGTGTTAAGATCCAGATCAATGGGCATACTGACAATGTGGGTTCTAAAGAAAGCAACTTGGTGCTTTCCAGGGAAAGAGCATTGTCGGTGCTCAACTACCTCCAACAAGGCGGAATAAATGCGGAGCGCATCTCCTCTGATGGTTATGGTGAAACAAAACCAGTCGACACCAATGCTACTGATTTAGGAAAAGCGCAGAATCGCCGTGTGGAGTTTCAAATCTTGACCAGGTAATGCTACTTCAAATCATCTGAGAAGTGGCCGAAATGCTTGCCTTTAGAAAATTTTGAATCATTGAATTCATCAGACTTCCCTTTTGGAATTGATAGACTTTTCCAATCCGCAGCTTTGATCATTCTGCCCAGATAAACGATCTGCCCTACGTGATAGGTGTAATGCGCCAGTTGACGATTGACCGCATCCATTACAGAATGGGCCTGGTTTCTGATATAGACCTGAATGTCAAAATTATCTTTGTTTATAGAGTCCAGTGTCTCAAAAAGACAGTTCCATCCTTCATTCCACTTAGTCATCAACTGTTCTCTGGACTTGATCAAGTCGTCAAACTCAGCATCACGATTTCTCCATTCCTTTTCACCGTCTGTGGTCAAAAAGTCCGTCCACCGGGACTTCATGTTGCCAGACAGGTGATTGACTATTATGGCTATTGAATTGCTCTCCACATTAAACTGCCAAAAGAGATCCTTGTCTTGGAGCTGGTCAAAAGTCTTCTCTCCTACTGATTTATAATATTCAAACTGCTTTCTGACACTTTGCAAATATTCCTGGATCATACCTCCAATTTAATCAGAAATTGTCCTCACAGGAATAGGCTGTCCCTCCTGGTAAATTTTCAGTTCAATGATATCTGCTGGCATAGTAAATTTGGCTTTCATCAGTCCCTCCACCACATTTCTCATCACTTCGGTTTTCAGTATAGCCAACGAGTCTGTGTAGTTGAATGAATTGACCCAATAAAATATGCGCAGATTGACCGTACTCGTGCCAAACTCCTCCAACTCCACAAATGGCTCCAGATCCCCTTCTTGAGGAATCCTATTTTCTGATTTGAGCACTGCTTTAATGGTCTCTATCGCATTGGCAATGTTATCGCCATAATCTATACCCACTAGGAAATTGTGACGCTGAAGGCCATCCCTGGTATAATTTGTCAATGGATTTTTAATGAGCATGGCATTGGGAATAAAAATATCACGCCCATCAAATGTTCGCACACTGGTGTTCCTGAAGTTCATAGAACCAACCATTCCTTTGATCCCCTCTACTTCTATAATGTCTCCAATGCTAAAAGGCCGGCTGAAAGCCAGAAAGAAACCCGCAAGGAAATTCTCCCCTATGTCCTTAAAAGCAAAACCAATAATAATGGCGGAGACACCTGCTCCTGCCAAAAGACCACTGGCAGCTTTTCCCAACCCAAGTTGGTTTAGAAAAATCACTGACCCTATGATAATGAAAAGGACCATAATTGTGCGTGAAATGAAGTTTTTCAGCAACACATCCTCGATCCTGATCCTTTTGCTAACGAGTCCCCTGACCAATATGCCCAGGATGATAAAAATAATAAGGGCCATTAAGCCAAAGAGAATGCTCGGCGAATGGTCCAGCAATGAGTCATAAAACCTGCTGAATGCTTCTGTTATTCTGGTTTTCATAGGAATGATTTTAAATGGGAATACTTTAATACGTGAGTTTGACAATTAGAAATTTACAAAACCACCCAAAACTGTCTTTTCTCCCACAGGGATGCCTGCGGCAGCCGAAAGGAGAAATCGTTCTCAATTAATAAGTGATTGAAAACTTTAGAATCTCCAAATAAATCAGGGCGATATCTCCATTTCATTACAATATGACAGTTTTGGGTGGTTTTTAAGTGGAACTCAAGTTTAAAATTGGTCAGCTTTATGATTCATCATAAAAGAAAATGTGTACAGCCAAACCAGCAGCTCCGGCTACTGCTGAGAAGAAAGAGATCATAGCAATCCCGGGATAACTTTTCTAATCTACCTTTTTAGAGAAATATTCCCTCCACTCCTCCATCAGGTTGGGGTCATCGATAAGACGCTTGATCAGATCTGCATCGGTGCCATTGGAGTTTTTCGCAATTACAAAATCATGGATGGAAACACCGCCATTCTTCTCCACTGCCACAATGGAGTCTCCTGATTGGAAAGCACCTTCCTTTATTACTTCGAAGTAAATACCAGATTTCAAACTATCATGAAACAACTTGATCATTTTGTTGTCATCAAACTTGATTCCGAGCTTGAAACATGGAAACCTTGGCTGTGTGACTCTCAGGATAACAGAACCAAATTCAAATACATCTCCAATGGATACTTCTGGTTCCAACAAACCAACTGTGCTGAGATTCTCTCCAAAGGCTCCAAACTCAAAGGAGTGTGCTGGAGCTAATTCCCTCCAAAAATCTAAGTGCTCCGTCGGGTAAGCATAAATTGCTTTGTACTGACCACCATGAACGGTTAGATCTGATTGTAAATCTCCATCTATTCCCAATTTCCTGACTTCAACCATTCCCTCCACAGGTTCTTTGAAAATACTGGTCCTGATTTCCCGGTTATTGAAAATAATCGATTTAGGTTGTCCTACCTGTATAGAAAGGATTTTCATATGGCTCATGTGTATTCTATTTGTTTAGACCTCAGTTGGTAATGACAGAAAATTCCTTTTTTAGATCATTTGTACTTAGACAATGCTTTTTTGGTGAAATCCGAAAGCACCAGCTGGCCACTCAATTGAGCTCTTTCAGTTAGCAATTCATCCCAATGGTCACAGCCACTCCACAACACTTGCTTCATCTGTTTTCGCGCTTCCGGATTGGTGGTGGCCAAGTGATCAATGAACAATTGAATCTCCTGATCCATTTCGTCAGTACTTTCTGTCACTTTGTGGAACAACCCATGTTGCTGAGCCCATGCCGCGGAATAAAATTCATTTGGATTGAGGGAGATTTTACTGAAGGCACTAAGTCCTATTTTTCGTTCGACTGCCGGACTAATAACAAATGGGCCAATACCTATATTTAACTCACTGAGCTTTATAGATGCATGAGTGGTTGCAAAGCAATAGTCTACTGCTGCTGCCAAGCCCACTCCCCCTCCAACAGCCTTGCCCTGTACTCTTCCGACTATAAGTTTGGGGCATTTTCTACACGCATTGATCACATAAGCAAAACCAGAAAAGAACTCCTTCCCTTTCTGTAAATCATCAATAACCACAAGTTCATCAAAACTCGCACCGGCACAAAATGTCCGGTCACCGCCACTTCTGAGCACTATTAAATTCACGGATTCATCCGCCCCCAAAGCTGTAATTTGATCCGCTAAATACCTGAGAAGATCCCCTGGCATAGAATTGTGTTGTGGATGAAAGAACTCTATTTCCACATTGCCATTTGATAAATTCTTTGTTGAAACGTAGGGCTTGCTCATAATGATTTATTCTATTCGGGAATATGTTTTCAAATCAAAGATAATTTGCATTCATCGAATTGAATTTAGAATCAATTAAAATTGGATGTAACTTTAAGCAATCGCTTATTCGAACTCAGATCGCCATTAATTGTTAACTAATTGCATGAAATCACTCTTTGTCTTCACTAAAAGCATCATTCGTAACCTGTTTTATCGAGGTATTCTACCAGTTCTACTGGCAGGTGTGCTGATGGTTTCTCAAGCATCTACTATAAAAGCACAGCACCAATTGCCATCCAATATTCATGTTGAGAATATCACGAGCCAGAAAGTCATTAACGCTTTTGTGAAAGTGGTAAACCGATATGAAACGTTGAAGAAATACAAGATCACTCTGGTTCAAAGCAAAATCAATTCCTCTACTATGCAGGCGCAACCAGTATATAATTGGAATAGCTTTTTCAGGGGAGTGAAAAGTTACCAGGTGAAAGTGGGTAAATATGTGAGGGATAGTGATCACATCAAAGTAGAAGACCTGGACGAGGACGTGCTCACAGGATGGTTCGCACATGAGCTTGGACATATTGTAGATTACGAACCTTATAGCAATATTGAAATGCTTAAGTATGGTCTGAAGTATATGTTTTCAGACGAATTCAAGAAAAAAGTGGAGTACGCCGCAGATTATATTGCAATCACCTATGACTTCAAAAAAGAGATCTTAGCCAGTAAAAGATACATCCTTGAAAATGATTTGTTGGATAATGCCTACAAGGATAAAATCAAGAAATATTACCTGTCCATTGAAGATGTGGAGCTTTGTACGAAAGACGAAATAGTCATGAAGCCGGTATCAGGCATTTGATTTTATAAGGTCAAGCAATTCGCTCATTTTCTCCTCAGACATCACTTTAGGAGTCTTTACCTGACCTCCCTTTTTTTTCGTTTGGTTGAGATACAGGTGATAGGTGTCCTTAGAGATCAGACGTGTCTGAATATACTTGAGTGCTTTTGTACGCGCCACGCCATAGTTTTTGTTCATGGTTTTCAATAATTCGTCAAGCTCCTGTGTCAAAACATTTTCTTCCAATTCACCATTGGTTACCAGTATCCATTGATGATAATACTGCCCTTCTTGATCCTTCATGGCTGCTACCATATACTCATTGATCTCCACCCCATTTTTGTCTGACAATTCCACAATTGCTTTGTCCATTTTTTCTTCTGAAAGCTGAGAACCCACTACATTGAGATAAAACTTGGTTCTTCCGGTAATCTGTATTTCGAATGGATCGGTACTTGAAAATTTGATCACATCGCCGATCACATATCTCCACAGACCGGCACAGGTTGAAATCACTAAAACATACTCCTGATCCACTTCTATTTCGTCCAACGATAAGGACAGTGGTTTGTCCAAAAGATTGCCTTGGCTATCTACTCCCCGTTCATCAAACGGAATGAATTCATAAAAGTAACCATGTGCCAAAGCAAGCTCCATAGCCATAGTACCTGGTCGTGCGGTGTATGAAAAGAATCCCTCTGAAGCAAGATAGGTGTCGATAATGGTCAAAGGCTTGTCACAAATAGCTTCAAAATCCTTTCTGTAAGTTTCAAAAGCTACACCTCCTGTGGCATAAACCTTTAGGTTCGGCCAAACCTGATGGATGCTTTTTAATTTGTGCGCTTTCATGACTTCTTGCAGCATGATCAAAACCCATGACGGAATTCCTGCCAAAGCACCGATATTCCAATCTGGAGCTGCTTTGACAATTTGAGCAATACGTTCATCCCAGTTGTCAATTGAAGCGATCTCCTTGCCCGGCCTATAAAACCAATCATACCAGTCCGGGAAGTTGTTTACATTGATCCCACTGATTTCTCCTTCGAAGTGACCGTTCTTTTCACTCAAATTAGCCGAACTACTGAGCATAAGAATCTCCGTCTCGAACAAGTCCTTCTCGAAATCAAAATTTGGAAGGGATCGGACCAGCGAAGTTCCAACACTTCGCATGCTCTGCAAAAAATCATCTGTGATCGGAATTCGCTTACTGGCCTTACCGGTGGTTCCACTACTCAAAGCAAAAAACCTGGGTCTCCCCGGCCAGGTAATGTCTGGTACTTTTTGCTGCTGCTCCCACCAATTGTTATTCATTTCATGATAATCAACAATAGGTACCATAGACTTATAGGCTTTCACCACATCCTCTGCCTTCAACAATTCTTTAAAAGCATAATACTTTCCAAATGAGGTGTTTTTAGCTGTAGAGAGCAATTCCCGAAGCTGATCAACCTGATGATCGTGGGGCGATTTAAAATCAAAATTGAGCTTTTGATTCAATGAGATTCCAGCCTTGATCAACCTTCCGGGTATTGCCATTTTTGCTTTTATTATTTGGTGTAACTACTATATAATCTATCACACCAAACAATGTTTAGACCTGTTTGTTAAATATGAATATTACTAGATTTTTTTGCACTATAATATAAATACAACTTGATGTATCTTTGAGTAAGCCATTCAATACTTATGAAACAACTATCCGTTCTATTACTTGCCATTTTTTTCCCCCTATTCGCCTTTTCTCAAGAAATTGATAATGTTGAAAATGAACTCGATCAATTGCGCAATCAAGTAAAGACATTAAAAACTACTGAGTTGATTCAATCAATGTCTCAGCGTTCTATCTTAACACCTTCATACTTTTCCACAAAAAAAGCACTAGTTGCCAGGCAGGCATACAACTTGTGGGCGGTAAATCCCGGCAATCGGTTAGTTTCTCACCTAAATGTCTATCAGGCTTTGTATCATGCCAATAAGTTTCTAGGCTATGATTCGGTCAACCTAAAATCATACAATCAGGCTTTAGGTCATGATGAATCAGTAATCTCCCTAAAGTATGGTTCGGACCCTAACGTCTTCTATTCAGCCGGGTCTGATGGAAAGGTGATCAGGTGGCGACTGGATGAAGGTTTTAATTCCCCGGAGGTAATATATGATGGAAACCACCTGATCAAATCACTGGATCTGTCTCATGATGATAAATGGATTCTGATAGTCACTAAAGATCAGGGCATCATCATTTTGGACAACAAGCCATCAGAGCAAGAGGGACAATCAACAATAGTTCGAGATCCAGAACTGGTGCAAACAGCCGTGTTTATGCCAGGCAACGATCAGATTGCTGTAGTAACCAAAAAAGGTGAATTGAAATTTAAGGGTTATGGTAAAGAAAGAACCATGGGGCATACCCAACGCAAAGTAACGAGCATGACCGTTAACTCATCCAATGAGGATGTTCTACTTGGTACAGCCGATGGTACCGTACAGGTCTGGGAAGACACACTCGCCCATCAGGTCTATTTTGCTGAATCTTTTGCTGTCAATACCATGGCTATCAGCTCTGATTTCAAGACGTTGGCTTTAGGTCGTGAAAAAGGAGATGTAGTGCTCTGGGATTTACGAACAAAATCTCTCATAAGAACAATTTCAGGTCATCAATCGGCCATTACGGATGTGGGTTTTAATTCAGATAATTCACTTTTATTATCAGCAAGCAGAGACGCTACAGTACGGGTCTGGGAAGTAAATGATTCAAAGAAGCTACCTCTTGTGCTTGATGATCACAATGACTGGGTAATGACGGCTTGTTTTTCACCGGACAGTAAAAGAATTATCTCAGGATCCAGAGACAATTCAATCAGGTTCTGGCCAGTCGAACACAAGGAACTCGCAGACCGTATCTGTCAGTTGGTGGAGAGAAACCTCACAGAAGATGAATGGAAAGAGTATGTTGGCGAAAGTGTGCCTTATGCACAAACATGCCCACTGACCCAAACGAACTAATTTGACCGTCAAGTTAAGAATGCTATCAATCCATATCTCAAATTTTTTACTCACTTAGTTAGCTATTTTTCTTATTTTGGCTCAAACAACCTGATCTAATTGATGAGCCCTTTTTTTGGAGAATTACTCGGTACTTTCATACTCATGGTATTAGGCAATGGCGTAAATGCCAATGTCAGCCTAAATAAAACTTACGGACAAAATTCCGGATGGATTGTCATTTCTCTTGGGTGGGGTATTGCTGTGTTTGTAGCAGTATTTATTGCAGGGCCAATAAGTGGAGCACATATCAACCCCGCAGTTACTTTAGGGCTGGCAGTATGTGGTAAATTCTCTTGGTCACAAGTACCTGCCTACATCATAGCACAAGTGATTGGTGCTTTCTTAGGAGCATTAATTACCTACTTACAATACAGACCTCATTTCAAAGCCACAGACAATGCAGACGCAAAACTTGGTTTGTTTAGCACCAGTCCTGCTATCAAAAGCACCATGGACAATCTAGTTTCAGAAATCATCGGAACGTTTGTTTTGGTTTTTGGGGTTTTATTTCTGGTCAGCGGAGATGGACTTGGATCCTTGGATGCATTACCCGTGGGACTATTAGTCTTAGGTATCGGATTATCACTCGGAGGCAGCACAGGATACGCCATCAACCCAGCTCGTGATCTTGGCCCCAGAATATTTCATGCACTGGCTCCTATACCAGGCAAAAGAGACAGCAACTGGGGCTATGCGTGGATTCCGGTGATTGGACCTTTCATAGGAGCTGCTCTTGCTGGATTACTTTATTTCCATATTGGCTTATAACGAAAAAAGCCGCTATCTAATCGATAGCGGCTTTTTTATGAAACTGGAATATTTTTATCCAGGAATTAGTCTAGCAACTCTACGTTGACAGCATTCATTCCTTTTCTTCCTCTTTCTACTTCGAATTTTACGCGATCATTTTCGCGAATTTCGTCTACCAGACCACTTTCGTGAACGAAGATATCGTCACCTGAATCTGATGGTTTAATGAATCCAAAACCTTTTGAGTTGTTGAAAAATTTTACTGTTCCTTCTTGCATTGTATTATGTATTGGTTTTATAAAAATGTTGCAGATTCCTGAAATATATATTTTGATTCGCAGGTCTCTGGCTTGTCAGAAAATAAGGAGGGGTAAAAGCTTATGATTGAACCTTGTGGGACTTAATATCAGAAAGGTTACTCCTGCAGTACTTAATTAACGATACAAAGATACTGCTATTAATTAGACAATTAGCATTTCCTATAAATAATTAATTATTATTTGAAATTATTTTCACATATTATCAAATCCACTCACGTATACCGGGTTTTTACGCAAATGATTAACTTCAAAACCATTTCCTTTTACTACCACGGCCATTTCTTTTTCAGAAGTGAGTCTGCTGATAAATCCCCTATTAAGATTCTGCATTCTTCCATACAGATCAGATCCCGGATCAAGACATAAAATGGCCGTGTTGCGATTCTTGATTTTCAAGGCTCCCTCAAGCAATGGACTCAACAGGTGTTCAAACCCTTCTTCTAAAAACACTCCCTCAACTGACAGAAATCGAAACTCCTTATTTAAAAGCCTATTTAAAAATGGAACCCAGGAAATCAGGTGGATTAAATATTTACTGCCCGGTATTTCAAAAATGCTCCAGTGTTCAGGGTTGGCCTGTAGTGCAGCCACTATCCGACCTTGGTGATAATACGCTAAACAACCATCTTCAAACCCTATATTTTCATGAGTAAACAAGCTGGACTGAATATATGATTCTTTCAGACGTTGTTTGAACAGAATGAGTTCTGACTTCTCAATTATCTTTATTCCCTCATACAATTTTGGGTTAAACCTACTATAAAAGACAGTCCGAAACCTACCAAGTTCTTTAAAGCCAAATGAATGAACAATCCGACCAGACCTTATATTTGAAGGGTCTACATATGCGTAGAAGACGTGCGGGCCAGAGGGCGAAAGAAAATTGCCATCCAGGACCTGTTGGATCTCCCATTTAAGCGCACTTTGTTTGGCTGGACGCTCTAAAATATTCGTGGAACTTCTAAAACTTGATTTGAACGAAAAATAGCGAATGTAATAACTATTTATACTTTCACCGCCTGACCATGTCAGTCGCTTTACCAGGCAACAAGTGCCCACTGGTTTACCCCCAATTACTACTGATAGAAAAATAGGTTCTTGAATATGATCAAGCTTGTCATCGACTCTTAGGTGCTGATAAACTAAGCTCTTCCCCGGTGTTCCAATTACATTTGTGTTCAGTAATTCGCGTATTGCATCACCCGGCTCACCTCTTGTAATGGTTAATAATCGCACTTTAAACTATCTGTAAAATCAGAAAACAACGTGATTTAACACACAAAAAAAGGCCTGAGAAGGCCTTTTCCTATTGAGGGACAATTGGAATTACCATTTTCATCTTGGCCCATTTGAAAACAGCTTTGACACTGCTATCGTATAATGGCTCCAGGCTAATTGTAAACTGTTCCGTGTGCTCATTGGCCATTACAGGTATCTGTACACTAGCAACATCTAAAGCTGTGTCTGCTTCAAAAGCGCCCCAATTACCCAACTCACTATTTAACCTAAACTCAAAATAATTCTCACCAGGAATGGCATAAAGTTTATAAGTTCCTTTTTCTACTTCCTGATCTACTACAAACACATCCTGATTAAAGGTTATCTCGGTGCTTTCGTTGGCTCCAAGTCTCCAATATTGGCCAAATGGTTGTAATGCTCCTTCTTCGGCAGTACCAAAAACCACGCGTTCTCGAACGGACGGTCGGCAATAAGTAACCTCTACCTCCAGGTCGCCATTGGTTAATTTGGCTTCACCTTTTGGACTAAGCGAGTAATTGCGATAATTCAAATAAATCAAAGCTGCGCCAGCAAGTACAACGAATATACCAACGCCAATTAGAATTTTCTTGACCATGATTATAGATTTTAAAAACAGCAGTAAGGTAATGACACAATAACATAAACCAAGTTACAACAGGACTCTATTCGTTGATATTTTTGGTATGTTTGATACTAAGTATGAAAGTATTAGGAATAGATATTGGTGGTACCGGGATCAAAGGTGCCATAGTTGACACCAAGAAGGGAGAACTGATTACTGAAAGACACAGAATAAGTACACCTCATCCTGCCACACCAGAAGCAATTATTGAAACCGTAATCCAGCTCATAGATCAGCTAAATTGGTCCGGTCCAATTGGTTGCGGGTTTCCTGCAGCAGTAAGTCATGGGGTTGTGAAAACAGCCTCCAACATAGACAAGAGCTGGATTGGGATGAACGCTGCTAAAGAAATCAAAAAAGCAACCAATTGTCCAACATATTTAGTTAATGATGTGGATGCGGCAGGTACGGCAGAAATGAAATTCGGCGCTGGAAAAAGCCAAAAAGGAACAACTTTGATGGTCGCGGCAGGTACGGGGATAGGAACAGCACTATTCATTGACAAAAAACTTGTTCCTAATACTGAACTCGGATTTGTACAGTTGCGCGGAATGCCGGGGGAACACTATGCTGCAAATTCAGTTAGGAAGTCAGAGAAGCTTAGCATAGAACAATGGGCGAAGCGCTTTAATGAATACCTTCAGCGTCTTGAATCATTATTCTGGCCAGATTTATTTATTCTGGGAGGTGGAATCAGTAAACATTTCGAATCTTATGAACAACACTTCGAGCTGGGCACCAAAATTGTACCGGCAGAATCACGAAACCACGCCGGGATTATTGGTGCGGCTCTAGCTGCCAAAAAAGCAGGCTTAAAATAACCTTATCTCAACACTCAAAATGATGAATCAATTTCCGTGGATCGAAAAATACCCAAAAGGAGTCCCTCAAGAGATAGACCCTGATAAATACAGTAACCTTCTGGAGTTTCTGGATGA
Source organism: Marinoscillum sp. (assembly GCA_040218045.1). Taxonomy (GTDB): domain Bacteria; phylum Bacteroidota; class Bacteroidia; order Cytophagales; family Cyclobacteriaceae; genus Marinoscillum. Next base: position 53,462 of record JAVJQA010000033.1, read on the forward strand.
TTGTGTCGCTAAGTTTGGTGACAAACCGGCATTTGAAAACATGGGAGTAGAGCTCTCTTTCAATGATATAGAAAATTATAGTACCTCTTTAGCCAATTACCTGGCTCAAAAGACCTCCCTTAAAAAAGGAGATCGGGTAGCTTTACAAATGCCAAATGTATTGCAATACCCCATCGCACTATTTGGCGTTTTGAAAGCAGGCATGGTTGTGGTCAACACCAACCCACAGTACAAGCCTTCCGAAATGGAACATCAGTTTAATGATGCGGGTGCCAAAGGGATCATCTTGCTCAACACTTTTGCTTACAAGCTGGAAGAAGTCATGGCTCACACCAATGTGGAGACTGTAATTCTCGCTGAGGTTGGTGATATGCTCGGAACTTTGAAAGGAGCTATTGTTGATTTCGTGATCAAAAGAGTGAAGAAAATGGTACCAGACTACAACTTGCCAATGGCTGTTGACTTTGGTTCGGCTTTAAAAGAAGGCAAAAAACTAACTTTTAACAGGCCTCAGCTCACTTCAAGCGATCTTGCCCTTCTGCAATATACCGGAGGCACCACAGGCGTAGCTAAAGGAGCGGCGCTCAGTCATCGGAATCTTCTGGCCAACATTGAGCAAGTATGTGCCTGGATGAAAGCGTCCCTTAAAGAAGGAGAAGAAATCACCATCACTCCCCTCCCATTGTATCATGTTTTTGCCCTCACTGTAAATTGCTTTGGGATGATGCGATTTGGAGCAAAAAGTGTACTGATCACAGACCCAAGGAACATGAAGGACTTCATCAAAGTCCTCAAGAGTCATCCCTTTACAGTCATTACCGGTATCAATACCCTCTTCAATGGATTGCTTAACCGACCTGAAATTAGTGAGATAGATTTTTCAAATTTAAAAGTAACAGTTTCCGGGGGAATGGCGCTCCAGAAAGCAGTTGCGGAAAAATGGAAAAAGGCGACCAACAATAATATTGTAGAAGGCTATGGCTTATCTGAAACATCCCCTCTTCTCACCTGCAACCCAATTGATGGCACCGAAAAGCTGGGTACAATTGGTGTACCCGTACCATCAACAGAGATCAAGATTGTGGGTGACGATGGTGAGGAAAAAACCGTGGGGGAATTTGGGGAGATTTGGGCAAGAGGCCCACAGGTCATGACCGGATATTGGCAAAATAAGGAAGAAACAGACATTGTCATGGAGGGAGATTGGTTCAAAACGGGGGATATCGCCTTTTTCGATAGTGAAGGCTTTCTTAAGATCGTGGATCGAAAAAAGGAAATGATCAACGTCTCTGGCATGAAGGTTTTCCCCAATGAAGTGGAGGATGTGATTGCACAAATGGAAGGAGTGTTGGAAGTAGGTGTAATTGGCGTGGATGACAAGAACTCGGGAGAAGTGGTGAAAGCCTTTATTGTAAAGAAAGACCCAAAACTCACCGAAGAGGCGATCATGAAACATTGTAGGGATCATCTGGTTGCCTATAAGATGCCTAAGTTTATAGAATTCAAAGATGATTTACCTAAATCCAACGTTGGTAAAATATTACGAAAAGAATTGAGAAAAGAAGAAGTTGGGGATGTCGCATAAAATTGTAGTATTGGATGGTATCTATGCAAATCCTGGCGATCTGAGTTGGGATGCACTCAATGATTTTGGGAACACTACTATCTATAAGCAAACAAAACCTTCTGAGGTTGTTGAAAAAAGTAAAGATGCATCCATTCTGATTATCAATAAAATTAAGCTTGGCAAAGCTCAATTTGAACAGCTTCCTAACCTAAAGCTAATAGTCATTTCTGCTACGGGAATGGACAATGTGGATCTGGAAGAAGCAGATAAGCTAGGGATCAAGGTCAAGAATGTCAGCAACTACAGTACGGCATCAGTGGCGCAGCATACTTTTGCATTGATACTTTCGCTAACCAACAAAACCAATCTCTATGACCAATCAGTAAAATCAGGCGAATGGAATGAAAGCAAAGGTTTCAGCTATATACTGCATACCTTACCTGAACTGAGTCAACGAAGCCTGGGGATTTATGGATTTGGAGCCATCGGGAAAGCAGTAGCCAAAATCGGAGCGGCATTTGGAATGAAGGTAAAGATTGTCAGCGGTCACGCCGATCCCTCCAAATATTCCAACTATGAATTTGTGGATGAGAAAGATTTATTTACAGAGTGCGATATTGTCAGTTTGCATTGTCCTCTTACAGATGATAATAAATCCTTTGTCAATAAGGGGCTTATTAGCCTGATGAAACCAGATGCCTTCCTCATAAATACAGCGAGAGGTGCACTTATCAATGAAGTGGATCTTCACTGGGCACTGAGCAACCATCGCATTGGTGGAGCCGCTCTTGACGTCCTTAGTCAGGAACCACCCATAACAACTCACCCTCTTTCCAAGTTAGATAACTGTATCATCACTCCACACATGGCCTGGACTTCTCTAAGGTCAAGGAAAATGCTCATTGAACATGTGGTGAATTATGTGAAGGATTTTTATTGAATAATTTAATGCAAGTAGACCGTTCATACATCAGGTATATATTAGGAGGAATTTGTGCCATTGGAGGCATTTTGTTTATGTTTATTCCTTTTATACCGCTGGGTTATATCTTAATATTTGCTGCTTTACTCTTACTTGCTCCTAAGATTCCATTCTTAAAGAAGTACATAAAAAAGCTCAAAAAGCGAGACAATAAAGGTCATTTACAACGCATTGAAGAGCAAATCAATGACTGGGAAGAAGACAAATCTGAGTCAGCGGAGAATAAAAAAGCGAATTAGACTAATTTTAATGGACTCAATTGCGCCAGTTTTCTATTTTTGTGGAAACACAGATAGGTTATGCGGCTCGGTCAACTCGCCAGAAAATTAGAAATCAAAACTTCAGATATTGTTCAATACTTAGCTGAAAAAAGCATTGAAGTGAAGGATCACCCCAATGTGAAGCTGGATGAGGCTAATCAGCAAGATGTCATTGATCACTTTGGTGGTTTTGAGGAAGAACCGATTCCTGAAGTAGAATCCAAAGAAGAGGTATCCACTCAAAAGGAGCCAGATCCAGAAGTTAAGGAAGAGGTCATTGATGACCAACCCACCACAGATGCTGATCAGGTTGTTGAAGTAACCTTAGATCAGGAGAAGGAAGAAGATGACGTTGAAATAACTCCAGGAGTAGTCGAAGAAGAATTGCCGGAAACTGAGACAATTGAAGTAGCTGCCCGAAAAAGCATTACGGTGAGCGAACTTCGCAGACCTACTAGTGAGGATGATGATCCTGATGGAGTGAGTGAGTTTGATGAAAAGCTACTTAGTGGAATTGACGTCATAAAAGCTCCTAAAGTTGAGTTGCCCGGACTTAAGGTGGTTGGAAAAATTGACCTTCCTCAACCTGTTGAAAAAATAATCGAGGAGGATGAAGAGCAACCTGAACCAAATGACGGGTCAACTGAAACTACAGAGCCTACAATCATACGTCACGATCAGAGAAATAAACGAAAAAGATTAACCCCAGAGGACCGGGAAGCAAGAAGGCTTAGAAATAAAAAAGCAAAAGAGAAAAGACTTGCTAAAGAAGAACAAAGGCTTCAACAGCAAGAGGAACAAAGAATTAAGGATTTAAGAAAACAACACTATAAGAAGAAACTTGCCCAACCCACTCCCACGAACAAGAAGGTTAAAAAGAAGACAAAAGTTGTCCAGAATAAAATTCAGAAACCAAAGCCAAAATCCGCACTGGGCAAATTCTGGCGATGGCTTAATACCTGAAATATGTCAGAAGAGTTGAATGATGATTTGGGAGTGGTAAATTATCTTCTTGTTCCACCGCGCTTCATTTCCTCAATGGTGTTTACTGCAGTTTGTAGATCTCTTTTCAGTCTCACCTGCGCTTCCCTTGATTTGTCCCTGTGCGCATCATAATCCTTTCTAAGTATCTCAAGATCTTTCTTATATCTTGACGTGAGGCCATTGCTACGTAAATACATGAAGTAAACAATGACTGCCAATACTGCCACCACTATGATAATACCCCATACCAAAATGTGATAAAATGTTTTATCAAAAGGGATACTCAGAAAAGAGATCTCACCATTTATATCTTCACTGACCTCAAGTTGATTCTTAATATCAGAAAGTTCACTTTTAAGTGAATCAATCATCACTTCCAGAGCCACTATTTTACCATTGAGCCTGGTGATGCTTCTATCTTTGGTCTGAAGAGAATCAGTGGTGACGACCCAAAATCGATTCATCTTCTGGATCGGGATTACTTTGTATTGCTCATATGTATTACTTTCTTCCATGAGCATATCAAAATTCCCTTGTAAAGTAGCATCTTCCTCTTGCTCCTGTCCAAATGAGGACTGCACTACCAACAACAATAGCAATAGACTGAATATCTTCAAGATTCTTTGTTCCTTGTTCATTATTAAAATATGCTGATTAAAACGGGCTGCAATACTAGTAATAAGTCACATCACAATCCGGGAAATCGCTTTGAAAATCTTCCATGGTATGTGATCTAATCCTTGTATTATAACAAACTAACGTATTTAAGTTGCGAATATCGTAAAGCCTGTCGACACGCCAAACTCTTGTATTGCTTATATCTAATTTTTGAAGGCTATTTAAGTCTTCCAATCCTTTGAGTTTCTTGATATTAGTGCCAGAACAATTCAATGCTTCAAGGTTTCTATTGTCCCTCAGCGGTTTTAAGTCCTCCACAGCCGTATTGGAAATATCCAACTTCCTGAGATCATAGTGCTCCCCTACTGACTCTAAGTTCATTAGGGGGCCATTCCTACAAATGATCTCCTCAATATGCTCGTGTCGGCTCAAATCAATCAGTGAAGAAACCCTGGTTCTATCCAGTGTAATACTCTTAAGATTGATAAATGCATCTAGGGGCCGTAAGGAAGAAATCGGTGCATTTTCAATTACTAACTTCTCAGATTCCACCAATTTGTGCAAATGATAAGAGTCGACCTTAGCAAGGTTAAAAACCTTTTGCCATTCGTCAGGCAACTGACTCCACCAGTCTGCCAGAAAATCTGGCTGATAGATCACCACCGTAGACGGACTTACTTTTAAAAAATCCTTTACCTGTTTCTCTCGAACTTCAGTGCCATTCACATCTACCAGTTCGAGCTTATTGAGTTCTTGCAGAGATTGAATATCCTTGATTATACTCCCTATTAAAATAACATATCTCAGGTTTTTGTTCTTTTCCAGTCCTATGGCAGTCTCCGCTGGCATCTTTTCTGCCTTCAGGAATTCCAGGTTCTCCATGTCTGCCGTGAACGCAAATGATGTAATCATATTTTTGCTCACATTGAGATATCTCAGACGTTTAAGCCTCGACAATGGCTCAGCGGATACAAGGTTTTTATTGGATACATCAAGGGAGTCAATATTAAGGAGTTTTACAATATCTTCCTTAGAGGGATTAGTTGGTACATAATTTCCAAATGCTCCTTTCCAATCTGAAGACAACCCACTCCACCAATCCATGACACGTTCCGAATTGGTAATCACAATCACTTTACGGTTTTTAGACATAAACTCTGAAGCCCTGGCTTCAGAAATGCCTGTATAATCTGCGTAGATTTTTTTCAGGGAACTTACATTCATCAACGGAGAAAGATTGTCCACTCTGGTCTGGTTTATCAAAAGAACCTCTAGGGATGGGTGACCTGAAAGTGCATTTAAATCTGAAATATAAGTTTCAGACACATCCAGTTCCTTTAGTTTGTTCATTCCTGAAAACGCCTTCAGTGAAGTGATTCCAGTTCTATTTAAAATCGCTTTTTCCAGGTTCTTATTAGCTGACAGAAATTCTGAGTTGGACAAGGCTGTATTCGAAATGTCAATTTCTTTTAGTGTACCCAGATCCTTTAAACCATCAAAAATCACAATGTCTGTAGCAGCCAGATTCAAATAATTAAGGTTTTTAAGCTTACCTATAGGCGCTATGTTTACCACTGGGCTATGGCTTAAATCAAGGGTTTTCAGATTTTCAAAATATTCGAAAACAGACACTTCAGAAATCTTGCTGTTTTTGGCAATAAGTTTTTCCAATCGCAAAGAATACCTCAGTGGATTCAAGCTTTCAACCTTTGTATTGCTTATATCCAGCACTTTGAGCTTGGTCAGTGCAGAGAGTGGTTTAATGTTTTGTATAAACTGGTTGCCAGAAAGGTTGAGACTATCCAGGTCAGCCATTTTGAACAGGACTTCCTTGGTAATAGAATCGTATGCAGGTACATTTTCACTTAAAATTCTGGTCCACTCGTAGGACAGTGTCTCCCACCAATTTCTGAGTTCTTTCTCACGGCTGATTTTAGTGGTGTATACACTAACAATTTTCAAATCACCGTTTTCCTCATCAAGGTTCGCCTCTATGTACCGCTTACTGTTTTTCTTAAAAGCCTCACCTTCCAAAGTAGTAGCCGTGATTTCATTTTGAAAAGCAACCAGGTAAAATGGCTTGCCGTTATCACGCTCAGACCGAGAGATTTCTATCTCAGAAAAATTGAAAGTGATATTCTGAAAAAAGAAGTCAACATCACGTAGATAAGCCGTAATATCTTTATTGGTGATTGCATTTCTGTCAGGCATCAGGTCGTCTTCCACCTGAACAAACTTGTCTTTAAAAGCCTTTTTAAAACTTTCAGTAATGATCACTTCCTTGTCCCTGGTAGAAGTCTGAGGTGCCCCTACAGTATTAAGCATATACTTGTAAAAACTTACAAGGCTATTGACCTCAGCAATATATTCATCCGGCTCTTCAGTAGTGGTTTGGGCATGGACAGAAACACTTCCAAATAGGCATATAAGTAAGAATAAAAAAACAGAGCACTTGAGGCTAGTTCTTATCATAGATATAATCTTTCATCATTTGTTTTTGATTCGGCTCCAGCTTTACAAGGTTGGAAATTAGCCAGCCAGTGTTGTAACCAGGTCGATTGAAGTTGGCCAACTCGAAATACCAATTATCAATGGTAAAAAAGTGGAACTTCACGTTTTTCACTGTTTTATACTTCAGGTTCCCACGCTTGATCTCATATAAAAACAAGGTGAGGTAATCCGGAGTGAATGTCCTTGCCGTAAACTGCTCAGGGTTCGGCTCATCAGCAAATGCTTTTCTAAAGGTCATGAAATCGAGCTCATGACTCATGGGGTGAATAAATCTTTTTGATTCAGAGGTGTCTTTATTAAACATCCTCTTAAACTGATCAAAAGCCACATCATCAATGACCCACTCATATCCCTGTCCTTGCTTTTGGATCTTCATGTAAAGCAAAACTGATGTTTCCTTGCCTTTATAGTTAAACACGGTGGTTACTTCGGCCAGCCATTCATTGTCATGAAAATCGAGAAATTTTGGCTCACGTTTGTCCGTAACATCTCTCATAAATTCCTTTGCAAGAGCTTCAGGCACATAGCCAGTTTCTAAATCGAACAAAACAGGGAGGTAACTTTTTCTTAGCCCTGTGTCTCGGTACTTTTTATTGCCAGGATAATACCTGTCCCCTTTTTCATCCTCTTCACCATTGAACCGGTGAAGGAATTGATTGATTTGTTTGGTAGAAGCAATCAACTTCTCCTCGGTGTCCTTCATATCATCAGTGAGCCCCTGGCCCACTGATGTAAAGGATATGATCAATGTAATTAATAGGATCGTGTATCTCATGCAGAGGTCTCAGTTACTCGCACATCACCTAGCAGCACATCCCAGAACTCAATGGTTCTTCCAGCAATTTGTGTCTCTTTTTTCTTGACATAAATTGTGATGTCTTTTTTAGTGGTGTCCTTATAACTTAGTCCGTCATCCGATGTACCCTCAAATCTTTGGTAAACGGTGATCACTCCAACATATGTACCATCAGGTTGTCTTTCCAGGTCACTGATGTAGTGAATGTCATACCACTTGATTTTTACCTGGTCATAGTTGAGTGCCATCAGTCGTTCAAAGTACTGACGCACTTTATAATAACTGATTTCCTCTTTGCTCAGTGATGAAACACCCATTTCACTGTCTGGAGCAAATAGCTCTTCCGCCCGGTCCATGACTCTCTGTGCTTCAGAGAACTGGGTTTTCTTGTCACCAATTATGGTTATATATTTTGACAAATCCTTCACCTTTTCTAAAGCCAGCGAATCAATTGCCTGCTTTCGTCTTGGATCCACATCGTCCTGAGCTTTGGCTGAAGTCAAAGCGACTACTGTAAATGCAAGAAAGAATAAATATTTTGAAAAATTCATTTTGCTTCTAGTTTATAGCGTTTGTTATTTTTTTAGAACTAATTCTTTGATTTTACCATAGTCGTCTAAGACCATCTCCTCAACTACCGCTTTGTTGTTTTTGGTATCTTTCAGGTATTCCAGATACTTTTTAATGGTGGTAGGTTCATCATAGTCAGGATTGCCAGTACCTCTGTAGATGACAATCAGTACTGCCGCATCCGGGCTGCTAAACATCGTCAAAGCTTCACTAATACTTCCATTGGCCGAAGTGGCAGAAGATGAATTAGCAATAGCTGTGAAATAGTTCTCTAGTTTTTGCGATTTTGTAGGCTCCTTCACGGCGTTCCTTTCTGGTTCAGGATCGGTCATATCATCATCACCCAATTCCTCCTCCATCTGTTCTTTTATTTCCTGTGTATCAGACACTTCGGACATTTTTTTCTTGTTTTTACAAGAACTAAATCCCACAACAAGTGCTAATAGCAGGATGCCGTTGAACAGCGAAAAATTAATTTTATTTTTTCTCATTGCTTGTTTGTTTATTCAGCTTGTTAACGAATATCTTATCATTTTGATGCGGTGATTTTTCACCCCGGATCGAGAGGAGCAAATAGCATTCCAATCTGCTATTACAACTAGAAAAAGCAATTTGGGTTTAACCTATTTTCAATTTGAGAGCGGGTAATTCAATATGAGAATTTGCTAAACTTAACGACACCTTTTAAAAGATAACCTGGCTCTACCATTTCTGGATCCAATTTGGGTTTTAACCCGGATTATGCATTGGAAAATCTATTCAAGCTTATCTCTCTGTTAATCAGTGAAATGAATGGATTTGTTGATTTAACCATAGCCCTGCTATGCTGAAATCAAGCACCCCCCTGATTCTGTGAGATATAAGCTTTCATAACGAAGTTCCAATACATAGTCCGGGTTTAACAAAGAAAGATAATTGGTAATAACCTTATTTAAGTAAAAGAATGAAGCATTTCGAACAAAATGAAGTTATATTTTGTTTACATTTGTATAAGTTCCTGAATTTATGTCATTTAGGAAGACGTGCTTCAGTTATTCCATAAAACAAAATCCAAATATTATATGCTTCAAGAGACAAGAAGTAAAATTTCTTACGACGATGTTCTGTCTAATGTAATCGAAAAAGTTAAAAAACAAGGTTACAACGATATTAGAGCTGATCTAAGCGATTACGAGGCTCCGCACCAAATTATTGGCAAAACCAACAACGTTAATTTCACACCAGATGTGACTGCAATGAAAAATGAGGGTAAGGCTTACTTTGAGATTTCCACCAAAATGGACAATCCAAATGACCTTATCAATAAATGGAAATTACTGGAAACACTGGCAAACATGAAAAATGGCAAATTTCAGATATATGTACCTCATGGGCATATGAAATTTACCCAGGAGTTGCTAAAAGATCACAACATTACAGCAGAATTATTTAAGCTTTAACAAAAACCCTCTCCTTATCGAGAGGGTTTTTTATTGAAATTTGTCTCAAACATAAAAAGTCGGCCCTTTGGAGCCGACTTTTTATTTGCCCAGTTGGCTATAGCGAGGATATCAACTAGATGGATAATTTTATAAAAGAGCCAATGTTAGAGAATTGAGAATTCCTAAAAAATCAAAAGCCTGATTGTCAGATGGCTTCTTGTCAGACCCAATCATTTCCCTGCCCTCAGAAAGGTTTAATACCTGACAGTCTTTAAGTCGTTCATTAGACCTGATCAAGCCTCTTACAGATTCGGCTTCCGGGAACGTCTCATCCAATATGAATACTTTGTTACATCGCGTAAGTGTCTTCCCTGAGTACAGTCCCTGTGAAGTGAGGTAGTCGAAAGCCCTGTCAGTGTCTTTGATCCAGATCAATTCATTATTTATCTCGGTACGTTTCAATGCATTGATAAACAATTGAGCATCCTTTGCATTACTGGTGATCAAAACGATTTCGTGATTTTTCAACATAACCCTGGTCTTTTTATTTACCTCATTACATTACAAATGTAGAGAAGGCAAGACCCACAGGTAAGAGGGGATCGCTTAATGGCGATTTTTAAGGGAATCACGTAGTGTCATTCCTGAAGCAAACGTTCCATTTGATTAACTTCTGTAGAAACTGCCTTTAAGCTGTATAAATCACAGTATTTAAGGATCCCATAATCATTTAGATAATGCGTGATATGAGAAATCCCAACTAAATCGTAATCAAGAACAACTGATAAATTCATTCTTGGAGACAAGCCTTCGGTCAGGTCGATCTTTTCAAAATGCCGAGAAACCTGCTCTAACGACCGAAACCAAAAAACGTCCCGGCTAAGCTCTTTCTTACGGATAAGCCGAAGCAACTTCTGAGTAGTTTCCACATTTTGGGATATAAAAATAATAGACGAGTCTACTAGTGGACTTTGGTACATGGTTGATGGAATGGTGCTCTAAATATACACAAATCTAAACCTTTGCGAACTGGCATCTTTCTGCTGGAACCCATAATGACCGATTTTTCATAAACCCCCTATCTACACAATTCCTCGCTCAATGGCGTAAATAGCTAAACCAGCAACTGTTTTGCAGCCGGTTTTCTCTAAAATATTGCGCTTGTGGGCTTCCACAGTGCGCACACTGATAAAGAGCTTCTCTGCAATTTCCTGATTGGTCAACTCCTCCATTACAAGTATTGTGATTTCTTTTTCCCTTCGTGACAGAGGAATCTCCACGGTAAGGCGTTGCTTTGGTTTTCTGCCTGAGAGCTGCCCCATGATAATCTCATAAACTTCTTTTGAGTAGTAGGTTTCACCATCCTGTATGGCTTTGATAGCCTTTAAAATATCCTCTTTTGGACTGTTTTTCAGCACATAGCCTTTGGCTCCAAGAGAGATCATTTTCTTTATTTGCGAAACCTCATTGATCATTGAAATAACCAGTACATCCTGCTCACTCTTTTCAGTCTGTAGATGTGTCAAAAGCTCCACCCCGTTCATTTCAGGCATTGCGATATCAGTAATTACCAAATCAAAGGTTTTCTCTTTAAGCTTTTCCAGTGCTTCCAGACCATTATTGGCCTCATCAAGGATCTCTATCTCGTCACTTTTCGCAAAATAGAGTTTGATAGCATCTCTAATCATGGGATGATCATCAACAAGTAGGATGGTGATTTTATGACTCATATTGATCAGGTTGTAATTCTATTAATATACTCGTTCCTTCATAAGGCACACTGTCTATTTCTACATGAGCCCCTATTACTGCCGCCCGATTTTGAATGCTGGACAATCCAAACCCAGCTTTCCCTTTCTCTTTTACATCAAAACCTTTCCCATTATCTTCAATCAATAATGAAAGCATGTTTCCACTCCTTAACAGCTGAATCATCACAGTAGTGGCTCCTGAATGCTTGAAAATATTGGCTGTTGATTCTTGAAAGATACGATAAAGATTTAATTCAATGTCCTGATGAAAACGCTCGAGTTTTACGTTTTCATGAAATTCTAATTTCAACGCAGAGTTTTTATTGAGTTGCTCCACCTCATCCTGAAGTGTTGCCCCCAACCCACTGTTCCTAAGCGCCCTTGGAACCAGGCTATGTGACATGTTTCTTATTTCATTGATCGCTTCGTTGAGCTTTTCAATGCTGGAGGTCAAAATTCTTCCCTGTTCTTCCGTTGGGTTTTCCAGAGATTGCAAGTAGATGTTTACAGTAGCAATCTTCTGCTGGATACCATCGTGAAGTTCATGGGCGATTCTATACCTTTCCTTATCTTCAGCACGAAGGGTGGCTGTCATAATCCGCTCACTCACTTTTGAGCGCATGACTTCTTCCTGAAGCTTGTTTCTCTCAGTTAAATCCCTCGACACATTACAATAGCAGATAAAGCCTTCATCATCGTCATAGATGGCGAAGAACTGGTTGTCCATGGATATGGGGGCTTTTGTTTTCCAATTCAGCACCTCAAATTCCGCTTCCCACAATCTACCCTGTAGCACATGCTTCTCTAGCGCATTCCTTACAATTTTGAAGGTGACTGTATCCAGCAACTCATCAAATTTCCGGCCTTCATAATCCTCAAAGTCAAGTAACTTGATACCAAAGGAATTAATATAGATAAACTCAAAATCTGCATTGAGAAAAGATATAAAATCAGAACTATTCTCAATAGATGAAATCAGTATTCGCTGCTGGCGTTCAGCTTCTTTTCTTTTGGTGATGTCACGCCCCATGCCTGACAAACCGACTACTTTCCCATTATCATCATATATTGGTTCTGTCGTCGATTGTAACCAATGCATCTCTCCGTTGGAGTCCTCTATTTTATACTCCTTGTTGATGGAGTGAAGCCCTTCCTCCAGAACCCTGATCTCTTCCTCAATGAGCTGTTTGGCATTGTACTCATTCAGATCTTCATCACGCTTACCAATCATTTTCCTCCAACTATTGAAGCCATAAAAATCAGCTAAAGACTGACTGGCAATGACGTACTTCCGATCGATGTTCTTAATAAAGATATAGTCATACGCTGTGTCCATCAGGCTAATCATGTACTGATTGAGTTTGGCCAGCTCTGTCACATCATCAGTAAGGCAGGAGACCCCCACTACCCGATCTTCTACTAAAATGGGATTGAGATGGGTAATGTAATGACGGAGTTCACCATCTATGGTCGTAGCATCCTGAACGGAAAACTTTTCTCCCTCAAGTGCACGTAGGTAGCGTTGACTCCAGACTGGCTTCATTTTTTCAGGCATGTGATCAACCAGCAAATCACCTATCCGCAAAGGTTGATTGGAATAATGCTTTGAGAAACGTTCAAATGCTGTGTTTTTAGCCAATAACCCCATATTAATATCCAATGAATAAATTAGTGAATCGGAGTTTTCAATAAGGGCCAAGAGGTTGGCTTGATTCTTTTGGAGTAACTGCTGCACCCTGGATCGTTTTCTGATCAACCTCCTCAGCGAGTAAATCCACCCAAACATGATTGCAAGTAAAAACACGGCTATACCACCAATCTGGAGAGCCAGGGTCGTATCAATTATTGTAGGTCCTTCAGCTCCATACCATTTCTTGATCAGAGCCTGCTTTTCTCCATCCGGAATATGACTTGTGGCTTTAGATAAGATGTCTACCGCCAGTTTGCTATTGGACGAAAAGTGAAGTTCGGTACTAAAATCCGTAAGTGCAGCAATAAACAGATCTGAATAACCCTGGCTCTGAATCCGATAATTAAGGGTGGAGATACTTCCAATGTAGCCATGCAGTTCACCAGACATGATGCGATCCATCGCTACACTTGTTTGCGTTACGGGTACAAGAATCAAATTGGGGTAGGCCGCTTTTATTTCATCATAGTGTGGATTATGATCTAATACACCAACTTTAATCTTTCCAAGGCTCCTGATATCATTGAAAAATGGACTCCCTTTTCTCATGGCTAGTCCATAAGGAATGGACAGAAACGGATCACTGTAGTAAAAATCAGGCCGGGATGATTTTAAATCAGGGTAAACATAAACTGCACTTGGTATTGATTCATGCGATTTGAATGTGGTGCTATCATCTCCGCTGATAATGTCCAACTTTACCCCGAGCTTTGTCTCTACAAGCTTCAAATAGTCACCAACCAATCCACTGACCTGTCCGTCTTCATATACTTTAATAATTGGCAACCAGTGTTCCACGGTCAGAATGGTAAGTTCTTTATTGCTTTCCAGGAACAACTTCTCCTCCTTACTTAAAAGGCTTAAGTCTGCAAATTCCCTCATTTGCAACCAACGATTCACCAGTTCAAGTCGTTTGGCCTGACCAATCTGATCAATGGCCTTATTGATAATAGAAAGTAAAGGTTTGTAATCCTTGCGGATCGAATAAACAACATCAAAGCCCGGGTGCTCCGGAAGGTAAACCAGCTTGATTCCCGTAATTGTATTCTTCCATAAATAGTAGTTGAAATCCAGCGCCCCAAACATGAAATCAATTTCTTCGGCAAGCAGTGCCTGAATCATCTGTGATCTCGAAGTGAAGGTAACCTTCTCAATGATCTGGATACCGTCAAGGTAATTATTACAAAACTGATCTGAGGCTTGAACCCCAACCTTCTTCCCTTCCAATTCTGATGTATCCGAGAGGGTTTGTTGGTTAAAGCGGCTATAGAATCCGACTTGAAATTGGTTATATGGTTTTGAAAATCGAAAATCCTTCTCGCGTTGAGGCTGTGGAGAAGTATAAAGTAACCCATCAATTTTCTTTGCTTCAGCAAGCTGTACCATCTCGGCCCACACACCAGCTTTGATTTCAAACTCAAGACCTGTAATTAGTTCAATTTCATCCAGAAGCTCTCTTTCCAATCCTGTGACCCCTCCTTGATCATCAATAATGATCATTGGCTCCCAGTCAGGATCCCCACCAAATACAATTGTAGGATGTGACGCGATAAATTCCTGCTCTACAGCCGTCAGGGTTATTTTTTGAGATATACCCATGAAGGGTACCATCATTGTGAGAAGGACTGAGCAGGTCAGGGATTTCATGAGCTCTTAAATTAGCTCATAATGCTCATAACTGAAAAGTAAATTATGGTGTTTGGTCGAATTATTTCAAATAGACACCATCATCTTTAATTGAAACCATCCGCTTCTTATACAAAGCACCAACTGCTTTTTTGAATAGTTTCTTACTGATTCCCAGTGTACTCTTGATTACATCAGGATCGCTCTTATCATGAAGAGGTAAGAAACCCTCACCTTTTTTCAGGGCATCCAAAATCCTTTGTGCATTGGGCTCAATATTTTCCGGTCCTGTTTTTTCCAGCGTTAAATCAATTTTCTTATCTGCTCTGATTTCCTTGATATAAGCCACTGAATGATCTCCCGGCTTAATCGCTTTGAACACCTGATTTTTGTAAATCAGACCTCTATATTTGTTATTGATTATGGCAGTATATCCTAATTCTCCTTCGTGTCCGATTAGTACATCCACTTCCTCTCCTACTTCAAGTTGTATGTCTTCAAATTCCAGCAGCCTGTTGACATGCGCGGACCCAACTAACCGATCAGTAAGATCATCCAGATACATGTAAACCAGATACCCCTTTCCTTTCACCATCTTTTCTCCTTGTTCGCGGAATGGCACCAATAAGTCCTTCTCTATCCCCCAATCTAAAAAAGCCCCAATATTATTTACATCATTCACTTTTAAATAAGCAATTTCACCAATCTGTATATTGGGTGTAAGCGTGGTGGCGATAGGTCGGTCTTCAGAATCCGTATAGATAAAAACATCAACATAACTACCAATTTCCGTACCTTCTGGGATGTATTTGGTGGGGAGCAGAATCTCCTCTACCTCATCTCCAACATAAAGCCCCTGTGGAGTGGACTTGAGCACTTCCAGTTTGTTAAATTTCCCTATTTCAATGATTGGTTTGGCCATGTCGATTTCTTATTAATGGCAAAGGTATCTCTTTTCATACGGCTGATTTAACTTTGCAGCATTCAATAAAACAATAGATAATGAAGAAAGCAGAAATACACACCAAAAAGGGTGTGATGACCATCGAGTTTTATGAAAAAGATGCTCCGAAAACTGTCGCCAATTTCATCGAATTGGCTGAGCATGGATTTTATGATGGACTAACATTTCATAGGGTCATTCCTGATTTTGTGATTCAGGGAGGTTGCCCAAATGGTACAGGCGCTGGTGGACCTGGCTATCACATCGACTGTGAACTAGATGGAGACAATCAATATCATGACAAGGGCGTTCTTTCTATGGCCCACGCAGGTAGAAATACAGGTGGATCACAATTTTTCATCTGCCACAGCAGAACCAATACGGCTCATCTTGACAGAAACCACACTTGCTTTGGTAAAGTAGTTGATGGAGTAGATGTAATCGATCAAATCAAGCAAGGAGACGTGATGGACAAAGTGGTCGTTACTGAAGCATAATTTTAAAAAACAACTGACTAAACACTTCGATTGCGAAACGTTTAGTCAGTTATTTTAAAGTGTCCTTTGGCAACAGTTTAAGAACGGACTCCGTGTAGTGCATGGTAGCTAACAGCACTTCTTCTGATGCTTGAGACTTAATAGGGTTGGTGATCACATGACCCCCTGCCCCTGGAAAAGCCACCAATTCTTTCATCCGTTCAGGTGTAGACGTATGTTTATCAAACCATGTAATTGCTTCGATTGATATAGTTGGATCCTTTTCCTCTTCGTTTTTATAATAGTATCCAATAAAATAAGGCTGAGTAACCAGCTTAAAAATCTCTGGCTTCATGGTTCTGTCCAAAAGTGCCTGGAGTGCCAGCAAACCTTCAGTCCGATAAGTTGTTGTCCAATATTTCAACCCATCTCCCTCACCCTCGCCGTTTGGGTTCCAATAATCCCCGGTCACTGCTTTCATGATCTGCATCCCCCAGGGCATGGTAATCATTTTGGCTGTAGGATCTTCCAGTTCAATATTTGGTGAATACATAATGAGTGCATCGATTATTTCCTTATTGGCGCCAGCCAGGTAAATAGACAAAGTAGAACCCGTGCTACAAGACATGACGATTACGTCCTCTCCTAGCAACTGACCTATCGCAATAGCTTCCTTTGCCGCAACAATTAAATCATTGGGCTGAAGATCAACAAAAGACTCCCGATCATCCCGACCATGACCAGGCAACAACGGCAAGTAAAGATTAAACCCAAATGCTTTTGCGAACTCAAAGGGTACAGGGTTTGACTCCATAGGACTAGCCGAAAACCCATGTAGATAAACCACACTGTACCTGGTCTTTCTAAGGCTATCAGCCCAAATGATCCTGGATTCGTTGTTTGGCTTCAGTTTTAAAATCTCTAAATCCTTGATTTTAACATACTTGTCCAAACTATCAAGTGAAATATTCCAAGGATCAATTCCCGGAGGTTCTATCTCCAAGAACTGCACTTTTGGGCCAACCAAATAAACGATCAGCAGGATGATCAAAACAACTCCGGTACGAACTAGAAATTTCATAGTCAGGCAAAATAGTAAGGCCTAAATCTAATTCTATTATACAGAATTATCCTAGAGTCAGGAGGTTACCATTTCTTGAAACTGCAACCCTTGACAGTGGACTTGACGCAGGCCCACTGGTCACATTGCCTTGGGTATCAAAAGATGACCCGTGACAACTGCAATTAAATTCTCCATTGAAGCTCCAGTTTCTCGTGCAGCCCGAATGAGTACATCTGCTTGAAAAAGCGCTGATAGAACCCGAAACGTTTACCATTAGTATGTTTTTGTCAGGGTGTAAAACCCAACCATCCTCCTGTTGCAAACTCGTGAAGGGGGAAACCGTAAGATCTACTTCAACTTGAGTACCTCCTGTTGGATCTGGTTCTTCATCCTCAGAACAGCTCTCCAGCGATAATCCAAAATAGGTCAGAATGGTGGCCAAACTCGCCTGTTTCAAAAATTCTCGTTTATCCATAAGTCGATTTCAATCGGACTTACGCTAAAACTAAAAGAGGTGGATTTTAATCGGACTTAATTCTGGGATTATTATCCGGTCAAAGTCAAAAACCATAATTCATTCCAAAACCAAACCCCATTTCCTTGAGACGGCTATGACCATATTCCTTGTTTAACCCCAGTATCCCGTGAATCTTCAAATCTGAGTTGATATAAAGATCTATTCGCTCAGTTATATCCCAGCATAACCCAAGTCCAATGAAAGCACCAAGTCCACTTTGATTATCGAAATGCTCAGTACTGTCAAGATCAAAGTCCAACAGTAACCCTCCGTTGTAATAGAAGTGTTTACCCACCAAATGTCTTAATCCGAGTGGTATGCTTAATATGTGTATTGTTTCATCAAAAGAGTAAGAAACTGTATCATATGATCTATCGGCTGGTGAATAGCTTGCCTGTGTAGCGGCATAAAGCATTCCCGATTGTAATCTCACATCTTCTGATAAACTGTATGAATAAACCAAGGCATATTGCTCAAATATCGAACTGGAAAAGGAAGCTCCTCCTTTTCCACTAACTAATTGCCCATAGAGGCTTGGCCCTAAACAATAAGAAATCCCAGCATTATGTTTAAAAAAACTTACCGTCTGCGCGTTTATGCAGACGGTAATATTAACAAATAGTACAATTAAAAAACACCTTAATGTCATGCTCTATTGAATGATGATTTTATGAATGACATGTCGGTCCTGATAGTCCAAACGAAGCAAATAAATACCAGCAGGTATATGACGTACGTCTAAACTGTAATGCTGATCTCTTAGGATTTGTATGATCAATCGATTCCCTCCCAGTGTAAACAAACTTGCTTGAATCGCACCATCTTTCTCCAAGTCAGTTACTTCTATATGAATCACCTCACCAACCGGATTTGGGTAGATACGAAAATCCCCAAGCTGCAAATTTGAAAGAACTACTGCCTTCTCAATGATCAGCTCCCGGCTTACCTGTTCGGCCGGTTCAAACTCATGGTTCCCTTCCTGAGAAGCCACAATCTCAACACTGCCTAACCCAATAAAAGCCACCCGGTTGCCACTAATGATTGCCACATCGGTATTTAAGCTGGCATAGGACACGGCCAGACCAGAAGTGCTTGTTCCGGTTAAATCAAGAAAACCGTCAGATATTCTTTTTGTACCTGGTGATTCGAACGTAATAGTTTGAGACTTTTTATTTACAGTGAGGGATTGGCTCACACCTGATGCCGGATTGTAATCGCCATTTCCTGCCTGGTTTGCTGTAATAATGGTTGTACCAAACCCATGTATGGTTACCACATTACCACTGACAGAGGCCACGGATAAATCGGAACTTGAGTAAGCAATTGTTAAACCAGAGTTCACCTGCCCTGCTAGTTGGAAATCAGCATCGCCGACAAGCTTGCTGGGTAAAGGCTCAAATGTGATGACCTGATTCCCTTTGCCAATGACAAGTGTTCGGACTACACTCTCAGCCACATCATAGAAGTCATTTCCAGGCTGTCTTGCAGTAATCTGCGTCGAACCTCTACTAATAATACTTACTGTGTTCTCAAAAACAACAGCCACTGAAGAGTTGGAACTTTCATAAAAAACAGGTAATCCTGAACTAGCTGTTGCACTAAGTTCAAACTGACCTTCATTAAAACCACGTTCTCCTAACTCCTCAAATTCAATGAATTGCGGCGTTCTTATCACCATAAGTGGTTGCTCCACAGCAACAGCCGCATAATAATTACTATTTCCACCTTGATTTGCACTAATGAAAGTCAACCCGATTCCTACAATACTCACCACATTACCAGAAACAATCGCTACACCTTCATTGGAGCTGGTATAAGTAATTGCTAAGCCTGAAGTAGACGTAGCCTCTAGTTCAAAAGACTCATCACTGTAGTAATAGGTGTAGAGTTCATCAAAAAGGATCTGTTGTTCAGCTTTTGAAACTTGCAGTAGCTGCTCCACTGAAGAGGCTTCGAAATAATCCTCATTTCCTAACTGCACAGCAGTGATCGCAGTGTTACCGGCACCCACTATGGTGAGCAAATTACCTTCCACAGTAGCCACATTGGTGTTGCTGCTGGTGTAACTCACTGGCAGTCCTGATGTGGCAGTAGCCAACAAATTGACTGGTGCTACTCCGTATGTTAGATCATCCAATGACTCAAATGTGATTGACTGATCTACACGACAGTGGATAAAGTTTAAATCAACTGTTTGCACATCACTGCAATCATTTATAGAGGTTTTGGTAATGTAATAGACACCTGAGGTTGTTACCGAATTTGGAAATTCTACCTCTTCAGTCAACTGTGCGTCCTTGTAAAAAGCCACAGTTCCAGGCACGTCATTGGAATCGGTATACAAACCTGTAAGATCAACGGATTCGAAAAAACAGGCCTCAACTGAAGTTGTGGATAATACCAGCTCTGGTGTATCATAAATAGTCAACTCCACTGTTTGCACGTTGCTACTATCGCATTGTCCCTCACCTCTCACTGCCCAAACCTCATAAGTTCCAGCATTGGTATTGGAGGCCTCTAAAGCCAATTGACGATCAGTGGAAGTAAACCCGTTTGGTCCTTTCCAGTAATAAGAAAGCGCTCCAGCTACCTGACTGGCCTCTAACGTCAGCGTTTCACCAGCACAAACTTCTGTGCTTCCTGAAATATCTGGTGTTGGTAAAATCTCACCACAAAGTGTAAACTCGTCATGTTCTGCCATGCTCCAGCTGCCATGTGTATTTTTTACTCTTAGGAATATCTGATGTTTACCCTCTGTCAGATTTTGAGTAGGTAGCAGAAAGGTCTTCTGAATTTCAGAACCTGTCAGCCCGAAGAGACCAGTTGCCTTACCTACACCCGGATCATTATCAAAGTAGTACTCGGCTGCTACGATTTCAGCAATTTCTCCAGATTGAGCGGCTGACTCGATGTAGAAGGATCGACTTTGAGTGTCCGACCAAACTCCTTGTTCATTTTTGAAACGGATCAGGAGTTGGTGAAATCCAGTAGTCATGGAAGGGATGGAAATGGTAAAATTTTCATCATATGAACTCCCACTAATTGAAACTAGCTGACCATTACCAAACCCTGGATCTAGATCAAAAAAGTATTCATACGCCACCAAATCAGAGCTTTCATTACTCAGGGAGCCCAGTGATTCTACAAAAATAGCCCTGGACTGACTGTGACTCCAAAGTCCCTGTTCATTTTTGAACCGTAAGTAAAGAAGACTGAAGCCTCTTGGTAAAGACTGTGCTTCCACTGTCAGGCTGGTTTCAAGAGATGCTGAGGATTCTACATTCACCACAGTACCTTTTCCTACTCCAGGATCCTGGTTAAAGAAATATTCATATGATGATATATTGGATAAGGTGGCATTTAAAGCTTCTGTGCTCTCAATATAAATAGAGCGTGATTGGCTATGACTCCAAAGTCCATCAGCGTTCTTAAATCTCAAATAGAGCAAATTAAACCCCGGTGATAAATTTGCAATTGGTACCATGATCTCTTCTGTATATAGAGAGCTTGCTGGTAATGTCACCACGGTGCCTTTACCTACTCCGGGATCACTATTGAAAAAATATTCATACGTGACTAGTTCTGATTGAATGGCATTAGTAACCGAAGTGCTTTCTATATAAACCGATCTGGTTTGGGCATGTGTCCAAATACCGGATGAATTGGCATACCTCAAATACAGCAAATGGAACCCAGGAGTAAGCCCTGTTGTAGGAATTGTAAGCGTTTCATCTAGCTCTTCACCGGAAGTGAAATCAAGGGCGACCCCCTGACCTACACCGGGATCACTGTCAAAAAAATACTCCGCACGCACGAGATGCTGTGCGTTCAGTACAGTCGTGCAACACCACATGTACAAAACAAACCAAAAAGAGCGCATTTTAGTACCCTTTAGATGCCTTCACCTCTACTTGCAGCTCACTGCCTTCCGCGATTACCGCGTTAATTACATTCATGTACAGCACTTGTGGGATTGGAGGAACCGGACTTAATTGAAACCCGCTACCTGGCTCACCACCATCAGGCCATGGAGTCAGTCCACCATAGATGCCAATGTCACTTCCGTTTGTGCCTGCATTCTTGCCTGGGCTGTCAGCTGTGAGTCTGAAATCATTTAAGTAATAATCAACTGGTTTAGTAAAATCGACATTCTCAAACAATGGATCAACACCCACTTGATTCAAGCCACCTGAATTGACTCCATTGTAGGTTACATCCCGATAGAATGAATTCACCAAATCTGTATTTGGAGTGTAATTAGATTTGTAGTCGTTCGAAAACAGAATATTGGTGTAACACATGTTATTATTGAAAGTATTGTTCGCTACAGCTACAGAGGATGTGGTGAAAAGTGGCCCTATACTTTGCTGGCCAGAATAGGCATTGATATAATCGCCCATAAAAATGTTATTGGCAAAAGTTGCATTTTTTATTGCCCAAGAACTTATTTTCTCAATTATGTTGTTAGAGAATAGGGTTGTATTTGAATTGACGGCATAGTTAATATCCTTGATGATATTATTGGTGACGGTAATATTTGCTCCAGATCCTATAGTCCAGTCACCTCGATAGAAATAAAGATAATTGATAATGTTATGTTTGATCAATAACCCTGAAACTCCACCGTTCGGATCCGCGATCCAAAAGGAATTTAATTTGCTTCGTGTAACTGTTATATTACCTACAAGTCCAGCGGTCGTATTCGTTCTGTATATGTTTAGCGAATTCACATCAAATCCAGAGATATAGGATCCTGATGGATCCTGAGCAACTACCGTAGTTCTTTCAAAATAAATGTTACTAACATAAGTCTTATACCTGTTTTGTTTGTTGGGATTGTATCCAGCGCCGATTAATACCAATTTCTTTCGAACGTACACTGTTTCAAGATATGGTTGCTCTGAACCATTCACATAAATCGTATCACCAACCACAGCAGCATCAACTGCGGATTGAATAACTGCATACTGAGCGGGAACGGACGCGTCATTACTTACTGTAATGACTTTAGCATTGACCTGGTATGTTGCATACAGCAACAAAGTAGTCATTAAAACGGGGATAGTTCTTTTCATTTTTTTTGAGCTTTTAGCTGCTATATTTCAAGCCTTAGTCTGCTTATGAAACCACAGACTTCAAGCTTTACAGATTGCAAGATCGAAGGTAGATGAGGGGTGGGATTTCAGCAATACCTACGGATAGGTATTTGAATAAAATCTTCTAATACACTCAAGCAAGGCGGTTTTGAAGCACAAAAATCACCAAATGCATTAAGCTGTGAAACCCCATCTTTCCCAAAATATTTTTACGATGCGTATCTACCGTGTGAATGCTAATGAATAGTTCTTCAGAAATCTCTTTGCTTGAGTGACCTTTTGCCACCAGCGCAAGTATTTCTCTTTCTCTAATAGATAAATCTGTGTAAGCTTTTACTTTAGGGTCATCTGGTTTCAGTGGTATTGTAGCTGGTTCTTTGACGTCAAAGGCCAGCTTCAAAGTGACTAGCAATTGCTTCTCTGAGTACGGTTTTAATAGAAAAGCCTCCGGTTTGGTTTTCCAGGCTTCAGCCAAAAGATTCTCATCTCCATATGCAGTCAAATAGATTACTTTAAATTGATGGTCAGCCCGAAGATGACGAATGAGATCGATACCGGATAAACTACCCTTAATCTTAACATCACAAAGAATCAAATCTGGTTTATTTCTTAAGAACATGTCCACTCCACGATCATGCCGGTCAGCTGGCCCGAATACCTGGTAACCCGCTTTTCCTAATACATCCTTTAGATTTTGGGCAACTATTTGCTCATCTTCTACAATCAAAATTTTCATCATGTTACCCTACCTGATTAAGTGGAAAATTCACTTCAACAACAGTGCCGCCTGAAGCATCACTACGGTATATTTTCCAATTGCCATCTATCTGCATGACCAGAAGATTAATTAATTCCAATCCAAAACTCCCCTCCCACGATTGCGCTTTCCCCGGCTCAATGCCTACTCCGTTATCCTGAATCTGCACATTAAGTACTTTATCCTGAACCTTGCACCTAAAAGAAATCTCTGGGGTTTTGTTGGGTTTTTGAAACGCATGTTTTTGAATATTGGTGATGACTTCATTAATGATCAACCCAAATGGTAATGCCTGGTTCTGGCTTAGCTGTACTTCCTCTATCTCATTGATTATATGGATATTCTGAACCTGGGCTTTAGGGTCTTCTATCAGATAAGTCTGAATATCCAATATATAAGCAGTAAGGCCTACCAGGTACATACTTTTCTCGTCATAAAACTTCTTGTGCAGAAGCGCCATAGACATCAGACGATCCTTACCGTCTTTTAATGCAGCAGCTATCGCGGAATCGTTGGATCGATTGGCTTGTAAGCTCAACATGTCCGAAACCACCTGCAGGTTGTTCTTTACACGATGGTTGAGTTCCCGCATCAACAGCTGTATCTGATCATTCTTTTTAACCAATGTTGCATTCAGGTGAATAAGCTCTTCATTCTTTATTGCAGTCTCTTTTTTCTCCTGGTTATAACTGCGCTTAAAAGCAATAACCGTCATTGCAATAAATAGAACGCTATAAGCTAATGTTGTAATGGTATCAATGTAGCGATCATCTCGTGATTCATAGATGATTGTCAAAAAAGGCAAGGCCCAGTCAGCCACATAAAGTCCAACCAAAACAATAAAAAAGAGGATAAAAATTTTGAGTTGGATGTTCTCTGGACTAATCATAATCACTACTGTCATGACCATAATATAGATAAATGCGAGTGGTCCGTCAGCTCCTCCATTCAAGAAGAATATTACACCAAGCACAGATATCGAAGTAATAACAAGTACCCAAATATGTTTGATTGTGAAATGCCCAACTACCCGTGAATGATAATAAAGTGATAGTAGAAAAGAAACACCGAAAATAGACAAGGATATAACTGCCCAATGAAGTTTTAAGGCGATGTTTATTCCTGTGGCCAGTAAACCGAAAATAATGAGGATAAAGACAAGCAAATTGAACACAACATGTTCAAGGCTCAAATTACCAGAACCTCCTACTCTACGGAGTAGCTGGTTCCAACCAAGTTCTTTTTTCACTTTTAAAACCAGTTCAACTGATTATTTTCATCTACTTAGCAAAGGTAGATAGGGTCAATACGTTGGTGCGTGTTGGAAGTTTAACTATTCGACGAATCATCATTTTCAGACTATATATTCTACCAATTGGTACAAGTGGTTTTAGAGGGATCCATGTACGAAATCGCCATTAATTCTAAGGAAGTCTACTCGTGACCAAAGTATGAAAAGAAACTTCCTGATTCATTTTAATCTCACATTCTTCCTTGATTTCAGTGAATTAATGGCCAAAAGAACCATGTAAATAACATTTCACACAAACTTTTCTTACAAATAGAACTATTGACCTAAGAACCAGCTATTTTTGCGGCTTCATTTAAGTTTGATATGACCAATATTAGAAATATCGCCATCATCGCACACGTAGATCATGGCAAAACAACGCTAGTAGATAAAATTATTTACGCCGCTCAGGCAAATGATTCAAAACGTTCTCAGGACAATAATGACCTGATCCTGGATTCGAATGATCTGGAAAAAGAAAGAGGGATTACAATTCTCTCAAAAAACGTATCTGTAAACTACAAGGGCACAAAAATCAACATCATTGATACTCCAGGTCACGCCGATTTCGGTGGTGAAGTGGAGCGTGTTTTAAGTATGGCCGACGGAGTATTACTTTTAGTTGATGCTTTTGAAGGAGCTATGCCACAAACAAGGTTCGTGTTGGGCAAAGCACTTAGATTGGGATTGAAACCTATTGTAGTGGTAAACAAGGTAGATAAGGAGAACTGCCGACCTGACGAAGTACATGAAGAAATCTTCGACCTGATGTTTAACCTGGATGCTACTGAAGACCAACTTGACTTCCCTACACTATATGGCTCATCGAAGTACGGCTGGATGAGCACAGACTGGAAGAATAAAACAGAAAACCTGGATCCGTTGCTAGACACCATTTTGGCATCCATCCCGGCACCTGTTCAAAAAGAAGGCGTGTTGAGGTTAAAAATCACCTCTCTTGACTTTTCTGCTTTTACTGGACGAATTGCTATTGGACGAATTCATCAGGGCACTATCAAAGTAGGACAAAGCCTGGGTTTGACCAAAATAGACGGCTCAATAAAGCGTATCAGGATCAAAGAACTACATGTCTTTGAAGGCCTTGGCAAAAGAATGGTTGAAGAGGTAGGCTGCGGAGACATATGTGCCGTAACCGGCATTGAAAGCTTTGATATTGGAGATACCATCACGGATTATGACAATCCTGAGCCAATGGAAAGAGTTGGTGTAGATGAGCCAACCATGAACATGCTTTTCACAATCAATAACTCCCCTTTCTTTGGAAAAGAAGGAAAATATGTCACTTCAAGACATTTGAGGGATAGGTTGATGAAAGAAATAGAAAAAAACCTCGCACTTAGAGTAGAAACAACGGATAGCGAAGATAAGTTCTTGGTATATGGCCGTGGCGTACTGCACTTGTCAGTGCTCATTGAAACCATGCGCCGTGAAGGCTATGAGCTACAGGTAGGTCAGCCTCAAGTGCTATATAAAGAAATAGATGGTCAGAGACATGAGCCAATCGAACATCTTGTGATTGATGTGCCTGAGAACGTTTCTGGAAAAGCTATCGAGTTGGTAACCAAAAGAAAAGGAGAGCTGGCAGTAATGGAACCAAAAGGTGACATTCAGCATCTGGAATTCAACATTCCAGCAAGAGGTTTGATCGGATTGAGAAATCAGATTCTGACTGCCACAGGTGGAGAGGCTGTGATGACACACCGATTCAATGGATATGAGCCTTACAAAGGCGAGATTCCTGAGCGTTTAAATGGCTCATTGGTATCTATGGAAACAGGTCCTGGTACCGCTTATTCCATCGACAAATTACAGGATCGCGGGATTTTCTTTGTAGATCCGGGAGACGAATTATACGTAGGACAGGTAATCGGAGAACATTCGCGTTCTAATGATCTGGCTGTGAACGTACAAAAAGGCAAGCAGCTCACCAACATGAGAAAATCAGGTACGGACGCGAGTATGAAGATCGCTCCTGCCAAGAAATTCTCATTGGAAGAAGCTTTGGAGTACATCAACAAAGACGAATACGTAGAGGTGACTCCAGAGTCTTTAAGAATGCGTAAAATACATTTTAAACCTTGATATAAGTGATTGGGGTTTTGGGTACTTAGGTTCTTAGGTATTCAGAAATTATAGAAAGCCATGTTGAGTAGTCAGCATGGCTTTTTTCATTTAGTTTGAGTGAACTAAAACAGCCGCATCAAAAGTGAAATCCGGATCACGTACTAGAAAATCCATCCCAAGCTTATCTCCCTGTAAATCAGTGAAATAAATCAGTTTGTTGATTTAATCATAGCCATGTATGGTGAAACCAAGCAAACTCCTTGATTCTGTGAAATATAAGCTTTCATAACGAAGTTCTAATGCATGATCCGGGTCAATCTCACTTCACATGATGATCCTTACTTTATTCAATCTATCCACGATTCAAACAATTAAATGATTCTTGCTACTTTTACACGGTAGGAAGCCATAGGGTTTCAGGTTATTTTTTACCAGCTATTACGATTATGAAGGAATTTTTCACCATCCTACTCATCTTAGGTATTTGTCCCTTTGCGCTTACACAATTCAAACTTTCAGAAGAGCTTTCTGATCATCAAGCAAAAAACGCTGAATATCGCCTTGTATTCACGAACAATGACCTCCAATATGTAGCTGCTGTTCCGCAATTATACCCGGACCAGGATAGTATTTCTGTCCTATTTTATGATACCATGAAACTTGCCGGAAACTTAGCCATGAGGCTAAAACTCCACTTGATCAACTCCAAAACCAAACATTACAGCTGGGAGCAAGTAGCCATTCCTTTGAAATTGCTCAACCCAAAACAACCTGTGGAAACTGTAGCAACTCCACAACCATCAGAGAAACGACAGAAATACATTCAGATTGGCGCTTTCAGATCTGAACAACATGCTATGGATCTGAAACAACAGGAGACAACCTTTAAGACAAAAATTCTTAAAATTGATGATTACTGGAAAGTATTGGTTCCTTATGAGGTTGGGCTTTATTCCATTATCAGGGAGTCACACAAAGATGCGTTTATTACCTTTTATTAAGGTTAATTGAATTTTCTTGCTTAAAGTACTGTAGTGAAAAATAAAGGGTCACTCTTTATTAAATAATAGAAAGTCAACATGGCTCAAAAAACACAAAGCTACCCTCTCAGGTAGCTTCGCTCTCTCAATTGACCAAATGTATTCTTACCTAAGCCTCTGCACGCTGATTTATTCTTTCGAGAGCCAGCTCATTTAACTTCTCATCGGCAGATTTTTCTTCATTCAACGTTTGTTTTAGGATGTCTTCCACCTCAGCATAACCCAGCTCCTTAGCATAATGGGCAGCTGTACCATAGGCTGCTATCTCGTAGTGCTCCACACGCTGACCATTTGCTATCAAACCTGCATCCATTACACTTGACTCAGATGCTTCCTTGATAAAGTCTTCAGCTTCCGCAATGATCCCGGCAATGGCCTTACATCGATCACCCTCCGGACTCACATCCACAATCTGGCAAGCTTGTTCTATTCGTTTCTTTTGAATTCTGGTCTCTTCCAAATGCTCAGCGAATGCATGTTTCAAACTATTATCTGTAGCATGATCTTGCATTTTCTGCAAAGCATCGGCCAATTGTGTTTCTGCGCTGTATAAGTCTTGTAACTGATGTACAAATAAATCTTGAAGGGTTTTCATAGTGTTGTTATTTTAAGGTTTCAAATGTTTATGATGCTTAAAAAATCATGCCATAAAACGAAAACCTTCAGCAAATGCAACTACACCAAACCATTAAATTATACAAACCTGTTGAATGTGGCTTAATCCTACAATATGTGGGAAACCAAGACTGTAAATACACTTTGACCCTTAAAGTCCATTACCCTAATTCCTACATGACTTGTGTAGCAACCTAGGGGTCATACTGAACTTGTTTCAGTATCTGTGGTCATAACTTGTCAAAGGACTACCACTAATTTTTTCCAATCCGGCTTTTGGTCAACACAAGTCAATTAAAAAATTGATATTATTGCGAGGTTGGTTTAAATTGACCAGCTCACTACTTGATTTTCCATGTACGCTAAACGCAACTATGGCTTCTGGATGACCTTCAACTGGTCTAAGAAACCCTTCATTTTCGGCCTGATCTACAGTGCTGCGGTTTTTGCAGTTTCACATTACTTTGAGAACCTCATCCTTATACCGTGGAGTGCCATTACCGTTATAGGCATCGCGGTGGCTTTTTACCTTGGGTTTAAAAACAATTCCTCTTATGATCGCACCTGGGAAGCACGTAAAATATACGGAGGTATTGTCAACAGTAGTAGATCTTTTGGAGCTGCGGTGGTTTCCTTTGTAAATGGCACAAATGACCCTGTCATCAAAAAGGAGCTGATTTACAGGCATATAGCCTGGATGACTGCCCTCCGCCATCAGCTTAGGCTGAGTAAACCCTGGGAGCATACCAATGAACGCTTACAGCATTACATTCCAAACATCTGTGATCGATACAATGATAACATAGATCAGGAACTTGCGGGTTATATATCAGCCAGTGAGATCAAAGCACTAGATAGCGTTACCAATAAAGCAACCCAACTTCTTAAAATACAGTCGGCCCGATTGCAGGAACTTCGTAACCTCGGATATTTTGAAGATTTCAGGCATATGGAGTTTTACAATCTAATTAAAGACTTTTATGATCACCAGGGCAAAGCAGAGCGAATTAAAAATTTCCCTTTCCCAAGACAATATGCGTCTACAGCTCTTTGGATGACTTATGTGTTTTCAGCATTGGTCCCATTTGGGATTGTTGATGTATTTATGAATGCCGCAGAATGGATTTTTTGGGGAAGTCCTGTATTCTCCGCACTGATTATCTGGGTTTTCTTCCTTATGGAAAAGATTGGAGATTATTCAGAAAACCCATTTGAAGGAACCTACAATGATGTGCCAATCACTCAAATATCAAGAGGAATAGAGATTGACATCCGTGAAATGATCAATGATGAAAACATCCCTGATCCGATCAAAGAGGAAAATGGATTTCTGATGTAGTGTAAAACAAGAAATGGAACAATTACAGAAAGTCTCCAGATTGCCCACAGAAAACCTACAGATTAGCTAAATACATTCACCTCGAAATCTAAAAAAGAGGTACAATGATTACCAAACCCATTCAAATCATTGCGGTAGTAGTTACCGCATTTTTTGCGATTGTTCTGATAGCTCAGATGCGCTTACAGAAAAGCACTGCCGAAGGTCAGATTATGATAAAAGCCTGTGAAGATATTATGGCACATCAATCTCTGCGCAGCAAAGAAGATTTTGATGAATTAGTTTCTACGATCTATGCGCACACACATAGCTATCGCGATGAAAGTGATACTATACTAGCCAGAGCTGTAATGAAGGTAAGGTTACTTCAAAGTGAGGCTGAATTTCATAATGAATACACTCCTTTTTATCACCAACAATTTTCTGAGATATTAAACAGATTGTCATACCTGGAGTTGGAGGATGCTATTTACTTACTTCATAAAAATCAAAAACCAAAAGCACACCTAGCAGTAAATCGAGCACATCACTACCTTGAAGATGCGCTTATGTTTTCTCAAAATCCTCATTTAACGGAACAGCATGAATTGTTTGAAATCATAAAAAACATTGACAACTCAGAACCAAACGAGCGTCGTATCAAAGCAGGACTTAACCGAATAAAACGATTGATTTAAATATTATAAGTTAGGACTTCACAGAGTTTGTCATTTGCTGCTCACAAAGCCAGACTCATTGTTTTAAAACTGTGACCATCCGATATCTGACATCCATGCTGTATCATTTCAAAAAGCTCCAGTTCACGTTTTTTGGAATAGGTCTTTTCAGTGGTATAAACCTTAACCCCTGTTGGTGTGGTATTGTCACCAAACGAAGCCTCACTCCTAAAATCAATATTCGGATTCTCGCTGATCATTCCTACCAGAACCATTTTCTCGCCCAGGCACTGAAATGCCTTAATATCAGTCTTGGTTCGATGTTCTAAAAACTGAATTTTCCTCAAAACACCTTCTAAAATCACATCACTAAAGAGTGTGACAATGTCTATTGCTTTTTCATTGTCTTCCTCTTTGATTCTTACCCAGTCCCCTGCAGTGATTCCATTCACAATCAGGTAATCAATAAATTCCTTCTCCAATTCATTGAGCTCCTCCTGAGTGAGTGCTCTATATTTCGCTTGCACTGACATATTGCGCACAAAAATAGAGTGTATGCTTATCAAGCCCTACCAAAATCAAACTTTTGTGGATACTGTAAGTTCTTAACACCAACAACATGTGAATGGAAGGGATTATAGCGTTATTTAAAGGTCGGTCAAGGATCATGAAGGTTCTGTCCAATGAGTTGCTCAGAAGTCCGCAGCGTATGATCCTTCTCAGCTTCCTAGCAGTCATTGGTATTGGTACGGCACTGCTGATGCAACCATTCGTCATGAGTTCTGGCAGTCCCTTGTCCTTCGTTGACGCACTTTTCACAGCTACTTCAGCCACTTGTGTTACAGGATTGGTAGTTAACAACGTGGCCCTGGACTTCTCCACTTCAGGTCAATGGATTATTCTCATTTTGATCCAAATTGGAGGTTTGGGCATTATGACCTTCAGTACTTTCTTCATGGCCTTGTTTGTAGGTCGGATTTCCGTAGCGGGCAAGGATGTAATCATTGATACTTTTAGTCAAAACCCAATTCTGGAGCTGGGCAAGCTCATCAAAGTGATCTTCACCTTTACTATTGTATTGGAATTTGCAGGATGGTTGATGCTAAGTGTTATTTTTTTACAACATTATTCATTCTCAGAAGCATTATACCAGGGGCTGTTTCACAGTATTTCGTCCTATTGTAACGCAGGTTTTTCAATTATGGATGGTGGATACCTGAACTATTCGTCCAACTGGTTTTTTAGTGGAGTGAGCATGCTCCTGATCATTGCCGGAGGTTTGGGGTTTATGGTCATATTTGATTTCAATGCGCAACTAAGGTATCCTCACAAAGGAATTTTCAGAAGACTGTCTCTACATTCAAAAATAGTATTACTCTCTACCATGGTGTTAATTGTGGCCGGGAGTCTACTCTTTTATGTATTAGAATTTAGTAATTCCTTAAAAGATCAAAACTTTAGTGATCAGGTGCTCACTTCGGTATTCCAATCGGTAACTACCCGCACAGCCGGCTTCAACACGATTGGCATTGACCTTCTTAGTGAGCCTACCCTATTTGTGTTGATCCTCTTTATGCTCATAGGTACCTCTCCCGGGTCATGTGGTGGTGGCATCAAAACAACCACTTTTGTTCTCTTTCTTCAATATTTGAAGCGACAGTTTTCTAACAACAAAGACATCAATCTTATGAAGCGCAGAATACCCGAAACCACTCTTAATCGAGCCGTTTCAATTGTATTCTTTGCAATTTTCACGGTGTGTTTTTTTGTGTTTCTTTTACTGGTTACGGAAACACACATCAACCCAAATGAAAACACATTTAGCCTGTCTCAAATACTGTTTGAAGTGGTGTCAGCATTCGGTACTGTGGGCCTTAGTACGGGAATTACACCTTTTCTAAGCATCCCAGGTAAATTGCTGATCACCCTACTTATGTTCATTGGAAGACTTGGGCCACTCACGTTGGTCTTCGCTTTGAAATCCAAGACTGAATCTGGGTTTAGGTACATGCAGGAAGATATACTGGTCGGTTAAAACATACAATATGAAGACAAAGAAACGAATGGAATCCTTTATGCTCATTGGGATGAGCACCTTTGCCAGGTTTTTAGCCAAATACCTCTACGAGCGCAACTTTGAAGTAATAGCCGTTGATATGGATGAAACGCGTATCGAAAAGGTAAAAGCGTATGTGACCAAAGGCATAATTGGTGATGCAAAAGATGAAGGTTTCCTTAGAAAAGCAGGTGTCATGGATGTGGACGCCACTATTGTAAGCCTGGGCAGGAAATCAGATGACAGCCTGATGATCGTTTACCATCTAAATGAAATGGGTATAGAAAACATCCATGTCAAAGTAGTGGAGGACGATCATGCTAAAATCCTTAAAAAAATTGGCCCATGCGAAATCATTTTCCCTGAGCAGGAAAGCGCTTTGAGGCTGGCACAGCGAATAGACAATCCAAACGTGCTGGATTTCATACCATTGACGGAAGAATATTCAATTATTGACTGGACACCAGATGAAGAGTTTTTGGGAAAGAGCCTGGGGGAGTTAAACCTCAAAAATGAGTTTGGAGTGCAGGTAATTTCAATTGAACGGCCGCACAAGGAAGTAAAGCTAATTCCCAAAGCCAATCATGTCATTGAAAAAGGAGATGTTCTGGTAGTGATTGGAGAAAATCATAACCTTGAAAAGCTCAAGGAAAACAAGTAATCATTTGGCAAAAACCTGGCTCATATCCGCAAAGGCTTTGAACTCCAACGCATTACCTGATGGATCTTTGAAAAACATCGTGGCCTGTTCACCGACCTGACCTTTGAAGCGTGTATAAGGCTCAATAATAAAATCAATTCCCTTTGCTTTTAGATCTTCAGCAAGATGCTCCCAAGCATTCATTTCCAATACCACACCAAAATGTGGCACGGGCACATCATGGCCGTCTACCGGATTGTGATATGTTTTAGGTTGCTCATCTTTTGGTTTCAAGTGGATGACAAACTGATGCCCAAACAGGTTGAAATCTACCCAGTGATCCGAACTTCTACCCTCTTCGCAACCCAAAACATCCCTGTAAAAGGAACGAGTCTCGTTTAAGTCATAAACAGGCACTGCCAAATGAAAAGGAGTAAGTTTGGACATACAAGTTGTTTTATTTTACGAAGTTAATCACCTCAACACTTTATTCGAGCACTTGTTTAGGGTAATTATATGTGCAATTGTTCTCCAACTAAATCCCAACTGAATGTCGAAATATTTCTTCCAACTCTTTTTTGTTTTAATGTTCTTCACAAAACCACTTTTGAGTCAGGATAGCCTACGTAGTTATTATTCCAAAAGTCTTGATGCATACAACCAAAAAGAATATTCGGAGTTTCTGAAATACGCAAAAAAAGCGGATGATCTAAGGCCAAACCATCCAATTCTTGCCTACAATATAGCTGCAGCATATGCACTCAATGGAGACCACAAAAAGGCTATTTCGGCCTTGAACTCCTACTTAATGATGAATGCTTCTACTGAGTACACGGAAGATCTCGATTTTGCATCCCTCAAAAATGAACCTGGTTTTCAACAACTGGAAAAACTTGTTACAGCTTTGCAAGAAAGAATCATTGGATCTGACGAGGCTTTCAGGTTGAATCAGGAAAAAGATCATTTTGAATCCATTAGCTACCACTCAAATGATGATGCTTTTTTGCTTGGCACTGTCACTACCAGGTCACTTTTCAAAATAAAAAATGGTCAAAAAACCACCATTATTTCATCTAATGAAAATAACAAAGTTTTTGGGGTGATGGGGATAGATGTTAATGAAGACCTGATCTGGGTCTGTACGGCTGCCCTACCTGAAATAAATAGTTACTCCGACTCCATAAAAAATAAATCTTCAGTATTTGGTTTAAGTACCATTTCAGGAAAAGTTCTCTTTGAATACATCGTGCCTGAGGCCATTTTGGGAGATATTATTTCTTACGAAAATGGCAAAGCCATCGCAAGCGACGGACTATCCAACAAACTTTATATCATTGATAAAAATGGAGTTGAAGTGCTAGCTGACCTGTCAAAAGACATCATCAACTTACAAGGGATCTCTCTTTATAAAAACACGCTCTTCTTATCGGATTACATCACGGGCTTATATCAGTTTGACCTGAACAATAAAAAATTGAGCAAGATTCAATCAAAGGGTTTGTATGCCGAAAAAGGCATTGATGGGTTACTCTTTTATAACAAAAAACTCATTTGTTTTCAAAATGGAACTACTCCCAAGCGTGTCTTCAGCATAGTAATCAAAGAGAATCAGGCCAAGGAAATTAAAGTTATCGATCAAAATCTATACAATCAGGGAGAACCAACTCAAGGAGTGATAGTGGGGGATCATTTATACTACATCAGCAATAGCGCCTGGGATTCGTATACCGATGGCCGCTATGAAGGAGCGCCAGAAGTGGATGTCAGAAAAATCAGTTGGTGATTCTATTATATGCCTATTTTGGATACAAAAAACTCCTGAATTTCTCCGGAGTTTCTTGTTCTAAGGTGATTCCTTGCCTATCGCTTAAAAACTTTGGTTGTTATCTGTTCGCTGGATGTGTGTATTTTTAATAGATACTCTCCAGATGTAAGTTTCGAAGTATTTAGTTGGAGCACATTCTCCATGGATAATTTTCTTGATTTCATCATTATTCTTCCTGACAAGTCCATCAGTGACCAGCTGTATTCTCCAAATGCTGAGAGTCCCTCAACTTGAAAATGATCAGTGAACGGATTAGGAAACAACAATACGGAGCTTCCATTCATCGTGGATAGAACTATGATTTTGGTTTCAGTTGCCCCAAACTGCACACAACCATCAATATCAACAGCCACACTATATATCCCGGATTCATCGGCCTGTAGCGTATTAGAAGTCGCTCCTTCGATCAGCTCATCATCCAAATACCACTGGAAGCTATCGCCATCACTTACTGTTAAGGCAAATGTTCCATCCTCATTTTCTGAAGAAGAAATTGAAGGCTGATGTAAGTCACTTATTGTAAAAGTTGTATCTATGGTGAACGTACCAGCATTGACGTCCGTCACTGTCAAACTAATAGTTTTGGAACCGCTGTTTTCAAAATAGACGCTAATTGGCCCTACTCCACTTTTGGTATCTGATACCCCGTCACCGAAATCCCAATCCAGTGCAGTCACAGCGCCAGTAGAAATGCTAGAGAATTCGAAAGTGCTCTCTGAACAGCCCTCAAAACCATCAATAAGTGTCGTATTGAAACCAGCTACAACATCTCCTGACCCGGGTCCAGAAAGTGTAAAATCATCTAATGCAAGACCAACGTCTACTGTGTTTGCATCCGTAAGAAATTTGAATCTAAAAGAAACACCCTCCTCGCCTGTCAAGAATGAAACATTTGCATTCTTTTCTACAAAAACCCCATCTGTAGATCCAGTAAAAATTGGCACTTCAACACCAAAAACAGAATTCTCATCTGATATCTCATCATACCAGTTATCTTTAACCTCGTTATCCAGTTTAGTCCACGACGTACCCTTATCAGTACTGTATTCAACAATAAAACCATCCCAGGCCAATTCAAACTCATATTTAGCCTTAAAGGATAGCATATACTGACCAAGATATGTGAAATCGAACTCTGGTGAGTAGAGATATGCCTCACTCTCATCAAGATACTCATCTTCATCTATTCCAGTCACCCATGCGTTACTCCCTGAGCTAGTTCCATCCTTACCAACAATTTCTGATTCACCCAATTCAAAAGGCGTACCCGTAATGTTTTCAGGCCCAAAGTAATTCTGGTTACTTTCAAAATTACCTCCATCAGATAAAGTAAAAGGAGTTTCTAGAACTGGCAATACCAATATATAAGCTTCTTTGGTTAAAGTAACTTCTCCGTTAGAACTATTGATGGTAAGACTTACATCATAATAACCCGGCACTTCATAAAAATGTGTTGGTTGTGGTTCAGTACTAGCAGAACCATCTCCAAATTCCCATGAAAAAGAAGTAGCTCCGTTCGACAAATATTCAAATTCAATTACCTGGCCCACATAAT
Source organism: Marinoscillum sp. (assembly GCA_040218045.1). GTDB lineage: Bacteria > Bacteroidota > Bacteroidia > Cytophagales > Cyclobacteriaceae > Marinoscillum. The sequence goes on from JAVJQA010000033.1 coordinate 90,192, forward strand.
TTACACGTTTTGGAGTGTAGAACTCTGCTGATGGATTTAATACTTCAATCTGAAAATCATCGATCATAAATCCATCATCGGCAATCTCCGACTCAAAACCCCCACTAACACTTAACAAATACCGGAATGTGACCGCTTCATTACCTGAAAGAAACGACACGTCATATTCTGTGTACTCATTACTGAAGTTACCTATCCACCCGTCCTGATCAGCTAAAATGGACTCATCTATAGGACATCCTGAGTTGATATCTTTATTGTACCAATTTATCCCTTCAATATCCGTTCTGCTACCAAGCACATACCAATTGACCTGATCAAAAGAATATTGCATCTGAACAGCGGAGGGTGCATTGCAAAACTCCGACTCCATACTTTTATAAAAGCTAAGTACGTATTCCTTGGTCTGATCAGAAAAGTCAAATGAGGGACTCTGAAGCACACACTGATAAGTTTCTTTGACTAGGTCACCATCCAAGTCTGTCTTCCAAGCATTATTTCCTGAATTCACTTCGATAAGCTCATTTTCAGGAACCCCTCTCTCCCACAAGTTAACATCCCCACTTATTGGACCGGAAACGAATCCTCCGGAACCAGACTCAAAATCACCACCATCAGCCAATAGGTAAGGAAGTGGCAATGATTCAGTCACAATTGGATTAACAACAACCTCAAAAAAGAAAGTGTTTTTGTAGCCTTTTCCTGGATCTTCCAAGACGATCTCAAATTCAAGTAATTCATTGAAACCAACCGTGTCAGGAATCATGAATGATATAATATCATCATAGTTCAAAACTTCGTCAGTATTTAATACACCAAATTCTATACTCGTAGTACCAGACAACGTAATTCCATGAGATTCCTTTATGGTCAAGAATGCTGAAGAGGAAGTAGCTGCCAGGTCATTGGACAATGAAAAATCAACGAAAGCCTCTTCTCCCAACAAAGGGATCCCACCTGATGCAGTTTTCACTTCGAAATCATCAATTAAAAGTACTGGTGTACTTACTGTCAGTGCCCGAGCAACATTTAGTCGCCCTTTCCCCAAAAGACCCTGGAAACCTGTATTCTTATCATAGATGTCATCTGAAGTTTGGATTAACAATTGTCTAATTTGATTTTGATTATAATCTGGAAACTGGGCTCTTAACAACGCAGCGGCCCCAGCAGTGATAGGGGATGAAAATGAAGTTCCTGAAATATTAATATATTTATCCAGAATCCCCGTGGTTCGCACAGAAGTTCCGGGTGCCGACATGTCAACCCATTTCCCATAAGTTGAGCTATTTGCTTTAAAATCATCATTGTCTGTATTAGCGACCGCAAGAACATAATTATAACCAGCTGGGTACTGAATGGTCTGAGTACCAGAATTACCAGCTGCAGCAACAAGGACTACATCATGCTCAACCGCCGCATAGGTCATCACGTCCTGACCAAATTGACTATAATTGGTCCCTCCATAGGACATATTGATTATATCAGCTCCCTGGTCAACAGCGTAGATAACTGCGAAATTAGTATTGAGCAAGAATGCCCCACCATTATCACGTGTATCATTTTCAGCAGAGCATTTTATGGCCAAATACTTTGTATTAAATCCAATGCCTGCAACACCAATTCCATTATCCGTATCTGCCGCAGCACATCCAGCAACTGCTGTGCCGTGATCTATATTTGATTTTTGAGCTAAAGGATCATTATCCTGAACAATATTTTCAAAATCATCTCCAGCAAAATCCCAGCCGTAGTAATTGTCTACATACCCATCACCATCATCATCAATCCTATTATCAGGAATTTCATCTTCATTCAAATAAATCTTATTGGCCAAATCCTCGTGTTCATAATCCACACCGGCATCAACTATCGCCACTACCACATCAGAAGACCCCTTGGTAACATCCCATGCCGTAAGTGCCTTAATTGTAGCTAAATGACCTTGATTGGAAAATTGAGGGTCATTTGGGGTGTAGGTTCTCCGATCCAAATACACAGGTTCAACATATTCAACTTCCGGCAGTTTTGATATCTCTTTTGCTACTTTTGACAATTCCAATGAATGATCAAATGTCACCCTACCGTAGGTTGTAAAGTCGATCCCAGATTTTGAGGAGCTTCTTCCAGATTTGTTAGCTGTTTTAAAAATAGGTTCGGCTTGAAAAGTTACTGGAATCCTGGACAGAGGAGAGCTACTCGCTGTTCTAGAGGTAGTTGCCGGTTCATCCGTAAATGAAGTTGACTTGTACTTCACAATTAGTACTCCTGGTAGATGTTCACTTGTATTTGGGTTGCTTAAACTACCATAATTAGATTTTTGGGTCATTCCTACCATGCAGAAACCTAGCAGAAAGAGCGATGTACTTACTATTTGAATAATCCTCATAAAATTGTTTATTTTCCCTTTAATTCACTTTTAACAACCCGACTTTCTCCGGTTTGAATGTTAATAACCTGAAATGAAGTTTCTCCTTCCAACCTGGAATTGTTCGTTAATTTAAGTTCAGCACCATTGTACCACGAAATTTCACCTCCAATGAAAGCTCCATTATAGACCAAACTATCAGTTGAGGTCTCATAAACGGAATAGCGGGTTTCTGAGCGTGAGTTTTTTGGCTGCTCAATACAGAGCATCCAATTTCCTTGTGAGTTCAATTTAAAAGAATATTGGAATTGACTATTTTGATTTATGAAATCAGAGGCATAGGCTGGAACTTTTTCACTTCCCATACTTGTGATTACGTTACCAGATGGCTTACAACTAAAAAAGAGTGGCAATCCAACCAGGAGATAAAGCAATTGAAGTAGTTTCATACATGGTTGTTTGATCCTCTAATCTAATTCAAAATTTGGAGAAACAACCACAAAAATTCAATCTACCCTTCTTCCTGATAAAGAAGCTCTTGATTCGCAAAATCATATAGTGTAAGTCTTCGAAGATCGAAATAAGCAGTCCAAAACTCCCTCAAAGCATTAATATAACTTCTTCTGGCACCGTCTTTTTCATTCAATGCGATGTTAAGGTCGGTAATGTCGATTTTACCAATTAAGTACCTACTTTGAGTCACTGTATAGCGCTCCTGTGCCACTTCATCTGACTTTTGTGTGATCTCCACCTGGGAGCGAAGCACCTCAAAACGACTCACCAGTGTTATGATCTCCTGTTCAAAGTTCTGGATTTCCTGGGTCAGGGTATATTGGGTTAATTCCTGGTTGGCCAATGCAGTTTGAACACGGGCTTTACTTCGTCCCCAATCTACAATCGGAACACTCAATGTTACGTTCACTCGCTGTTGACTATTAGGGTCCACATAAGTATCTGGCAATTGTCCAGCAGCGTTGTTCAAACCGAAAGACGCAATTAAATTGGTTTGGACCCGCTGAGACTTTGCCTGAGCTACATCCCTATTAGCTTCTGCCCTGCGCCTCTCAAACTCAATATAATCGGCCCGGTTCTGTTTGGCATATAGCAATGCCTTATCCACCGGTATAGGAAATTCAGGCAAAAAGTCAGGCATATCCAGCTGTAGTACGTTAGCGCTACTGTCTTGCAACCCAATAAAACTTCTCAATGCCAACCTACTAGTCTGCATATCAAGCCTAGCCTGGGCCACATCTTGCTTTGATTTCAAAAGCTGAAGCTCAACTTGCAACAATTTATCTTTAGAGGTCTTGCCAATATTGTACCTGCCCTGTTCTATATTAAAGATAGTGTCGTTGTTGACCAGGTTAAATTGAGCAATTTGGAGATTTATTTGTCCTTCAAGGTAATCAAAAAAGAACCTTGTAGCCTGTGCTGAAATCAATTCCATTTGTTCCACATATGACCGTTTAGATTCCTCGTATCTCAAAGGTTCTATTCTCTTGTCCCATTTCAAATCATTGAACCCGAAAATAGGCTGCCTGAGCTGAATGTTGAACAAAGTACTATTGTAAATTGGATTAATCTCGCCTGGCACTGCATTGAGATCATTAAATTGATTGATACTAGAATTTATACTAACCTCTCCCCCAGTCGGAGCTATCGGCTGGATCAAACCAAGGTTTAAACTGGAGGAAAGCTGCTCCCTACTTCTATAAGCAAAGCTCCCATCATCCTGTGACACTTGAAAAAAGTCTCTATTGTAACCTGGCAGGTTCCCTACCAAATTGAGTGAAGGATTATAATTGGACCTGAAACTTCGGTACTGCCAGTAAAAATTCTTTTTCCTGGTTTCTGCTGCCTTCGCTGAAGGTGATTGGTTTTTGGCTTGCTCTATGACATCTACAAGAGACAATTTTGTTTGGGCCGATAGAGTAATCGTTGCGCCAATTAAAATGGCGATTAAAAATACCTTATTCATATCTTAGGGATTGGATTGGATCTTGTGATGCTGCTTTTCTAGCAGGGGCAATACCGAAGATTAGTCCTACTCCAGCTGCCACACCAAATGAAAGTACAATGGAAGAAAAAGTGATAACGGTCGGAATCTCAGCCAGTTTGGATACCAAAATCGCAATGGTGACCCCAAGGATTACACCGATCAACCCACCAGTTACACTGATCATCATGGCTTCAAAAAGGAATTGATTTACAATGTCAAACTTCTTGGCACCTAGAGAAAGCCTCAATCCGATTTCCTTGATCCTTTCAAGGACAGAAGCAAGCATAATATTCATTATACCGATACCTCCTACCAATAATGATATTCCCGCTATAGCTCCAAGCACATAATTGAATATATCATTTGTCCGCTGTTGTTGCTTTAAAAGAAGCTCGGGTATTTCTACTTCAAAATCCACCACATCATAATGTCTTCTCTCGAGCATTCGGCTCACTATATCGGCAGTTGGTGTCATCAGTTCTGATTCTTCCACTTGCACAACCAATCGATCCAATTGATGATAATTAGTTGGTGTAGTGTTTTCCTGGTCATCTGAACTCGCCCCAATCACAATAAACCCTCCGGAGCTTCCTGAATTAGCCCTATTGAGCATTTCCTCTGTAACTAATGATCGATTGCGATAGCGAACAAGCATCGTTTGTAGTGGAGTGTAGACATCCATGTTGTAATCCCGAATACCCAGGTTGGAAATACTATTGCTGGAGATGGTTCTATCTTCAAGTACACCAATAATTTTTAACCAGTTATTCCCACATTTCACACGCTTGCCTATCGGGTCCTCCGTTGGAAAAAACTTCGTTTGGATAGACTTACCAATGATACAGACTGGGTCACCACGTTTTAGTTGAAGTGCATTGAACATTTCTCCCCGATCCAATTTGAAATTGAAAATATCAAAATAAGCCGGCTCCACTCCTACTAATTTCGTAGTTCGGCGAATGCCGTTGTTGATCAGGTAGGTATCTAAAATAATCTCTGGACTCACTTTGTTGATACCCGGTACAATTTCCTTGATACTCCCCAAATCCAACGACGTAAGTCCCGGTGACCATTTTGCCTTATCTTGCTTACTACTCTGCTCTGTGAGGTCTTCCTCCATTTGAGCAACTATTGGTCGGATCACGATATTGTTAACACCTACCAGCTTGATTTGCTCTATGATCTCCTGCTGAGCTCCATTGCCAATTGCCAACATCGCAATTACAGCTGCCACTCCAAAAATAATTCCAAGAGCTGTGAGTATGGACCGCACCCTGTTTGCCACAACCGCCTCTGTGGCGATGTACAAATTCATTAAAACCTTCTGAGAAATCATGAATTAGGTCTTTTTCTCTTAAGGTCAGGCGTCTGAGATTTCGGTTCTTCAGGTTCTTGCTTAGTATTTTTCCCTCTCTTTCCATTCAGCTCCTTCAGGAGAGTGATATCGCCTTCACTTTTTGCCGTAGCACTTGGTATGGATAAGTATACAGCCTCACCATCTTCAAGGCCAATTTCAATTTGAGCTTCATTGGTATTCGTAGCTCCTACTTTCACTTCCTGCTTTTCATAGTTTAAGCCAGACTTCTTGAAAACATAGGTAACAGTGTCGTTGTAATTGTGAAGGCATTCCAGCGGAATATGAACTGCATCCGTTAATACTTTTGTGAAAATAGTATTACTTGTTGTCATTGCCGGGCGAAGGTCTCCATCCACTTTATCGAGCTCTATGGTCACCTGGAATACTTTGGCATCAGCATTTGGTCTCTGCTCACCCACGTTGGCCACCTTGGTGACCACTCCTGTGAGTTTCTTTTCTGGAAATGCATCAAGGCCAATGTCAACCTTTTGCCCAATTGAGATCTTTCGGATATCCACTTCGTTGACATAAGTCACTGAATTCATAGAAGACAAGTCAGGAAGGGTAGCTACCACTGGATTAAAACCGTGTATTTGACTCCCGGCCTTAATGGGCTTTCCATCCCAACCCTTTTGATAAATAAGCATTCCATCCTGTGGAGCCAGTATGATAAATTCCTTTTCAAGATCTAACATGCCTTGCAGCTCTCCTTTGGACTTTCGAAGTTTTGCAGAGACTTCTTGCATTTTGGCCACGTTTTGTTCTTTTTCGATCAAATAGTTTTGTTTTTTCTGCTCTAGATCTCTCTTGGCTTTGGCCAAATCTATTTCAGCTTGCTTGATCGTTGCCGGAGGTTCAAATTGAGATTGCTCAAGTATAAGTTCCCTTTCTTCCACCGCATAAGTAAGGTTGATAATCTCATCACGTGATTGACGCATTTGCAGCGTGGTGTCTAGCTGAGTTTGGACAAACTGGGATTGTTTTTCTTCTACTTCGAGTTGTGTGTCCCCAATCTTATTCTTTAGTTCGGACGGATCAAGGCGAGCTACATATTGCCCCTTTTGAACATAGGTTCCCTCATCAATAATGTCCTGAAGGTTGACCTGCCAAATCCGATAATTTCTCAAGCCACCAGGTCCCATGATTTCTGTAGAGTTTTTGGCCTCTAATTCACCTGTGGTGGTTACATCCACGATGAATTCCCCTTTGGTCACCTTAATCATTATGTCTGAAGCATCAGAGGAGCTGGATCCAGACATTACCAGAAATACTATAAGTAAAAGGATTATTACCCCTCCAACTGCGAGGTTACGTTTGTTTTTTAACATTAGTTAGGCATTAAGTTGATGTACAAAACTATACCGCAGATTCCAGCAAACGTTACCATCCAAAACAGCAGTCTACCACTCAGTGAAAATTTTGCACTAATTTTTTAGTTGTAACGTCAAAAGTATAGAGTTGTTATCTAACGAAGCGTGTAATAATGGCTGAATAGCAGTTATTGGTCAAATATTTAGAATATTTAACAAACTCTTAGCGCGTTTCACCCGTCTGAACGGACAGTCATGAATAGATTGCAACTAACATTCACATTTGGACATCCATTTGTTGTAGATTGAAATGGAATTAGAAATCACGGGAATTCTATCAATAGAATTAAAATATCTTCTAAAATCATTAGATATGGTGTATCAAGATATTATTTTTGACACTGTTTTAGAACATCCAAAAACTAAGAATTACTATGAATAAAAAAGTCAATATTGCATTGCTTGTTGCCTTAAGTGTAGTGTTTACGTATTGCAGCAATAGTAAGAAGGAGTCCGAAAAGGCTGCGGAGAAAAAGCAGGAACTGGAAGAATTCGTTGAAGAACAATTTGAATATCCAATACCTACTTCATTTGAAGTGACTAAAATGCTTCAGGATGCGAATGCCACATATGATGCAGGAATCACTAATGATGCAGGAAACGTGGACAAATATGTAGCAGAATGGCAAAAAGCAATGAACCTTGGAGTTTATGGTGCTGACCTTAGCTATTCCAGCACGTTTGATAAAAAACAAGAATCCGTCGAGTTTTTGGATGCTACCAGATCTTTGATTGAAGAACTTAACATTACCACGGCGTTTAACAAATCTTTGGCCGACAGGATTGAGGAGAATTTGGAAAATAAGGATTCAATGATCCTTATTATCACTGAATCATTTTATAACACATACAACTATCTCAATCAGAGCGGTGATGAAAAGACTTCTTTGCTTGTAGTAGCAGGTAGTGTGATTGAGGGGTTACATATTACCTCTGAACTAATCAAAGCAAGCGATTACAATGAAGACCTTATGCAAGTTTTGGCTGCTCAGAAGGATCAAGTACAAAAACTTACGGCTCTGATGGAAGAGCATAGTGCAGACGAAAATGTCAATCGCGTACTACCATTTCTAAGGTATGTAGGTTTGTTTTATGATCAAATCGGTGAAACTGGTGAAATCAGTAAAGGCCAATTTGATGATGTAGCTTCAAGCATTGCAGAAATGCGTACCCAAATCGTAGGATAAATAATAATGTAGTTTTTGACTTGAACCGTATTTGGTTTAGAGGTCTTTCAGAGATGTAAATTCTGGTGTGCTAATGAGAACTCAACTAGGAATTGCACCAAAGCTTCCAAATCAAACACGGTTTTCTTATTTTAGACTATGACCGAATCAATTATTAATGCCCTGGTGCATCTTTTCGCCATTATTGAGAGCGTGAAGGAAGATCACGATGTGGTAGATTCGGGGGAATTAGTTGTAAAACCTTATCTCTCCAAGTTATTCAACTCAGAAGTTACTTCTGAATACCTGAAACTTTACTATGACTACCTTTCATTTTATAGGGAAACAAATGCCCCTGATTTAGATGACGAGGAAGAATTGGGCATAGATTCCACCAGTATTCTTCAGGTTGCCAAGATATGTAATCAACTCAACAAGGAGTTATTATCACGAGAACGCATTATCGTGTTTATGCAACTGTTAGAGTTGATTAATACTGATGATAAGGTTATTGATCGTGAAAACGAGTTCATTGCTCTTGTTGCGATGAACTTCAACATTGATCAAAGTGAAGTGGCTTCCCTAAAGTCTTTCATCCTGGATGAATCTGGGAAGGATATTAACAAGAAAAAAGGAATGGTCATTGACAATAAGATGACCGAATGGCCTGAAGAAGTAGCCTGGATGATGCGCAAGAAATCCAAAAAGGTGAAAGGTGAAAATGATTTTCATCATATGTATGTTGAAAACCTCTTCGGGAAGATTATGGTCATGTACATAGAGTCGGTGGACACTTATGTATTCAAATACCTCGGTCCTCTGAACCTGTTCCTGGAGGGAAATAAAATCATAACCAAGAAATTTTATATTCTCAAGCCCGGGTCAATAATTAAAGGCCCTAATATCCATTCGATATATGAATCTGAAATCATACGGCATTTTGTTCAGGAAAAGAACAAAGTAAAAATTGTACTGGTAGCAGAGGATCTTGAATACCATTTTAAAAACAGTGATAAGGGAATTCAAAAATTCACCTTCAATGAAGAATCTGGCAATCTCATTGGAATTATGGGTGGCAGTGGTGTGGGTAAATCTACGCTTGTCAATTTATTGAATGGAAAGCTTGAACCAACGTCTGGTAGAATCCATATCAATGGTCACTCCATACACAAGGCCAGCCATGAAGGCGTAATTGGCTTTGTACCACAAGATGACATGCTCTTTGAGGAATTGACGGTCTATCAAAACCTCTATTTCAATGCAAGAATTTGTTTTAGTGATTTCTCCAATACACTGCTGGAGAAAACAGTAAACAAAGTATTAGAGGACCTTGATCTTCATGAAATCAAAGACCTGAAAGTAGGTGACCCACTGAATAAGTTTATTAGTGGCGGCCAGCGCAAAAGATTGAATATTGCCTTAGAGTTAATGCGAGAACCCTCGGTGCTGTATGTTGATGAACCTACCAGCGGATTGTCATCGATGGACTCTGAGAAGGTTATGCTCCTTCTTAAAGACCTGGCGAGAAGGGGGAAATTGGTGATCGCCATCATACACCAACCATCATCGGATATTTTCAAGCTCTTTGATAAACTTTGGATTTTAGATAAAGGTGGTTTTCCTATTTACAATGGCAACCCGATAGATGCAGTGGTCTATTTCAAAACCATGAGTACACAGGTAAACGCCGCTGAAAGCGAATGTACCAGATGTGGCAATGTGATTCCTGAGCAGATCCTTCAGATCATAGAAGCGAATGAGATAGATGATAACGGAAAAACCACCCACAACCGAAGGGTGCCACCGAAGGCCTGGTATCAAAAGTATAAGTCTTACCTGGAGGAGAATTTGAAAAAAATTAGGTTTGAAGAACGCCTACCTCCTACCAACTTTCACATTCCAGATCGACTCAAGCAGTTTAGGATATTCTCAGAACGCAACCTGCTTTCCAAGCTGACCAATACGCAATATATTTTGATCAACATTTTGGAAGCTCCTATTCTTGCTTTCATCCTGGGGTATTTCTCAAAGTACAACCCGGAGGGAGAATACATTTTTGCTGACAACAAAAACCTACCGGTGTACCTCTTTATGTCAGTAGTAGTAGCGCTATTTACTGGTATGTCAGTTAGTGCGGAAGAAATTTTCAAAGACCGGAGAATTTTAGAGCGTGAGTCATTCCTGAATTTAAGCAGGTTTAGTTATATCAACTCGAAGATTTTCTTCCTTTTCTCCCTATCGGCCATTCAATCATTGTCATTTGTAGTGGTGGGTAATTATGTGCTGGAAATTCAGGGGATGATCTGGTATTATTGGGTCATTCTGTTTTCTACCTCTTGCTTTGCAAACCTAATTGGCCTCAATATTTCGTCTGCACTAAACTCCATTATTACCATTTACATCCTGATTCCTTTCATACTAGTGCCACAGCTCTTGTTGGGAGGAGCCATGATTAAGTTTGATGAACTACATAAGAATATAGCTAAGCAAACATACGTGCCACTTGTTGGTGATATTATGGCAAGCAGATGGGCTTATGAGGCCCTAACAGTGGCTCAGTTTAAGCATAATGAATACCAATCTCATTTTTTTGAGTTTGAAAAAGCAATGAGTCAGTATTCATACAACCGATCGTACCTGATCCCACGAATGGAAGCATTAACCAATACCATATTAAGAGATAGTGGTAATTATGAAGCTTATGAAAACGAGATGAACATTCTGAGCAATGAATACTACTTTCTTCTAGAAAATTACGAGATACGCCCTTTCCCATTGATCACTTCTTTTACACCGCAGACTTTTAGTCAAAGTGTAGGAAATCGATTTCTAAATTATCTGGGCATCATCCAGGAAACTTTCCAGGACTATTACACAGAAGTAACTCAGCGCAAGGATTCTACTTATGAAGCCCTCACAAAAGCACTTGGTAAAGATGGTTTTTATAAGATGCGAAAGTCATACTATAATGAAAGTGTCGCTGATCTTGTGGAGAATAGGAATGAATTTAATAAAATCATCCAGGTTGATGATCGCCTAATTCAAAAAAAGGATCCAATATTCCTTGATCCGTACAATTACTTCGGAAGAGCTCACTTTTATGCTCCCGTAAAGATCATTGGTGAATATAAAATTGATACAGTCGTGTTTAATGTGATTATTTTATGGGTGATGATCGGGTTACTTTATCTGCTGCTTCTTGATGACACTTTACGCAAAATTCTCAATGCCTTCACTGGAGGAGTGAAGAAAAAGACGATTGTAAGATAAGAAAATGTCTATTTGGCAGTATAGACATCATAACCCCATGGCCCGAGAGTGATTTCTTCACCACCCGAAAAGCTCACACTGGATCGGCTTTTAAAACTTTTGTAATCTCCTGAATATTGATCCCCCAAGATCGTGAAAGTAACTTCCTCAGGGGAGGAATTAAATACGCCAAGTATTCGGTTGCCTGCCCGCTCACGGTATATTACATTGACTTGTTTAGGAGCGGTAGTGGCAATTGGCAGCATCCTTCCACCCCACCCTCCGTTCCACAACGCCGGGTTGTCCTTCTTGAGCTTATTCAACCTGGAATACAAAGCGTTAAAGGGGTGATCTCCCCAGGAGATCTCATCCTTCTCAAAAAAGGCAAGAGATTTATTCAAACCTACTTCCTGTCCACCATAAATTAACGGCATGCCCTCTATTATATAAGACAATACGGCAAAGCCTTCAGCAGCCTTGCCAAATCGCTCAAAAACAGATCCTTCCCATGAGTTCTGATCGTGGTTGGATGTATGGGTCATTTTAATCTCATTAAGCATAGTGCTATTGATCATCTTGGCAATGTATGAATTAACTGCGCTTGCATCCTTCTCACCTTTAGCAATCTGTTTCATAGCCTCTTCTAGTTCCCAGGCGTAGGTCATGTCAAAGGCATAGTGCATTGCTCTGTCTTCCCATTCTGCCAACATAAACACTGGCTTGATGTCGTTTAATCGTGATCTCGCTTTTACCCAAAAATCCGTAGGAACATATCCTGCAACATCGCATCTGTAGCCGTCGACATCAAATTCTTCCACCCAGTACTCCATGGATTGAAGCATGTAATCTCTTAATCCCTGTTGATTATAATCCAGAACAATTACATCTGACCAGTCCCACCCCAGTGGCGGTACAAATTCACCCTTATAATTTCTCAAATACCAGTCGGGATGTTCTTTAGTCAACCAATTATCCCATGAAGTATGATTACCAACCCAATCGATAATCACCTTCATTCCTAGCTGATGAATAGCGTCAACCAGATTTTGAAAATCTTCTTCAACACCAAACTCAGGGTTGATTTTGCGATAGTCGCTTACCGAATAGTAAGATCCCAAACTTCCCTTCCTATTCGCTTCTCCTATGGGATGTATGGGCATCAGCCAAAGAATATCTACTCCAAGTTCTTTAAGCCTGGGCAAATGTTCCTGGAATGCCTTGAAAGTTCCTTCAGGCGAATACTGCCTAATATTTACTTCATAGATCACTGCATCCCTGACCCATTCGGGATGTGTGATTTCAGGTAAATCATCGTTGAATTTCATAAAGCCTTGTTGGGTTGATTCCTGGTTACATGCTATTCCCAAGAGCCAAAGTGTGATAATGCAATACTTTTTCAAGTGGATCATTTAAGTGAAGTCAATTCCAATCTTAAGATATATAGGGTAAATTATCCCAATTTTAACTTTTTGTATAATGCCTTTTCTGAGATTTGGGTGATCTCACCTGATTGTAGTGGAAACAGGGATAAATCTTCAATCGCTATGCGAACAAGTCTTAATGTGGGAAAACCGACTTTTGCAGTCATTTTTCTCACTTGTCTGTTTTTTCCTTCTACAAGCCTTATCTCCAGCCAGGTTCTTACCGGATGCTTGGTATAATTAACCGGTGGGTTTCTTTCATCAAGATCAGGCTCGTCAATTAATTTAACCTCCGCTGGGAGTGTCTGATATAGACCTTTCACATTGATTTCTACACCACGTCTTAATTCATTTAGTTGAGCTTCTCCCGGCTGACCATCCACTTCTACCCAGTAAGTTCTCTGATGCCGATATTTTGGATCCAAGAGAACAGCGTTAAGTGTTTTATCATTGGTTAGGATCAATAGGCCTTCACTATCTAAATCAAGCCTCCCAACGGGATAAACATCCCTGGGCAGTTTAAACAACGACCCCAAACCGTCATTTCCGTCTTCATCAGTAAACTGACTAAGTACTTTATAGGGTTTATAAATGATGAAATAGTTTTTTGATCGCGACATTTGATTTTATCTTGTTGGAATGACCACTGCAGGAAAGATCATTCAATTCTATCAAACTCTAACCCCACCTCAGAAATTACCTGAGCATGTAGAGATATTGAACCCTTACAAAGATGTAAAAGCTCTGGAACTGGCCACACAGTTTTACCAAAAATATTACAATGACTCAAGTGAACGAATCATTCTCTTCGGAATCAATCCCGGACGGTTCGGAGGTGGTATCACCGGGGTTCCGTTTACCGATCCAAAACAGCTTGTGGAAGTTTGTGGAATAGAAAATGACTTTGAAAAACGAGCGGAATTATCCAGTACGTTTATTTACGAAATGATTGCATCCTGCGGTGGCCCTGAAGTTTTTTACAGGAAGTATTATTTCTCGGCAGTGTCTCCACTTGGTTTTATTTTGGACAACAAAAACCTCAACTACTACGACATTGAAGGTTATAAAACCTTATTCACAAAGCATGTAGTTTCCTGTATCCGAACCCAGCTCAAGTTTCCCTGCTCGGGTGAAATAGCTTATTGTATAGGACAAGGACAAAATTTACAATTCCTTAAAGAGGTCAATGATAAGTATGGTTTTTTCAAAAAGATCATGCCTTTACCACATCCACGGTGGGTCATGCAATATCGCTTGAAACGGAAAGATGAGTTTATTATTGAGTACAAACAGAAACTCGGGTTTTAAATGGACAAACTCATACCATCATAGAGTTTATCTATTTCTAAATCTGGCATATTAATTACCTCAGACCCCATATGTGTCATGAGTAGCTTTTTGGTTTTGAAAAAATCTCTTTTCTCTAGAATTGTTTGGTAGCTCAAGTGTCCGGGAGAATCCTTGTGGTAATTATTACACTCAATAATGAAGACATCACTGTCACTGGCCAGATCAATCAGTGACTCGGCCCATTCAGTATCTCCAGAAAAAGCGACAACTTTATTTCTCCAGGTTACTTTCACTCCATGAGGGTTTGAATCTGGTGAATGAACTACCATTCTTGCATACACACTCAAGTCCCCCTCTTCTGTGACTAATCCATCTTCAAATTCTCTAAAAACCACTCCCATGGAATCAATCATTTGAGACGAACCCGGATACATGGCTTCCTGAAGTTCCATTACTCTTTTTTCTATCCCTACCGGGCCAATGATTGTAAATGGTTCTGACCGTTTCAACTCCACATAGTTACTGATTACAAAAAATGGCAATCCTCCATAATGATCTCCATGAAAATGAGTGATCACAATTGTCTCAATATCCAATGGCGAAACACCTACCTGCTTTAACCTAATTAAGGATGACGCTCCACAATCAATTAAAATGTTTTTACCTGTATCTGATAGTAAAAAAGAAGTATTGAACCTCCCCTCAGAAGCGAAAGCATCTCCACAACCTAAAACTGTCAATTTCATGATGTCGATTTAAATAAGTGATTGTTCTGCTTTGTCAATTTAAAAAATCAATTGGAATTGGTCAGGTAAAAGGGAGTCCAATTGATTTCGGTCATTTTCATCCAAAATTTGGCTAAAAAAGGGATAGTCGACAAAGTAGAATTAGTAATCTTTCAATCCAAGTGCAGCCTTGTAGAAATTTCTGATCCTGGATGGTGGCTCTCCTTTGTTGAACATTTTAAAAGCTTTAAGGTTTGTCAGTTGCACCTTCAAATAATTGTTATCCTGGTATTTTCGAGCGGATACGAATACATCATTTTTGATGATATAATAGGTGGCATATGGTTTAGCCCTTCTCAATAAATCAAAATCCTCCATTACACAATAGTGTTCATCAAACCCTCCTAGTTCCTCAAAAAATTCCTGCGTAATAAAAAGAGTCTGATCACCACCTCTACACCACATCATCGGAAATCTGGAAAAGTATCCATTGATTTTTAAGAGTGGATTGCCTGACAGAAACTTATACCTGTACCCTCCATATGGAGATTTCTTGAGTGCCCATTTAATGTCCTGGTAAAATGATTGAGGCAAAGCCACATCTGCATGTACAAAGTAAAGCACTTCATTTTGAGCATTTCTAGCTCCGATATTCATCTGGATTGAACGAGATGATAATTCACTTTCGATCAGGAAGACATCTTCATACTGAGTGATGAGTTCCAATGTACCATCACCGCTTCCACCATCTACAACAATGATCTCAAAATGGCTTCTATCATGATGAGAAATGAGAAATGAGAGTAGTTTATCGATATTCTCCTCCTCGTTCAGTGTTGGGATAATTATACTTAATTTCATTCAATATTTTTACTGTTCGAAAGTTAATCAATAGACATTCAAAGTACGTATTGATAAGATTTTTTAGATTTATACTTCCATGAAAATTCAAATGGAATGATCAAACATTACAACCTGCTCTGGGTCTTCCTGGCATTTATAGCAATCTATCTGATTTGTTTACCGGATTATTCGATTCTTCACGGTGAGAGTAAAAGCAGTATTGTTAAAAGAGATACTAAAAACGGTACTATTACCACCTACCACCCAAACGGCAATCCCAAAACGATCATTGGTTATAACAAAGGCGTTAAAGATGGCAAGGCTTACCTATATTATTCCTCAGGATCAATACTTCTGGAAATGAATTACGAAAACGGTAGACGCGAAGGCTATTCCAAAAAGTTTTACGAATCGGGTGAGCTATATGCATCCACACCATACATTAACCACAAAATCAGGGGGTTAAGAGAGGTATATTATGAAAGTGGTCAATTGAAGGCCTTAGTCCCCTATTGGAACAACAGACCTGGATTAGGATTAAAAGAGTACACCCAAAATGGCGAATTAAAAGAGTTACCCAAAATGGAGGTGAAGTTTTCTAATGACAGCACAGAATATCAATTTCGAATTGATCATTGTTTTAAAGAGAGATTCTATCTTGGGCGTTTGGAGAATGGATATCTAATTCCTCTCCCAACCCTCGTTTCTCCACTGCCTTCCCGTGAAGGATTTCATTACTTGTCGCTCGACAAGATCAAAATCCCGGAATTCAATATCATCTGTGAATGTAAAACGACAGCAGGTTTCCCTTATGTTTCTCAGATAAAAATAACTCCTGAATACTTAGGCGATAGTAATTGAATCAGGCACGTCATGATCTATTCCCATTTCTTCACAGAGGTAGTTGAAACATGCTCTACGTTTCTCCGCTGAAAGATCACTCCAAATAGCCTTCAGTGGACGCATTTGTGTCTTAGGCTGAGCTTCTTCCAATAGTTCATTAAGGACAGTCCAATTAAACTCTTTGAAAACTGAATCCCCATCCATGAGATCATCTGAATCGATTACTTTGTCACAAATGGATTTCAATGAGCCATCTAACTCATTGCGTTTCAAGTTAAGCTCGTAATCCATTGTGACCTGATTAAGCTTAATAGAATCTAGCGGGTAAAACTCCTTTTTGATTTTCTTGTAGATGAAGTTGATTTCATCAATACTCTTTGCAGAAATCTTAATTGTACTCATTTTAGGCTGCTTGGTTAAACCGTATTAAAACACATAAACATTGCGATGCAATGTTACTAATCACATGTCGAAAGGAATAATTCCTTACTGACAATCCTATTTATTAAGTGGTGGTTTATCCAATTAACCCCGAAAGGTTCATTGAGAACGGTGTAAAGCTAATAAAAAAACCCGCTTCATCTAATGATGAAGCGGGTTTTTTAACTAACGCATAATTTTAGTCTAATTTTTCAGACATTTTCTTAGCCTTATCCCTCATACCTAATTGGTTATAGATATAGGCCAGCGTTTCTATTGCCGTTTTCTCAGAAGGTTTCAATTCATAAATCTTTTCCCACTGTGGTAGAGCAGCCTTTAACTTTCCATCAATTACCGGTTGAAGCTCTTTTGACTTCTTTTGGTCAGCTTTAGACATCCCCAGGTTATTATTTTGCTTGATGACTTCATTAGCTTCATTGATGAGTAAAACTCCATAGTTGAAATTTGATTCAAAGTGATTTGGATTCGCTTTAATTCCATTTTTATAAGCTTCTTTGGCCTTTTCAGTATCCTCAAGTTCGTCATACATCACACCAAGGGTAAAGTACAAACCTGCATTATCTGGCTCTGCATCAATCGCACTCAGCAAATCAGCTTTGGCTTCCTCTATTCTTCCGAGTTCAATAAGTATATTGATCTTATTCTTAGAAAGTGTACCATCACCAGGAAACTTACCCAGACCTTCTTCTATCAACGCTAGTGCAGCTTCCTTATCGTCCTTGGCAGTCAAAAGAATGTTCAGGCAATTATAATAAAGTTCAATGCTTGTAGACCCAGCGTCAATTGCGCCTCTGTAATTCTTGATTGCTGCATCATACAATTCACCATTATGAGCAGCATATGCGGCATTCACATAAGAGTTGGTATCTTCTGGCATGATGTAGTAGGAGCTCTCAAAATTATCCACAGCTTTCTGAAATTCTTTGTTCTGGAAAGCTTCAACGGCCTGATTGTAATAATACGAATAATAACCACTGACCTGTTGATCCATTAAAACAGGTATACCAAACTCACCTGTAGTGTAATAATTCTTACCTTCTGGATCAATTTCATCTGCTTTGTTGAAAGCTTTTACAGCTTCTTCCATAGCACTTTTGCTCAAATTTGCATATTCAGCATTCGAGGTGGTGTCAATTGTGGCGTAGATCAAACCCCTGAAATACCAGGTCTTACCATCATCCTTGGTCTTCTCATGGACAATAGCTTCATCAATGATGGATTTTGCTTCTGCCAAATCACCACTTTCTCTTGCTGAGTTAGCCTTATTGACTTTTGGTTTCTTCTGGGCATATCCAGAGAAGGTCAGGACTAAAGCCATGACAAAAAAATATGTTTTGTTCATTTTCATGGTTGTACTGTTTCAAATTTAATATCCTTATTCATTGTTATTCTCTTCGGTCGTTTGATCTCCGTTCTCGTTCTCTGGATCTATTTCTTCTCCTTCTAGATTAGAAATTTTCTCTACCGCTGAAATGGAGTCCTTTTCATTAAGCCTAATCAACTTAACACCTTGTGTGGCTCGTCCCATTATGCGGAGATTAGCCACTTCGGTTCGTATAGCGATACCTGATTTATTGATAATCATCAAATGATCATCCTCCTCTACATCCTTAATCGCTACTAAAGCACCGGTCTTTTCAGTGATGTTCATGGTTTTCACACCTTTACCACCACGCTTGGTGATCCTGTAATCTTCAAAGTTAGAGCGCTTACCGTATCCATTTTCAGATACAACTAGCAGATTGGCCGGTTGTTTATGATCTACACACACCATGCCAACCACGAATTCACCCTCTTTGAGGTTAATTCCCCTCACTCCTGCTGCCATCCGACCCATAGGCCTCACATCACTTTCATGGAAGTTGATAGCTCTTCCTCCATTGGATGCTATCACGATATGATTATCTCCGTTGGTCAATCGCACATTCAGCAACCTATCACCTTCATTAATGGTAATCGCATTAATCCCATTTTGCCTTGGTCGGCTATATGCCTCAAGAGTTGTCTTCTTGATGGTACCGTTTTCAGTACACATCACAAGGAAATTGTTATTTATATAATCAGGATCATCCAGGTTCAATACATTAATTACTGCTCTGACTTTATCCTCTGGATCAATATTTATCAAGTTCTGTATTGCCCTGCCTTTGGATATTTTACTACCCTCAGGAATTGCCCATACCTTGTGCCAGAAGACCTTACCAAACTCTGTGAAAATAAGCAAATAATTATGATTAGTTGCTATAAACAAATGCTCGGTAAAGTCATCATTTTTGAATGTTGCAGCCTTAGAGCCCACTCCGCCTCTACCTTGGGTCTTATATTCAATTAATGGTGTTCTTTTGATGTATCCTTCATGTGAAATAGTTAGGACCATTTCATCATCCGGAATCATGTCTTCCGCAGTAAATTCATCTGCTGCATGTTCGATGTAAGTCCTTCTCTCATCGCCATATCGCTCTTTTACTTCTAGAAGCTCTGTTTTGATGATCTCCATTCTCCTGCCCTCATCTGTCAGGATTTCATTTAGCTCCTTGATCAAAGCCTGGATTTCATCATATTCCTTTTGGATCTTCTCTCTCTCAAGACCTGTAAGCCTTTGGAGTCTCATGTCCAAAATGGCTCTTGCCTGTATTTCGGAGAGTTTGAAATTCTCCATTAACCCTGTTTTTGCAATCTCCGGGTCACGGGAACTTCGAATCAGGGCAATAACCTCATCCAGGTTATCTAATGCGATTAAATATCCCTCAAGGATATGCGCCCGCTTTTCTGCCTCTTCCAACTCATATTGAGTACGACGAACTACCACTTCATGGCGATGCTCTACATAGTACTTAATGAGGTCTTTAAGGTTTAGGGTCTTAGGCCTTCCTCCTACTAGTGCTACATTGTTTACACTAAATGAAGACTGGAGTTGAGTTTGCTTGAACAGGTTGTTCAAAACAATGTTTGGAATGGTGTCTTTCTTAAGCTCATAGACAATCCGCATCCCTGATCTATCAGACTCATCCCTGATATCACTTATGCCTTCTATTTTCTTCTCATTGATCAACTGTGCCGTCTTCTCGATCATTGAGGCCTTATTGACCATGTAAGGAATCTCAGTGACAATGATCTGTTCACGACCATTTTTCATAGTCTCCACTTCTGCCTTAGAGCGAATGACCACTCTACCGCGTCCTGTTTCAAAAGCAGATCGCACTCCCTGATAGCCATAAATAATGCCTCCAGTAGGAAAATCCGGGGCTTTGACAAACTGGGTAAGTTCATCAATGGTAATGTCATTGTTATCAATGTAAGCGGCAATGCCATCAGCAACTTCAGTCAAGTTGTGAGGAGCCATATTGGTAGCCATACCTACAGCAATACCACTCGCTCCGTTGAGCAGAAGGTTCGGCAGTTTACCCGGTAAGACTGATGGTTCTTTTAAAGAGTCGTCAAAATTGGGAACAAAATCAACCGTGTTTTTATTGATGTCAGAGAGCAGTTCCTCCGCAATTCGCTTGAGTCGAGCTTCCGTATAACGCATGGCAGCTGGCGAATCACCATCTACAGATCCGAAGTTTCCCTGGCCATCTACCAATACGTAGCGAAGGGACCATGGCTGAGCCATACGAACCATTGTGTCATACACAGCACTATCACCATGTGGGTGGTACTTACCCAAAACCTCACCAACTATCCTTGCAGATTTCTTATGTGCTTTGTTATAGTTTACCCCAAGTTCGAGCATTCCAAATAGAATCCTCCGGTGTACGGGCTTTAACCCATCACGCACATCAGGCAAGGCCCTGGAAATGATTACCGACATTGAATAATCAATGTAGGCTCCTCTCATTTCGTCTTCTATATTTATCGGGATGATGTTCTGACCTGAGCCGGTCGATCCTGAATCACCTTCAGGCAAATTTTCAATATCGTCTGACATGAAAAATCTTTAAAAGTTAACCTTAAAAACAAGTCGCAATTTAAGCATTTTTTTTATCTGCGCGATGTATTAATATGGGTCAATTTTTCGTCTGTTTTTTAGCTTATACCGCCATAGTCTACGGTGATTTTCGCCAACCTTGGGATTTTGCTTTTTCCATATAGGCTGGCCTCTCACTTCCATAAGCTTTCCGGTTGACGGATCCATGAGCACATGCTTCAACTGCACATGATCACTTTTCATTGGAGAACGTGGAATCTCTGGGATATTGATACTTAAACCGACCTGAATCATGAAAGCAGAATTATTATGCCTGATACTCGATGCATCTGGTAAGTTGACCACATAACTCTTGATGTCGTAAGCCGGTCTCACCACAGCCCGGAGATATTCAGAAAAATTATATTCTATGCTGACACCAATATTCGAGAAAAAATTTTGCCCAATCCCGATGGCATTTTGATTGATCTCCTTACCAGCTTTGGCATAACCCAACCTCAATTCTGCGACAAAGGTGTAGTCCCACCATTCATAGAACTCATAACCAAAAACCCCAAAAATCTTTGTATAACTGGTTTTATCAAACTTTGGCTGATATGGTCTTATTACTTCCTCATAAAGTGTTGGTTTCAAAGGTTTAATAAAATGCCGCTCATACTGAAACCCTGCACCCACTCTGAACTTATTAAAGTCATAATGAACAGAAGCCATTATCGGTACAGTAGGACTGAAAGAGGAAAAACCTAAAGCAGCAGTGTCTGTATCCAAGAGAAATTGCCGATTCACTAGTGCAGGATTGTTTACAGGGTTAGCTAAGTAATCATAAGGAACATCAAACAAATCATCCAATACAACTTCCTCAGAAAGAAACGGCTGGCTCATCCACCCATCATATCCGGTGAAGAGAACTGGCAGTTCATTTTGGTTGGATAAAATAATCTGGTTGAGATTGTCCTGAAAGAAATAGAACCCTTCGAGCTCGTGGCGATAATTGGTTAATCCATATCCACTTGTGAGTGTAAAGGAGAATTTATTGAGAAAGACCCTCGCAGGATTTCTGTAGATATTGTATTTCGCATATATATCATCCTTCTGTGCATGGCACTGAACATATACTGCGCATAAAAAAAATATGGCGATGACTATTTTTCGCAATACGATCCCTGTTTGATCTTTAAAATTAGGCATTAATTAATATCAATCAACCTAATTTCAAAGATTAACGGCTCAAAAGGCCCCACCTTTTCGACATATGAAGGAATTACTTCCATCTCTACCAGGTCTGAAACGATTGCCTGAACAGAAGGAATAATTTGAGCACTCTCACGATATCCAAGATAAGATGGCATATAGAAGATGGCTTTTTCCTGTAATTTCATTTTCCCTACCCCTGTTTCAAAACCGGGTATTACGATTCCCCGATTGTAGTAGAATTCAAACAAATCTGCATTAGGGGCACGTTGAAAAACTGTACTATCCAGCAAACGGCCTTCATAGGTTACCGAGACTAACTGATCCGTTGCTGGAGTACTCCCAGATCCTCCCTCCAGTGTCATATAGATCATGCCATTCGGAAGCACCTCCGGCTTAAAACCTGGATATGCCACGGTGTCCCTTAATCCTGCATCAGTGAAATGCTTGCTGATCGCTCGAAGATCCTCCTCTAGCACATCATCATCACTTCTGATCTCAAGCAACTTGATATCTATTCGGATGATCGTATTTTCTGGAATTAACGTGGAGTAAGAATAATCTCCATAAGCAAGTTTGGAAGGAATGATAAAACCCCACTCCTCGCCTTCTTTTAAGTAACTCAGAGCATAATCAATCCCCACAGGATAAATGGCATTTACTCCTTGCTTCATAATGAGTGTATCACCGTCCAATGAATCGTATACATCGATAAGCATACCATCCAACCTGTATAACTTGTAATGAATCCCCAAAACACTACCTGAGGCCTGTGTTTTTCCTGATGGGTTTATGGTAATTGGGTAAGCATAGAAGCCTGTCTCGTCACGTGATGCCTGATCGGTTAAACCAGCAGAATCCAGATAAGCCAGGATCAATTCTTCATCTTCATTGACAACTAAGGCATCATCTTTAGAACAAGAAAGAATTATACCTAAGGACATCAGACAGAAAAAAAGGTGGAATTTTTTCATTAAGGCTAAAACGATGCAATCACAAAAAGATTATGCAACAAAATTAGGCCTTTTGATCGAAGGTTTTACAAAACATCTGGAAGATTGGCAGTTTATCCAGTCCCATTTGTTCACCTATTTTCAGCATTTGCAAGTATTCATTCCTGCCGATATGCCTGTTGATACTAATAATCTCTTCATCATTTTCCAGGAAGAAGCTTGCAATGAAACGAATCAGGATATAAGGTGTATTGAGGACCTCTCTGCGATATTCTTCATCGGAAACCTCAGCGTCATGGTCAAACTTCCTTTTTTCAAGGCTTGCCATATCAAATGAAGCATGCATAGCAACATTCAAGACATGAAAAAATTTATCGGACCATAAATCATATTTCTTCAACAGAAATTTCATTGCATACACAACTGGATCCTTCTTCATGAAATATCCACCCTTGGATAACTTTCTCGCTTTCTTATTCAAAGCCAGTTCTTCAAACAAACTAACAGATCCATCGGCCAAAGCAACTCCCACAGTTGGGGACATCATGACCAGCGAAAAAAAGTCATGAACCGTACATTCTAAGTATGGTGCTTCTGTCTTGATAAATTCCTTTCTGAGTGCTTCGGTGGCTTCATGGATCTCTGGAATTGCCACCATGGTTTCAATTTCGTATTCAGTAAACATCTGCTCTGATTAGGTTGGACCTCTTGGTTGAAAATACTAAAAAGGTGAATTTAAATAAAAAAGGGCTGAATCTCTTCAGCCCTTTTTTCATTTATTTCGAATTCTATTCCTCAGAATCTGAATCACCTGATGTCTCACTGCGCGAAGATTCGATCGAAGCATAAACTTCATCATACCTCAATTTCAATTCTTCGTCTGTTTTCAAAGCTTTTCGCAAATTATTATACAACCCAGCTCCAATCTCGTCCTTAATTTTACTTACATAAACTTCTTTGAAGTTAGCTTTTTTATCTTCAATCCTTTGTTGCACATCATTATAAACAGCCAACTCCTCTTCAGAAGCCTCAACAGACGCTAACTCATCATTCTTATCTGCATTACTTAATTCAATGTATTTACCTGTTTCAAGAGGAGTGTCCTCAATCCATATTGACACTGAATCACTTACAACACTTCCTAGATTGGCTTTTTCTTCTTCCGCCCAAACCATCACTGTCGCATACTTGGTTAAGTCCTCATCAGTAAATGTTTCCTCTTGAGCCTTCACTGTGAATATCCCGACCATTAGGCAAATCATTAAAAAAGTTCTTCTCATCATATTATGAATTTTGTTGGTTTTTATAATTAACAATCAACAAGGATAAAAACCTCAGGGCAAAAAGTCAATAAAAATGAGGTTATCTACCAATTTCAAGCGAATGATAGGTGTGAAATAGCGTTTCTCCCTTGTTTACATCAAATGTAAAGTCCACTTTGTCCGTCCGACCACTCCCAGAGATGGTTTTAAGCGTTACACTATTTTGACCTTCTGAAAGCGGTATTCTGGAATATGAAATTTGATTCGGAACCGTCTGCCAGTTTCTGGTATCGGCTTTCTCAGTGACTGCATTGAACACTCCTACGAGTAGTGAAAGTCCCTCTCTCATGGCTTCCTCTTTTCTCTCCTGGTCGGTTTTTTCTTTGTCACTTCCTCCTTGTTCACCTCTTATAGCCATTTCAATGGATTTCTTAACGGCAGCACGCAACAACCCCTTGCTAAACTCCTTCAACATCCGCTCATCCAATGTCTTGTGAGCAATGGCACTAACATCCTCTGCAAGCTCCAGGTTGTGACGGGTACCGCCGACTTCCAATACAGCCCGGCTGTAGAATAGTTTGCGGTCTTTGTACTTCGGAAAAGCAATTCTAAAAAGTCTGATGTCCGTCAATTCCTTTTTCTTTGATGGGTCCGATATCTGGTAGGGAAAGCTGAAATTCATTTCATCATTTACGAAAGTCACAAACCCATCCCCTCCATCCACTGCGGTAAAATTCAGGGACCATTCATCCTTTACCGGCCCTAGGCCATTGTGCCAAAAGAACACCAACTCCTCCTGGTGGATACTGGACCGATCAAACGACTTACTGAATTTCCCTTCATAAAAATCTAGCTCAGAATCAAATCCATTGAGATAAGCGGTTCTCAACAAATCTTCTTTTAATTGATCTGGCGCTGGTAAATGAAACAACTTTTTATAATCATCTTCATAAATGTTATAGGCATTTCTATAGGCGATGAATGCATTGTTCACATCTCCTGAGGCTTCATATATGATGCCCATCAGGTTATGAATAAAGGCGTCCTCTTTGTACTTATTGTCACCCTTATACTTATCACTAAGCTCGTTGAGCCTGTTATTTAATCTCCTGCACTCCACCAGGGCTGCTTCATATTCTGAAAGTTTCAGGTAATTAAGTGCCTTATAATAAAGTAACAAGAGGTGCTCATGATCCTCTCCAGGATAAACAACAGTGTTAGGATTTAGCAGAAATGATGCCGCTATATTACCATAGTTCTTCTGATAATCCTCTCCAAAAAGATAGGCTTTTTCAAACCATTTGTTACTCTCCTCATAGTCACCCAGCATGGAATGAACCACTCCCTGATTGGCAAAATATAGGAATTGGGCTTTCTTACGTCCTGCATGTTTGTTCTGGTCAAGAACTTTTTCTGCCTGCTCCAAATTACCATTCTCAAAGTTCTGATTGAATTCAGCATTGATCTGATAATAGGTGGCACATGAACTGATGGAAATAAGAAAGCCTAGCAATAGACAATTGGCTATTGGAAATTTCACGCTCAAGATGGTCTGAGTTGATTAGTTTTTGATGTACTTCTTGATTTCCTTATCACCAATCCAGACTTTCTCGTTGGTTTCAAGATTGGCAAGTTCCAGGTTCACTTTATAGCTGATTACTTTCTCATTTTTGTAAGAATCGGTTACTGAAGTGATCACACCAAACATCATGAAGTCTGCACCTAGTTCACGTCCCCATTTGGATTGAGTTTCTGGTGAAGCAAATTCATTTTGATCTGCTCTTTCTTCACGAAGTTTTTCCCGGAATACGGAATTCTGCACTACTCTTACCATCCCTGAGTTGATGAACTCACGCTCCACGTCTTTGATAAAAGTTTCTGACTCGATATGTTCAGAGGTTTTGTTTTGGATCATGCCCACAATCACAACGGGTTTGGCATTGTTGGCTTTGCTAAAGTCTTCTCTCCATGGACGGCTCAATACGTCATTGATCATTTCATCAGCCACAAGTTTTGAGTCGGTATCATTCCATCGACCACTCAAGTCAATCTGCTGGTCAGGACTAACTCGGGTTACTGTTCTGTTGGCACATGCAGATGCCAATACTACTGCAATTAATAAGATAAAGGCGTTGCTTAACTTTTTCATGTTTTCAATATAAGTTTTTGATAGTTTTTATCAGAACGATAAGACGTAGAATTTGAACTAAAGTTCTGCTGAAAGCTTAATATTCAAAAACCTTGCCGATAATGAATTGGGTATGGCAAACTGAGCTCCGTTGACATCTTGAATCCAGGTGTAGGAAAGCGTGTTATCAGCTGCCAGGGCGTTCAAAACCTCTGCTCTCACCCAAATCGTATTAAAAAAATTATTAATGGACATGTTGAATTTTTTACTCAAACCTAAATCCGCTCGATAGTACTCGTCTCCACTGAACGCGTTCCTATACCTGGCACTTTCAGGTGGGCCAAAAGGATACCCTGAGCCGAACACAAGGTTCAAATAAACCCTCAAAGAAGGATCTCCCGGCATATGATCCTCGAAATAAGCTCCAATATTTATTCTTTGATCCGTTGGTCGCCTGACTTGACCTATGTCTCTTTTCTCTTCTGCCACAATCTGGTCCCTATTAAACTGATTAGGGAATATCTCTTGCCCGTTGGCATCAAGGTAGGCAGTATAGGAGTCGCCAATGATGTCCTCTTTTGTCCGCAAAAAGCCAAGGCTAAACCAAGATTGGGTTCCTTTTACGAATTCTCCATGAATCCTAAAATCCACGCCACGAGCATATCCGGTTGCCAGGTTATCAGGATAGTATCTTAATCTTAAATTATCGATATCATACGGGATGATGTCATAAAGTTGCTTGTGGTAGACATCCGTGGTAAATAAGAATGGACGATCCCACATATAGAATAACCGTGTAGCACCAGCAATAAAATGAATGGACTTCTGAGCATAGACCTTACTTCTCAAGTCTCCATCCTGGGTTCTAAGTTCCCTATAAAATGGGGGCTGCTGATACATCCCAACTGACAACTTAAATGTGGTGATTTGGTCCCACTTTGGCGCCAGCCTGTAAGAAGCCCGCGGGCTCACCACAGCCTGCCCATTGTAATCCCAATACGCAGCCCGCACTCCTAAATTCAGCGCATGTATTGAATCGCCCCACAGGATTGTGCTTTGTAAGTAACTATAGTACTGATTAGCACGCATATGAAGGTCATTAAATACACTCCTGGTGACGTTTACGTAATCAGCTGAATCAATAAAAGAATATTCTTTGATGTGGTCTTCAATATCCTGGATCATCACTCCTACTCCGCCCTCTATTACGTGATTGGAATTGAGCAAGTACTCCCATCTGGATTCAGCGGTATACAAATTCGCATTGAGACTATTCCTCCCATAATCATAATTGGTTCCCGCACCGCGCTGTACCACACATTGATCAAATGAAGAGGAATTTGGATTATTGTTTACATCACAGAGCCGATAAGCCCCTTCTACTTCAAACTGTTCTTTTTCATAAGTGAACAACGCCGATCCAATGAAGTGTGTCCTTAATCGCTCATTGAACCGATGAGTCAGCCGAAAGCCCGTTTGATAGGTGTCATATCGCATGATCTCTGCTCCTTCAAAAGCGGTCTGAAGCCTGAAATTCTGCTGGACGGATCCAAAATCAGTGGTTTGAGAGACAGGTTCAGTCAAATAGCGATTGCGGCCATAACTCGCGAGAATACTCAACTTGGTTTTATTGATGTATAGCGAACGTTTTGAAGAAAGGTCAAAGGTGAAAAAAGCCTGTACATCCGTATAAGTTGGGAAATATTGTCCTTTCGTCTCTAATGTATTCAGCAAATAACGGGAGTCCCTGTGCCTCGCACCAATCAGGTATGACATTTTATCTGTGTTACCACCTGTATATGCGGTGCCTCCCAATAATCCAATAGTGACGGCTCCCTCCAGGCTATCGGGTTCTTTGTATTCAATATTGAGACTACTCGAAAGTTTGTCCCCATACTTTGGCTCCCAGCCTCCTGCATAGAACTCAATGTCCTGAACCATCTCAGGATTCACAAAGCTGAGCCCTTCCTGTCTCCCGGCATTTGCCAAGAACGGACGATATACGGGGATGTCATTCACATACACCAGATTCTCATCAAAATTACCCCCACGTACGGAGTAAGCTGAACTCAACTCATTGTTGCTTGAAACACCTGGCAGCGTGACTAATATTTTATTGAAATCCCCGAAGGTAGACGGCAGGCTTTTAGCAGATTTGGCATCTACTTTTTGGACGGGTATTACTTCATCATCGTAGATTGATCGATCCTTGACCTCCACATCTTCCAGTTGAGTAGTCTTCTCCTTCAGTATTATGGTTATTTCCAAATCGGTACCTGAATCGAAAGGATAAACAGATGTTTTATATTGGATGTGGGCAATAACCAAGGCATTTTGTCCGGAAGGAACCCGAATGTTAAAATTGCCCGACTCATCGGTAATGACTCCCAACTTAGTGCCTTCCAGAAGCACAGATGCTCCGGAAATAGGTGCCGACTGTTCATTTAACACCTTTCCTGAGACGAGCACAGTCTGTGCCCAGCAGCCAAGGTGTAACAGCAAAAATGAAATGAAAATAACCGGTTTTAAAGTCATTCCGGTAATCAAACGTTTTTGAGAGATCTTATTGTGCCTTTCGGATCACTGGAGTTGAAAACAAAACTTCCTGCCACAAGCATATTGGCACCTTTCTGAACGAGCTCACGCGCATTTTCTGTAGTAACTCCACCATCCACTTCTATCATCAAATCAGGATTGACCACCCTCGACATTTCCCTAACCTGCTGTACTTTGGAGAACGTATGTGGAATGAATTTCTGGCCACCGAATCCGGGATTAACACTCATGATCAACACCAAATCGATATCACCTAATACTTCTGTAAGTACGCTAACGGGAGTGTGTGGATTCAAAGCCACTCCTGCTTTGATGCCCATTTCCTTAATTGCAGAAATGGTGCGGTGCAAATGATTGCAAGCTTCAGCATGTACACTGATGACCGCTGCTCCACTGGCTTTGCATTGCTCCAGATAAAGATCGGCGTCTTTGATCATCAAATGAAAATCAAGGGGTTTTTTCGCATGCTTTGCAATAGCGGTGGTTACTGGAAATCCGAATGAAATATTGGGCACAAACACCCCGTCCATTATATCTATGTGAATGTAATCAGCTTCACTTTCGTTGAGCATCTCCACATCGCGTTGGATATTTCCAAAATCTGCTGCGAGCATAGAAGGAGCAATCAAACAATCTTTCATTTAGATCTTTATGAGTTTTACTGTCTTTTTGAATTTCCTGGTTTGCAACATTAAGAAATACACACCATTTCCGATGGGATTTATCTCGATTTCTAATTGATTGGGTAATTCCCGGCCATTGTATTTTTGAGAATACAGCTTTTTGCCATTTACGTCCCGAATCAGAATTTCAACCTCTCCTTTGAGGGTTACATTGCCAAAATCCAAATTGATCCTTCCTTCTGCAAAAGGATTGGGATACACCTTCAGCTTGTCCTGAAAAACGTCCGCAGCTGCAATAGTGGCTCCATTGACGGCTACATAGTAGTTAGGAACACCAAAGCCCACAGCAGTATCAGGGGCCAAAACATTAGACCCGGACATTTTGATGGCTTCAATAACATCCTGGTTTGACCAGTCCGGGTGCGCCTGCCAAATTCCGGCTGCAAAACCGGCCATTTGAGGAGAAGCATAACTCGTACCTCCTCCTTCAGTATATTCTCCACTCCTGAAAATTGCTGTTGATCCACCCATAGCCATTACATCTGGCTTGATCCTTCCATCAGCCGTTGGCCCATATGAACTATGCCTTGCTTTCTGATACGTTGAATTTACGCTGCCAACTGTCAGTACTTCCTCTACATCTGCAGGGCCAGTGATGTACTTCCAGTTTGAGCTGCCCTCATTTCCAGCACTGACTACCACCACCATTCCCTTGTCTGAAGCAATTTTTGCTACACGGGATATAATAGTTGTCTTGCCATCCAAATCAGCATAGCTGTAGTTCATTTCAGCATCTGAAAATGTTGAATAACCAAGAGAACTATTGATTACATCCACACCAATGCTATCGGCAAACTCAGCCGCAAACAACCAATTATACTCTTCTATTCGATATTCGTTTGACACATCTTCAGTAACACAAAGCACGAAAGAAGCATTGGGGGCTGTACCCTGAATATCTTCTCCCTGAGATGCTCCTATACAGGAAAAAACAGACGCACCGTGTGAGTGGTATTGAAACACGTTACCTGAATTCTTTACAAAATCCCTGGTGCCTACAAGTCGGTTTTCATTGAAAATGTGTTCGAATGGCTTGTACTCATTGATTCCCGGAAATCCACTATCAAAAACTGCAATCAGCATGTTTTCTCCTCTAAATCCATCTTCATGCATTTGATCCACACCGAGCATTGACAACTGGGTAAGCGTACTGCTACCCTGACCTTCTAGATCTAAAAACGCTTCCGGGACGGTATAATTCTCTTCTCCCCCGGTAGCTAACTTAATATCTTTTGCCACATAAACTACACTATCCACAAATGGTAAATTGCCTACAGCGCTGACAATACCTCCGCTCATTTGAGTCAGCACCGCATTAAACCACTTTGACCTAAAATAAACCTCTGCTCCTTTTGCTGCCACTTGCGCTACATAGGATTCATCTACTGGTAAGTCCTGATCAGTAATGGCAATGTCCATTTTCAGGCGCCTGGCAATGGACCGCTCG
The DNA here is from genome assembly GCA_040218045.1 of Marinoscillum sp. GTDB lineage: Bacteria > Bacteroidota > Bacteroidia > Cytophagales > Cyclobacteriaceae > Marinoscillum. The sequence continues at coordinate 121,409 of JAVJQA010000033.1, forward strand.
CTCAGGAAATCCTCAGGCTGATCTACGGAGTAAGGTACCTGGTCCTTATCAGAAAAAAAGACCATATACCGGTCTTGGGCCGCAAGTGAAAGCGACATCAATATCAAGACAATTACTACTACTCCTCTATTCCTCCCCATACTTGATTAACTTCTGACTTAGTACGCGCCCTTGCTCAATGGCTCCAACAGTTGTGCCTTTTTCTTCACAATTCAACGTACAAAAAGACAACTGAATATAATTTTTCTCTACAAGACCGATGCCACGAGCATAGGACTCAGACCTTTGATCCTGATTGACCAGGTTTTCAGGAATATCTTCAATCACTACCCTAATCACCACATCCGAACTCAGAGAAAGGTTTTCATGAACATAACCGCTGTGGATGGCAAATTGATATTCTTGGGCATCGAATACATTAAAAGCATTCCCGTCCCAGGTTTTACCGGCCTTTACCGGGAAAGTCATTTTACAAAGTGCTACATCATTTTCATTGATGATGGCAACAGTTTCAGATCTTCTGGCACTCCAGACAGAATCCAACGTCCAATTGACACTATCCGGTGACTTGTACCGGTTGAGTAAATAAGTAATCACTCCAGTACCTGAAACCAAAGAATCATGAACGACCTCCTTTAAGTAATAACTTAGGGTGTCTGGCACAAAAGCATCAATATTTACCTCCTCAACTTCGTAAGTTCTAAAAGTATTGAGTACTAATGGAAAATAGTCATACCCAGGATCCAGGCTAACATCACTTACCTCTTCCTCACAAGCAAAGAAGGCCAAAAGCGACATTAGTATGAACAGGTTCTTCATTCGTTAAAATTAATCAGCTTATTTGGATTTGATAGCAGGCATTCCCACAGACGGTTGTTGGTGCTGATGAAAGCTTGATTTGATCCAACCGCCTCCTATTACATCGTTGCCTTCATAAAATACTGCCGCCTGTCCCGGGGCAATGGCACTCACTCCATTCCCAAAAAACACTTTCATGGTATCACCTACCTGCTCAATAACGGCAGGAGTGCCTTTATCATTGTACCTCACCTTTGTAATGGTGTCTTTTCGCTCACCCTCTATCGAGGTGTACTTCTGCATGGTCAGGTTTTTCACATACATGCCATCTCTGGATAGCTCATCAAATGTGCCCAGCATCACACGGTTCTTGTCCTTTTGGATCTCAGTAACATACACCGGATAACCCAGGGCGATACCAAGTCCCTTGCGCTGACCTACTGTATAGAATGGATACCCTTCATGTGTACCTACTACGGTACCATCTTCCAATACAAACTCACCTCCTCTTACCTTGTCTTCCAGTCCATCTACTCTTCTTTTCAAGAAGCCACGGTAATCATTGTCCGGCACAAAACAGATCTCATACGACTCGGACTTAGACACTAATTCATGAAATCCACGCTCTGTGGCCATGTCCCTGATTTCAGATTTATGTAAGTGTCCCAATGGATATTTAGTGCGGCTGAGGCTTTCCTGAGAAATCCCCCAAAGCGCATAGGACTGATCCTTGTTTTCGTCTTTTCCTTTGGAAATGACATATCGATTGTTCTCTTCACGCACATTGGCATAGTGGCCAGTGGCGATAAACTCACAATCCAGCTTGTCGGCCCTTCTGAGCAATGAATCCCATTTGATATGCGTATTGCAAAGCACACATGGATTTGGTGTGCGCCCATCCAGGTATTCGTTGGTGAAGTGGTTGATCACATAATCGCCAAACTCTTCCCTGATATCTACTATAAAATGCGGGAAACCTAGACTCACGGCGATATTTCGTGCGTCGTTAATGGAGTCCAGGCTACAGCAGCCTGTTTCTTTTTTGGATCCTCCTGAAGTCTGGTAGTCCCATGTTTTCATGGTCATCCCGATCACTTCATATCCTTCTTCGTGCAGCATCACTGCGGCCAGTGAGCTGTCTATGCCGCCACTCATGGCCACAAGTACTCTTCCTTTTTTACTCATAATTTCGCTTCGCGAGGTTCACAGCCTCGTTTACGTTCTACATGTCATCCCGAACTTGTTTCAGGATCTAATTGGTCAGTAACCACCCAAATGCCGACGCTACGGTCGGCATTGTTTTTCAAAATATTGAAAAACAAAAAGAACGGGAATGGTTCCCGTTCTTGATGCAAAGGTATTCTATTTCTAGTAATGCTCCATTGGTTAGAAAGTTCAATTTGCACATTCTGTTGTTCTCATTGTAAATGAGCTGATTGATGAATGCCAAATTCATAGTTCGTGAGGACACGAACCATGGCGGATAAAATATCATCTTGCTGTCATGTCGCCAGACATCTTGACCAATAGAAGGTAGTATCTGATACCATTTCGATGACAACCCAAAGCAGGACGATAAACTTTTAAAAAAATTAGTTAGCTGTGCGCTTACTGTAGTCCAACACTATGATGACCGAACCCCTCAAATCATGTTCTTCACTAAACAAAGGAACATTTATAGTCAATAAAGTCCCATCCGCACTAAAAATATTTATATCTTATCTTAAAAAAAGACTAATTACCATGAAACGATTTAGTGCTACAGTGAATAAATGAATGCTTACACTAAACAAATTCATATTTACACTAGAAAAAGTGCAATTTACGATGGAAACCAGTTGAATCTTTAGCCGATCTAATTTCATACTGTAGGCCTTGCCACGAAAAAACTCATGGTCGAAAATTTTAGACCTTGAACGATTCAAACCCAACTTCACTAAACTGTTGACATAATTGTAAGAATAAAACAGGCTTCAATAGACACTGATCGGGCATATGTCATGTTGCTTTCTAGCTGATTTCAGTGCAATTCGACCATGGATCTGCCACCGGGAAAGAGTTGTGCTTTCTACCCTCTTTCCCGTGCAGGATTTTTCACTTTCTGAACGTGGTTACTTAACACTTTGGAAGCACCGGCAGATTCATTAGTTTTATCGGAACTTGCCAGGCTCGGGGCGTACTCCTGCTAGCTTAGCGTTACAGGCCATAATCACCACCATGAGATATTTAACCCTATCCTTCTTCCTTATCGCAACTCTCAGTTTTGCGAACGGACAAACTGTTGAACTTGAACTCAAGCCTGTGAAGAAGGACTACTATGCCTGGATAACATCCTTGAACGAAGGACCTGTGAACTGGCTGGATGAACCTGAAGGAGAGATTGAAGGAAGAGCTTATCGAACTTGCATAACCACATCTAAAATATATAACAGTCTGTACATTGAAGAAGTAACATTTGGAACAGAAGGGTGCTGCAAACAAATTGCTTCGAAAAAAGAGCTTGATTTATACGAACTCTTCATTAAGTTCGGGTTAACTGGAGAGGTCGCTAACGTTGAATTTTCTAAGTGGGTCAACAAATCAACTTTTCAACTCCAAATCCAGAATCAACTCTTCTCAATAGTTATCCAACGGACCACCGCAACGATTAAACGAGCGAACTGAAGAAACGGCTTGTAACAATGTGTCATGGCGCATGTGCGAACTGAGCATTTGGCCAGTTTCTGCGAAAACTCGTCCTTGAATCTCTACTGAGGAAATGTAGTGCCTTCTACTAGACTCAGTTCGCAGGAGTTTTTAATCTTCTGAACGTACTTTTGCGCTGCATCATAATCGTTAATTCATGATCTAAAAGTTTTCGTGATTAAATTGGGGTAAGTGAATCCGAAAACCACCACTATTTCTCTACTATTAACGCTCATTTGCACCTATTGCGTATCGGGACAGGATGTAGCGCCTCTTTATACCAATTACACCAAATATACCACAGCGGATGGGCTGCCGCAGGATTACGTTTCTTACCTCGCGCAAGATCGGGATGGCTTCATTTGGGTAGCTACGCTCAATGGCCTGGCCAGATTTGATGGCCATGAATTCATACGGTTCGATAGCAGGTCAGGAGAGCGAAGCAAACTCTCCACCTCCCAGATTTATGACATCCTCATCGATGACTCGAACACCCTCTGGATTCTAAATTTTAATTACAAAGTAGATCGAATGGATCCCAGGACATTTGAAGTGACCAGGGATGTGCAGCCAGTCCAGAGCCTTCAAGACATCCACTTCAAATTCAACATGGGGCCAAAAGGAGCCAAGTTTGTTTATTTCGTCAGTGACAATGCCAAACGCAATTGGTTCGTAAAAACAGAGCATTCATTTCATCAAATAGATTCTACATTAGAAAAAATCAGTAAAGTATTTGCAAAGCGTGATACAACTGAGATTGGCTATGGGTTTGATATCGACGAAACAGGGAGGTATTGGTTGATGACTAAAGAGGGCCTGGTAGTAGCTGATCAGTCATGTAGTACTTTCCGGGGAATTCCAATACCGGAATCGTTCAATTATAATCCAGGGTCTCAAAATAAGTGTCCTGTGGCAAGCCTACCAGACAACAGGGTGCTATTTGCCTATAGCAACAGAATATTTATCTATGATGAAGATCGGGATTCTTTCAGGAAGTTGACCATACCACCCATCCAGAGGGTAAACAACAGCAAAGTTTTCAACTTAATTCTGGACAAAGAAAAGAGAGCTGTTTTTCAATATCAGGGGCACATTTTCAGGATAGAGCATGATGAGCGGATTACCATTCTATGGTCATACCCTGATAGGGAAAAATTTATCGTCACGGGGTTGTTAATTGATCAATCAAACACGCTTTGGGTCGGTGTAAATACAGGTGGGCTTTATAAGATCAACCTACTCACCCCTAGCTTTAACTCATCGCCTTACAAAACCAATTTCGTAGCGGACTTACTTATCGAGGAGATGCACATTGAAAGAAATGAGCTTCCAATGAGCTGGAAACAGCAAGAATGGGCTTATGATTTTAGGTATTTCTACAATAACCAAAGGCAGCTATTCTTGAAATACGATTATTACAACTACCAGGATCCCAGACAATTATTTGGCATAGAAGATACCCGTTTAAAACCAATAAATACGGGTGAAAGTAGTTATGACTATTTTGTGGGTATTGGAGCGAGAGATGAAGAGTTATGGGCTTTGGGTAAATATGGCTGGCTGTATCATTGGGAAAATCCAGCGATGCCCCCTTCCAAGTTTAGGATCAAAGAAATAAACAGCCTCTCTCAAGAGATACTTTCTGACTTTGTGGTAGATGAGAAACACCAATGGGCCATCGCCGTTGAGAACAAATTGTACAAAATAAAAGATGGTCAAATAATAGATGAGTTTACACCAGGGAGTGGAAATGCCAGCCTCATAGACCTTTGCCAAGATCCAGAGCAACCTTCCGTATTGTGGATAGCCACTCTAGGCGATGGCCTGATAAAATGGGATAAATCCGAACAGCGAGTGGTTTACTCCTATCGCAAGGAAGATGGTCTTGCTGACAACAGCATTGGCACAGTGGTTCCTGATGCAAATGGAAACTTATGGATGGGTACTTTCAATGGGATCAGTCGGTTGAACAAAAAGACAAACAAGATCACCAATTATCAAAAAAATGATGGTTTGATCGAAAATGAGTTTAACAGACATCATGAGTTCAAGCTTCCTGATGGCCGAATAGCGCTTGGTGGAACCAATGGATATTCGGTATTTGACCCGGAGTTGTTCGCATATGATACTTATGAGCCTGAAGTAAAGGTTACCAGTTTTCGTATCAATAATAGGTTGCAATCATTTGATGATAGCCTCACACTCATAGATAAGCCGCTAAACGAGCTTAGTCACCTCACTCTAAACTATTCCGAAAACTCAATCGCCTTGGAAGTAGCTGCCATGCAGTACAATGCACCCAACAAGAACAACTATAGGTACAAGCTTTCAGATTACAATAAAGAATGGATTGAAACCGGAAAAGACAGGAAAATCAAGTTTGATCAGTTGCGGCCGGGCAGTTATGTGCTTTCGCTAAATACTTCTAATACTGACGGGGAATGGAGTTCAAATATTCATGAAATCAATATCAAAGTCTCCCCTCCTCCCTGGCTGAGTTGGTGGGCCTATACTATTTACTTCTTAATCTTTGGCTCGTCGATCATTCTCTACTGGAGAAGCTATAAAAGAACGCTTATCAAAAGACAAGAGGTGGAATTCAACAAAAGAGAAGCCAATCGCCTAAAGCAAATGGACGATATGAAAACACGCTTTTTCTCCAATATAACGCATGAATTCAGAACACCACTCACGCTTGTACTATCTCCTTTGGAGAAGCAACTCAGGGACCAAAAGTTCCCTAAAGAAGTACAGCACATTCTGGAAAGCAACTACCGGCACTGTAGTCACCTATTGAAGTTGGTGAATGAGTTGCTCGATATTTCAAAGCTGGAGTCCGGGTTTATGCAAACCCATCAATCGACTGGTGAGCTGACGGTTTTTGGAAAAGAATGCATCAATCAATTTGAGGATCTAGCCAAAACCAAAGGAATCAACCTTGTATTTGATCACAGGGGGATTGACGGATATTACCTATTTGACAAATCACATTGGGAAAAAATCATCACAAACCTGTTGGGCAATGCGCTGAAATTTACTGAACATGGTGAAATAAGCCTGACACTGAAAGAGCTATCTAAAAACGGAACATTTTTCATCCAAATTGAAGTGAAAGATACAGGAATCGGCATCCCAGAACATGTGTTCCCTTCCCTTTTTGACCGATTTTACCAAGTCGATGATTCCGCCACCCGAGCTCAGGAAGGAGCCGGTATCGGGCTCTCCCTGGTCAAAGAACTCACTGAGCTCTTGAATGGAGAAGTCTCTGTGACAAGTACTGTAGGAGAAGGTTCCGTTTTCAGGGTGACTTTACCTGTAGAAAAAATCAACGAAATAAAAGTAGAGGCCATACCAACCCGCTCTGCTCAAAAAACCTCATCAACCGACCCGGCAGATACTCCCGTCATTTTAGTCATAGAAGACAACCCGGAGCTGCTAGAGTTCATCGTCACTAGTTTTGAAGGTCCTTGGAAGATTTTGCATGCCGGAAATGGCCAGGAAGGTCTGGAGATTATCCACAATGAATTGCCAGATGTGGTGGTTTCAGATGTGATGATGCCCGTAATGGATGGCTTGGCCCTGTGCCATCAATGCAAATCAGACATTCGTACGTCGCATATTTATTTCATCCTGCTCACTGCAAAAACCGCACAAGAGTCAAAACTCAAAGGACTCCAGGCAGGGGCTGATCATTACCTCACCAAACCTTTTCAAATGTATGAGTTGGAGTTGCACATAGCCAATGCACTGCAGCAACAGGCCAACCTCAGGGACAAATTGAGGGCAGAGTTGATCCCGGAGGAGCCTGCGGAAGGAAAGCTAAAAACGCAGGATCCGTTCTTAACCCAACTCAATGAATACCTGGAAGATAACCTAAAAAATCCATTGGTCAATGTGGAAGTTCTGGCCAGTGAAATGGCCATGAGTCAAAGCACACTTAACCGTAAACTGAAAGCATTGCTCAATCTATCCGCCGTGGAGTTCATCAAACAATTCCGGTTGCAAAAAGCCATTGATCTCCTTCCATCAGGTAAATCAATCAGCAATATCGCCTTTGAGGTGGGTTTTGAGAGCCCTTCTTACTTCTCCCAGTGCTTCAAAGAGCAATATGAGATGAGCCCCACCGAGTACCTCAAGCAGAAAAACTGACTGAAAACCAACAGCTCTTGACGGATTTCTGATAGTAATCTCAAGAGATCGGAATTAGTATTGTTTAAGGTAAGAATCCATAAAAACAGTACTAAAAATGAAGATTGTAACAATGGGATTGATAGCCTTATTTATCACTTTCGGGTGGTTAGCTAAGGCACAAGAACTGAAAATCAAGTCAGTCACAACAAGAGGCGGCGACATTATCGTCAAATACGACCTTTTGGACAATGACCTGACCCATAAATACACGCTAAGCCTGTATGCTTCATCTGACGACTATGTACAGCCACTCGAAAATGTCTCCGGCGACATAGGCATAGACATTGCAGTGGGCGGCAGCAAGCAAGTAACCTGGCGTGCCAAAGAGGAGTTGGGAGAACTGTTTGCAGGTAATGTAACCCTGGAGCTAAAGGGCAAACTTTACATTCCTTTCGTAGAACTCTATGACTTTGAAAACATAGATTCCTTCAAACGCGGAAGACCCTATAACCTCACCTGGTCTGCCGGCAGAGGCAATGATGTCCTCACCATCGATCTATTCAATGATGACAAAGAAATTGTCCACACGTTCACCAATGTGGCAAATGTGGGGGAATATATCCTGGTAATCCCAAAGGACATAAAACCTGGAAAAGACTACCGCTTAAGGTTCACAGATCAGAAAAATAAGGATGATGTGGTCTACACCACAAACTTTAGCGTGAAGAGAAAAATTCCCTTTGTACTCCAAGCCGCCGTGGGAGCCAGTGTGGCCGGTGCCGGCTATTTGGTCCTGACCAATGCTGAGGGAGCTGCTCCCGCTGGTGAAAGTGATATTCCTGGCCCAGTGTTACCTACCAATTAAATCATGAAAGCTATGAGCTATTTTAAAACGTCTCAAAATTCATTTTTGGCACTTATTCTCTTGCTTGGGCCGGTTTTACAAACCACGGCCTGCCCGAGAGTTTCAGATGTCAGTGTAAACCATGGTGGCCCGGGGACTGTGATCACATTCTGGGGAACAGGGTTGGAAATTGATGAAACCAAAAGTGAGAAATTAACGATTCGCTATTTGACTTATGATGAATCGAAAGGATTTTATGTTTATGCATATGAACAAGTATTAACAACCACGCCAAGTAACAGTACGAATAATAAATTGAGGATTACTATTCCCAATAGCTCAGTACTAAAAGGAGCAGGAGAGATAAGGCTCCATTTTGAAGCACCAGAATTAAACTGTGGTGCACAATTTTCTATGGCTTTCAATTTTCTTGGTGTGCAGCCTCCGTTGAAATGGGTCCAAAAGAAACTCCAAACAACAGCTAATGCGGTATCAGGGGGAGTAGAGGAACTATTGGTTTATGATTTCAACAGTGATAGAGCCATGGACATTGTTACTTATTCGGCTAACACTAGTGAGATTATATATTTTGAGAATACTGATCAACAAAGCAAACCAACTAACAATCCCTGGACTCGCAAAACAATAGGAGGCGGAAATTTTTCTGGAGTTAAGGACATTGCGAGATACAATAATCAGATATTCTTTATCGACTCAGACAATAATATGAGATGGTTGTATAATGGTGTCAATGCCTCCGCTCCACATAGTTATACAACAGCATTTCCAAATTTCCAGTTTGGTATGGATGTGGCAGACCTTAATAATAGCGGAAATGCGCAAATAATAGCGGGTAGATGGCCATCCACCCAAACCATTAGTCTCGGGTGGTATTACAATGCCTCCACCTCCAACCCTTCTAATGGAGTGTTACAACAAAATTTAGTAAATCCGCCAAACGAAAGACCCTTGGTCGAAAACAAGACGAAAGACGGGCTATTCAGTGCGCGTGATTTTGATGACAATGGTTTTGCGGATATCATAAGCGTGAATGATTTTTACAATGGCTCATCCTGGTCATCTCAATTGGTTTGGTATAAAAATAACCCGACCTTACAACAAGGCACAAGTGCATCATATGATATAAGCTTCTCGTCTAAGAATATCATAAGAACTTCTGCCTACGCCGAACCTGTTACTATGGTAGTCTCTGCTGATATTGATGGGGATGGTGACCTGGATCTGATTACCGGATCTATTTATGAACAAGTTTGTGCATGGTATGAAAATAACAATGGCAACTTTGGAAACAGGAAAGTCTTTGACGTAAGTAATGGTGCAAACGTTGCCCAAGGATGGGCCTTCGATGTAGGCGACATAGACAGTGATGGCGATATGGATATCGTATCCATTCGAAACGACAATCAAATCGCCTGGTTTGAAAATGACGGAAACAACAATTTTGGATCACCAATTGTGCTAACCACAAGTTTGGGAAATGCGCGAGATGTTAAAATCATGGATATTAACAATGATGGTGATATGGACATTGTATATACAGATAAAAAATACGATGAAGTAGGATATTTTGAAAATGTCCATGATGGAAATGATGTGCTATCATTCAGTCTTTCAGAGGTTTCTGGAGCAAGTGACAACCCAAAAATCAATACTGAAAATAAGACCATCCAAATTGAGGTTTTGAATGGAACCGACCTAACTAACTTAACACCCACACTGGAATTGTCAGTTGGAGCATCGATAGCAGTTGTTCCTAATGATTACTCTGATAAAGTGTCTCTTCCAGTTTTGGCGGAAAACCTAATCGAGCAACCGTGGGAAGTTTCAGTTACTGCTGTGCCAGATGCTATCTCGGCCACCTTTGAAGCCAATCAGTCAGCAATATCAATATCCTGGGACACTGTAAAATACGCAAGTGACTATCATTTGACTGTTTTGCAAAACGGATCTCCATATCAGGGATTTACAGATTACAAAGTTCTATTGAATAACAGTTCTCAGAAAGGACAAAAAACTATTACCCTTGATATTCTAACAGGTTTGATTGCCAACACTGCCTATACTATCTCACTTGAAGCGGTAAGTGATTTTGGGTCAGAATCCAGCACATTCAGCGAAATTATTCTTACTGCACCCAACATCCCTGAAGCGTTAGAACTTATTGATAATTCCGTTAGTACGTCTGGTTTTGGGTTGACATGGAATAAGGGAGGAGTTGACAAATTTCGGGTGAAAATTTATGCGGATAGTACCATAATATTAGACTCTACACTTAATTCTAATACATTAGAAGTATCTAACCTGCTACCTGGGAGCACTTACAGTGCTGGTGTCTCATCACTAAATGATCAAGACAGAGCATCAGCAGAGGCGATTATCTCAGGCATCCTAACAGCTCCTGGTATACCTGTGTTTAGCGAGGTGAATATTGCAGATGTTTACATTGATTCTGTTTTACTCACCTGGAACAAACCCACAGGCATCGCCGAGCGCTATGAATTAACGTTATCTCAATTGGGCGCAAATGACCAGATAATTAACAATCTATCTGATACAGCTTATTATTACACTTCATTTATCAAAGGAAAGAACTATACTGCTAAAATACGAGCACAGAATATATCCAATACTGGAACCTTGAATGATCCTTTCTCAGAGTTCTCCAATGAGATTTCATTTCTAACCAGGCCTCTGGCACCTACACTTTCTGTTTTCGGAGCTTCAGACATTACCGGCACTTCATTTATAGCTAGCTGGAACCCTGTTGAAAGTGCATCCTCCTACGGTATTGAGGTATCGACTGATGATTTTGAGACAACCGTTGCTGTGGTTTCGGGCATTACAGCGACTAACGCTCAAGTTACAGAGCTCTCAGGTGGAACGAACTATGATTACCGCGTGGTGGCTTACAATGCTTCGGGTTCCTCTAAATACTCTTCCATTGGCAAAGTACTAACTGCTCCTCAAAAACCGATTTTAGGCGATATATCCGAGATCTCCAGCAATACAGCCAAACTTTCTTGGGATATAGTAGCTGGAGCCAACGGATATCTGGTGGAAGTTTCAAATACTGACTTCATTACCTTTGTCACTGGGTTCGGCCCAAAAAATACAGTTACCAATGAAGTAAGTATTGCAGGACTTCAATCAGGTACTGATTATAAAGCGCGTATTAGAGCTTATAATGCTTCTGCTTCATCAGACTACTCCGATACGCTTTCATTTATCACCATTCCTGCACAGCCTTTCAATCTCTCCACGAGCAATATCACTTTAACGAGCGCGCGCTGTTCCTGGAACAACCCCGGTGGGGCAAGCGCTTATGATTTTCAATTATCGACCAGTCAGTCTTTCATCGATACCTTATTTGAATCAAAAGCTACTTCTACCAATATCGACCTAACCGACCTTACTCAACGCACAATATATTACTTCAGGGTTAGGGCCAATAATGAAAGCGGAAGTTCTGCCTTTATTGCTTCCAATTTTGAAACGGACGGTGAAGAGAACATCGCTCCTACTGGACTGAACCTATCTAACCGTACCATAGATGAAAATTTAGCCATCGGAACATTTGTTGGCAAGTTGACCACCTCAGACGCTAACTCAATAGAATCCTTCACCTATACTTTTGAAGGATCGGGAAATGACAATGGCTCTTTTACAATCATTGGAGACTCTTTATTCACCAACACAGCGCTAAATTTTGAAGGTAAGAGCAGCTATCAGCTGGCTATTCGTACTACTGACAGTGGCGGGTTATTTTACTCCGGAAGCCTTGAGATTACAATACGCGATATCAACGATACGCCCATGAACCTGCAGCTTTCCAACCATACTATTGTGGCTTTTTCTGCTGCCAACACAGCAATTGGCTCATTAAGTGTGTCGGATGAGGATGCTGGAGATTCGCATACATTTAGCTTAGATAGTGGTACCGATGCGTTCGTTATTGACGGAGCAAACCTTCAAAACAAAGTGGTATTCACCAATGAAGAAGACTCAACGATTCAAATAGTGCTTCGTGCTACTGATTCCAAAGACGCCTTTACTACGGCTTCCCACGAAATAGTAGTAGCCAGGTACATTGATACTGACGCGCCTGTGCTAAGTAATTTGTCCGCAACAGATGAGTTTGTATTTGGATCAGCACCAATCACCCTCACCGTAGACGTGTCTGACTTTCGCGTGAGTAAAGTGGAGTTCTTCACCAAGTCCATTACAGCGACAGATTTTGAGGCAACGGATGTGATTTCCCAATCTGGCACTTACTCCTTAACGGTAAACGAAGCTGACCTTGATGGCGTGGGCCTGGTGTTTTTTGTAAGAGCAGAGGATCAGGCTGGTAATGTGGCAGAAACTGAAGAAAGAACAATTTCATTAACCTTCTCAGAATCCTCAAGCCCTAAGATCTCGTCCATTACCCGATTTGGTGGCAAATTAGAAGATTATGAAATCATCGCCATACCCTTCAATTTCCCCGGGACTGGCAACCGTGTCCAGGAAATTTTCAACGAATACAATGGAGGAATCCCGGATAAAACCATCTGGAGACTGATCAAATACAATGCCTCCACAGAAACAGAAGAAAGCAACCTGGAAGACTTGGTTGCTTCCTCGCCCATTCAAATCGGTGCTGGATATTTCTTCAATGCCAGGGAAGCAGCTGAGGTCAAAGTAGGAGCCGCCGAAGTAAACACCAAAGACCCACAGGAGGTTGTTTTGCAGCCAGGCTGGAACTTGATTGGTAACCCATATATCATAGATATTAACTGGAATTCCGTATTGGCCCGAAATGGCATTGAAGAAGTTGGCCCTCTAAGGGTAATAGACCCTGCTGACCCTGCCAAGTGGCCAGAGAGCGCACTACTTGCCCAATACAAAGGAGCTTTTGTCAACCTAATGTCCACTACTGCCCAGACTATCACTTTCAGCTATGCTGACAAGATCAAAGCTGACGGACGGATTAGCGCCCCCGAGCTTCCCGATTATGAATGGTTCGTGCCTATTTCCCTCCATCAGGAAAACCACTCAGGCCTTGCTTCAGTGGGGATGCACGTCCGTGCCACCACGGGAGTAGATGCATTGGATGCGCTGACCCTGCCCAAATGGATTAGGTATTTGGAAATCTCATTTGATCATCCTGAGTTTAGATATGGCGACTTAAGTAAGGACATTGTTCCCCCAAGTGAAAAATACAGTTGGGAGTTCAATGCAACATCCGACCAAAACGGACCTACTACGCTACAATGGGGCCGTATAGCGTCCAATATTCAAAGCCTCAAGCTACTAGACATCTCCAACCAGGTAATCATCGATATGTCTGTGCAAACAGCGTATACGTTCTCCTTGAATGGTACAAAACGTTTCAAAATCCTTTACAGCACGGATCCATCGGAGCAGTTTCTATCTGAGCAAGTCAACATTGGGGAGGCATACCCGAACCCTTTTGATGTGCAGTTATCTATTCCTATTTCTTTACCAGGAAACAGCTCAACTTATGACGTGACCTTGATCACGACCGATCTCTCCGGAAGGGAAGTATGGACATGGACAAATAAAGAAATGCCTGCTGGTAATCATGAATTGACTATGAAGAGAACAGAGGCCATGTCATCGGGGGTTTACCTCTACCAGCTTTCTATCAAATCGGAAGATATCGACCTTGAATTCACCAATAAAATAATCATCAAATGAGGGCATCCATCATCTCGCTTAGCTTACTGCTAACCACCAGTTTTTGTTTTTCTCAGCTTGTAAGCGATCAAACGAATGCTATCAGGCTGGACTACACCACTCCTCTTACCGAAAAATCCGTTGAGCTCCCTATCATAGAGTGGGTTTTTCCTACTTCAGAATATACCAACTCCCAGGATAAGCGGATCTACTTCAAAGCGACGATTAGTTCCACCACTGAAATCAAGTCTATTCGGATGAACCTGAGTAAAAGTAGAGATGGTGACATACTTGGCTCCAAGCAAATTTCTGTGGCGCCTAATTCATTGACCTTCCAATTTGATCAACCAATTTCCCTGTTTGATGGAGAGAATGTTGTTAGCCTGGTGGTAGAGAATGCTGCCGGGGGTACGGTCACCGATTATCGCAATATCCTGCAAGGTATAGATGCCATATCCAAAGCAGTGGATATCAACAGGAAAGATTATGCACTGCTCATAGGCACGGATAAGTACGACAATTGGTCTGATTTGGTCAATCCTGTTTATGATTCCGAAACCATCGCTAAAGAGCTGAGGGATATATATGGATTCGAAACAGAGCTTATGGAGAACCCTGAGCAGGAGGAATTGTTGATTAAAATCAAGGAATATGCTACCAAAAAGTACCGACCACAAGATCAATTGGTAATTTTCATTGCTGGTCATGGGCAATTTGATGAGACTTTTGGGGAAGGTTACCTGGTGACCCGGAGTAGTCTTTCCAATGATGCTGCTAAAACCTCCTATGTGGCGCACAGTATCTTAAGAAACATCATCAATAACATCCCATGTGAACATATTTTGCTGATTATGGATGTATGTTTCAGTGGTACATTTGACCCTGTAATAGCCAGTAGCCGTGGTGAAGACCTCTACGAGAGTATCGAGGATAGCGAGCTTCTCGTGCGTAAGCTCTCCAAAAAAACTAGGCGTTACCTGACTTCAGGTGGTAAAGAATACGTGTCAGATGGCATCCCTGGCAAGCATTCCCCCTTTGCTCAGAAGTTCATAGAAGTCCTGAGAACCAGAGGTGGAGAAGATAGGATCATCACGCTTACTGAAATCTACCCGGTCATGCAGCGATTGAAAACACTTCCGCGAACAGGTGAATTTGGCTCAAATGAAAAAGACAGTGACTTTGTGTTCGTCGCGAAGTAACGGTCTGCTATTTGGAAGATCCTGGCAAACAGCTAAGAAATCTTTAATTGATTAAATCACTCACCTGTCATAGTGGATAGGGCTGCTCCAAATGGGCCGCCCTTCTTTTTTTATGATGCCAGCTATACTTTTTTTTCAGCGTGCTGCAATAGGTCTGAAATATCTCTTCGCAGCAGGTTATGGGCCTGGTCATTATCCTGGTGAGTGCTTGGTTCGCAATGTCAACCAGACGAAGAAACTTAAGTCATAAAGCTTTTATTTAGTTAGTTTTTTAGATCATTGCTACAATGAACAAGAACTTAACCTCCTATATAAAAAGGCACGTAGATCTCACCGAACAGGAAAATGAACGCTTTCAATCAACCCTGAAACTAAAGACCTTTAAAAAAGGAGACTATCTCCTCCAGGCAGGTCAGACATGTACCAAAAGATACTATATCCTCACAGGTTGCATTCGGCTTTTTTATATTGAAAATGGGAATGAGCAAATCATCCATTTTGGCATTGACAACTGGTGGATCACAGAATATGACAGTTTGATTAACCAGTCACCATCCAACATTTTCATCCAGGCCATTGAGGATAGTGAGGTATTGATACTGGATCAGTCATCCTTTGAGCGCATCTCCGAAGAAATTCCTAAAATCGAAAAATTATTCAGGATAATAATGGAGAAAACATACATAGCTGCTCAACGCAGGATCTCCTATATGCTGAGCTATTCAGGCGAGGAATTGTATGAGAAATTTGTAACCTACAACCCCACGTTTCTTCAGCGGGCTCCTCAATATATGATCGCCTCTTATTTAGGAATGACTCCCGAGTTTTATAGTAAAATCAGAAATAAACCCAGAAATCCCACTTCTTAATCTAGATTAAGATTCCACACTCTTCTTCCTTCTAGTTTTGCATCATAACCAATACATAACAGACCAATATGAGAACAAAACGAATTGACATCAACAAGGTGAAGCCTGCATACTATGCACCTCTGATCGAGCTGAACAACCAGTTAAAGTCCAGCCTGCTGTCAGAATTAGAATTACTATTAATCTACATCAGGGCGTCACACCTTAATGGGTGTGCCTATTGCATACAGTCCCACACCAAAGAGGCCATTGAGAAAGGTGAAAAACAATACAGGCTTCATGCCCTTTCGGCGTGGGAAGACTCACCGTTTTTTACTGATGAAGAACGTACATTGCTCCGGGTTACCGATGAAACAACAAACATTTGCGAAAAAGGACTTACTGAAGCCACATATATGGAAGCCAAAGAATGCTTTGATGACCAGAAGATTGCTGACATTATCATGGCTGTCACATGTATAAACGCCTGGAACAGGATTGGACGATCAACCCTACTGGAACCTTTTAAATCACAAAATTAGGAACCAAATGAATGTCGATTGCTACTCGCTGGAAGACTTTATCAAAAAGACAAAACTATGTTTTGTGGCTACTGTAAACAGTGATGGAAGTCCTAACTTATCACCAAAGGCATCTCTGGAAGTATGGGACCAAAATCATGTGGTTTTTGCCCATATAGATTCATTTAAGACCATTGAAAATTTGGCATCAAGGCCTAAAACTGTGCTTAACATCGTTGATTTTCTTAAAAGAAAAGGGATCCGACTGGATGGTGAAGCCACAACATGTTATCCAGGAAGCCCTGAATATGACTTTATTGCACAACCCATTTGGCAAAATCATGGACGCCAATATCCGGTACACTGTGCTGTAAAAATAAAGGTACATTCAATGAGCCCATTACTTTCTCCGGCTTATCGGTATGGAGCAGATACCACTGAAAAAAATCTGGCAGAGCATTTTCTAACCTATTACAAAGACCAACTATGAACACAGCATATTTAAAGTTTATCAAAACATTCCTTCGCCTGTCTATTGCTTCTGCCTTTTTATCGGCAGTGTTTGATCGGTTCGGCATCTGGCCACAGAATGTGTCCGCATGGGGAAACTGGGATTCATTTCTGGACTATACCGCAACACTCATCCCATGGGTGCCAGATCATTTTATCCCTTTCTTTGGGTTTGTGGCCACCGCAGCTGAGGTGGTCTTTTCCATATGCCTACTTATAGGATATAAAACATCGTTCTTCGCAAAGTTAAGCGGACTTCTGCTTCTCTGTTTTGGCCTGGCAATGTCCACCACTTATGGTTTAAAAGCCCCATTGGACTATTCCGTCTTCACTGGAGCTGCCGCGGCTTTTGCTTTAGGAGCTATTTCCATCAGGTTTTTTGAGGTGGATAGTTTGTTTGGCCATCAACAAAGAGCGGGCAAAGAGTTTTAAATCACCATGGCTTCATTAGGATTTTTAATAAACAAAAAACTCAAGCCCAGGGAGCTGCTCGGGTCCGCCCAGTCAGCTCCCCATTTTCATTCTGCTATAAGCATATGTCATGTCGTGTTCCATCTCCAATCGAATAGTTGGAGGAAGAACGGCGCGGTGCTCACCGTCAACCCCTAATGACTACTCAACACTGCATAGTAGGCGATTGCTGCAGATTTCCTTCTCTTAGCACTGCGAGATAATCATGTTGTTGATTTGGGTTGCTCAGTGCTGCGAGAGCGATAAAACTGGCTGTTTTGCTCCCCTCAGTGCTGAGGGAGTAAAAAAATTGATCGCCTACTTTCTCGCAGCTCTACGTGGCTCCTACAAGCGCATGATTTGCTCCGCGCAGCACTGCGAGGGCCATTCCAAGGCACGATGAGCCTACTCAACCTTGAGTAGAGCCTGAAGGCTGCTCTCTTTTAACCAAATTGCTTTGCTCTAGTAGGCTTTATTATATGCTGGAGAAACTCTATTTAGATAACACTGAACACACTCCACTCAATACTAAGGGATTGGAAGCTCCGGCAGATTTCATTAGATTGTGCTTTTAGCAGCTAGCGGGCATACCAGCGAACTAATCGTTATCTTTTATTTCTACTATGAAAAAGCTTGTCTTAACCATCACTCTATTCACAGGGATATTCGGATGTGGAACATGTCCTGAGTATGACGGATTCTATTTCGACATTAATGGATTAGTAATCTTCAACATGGAGAAAAGATCACCAAATGCACGATTTGGAGTGGATGAAGGAACGAATCTGGAATTTAAGAATCATTCCTTTACAATATCCTACACAGCCAATTACTATTCTCTCAACGAAATCAATAATATTGGACTCATATCATCTGCATTAGCCACAAGTTGTAGTTACAGTGGAGAAGGCGGATCTCAAGAATATTTAGACACCCTGGTTGTCACCACGAACTTTGATATCGATGAACAACATTTGAAAGGCGAATCAATAAATGATATTATACTCTATAATGGCAAGGTGCTTAATTCATTTTTAGCAACTGATTCTATAGAAATACCACATCAAACCTTTAGTCTTGAACTAACCCAAAAACCAGAACTTGACAATTCACTTTCCATCAACATCCTTGTGAAACTCCTTAACGGTGAAGAGTATACAGCAACATCTGAACGAGTATTCATCAAGTAACAAAAGAAAACCTCCGAAGAAGATTGGCCAGGTAAGCATTGTCAGGATGCACTTTAGTCGGCTATGGGGGTTAGAAGAGCCTTTAGTCGATAGTAGGTGGCATAAGAACACGATCTAAAACAATATAATCAAATTGTATCCTCCCCCACTTGCTTTATTCCAAAGAAATACGGTAATTCAGCCTGTTAACCAAACATAAGTACAATGACAATTGGATACATTATTGCCGTGGTATGCGCTATTTATGTCATCTACGATGTAGTCACAAACCAAAAATCAATGTCCAGCGGCAACAAAGCCATCTGGATCATCTGCGCCCTGCTCTTTAGTGTAATCACTGCCATTATTTACTTACTGCTGGTTAAAAGAAAGTAGCCCATCCTAATAACCATTCTATCACTTAACCTAAACACAAATGAAAGTTTTGAAAATTCTTGGCATCGTAGTAGTATGCCTGATTGTATTAGTCGCTGCTGGTATCGGATATGTAAAAACCGCCTTGCCAGATGTAGGAGAACCCTCCGACCTTACGGTGGAAATCACTCCAGAGTTAGTTGAGCGTGGGGCTTATCTGGCCAATAGTGTCACGGTATGTATGGACTGTCACTCCCAGCGCGACTGGAGCAGGTTCTCGGGGCCACTTGTGGCAGGCTCTTTTGGAAAAGGTGGAGAAGTATTCAATGAAGATTTTGATTTTCCCGGCGTATTTACTGCCAAGAATATTACCCCTGCCGGAATCAGTCACTGGACGGACGGTGAACTCTACCGGTTGATTACTACCGGAGTGACCAAAGAAGGCAAAGCAATATTCCCGGTTATGCCCTATGGATCCTACGGCCGGATGGCGCATGAGGACGTAATCTCAATTATCGCTTATGTCCGATCGTTGGATCCTATTGAAAATGAAGTAGGTGAATCGGCAGCCAATTTTCCGATGAACATCATTCTGAATACGATACCACAACCCGCCAACCCACAGCCAAAACCAGACCCATCTGATCAGATAGCTTATGGGGCTTATATGGTCACTGCTGCTGCCTGTGCTGATTGTCATACTCCTCAAGACCAGGGTACTCCTATTGAAGGCAAGTACCTTGCCGGGGGTTTTGAATTTAAAATGCCCGGATTCGGTATTGTAAGATCTTCCAACATCACGCCCGACGTGCAGACGGGGATAGGTGCCTGGACGGAAGAAGTGTTTGTAAACCGATTCAAAAGTTATGCCGACTCTACCTATGTACCACATCAGGTTGGTGCCGGAGAAATGCAAACGGTAATGCCATGGACTATGTATGGTACGATGAAGGAAAATGACTTGAAGGCCATTTATGCCTACTTAAGTTCATTGGAGCCAAACAACAACAAGATTACCAAATTTGAGCCGGTAGCCTCACTCTAAACCATCGTTAAAAATTCATTTCATTGCTCTATTCAATTGATGGCAAAAAGCCTTTAATTTGGTAGAGCAATTTTTATGCCCTATGAACGAATCTTTAGTTTCTGCTGAATGGCTGAACCAGAATCAAAACAGTTCCAGGCTGATCATCCTGGATGCCAGTCCAAAAACCAATGTCTCCGGATTGAAAAGCGGTGTGGGGAGCCAGGTGATCCCGGGTGCGCGATTCTTTGATCTTAAGGGTAAGTTCAGTGATCCAAAAAGTGAATTTCCCAATACACTACCCTCTGCTGAAGATTTTCAAAATGCAGCACAGGAATTGGGCATTAACCAAAACAGTGATTTAGTTATCTATGACAACCTTGGCATCTACACAAGCCCGCGTGTTTGGTGGATGTTTAGGACTATGGGCCATCAAAAAGTGCACGTGCTCAATGGAGGTCTTGAGAGCTGGGTTCAAGCAGGGTATAAAACGGATGATACCCACCAAGCCGATTTCAATCCCGGAAATTTTAAAGCTTCTTTTCACAAAGACTCTATCCGCTACCTGGATGATATATTGCAAAACATACAATCCAACTCTTCAAAGGTGATTGATGCCAGATCTGTGGGCAGATTTACTGGTACCGCACCAGAACCGCGCGAAGGTTTGAGCAGCGGCCACATCCCCCACTCATGTAACCTCCCATTTGAACTGGTGTTGGACGAGGGGAAATATAAGTCCAAAGAAGAATTGATAAAAATATTCAACAAGCTTTCACCTGGTGACCAGCATTTAACATTCACCTGCGGATCAGGTCTCACGGCCTGCATTATCCTGTTGGCAGCAGAGCAGGTTTTACCCAATCAAATGAGTGTATTTGATGGCTCCTGGACGGAATGGGCCTCCAATCCTCAGACACCTATCTCAAAATAATTTAGAGGTGATGTAATAAAAAGTGAGAAACGGTCCACTAATGGATTGGTAACAAAGAAACCGAACGATGTTATACATTCAATCCAGAAAAAACACCAGGACACTACTCAAAAATGATGTAGCCATTGGTACACTGACCTTCCCAAAATGGCACTCCTCAAACGCCGTTTTAGAAATCGGACAAGAGAAATTAGAATTAACCCAGAAGAGCTTTTGGTCATCTTCATACCATGTTTTGAAAAAAGGATTCTCTCTGGGTGAGATCAAAATGAACTGGAAAGGCTATATCAAAATTCACCTTAAAGATTTTAATAAGCGAATAAGAGAATTTACAATAAAACACAGAGGAGTCTTCAAATCAAGATACGAAGTAGTTGATGAAAGGGACAATGTGATCATGACCTTGTTTCCTGAAGGCAGTTGGAATCAGATGAGGTATGACTACCGGATTGAAACGAGTGCAGGTGAATCCGATAATGTAGAGCTACTTGGCCTTTACGCTTGTTTTATAATAGATTTATCCATCATTCATGCAGCTGCAGGATAGACCCTAAATGAGAAGATGGCTTAGCTCATCTTCTCAACCATCTCTTCCCATTTCTCATTTAGCTTATCCAGCTCCGCCTTCTTGCTATTGTACTTATTGTTGGTCTTATTGAGCTTTTCCTCATCCTCATACACCTCAGGTTTGGCCATCTCCACCTCATAACCGGAGATTTCGGACTCCAGTAGCTCTATTTTTTCCTCAATCTGCTTAATCTCCTTTTCCAGTTCCCTGTTAGGTTCTACATGCCGCGGCTTGGCAGCCACATTCTGTTTAGGGCTTTCCTGTTTCGGCTGTGGTATAGAGACAGCACCATTCGACTTTTTCTTATCTTGCTCCCTGGTATACCACCAGTGCCATTCCTCATAGGTTCCGGGATATTCTTTGATCTGTTTATCCTCAATCCACCAGATTTTATTGGCAACATTGGATATAAAATCCCGATCGTGAGAAACTAGCAAGAAAGTACCCTCAAACTGCTGAAGGGCCTGCACCAAAATACTCACCGAAAGCATATCGAGGTGGTTGGTAGGCTCATCGAGCATTAGGAAATTAGATTCCGAAATCAACGTTTTGGCCAAAGCAACCCGAGATTTTTCACCTCCTGAAAGTACTTTTATCTTCTTGAAAACCTCTTCATCAGTAAACAAGAAACACCCTAAAACCCCACGAAGTTCTTGTTCTGTTTTACCTGAACCCGCCTGCTTTAACTCTTCGATAATCTCATTGTTGACATTGAGTGATTCCAGCTGATGCTGAGCGAAGAAAGAAGTACTGACATTATGCCCCTTCTGTACGCTTCCATCGTGAGGTTCTGTACCGGCTACTATTCTCAGCGCTGTGGATTTACCCTTTCCATTCGCTCCAATGAAAGCAATCTTGTCCCCTCTTTCGATATGGGCATTGGCATGATCCAAAATCTCCAAGTCTCCATACGCTTTTGAGATGCCTTCAAGCTTAGCGACATGTCGTCCGGATTTCACCTTAAACTTGAATTTAAAATCAACCTGGGCTGTGTCATCCACCACAGCCTCTATGCGGTCGATTTTGTCCAGCATCTTGGCCCTGGACTGTGCCTGTTTGGCTTTGGAAGCTTTGGCTTTAAAACGCTCCACAAAGCGCTCAGCTTGGCGGATTTTTTGTTGTTGATTTTCAAATGCATTCTGCTGAATCTCATTTCTGAGTTCCTTCTCATCCAGATAAAAATCGTAATTACCACTATATGCATGCAACTGATAACCTGTCACCTCCACGATCTTATTGATGGACGCATTGAGAAACCGCCTATCGTGTGAGACGATAATTACCGCCCCTTCATAGGATTGTAGATAATTTTCAAGCCACTCTATAGAAGGTAAATCGAGGTGGTTGGTTGGCTCATCCAGCATTAGTAAAGAAGGTCTTTCCAGAAGTAACTTGGCGAGCATTACACGCATACGCCACCCTCCTGAAAATTCCTTTAGCGGCCGCTTGAGATCGGCAGTGCTAAATCCAATTCCTTCCAGGATCTCTTCCGCCTTAGCCTGCATAGAGTAACCTTCGTTGGTTTCAAAACGCTCCTGAAGCTTGGCCAAGCGATCTACCAACTCATCTTTATAGTCCTCCTCCATTTCCTTGAGCACTTTATCAATCTGCTCCTGGATTTTCAGGGTTTCTTTGAATGCCTGCATGGCTACATGCAAAATGGAATCGTCTGTCAGATAGGACAACAAGTCCTGGTTCAAAAAACCTATGGTCGTATCATTGCTCATATTGATCTCACCTGAAGTATGCTGCACTTCACCTGTGATCATTTTTAGTAAGGTGGATTTACCAGTTCCATTCAACCCAATCAGCCCGATCCGGTCTTTTGGCCCTATAAAGAGTGATGCTTCATCGTAAATTGGTCTATCCCCTATGTAATATGAAAGGTCATTGATACTAATCATGCCGCAAAGTTATATGACCTCACACTGGAATCCACACATGAATTAAAAATCAACAATTATCACTTAATAAAGAAAGAATGGCAATATGCTTAGGTTTGTGTATTTTTAAGCTACCAACTAATGTTTTTGACCAACTAGTATACCATATATGTCTACGCAACGCTTCTTATTCACCGCAATGGCTGTGCTTTGCCTGAGTATCACCTCTTCCGCTCAGACCTGGGAAGTGATGTTCAAAAAAGCAGAAAAAAAATACGCCAAAGGAAAATATCATAAAGTACAAAAGCACATTGACAAGCTTCGCAAAAAGCACATCACCAAAAAGTTTGGTGGAGACTCTTCGCTTTATGCATTGACATACGTCATGGAAGCCAAGGTGAATAATGCCATGGCCAACTATCCGGGTATGTACCAAAGTATCGCAAAGGCTTTACCAATGCTTGAACGATATAAAAACGGACATCAGTACAGCTATACCATGGGTTTGCTCAGGTTAGTAGACTTGCACAATGAGTACGGAAACCACAAAAAAGCCGACAGCATTGCCTCTATATTGGATGGGCTAAGTTCCGCATATCTCCAAAGCGACATTCTTCAAATGGAGATAAAAATGCGCCGGGCATTCACCGATATAGAACTCGGATATTACAATGAAGCACGGAAAGCTATAGATGAACTTTCAAGTACCTGGCCAACAAAACTCAAACTGAGCTACGCATTAGAGCCTGTGGAAAACGTGGATGAGGACTATAAAAAACAATTGCTGATAAAACTCTATACTGCTGAAGGAGAAATACTGAGAAGAAAGGGTGAGTATGAAAAAGCTGTAGCCGCTTTCGATAGCCATAACAAGCAGGTCAACCGTCTCGTGGATGGCAAGTCACAGGCATATGTGGAATTTAGGGTAGCTGAGGCTAGAACCTACCTGGATTGGGGAAATGCAAGTGAAGCACGGAAGATTGCTGGCCGGATTACAACGTTAAAACCTCCAGGAAGACTCTACGAGAAAGCTGCGGACATTGACATTTTGGCCTGCCTTGAGGAAGAAAAATACGGTGATGCTTTGAGTACTTCCATGGACCTGGAAAGTGCCCTGATTAAAGCCAAGGTAAGAAGGGATTATGCCTACTTCATTACTTCTTACTATGCAGCATTGATGAGAAGCTATGAAAACGACGTAGATCAGAATATTGTAATTCGTTTCAATAGTGTACTTGCCAAAGCCGACAAAGTGGTACCTGATGATCATAGAGTCCGCACCAAAACCGCTGAATTTGCTCTGGACTACATCTTTAAATCCAATCGAAGTGAAAACTTCCCTTTTGCGGAAAAATTCTATTTGGCGCTGGGTCATTCACTCAATCTTCGATACCGCAAAAACACACTGCCGATCAACATTTATGAGGTGAACTTCGCTGGCTATTATCTTAAGTTTTCTGAAAGCCCTTCTAAAGCCTACAAGCTTTTAGCGGAACAACCCTATAAACTGCCCCTTGAAGAACTATCAACCATACACCCGGATTATGTAAAGCTCGTGAGTAATCTGATGGAGTATTTCATATTAGTTGGGAACTTCGACTATCCAATCAAACTCACCAAAGAAGTAGTGGCAGCCATGCGTGTAAACCCCTACACCAACCCTGAGGACCTGGGAGATAAATTAGTGGAACTGGCCAGGTTGCAAATACAAGGAGGGTACTATAAAGAAGCGGAAGAAAACACGGATGAAGCACTCAAGCTCATCAGACGTGGTGGAGAGCGCAAATCAGAAGAGTACATAAAAGCACTCAACAATGCTGCATACTTATATGGCACCATCGGTCTATACAGTAAAGCCGAGCGCCAGTTGAACAAAGCCAATTATATCTATGGGAAAATTACCACAGCCAACCAGGAGTTGAAGTATGGGTCAATTGTGGATTTGGCTTTTCTCTACACCAGAATGGGCGAATACTCTCAAACTGAAGAGTTGCTCAACGAGGTGATAAAGAGCAGGATCAAACTCTATGGAAGCAACAGCAGAAGACTTATTGAACCATTTGCTGCACTTGGCGAAATGTACCTCATCAAAGGAAACTACCCTGAAGCTGAAGACCACATCAGAAAGTCGTTGGCAATCACCAAAGATGTTTTTGGGGACACTACACTCATGTTTGTCAAAAACCTGAGCCATATGGTAAAACTTTACCTGGAGCTGGGCAACTACAAAGCGGCTCTCGTCAATGCAACTGATGTTTTGAGAGTGAGGGAAAAAACGCTTCGTAAAAACCATATCCTGTTTGCTGACACCTATACGGATTTAGGACATATCCATTATTATCTAGGCAGCAATCTGGAAATTGTTGACAAATATTATCAACTGGCCAAAGAAATCACAGAGAGTAATTTCAATAAGACTCATCCCCTGTATGCCGAGGCTCTCAAGAACATTGCCTTTGTGCACATTCAGCGCAAAGAGTTTGACAAAGCCCTCACCCTGCTCGATCAGGCAGATGATATTTGGAGAGATGCATTGGCCAATCTCAACCGAAGCTCTGGCGAAGTAGCCCGAATCAAAGGGGACATTTATAGCTACCAGCGTAAGTTCAGGGATTCACGC
Source organism: Marinoscillum sp. (assembly GCA_040218045.1). GTDB lineage: Bacteria > Bacteroidota > Bacteroidia > Cytophagales > Cyclobacteriaceae > Marinoscillum. Next base: position 147,665 of record JAVJQA010000033.1, read on the forward strand.
AAAGAATATGAAAAAGCTACCAAATATTTCAGGATCCTCTTTAGTGACCAACATCCAGATTACCTCAACACGCAAAGCAGGCTTGCAAGGGCATATTTCATCAATGGAGAATTGAACAAGGTAGAATCGATACTGAGTGAAACCACATCGTCGTACTTGAATTATACCAAGGACTACTTCCCTACCCTTAGTGAGGATGAAAAGGCAAAATTCTGGAATAAGATCAAGCCTGACTTTGAATTCTACAACACCGTGGCTGTGAAATACAGTAAGGAGAAGGAAAAGTACCTGGAAAACATGTACGATTTTGCCATTGCTACCAAGGGTTTGTTACTTAATTCATCCATCAAAACAAGAAACAGCATTCTCAACAGTGGTGATCCTAAACTGATCGCCCTTTTCAAAGAATGGGCAAATAAGAAAGAATACCTCACCACCACTGTAGCCCAAAGCCAGGAACAGCTTACTGAAAATGAGGTGGACGTCCCTAAACTAAAAAATGAGATCGCTCTTCTCGAAAAACAGCTCAGTGAACTTTCTCAAGACTTTGAAGCCTCTTTTGAGTTTAAACTTTATAGCTGGAACGACATCCGGAAATCTTTGAACGAGAACGAAGCAGCCGTAGAAATCATCCGCTACCGGGAATTTGATGACCGCTTTAATGATGAAAAGATCAGGTATGCTGCATTGATCCTTACCAGCGATACAAAGAAAAACCCAGAACTTGTACTTTTCGAAAATGGTTCAGAAATGGAAAAAAAACACTTCCTGTATCATAGAAATACTACAAAGTATAAAATCGCTGACACGCAATCTTTCAGCATATTCTGGGAGCCTATCTATGAGAAGGTTAAAGACAAGGACATTGTTTTTCTATCTCCAGATGGAGTATATAACCAGATCAATGTAGAGTCTATGTTGATCAATGAATCTGAGTTTGTAATTGATCGCATGAATGTCCGGGTATTGAACAATACCAAAACGATAGCGGCGCTCCGATCTAAGGACGCCCGGAAAGCTGAAAAGAGAGAACCACCTAAAACCTTTAGCGCTATGCTCATGGGCAATCCTCAGTATTACAAAAATGAGGACAATAAGCTGTTGGCTATGCAAGAGGCCACACGGGGAAGTTCCAGTATTTACATCCCCCAGCTACCGGGCACTGAAAAAGAGGTACAGACAATCAACGATCTTTTAACCGAAAAAGGCTGGAAGATTGAGTATTATCTTGGCACAAATGCCACAGAGGCGCAAATCAAAAAAGCCCAGAATTATACCCTGATCCACATTGCCACACATGGCTTCTTTGATGATCAATCCAAGCCAAACAAAGAAGACAATATCCTATTTGAAGATGACGATAATCCACTGGATCGTGCTGGGCTTATTGCCGAAGGTGGTGGAGATGTCCTCGTCAATGCAACCAAAAATTACAACATCATGGATGGTGTGCTCACAGCACATGAAGCTATGAGCCTCAATTTTGAGAACACCGAATTGATTGTACTAAGTGCATGTGAAACAGGGCGAGGAGAAATCCAGCAAGGTGAAGGGGTTTTTGGGTTGCAGAGATCATTTCTGGTAGCCGGTGCTGATGCGATCATCATGAGCTTGTTTCAGGTATCTGATGAAGTTACTCAAAAGCTGATGGTGGAGTTTTACAACAACTGGATGAGTGGCCAGGACAAACGCACCGCTTTTAACAATGCTCAGCGGACTATCAAAGAAAACTACAATGACCCAATTTACTGGGGTGCATTTACTATGATTGCACGGATTTAATTCTTCCAGAAAAGACCTGCAAACCAATTATGATATGCCTATTACTTTTGCAGCAGGTAACCAGCGCAATTTATGATTAGAGCACAAGTACGAAAGTTTGTAGAAAAGAATGCATTCCAGCACTTCATTGTAAGCCTGATTGTGCTAAACTCCGTCCTGATAGGCCTTGAAACAAGCCCGGCCTATATGGAAGCCTTTGGATTCTATATAGATCAGATAGATCGTATAATCCTCTTTGTGTTTGTCGCAGAATTATTATTGAAACTGTACGCTTATGGTTATCAGTTCTTCAAAAGTGCCTGGAACCTTTTCGATTCGATCGTAATCCTGGTTTCAGTAATACCAAGTATTGGAGCTTCGTTTACGGTGCTCAGGGCATTGCGGATATTGAGAACACTCAGGCTGCTTAAAAACATCCCAAAACTGAAAATAATCATTGAATCCCTGCTTCATGCCATCCCAAGTATCGGGTGGATCATGGTGCTGCTCATCATCATATTTTACATTTTTGCGGTCATAGGCAACAACCTGTTCAGTGCGGACTATCCCATGTATTTTGGCACTTTGATCAGTTCTTTGTTTACATTGTTCCAGATCATGACCCTGGAGAGCTGGGCCTCCAATATTGCCCGTCCTATTATCACTGATATGCCTCTGGCAGCAGGTTACTTCATTGTTTTCATCCTAATAGCAACTTATACCACACTCAATATTTTTATCGCTATCGTGGTAAACACCATGAATGAATTGCACCAAAGAAGCCTGAAGGAGGAAGAAAAACAAATCAAACAATTTGTCCATATAGAACATGAACAACTAGTCAATCAGTTGAATACTTTGCAAAAAGAAATCAAGGAAATAAAGCATCTCATTCAGGAAAACCGCAAATGATAAAGCAGTATTTTTACTTAATTTGAAAGGAAGACAAGGATAATTTGATATTGAAAATCCAACCCTTTCTCACCCACTGCTTTTCAAAACAATTAGACAAATTATTGATTTAGTAATAGTGACATCCGACTAAATTTTACAACTCATAAAAAAGCACGTTTAAACAAAATGAGAAAAGGTTTTTCACCGAACATCAAAACTACCCCTACCCTAAAGGGTGACTACCAAACTGTCCCTTTAGGGAATTTAAAGGGTGATTTTTCAAGCGATTGTACTTTTGAAAAATCTTTTCTCGGACGACAGTAATTTAGTAATCAGAACCTCACAGAAATCATGAAAAATCTTACATTTCTATTTGCCCTACTTTTGATTATAACAGCGTGTAACCCGGAGCCTTCTTCGGAAGAAACCTCAGAAGCAATAGGCCCCTGGAACACCACTATGGAATCAGACAGTTTACTCAACACCGATGGGCTCCGCATGGACGAACTGGTCTTGCCCGAAGGATTTTCAATTGCGCTATACGCCAGGGTCAACAATGCACGATCAATGGCACTTAGTCCATCAGGTGTAGTGTATGTAGGAAACCGGGGTGGAGATAAGGTATATGCGCTCAAAGATACAGATGGTGACTTTATGGCTGATGAACGTTATGTATTGGATACGGGCCTGAGAATGCCAAATGGTGTGGCTTTTAAAGACGGTGACCTTTATGTAGCTGAAGTGAGTAAGCTTTGGAAATATCCAAACATTGAGGACAACCTCTCCGAAGTGTCCAAAACACTGATCTACGAGGACTACCCCACTGACGGGCACCACGGATGGAAGTTTATTGATTTTGGCCCTGACGGGAAACTATACGTTCCGGTGGGAGCTCCCTGTAACATCTGTGAAAGTAAGGATTCCATCTACGCTTCTATTACCAGGATGAACCCTGATGGATCAGATCGTGAGGTATTTGCGTCAGGAGTTAGAAATACAGTTGGGTTTACCTGGCACCCTGAAACCGGGGAGATGTACTTCACTGACAATGGCAGGGACATGATGGGTGACACCCTTCCGCCATGTGAGCTCAATAGAGCACCAGAAGCAGGCCTCCACTTTGGGTATCCCTATTGCCACGGCGGATCTGTAAAAGATCCCGAATTCGGTGACAAATATCCTTGTGGGGATTTCGTGAAACCTGCACAGAACCTTGGGCCACATGTGGCTCCGCTCGGCATTAAATTCAACACCGGCGCTATGTTTCCTTCGGAATACTCCGGTCTTGCCTTCATAGCAGAGCATGGCTCATGGAACAGGTCTAAGGAAGCAGGACATACCGGGCATAAGATCACAACGGTGAAAATCGAAAATGGTGAAGGCGTGGCCTATGAAGATTTCATCACCGGTTTCTTAAACAAAGAAACCAATAAGGCCTGGGGAAGACCAGTGGCGGTGTTGTTCTTACCAGACGGATCAATGCTCATCTCTGATGACCTTACCGGATCAATCTACCGGGTGTCTTATGGAGGATAATGATTAGGCTGTATCTTCGCAGCTTACCATTTTTGAATCGACAGTTTGTCAATACTCGAAGCAAGATCGATCTCCAAGTCTTATGACGGTCAGTCAGTCTTAACTGATATATCCCTTGGTCTTAAAAAAGGCGAAGTACATGTACTATTAGGTTCAAGTGGTTCTGGGAAAACCTCTTTGCTCCGTATTATGGCCGGTCTTCTCGATCCTGATCAGGGAGCCGTATTGCTGGATGGCCAAGCGATAGAAGGCCCAGAAAAGCGGCTTGTTCCTGGATATGAAGAAATCCGGCTGGTCCATCAGGATTTTCAGCTTAAATTTAAAATGACCGTAGCGGAAAATATCCGTTATGAGCTCCTCGCCTACATTAAAGAATACCAGCAGGAACGTATTGAGCTGCTGCTTGACCTATTTAAAATCAAACATCTCAGAGATACGGACGTATCACAGCTTTCTGGTGGAGAGCGTCAACGGGTAGCCATAGCGCGGGGTTTGGCCCATGAGCCAGATGTGCTCTTGATGGATGAACCTTTTAGCAACCTGGACCTTGGCACAAAATCAGGGTTACTTTCTGAAATCAAGCATTTGGCCAGAGAAACCAATACCGCAATCCTGCTGATCACTCATGACACCCGCGATGCACTGGAAGTAGGTGATTGGATTTCTGTTATCAATAAAGGAAAGCTAATACGCAATGGAGCACCGCAGGAAATTTACACCAATCCTCAGCTTGAGGCCGTGGCTAACCTGTTCGGATCGTTTAATGTCATCGAAAAGAGTAATTTCAAAAAGTTCGGTATCAAGAGTAAAGCGGATAAAGTAGGTGTATGGCCGGAAAGCATAATCGTGGTAGAAGAAGGCCTGGAAGCCAAACTGATCAATTCTATTTTCATGGGGCACTATTGGAAGCTTGAGGTCCGTATTTCAGGTCAAATGTTCACCGTTTATTCCAGTGAAGGTTCCAAGGTGGTTAAAGTCAAAGTTGATAGCTACTTTGAGTTGTTGTAACTGTGTGGGTTAGCTAGTTGGCAGTTGGCAGTTGGCAGTTGGCAAAAATATGCTGAATGTTGAAGTTGGGCAATCACCAGAAGAAAATTGCGCCCTTGTTGTTATCACCAACAAGCCGCATACCGAACCAAAAAACAAGATTCCCTTTTTTCAGCAGTAGGATAAAACAATTATCTTCCATATAGGGAAGTACTCGAGGATCATGCTCAGTATGTTACGGTGACGGCACTTGACTGGAAACCAGTCATAAAGGCTAAAGCTCATAAGGAAATAGTTATTGAAAGCTAGATTCCTGGTTGAAAACCAAAGAATATATATCTACGCCTTTGTAATCATGGACAATCACTCTCATCTGATCTGGCAAATAAGGGCGGATCATGACATGAAAAATGTACAACGTGATTTTTTGAAGTATACGGCGCAGCAAATCAAATTTTCACTGGCACTTCATGAGCCTGACCTATTGGCGGACTTGGAAACAAAAGGAGCAGATAGGAAGTACCAGTTTTGGCAAAGAAATTCGTTAAGTATTCCACTTTATTCTGCTAAGGTGTTCGAACAAAAGCTGGAGTATATCCATCAAAATCCCGTAAAGGCTGGCTTTGTCAATAAGGCTTGAGAATACTATTATTCTTCCGCAGCTTTCTATTACATCCAGTCACCTTGTTTTGATTTCCTTTTGCATCATGAGAGCTGAAACCCAAGGTAAATTGTTTGGAGATAAGAGATAATTCCAACAGAGCTCTATCTAGCGACATCACGTTTGTTGGATCCAAAATGAGAAAATGGCTACAGACTACTTTATGCCTAGTAACACAGGTCTTCGGTCAACAGCGAATAACTGAAAACCCCACCTCCCAGAATCAAATACCTAAAAGCCTGACAGATATACGATCTGTCAGGCTTTTTTTGAGGGGTTTTCAGCTATTCGGCTAAATGTTGTAGGGTCGTTTACCTTGTACATTCTATGGATTCTGATGATTAGATAGAATCCCTTTTCCATCCCTGTAAAGCTCTCTTTGCTCAAGTATCGCCTCTACGATTTTAGAACTATAGTTGTTATAAACTAGCCAAGAAAATGCCTCTGCAAGTTTTAAAAATTCTTTTCGATTGTATCCGAAATATTTATCAAATACATGCAAATAGTCCGTTCTTGAATAGTAAAGACCAACTTTATAAATTTTTTTTGGATCGTATCTCTCTTTTTGATCGAGTACTTCAATGAAGCTATACAGTATTACTTGATTTAAGTCAGATCGTTTTATTTTGTTATATCTCGTAGTTTTCACTTCGATTAGTGTGTCATCGACTAGAATGTCACCAGCGCCAGTAATAAAGCGATGACCGGAAAAGTTGGGACACTGTAAAAATCTCTCTTTTGCTTTGAACCTGGTCCAGTCAGTTGAAGAATATAGATCCCATAATTGATTAACTTCTGTTTCATAAGACAGACGAACGTCAGGAATTCGTAGAAAACTTCTAGCGTATGGATTTTCTAAATGAAAATTGTCCAGAAAGATAAATGCGGCTATGACTTCTAGATCAATTCTTTGACTAATTCTGTATTTCTTGACTAGTTCTTTAGAGGTTGATAAATGTTTTCTTAATTGACTTACTTTTTCTGTGTACTGATTGTTTTCTTCAAGTTTCTTTGTGGCACTCTCAAAAACTGAATCAATCAGTTTAAAACCAAATTCATTACAACTATTTATGGTTGAGGTGATTACCTTAAACATGTAGTCATATGCTTTGGCAACGGCAGGGAGAAGTGAGGACTCCAACTCTTTATAGTTTTGTAGCCCGTGATTATGGTGGTTAGGGAAATGCTCTTTTAAAAAGTCGGTACAAAAATTCGATCTACTGATTAGCACTGCCACACCAACTGGTAAGTGAATTTCAGGTCGGATACTTGGATTTAAAAACTCTTCAATATTCATTAGAAGTTTCGATTGAATCAAGACGCAGCACCTAATGCCCTACAACGCCTAAAATGAGTATGCGCCCCACTTGCTAGAAGCACTGAAGTTTCCGTTTCGCATTGTTATATAAAATAGCTCAGTTTGCATATTCATTTTAGTATTTGTTACCCTCTTTTATTGATTGTAGATTATTTCTCTCGGGATTGGGCCGCTCAAAGGCTTCCTAACATGATAAGTATCAGTCAAATAACCATTTTTATAGTGATTAACAATGTTTCTGGTGCTATCAATTAAATATTCAACTTCCCGTTTATCAAATTGGTAATATTCCTCATCAATATTGTCGTAAGTCTTTTTAAGTAACACACCCGTATAGTCTAAATGATAAGTTATAGATCCATAATCATATGCACCAATTCTAACCTTAAAGGTTACTAGGATAGACTGATTGTTGGAGTCAATTTTACTGGCCCTATAATTGAACTTTTCGAGCTCTGGATAAGCCAATTCATATATTCTATTAAACTGCTCATTGCCATTTATTGTAAACACGCACTTGAAATTTGACGCTTCTTCACTTACCTTAATTTGAAGGCTATCAGAACCAGATATTAAACTGGATTCATATTTTGTTTTGTTACTTTTTATTGGACTTAAACCTCTACGTGGAATTCTCAGAACATTCTCAAAATTTCCGATTTTTTCTCCGATAATGGTTAGTTCTTCATAGCCCTGTACAAAACCTTGATAGATAGTATTGTCAAGCTTCCATGATTTGAATTCCTTAGTATCAAGATTTATATTAACTGCATGAAGAGGTCCCCCCATATCCAATGCCGCACCTTCATTACTCACCATCAGTGCACTATTGGAAGGTAACCATTTCAGAAAGTGTGTAAGCATTCCAATTTCAGGTAAATTCTGAAATTCCGAATGGTCTCTGGTATTTATGATTCTAATCCCGAACCACTCCCAATAGCCCATATTCAGTACAACATAATCACCAGTTGGTGAAAGAGCAAAGTTGTACGGGACCTCAGAACCCTCACTTTCAGCCAGAGTATGTGAATACAAGGTATCCGTTCCATATAATCCATCGAATCGAATAAGATTTGAGTAATTATTATGCTGGTACAAGGTAAAGTATCCATCTATATTCTGGGCAAAGTCTATGATTTTACAACCGAACTTACCCTTGAAAATCAATTCGGTTTCATTTTTTTGAATATCATAAGTGTAAAGATTACTATCTACGACAAAGAGAAATTGATCTTTTTCCAGCTTATATCTTAATTCATCAGAGTTCTTAGAAGTACGAATTGGTGGCAAATGTTCAACAATAGATCTTAATTTAACCTTGTCGATTGATTGTACAGACTGAGTTTTATAAATCGGAACAGTATCAAAAACCAAAACGGTATCGGAATGAATGTTCGGTTTCATATTGTTTTGAGTCTCCTGTTTATTACAGGATAGAAAGACAATACAAATGGTTAAGAATTGGATGTATTTAGTAATCATTAATTTATTGAGGGTAACGCTAAGCTATGATGAGTGGGGATTAGAAAGCATTAACCTCTCGTCTCGCACATAGCCACGCTTTATTTCAAATATATTACTTGTGGCGGACTTTCCAATCCCCACCAAATTATCCTTACCGATGAAACCCCATTCATTCATCAGCGTTTGTTAGGCACATTTAGTTCAAGCCCATATTCCTTTTCAAGCAGTGCGATTTCATGACCGTACCCCATTCCATGAATAAACTGTTCGGGTATTCCTTCACTATCGAATTGTTCAACAGCTTTATGATAATCTGCCAATATTTTCTCAGGTTTCCTTCTTAAAAATTTTGAAAGATACTTCTCAGCAACATTTTTGTGATCATGCATTAGAAGGTATTGAACTGTGATCATTGGATTGTTCAGTTCAAAGTTGTCCTTCTCGATTTGATCTACTATCAGTTTTGTGTTTTGAATATCTTCAAACAACTGAGCTAAACTTCCTCTCGCTGTTTTAGTGATGATTGAAATTGATTTTTTGCAGTCCTGTTCATCTGCGAGGTTCCAAATTAAATTTCCTTTGCCTCCATCAATCAGGACACCAATATCTCTTCCCAACATGAGATCGCTTGAGTAGTTCAGCAAAGGATATTTATTTGAAAATTTCTTTAATTCCTTTGATTCAATAGAAAATGCCCCTGAGAGTTCAATATACTGCCCTGCTACATTATCTCGATTGGAAGAAAACCTTAAAGAAAGAGAGAACTTCTTATCAGTACTTTCTAGTTTCAGTTTATGTTGGCTGGGAAAGTATTTGAATCCAAAAGCTTCTGTTTCATTTCCGATTTGTTGGCAGACTCTGTCAAAGACTTCTCTAGGCTTTTCAGCACCTGAGGAGTTCAAATGTCTCTTAGAGGCTCGTTCCTTGTTTGAGAAAATGTGCTCAGTTAATTCTTCTATGTTCTTAAGCCATTTCATCTAGTATTCTTTGTGCCTAACAATTTGTATAAGCGGAAACTTCCGCTTATTTCCTTAATGGCTTCACTTGCCTAAGTTGTTGAAAGCCTGTATTAAAAGCGTCTTTAACGTTTAAAGCCGTTTGCAAATAGTAGTAAAAACCACTCAAGTGTTGAAAATACCACTTTTACTAACACCACGCAACCAATACCATTCCCAGACAACAAAATACCCTAAATAAGGGAAGAGGATTGGAAGAAAAAATAGTACTTTTCAAAGATAAAAGCTTGCACCATTTTGAGCAATCTGTGCCGTTCTACCACTGCTACGCAGCAATGACTCAAAATCTGCGCAGACTTTATGTGACATCTGCGCAGACTTTGATCAAAGTCTGCGCAGGTTTTGACCATAATTTGCGCAGCTTTTAAAAACATACCTCAGTGTGTCAGAAAGGGACTTTTTCGGGCTTTGAAACCAATCCATCACGGAGCCCGGATGGTAAGTTTGTAAGCAAGCATATAGCCAGGGCTCTATTGCATTATTAGAAGAAAGTAAGCAGGCGGCATCAATTAACTGGAGTGAAGATGCCATTCCTCTTTCGATTATTATCACACCAATTGTTCCAGAAGCATGCGTAGGCCAATAACAATTGCCGCAACTCAAAGAGAATGAATGACCCCTGTTTTGTCTTGACGTGTGGAAGAGACCAGCACCCGTGGTACTGGATCTTGCATGATGCTCAAAGAGATTCCTTCAAGTTTGGGGTGAGGTCAACTAAAAACAGGAATAAAACAAATGAGTATCAACCTGACCAAGGACTAACTATTGAACTGACAACCATCACCAGGACAACTCAAAACCATGACAACACGAAACCGTGACAACACAATGAAGGATTAAGAAAACAGAAGGCAACCCAAAGCAGGACTACATCCTATTGGAAGCCCTTCTCTTATTGGAAGCCCCTCTCCGGAGGGAAGCGGTCCGACGATTCGGGGGGGTGGGGTGAGGTCAACTAAAGCAGGAATAAAACAAGAGCATTTTTACTCGTCCGAGAGCATATTTACCCGTCCAAGAGCATACTTCGTCTGCCCGAAAGCATATTTACCCGTCCGAGAGCATACTTTGCCTGCCCGAAAGCATTTTTACACGTCCGAAAGCATATTTACCCGTCCGAAGGCGGGCTTCGTCTGCCTGAGAGCATTTTCACACGTCCAAAAGCACACTTCGCCTGCCCGTGAGCATTTTTACCCGCCAGAGAGCATATTTACCCGTCCGAAGGCGGGCTTCGTCTGCCCAAGAGCATTTTTACACGTCCAAGAGCACACTTCGTTTGCCCGAGAGCATTATTACCCGCCCGAGAGCATATTTACCCGTCCGAAGGCGGGCTTCGCCTGCCCGAAAGCATATTTCCTCTTCCGAGAGCATTTTTCAGGGTATTAGACTATTTCATTTCCTGGTATTCCTTTGTGCTAATTGCGCGCCACTAATCTAGTGGTACCTTTCATAATTCAATGCGTTGTTTATAGCTTAGCCAAATGATTAAACCTGCTTTTGACGATATTTTCATGGAACTGGCTGTCAATCTGGCCAAGAAAAGTCATTGCATCAAGCGACACGTTGGGGCCGTGTTGACCAAGGATACACGGATTATCTCGATTGGCTATAATGGCCCCCCGGCAGGCACACATAATTGCGATGAAGAATTTCCGGATACGGGATGTCCCCGCGACTCTAAAGGAGGATGTTCGCTGGCCATTCATGCAGAGCAAAATGCCATCCTCTATGCTGTGAAAAATAAATCGACAGTGGAAGGCTCTACCCTCTATGTCACCCTTTCACCATGTCTGGCGTGCGCCAGGATCATCTATACGGCTGGTATCGAAAAGGTGATTTACCTAAACTCCTATGCCGAGCACAAAGGCATTGCAAATGATGAAGGAGTTGATTTTCTTCGGAAGTTTGGTATTGCAGTTGAGAAGTACGAGGGTCAAATCACTCACGCGACGGAGCTGATCTAGTGTTACCGAACGATGAATTTTTCAGTAGATACTCCTGACTGACCCGAAACCTGTAAAAGGTACGCCCCTTTGGTTAGGTTATTCAATCGAAGCTGATTTCCTCCGATAAAGCTTCCACACTGCTCCAGGCTTCCAGAAAGTGAATAAACTTTCCAGGTCATATCAGCCGTGGCACCTTCTGCACTAAGAATGGTATTGGATTCAGCAATGTTAGGAACCAACTTAACAGAATGAGTTGCCTCTCCATTACCTATTGTTATCACTTTTAACAGCACATGAGTCCCATCAAAATCAGTTTGAGAAAGGCGATAGTAAACCAAACCACTCTGGTTTGATTTCAAATCAAGAAAACTATACTTAAGATGAACCTTAGAGTCTCCTGCCCCATCAACATTCGCTATTGGAAAGAAGTCCCTGCCGTTAATTGACTTGTCCAGAGTGAAAAAATCATTGTTAAGTTCGGAAGCAGTTTGCCATTTTAAAACTACATGCGAAATATCTTCGTGACCCTCAAACGAGATTAGCGATACTGGTAGTGATACATTAATATCTGCGTCACTATCACAGGCACCAGAACAACTCCCGGCGTTTACCGTTCCACCATTAGTAGTGTTAATGTTAGCATCACCATCCGTATGGATATTACCACTAACATCCATATTTCCTCCGTCTACATTTATAATACCGGAAGAAGTCGCACTCACATTTCCAGTAACATTAACATCTCCATTTCCTGTGATATTTATAGTATTATTACCTGAAATTGTAATTCCACCTGTCTGAAAATCACCATCAATATTGAAACTATGTGGTCCGGAAGTAATTCCAATAGTTCCCCCAAACACAACATTTCCTGTTGAAGCCACAGAAAAGTTACCGCCTTGTCCATTCGCAACATCGAAGTTATTAGCCCTTAATGTTCCACTAACATTAACTGCTGCCCCTTGCAACCATTGCATGTCTGCTCCAGAAGCATCAAAAGTTGCTCCTTCCGCTATTGTAAGTGAATGAGTCGACTGCCCATTATTACCAAACGAGACTGTACCCTGAGCTACTGAAAAAGTACCTGCTGTGATGTTCAACTGACCATGTCCGAAACTAGGACTCCATTCGGTACTAAATTTGAGTTCCAGTACACTTACTGAAGAGGCAGAAGTAACAGCGTGCTCTACCGTGACTACATCAGTAGCACCAGGCACACAAGTACAACTCCAGGTATTGGGATTATTCCATGCTCCGCTAGCCTTTGATGAAATTTGTGCAAAACCTTCATTTACTGCCAGTACAAACGTAATTGCACAGATAATTCGAAAAAATGTACTCATACAAAAAGTGATCTGTTGTAGGTCTAAAAAATTAGGTCTTCCTTTTAGGCAATTTCCCTAGTTTGGCAAATATACGATCACATCACGTTAATTGGATTTATCAACGATATTTTTTACTCTATTTTAGACAAATCCACCCAATAATGGGTACAAACCAAACTTCTACTCCTCTTTTAAGGCCTCAGATGGATTGCTAGTTGCTGTTTTGAAGGTCTTGTAGGAAATAGTCAACAATGCTATGCACATGAGCAAAACCAGCGGAATCACGAAAGTTATCGCGCCAATCTCAATTCTCTCCACGTAATCTTCCAGCCACTGGTTACCCAAAAAGAAGGCAATAGGAAAAGCAATCACCGCAGCGATTACAATCAATTTCCCAAAATAAACAGACACGATATAGAATATCTGGCTCACTTTGGCACCCAGTACTTTTCTCAAAGCAATCTCCTTTTTCCTACGCTCCAGGATAAATGAGGCCAGCGTGAACAATCCCATGCAGGCAATGATTATAGCCAGGATAGAAAAGCCTGTAAACAATTTCCCAAAACGCTCCTCACCTTCATATAAGCGCTGAAAGGAATCATCCATAAAAATGCCTTCCATTGGATACCCTGGATTGAACTCATCCCAGACTGACTCGATATGCTCAATAGCTGGCAAAACCTCACCATTGATCCTGACGGAAAGAAACTTGCCTCCATACATTTTATCCATAAGAGAATACCTCAAAATGGCTGGATAGTCGCCCCTCCTAGCAGAACCAGTAACAAAATTGTCGATCACCCCAACAACAGTAAATACTTCTCCCTCGCCCCGTGTCACCTTTTGACCAATGGGATCCTCCCAACCAACTTCCTTGACAAACTGCTCATTTACAACCACAGAAGCCGTGTCTGATCTAAGCTCAACATCAAAAAACCGACCCTTTTGTAGGGTCAAACCCCAAACCTCCCTGAGCTCCGGGGTAACGAATATGTTAAATGGAGACATCTTCTGTGGGATGTCCTCTACGGTATTATAATTCCAGTCTGCCATGAACGACGATGGATAACTACTAGAAAGTGCCACCTCCTCAATGGTTGGTTGTGACTTCAGACTGTTTTTGAAGGCCTGAAATTGGTCACTCACCTTATCTGCTCCACTGATCACATAAACCTGCTCAGCGTCTACTCCCAGTTTACGCTCACTCATGAGGTTGAGCTGATTATATACGATATAAGTGGCCACCATCAAAAACAATGAAATAGCAAACTGCACAACCACCAATACAGCTCTCATCTTTCTCTTACCACCTTGTACGTTTTCACCACGAAGAGCAGCCAAAGGCTTGAAAGAAGCCAAATATGTGGCCGGATATAAACCTGACAGAAACCCAGCGATAACCAGAAGCACAATAAACCAACCCAAATTCTGAAGATTAAGAATATCTGTCATTGAATACTCTGACTGGCTAATGTTGTTGAAATATGGAAGCACCAACACCGACAATAAGATGCCCAAAATCAAAGCAACGCCAGTGATTAAAAAAGACTCAACCAGGAATTGTTGTGTAATCAATTTTCTAACCGAGCCCAACACTTTTCTCATTCCAATTTCTTTGGCCCTTAAGGAGGATCGCGCTGTGGCCATATTGATGTAATTAATACAAGCAATGATCAATATGAAAACAGCAATACTCGAAAAGATGACCAGGTTGGTATAATCACCAGGATTATTCATGGTCAATCGGCTATGATGCAAATGAATATCCTTCATGGGCACCATGCTGAAAAAGTGAGTATTTCCCGCTGCCAGATAATCCTCAAAACTTGAATATTGGCTATTGAATTTCAAGAGTTCAGGCCCAATGTATTTCTCCACGAATTGAGGGAATTTGGCCTCAAGTACTGCTGGATCTGCATTCTCCTTGAGCTTGAGGTAGGAAAAAAAATTATTGCCTGTCCACCAACCTGTAGTTGCCCAAAATTCTCTTGGGATCCCAATAATTGCTTTATAAGGAATCGTGGTGGTTTTGGGTGGATCAGCTACAATGGCACTGACAAAATAATCCGTACCATCAGAATTTAGCGTCTGGCCCATTGCGTCTACTCCAGCAAAAAGTTGATTGGCCACCGATTCGGTCAGTACCACATCTGTGGGGTCATTAAGCGCCTCTTTGGCATTGCCACGAATAAACTCCGTTGGGAAAACATCAAAGAAAGTGGAATCGGCCAACATGCATCCGGATTGCTTGAAGTATCTGTCCCCCTTTTTTACTACTGCCTCAAAAGGACCACTGACCCTCGTTCCCGTTTGCACCTCTGGAAAGTCTGCCCGCATCTGTTTGACTAACCTGGCTGGAGTATAAGGCCCGCCATTATTAAGAATAACCCTATATATTGATTCCAGTTCTGGAATATGTCTGTCAAACTTGTTCTGGGTTTTTACATGTGTTAAAATCAGGATACAGCAGGCAATCCCAATGGCCAGGCCGCATATATTGAACAGGGATTGAAGTTTGTGACGAAATAAATTGCGTACGGAAACCTTAAAGTAAGTTTTGAACATACCGAATGAGCTTTGAGGTTGAAAATCTTCTATGTCTTTGATATATCGCCATCTAAAAAACCTGGCGACATTGATGAAAAAGTGCATTCTGGCATTTCTCGGAGAGATTTCCACCTCTCTTTCAAAAAGCTCCAACAGGTCACCTTCAATGACCTCTACATACCACGGCTTACAAAACCACCTCAGGACTTTCCTGGGGAATTTCGGTGGGTCAAAAGGATTCATTTTTGCTCTAGGAGTACCTTAGGTATCTGACCGAACAAGGAATTTCGAACGCGTTGGTTGATGTCCAACACTTGGATCCCAAGGTTGGTTACCTTGAAAAAACGCTTTTTTCTACCACCCCGCTCTGCTGTAGCACCACCAAGATAAGAGCTCAGGTATCCCTTTTTTTCCAGTCGGTCCAAAGCAGTGTGTACACCACTGATATTGGCCTTCCTTCCTGTCTGGTTCATGATCTCATCGAGCACCTTCACTCCATAGGCATTTTCATGCAAAATGGCTGTGATCAGCAAAACGAGTTCTTCAAATTCACCAATCTGAACCTTCTCCTCCTGCATATTTTTCATAATTGTAAATTAAATACGTTCGAACCTAAAAAAGGTTTCTTTCATAATTGTAAATTAAATATTTTTCTTGAGAGGATTGGCATTAAAAAGAAAATCCGGCCTTCCAAAATAAATCGGAAGAGCCGGACAATCATCAATCTAACCAAACTAAACTAAAATGAAAGTATGAAGAAGTGTACGCCTCTACATGCTTCTATTATTTTTAAAAATCATCACCTCCGCCTTCATATCCTTCTCTGCCTTCAGGTTTACCTTCACGTTTCGATTGGTTGAGACGGTAATTGAGTGTTAATACAACTTGTGGCCCTCTTCTCCACTGCCATTCTGATTCCGCAATGTAATTGGACGTTTCAGTTGTACCACGGTACTTTCTTGAGTTAAACACATCACGTGCACTTAGCGCGATAGTCCCCTTTTTCTCCCATAAGTCTTTGGATAGACCGATATCCAAAACGGTGATTGCTTCTCGTCTCCCCTGAGACTCTATTTGAGGTGCACGATAATTCAGGTTAACCTGAGCCATAATAAAGTCTTTGAATTTCAGGTTGTTACTGATTCGTGTACTAAATGTAACTGTCTCGGCATAGAGGTCTTCATCATAAGCAAACCCATTGGTCTCCTGCCGGTAAAAATTGAAATTACCTGATAGCCGATACCATTCAGTGAAGTCCTGATTGGCATTCAACTCAAACCCCAATGATTTTTGCAGGCCAAGGTTTTCTTCGATACTTATGATAATGTTATTTTCATCAGCGGGTCTGTTCACACGCTGGATCGGATCTTTGGTATGCCTGTAATAAACCCCATAATAGATGGATGAATTCTCAAAGTTTTGCAGGAAGCCCAATTCATACGAGTCAGTGTATTCTGGCTGTAAAGCTGGATTTCCAACCCGGAAATTACGATTATTTGTAAAAGAACTCAATGGGCTTAAATCGCGATACCTCGGCCTGTTGATCCTACGGCTATAGCTCAATTGGAACTGAGACATTCCTTTCACTTTATAAGTCAAAAATGCACTTGGAAAGAAGTTGGTATAGTTGTAAGTCTTGTTCTCCTCCACTCCTGATATGTCTGTTTCGATATCAGATACTTCAGCCCTTAAACCCACCTGCCAGGAAAACTTGTCCATTTCATCACTCACTATTCCATAGAATGCATGGACATATTCCTTATACAGAAAATCAAATGTGAAAGTATCCAACTGGGTAAAAGTCTCACCATTGGGTGACTCTTCTACGAGGTAATTGTTATAAACGTTCCTCAAAGTACTCCGGTAACCTGCTTCCATCTTAGATTTACTACCAAAAGGCAATACATAGTCCAACTGTAGCATTAGCCGCTCTTCTCCCTGTACATTGTCTACATTCTGATAAAGTGTGCTATCAATATTACTGGCTGTCGGCCCTACATTTTGGGTAATATCAGAAACTTCATTTTCGTAATTATCCTGGTACTGAATGTTGGCAGTTAGCTTGTGGTCCTTTTTCTTAAAATCCCTAACGTAGATCAGTGAGTATTCCTGATTTTTGTCCAATTCTTCTTCTTCATCTTCCCTGAGTGTATATAGAGCTAATTCCCTATTGCTATCAAAATCCTTCATCGTCAAATCGTTCAGGTTTAAATCATTTGAAAACCTGTATAGAAATGAACCAGTAAGCGTACTGTTTTCCCCAACATTAAAATCTGCCCCAACCCTGAAGTTATTGGAAAAACCTCCTCGGGAACGATCATACACCTGATCTGTATAGAACGTTGAATCATCCCTGAAAAACTGCTGATTGGTATAGCTAGTCCCAGGCGCCCTCTCTACATTAAGCCCATAGTTCACGAAGAAATTCACCCATTTCTTTCGGAAATTCATGTTGATACCTACCCCATGATTGTGAGGATAACCGGTAGAAGCCTGGAAGCTTCCGTTCAAACCTTTCTGTTCTTCCTTCTTGAGTATAATGTTGATAATTCCTGCCTGGCCTTCAGCGTCATATCGTGCTGATGGATTGGTAATGATCTCCACACTTTCTATCAGGTTACTTTGGAGTTGTTTCAGGGCATCGGTACTGGATAATCCCACAAGACCGGAAGGTCTTCCGTTGATCAATATTTTCACATTGGAGCTACCCCTCAGCTGTACGTTGCCCTCTACATCCACCTGTACAGATGGTAGATTGTCCAGCATATCAGAAGCACTTCCACCAAGATTACTTAGATCTTTACCAACATTGTAAACCTTCTTGTCAAGGTTCAGTTGCATTTGGGTTCTTTCTCCCTGTACCACCACTTCTTCCAGTTCTTTGTTGGATGGAGAAAGGGAAACTGTTCCGAGATTTACAGGACTGCTACCTAATGTAACTTTAATCTCTTCTGACTTGTAGGTAACAAATTGAATCCTGACTGTATATGTTCCCGGATCAGCAGGCACCTTGAAGCTTCCTTCCATATCAGAAACTCCACCAGTCACCAAACCACCATCTTCGGGGTTGATTAGACTGACTGTGGCAAACGAAAGTGGCTCCTGGGTAGATGCATCAATTAATTGACCCGTAATGACGCTTTGGCCACACACCAGTACGGTTGTAGAGAGCATTACGGAAACCAGAAGATATCTAAACATATGCTGAATTTTGAGCAAAGGTATAATCACAGTCTGAGTGAATTTTGTTTGAATTCTGAAGCAATTCTGATGATTCGAATTTCTTCCTAAATTATTTACTGCCCCAACGAACTGTAAAGCAATGTTGTTCGGCATTAAAAGTATAATTCACCAGGAAATCATGTTCCTCACAGATTCTTTTGACAATAGAGAGTCCAAGACCCGAAGAATCTGGGTTATCTGTGCCTTTTTTGAATCTCCTAAACATATCTTCTGAAGTTCCCTTTAGCGGTGTCCCCGAATTACAAACTGTCAATTGTTGCTTGTCAAGGTTTACAGAGATTTCTCCACCTACATGATTGTGCCTTACAGCATTGTTTAGAAGATTTGTGACCAATAGCTCCAGCAAAACCTGATTTCCAAACAAGGATACATCTGGAGCCACTTCGGAAGATAGCTTTAGTTCCTTAAGCTCAATCAATTCCTTAAAATCAAACAAAAGCCTGGAAACCAGTTTGGTCATATCTACAGGACTAAAATCAGAAAATTCCTTATTCTCAATCTTTGTTAACAAGGAAAGTGAATTTCCCAATTTGCTTAATCGCTTGAGCGCATATATTGCTGAGGAAATTAGTTCCATTTGTTCCTCAGTAAAGTCGGTGGAGGATTCCATCAACAGCTCCAGCTTCCCCTGCGCTATGGAAAGAGGTGTTTGAATTTCATGAGATGCATTTTCTGAAAATTCTTTTAGGGCGTGATAGTCCCGTTTTGCTTTGGCCATCATTTCAGATATAAAGGCGTTAAGCTTTTTAAATTCAGATGTGGAGGAAGCAGGAAACTCAGCTAGTTTCTCATCCTTGATAGAAAACTTCTTAATAATACTCAACGTTCGTTGGAACGGGTGAAAAACAAAGTAAGAAGCGATGATGCTCAATAACAGCGTGAGCACAAGAAGCAGTAGGTATGTCTTGATCATCGACTCTTGTACGGCATCCTTAATATCATCTTCCTCTACCACAAGGTCAAAAAGCATGATCTTATAAGGCCTGCCATTCACTTTTTTAATTACATCCAGTTTGGAGTGTGGCTCGATACGCTGAAGCGTGACGTGGGTCACCAGAGTATCTGAAAAAACAGGGGACGTTTCTTCAACCGTACTATCCATTGGCGTGATGATCATTTTATCCCTTGCGATCACCTGATCTGGCATTTTTCGGTCCAGGTAACCAATTACCGACTGAAGTCGTTCTTCCAGGAAGTATTGTTCCTCAAGTGTTATTTCCCGGCTCATGGCATTGTAGGTGAACATGGCCCCTATCAAAAACACCACCGATGAAATCAGCATGAACAGAAAGGTGATTTTAATGATCAGCTTCATAAGGACTTCTTGAATTTATATCCTACACCATAAACGGTCTGGATGTAGTCATTTCCCTTTGCCTGAGCTACTTTTTTTCTTAGATTCTTAATGTGCTGATAAACGAAATCAAAGGAATCTGCCGTATCCATATAATCCCCCCACAGGTGTTCGGCAATTGATTGTTTGGTAAGCACACGGTTCTGATTCAAAAGCAGGTACTGAATCATTTCAAATTCCTTTCGGGTAAGATCTAGCAATTGATCATTCACAGTCACTTCAAAGGTACTTGTATTCATTACTATCTCTTCAAATACCAATTTATCATCCCCTTGCTGATTTTTTCTCCGAAAAACCGCTTTAATTCTTGCATTAAGTTCTGCCAGGTGAAAAGGTTTAGCCAGATAATCATCAGCGCCAAGATTAAGCCCCTGAATCTTGTCATCGAGTGCATTCTTAGCTGAAATGATCAAGACACAGATTGCTGGCCAATTCTCTTTGATAGCTCTGAGCAAGTCCATACCATTGCCATCGGGCAACATGAGGTCTAGCGCTACCATATCATACTGGTAAGCGTACAGCTTTTCAACAGCTTCCTGGTAATTTGCTGCAACTTCGCACACATAACCCTCCTGATTCAGATAGGACTTAATGTTCGCGCTAAGTTGCTGGTGATCCTCAACCACGAGTAGTTTCATGAAAGCTAAAGTAAAATCAATTTCTGAAGGAATTTTGAAATTGAAGTCTCACAGGTAAACAACCCACCTATCTTTTCCCTTTTTTACTGCTTCCACTCCTTTTGATAGGCTTCTTGTGCTTTTTGGCTTTCCGCTTATAAGAACCCCCCATATTAAATTTCTTGTTTTTGTCTTTTTTCTCATGAAATGCAGCTCCAGGCCCTTCTGATATCGATACTTTGTGGCCCGTATTAATCTCTTTTTTCTTTGGCCGTTCTTCCGGTGCCAACTGCGCATTTTCCTCCACTTCCTCGGGAAATGGTAATTCAGGAACCTCATAATTCATTAAAACTTCTATAGCCAGCTTTGAAGGCTCCTCAATGTCAGTATAATAAAGAATGCTTCGCCCGGCCTCCTCTGCCCTGCCCGTTCTACCTATCCTATGCATATAGTTCTCTGGGAATGTTGGCGTATCGAAGCTGATGACATGACTGACTTTGTTCATATCCAACCCTCGGGCCATCACATCGGTGGCTATTAAAATGCGGTTCATCCCTGATTCAAATTGGCGAACTGATCGCTCTCTATAATTTTGACTCTTATTAGAATGAATAATACATGACTCCTGACCAAACTCTTCTTCCAGTGCACTGAACAATCGATCGGCACTCTTTTTTGTAGAAATGAAAACAATGACCTTGGAAAACTCCTCTTTGTCCGCCAGTTGGTACTTCAATAAATTGACCTTCGTATAAAAGTTTTTTACACGAAAACATGTCTGGTCAATATTTTCCAGACGGGTGCCACTTACAGCAATGGAGATTCTTACCGGGCCGGCAAAAAATTCATCAATCATGGAATCTACTTCCTCCGTCATGGTCGCAGAAAATAGAATGTTCTGTCTACGCTCGGGGAGCAATTCCAGGATATTAATGAGTTGAAACCTGAAGCCAAGATCAAGCATTACATCTACTTCATCAATTACCAGTTTCTTCACCTGCTTTAAAATAATCGACTTACTCAGTACCAAATCATATAGCCTTCCTGGAGTTGCCACAAGTATATCCATGCCGTCGGCCACATCCGTTTTTTGGGTATTGATATTGGTCCCGCCATAGACCCCTTTCACTCTCACATTCATGTACTTACCAAAGGCTTGTACCTGCTCCACCACCTGATTCACCAGTTCCCGCGTTGGCACTAAAACAAGTACTCGAGGATTCACCTGATCAGAATACTTCAACTCCCTTAATATAGGAAGCATATACCCTAAGGTCTTTCCTGTTCCTGTTTGAGCAATCCCAACAATATCCCTACCTGAAAGAATGACTGGATAAGCCTCCTCCTGAATCGGAGTTGGTTGATCAAACCCAAGGTCAGCTATTGCATTTAAAAGGGGATTGCTAAGGTTGAAAGATTCGAATGATGCCATGAATATTGATTTTCAAAGGCAAAAGTAGTCATAAAGCTGCGGTTAAGATTCAACAGGTATCTTCACAGAAAATGTACTGCCATTACCTGGTTTTGTTTCCAGTGATAAACTACCCCCCAATTCATTCACATACTTCTTAACTATTGATAGCCCCAAACCTGTAGACGGCTCGTTGCCTGTCGGTTTAGCACTTAGTTTCTTGTACCGTCCGAACATCAGTTCTTTATCCTGATCTGAAAATCCTGGCCCTTGATCAGTGATTTTAAATACAACCTCTTCTTTACTACAATCAGCAGAAAGCCAAACTTCTTTATTTCCTTCTGAAAACTTAATGGCATTGGAAACGAGATTTTCAAGAACCTGCAAGAGGAGTAGGTGGTCAGTAGCTAGGAGATAGTCCTCGCTGCAGGAACTCACAGACAAGCGGATTGCCTTCTTTGATGCTACCGGGGAGTATCGGGAAGAAATATCATACATCAACTGTTTCACGTTGACTTGCTCCACCATTACATTAGACCTGACATCTTCAGATGAATTTTCATCGAGCATCTTATTGATCATTAGGTTCATCCTGTTTGATCCTGTCTCCAGCTGGTTAAACAATTCCCGATCATCCGGATCCAGATCTTGTAGCCGAGTCTTCAGCGCACTAACCAGAGCAATAACCTGCCCCAAAGGTGATCTCAAATCATGCGCGAGAATATTCACCAAATTTCTCTTGTCTTCGTTGATTTCGATGAGCTGTCGGTTACGGTTGGTCAACTGTTCATTCTTTCTTCTTATGTCATCTTGTTGTTCTTCAATTTTTGCTTTTTGATCTTTCAAGATCCGTGTCTTTCTGTTGTTTTTTGCATAGAGAAAACCAATGATCAAAATAAACAGCACAGAAATGGAGATTCCCCATACCAGGAAATTCTGAATAGCCTGATCCTCTTCAAGTTTAAGATTGGCATTCTTGATCAATGCAAGCTGTATTTCCTTTTCTTTAGTGAGTAACGATGTGCCTGGGTGATCAGATTCGCTTATGTCTCCAATAAATTCTGTTAGCTGAGAGCCCAAATACTTTGAGATGCTTTTGGCAATAATTGGAGCATGCTCCGGGTTGGACAAAAATTCGTTGATTGGGGCATCCCAGTCACTGTGTTGTGGCATAATGATCCCATAACCCCTTCCTTTAATGGTGAAGAAATTCTGTCGGGTGACCTCTCCGCCATTCTTAATTAGCATTAAATAAATTGGCAAGTCAATAAACCCAAAACGATTTGGAGCTTCTCTTATTTGGTCAAGAATATTCTGACCACTTTCAATATATTTTACTTTAAAATCAATGTTCAATTGGCGCTTAAGATCCTGTAACATGCCCTCATAGGTTGTACTTCTAATAGTAACAGCTTCCATGTCCTTCATGAATTCATCTATCTCATTGAAACTGTCTACGATTGGGGTCCCCTGACTCGAAACCAGCACGGTAACATCCGGCATGTAGGGCATAGTAAACTTCACCTGCTCTTCTCGCTTATCCGTGATGCTGTAAGCCGAAATCCCAAATACGTTGGTTTGTTCGGAATTCCTTATTTCATTAAAAATCCAGGGGAAATTAACTCCTTCGATCCAATTAAGCTTAAGGTCTACATTGTACTCATCTTTGATATACCGCTGAAACTCGACCATCATTTCATATTCGATCCCTATCATTTCACCATCAGGACCTTGCGATATAAATGGTCTTGAAGTATACCAAATAAGGTTTAACTCAGCAGACCCTGCACGCTTGGCCTGATCCCATGAATCAGCCACTGCCTCGAGCGAAGCACAAAAAATACCTATGGCAAGTATGACACAACGAAACATATTCAGGATAAAAGTGATCAAAAGCCTAACCATCTACAATTCGCTTGTAGTGAACGGGGATTTTTGTGTCATTTTAAGCTTGTTTAATGTTAGAGTCAAAAACGATCGCATTGTTAAAATTGCAAAATAGAGTTGTACGATATTCATTTTTTGAACATCTTGCCGGATTAATTGAAGATTAACTAATCAGAAACCAACCTTCATGCGCCAAACCTTTAGCATACTGCTATTGGTCATCAGTTTGTTGACCAATGCACAAAACCCCTCAAATCAATTTATCGAAAACACAGTTCGGGTAAAATTTAAGCCTGGGTTGAACCTCAAACTCCATCAGAATGAAAAAATTGCTGATGTAGGGAGTCACCTAAAGATTGGTAAAGCTGATTTTGATAATTTATCTGAAAGATTTCAGGCAACAAATCTTAAAAGGGTTTTCCCTGTTGCTGGTAAATTTGAGTCACGGCATATTGAGTATGGCTTACACCTGTGGTATGATATCAAAGTTGCTTCAAATACATCTGTAAATGAATTGATCCAACAATTTGGTTCATTGGACATAATAAGTGCTGCTGAGCCCGTCTCAATTTACAGTACGGAATCCGGCCCAGCGATTGCAGCCGCGAGTAATGACCCTAGACTTTACGATCAGTGGCACTATAATAACCTAGGTCAGACTGGAGGAACTGTAGGAGCTGATATTTCACTTTTTGAAGCTTGGGAAGTAGAATCTGGAAGCCCGAATGTTATCGTATCAGTGCATGATTCTGGACTGGATATTTATCATCCTGATATTCAAAACAGACTTTGGAAAAATACAGGAGAAATTCCAAATGACGGAATTGACAATGATAACAATGGTTTTATCGATGATTATTACGGATATAATTTTGCGGCTGCAGTAGTCGGAGGTAACCCCTCTGATGTATTTGACTTTGGCGGTCATGGCACACATACCTCTGGAACCATCGCAGCACAAAACAACAATAACATAGGTGTTGCTGGTATTGCCGGAGGATCAACCACATCAGACGGTGTTCGTATTATGACCCTTAGATTAGGAGATGATTCGGGTTCTCCATACATCTATAACCCAGCTCCTTCCTTCGTCTATGCAGCGGATATGGGCTCCGTAATATCATCCAATTCATGGGGAGGTGGAGGATATGACCAGTCTATCGTAGACGCCATCAATTATTACACAAATGTTGCAAATAGTAGTGCGTTGAACGGTGGTTTGGTGATTTTTGCTGCTGGCAATTCGAGTAGCTCTTCGCAAGATTACAAAGCAGACCTGCCCAATGTAATGATGGTAGCTGCCACCAATCACAATGATCAAAAATCCTGGTACTCCAACTATGGCACATGGGTAGATATTTCTGCTCCTGGCGGTGAGACTTCTGTGAGCTATCAGGGTGTTTTGAGCACCTTGCCTTATGAGAATTATGGATACTACCAGGGAACTTCGATGGCATGCCCTCATGTCTCAGGAGTGGCTGCTTTATTGGCTTCTAAAGCCTACGGCACCGGCCTTACAAACACACAACTTTTTGATGCACTGATATCCACTACTGATCCAATAGATAACATAAACCCTTCATATTCCGGACAAATGGGCAGCGGCAGATTGAATGCCGAAGCTGCATTGGAGGCAGTTGGTTTTGGTGGCGGAGAGGATTCTGGAGAACTCATTATTGATCCATTAAGCATCTCCACTGAAATCCAGGATGGAAAAACGGAAGTTTATAACATAAGGTTAGCCAATACCACCTCATATGAAATTACAACTGAAATAGAAAAAGTCAATAATGCAGATTGGGTAACAGTAGATGCAGCCAACTTAACTATCCCTGCAAATTCAGTAGCTAAATTCAATATTACCCTTAGTACGTCTGACGTTGGTGTATTGCTCCAGGAGTCTATCAATTTCACCTACCCCTCTTTTGACTCAAAGTTGACTAGAAGCTTACCTATTTCAATGTACACTTTAGGAGATCCCATTATCGCTTCTGTGGACACATTGAGTTTTCCTGATACTTACAAAGGGTATTCATCTTCAAGACCTATTTATGTATATAACCAGGGGACGGATTATTTGGAAATAACTGAAGCAACTACCCATACAGATGTATTTTCCATCGAATTTGAACCCGTAACACTTGCTCCTGGATATACACATGTTTACAACCTGACGTTCTCTCCTGTTGAGGATAGTACTGCACTGGATTCTATTGCATTCATGACCAATTCACCCGGACAAGAGGAGTACATGGTTCTTTTGGAGGGTTATGGAAAGAAAACGGATCCACCCCTAATATCAGTGGACCCGGTTGAAATATCAATAATAGAAGATTACCCCGATTACAACACAACCACCTTTACAGTAACGAATACTGGTGGGGATCCGCTAGAATATTATATCCAGGCTAACCCTTCAGAATATTTACCTCTGAGCTCAAAAATTGAGCAGGATAAGGCAGAAAAGACAGAGAAAGCCCCAAAGCAAGACGCAGATGGAGCGATCCTGTCCATAGGAGATGTGAAGAAGTATATGACCAGTCCGGTTCAACAGGAAAGCGGCATAGCATGGGACGGAAACTATCTTTGGATCAGGGACGCTTCTTCTCCATATATCCTTCACTTTGATCCTGAAACTGAAACAATTTTAGATAGTATTGTCTCTATAGCAGACCAGGGGGTTAGACTGGACTTTTATAACGGATATTTGTATGAACACGATTATCAAAACAGGATTATTAAATATAACACCAATGGAGAAGTAATAGCTGAGATCAGTTTAAACAGTAATGAAGGCTATACATATGGGTTTTCGGTCGGAAAAGATGGTATCTGGCTAGCCAACTATAATAATTACTTCATTAACCTCGACTCAGAGACAGGTCAAGAGACATCCAGATATTACAGCTCTTATGCGAACTATTCCAGTGCTTTGGAAACTTTTGGCAATTCTATGCTAATCCTCAGGAGCAACTCCCGGCTCTATAGCACCTCCAAGGGCAATTCTGGTTATCAAAACTCAGGATATATCGGCGGCTACTCGTATACAGGAATAGGTGATCTTTCATTTGATGGTAACTATGCATGGGCCATATTGAATGATTATGATGTTCTGGTCAAAGTGGATGTGTTTAGCGATTTCACTTACCTTTATGACAATTACGGCTATCTGGAAGCAGGCCAGAGTGAAACACATACCATCGAATACAATCTATACAGTTTCTCTCCAGGTCACACATATTATGATGAATTGGTGATCACTTCTAATTCGACTGAAAAGAACACTCTTACAATTCCTGTTTCAGCTAAAATAAATGGTACCCCCGTTCTCGAAGTTTCAGAGGATCGATTGTCATTTGATGCTTATATAGGCTATGAAGCCAAAGACACCCTGATACTGACCAACCCAGGCTCTGAAGAACTCATAATCTCATCGATTACTACAAGTGGGACATACTTTCAATTTAATAATGAAGGGATCTCATTAGCACCTTATGAGCGATACAAACTGCCCATCAGTATAAACCTTACCGAAACAGATACGATTTATGATACACTGAGAATAGTCAGTAATTATGCTGCTTTACCTGTTACTAAGGTTTCACTGAGCGCTATAGGTTACCTCTCCCCAAGTGTCTCAATTGACGTTGAGTCATTTGATATCACCCTTTATGAAAGTCAAATCGATTCCTTACCAGTTGTTGTCACCAACTCAGGTATGGGAGATCTTACCTATTACTTTGAAAATAATCCTACGAACCCTGCAACAACATCGGCAGTATTATCACAATCTCACCCTAAGAGTGTAGGGCCACCCCTGAAAAGCAAGGATGAAACCCCAAAGAACGAACAAGCATCTTACATTGAACAATCCAGCAAATTCGTCACAGACAATGCTCCAATTATCAACACCACTCCGATTGAGAAGATCAGAGAATCATTGATCGACAATTTCACTTCAGTAAATTCATTGATACCTTCTCGGTATGATTTCTATGATGGCGAATATGGACATTACATCAACGATGGCGGAGGAGATATGTATGATGGTGGAAATTACCTCTCAACTGAAAATGGAGGTTATGTTGACTATACAAATGGTGCCCTAGTTGAGGACTATTACCTTTTCGGAGGCGGCTCCTATTTTACAGCTAAGTTTCCAGGCCTCTTTGTGTTAAGTGCTGACTTGCAATCCAACGAGTATTTCGAAATATCCGGGAGCCTGGGAGCTGATGGTAGTGGCTCTGTAGATGCAGCCGTACTTTCACTGAACCTGAGTGGGGTAGAATACCTCGGGTTTGTGAAACGCGTTTATAACGCTGGCGACCCTTCGGTAAACCACTTGATCATTGTGCCAAACAATGGTGAAGTAACTTCCGCGTACGACACTTACTCAAACAATGACTATCACTCACTCAGTGGGTTAAATGGCATCCCGAGGCTACATTATCTATTGTTTGCCGGCCAGTCAGGCGCCTACATTGACAATGGCACAATGTTAGAAATCATGGAGGCGTACCTGGACGCAACAGGAGAAAGCACCCGGGTACAGTCAATTGAACCGAACTCAAGTATTACCGAATATGTCCAGTTTAATAGTTCCCAACTAGACACTGGAGATTACCAATATGATGTAGTACTCTACACCAATGATCCTGAAAACAACAAAATCAATATCCCAACCAGCCTTACGGTTAGCTCCGCTCCGGTATTGAGTACTGAAGCAGTTTTGGATTTCGGTGAGATTTATGTAGGTGAAAGATGGTATCTTCCCAGTATTATATACAACCAAGGAAGTAAACCACTGGTCATAACAGATTATGATTCCAGCGGGTATAGCCTTTTTAATATAGAATATGTACCAGATACGATTCCTGTAGACAGCTATGACTATTTGCATGTCTCGTTTCTACCAGACGCGGTTTCAAGCTACTCAGGCACCATTACTCTAAACACCAATGATCCACTAAGGGAAGTTTTCCAAATAGACCTCTTGGGTTCGGGTCGCGCTTCATCCATTATGGAACTGAGCGAATTTTACTCAATCGACTCCATGGCTATTAATTCTCAGCAAGAAGTCAATATTGAGGTAAAAAGCACAGGAACAGATTCGCTTAATTTCCGAATGATTATTGAAGAATACCCTTCCTTCTTCGAAATGAAGGATAATATAGAGCAAATTAGAGTTAAATCAGGGGTTTATAATGGTTCTCTAGTGGCAGAATCTGCCGAATCCATCTCTGGTGAAACATTACCTGAAAGAATAATTACAAATACCGATGAGGTAGCTGGTATAGTTCAATCAACCGGTGCAACCAATATTCTTTTATTGGCATCAGAATATTACCATACCAATATTTTGGATGTCATCGAAAAACTCGATAGTACAGGTGCTTTTAGCACTATTCATTATATTAATCTAAGAAATTACTACAATCTAGAATTAAGTGACTTATACCCATTCGATGCAGTGATGGTGTGGGGCAATTATTCATTCCAGAACAACGTAGAACTCGGAAATATTCTTGCAGACTATGTGGACGCTGGTGGTGGGGTGGTAACTGCTGCATTTCAACATGACAATAAAATTTCAGGCCGGTGGATGGAAGAGTATGAGAAGTACACACTTTTCAATGATTGGCGCCTTTCTAATTCTTATGATTACACCAACCTTTATTTGGATAGTATACCAGTCCCATCCCACCCCCTACTTTATAATGTTGACACGCTCAACTCTGGTTATTATGGAATATTTTCCGATGTTACCATTGCTCAAATAAGTGATAATGCGGAACTAGTGGCTACCTGGAACCATAACATCCCGCTCATCGTAGCAAGTACTGACGAAGCGGTAAAGAGAGTAGATTTAGGATTTCATCCGGTATCCTCCGACGTAGATTATGGTTATTGGCCTTCCAATACAGATGGGGCACAGATTCTAGTAAATGCAATCAATTACGTATCAGGAGGAATTGCCCGCTCCAATGTTGACTGGGTTACCGCCGATACTTATACAGTGGATGGATTAAAACCCGGAACCAGCCAAACAATTTCATTCACTGTCAACACCGAAGGCTTTGAAGAAGGCTGGAACGGTGCAAGAGCACTGTTTTACAGCAATGACTCTCGTGGTTACACCAACGCTCATATATTGAATGTCTTCAGCAGAGGAACCCCTGAGTTGATCATTCCTGATTCAATTGATTTTGAAAATGTATCTTTCGGTTTTTCTGCTTCAAAAAAGCTGACAGTTCACAATCAAGGAAACGGAGGCAGCCAAATACGTCTTGAATTGGATTCGCTGAGCCCTTTCAAATCGCCATGGGCGAATGACACCCTTACAGTAGCCGCTTACAGCGGGATCCAGTATCTCTTCAACTTTACCCCTACTACCACCGGGTTAATAGAGGATGAAGCAATATTGCATGATCTTACATCAGGCACTTCTAAAACCATACGGCTCCAGGCCCTTGTCCAGGCACCAGGTGATATCAGAATAGAGCCGTCACTCATCAATATTGCTGTTGATTATCAAGGCAGTACAGCGTCAGGGTTTTACATTCACAATGATGGTGAAGGAGATCTAAACTTTGCTTTGCAGGCGTTTAGGTTACCTGGTCAACTTTCTCAGTTAGCACTAAACAACACCTCTCCGATCGAATTTGCCGAAGTAAACAAAGGAGAAACAGATAACAGATCAGGACACCCTGTTACTTTAGGTATGGGTGAAGATGTCTATGGGTATACCTTTATAGATAGCAAGGAAACCGATGGGCCTCAATTCACATGGAATGACATTTCTCAAGATGGTGTAGCCCTTGACCTGGGTGATGATGAGTCTACAGCAATTGATTTGAATTTTGAATTTCCCCTATATGGATTGAGACATACCAAAGCATATATTTCATCAAATGGATTTGTTGGATTTGGAGACACTGGCAACAACAACCCGATCAATAGACAGATCCCGTCTGGTAGTGCTCCAAATGGAGTGATAGCACCATTCTGGAAAGACTTAGCTCCTCAAAATGGTGGACTAATACATTATCTGTCAGAAAAAGATAAACTGATTGTCCAATTTACCAATGTACACGACTATGAAAACAGCGGAAGCTTCACTTTTCAGATGGTGCTACATATAAGTGGAGATATCCAGTTTTTCTACAATGACATGAATGGGAAAACCACTGATGCAACAGTGGGTATTGAACATCCCTTAGGGAATCAGGGATTACAGATTGCATTCAATACTGAGTATATTTCAAATCAATTAGCTATTCAAATCTCCAGTCCAACGGAGCAAATTAGCCCAGAGGTTACAAAAGGATCTGTTACACCTGGAGACTCATTATTGATACCATTTGCTTACAATTCCCTTAATGATTTAGGCGGCCATTATGAGCGGTTTATTTCTATACTTAGCAATGACACAGTTAACAATTTAAGTTCCGTTGATATAAATGTAGAGGTTCTAGGTGTAGCATCTATTAGCGCTTATTCAGACACGCTTAGATTTGATTCTACTTTTATAAGCCAACAAACTGAACAATTGATGTGGTTCAGAAATGATAGTGTAGGAGTATTAAGAATAGAAAACGTAAGCTCAGAAAACAAAGATTTTTCAGTTCTATTTCCAAACTATAGTGTCAATTTAAATTCTGGAGTCATTCGATATAACTTAACATACAGCGTGAGCTCAGATTATGTTAATGGTTGGATTGAGGGTATAACTAATGAAGTTATTAGTATAAAACTCTATAGTGAGATCGATAATGAAAAGCGTTTGTTTAGTAACCTCAATTGGACAATTCTTAATGACTCAACAATAGCAGTTAGTGGAAGAGGCTATGCTGATCGTCAACTAATGCAAAAAGAAGAAGTCCTAATTGAAGTCTTTACGTCTGCTCAACCTGGTGGAATTGGAGCTCAGCCTTTTTCATCAATTATAGAAGAAATTCTGCCCAACCAATATTCCAGACAATTCTTCGCCCTTTATTACCCAACTTCAGCTGAATCAGACACTACGGTCTTTACTGTAGAGAGCAATGCAATTAACACAGATTTTAAAGTTCATGGTTTTGGAACAGGGCTGAAATCTAATGCATCATTTGAATTAAACGTGTCTGAACTAACAGAGGTATTGAATGTCAATGATAGCTCCGAACAAGTCTTTGTGGTCGCCAATACAGGTGTTGATTCCTTATGGGTGAATATGTCCATTACAGATAGAGCTTATGACTCTGAGTTTAGCCCTATTGAATTCGAAGCAATGTCAGAAAGTACTGTTTCAGAAATTAAAAATAACGTTGGAAGCAGAATATCTGATCTCAAATACTCACCAACTGAACATACGCCTAATATTGAAGCGATTGATTCAGAAATTGAAGTTGCTGAAGTTATAGATACTGAGTTTTTTGGTCTGTTTTATCCAAGTTATTCTTCTTCAGGGATTTATTCTGGACAAACTACCAATCCTGAAGTTTTAATGCGTTTGCAATCAGCAGGAGTTTTTGCAATGGCTGCCGAATTTGTTTATCAATCACAGTCTCAAATCATCTCTGTTGACGAATATAATATTGTCAGTATACATGACCTATCAACAGGTTCAACAATGTCAATAGGTAATGTGTTCGGTGATGATTTCTGGACGGGAATGACTACTAATTTACTCAATGGTCAAATGTATCTATGCACCAGCTCTAGTCTATATAAATTCGAAATTGACAATATGTCTGTAGAGTATATTGGCTCTTTTAGTCATGACAAAATGATCGGTATTGCGATGAATCGTAATGGCGATCTATATGGATATACAAGGGATGATGAATTTGTAGAAATCAATACACTTACTGGATCAACGAGCTTTATTGGCTCAATCGGATTCAACGCTGAGTTTGGACAAGACCTTGCTTATGATATTGTGTCTGACGATATATACATGGCAGCATTCAACGCGACTACTTACTCAAGTGAGTTGCGCATTGTTAATATTGAAACAGGCTATGCGGACTTTATTGGATATCTCGGCGAGAATAATGGAATAGATTCACAAATGCCATTCTTGGCATTCCCTAACTATGTCAATACTGGATCAATGTATTTAAGTTTGAGCGACACTGTTTTAGCTCCAGGTCAATCAGTTGATGTAACTGTTGGTTTCAACTCAACTGATTTGTTCAATGGGTCTTACGAGGCAAATGTAAACTTCATCAGCAATGACTACTCTAAACTCGGGTTCAAGTTACCTGTATCTTTAGAAGTTTCTGGCAATACACCATCTGTTGGTGCTGTTACAGAGTCCATTAACTATGGTTTAATCACTGTTATGGACACTAGCTATAAATGGATATCAATTGAAAACAATGGGCCAGCAATTTTGGACATAGTACTGACCAATGATGAAGCTGGGTTCTATTGTGATTACCATGTGGGGGATACCGTGAGTATCGATGTGTTTGGTAGTATTAATTTCCCTGTATGGTTCATTCCCAATAGAGAGCGAGTGTTCGAGTATAACATGACCTGGGTCACTAACGATCCTGAAACAAATCGAGTATCGATTAACCTTACCGGTGGCGGAGAAAGGGCACCACAACAGTTAGATTTAGGTTCTGAAGATTTGGAGGTGACGCTGCTCAGAAACAAGCAATCAAACCTGGATCTTGAACTGAGCAGTGCAGGTGAAGATTCATTAATGCTGAATATTGTTCTTGAAGGCACCCAATCATGGGTTGATTCTGATTCCATGTACTACGAATTAGCGCCTGACTCTACGGTGACTTATCCGGTAATGATTAACTCCAATAACCTTGAGCTGGGACAATATTCCACTTATCTTTCACTTTCATCAAACGACCCACTTTATTCTAAAAAATCAATCCCTGTAACTCTAACTGTGGTAAATGGAGGTATTGAGTCTATTCAACCACTCGTCGATGGACTGGTTGCAATTGATGAAGACGAAACCAACTTAATTATACCATTGGGTAATTACTTTTCGGATATTGATTCTGATTCGCTCACATACACTATTGATGTAAATGGATTAGTCGAAACATCTTTAGAAAAGGACACTCTTTTCATTTCTGGTAATTCATTTGGGCAGGATACTATTAGGGTTCAAGCCATTGATGCTTTTGGTGATACGTTAAAATCTGAATTCAGAGTATTTTCAAACACAAGGCCAGAGAGCTCAGGTTTTACTGAATTCCAGATAAGAGTCAATGATGGAATTACAGAAATATCTGCTCTTGACGAGCACTTCACAGATTCAGATGCTCAAAAATTGTATTACTCAATTGATACTTTGGCCAATGATATAGCGACCATTTCCATTGATGCTGACAATATGATGATCTTAAAACCAAAAGGAATCGGGGTTAGAAATGTAAAGATTAGTGCATTTGATGGATACCATACCAGAATTGACTCTTTCCAACTGGTAATTGACGAACCTTTGTCAATCGGTGATGAATTGAAAAACACCCTTCAACTTTATCCGAACCCAGTAAAAGACGAAGTGTTGATTAGTTATTCCTTGTCAAAACCAAGCAATATGGAGATACAAGTCATTGATCTGACCGGGAAAGTAATAATGGATATAAGTACTGTAGCGGCGACCAATAAATACGAGCGGGCCTTAGACCTCTCCTCTTTAAAATCAGGTGTTTATGCTGTTCAGTTTCTTGTAGATCATGAAATCACATATAGTCTCAAAATAATCAAGCAATAATTATTTTTTAATAGCTCATGTGAACCCCGAAAGTGCTGCTTTCGGGGTTTTTGTTTTTTATCTCCCCTACTTTTGTAACACATGAAAAAGAAAAATAACCGCCCGATTGAAATTGAACTACTCAATTACGGGTTGTACAGTGAATGGGATCGGGATAACAACAACTTGCCAAAGTTCATTGAGCTAACGGATTACATAAAAGCAGAAATTGGCGTTGAGTTTGGGATGATTGTAGAGATCAGAAAAGCACGTGGTAGGTATCTGGATTTTGAAATTGATCATCCACCTTTAACAGATCAGGATGGAAATATTGAACTACCATTTACCGGTACTTTCCGTGTCAAGCATAACCCATTTAGATTTTTCCTTGGGGATACCATTTGGGCACCAGTGGAAGACAAGGCTGGTCCCTGGAAATTATCGATACTACTCGACGATCAGGTCCTTATTTCAAAAACAATAAATCTTTATGATTGATGAATTTAGAACTAAATAAACAAAATGCCCGGGAGTTTTATGAGTTGATGTTTAACCTGGGTGAACCCAGAAAAGCCGTTGAAAAGTATGTTGGTGTCCAATATATTCAGCATAACCCCCACGTTAATGATGGGAAAGAAGGTTTCATTGAATATTTTGAGCGGATGAAAATAGAATACCCTGGGAAAAAAGTCGAATTCCGAAAATCTATTGCGGAAGGAAACCTGGTGGTACTGCACTGCTTTCAGCACTGGCCGGGAGATGAAGATTATGCTGGTATCGATATTTTCAGATTTGATACAAACGGTAAAATCATAGAACACTGGGATGTGTTACAAACAATACCCAAAGAGTCAGCAAATGGTAACGGTATGTTCTAATCAATACCCCTATCTTAACCACAAAAACCCTTAAAATGAGACAGTTCATACTAATCACTATTTTACTTATCGGAATCAAAGTATCAGGTCAGGATTATACTCCACAAGCCAGGATAGATCATTTGGCAGTAGTGGTGACTGACCTTTCAGAGAGCGCAAAGTTCTATTCCGAAATTCTGGGATTAAAGGAAATCACCAACCAAACTAAAAAGTCCAACATCAGATGGTTTCAGTTTGCTGACAACATAGAGCTCCATCTTATACAAACAAGCAAAGAAGGCATTCAAACCAAGAAAGATCTTCACTTTGCTATTGCCATCAATAGTTTACCTGATTTCATGAAAATGCTTGAGTCCAGGGGAGTTCCGTTTGAAAGCTGGCAGGGAGAGTCCAATCAATCCAACTCAAGGCCAGATGGCATCAAACAAGTATATATTCAGGACCCTGACGGGTATTGGATTGAAGTGAATGATGCCAACAGGTTTTAACAACCTCTTTTTAGAGCTATTCAAACCATTAGCGTAACCAAAATAAGCTATACCATCTGCTTTAACTGGTTTTAATCTGATAGATTGTCAGAGACGTTGACATGGAAGATATCAAAGGGCTTTCGGAAAAAAGACTTCAATGAAAATTCTCCTCCTGAACAATGGATTGATATTGAATAAACCAAAAAGAGCTGGTTCTATGATGGAACCAGCTCTTCGTTTTTATACATATTAAATACGCCCTATTGCCAGAATACCGCGTACAGTGCTACGATTATTACAACGATACCCATTGCTCCTATAAAGAAGGTCTTGTCTGTTTTGAATAGCTCAGGATCAAAAGAGTAAGCCTTGTCATCTTGTTTTGTAGAAGTTGCATTGGTATACATGATAATCCCCACAAACGCTAGAAGGAACGTAAGCATAAAGATAGAATGGAAACCTAAATCTCTCATACTCATTCCGAACCACTCTGTTCCAAAGATCAGCCCCAACACTAGTGTCACAACAGACAGGAACCCGAAAATCTTAGCTGCTCCCATAAGCGTCTTGTGATTCTCTGTTGTCACCTCTGGTGCCGGTACTTTATGCTTGTCTGTGAATACCAGGATCAGTGCGAGAGAAATCAAGATCATACACACATAGCCCATTCGGATGATAAACGGCAAATCCGGAAGTAAAATCTTCATGGCAATACCTACAGGCAGCGTTGCAATGGTTGTCCAAAGTGCCGATCTGTTCGTTGCTCGCTTCCAAAGTATTCCCATACCAAAGACCACCACAACACCCGGGTAAATGAAACCTGTATATTCCTGAATGTACTGGAACGCCTGATCAAGACCACCCAATAATGGCTTGGCCGCAAACATTGCGATGACAAGTGCCACGAAAGCAGTAATTCTTCCAATACGCACCAATTGTTTCTGGCTCGCATTTGGATTGATCATTTCTTTGTAAATGTCCAATGTGAAAATAGTGGACGTGGAATTTAGCATAGATGCAAGAGATGAAACCACCGCTGCAATCAATGCTGCGAAAGCCAACCCACGAATTCCAGTTGGTGCGAAGTTTCTCAACAACCATGGATATGCCTGATCTGCTTTATCGATCGAACCGGAAAGCCCTTCAATGGAATGACTAAGGTCCGGATGGTTGAACATTACATAAGCTGTGATACCCGGAACAATTACGATGATAGGAATCAATATCTTCAGGAAGCCAGCGAAGATCAATCCACGCTTCGCTTCTTTCAAACTCTTAGCTGCAAGTCCCTTTTGGATAATGTACTGGTTAAATCCCCAATACCCAATGTTAATTAACCACATGGCTCCAAAAATTACCGCCAGACCAGGAAGGTCAACATATGGATCTTTTACTCCACCGCTACCATCAGGAATGGTTGACACTCCTTTTTCTAAAATCATACTAAAGTGAAGATCAGTTGGCATTTCCCTCACTTTATTCAATACAATCATGAATCCTTCTATCGCTCCGCCATCATCTCCGGCAACAGCAGAGAGGGCAAAAAACGCCGTGATCAAACCACCACCAACGAGGAATACCACTTGAATTACATCAGTCCAGGCTACGGCCTTCAGTCCACCGTAGATGGAATAGATTCCAGCAAAGATTAATAGTCCCGGCACACAATATGCCATTGGCCAGCCGAGAATACCTTCCATTGCCAATGCGCCTAACCATGCCACAGAAGTCAGGTTAACAAATACGTAGACCAGTAACCAGAAGAATGAAAAGAAGAAACTTACACCTGAACCATAGCGCTCTTTGGCAAACTGAGGCATGGTGTAGATTTTCTTATCGATCATTTGAGGCAACAAGAATTTGGCGACCAAAATCAGCGTCACCGCAGCTAACCACTCATAAGCAGCAATTCCTATTCCTACCGCAAAACCAGATCCTGACATTCCAATGAAATGCTCAGCAGAAATGTTGGCAGCAATTAGTGAGGCTCCAATAGCCCACCACGAAAGTGAATTACCGGCAAGGAAATAATCATTGGCCGTCTTTTCATGGCCTTTCTTATCTCTGGACAAGTAGAGACCAATTGACATGATCAAAACACAATAAACCCCAAAGACGACATAGTCAAGCGTCAAAAATCCCATCGTTTCTAAGTTAAGTTGAAAAAAAACCGGATGCCTTAATGGACATCCGGTATTAGTTATTTAATAAACTTATGAGTTGCCTTTGGCATAATCAGCCAGGAACTTCTCTAATCCACTATCAGTAAGTGGGTGCTTCAGCAATCCAGTAATTACCGACAATGGGCAGGTAGCAACATCAGCCCCTACCTCTGCACATTTTAGCAAGTGCATATTATGTCTTACCGAAGCGGCAAGCACTTCGGTTTCAAATCCATAATTATTGAAAATCAATACGATCTGCTCGATTAGCTCCATGCCATCAGAACCTATATCATCCAATCTACCGATGAAAGGGGAAATATAACTAGCACCAGCTTTTGCAGCAAGTAAAGCCTGGCCAGCATTGAAAATCAAGGTGCAGTTAGTTCTTATACCTTCGGATGTGAACTGTTTGATGGCTTTTACGCCATCCTTAATCATTGGTACTTTCACCACGATCTTGTCGTCAATGGCAGCAAGTTTTCGTCCTTCCTCAATCATCTCTGCATAGGTAGTAGAAATCACCTCTGCACTCACATTGTCGTCCACGATATCACAGATATCTTTGTAGTGTTTAAGAATATTGGCCTCACCTTTAATTCCTTCTTTGGCCATTAGGGACGGATTGGTTGTTACACCATCCAATACGCCTAGATCGTAGGCTTCTCTAATATCATCGAGATTTGCAGTATCAATAAAAAACTTCATTCTTCTTGTCTTATCCTAGTTTAAAAATGCTTTTACTTGTTCGTAGACTTTAGGCCCGGTATATCCAAATTTCTCATCCAATACACCCGCAGGTGCTGAATAGCCAAAATGATCCAGACCAAAAACTACACCGTCATCGCCCACCAACCCTTCAAGGGTCACTGGCAAGCCTGCCGTCAATCCAAATCTTGGCACATTGCCCAAAATCTCTTTTTGATGCTCTTTTGGCTGATCTCTAAATAGTCCTTCAGAGATTACCGACACTATGTTTACCTCTATACCGTCAGCTTTCAGCAGCTCTGCCGCATCTACCAAAGTTGCTACTTCACTACCATTGGCAATAAGCGTCACTTTGGCATCAGCCGAAGTTCGCACTCTATATGCACCATTCTTCGCCTGAGAGGCATCAGTATACCTGCTTGCATCTGATGGCAGGTCTTTAATACCTTGTCTTGAGAAAATCAAACCTGTTGGTGTCTTCTTATTCTTCAGGGCCATTTCCCAAGCAACAGTCGTCTCAGCAGCATCTGCCGGTCTAAGAGCCAACAAAGATCTATTGCCCGAGTGGTTTTTAAGTTTTTCCAATAACCTTAGCTGTGCTTCCTGCTCAATTGGCTGGTGCGTAGGGCCGTCCTCTCCTACTCTGAAGGCATCATGTGTCCACAAATAAATCACGGGAAGCTCCATCAAAGCCGACAAACGTGTAGCCGGTTTTTGGTAATCTGAGAAAATAAAGAAGGTACCAATCACTGGAATTACTCCGCCATGGAGCGCCATACCATTGGCCATAGCCGCCATACTAAACTCAGCTACACCCGCGTGGAAGAAGTTTGCATCAAAATAATGCGGGCCAAACTGCCTAGATTTTTTCAAGAACCCATCAGTCTTATCCGAATTGGCCAAATCAGCTGAAGCTACAATTAAGTTCTCTACATTTTCTGCGAGGTAAGCAAGTACCGCAGCTGATGCATCCCGGGATGCAACATTTGCTTTTTGAGGAATCTGAGAAAAATCAATTTCAGGAATATCCCCACTTAAGAATTGATCCAGTTTACCAGCCAGTTCAGGATTTTTGTTTCTCCACTCTTTTTCTGTCTCCTGCAGTGCTGCAGCCTCTTTGGATTTCTTTTCTAAAATCTCGCTGTAGAATTTTTTTACATCAGGAAAAGTTGCAAAAGGATCATCGGCACTTGCACCGAGATTAGCCAACGTTTTGTTATAGTCAGCTCCAGTTCCACCAATCGGCTTTCCGTGTAGCTCCACATAACCTTCATAAGAGTTGCCATCAGCATCCACACAACCTTTCCCCATAATCGTTTTTCCTACGATCAAAGTTGGTTGCTTCGTTTCAGCCTGAGCTGTCCTCAAAGCAGTTCTTATTTCATCATGATTATGCCCATCTACAGTCACAACTTTCCAACCCCATGCTTCATATTTCTTGGCAGTATCCTCTGAAGTAACGTCAGCAGTCTTTGTGGAAAGCTGTACATCATTGGAGTCAAAGAACATAATCAGGTTATTCAAACCGAGATACCCTGCTATACGCCCAATTCCTTGTGAAATTTCCTCCTGGATTCCTCCATCCGAGATATAAGTGTAGATCTTATGATCGGTCCACTCACCAAACCTGGCCTCAAGAAACTTACCCGCCAATGCGGCACCTGCTGCCATCGCATGACCTTGTCCAAGTGGCCCTGAGGTGTTTTCAACACCACGCTTCTTGTCTACTTCGGGGTGACCAGGAGTTACTGATCCCCACTGTCTGAAATTAGCCACATCTTCTTTTGAATAATGTCCAACCAGATGTAACTGCGCATAAAGCATTGCAGAAAGGTGTCCCGGATCAAGAAAGAATCGATCTCTCCACATCCATTCTGGATTATTCGGATCAAATCTTAAAAACTCACTGTAAAGTATGTGCACAAAATCTGCTCCTCCCATAGGTCCCCCTGGGTGACCTGAATTGGCTTTCTCGACCATTGAAATAGATAGGGAGCGGATGTTGTCAGCTGCTTGATTGTCAATTTTTTGATTGCTCATACTTAATAATTTTTGCTAAAGATAACACTTATAGTCATTTTAACTATAAGTTAGGTTTGAATTCTATTTAGTGTAAAACTTCATTAAGGTTGTGGTCTGATAAACCTCACCGGGGTTTAAAGTTACACTCGGAAAGTCATTTTGGTTTGGTGAATCTGGAAAATGCTGTGTTTCCAGGCACAGACCGGTACGTTTTTCATAAACAGTACCTTTTTTTCCAGTAATAGTCCCATCCAAAAAGTTTCCAGAATAGAATTGAATACCAGGCTCTGTAGTCAACACATCAAATGCCCGACCACTCACCGGCTCATAGACACTAGCAGCAAGCGTCATTTTCTCATTATCGTCATTTATTACCCAGCAGTGGTCATACCCCAGACCATATTCAATCTGCTGGTTATCCGCATTGATTTCTTTACCGATAAGTTTTGCAGTAGTGAAATCGAAAGGAGTTCCTTCCACTGGACGCAATTCTCCAGTTGGGATCAAGGTACTGTCAACTGGTAAAAACTGATCTGCATTAATCATTACTTCATGATCAAGAATGTTAGACTTCATTCCAGTCAAATTGAAATAAGAATGCTGAGTCAAATTCACCACGGTTTTTTTGTCAGTAGTGGCTCGGTAGTCAAACAGCAAAGTACTGTCATTTCCCAAGGTATAGGTCACCGTAATGTCCAGTGTACCCGGGTAACCCTCCTCCATATCCGCACTTTGATATTTAAGCTCCAGCGCTACTCCATTTTCAGTTGGGACTTCTGCTACATCCCAGTTCACTTTATCAAAACCGGTCAATCCACCATGAAGGTGATTGCCAATATTGTTGACCGCAAGGTCGTACTCTACACTATCAAGAAAAAACTTGCCCTTGGCAATGCGGTTACCGTAGCGCCCAATAATTGCTCCGAAGTAAGGACTCGCTTCAAGGTAACCTTCAAGGCTGTCATAGCCGAGTACAATATCCTCAAACTTACCGGACTTATCAGGTGCGGTAAGAGAGGTAATGATTCCACCATAAGAGATCACTTTAGCCTCCATACCACTTGAATTGGTCATGGTAAACTGTGTGACTTTCTGCCCATTTGGCAATTTACCAAAAGCCTGACTTGTTACTTTCGCCTCAGCAGGTTCTTCTTTTTTACTAGTAGCACATCCAAAAAATACCAGAAGGATGCCGGCAAACATGAGCATTTCTAACATTGAATTTTTCATAATTTTGATTTAGGAGGTTCAAAAAAGGTGGTAATATACCTCATTCCAGCGTAGATTGTCCTTAAACTGGCGGGTGCGGGTTTCGTCATCTATCACCAATAACTCAATATCAGCCATATCAGCGAAATCCTCAAAAAATGAAGTATTCAATGCTCTACTGTACACCGAGTGATGTGCAGCTCCAGCTAGAATCCACGTTTGTGCAGCCACCTGAAGGTTTGGTTTTGGATCCCAAAGCACCCGAGCCACCGGCAACTTAGGCAGGTCATGCTCTGGTTTTATCGCCTTAACCTCATTGACCACCATTCTAAAACGATTGCCCATGTCCATAAGAGCTACATTCAAAGCTTCACCTGCTCCGGAATTAAAAACCAGTCTGGCTGGATCTTCTTTTCCACCAATCCCCAATGGATGAACCTCACATCTTACTGTCCCTTCGGCAATTGTTGGGCAGATTTCCAACATATGTGAACCCAATACTCTTGATCTTCCATTTCTGAAATCGTAAGTATAGTCTTCCATAAAGGAAGTACCCCCATCAAGTCCAAGTGCCATGACTTTTGAAGCATAGAGCAATGCTGAAGTCTTCCAGTCGCCTTCTCCTCCAAATCCATACCCATCAGCCATCAATCG
This sequence comes from Marinoscillum sp., assembly GCA_040218045.1. Lineage (GTDB taxonomy): Bacteria > Bacteroidota > Bacteroidia > Cytophagales > Cyclobacteriaceae > Marinoscillum. Next base: position 190,443 of record JAVJQA010000033.1, read on the forward strand.
CTGTGAAGCTATTCCAGGCAGTTGTTTCATTCCATGCAGGTCTTCAAAGGTATCCGTATAAGCTCCAAATCCGCCTTCCGTCAGGAATGCGCGCAAGCCAAGCTCGATCCTCGCAGCATCTTTCAGTGAATGACCTTCGAGTACCTCTTTTGTAATCTCGTATTGCTCGGAATAGGTTTTGATGAGTTTTTCTACTTCATCATCAGTTACCTGATTCACAATAGCTACCACATCACCAATTCCATAAGTGTTTACCTGGAACCCAAACTTCATTTGAGCTTCCACTTTATCACCTTCAGTAACGGCAACCTGGCGCATATTGTCGCCAATCCTCGCCAATTTCAAATTTTGGAAAGCATGCCATCCAGCAGCAACTCTTGACCAGTTACCAAGCTGCTTTCTGGCATTTTCATCTTTCCAATGTCCTACAATTACTTTTCTATTTTTTCTCAACCGGCTCACCATAAACCCAAACTCTCGCCCACCATGTGCAGACTGGTTTTCATTCATGAAATCCATGTCAATATCTGACCATGGAATCTCATCATTGTACTGGGTGTGGAAATGCGCCATTGGTTTGCGAAGAATTTGTAATCCACTGATCCACATTTTAGCCGGTGAAAAGGTGTGCATCCATGCCACCATCCCGATACAGTTCGGTGTATTGTTTACTTCCTCGCATACTTTGAAGATTTGGTCATGGGTAGTCACCACTCCTTTGTACTTGACCTTCACCGGAATGTGTTCTGAAATATCCAGCGCTTTAGCAATCTCTTCAGAGTGCTGAGCTACATTTCTTAAAGTCTCTTCTCCATAGAGGTGTTGGCTGCCTGTGACAAACCATACCTCAAATTCTTTCAAACTATTAATCATTTTTCTTTAGTGTTAATTTTGTCCGTAATACGCGTCTTTTCCGTGTTTTCTTTGCCAGTGTTTATCAATCAATGCATCCTTCAGTCTTGGTGCCTTCGGATTGATCTGACGAGTGAGGTAGGCCATTCTAGCCAATTCTTCAAGTAGCTTACTATTAAATACCGACTTGGCGGCTGTCTTACCCCATGCAAATGGGCCGTGGTTACCCAGGAGCACCATTTCAACTTCTTTATGGTCCAGTCCCTTATCTGCAAAGCAATCGATGATCTGTTGACCGGTCATATGTTCATAGTTTCCCTTGATCAGCTCATCACTCATCGGAGGAGCACAAGGAATGTCTTTAGTCAAATAGTCCGCATGAGTAGTTCCAAAAATTGGAATATCTTCCTGTGCCTGTGCCCAGGCTACAGAATAGGTAGCATGCGTATGACTAATACCCCCAACTTCTTCCCATGCCCTGTATAGAAATGAATGGGTTTTAGTATCGGATGATGGACGCATGGAGCCTTCGACTACATTGTTGTCAAAATCAACAATGACAATATCTTCAGGCTTTAAAAAGTCATAATCCACACCGCTCGGCTTGATGGCAAATACTCCCTCTTTGCGATCTACTGCACTTACATTTCCGAAAGTGAAGATCACCAACCCATAAGCCGGCAACTGCATATTGGCTTCATAGCACTCTCTTTTCAGTTCTTTGAATTTTGACATCCGTTCTTATTTATTATTGATGTTGTTTTCCACAAACTCTCCAAGCAACTCGTACTTGGCATAGATCTTAGCATATTTAGCAACCATTTCAGGTTGGGGTAGATAAGTGGTTTCAAAACCATTTCCCATTGACTTGATGGCAGCATTGGTATCAGGGTAAATCCCAGCAGCTACAGCTGCATACATCGCTGCCCCGAGTGCAGGTGCCTGCTCAGAAACTGCCACTTTGATTGGCATATTCATCACATTGGCCAGGGTCTGCATGATAAATGGTGACTTCTTGGCCACACCACCAATACCTACAACTGTGCTGATCTCAACTCCCTCTTCTTTAAACCTATCAGCAATTTTTTTAGATCCAAAGCAAATGGCCTCTACCAATGCTCTGAAAATATGGGGCGCCTGAGTACCTAAATTAAGGTTGACAATAGCAGCCTTTAAATTCTGATTAGCGTCTGGAGTTCTTCTGCCATTGACCCAATCAAGGGCAATTGGTGCACTTTCGTCAACTGGTGTTGCTTCTGCTTGTTTAGAGAGCTCAGCAATAATATCATTCTTAATTTCCTCAATCTGCTGCTCTGAAAGGTTAAAAGTCAGTAGGTTGTCCAATGGCCATGAGATTAGGTTTTTGAACCACGCCAGCACATCGCCAAACGCCGACTGGCCAGCCTCTAGACCGACCATGCCCGGGATGACAGAGCCATCCACCTGGCCACAAATACCTTTGACCGTTTTGTCTCCAACTACATTGTTGGAAGAAACAATGATATCACATGTGGATGTCCCCATGACACGCACCAGCGTATTCTCCTCTACCTCCGCACCTACGGCTCCTGAGTGTGCATCAAAGGTGCCAACCGATACAACTACATTTTCAGTAAGACCTAGTTTTTGAGCCCATTCGGCACTGAGTGTTCCAGCTACTACATCCGACGTATAAGTCTCTTTATATAAGTTCTTCTTTAACTCAACTAAATAAGGGTCAAGTTTACCCAGGAAACCATCGTCTGGCAAACCACCCCAGCTCTCATGCCACATAGCCTTGTGACCTGCAGCGCATCTTGATCTTTTGAACCCGGCTAATTCTGGCTCCCCTACCAGCAGGTAAGTCATCAAATCGCAGTGCTCCACCCAAGAATAAGCTGCTTTCTTGATTTCCACATCCTCCCTGGCAATGTGGAGCACTTTCGCCCAGAACCATTCAGATGAATAAATCCCGCCTTCAAACTTTGTAAAGTCCTCACCGCCCCATGATCGTGCCAAATCGTTGATTTCATCAGCCTCTGCTATTGCCGTGTGGTCTTTCCAAAGTACCATCATGGCGTTGGGGTTTTCAGCATACTCTGGCAAAAAAGAAAGTGCCTTTCCTTTAGAATTGACAGGTATGGGAGAGGAACCTGTGGTATCCACACAAATTCCTTTAACCTCAACCGGGTTTACACCGGTTTCTTTCACCACCTCACGAATGGTGAATTCCATTCCTTCTATATGATCCAGTGGATGTTGTCTGAACTGATTGGTGGATGGGTTGCAATACAGCCCTTCCTTCCAACGCTTATACCAGTGAACTTTACTACCAAGAGTAGCTCCATTACTGGCATCTACCAGCACTGACCGAACTGAGTCAGTTCCAAAGTCTAATCCAATAACGTACTTATTTTCCATACCGAAACTGCAATATTTATAGATTTAAGCTAAAGTAATAAAAATACTTCATTAAGTGTACTTTAAACACTTATAATTTTAAAAGAAAAAAACCGACCCATTTCTGAGTCAGCTTGAAACCCGATAAAAGAGGATTTCGCCCTAGATCTTATCTCTTCCGGCTGTCTCGTAGTTTTTTAATCCCATAAGCTCCTCCGGCTGCCAAGAGCAGGCTCAGCCCGCCATCGATGGGTGTGGCTGGAGGTGCGCCTTGGGCAAGTGCAGGAAGTGTGATCAATAATACTGGAAGTAATGCGAGTGTTTTTATGATGATTTTTTTCATGGTTATATGTGTTAGACCTCACCCCAAACCCCCGATACGTCGGACCGCTTCCAATGAGAGAGGGGCTTCCAAAAGAGTGAGGGAATTGCGCAGATTAATCACTCCCCTGCCGAAACGTCAGACTGTTGATTGGAGAGCGGATCCAGAGACAATTAACTGCCCCTGAAAACAAAAAAACCAGCTCCGTCTGAGCTGGTTTTGAAACCCTATGAATAAGATTTCGCCCTAATCTTTAGTATTGTGTAGCGCTTTCAGTTTCTTAACTCCATAAATCCCACCCGCTGCAAGCAGGAGCCCCAAACCCCCGTCTATAGGAGTAGCTGGTGGGGCTCCCTGAGCAAAAGCCGGAAGTGTGATGAACAATACTGGAAGTAATGCGAGTGTTTTTATGATTCTGTTTTTCATGGTTATATGTGTTAGACCTCACCCAACCCCTCGATACGTCGGACCGCTCCTAAAGAGAGGGGCTTCCAGGATTGTTAGTTATTTCAAAATGATTTTTTGAGTGCCTTTTGAATGGACCACCAGATAAACTCCATTGGGCACATCTGACAAGTCAACCGACCCCTCTCGTGTTATATCAAATTTCCTGAGTATCTGCCCGCTAAGACTTAACAGCTGACATCCGATTGTTTCACTTGCCTGCCGAGCAAAAATTCTTTTTTGGTAGGTATATATATTAACAGGGGATTTTACACTTAAAACTCGGCTCCCCAGCACCAGTTCGAACCGATTGGGAAAGGATCCTGCGAGTGATGTAAATGTGTAAGGTTGGTCGGTGGATATTTCAACACTCCTATTTAGTGCGTGATCAATCAAGTAATATGTTAATCCTTTAGAATCCGAATCAATTGTCAAGCTATATGTATCCAAGTCACCCACATTATAGCCTAGTGGGATACTTTGTACCATATCATTGGTAGTATGAATGGTTAATTTTCTCTGACTTTTTAGTGTATAAAGAATGAAATCTGCAGATGGGTCAAAAACCGGTGCATCATACCCATTTACCAAGTGGTTGCTGGGAACATCCTCCTTCCAGGCAATGATTGTCTGGCTTATGAGTCGTTGGGAGGAACTAAGGTTGATACGCACCAGAGGCAATTCTCCAGACTGTTTACGGAAAAAATGATCATCCTGATTTTCACCAACAACCCTCATGCTTTCTTCAAACACAATGTCTCCGGCAATTCCATCGAGCTTAACAAAGAACCCTTGCGTTGACCCGATATGACCATTCCAAGCCTCAGAATTATCGGCACCATCGTTATCTGTGGCACCGGCTTTATTGGCCACGATGTAGTTGCTATTGGACCCTCGCTCCTCGTTGGATCCATGGTCATCCCAGATGTACACTGCTCCGGTGGTATTCGTATTTCCATCCAGAAAACGATCAATATCAATAGCACAGGCGTAAGGGTTACTCACCAAATGCCAGCCATCATTTACATAACTTCCTGAATAAGTAATGGTGCCCGCATTTGGTCTTCCTCCAAACTCAATGATCCGCTGATTCGCTTGAGTATATCCACGTCCGGGTATCAACTGATCTGTGTTGTTCGTTGCTATCCAACGATCCAGGCTCTCTTCTTCAGCAGAAGCTGCCTCGTTATAGGTGTATATATGTCTCCCTAAACCGGCAACACTGGTGTTGGCATTTTTCTCAACAGGAGAACCAACAAAACTGTAGCGACCATCTGAGTACCGGGTATTCCGTCTGATCACAATGTTATCACTGACAGACTGACCGGAGTGCGTTAAAAGTGATGCTCCGGACTCAACAATTAACTCTCCGTCATTGCTGAGCATGTTATTCACAGTAAGGGAACTACCCTCCTCTACCATTAATGTAGCATCCGCCTGAACGTAGAGACTTCCGACCACCAGAGAGCTGTTCAGGCCGAGTGAATAATCACCTTCTATGCGTACATCTTCACCAACAGGAGAAACTCCAGCGCTCCAAGCTTCCCCATTCCACACATTGGCTAAAGCTAAGTTCTTGTACAAAAATCTGGTATACTCTTGTCCGCTAGGGAAATATCCACCCGTGAAAAACAGGTCTTGATCCGTATCATTGTCTACATCTAACCAGTAGGCACTTCCGTATTCTGCAGCTGGGAGAGCAAAACCTGAATCTACAAACTCACCATCATTGTTGATATAAAGTTTGGTATCAACTTCTTGCTGGAACCAGTCTGTAAAACCTGAAATAACGAGATCCAGGTCTCCATCATTGTCATAATCTCCCCAAGCCGAGCTGCCGTACATCACCGGCAACAAGTTGGCCTCAATATCGGTGAAGGTATGATCACCATTGTTCTTATAAATGTAAACCTTAGGGGTGGCACCCGAAGGAGTAAGATCAACCCGGATGGTGCCAGTAAGCACAATATCCAGATCACCATCTGCATCAAAATCACCCCAGTTAGCAGAGCCCCTGCATACGCCGGATAATCCTGCTCCTATATCGACGAAGGTTCCCTCGTCATTTCTGTAAATGTGTGCTGTTGAAATCACGTTGGAACCCGTGATCAACAAGTCCAGGTCACCATCATCGTCATAGTCTCCCCAATCCAATGCTCCCTCTGAAGCCAATGGCAAGGATGCACCGATATTGGTGAAAACACCGTCATCATTGTTGTAAATCTCCCCTCTGATTTGATTCAGATCATTCTTTATAATTATTGCTATATCAGGATCTCCATCATCGTCATAGTCTCCCCAAGCGGCAAAGTGTGAAAGCTTGCTGGGAAGACCAACATCGGTGCGTGAAGTAAAAACACCATCTTCATATTCATGAAAGCTCAAAAGAAAATCATTGGAAAAAGACCGAGCCCGTGAAACGAGTAAATCCAAATCGCCATCATCATCATAGTCGGCCCAGTCCAGGTTACCGCCGTTGGTTCCAAAAACTGAGCCACCCCCTGCCAATGCAAAAGCACCATTGTCATTTCTGTAAAGTTCAAGGAAATTCCTATCCACACTACTGATGATCAGATCTGGATCTCCATCATTGTCGTAATCACCCCAGGCAAACTCACCGCCACTAGTCGCATTGGGAGAAAAGTTGCTCAAAACATTGCTATTTTGTTCGTCCAGTTGTAGCTGAGCGATGACAGCAAATGAATAAACCAAGGAAAACGCAAAACTTAGAAAGCGAAAAAATCTAACAAGAGTAGAGTGATGAAAAGTCATAGTCGAGCTGGTTACAATGTTTAGAATCAAGGCAAACATCCGCTGCCAATAATTTCAGAACCAAAGCTCGAAATACTACATTTCAGGAAACTGCCAAAAAATTCACATAACCGCCAATACAAGTTAACTATTTGATTTATAGCGCTTTAAAAAATCACTGAATCATTCTTAAAACGTCTTCACCGTATCGCTCTGTAAATTGGGCTTTAAAATAAGTAGTGTTTTTCACTCCAATAAGGGCGGCAGCTTCTTTTATAGTGCTCACCTGGTTTGACGTGACCATTTTGTACACATACTGGTACTTAATATCTTTTTGGTACTCCAGTGGGGTTTTGTCGGTTAAAGACTTGATCATGCGGTAAAGGTTTCGCTCGCTTGTGAGCAACTCAGCCGCCAGTTCCTCCACGGATATTTGTCGGGTGATATTTTGTAGCAAGTAGTTGTCCAATTTATCTAAAGCTGATGTGCGAACATGCTTTTCCGCTTCCTGATTTCCGAAAGGACTATGCTCCTGCTTTACCAATAAGTTTTGGATACGGGCAATCAATTCAGATTTCGCAAACGGTTTGCTCAAAAAATCATTCACGCCTTTGCTCAGCACCATATTTTTATCATGATCACTCACCCGTGCTGACACCACCATGGTAGGCAGCCTTGCAAACCGAGGATTACTACTCAGTGCATCTAACAACCCGAACCCATCCATGAACGGCATCATAAGGTCCGTAATCACCAGATCAACTCTTCGCTTATCCAAAACATCCAAGGCTTCCTTGCCATTACTTGTCTGGAGTACCCTAAAATCACTCTCTAGAATCTCGGTGAGATAAGTACGAACGTCGTGGTGATCATCTACGACCAGAATGGTTGGCTTATCAGATAGTATGGCTGAACCGAAAGCAACAGAACCCTGCAACTGCTCCTGAGCCACCAATGTGTCTGCCCTGTCCAGAAGGTAAGTAAGATCTTGAGCAGATTCAGGGCCAACAGACTTTGTCAGGTTAAAGGGAAGACAAACCTGGAATTCAGAACCAACACCTTCCTGGCTCTTTACAGAAACGCTCCCCTCGTGCATTTCGACAATCTCTTTGACCAAGCTAAGCCCGATGCCCAAACCTTCCCTGGACTGAGGCTGGTTGCTAGCCTGAAAATATCGATCAAATACTTTGGTCTGTACGTTATTGGGTATTCCAATTCCCGTATCCGAAATCAAAAAACAAAAAGCGTCGGTTGAGCTCTCTAACTTGCATATGACCTGACCATTTGAAGGGGTGAACTTCAGGGCATTGTTTAGCAAGTTATAAACCACTTTGTTCATCTGGTTGAGGTCCAAATGAGCAACTACTGAATCATCAATTGTTGACTTAAACTCCAACTTGATTTGCTTTAGATCTGCATAGGACTGAAACAAGCTCACAATGGTACCAAAATACCCGGTGAGGTTCACACGTTCATAACTCAGCACCAACTGGCCGCTCTCCATGACCATGAGCTGCCGCATATCTTCCACCAAAGACGAAAGATGACGATTGTACTGCTTCAGGTTCTCAATAAATCCTTTTGACTTATCAGTAAGGTAGTTGTCTTCATCTTCGGACAACTGCTCCAGCCTCCCATGAATCAGGGTAAGTGGGGTTCTTAAATCATGAGCTACATTAGCGAAAAACCTGGATTTGTACTTATCGAGTTCCTGGAGTTGATTGGCCTGTTTTTCTATAATTGCTTTCTGCCTGATTTTGGATTTATAGCCTCTATATAAAATAAACAATATCACCAGCACAAAAATCAGAATCACTGCGGCAATTACGATATAAAGTTGCTGGCGCTCAATGAGGGATTCGTTGACCAGCACCTCAGTTTTCAGTAGTTCATTCTCATTGATCTGCTGTTGGGTTTCGTACCGTACTCGTAAGTTTTCTACTGCATTATTCTTTTCTTCATTTTGGTAGCGTTCATATTCCTTGTGAAAAGTCTTATAAAACTGAAGAGATTTCTCATGATCCCCTAACGATTCATGAATCTCAGAAAGCATTTGGCTGCCCTTACGTACATTCTCCCATTGGTCATCCTCGACAGCAATCTGATATGCGGTATTTGCTAACTGTAATGCCTCCTGACCTCTACCAAGACTGAGGTAATCATCAGATAAATTGATGGATATGGCCGACTCCTGATCTTTGGAGCCTAGTGATTTCATCATATCAAGTGCCTCTAAATGATATGCTGCTGCTTGTTCAAAATCTCCCTTGACCTTAAGTAGTGTACCCAGGTTATCGAGGATAACTCCTTCACCATATCGCTGATTCATGTCTTTCATGATTTCCAGAGCTCCCTGATATACGAGTGCAGCACTATCATACTTCCCCTGGTCTTTGAGGATAATGCCCAGGTTGTTGTAATTAGTACCCAACTGCCATCGACGCGACTTGCCCAGCTCCAGGTTTATCTTGATGGCTTTCCCATAATGGGTCGCTGCCTCTTCTGGATTGCCCTGTAAATCATAAATAATGCCCAGGTTGTTGTAACTATCAGCAATACCAAATTGATGGTCTATGGAGGTGGCATAATCAAGTGCCTTAATGACATAGTAATATGCTTTTTCATAATCACCCATTGGACGGTAAAGCTCACTGAGAGCATTGTAATGTTCGTTTAAATAAACTGTATCACTACTCACTGAAGAAGTTTTATATACTCCCTGGTCGATCAGGTCGACTATTCGGGTCAGTTCTTCATCCAACTTAAAACCGTACTCGGTGGCTTTCTGGTAATCGCCTTTGATTCGGTAAGCCCACATTTTGCCAGCATATACCCTGTGATAAAAGTGAAGGGCTTTGGGGATATCCTTCAACAGCCTGTCAGCCAGGTTGGTGTAATGTAAAATGCTATCGGCATTGGATCGCTTAATATGGATCTGAGCTATTTTCAGGTAGTTTCTTACCTGAACTTCTCGATCTTGACTGGTTTCGGCCACATGCCGAATACTATCAATAGAACTGGTCTTCTGACCAAATGCGGGATCGAGGGTGAGTAAGAGGATAATAGCGAAAATAAGTCCGGTACGCAGACTTTTGATGTTGTGAGTAGACATAGTGAGCTTGGTTGGCGGAATAAATCTAAGACATATTACCAATAAACCCATCATAAAGGAAATCGATGCTTGATGCAACCATGGTTCCGGATCCGTTGGATCGAAGAAGGAGGTATTCTCATCAAGCGCTAGACTAAAGCCGAAAAACCGCAGAACTGGTAATAGTTTAAAAACCTCACCCCAACCCCCTCCCCCCGAATCGTTGGACCGCTCCCAAAGAGAGGGGCTTTCTAAAGAGAGAGGGTCTTCACAGAAAACGTCGGGCCGTGCGGCAGAAAAACCTCACCCCAAACCCCCGATACATTTCCTGATCCGTAAGAATAAGCGTAGGTTTAATTTGCAGAATAGCTTTCGCTCCGAGTACCGGATTGGTAAAAGTTTCTTTCAGGTCAATCCATTCTATACTGTTGAGATAGACCTTCATAGATTTTAAGAATAAGGCATGATCATCAATAGCAATACAGGTTAGTTGCTTCATTAAAGTTGGCTTGTACATGGTAAGATTCCACTAAAGTTACGGCCATTATTTACTAACCGAAAAACCGTTAGTTATTTGGTCACCGTCATTTACGCTACTGCCCGGGACTTTCATTACCCCAGTCTTTTGAGACAGCCTCTTTGGGGTGGGTTGATTTTACCTTTACCTGCAAATGCAACACCTGTATTGGGTCTTTTACCTCAAAAATGCACAAAGTAGACCCATTAATCGTTCCCATAATCCCACAAATCGGGTATTGAATCTATCAAACAACGGAGCTAACTTCAAGCCACAATCTAACTCTGAACCTAACTTTGACTTCTATGCCATTTATTACCGATACTCCCCCTAGCTCAATCATTGATGAAATAACTCTGCTCAACAAAAACCTGGATGCACTCATCCCAGCGAAAAAACTAGATCAGAATGTTCTCATAGCAAGCTGGAACATCCGAGCATTTGGTGGATTAACTGAAAAGTGGGAAGCCGACGAAGATGACTCTCCTAAGCGAGACTTACATGCACTCCTGGCTATCGCCAATATTGTCAAAAGGTTTGACATCATAGCCGTACAGGAAGTAAAAGGTAATTTGAAAGCCTTTAGACACATGCTTAAACTGCTCGGCAATGACTGGAGCTTCATCTTAACAGATGTTTGTGGTGGAGATGAAGGTAACGACGAACGCCTGGCTTTTTTGTTTGACTCTCGCAAGGTCAAACTCTCAGGATTGGCTTGTGAATTGGTAGTACCCAATCAGCAAATTGATGCAATAGAAGAAGATGCATTTAAGCGGCAATTCGTCAGGACACCTTATGCTGTTGGTTTTAAGGTAGGAAACAAAACATTTGTTCTGGTTACACTTCATGTCATATATGGCAGCAGTGCGTCCGACCGGACACCTGAGCTTAAAGCCATTGCCGAATGGTTAAGAAACTGGGCAACAGATATGAATGCCTTTGATCAGAGCCTCATTGTCATGGGTGACTTTAATATCGACCGTCATGGCGATCCCAGATATGAGGTATTCGTTTCTACAGGCTTGAAAGTGCCGGAAGATCTTCATAATCTACCCAGGACGGTTTATGAAAACAGCACAAAGTTTTATGATCAGATCGCCTGGTTTCAGGATCATCAAAATGTCTCACAGCTATCCATTGATTATGTGAAAGGCGGCATCTTCAACTTTGTACCGCATGTGCTGCGAGATTGCGGACTTACCACCAGTCAGCTATCCTGGCGGGTGTCTGACCACCTACCTCTTTGGGCAGAGTTTTCAACAAACAAATAGAGACTAACGAAGTATTTGTACGTATCCAGAATATGCAAATGTATCACTGGTACATGGGTTTTCGAATTCCATCAGCCAATAGTATACACCAATTGGTAGTTCATCACCAGACCATGCAAACTGAGGATCATAAGTCTGAAACACCCTTGCGCCATTGCGATCCATTACTTGAAACATAAATGCTTTGAAGTTATAGTAGTTTGACTGTAAAAAGAAGGTGTCGTTTATATCATCTCCATTAGGTGTAAAGACATTAGGAATCTGCAAACTTTCCTGATCAAAGAATAAAATATTTAGATTCTGCGATGCGTATTCAAAACAGTTTTTCTCATTTATTTCATATTTTATGTTAAACGCGCCATTTCCAAGACTACTAGCCAAGATGGAGGTTTCATCAAAAGGATCGAGACCTGTAATTGTGAAAATACCTCCTGGTGGAGTTACTTCCAGTTTCACTACAGTCTCAGGATCACAAACATCCGGTAATGGAGCAAAAGAAATCTCAATATCAGTTCGATCTACCCTAACCGTATTCGTTTTATAAATGCACCCATTTGATGCAAACTCTAAATGGTATCTACCACTCTGACCAACATTCAAAATAGTATCTGAACCTAACGGAACATAACTATCAAAACCATTTAGATCACCGTACCAGGTATATTCATCCATTATTTTACCGGTAGATAATTTTAAAAGAAAGGTATCCCCTTCACACAAAGGAACAATACCTGAAGCATTAAGTCTGGTGGATTCATTCAGCCTGATAGTATTGAAATCAGCAAATACCCCATCACAAACCCCATTGGTTACTTCACATTTAAACAGTCCAATTTGATTTGTTCGAATATGCGATTGATCATTCCACGCATCCACCAATTCATATGCATCATCAGATTCCTCCTTGTAATACCACCTCAGCGAATGATGGTCATTGCTGGTGTTTACAAATAAAGTTGCCGAATCACCTGCACATAAATAATGCCGATCATTAGCCCTACTCTCGATAACCGGTGGGTTATAAACCTCAATATTAGCTGATGAAATGCAGTCACCATATTGATAAGTGATATGATAGATGTCTTCTTCAAGACTAGATGGATCAAACAAACCAGTTTCTGAATTAATAATACCCTTACCACTCCATATACCTCCCGTCACTGGATAGGCAATCAAATCAACCGTTCCTCCTTCGGAACATAGTGGCCCTATATCCTCCTCAATTGCAGAAACCTTTTTGAACATATAGGCTTGACCAGATCGAAAGCCGTGATCAGTATCAGCATAAGGTGCCTGAATGACCAACTCTATGTAGTTTTCTGAAATGTCAGCACCAAACCCATCTAATGGTTCTCCATCATTTGGCAAAATCACCCCAATCTCATGAACGATGTCTGAATCTAGCTTTTGGCTATCGAAAATGTACACACGACCTGGCAATAAAGTTGTATCCAAATCTCTATTTGCCCTTCTAATCTGATTATAAGAGTGTGGTGCCCCGATCAAAATATTTTTATCATCCATATAGATGGATACGCCAAACAAACTATTCTCAATGGGATTTTCTGGTTGTAGAATGTTACTATAGGACACCTCACCTTCCCATCCCTCCTGTGGTTTACGGTAAACATAAGCTCTTCCTGAGTTAGACCCTGTTCGGGAACTCCGATTACCAGTGGGTGCACCCATCACAATATAATCTTGAAAGATAGCGGCATCAATCCCCGCATTATCAAACTCCTCAAGAGGATAGCTTCCGTCCATAGTAAACCTATCAGGAACTAATACTGCATCTTCGGTTTTGGTTACCCACTCATTCCCTTCTTTTTTATAAAGTAGAGAGCCATCTATATTACCGCCATAAATACCATTGGAGTTTCCTGTTACCAATAACGAATCATTCATTACCATATCCAACATACCTAACCAATCTCTATGTGAATCGGAAGTGGTTAGAGTAGCAACGTGTATCCATTCAAGTAAATCTGTTTGTTTGTACAAGTAAATATGACCTTTACTATCACTAGCATTTGCAATTCTCTGACCAACAGCCAGATATCCGTTATGATAAGTCAAGCTCATTCCAAAGTTACCATAGTCATCAGTAGCCGCTACTTTTAATTCCTCGTCAATATTATCCTCATAAGATTTATCTACAGACAGCCTATTGACAGGTACAAAATCTTCATTTGATCTCTTATAATTTAACTTTTTGATATCAGGGACTCTAGATGACTTAACAGCCTTCGCAACATCTGGTGAGATTATTTCCTGAAATAATTCCCACCCTGCGGTTGTCTTTTGGTATTGATATACTTTGCCCATGCTGTGCAAGGCATAATCGCCATTTGGTTTTAGGCTATCATATGTTGGAGATGAAACAAATAGCATATCATCCCCCATGGCTACATCAAAGCCAAAATTCATATATGCCTGTATTTGTGAAGGAAACAACTTACCTGACTTCTGCCACTCTAACGTTACGTTATTTCGCTGATACAGATATACAGCTCCAACGCTCTTACCTAAATCATCATCTTGATTACTACCGACAACTCCATTATCTCTATAAAAAGCACTAGAGATAGCAAAATGATCATTGGAGGCATGAAATGCAATTTCCTTTAGTACTTGAACAGGTTCAACAAATAAATCCGAACTAAGAGAATCCTCCCATTCATGAAAGCATATCTTATTTCCCATTTGTTCAGTCCCCCAACTGTCAACCAACCCATAGACCAAGTAATCGGTTTCAAGAGCCATCGACGAGAGCGAATGGGCTGGATATTTATTCGCTAAATCTATTTGTATGTCCACTTTATCCTCCCAGCCATCGTGGTTAGTAAACAAATAAAGATTCTCGAAATCATTAAAAACCAAGACATTTTCAGAAGCCTCCATCGACTGATAAAAAGCCCCAGTTAAGTCTGTCGTCATTACGGAAGCCTCTTCCATATTTGACCATTCCGAGCCATTTTTTTCATAATGAAAAATATGATGTTGAGAACTTCCCTGTAGCCCAGATGATCTATTGGAAATAAATATTGAAGATCCAACTGTTGCAACAGATTGACCAAAACCTGTCTGATTGGGTATGCTCGGAGTTAGCTCCACAAAATCATCCAGCCACCCATTCATCTCATCATAAGAAAATATAATAGCTCTTCCAGGAGAATCCCCATTAGTTAGAACCAAGAAATCATCACCTAATGTGGGAGTGGATAAAAATGTCTCATCCCCAAATGCATCAACCGGATCATAGACCCATTTAAGTTTAAAACTTCCAGTTTTAACCTCATAGACTTTAACTCTATACACTAGGCTGTGGGGGAATCCTCTGCCTTCCAAATAGCTAATCGCTAAGAATTTATCATTTAAGTCTATTGTCATCTGACTCTGTAACAATTCATCACCCAATTCATATGGTTCAAATTGAAAAGACTCATGACTATCTACCCAATCTTCTCCTTGAAATTTCGTAAAAGCATAAATGGCATCCCTTGAGACCCCATTCTCGTGCCTTCCAAAAGCTAGCACCATATTCTCGTTCATGGCTAAACGGAAGCCAAAGTTCATTCTTTCATAGGGCTCTGAAGGTGTTAGGCGTGCTTGCTTGATCCAAACACCATCTACATTTTTAAAAATGGAAACTATCCCACCATCAAAAGCCAGGGAATCATGGGATGGGGATGATACAGCTAAGTGGTTTCCATAGGTGGCCATCTCTTCTCCAAAGCCCGTGAAGATAGAATTACTTCGGTCAGGAAACATAAGTATATCGTCATCAATACATTGTGCACTTGCACCACCAATACATAAAATGAAGAAAAGTAATGGAAGGAATAATTTTGGCATTAAATCGGTTATGGCTTACTTGGCAACAACTATCTTTCAAAGATAACCACCAGTCACTCTTCAACTTATAGGATTTAAGAAAAAATTGATGTTTTAATGATTGGCTACCTACCCACCTACCACCAGGCCCAGCACAAAAGCTGCAAGTCCAATCACAACCTTGTCACGGGTATGCCGCCAGGCAAGTCTGCGGTTTTCATTGCGCAGGTGCATGACCGTTTGATCCAGTTGGCTGAGCTGTGCGGCTAGCTGATCATTGGTTTGGGTGAGCGCTACATTGGATTGCTGAAGGATGGCAATACTCTGATCGAGTTCAGAAAGAAGCAATACCATGTTTTGCTCCATTACCTTTTGATCAGTTCGTAACCGGGTCAACAGCCTGGCTACCTCCTCTTCTATCTCGCTTACTTTGTGAAGCAGCCCCTCATGGGCATGGTATAGTGACTGATTGGTGCGTTGAGCTTCTTGAAGGGCAATCAGCTTCTCATTGAGTAGCAGTGCCTGTGCTGAACTGACAATGTATGCACTATCAGTCAGAATAGACACGGTGTCTCCATAGTACACCTTCAGGCGAGTGTCCTTGCGGTGAAAGGCCTTCTGCTGAGCCACACTAGAGATGGCCAGCAAGTAACCGATGAGATATGTGGCCAGGGTTTTCATCGCTCGAAAAGTAAAGAGTCAGTAGATTCGATAGCAGGAAGCTGTAATTGCTTTTGCCGCCTGGTGAGTAGGTGCAACCGCTGCCTGATGTCCTGTAGATCCGTTTGCTGTGAGGCTGAGCGCTGGGTGAATTGCTCTTCCATTTGTGTTACCCTGTGTTGTGCTATCAACAACTGGTCATAGGCTACTTCATATTGCGCCCGTGTTTCATCATAGCGATGAAAGAGGTGCCAAAGGGAATCTAACTGCTGGTCCATTTTATGGGTGACCTGCAGGTTCTGCTGCAGCATGCTGCGCAGATGAAAGGATGGGTAAATCACTACCACCAGCAGTCCGGCCAGCAGTAGGTATTGGATGTACTTTTTCATGATTGACAGATGGTTGAAATGTGGAAGGAATAAAATAAAAGAGGCCTTACATCTGTACGGATGTCCTAATGGATATCGGGATAAACCGCTCTGTCCCGCTATCGGGGGTGGTAAGGCCTCTGCAGTGTTGATGATGCTCCTAAGCTTGCACTTCAGGATCTTCTTCCTCTGTACTATCATTTACCACTTTGCTAAATTCTACTTGAGACAACCTCTTCCTCAAATATTTCCCTGGTCTGAAATTGACTTTGAAACGAATAATTGAGGCTCTGGAAACACCCTCTGAAGTGTCACTACCCAAACTGTTGATACTCGGTGTGAAAGTACCCAAGTCTCCCAGTTGGATGATTCTACCTTCCTCAAGGTATTCGTGCAGGTTGTCCAAAAAGGTTTCCAGGATACCAAAGACATCTGAGGTATTTAGCCTACTCGTTCTGGCTATGGCATTGGCGAACTTTCTGAGTCCCACAGGTCGCTCTCTTACGATAGCGGCATAGTATTTCATTTGGCCTCCTCCTACCACTCCCGGTTCGGCTTTAGCCACGGATTTATACATTACAGTCATGATTTCTAAAATTTAAAAGTTAAAAAAAGATTGAAAGTACGCTTACACCAATCCCACAGAACCTTAGGGTGCTCACTGCCAGGATCAAAAGCCTAAGCGTGGTAAAGCCTACCTGTGGTTTGATCCTGAATGATCCAGTAAAATTTGCTTTGCTTCGTCTGGCTGAAAGGACAGAAAGACTATGCAGGATGTGTGCTTTGCGCGGGGTGTCAGATGCGCCTCCTGACGTGTCTAAAGACACAAAACGTAAAACAATAACCGTTCCAGTTTGTATGCCAAAACAACTGATGAAATGAAAAAATAACTTTATTTTTTTCGGGTGAAAATAATACCTTCTGAGTGTATCCTACCGTGCTTTGTGATCGTTTAAGACTTCTGATAACAGCATGTCAGGTAAGACAAATAGCTCAGACATTTCTACCTCAAGCATCTCTCCAATTACTTTTTCTGTAAAAACCACCTACTGAGCACACTTGAAAAACTCTTCATACGCCTCAAAAACGACGCTTGTTAAGACCCCTTCAAAACATAGCTTGGTTTTGAAATTTGATGGCTATGCTTTGATCATTTCATAGCTTGGTTTTGATCGTTTCATAGCTATGTTTTTTACAAATGAAGGCTATGATTTTTTAAAAGAATGGCTATGTTTTTTTTGAAGTGATGACGGGCGCCTATTTTTTAGTGAAGTATGGCCAGTTTCAGGGCATCTGGCATTGCCAGATCGATAATTAATCGGTAAAATGAAAGTGACTCATATGAGTCAATTGAATGACTTGACCACTCACTGGTCAAAGTCTGCGCAGACTTTTAGCTCTGGTTAAGCATTACATTGGTGGCACCTGCTAGGAGGAAGATCATAATCAAAAGACCATCAGCGATAAAATGCTTGACTTGTAATGGTGGAAGTCGTATATTCATTGCCTCACCTAACAAAGAACTACTTATGGGACAACCAAAATTTGAAATCTTCAAAGGAAAAAATGATGAGTTTTACTTTCACCTCAAAGCCGGAAATGGTGAAGTGATCATTGCCAGCCAGGGATATACTGCTAAAGCCAGCTGCAAGAATGGGATTCATTCTGTGGGAGAAAATAGCAAGGACGAAAAGCACTTTGAAAAGCTGCAAAGCAAAGATGACCGGTACTACTTTAACCTGATGGCCACCAATGGACAAATCATTGGCACCAGCCAGATGTACACCACAGCCTCAGGCCGGGATCATGGCATCCACTCGGTACATGATAATGCTTCAAAGGCTGAGGTGGTTGACTTGACAGTGGAATAACGCCATCACCAATTTAAGAATAGTCTAAACATTTATTAACATCAATAAAAACACTCATGCCTTTTAGAGCTCTTAGAAAAGAAGAATGGCCAGACAAAGTCTTCTTCGCAGAAAATAATTACCGCTGGCCTCACCCAAGTATAAATAACCTCAATAAGAGATCGATTGAAGACAAAGTAGATATATTTTGGGGGTTCTATAATAACCCGCTAAAACTGCAGGGCCATTTTATCGTATATCCAATTTCTAAGGAGACAATGGTGAAAATCAGATCCGGGGAGATTGATCATGGTAGTTTTGAACCAGAACATCTTGCACAATCCTGGGGAGATGCAGCTGCTATTTATGTAGCCTACCTCATTCGTTACGATTGGCCAGAAGAGAATAAACTGAATAAGATATTTGGTTATACTGCGTTAGATAGTTTTATCAAATGGTTTTTAGAGGAATACCAAAAGCCTGATATCATTGTACTTGCCAAAACCACCTTCCAGTCAAAGAGGAGCTTACTCAAAAGACTTAATTTTCAAACCATATCCAATCGGCCTATTGATGAGTTTCTCAAATCCAAAGAAAATAATTGTATAGTGTTCAAAAAAGTAAAGAAAATTGACCAATTCCCTTACTAATAAGCAGCGAAAGCGCTATGAAAATGCCGCCTTTGGATTGATAATATTGGGGTTTCTAGTTATTGCAATCATTGGTATAGTATTCCTAATCAACACCCCATTAGACACTACTCTCCCAATAGACCAGAATAAACTCTCAAGCTATGGCGAAATCATCGGAGGAATTGTGGGGCCAATATGGGCTTTGGCTGGGGTTGTTTATTTCTATCAAGGAATGAAGGAGCAGCGAAGGACCATTGAATTAATGCAAGATCAACTAGAACTCCAACGTGAGGCCAACCTTGTCTCTCAACAATCCCAAGAAGTACTACGCATTCAGAAGTTTGAAACCACTTTTTTTAATCTGATCTCAAGCTTAAATGAAGTGGTCAAGGACCTGGATATTCATGAGAGAAACAAAGTTTATCAAGGCCGGGATTTTTTTGTGTATCTAGCACAAAAGGCAAAGCGAATAAAGTCCAAAGACTTAAGAGACTTCATTGATAAATATCGTGAAGAGATTCATGAGGTTTATAAAGCTGATATCCAACATTATGTTCAGTTACTTTATCAACTGCTTAAATTTGTAGACCGCAGTGACTTTGATAAAGGCACCAAAGAAGAATATATAGATATTATTCGAGCCCCCATTTCCATTCATGAGGCTACACTGCTCTTCTACGAGATGGCGACTCACCTTGACAGTTTCAAACTTACCTGGCTAGTCCACAAGCATGAACTTTTGGAAAATAAACTGAAAGAGGAAGCTATCAAAGAGTACATAGGCCTTCAAAAAATAATAGATGATCAGATCATCGATGAGATGTCGTCCCAGGGTACTTGAAAGTGATGATAGTCAAGTCTATCATCCCATTTCCCACCCCATTCGGTAAATCCATGCTGTTTAAAAACATCTACAACTGGTTCTAGCATTCCTTGTTTTTGTACATGTCGATTTAGATACATAGTGCCATTAGAAGGATAAATTTTAGCTGTAGACTCCTGATGATCTATAAGCACATATGGATTTTGATGCGGATTGATATCGATAGCCACGCCATATGAGTGACTGGACCAGGTACCTTCAGCCATAATCATTCTGCAATTGAATGCAGACGAATTATTCGCTTCCATACTTGCCAAATCGTCTCCTTTATAACTATGACTTGGAACCAATTGATGGATTGGGAATTTTTGGTTAAAGAGCTCACTAAAAACAGCAGAAATGGCATCAGCGACCAGATCCAACACAATTATTTGCCCTTCTTGAACAGAACCCACAAAATCATAATGCTCTACAGTCACGATCTTTAGGCGATCTAGTGTCACAGGACAGTCATCTCGCCAATCATGACAGGATTGAATTGCTTCAATTTCTGAGTTATTTAAATTTCGAATGTCCTTCATACCTGCTTATTCCATAGCTTTCATAAGTGTCATTATTAAAATAGATATTCAAAGGCTTTATAGTTTTACCGCCGGTGTAGATTACTTAAATCCATCCCGTGAACTAAAGAGATACTCATAGTGAAAATTTCAAAAGCCCGCTATGCTCATCAACCATGAATCGATAAACCGACTTGGTTAAGCCAATCATTCCAGATGATATCAGCTAACTCCTTCGCACTTTTCAACACTTGTGACTCTTCCTGATGGAAATGATACCGACCCCCTTCCATATTCCAAAACATATCATATTCATCAAAACCCAATCTAAAACATTTTTTATAGGAACTTTCCATTGGATTTTCTAAATCTACCCAAATACATTCACCATCTGAAAATCTGAACATTTGATTATTGTGATTGTCATCATTATCGGTTGAAATAGTTAAGGCACATTCGTTATTGATCCTATTTCGATTAACAATTAATCCCTTGAATGAGGATGGAGTAGTATCTAGGACTTTTGCCTTTATATTTTCCAGACCCGCTATCTCTCCCATGTAGCTTTCAAGGAGCTTTTTGATTTCACTGAAAGTCTGTTCCTGATATTCCAATTTCTCAATAGAATCAAAGTCCCTCTTTACTTTGTAATTCCTCTGAGAGGTATTGAAATCTGGAGTAGATGATACAGGATCGTGTCTATGGCTTCCTCGCTTATTTAAAATATTTCGCAGATTCTGAGTAACATCTAATAGTGCCGTATCAGTGTTGGCCCAGTCGGTTATCGCCTTTCCATCTTTCGGGAGCGCTCTAAATTTTTTAAATGGTGTGCTATGCCAATCGCATGGACGAGCTATTACTGGTACAATGATTACTGCACCACGCTCTTGCTGCTTCAAAGCTTCTTGAAACTCAATTTCATAACAATAATTGGAAGCAATGTAGTCGGCACTGATTATCGCAATAAACAGCTCTGCTTCAGAAAGGGCATTATTCACCTCATCGTCAATTACTCCACCTGCAGATATCTCTTGGTCTGTCCATGAATCCAACAGTCCATCTCGCTTAATTTGAGCTAGATGCTTGTGAAGCCTGTCTAATACAGCTTCATCTGCATGGCTATATGATATAATTGCTTTCATTTTTCTTGTCGTTTTTATTTCCATACTTCCTCCTTTCTTAAGCAGCTTTTTATCAATAAGTTCAAGGGGCTGTTAAACGGTTATACCCCTCTACTGGTGTATACCCTTGGTCAATCAGTACTTGAAAAATCCTAACTAGTATTATTCTTGCGTCCATGTTATGAAAATCTTAATGAGTTTCAAATGAGTTCCACTTGGTTCTTAACTCACAAGCGAGTAAAACCTCGGTAACATAAAGCTCATAATTACAAGAAATGGGAAGTATTGCTATCTTCCAATCTTTTTTCATCTGCTCCTGAAGCGTAGGGCGATGATTTATAAATTCTGGTAGTTTTTCTCGCTTTTCTTTATAGAGACCATTTGGTGACTTATCATGCTGATCTCTCAAAATGAGATACGCCAATGTGGCTTGAAAATGTGTTGTGCCAGTAAAATGATTTCGTAGGCGCTGAACTATCTTACGGGAAATCCCTGTATAAACAGGTGTGCCATTTTCATAAAAAATATAAATGCCTTTGACCTCATTTTTTGGCTTATTCAAGTGTAATGGGCTTCCTTCCGCGTCATAGCTTTCCTTACTCCAATTGTTATACAACTCGCCCCAAATAGCCAAATTTCTGTGATTTTCAGTTTTACCTTTAATCGGAACCTCTTTGAATAGCTCACTAAATGAGTACTTAGGCAAGTTCAATGCCTTTTCTACCCACAAATTGCATTTGTCAATTAATTCTGCTCTTGAAGGTATTTCCTCATAGGCATAATTGAGAAGCTGTTCTTTTTCTAAATTTATCATGCTACTACATTATTGTTTGGTGATCGCTTATATCGACAATTAATTTCGAAGTACATTTTAAAAACTCTAAACTCCATCTTTAATATACAAGTACTCCTGAACCTCTTACACTGTAACCGCATGAAGTCGCCTTACACCATGCGATCAGGAAGAAACTTCAACTTCAAGTCCTGAAATACATTATACCGATATAGCTATTGCTAATACCGCCAAAATCTTCCTCGTTAATAATTGTCTTCATATTTGTTTCAATTTACCCCACCCCCGGCCAGTCCTTATACTGACCTTCGGCTTGTTCGATTACTTCTTTTAATAGTTCGTCCAGGGCTGAGAATGACACTTTGCCTTTCAGCTCCTTCTTTACTGCCAGACGGATAGCAGCTCTTGCATCTTCTTTTTTCGTCCAGTCGAGCTGGAGGTTTTTCTTTACAGAGGCTACTACCCGATGCACCAGATCCTGAATGGGACCAGCTTCATTGAGGAGCTTTTCATTGGCGGTGAGCAAATCATAAAACGCCAACTCATCCTCAGTCAAACCAAGCTCTTTGGTTCGCTTGTCGTCATTTTGCATCTCCTCAGCAATATCCAACAGGTGCTTGATGGCAGCAATGGAGTCCAGGCTGTTTTTGTGATAATTGCTTAATACTTTCTCCAGTTCGTCTTTAAGCTTCCTGGCTTTGTTGGCATTCTTAACCATGCGCACTTGCAACTCATCATTGATAATGCGGCGCAGTAGCTCTATCTTAATGTTCTCTTCTCCTTTGTCTTTCACAGTGGCCTGAAACTTATCATCTATGATGGAGATATCAATCTTGTCCAGGTCATACATGGCAGCCAGGTCAACGATTTTCTGCGAACCCAATGATTTGCTGATCAGGTCTTTGATGCGTTCGTTTTCCTTGCGCTTCGGGCCAGGTGGTGTTTTGATCTTTCGGATGACGTCCCGAATCTTTTGGATCATACCCACTTCTTCCTGTATCGGCCAGATGCGTTTATCCGAGTTGGTCATAGCGACCAGCTCCTTCAGCTTGCGTTCTTCTTTTAGAAAATTGTCCGTGGTAGTATCGGATTTGAGCAAGTCATTCACCAGACCGGAAGACCATTTCAACCGTTCGCCTTCTGACAAAGCATTGATGGTATCCAGGTCGAAATTGCCCATGAGCCCTTTCACCTTTTGCAACTGCTCCAGACACAGCTCTACAGCAGCATCTATATCGATGGCCGGCTTTCCTTCGCCTCCACTGCTGGTGTATTTCTTGGTGGCTTCTGCCAAAAAGTTGCTAATCCCGATGAAGTCCACGACCAACCCATTGGGCTTGTCCTCAAAGACTCTGTTTACCCGAGCGATGGCCTGCATGAGGTTGTGGCCTTTCATGATTTTGTCCACATACATGGTATGTGCACATGGTGCATCGAATCCCGTCAACCACATATCGCGAACGATCACGATTTTCAGCGGATCACCCGGTTTTCGAAAGCGTGCCTTGATGGCTTCCATGTTGTCTTTGGTCCGCACGTGAGGATTCCATGCCTCGGGATCCTTGCCAATGTTGCTGGTCATGATCACGGCCATCTCCGGACATCCGTCCAGTGCGGCCAATGCATCATACATCTTCACACAGTTTCGACGGCTCATACAGACGACCATAGCCTTTCCATCCAATGTAGCTGTACGTGCTTTGAAGTGCTCCAATATGTCTTTAGCGACCGTTTTCACCCGATCTTCTGATCCGGCAGCATCTTCCACGGCAGCCCATACCGCATGTGTGCCTGACTCTTCATCATCCGAAATAGAATCCAACTGCTGTGTGTATTCTGCTTTGATGTTCAGCGGAACCATCTTGGGCTCGTAGTAGATGGGCACGGTAGCTCCATCCTTAACGGCCTGTTTGATGTCATAGGTGTGAATGGTTTTCCCAAATACCTGCTCGGTATCGGCTCCTTTGGCGTCTACTGGCGTACCCGTAAAGCCAATAAACGAAGCATGAGGTAAAGCAATGCGGATGTTTTGCGCAAAGCCGCCATCCTTAAAACCATACTGTGTGCGGTGCGCTTCATCGGCCATCACGATCAGGTTGTAACGCTCCGAAAGTACCGGGTGCGTGATTTCTTTTCCTTCTTCCAGTTCCTTGAGGCGGAATTTTTCTATGGTGGTAAACACCACACCTCCACCATCTGTGCTAAGCAACTGGCGCAACTCCTCGGTGGTTTCCGCATGCTGCACATCCCCTACCAGATCTTTGGCCAGCACGAAGTTTTCATAAAGCTGCTGATCCAGATCAGATCGATCTACCTGTATAACGATGGTCGGGTTTTTCAACTCCGGCATGGCACGTAAGATTCCCGTAAGAATGGCCATGGAAATACTTTTACCTGATCCCTGTGTATGCCAGATCACCCCCAAACGACCATCACCCTGCGGTTTGATGTTGGTGCGGGCACTGGCTACTGCTCGGTTGATACCCCAAAACTGGTGGTACTTGGCACCTTTCTTAATGATCTTGCCATTGTGGTCTTCATGGAAGATGAAGTTCTTCAGGTAATTGAGCAAGGTGGCTTTTGGGAATAACCCATTGATCAATAGCTCCAGCTGCAGTTCTGTGCGCTGCTCTGTGTCTTCCCCATTGAGGCTTTTCCAGGGAGCAAACCACTCAATGGCCGCTCCATACATGCCGTGCAGGGTTTCCATGCCGTCTGAAATGACCGTGATGGCATTGTAATCAAAGAGCTGTGGAACGTCCTGCAGGTAATGACCGATCTGCCGGTGCGCATTGTCTACCCCTACCTCTGCATCAAACATGTTTTTGAACTCAAACACCACCAGCGGCAATCCATTGATGTAAATGAGCAGATCGGTACGGCGGTTGTTCTTTCCTTCTATACTGACTTCATCTGCACAGATAAAGCTATTGGCTTCCGGCTCGTCATAATTAATGGGATAGATGTGCCGGGCGTATTCTTTGTCCTGAGCATCCTTCCACGAGACCGACACACCCTGCGTCAGCTTGCGGTGAAAGTCCCGGTTTCGGTGATCCAGATCCATGCCCTCCTGCTGTGTGAAGGATGTTATAGCTTCTTGCAGTGCGGTTTCAGGTAGATCGAGATAAGTTTTCTGAAGAAAGGAACGGAGTTCCTCTTCCAGCTCCACTTTCTTAAAATCTCGCTGGAGACTGTTTCCCTGCTGATGCGTATAGCCCAGCGATTCCAGCCACTCGATAGCGGCATTCTGTACCAGCGATTCTCTCATGCCGCTCATAGGACTTCCGCTACAGTTCGTTCTACATCTTTTACGCGCACTTCCCCGCTGATCAGCTTGGGGAGTAAGGTGTCTCGAAGGTTGGTGAGGGTCTGGTTTTCATTGTAGTTTGAATATTGCATTTCAAACAATGTACTTACCTCCTTATCATACTTATTAATAATAGATATTGGAGGTATGACTAACATTTGCCTATGAACATCATTTCTATTTAATGTTGGAACGGCTGAACCAGAGTTAAACTCTTTCAAATCAATCGAATTAAGTAAACCATATGCATGATAAGGAGAGCTATTACGAAAGTTTTTCACCCATAATGCAGTGTTTAAAGGCCAAAAATCTTCATGAATGAAAAACACTTTCCCCAATACCCCAGATCGACCAGTAGTTATCCCTGGTCCTTTTACCTTCATTTCATTATGATAAGTTGATCTACCACTTGCAGCAAATACAGGGTATTTTCCTACTATTCGTTTTTTAGACGGTAAATCAAACCCTCTTTGTAGTGTCAGCATAGTATCAAAAGTAGAAACCTCCCACCCTTCAGGAATCAGTCGAAGCTCAGAGTCGATAAATTCACCTTCTTTAAACGGCCCAAAGTCCACAAACCAATGCTTGTAGAGCGTCATGGCCATTTCTTCCAGGGTTTTGTTCATCTGGAGGTTGAGTTCGATTTTGTCGTCCAGCGAGGATAGGATTTCGGCGATGGCTTGTTGTTCGGGGAGTGGAGGCAAGACGATTGGATATTCTCTCATCGCCTTCAGGGGAACATTCTTAATTACACTCCCTGTAGCGGTATTTTCTAAATACGATCTAAAATCCGTAGTAGTTAATGAGTATCCAACGAATCTTTTATCAACATCATTTTTGATATTAAAGTAGCAAGCACTTTTTCCTAAAACTACCTTTTCGCCATGATAATAAGCTAGCCTTCCTAAAGTGCCGTTTATTGAGATTAGAATAGTTCGATCATTAAGCTCCTTTTGATATTTTAAAAATTGTGATTCATCAACACGCTTTGTTTCTGGCTTAATGTTGATTCTGCCTTCTTGTAAGTTATTACCATTGATAAATGCGTACTCTCCATTTTCTACATACTTTGGAGTTCCATGAAGACCATCCCCAAGTTTGGTTACAATGTCATCAAGCTTATATGTTTTCCAGTTTTGGGGCATTAGATTCCTTCGAATGTTTTCATTTCTTCTACCGTCAATGAGTCTTTATCTTTCTTATTACTTCCAATTAATTGCAAACACTTTTCTTTGATGACCTGATCGGTCACTTCTTTTTCTAAAGCTTCCTCGAATGCCACCTGAGTTTTTGATGCAATTTCGGTTATAGCCTTTGGGTACAAATCTTTAATTATCAGCCATCTCAGCAGCTTCTCCGAATTAACACTTTTCCTTTCCGCAATCAGTGTAGAGCGTGTCATTGTATAATTATTGGCAAGTCGAATAATTGCTCTTGGGTTCGTCTCTACCATACTATGAAGATCCTTAAGTAAATGCCTGATTTCTGTATTTGACTCGTTCTTCTTTTCGATAATGAGAGATGAGGCGGCATTGCTCGAAAGGTTGTGCTTTTTTTCGAACTTTTGAATGAACTCAGGTGCCGTAATGTCTTCCTCCGAGGTGTCCAATTCCTTTTCCACTTCCTCCTTTAATTCAGGTGATAGCTGTTCAACTTCCACATTACCTTCCTCTTCTGATTCGATAATCCCGAGGATATGAGACCAATATTCCTCCTTGGAGCTGTCTGAAATACTTGGCATTCTTAATGACAATTGAAAAGCCTTTTCAAGAAAGAGGTCACCTAGATTGTGATGTGTTGTTGATTGCTCAGTTGTGAATTCCCCATAGGTCTTTTCAAAACTGGTAGATATCCAGTTCTTATCACCAGCTACAATATAGAGTGCTCTTTTTTCCTTGAACAATGTCTGAATTCCTTCCAACAATTGGATAATGAAATCACGATTACATCGGTCAATATCATCTATAAAAATGGCCAATTGTCTTTTCTTCTTCTTTGAGTTAATGTCATCTACCAACTCATTAAAATGGGTCTTTATTCGGGACATTGGGTCTGCACTTTTTCTGACGAACGAAGTTGCATCATCAGTAGAATTGATAAAAAAGGGCGTGGCTATGAATTTTGAAAATGAATAGATTAAACCAATTACTGAGCCGAGTGAAATGAACAACTTAGTAAAGACTCCCAAAGTGATACCTTTCTCCACATTTTCAATATTGGCATTTGCTTCGGGTGCATTGACCATGAAATCAAGAATAGAATTGCCATAGTAAAAGAGAACACCTATGAACATCAGAGTAAAAACCAAGGAAACGACCTTCTGCCAACCGCTATACCAGATGATCCTTCTCCATTTTTCCTTGAGCAGTAATCGACATAATCTAAGCTGACCATATGACTGTCGATAAATCTGATCAATGAACGTCCACCATGGAGGAATCAAATGCTGGTTTTGCCAGGCATTGTAATCCACTATAATCCATTTCTCTTCCCCTTTATTAAGATGCTTTTTGATGAGGTTTAAGAATGTAGATTTACCAGCTCCCCACTCGCCTTGAAGATGCACCATGAAAGCATGATTCATGTCTTCAGTAAAAACATCTTTCTTAATTAAATTAACAAATGCCTCTGCTACAGGCTCCCTGCCTAGCCTATCCTCTTGAGCTATTACATCATTGTGGAATGGGATTTTGTCTTTGGTTCTTTCACTTAGACCATCCGCTCTAGTAGCTTCATCCTTAATACCAATTTCACTTGCGTTAATGACCTGTTGGAAGAGTTCTGCTGATATCTCAATAATTGGGGTCTTTAAATTCTTTGAGATTTCGGACCTTCTGAATAACTCAAGATTCTCCAAATGAGAAATAGTCAGCCATTTCTCAAATTCATAAATAAATTTCCCTTCAATATGTCCAGGTAAAAAACTTGTTAGCTCCATTATCCCAGCAACCGATTGAACCCCCTTTACATCATAGAGTAGAATCAGTTCTCCAATTCTCCAATCAATTTTTCGACTTCTGGGAACATTTAAGCCATAATCTTTTCCTTGATCGAACGTATGCAAACCCCATGTCTTTTCTTGATCATTGTACCACCAGAATTTGGAATTGGAAACAAGTTTTGAGCGGATTAGTTTTTCTATCTCATATTTACCATTTCCCTTTGAAAGGTTATTTATAATATCAATTAAAGTGGGTTCCTTTTCCAATATCCCGGTCAATATATTATCCAAATAATCGCGCTCTACTTTATGAATGGTACTGCGATAATGAGCCCCTCTCGTTAAATTAATTCGCTCATTGAGATGCTGCCAGTTTACAGACAAGAAATTACCATCCCCAGTATTGCTCGATATAACACCAACTGCGTATATCGTCAAGTAGCCTTGTCCCTTTTCAGCCCAACTTGATTTAGCGAAAATTACATCACCAGTTTTTATAGATTTAACTAAGTCTGCGAATTTATTGTCATGCCCATTTTCCCACTTTTTTTCCTTTATGAATTCTGCAAGCTTGTCTATTTTGCCCCAATGATGGCCTGCTACAAAAAAGGATCTTTCATAACCTGTTAAAGGATCTGTTTTTAATTGTCTGAGTTGATTAACCTCAGATCCAATGTTAGCAGAATTTTGTTTTCTCGGGTTTGCTTCACTCTGCTGGTCGGATACATTTTCCGATGCTTGGATGAGTCTATAGACTGATGTTATTTTATCAGCAATAGCTACGTTAATATTATTAAGAACTTTGCCCTTTTCTTGAGTAAGAAGGGAATTCTCGTCTATGCCTTTAAATAGTTCAGATATGTATTTGTTGTTATCCGATTTATCAAATCCAAAGGCTTTAAGCGGCTGAAGTGATTTAATATCCTGATTGTATGCTATTTGTGTACTTATGGAATCCTTTCCAAATTTTTCCTTTATCAGATCCAGTGTCTCCTTTTTTCTACTATTTGTCAAATACATGTACCTTGAATCACTTGTATCTGGTATTTCTATAAGGCTTATCAATTCAATAGGAAGGTTGTTACGGCCATGAAAGATCAAGGCTTGTTTGAATTCTTTTAAGGTCATTCCTGATTGACCTGAAGATGATGAGGTTTTTTTGGTTGATGTCGTCATTCCAGATCGAATTAAATTCTGTCGAGATTAGCCTTAATCCTCTCCTGCAGCTCATTACTCTTCTCAAACTGCTCCATGAGCGTAGCTTTCAAGCCTTCCATTTTCTCATCGAAAGGAACGCCATCGTCTACTTCAGCTTCAGAGCCTACATAGATACCCGGAGTAAGTTTGTAGTCTTGTTTTTTCACTTCTTCCAGTGAAGCGGCTTTGCAGAAGCCATCAATATCCTGGTACACTCTGCTCCCCTCCTTTTCAAGGAGGGGTACCGCCGGCTGGCGGTGGGGTGGTTGCCTTTCAAACCACCTAAACTCCTTTTTCACCTCCTCAAGCAACTGCTCAGGATGATCAAACACCTCTTTGTTTTCAAACCTGAGTACTTTGATGCCGTAGTGATTTAAGAACAGGTCTCTTTCACGATCATACTCTGCCTGTGTAGCATTGTTGTGCACTTCACCGTCCATTTCAATCGCCAGGTTTTCAGATGGGCAATAAAAGTCAAGTATGTAATTCCCAACACTGTGTTGTCTCCTGAACTTTCGGCCATCCAGCTTTTTGCCGCTAATCATAGTCCAGAGTTTAGCTTCAGCTGGAGTGGCGTTGTTTCTTAATTCTTTTCGGAAGGTTTTGAGATAAGGGAGGTTGTTGATAGAACCACCTCCCTCTTCGAGGACTCCTCCTTTAGAAGGAGGAGAGTGGATTGTGGTACTTCCCTGCGGGTACTCCTCCTTGGAAGGAGGAGAGCTAGTGGAGTGCCAGGAATGGTAAGTGTCGCCTATTTTCTTGATGTCTTCATCAGAGAATACACGAAGCTTTCGGCTTGCCATGGTGCCCATCTTGGAGGCATCGATGAAGAGGATCTCGTCGGTGCGCTTGCGGTGAATGCCGTCTCTACCATCACGGTTCTTGCTTAGGATGAAAAGACATGCTGGAATGCCCGTGGTGAGGAATAGCTTGTCTGGCAGTCGTACAATAGCATCTACCATGCTGTTGTCCACCATGTGCTGGCGGGCGCTTTTCTCTCCTTTGGTATTGGAGGTCATGGCACCATTGGCCATTACTATTCCAGCCGTGCCGGTATCACTCAGGTGGTGCCAGAAAGTCTGCATCCACATGTAGTTGGCATTACCGTCTGTGGTAAATTCTTCTTTGGGTCCAAACAATCTCGGATCGCCATCCGGTAAGTCTTCCGGGTGCCAGTTGCTTACGTTGAAAGGTGGATTGGCTATGATGTAATCCGCTTTCAGTTCAGGGAACTTATCATCAAGCAGACTATTCCCTAGCTTGATGTCGAATGAAAGCTCTCGCAGCATCAGGTTCATCAAACAAAGCCTAAGTGTCTGTGCGGTCATCTCCTGACCATAGATACTAATATCGCTTTTGTTACCACCGTGCTCTTTCACAAACTTGAGACTTTGCACGAACATCCCTCCACTCCCACACGCCGGATCGAAGATTCGGCCTTTGTATGGTTCTAATAGCTCTACCAATAAGCGGACAATACTGCCTGGTGTAAAGAACTGCCCAGCACCCGATCCTTCTGCCATGGCAAAGCGCCCGATGTAATATTCATAGATCCGCCCAAGGATATCACTCTCAGGGTTTTCCATTTCAGAGAACTTGGGATGTGAGAGTAAGTTGATAATCCCTCCTGTTTGCTTAGGTGATAGCTCACTACGCACAAAGATTCTTGGGAGCAGGTTATTAAGCTGAGGGTTAAAGACAGTGAGCAGTCCCTGTAAAGTATCAAAGGCATCATCAACAATCACTTTGATATCGTCCTGTTCGGCATTGTCTTTTAGATATTGCCAGGAGGCTTCCTTCGGGATCTTGAAGGTGTTTCTGGATCGGTACTCATCCTGATCTTCCAGTACGTAGCTGATTTCATCTCTATCTGTGGTATAGTAGTCAGATTTTGGATCTCGCAGCATGCTGTCCAGCTCGTCATGCACCAGATCATACCGCTCACTCAGGTGTTTGAGGAACACCAGCGGAAGGATGTAGTTCTTATAATTGTTTTCAGATACTGCGCCCCTTAGTTCGTTTGCTGCATCCCATAGTTCTTTCTCAAAATCAATATCCGCTTTTGCCATTAATCGTCGAGTGGTGTTGGTGTAATTAGAGTTAAACACCTAAAAATATCAGAATTAATGGTTAAAATCATGAAAACGGGGAATTAAACAACCGTTCAATCGGCTAACATTCAATTTCATTAGATGAAAGAACCTTTATCTACCATAACCCTCTTACAATCCCTCTTATCCCCTCCTCCAGTGAATATAGATCGCGCATGCGGAATGAGGAGGTATACCCACAGAAATAGTGATATGAGATTGGTTAATGAAGTGAAACAAAAAAGGCACTCACGAAAAACGCAAGTGCCTATATTCCTGTGATTCAACCCGGGCCGCGTAGGCAGGACTCTTCTAAATCGAATGCCTCTGGCAGAATCGTGGCGACGAACTGCTGAAACCTATTGCTTAGAAACCGTTCACGATTGCAATTGCCTCCCAAAGCTTACCGACCTTCAAGACCAAACAAAAAGGGTTACAAATTTCTTTGCAACCCTCTGTTTTCTTTCGTGATTCCACCAGGACTCGAACCTGGAACCTACTGCTTAGAAGGCAGTTGCTCTATCCAGTTGAGCTATGGAACCTCCTAACTAATCCTAAGATTAGATCAACATTTCCTTTTCTCGAGGCCCACTTCGAAGTGTGCGGAGAGAGGGGGATTATTCATACCCACAAACCCTGCACTATACCCTTCATGAACCTTCGGTTTCGAACCCAGGGTTCTCATCCCCCTGAAAACGTCAACCGTTCAGATCACAAAAGCGGAGAGAGGGGGATTCGAACCCCCGGTACGATTTCTCGTACGCATGTTTAGCAAACATGTGGTTTCAGCCACTCACCCACCTCTCCGTGGTTTTTCCGTGAGCCTCTCTGAAAAGGACTGCAAATATAGCAATCCAAAATAAAAATTATAACCCTCGCCAATTAAAATTATCCACATACCACTTATCCTTAAATTTCGTTAAATGAATCACTACTACATTGGGCAATAGAAACCCCTTGTGTATTTTTGGGCGCTTATGACTTGGGCATATTCTCTAGACACATTCGAAATCATCATAATCGCGGTTTTTGCGGTCCTTTACCTACTTTATGTGGTAAGACTCATCAGGATAAAATCGCGTCTCAAAGTATCTGTCAGCAAGTGGCTGATCAAGTTTGCAGTGAGGACCCTGTATTTCTGCCTCATCCTTGGCGCGCTACTGGGGCCATCTTTTGGTGATACCTCCCGCGAAATCAAATCTGTTGGTAAGGATATTTTCGTTTGCATCGACCTTTCTGAGTCCATGAATGCATTTGATGTGCAGCCTTCACGCCTGGAAAAAGTAAAATTCGAATTGAAAAACATTGTGGAAGCGTTCAGCTCAGACCGCATCGGTTTGATCATGTTCTCCAATGAAGCATTTATGCAATGCCCTTTGACTTATGACAATAACGCATTGAACCTATTCATTCAGGCATTAAATACCAGCCTGGTGCCCAATAGCGGTACAGACTTTGGCCCACCTATGGAAATGGCCCTTAAAAAACTTTCTGATGAAGCAAGCTCAGTCACCCAGCAAAAATCCAAGATCATTGTGCTCATCAGTGATGGGGAAGACTTTGGAGAGGAGACTGATCAGGTAGCTGAAGAAATCGAAACCGCAGGGATCAAACTATTCACGCTTGGTGTAGGCACCGAAAAAGGAAGTAAGATTGTAACCAGACGTGGTTTTAAGAAAAACAACCAGGGTGAAGAGGTGGTTAGTAAAATCAATACCCGGTCACTGAAGAAAATAGCCGCGGATACTGGTGGTAAATTCTTTGAGATCAACGAACGTAAAAATGATGTGGAGCGTTTGATCAATGCGATCAACGATATAGAAGGTGAATTGCGTGATGCCAAGCAACTGGATGCCAAGGCAAATAAGTATTTCTACTTCCTGATTGCTGCATTGGCCCTCATGTTGCTGGATGCCCTCATTACTGTAAAAGTCATTAAACTATGAACAAGCTTTTGATATTGCTTTTGGTATTTGCTTCTACAGATCCTTCTGAGATCAGCCGGTACAACCGACTCAAAAACAAAGCAGAAACAGCATTCGAACATGGTCAGTATGAGGTAGCTAAAAACAACTACAGCATGCTTTATGATTCTATTGGTGCCGAAGACCCTTCTATAGGACTGAATCTGGCGCACTGCTATTATGCACTTGGAGATAGCACCAATGCAAAATTGAAATATCAGGCAGTAGTAACAGGAGATGACAAGAAACTCAAGTCAATTGCTTATCAGCAATTAGGTGTGATGGCCAAAAAACCAGAAACACTCAATGAATCGCTGCAATACTTAAAGTCCGCTCTCAAAGCAGATCCCACCAACGAAGATGCCCGCTATAACTACGAAGTGGTGAAACGCATGCTCGAAAAACAGCAGGAGCAACAGAAAGATCAAAACCAACAGGATCAGGATCAGGACGAACAAAACAAAGACGACAAACAAGACCAGGAGAAAAAAGACCAGCAGGATAAAGGAGATCAGGAGCAAAAGGATCAGGAGCAAAAGGATCAGGAGCAAGATCAAGACCAGGAAAATCAGGATCAGGAAAGCCAGGAAAAGAAAGATGGTGAGCAAAAAGAAGGCGAAGAGAAGGAACAGCAGCAACAGGAAGGTGATGAGCAGAATGAAAACAAAGACAAGAAGAACGAGGAAATGAGCACTAAAGAGAAGTTGGAAAAGATGAATATCAGTGAGGAAAAAGCTCAAATGATCCTGGAGGCCATGAAAAACAACGAAATCCAGTACATCCAACAGCAACGACGCAAACCAACAAAAGCTCAGGATAGTGACAAACCTGACTGGTGATGGTTGAGGTTTTTGGGTTATTAGGTTCTTAGGTTTTAGGTTATTGGGTTCTTAGGTTTTGGGTTCTTAGGTTTTGGGTTCTTTGGGTGCTTGGGTTTTCGGTTATTAGGGTCAAGGGTCAAGGTTAGATTTTGGGAATGAATGGTGCCTTAGTCCTTTAAAGACATAATCAGCCCAACTCGCTCGAATTCTTAAATAAATCCTTCAACTTTGAACCTCAAACATTAAACCTTCAATTCAATTAAACCCAAAAAGAAAGAAGAAATGGAAGAAGTATACATCGTATCAGCTGTCCGCACCCCTATCGGAAGCTTTGGTGGAAGCCTCTCAGGATTCACAGCTGTGGAGCTAGGCAGTAAAGCTATCAAAGGAGCTATTGAGAAATCGGGGATTGACCATGCACATATTAATGAAGTGTTTATGGGTAATGTGGTTTCTTCAGGCCTTGGACAGGCACCTGCCCGACAAGCTTCAATCGGTGCTGGCATTGGTCACAATGTCCCCTGTACCACAGTTAATAAAGTGTGCTCCTCAGGTATGAAGACCGTAATGTTCGGTGCACAATCCATTATGCTTGGCATTAATGATGTGGTAGTAGCTGGTGGTATGGAAAGTATGTCCAATATCCCCTACTATGTCCCAAAAGCACGATTCGGTTACAAATACGGTCACGGACAAATGCTTGACGGTTTAATGCATGATGGCCTGTGGGAAATATACAATGGCTTCCCAATGGGTAGCTGCGCTGACAATACTGCGAAGGAGATGAACATCTCACGTGAAGCACAAGATGCATATGCCATCAACTCCTACAAGAGAGCATCCGCAGCTACTGATGCAGGTAGATTCAAAGATGAAATCATACCGGTAGAAATTCCTCAACGTAAAAGCGATCCATTGATCATGGATACAGATGAAGAGTATAAAAACGTAAATTTTGACAAAATTCCCGGACTCAGACCTGTATTCAATAAGGACGGAACAGTAACTGCTGCAAATGCTTCTACCATCAATGATGGAGCTTCAGCACTAATCCTTGTGAGCAAAAAGAAAATGGAGGAACTTGGCTTAAAACCTCTAGCTAAAATCAGGGGCTTTGCAGATGCGGCACAGGAACCCATCTGGTTTACCACTGCTCCTTCTGAAGCTATTCCACGGGCAATGAAACATGCAGGAGTGGAAAAATCGGATGTGGACTTTTATGAAATCAACGAAGCATTCTCAGTAGTAGCTATTGCCAACAATCAGAAACTAGGCTTAGATCCTGAAAAAGTAAATGTAAATGGTGGTGCTGTGGCACTTGGCCACCCACTGGGTACTTCAGGAGCCCGGATTATCACCACATTGAATTCTGTGCTCGCTCAAAATAGCGGCACTATTGGAGTCGCTGGGATTTGCAATGGTGGTGGCGGTGCATCGGCAATTGTGATTGAGCGGGTTTAACCTGAAAATAGCCAACCATTTATAATAGACCTACTTTATCAGGTATAAGCTTAGATACTGAAACAAGTTTAGTATGAGCCCAGGGATAATAGAACCCAAGATTAAAACTAAATAACGTCATACTAAATTCATTTCAGTATCTAACCCTGACAATGTAGAAATAGCATCAAATCCATGCTATTGTAGGGACTTTTTAAGTTAGTTCCCACGCCATGAGTATTAGTCGTTCATCAAATGAATCTTGGAAATAACACCATTGTTTTTTCGTTTTGGACTTGAGTAACTTGCCTCCCGGGTTTATCCTTGTGTCATGCGTATACTTTCAGCACTATTTTTAACTCTCTTCATTTCCACGTGTTTTGGTCAAACCAAGATCAAAACCTACTACCCTACTGATCCTGTAAAGCTTAAAGAGGAGTATACTGTTCTCAATAACGACTCCAGTATGATTGATGGGGATTATAAGATGTATTCCCTTTCGGGCAAAGTAGTCGTCACTGGAAATTTTAAAGAAGGGAAAAAAGCAGGGTTATTTACTAACTTCTACGAAGATGGAAGCATACAACGTGAAACCACATACATCGACAATCAGAAGCAAGGACTCACCAAAGTATTTGATCGCAATGGCCAGATCATGCAAGAAGCTACTTTTTTGAACGATAGTCTGGTCGGTGAATTAAAACTCTACAACTCAGACGGATCGCTTAAAGGCATCACGAGTTTCCAAAAGGGCAAACCAGAAGGCCGGGTGATGGAGTTTTACCCCGACAGCACGCTGAAAGAAGAAGTTTACTATCATGACGGTAAGCCCAACGGCGTGACCAAACAGTATTACCCAAATGGCAAGCTTGAGCTGGAAGCAGAATATTCCGCCGGCTTACTGAATGGATATTACAAGACATTTTTCCCTTCTGGCCAGCTGGAAATGGAGGTCTTCAATGATCGTGGCAAAAGATCCGGTTTTGTGAAGTATTATCATGAAAATGGACAGTTGAAATCCACTGGTGTATACCGCGAAGGCTCCTTGCAGGGAGACTTCACTGCCTACTATGATGACGGAAGCCTGCACAAAGAGCTCAAGTATGTGAATGGCAAGAGAACTGGAAAAAATATTGAGTATCACTTAAATGGAAAGCTAAAGTATGAAGGGATTTTCTCAAACAAAGGAATGGATGCCAAGATCTCCGAGTACAATGAAAAGGAAGATCTGATCCATAAAAAACAACTACTCAATGAGCTGCCTCACGGCGAATGGGTAACCTATGATGATAGAGGGCGATTGTTGCTCAAAGAAACTTATCAAAACGGTAAACTCCACGGCATCAGAGCTGTATATGAAAAAGGTGACCTGCTCAGCGAAACCAATTATGGATTTGACAATAAAGTTGGTGAGGCTAAAACCTACTTTGGCAATGGCCAGGTTCAAACCATCGAAACCTATAAACTCAACCGTTTGGATGGACCCTTTATCCGGTATTTTAAGAACGGCCAAAAGGAATATGAAGGACAATACACCAGAAATCGACGATCTGGTGTTTGGACATCTTATGATAAAAAAGGAAATCCAACAAGAAAAGACACTTACCAATCAGGTGAGATAATCAAGACAGAGAACTTAGAGGAGAACTAGCCATTCAATTGTCCTTTTGTTGTATTTTAGTGCCTTATTTTTTCAAGTTTAGATCACTATCTTTGCCCACCATGTCAAAAGGCATCAAATACACAGATTTTCAATTGCCTCGTCAAACCAGCAAATATGTTGGTAAGGTGCGAGACGTGTACTCCTTTGGAGATAAACTCCTGATGGTCGCTACGGATCGCATTTCAGCGTTTGACGTGGTGTTGCCAGAACCCATCCCGTTCAAGGGCCAGGTGCTCAACCAGATTGCAGCCACGATGCTTGAAAAGACTAAAGATATTGTCCCTAACTGGGTGATTTCGGTTCCTGATCCTAACGTAACATTGGGTAAAAAGTGTGAACCTTTCCCAGTGGAAATGGTCATCAGGGGCTACCTGACCGGGCACGCCTGGAGAGAGTATAAGGATGGTAAAAGGTTGCTTTGTGGAGTACCACTACCGGATGGTTTGAACGAGCACGATAAGTTGCCCGATCCAATCATTACTCCTACTACCAAAGCCCATGAAGGTCACGATGAAGACATCACCCGTGAAGAAATCATCAGGCAGGGATTGGTAAGTGAAGAAGATTACTCAAAGCTGGAAGAATACACCTACGAGCTCTTTGCACGGGGAACAGAACTTGCAGCCAAGCAAGGGCTCATTTTGGTGGACACCAAATACGAGTTTGGCATGCACAAAGGTGTTATTACCCTAATAGACGAGGTTCACACCCCAGACTCTTCCAGATACTTCTATGCCAAAGGCTATGAAGACAGACAGGAAAAGGGAGAAGAGCAAAAGCAACTCTCCAAAGAATTTGTAAGACAATGGCTGATCAGCAATGGTTTTCAGGGTAAAAATGGCCAAACCATCCCCGAAATGACCGACGAGTTTGTAAACTCAGTGTCTGATCGATACATTGAGCTTTTTGAGCAAATCACGGGCATGGTCTTTATCAAGGACTCAGCCGAAAACATACTTGGAAGAATAAAAACGAACGTAGAAAAGACGATAAATAGATTATGAAATTTTCAATAGACAGAAAAGACGAATATACAGTTATCAAAATTGATGAGGAAAAACTGGATTCTACCATTGCCCCTGAGGTAAAATCTGAATTCGTAACCCTACAGGCCGAAGGTGTGCAGAGTTTGATAGTGAACATGGAAGTAGTGAAATACTCAGACTCTTCTGGTCTAAGTGCCCTTTTGGTTGGCAACAGGCTATTTAAAGAATCCGGTTCGTTTGTCATGTGCAAAGTAAATGAGCATGTGATGAAACTGATCAAGATAAGTATGCTTGACAAAGTGATGGACATCTTACCTACAGTGGAAGAAGCTGCAGATGCCGTACTTTTCAATGCGATTGAGAAAGGATTGAGAGAAGAAGATGGAGAAGAGTAACACTCAATTTTGGCATTAGAACTACAAATACTCGGATCCAATTCAGCTGCTTTCGCCCACAATCGACACCATACCTCCCAACTCCTCAGAGTTCAGGACAAGTATTTTCTCATTGATTGTGGGGAAGGCACTCAGCTTTTAATTAAGCGATACAAGATCAAGCTGTCCCGGATCAACCAAATACTGATCTCTCACCTACATGGTGATCACTACTACGGCCTGATGGGGCTCATTTCCACGCTTCACCTATATGGTCGCCGGTCAGACCTGTGCATCTATGGCCCTCCCGGGCTTCCAGAAATCATTTCGCTCCAGCTAAAGCATAGCCAAACACGGCTCAGCTATGACATTAAGTTTAAGGAATGGACTCCAAATCAGATAGAAACAATCTTTGATGACAGTAAGCTTTCTATCCAGACCATTCCCCTGGATCACCGAATTCCTTGCAGTGGCTTTCTTTTTAGGGAAAAACCAAAAAAACGCGGAATTAATAAGGAAAAAATACCGCAGAGACTCACACCCGTACAGGCGGCCAAACTAAGGAATGGCGAAGATCTCTATACTGAAGATGGTGAGTTAATTTTTAGAAATTCGGAAGTTACTTTTAAGCCAAAGGATCCGTATAGTTATGCATATTGCTCAGACACCAGGTTAATCCCCGATCTCGCTAACATTGTAAAGGACGTGAGTTTGATGTATCACGAGTCTACCTTTATGGAAGACATGAGAGAACGCGCAGAAAGTACTTACCACACCACAGCCAAACAAGCGGCTGGTTTAGCTAAAGAGGCTAATGTAGGTCAGCTTCTGCTGGGGCATTTTTCTACCCGTTACAAGGACCTGACTCCAATGCTCAGAGAAGCGCAATCGGTTTTCCCAGAGTCTTACCTGGCAGAAGAAGGAAAAAAATTCATTATCAACTCCTGAACGCATGGTGTCTGGTAAAAAGCAGCAATTATTCATTATTCTGGCAAGCATCTTTCTGACCAATGCCATCCTGGCCGAGCTGATCGGGATTAAGATTTTTTCAGGTGAAGCTACAATTGGGCTCCCGCCTGCCAATATCCCCATGTTTGGAGATTTTGTACTGGACTTTAATCTCACCGCTGGCGTGATCATCTGGCCTGTGGTGTTTCTGACCACAGACATTATCAATGAGTACTTTGGTAAAAAGGGAGTTAGGAAAGTAAGTCTCATTGCCGTAGGGTGTATCTCGTATGTCTTTGTAATCATATATTTAATTACCAAGCTTGCTCCTGCTGACTTTTGGCTTGAGGTAAACGGCACAGACGCTGAAGGAAATCCCTTCAACATCGACTATGCCTTCAATGTGATTTTCCGACAGGGCTCAGGAATAATCGTTGGTTCACTCGTGGCGTTTTTACTCGGTCAGTTTCTGGATGTATTCATTTTCCAAAAACTAAGAAAACTAACTGGTTCTAAAATGATCTGGCTCAGGGCCACAGGCTCAACGCTGATCTCTCAGTTTATTGACAGCTTTGTAGTTCTTGGGATCGCTTTTTATTTACTCGCACCGGAAGGTAGCCAATGGAGCTTCGCACAGTTAACGTCTGTGGGTACAATCAACTACATTTATAAGTTCGTGGTGGCGATAGCGCTTACGCCTTTGATTTACCTCGCTCACAACCTCATTGATAAGTATCTGGGTAAAGAGCTCTCAGAGGAAATGCAACAGGAGGCCGCAGAAGGAAGCGAAGGGTTTTTCTAGTCCCGTATGTGAAATTATCGTAATTTGTATTCTTATATCACCTATGAATAGCGATCGCGACATACAAATCAATTTTTTGGAGTGGGTCAAGACACAGAGACCTGAGGGCAAGTTTGTGGATGAACTGGAATCCCTGTTGGACATCAGCAAGGACAGTGCCTATAGGAGGATGCGGGGAGACACCCTGCTCACTTTCAACGAGATCAGAAAAATCAGCCAGCATTTTGGTGCTTCTCTGGATACTTTTTTCAATCTTTCCAAGGATACCGTGCTCTTCCATAAGCGCATGCTCAATGTCAACTATGGCTATCTGGATTTTCTAAAATCCGTGCTCTCTTCGGTAAAAATGATCCAGCAAGATGAATCGTACCACATGACCTATGTGGCCAAAGACATCCCTCCTTTTCACTATTTCAGGTTCCCGGAGCTGTGCCGGTTCAAGTCGTTCTTCTGGATGCGTACCATTCTGAAAGAGCCAACCCTTGCCAATCGTACCTACGACTCTAATGCGATCAGTAAAGAAATGATGGGTGTATGCGCTGAAATCTGGAATACTTACCAGCAAATCCCCTCTTTGGAAATCTGGAGCGATGAAACCATCAACATCACCTTACGCCAAATAGAATACAGCTACGAAACCAATATGATCACCTCTGATCAGTTTAAAGTACTCGTCAATGACATCAGAAGTTTACTCAAGATCATAAGCAAAGAGGCAGAAGAGGGACGTAAAATGCATCCTGATCCCGCCTCTCAAAACCTGGTCAATGGCAAATTTGAGCTCTATTATAATGAAATAGAGATTGGGGACAATACAGTCTTCTTCTCTCTTGGTGACCGCCGTATGGTTATGAAAACATATAACATGCTCAACCTGCTAAATACCACGGATCATGCCTTTTGCGAAAACATAGAGCAGTACATTAAAAGTGTTCTTCAAAAGTCCATTCCAATCAGCAATTCCTCAGAAAAAGAGCGTCTTAAGTTCTTTAATAAAATGAACCAGAAAGTAGTTTTTTTTGAGCAAAAAGTGACCTGACCCCATTCACACGTGCAAAACACAAGTTTGTTGCTCACTGGATTCATAATATTTGCACCATTTCGCTTGATGATTTTACATAAGTTGCAAAATTTGCAACTATGGCCATTTCCTGTTTCAGACTTCAATTTTGACCACAGCTAAAAGTTGAGGAAGTTCGAATCGTGATCAACTCCTATCACTATGATTCGATACAACCAAATAGAAAATGCAGAGTTCTTTGCGGTCCTGAGAGGCCGCGTACAGCACTACTTTAAGAGCAACGGCCTATCTATTTATGCAGAAGATAGGGCTTATGCCAAAGCTATTGTACTCACCAGTGCTTATGCCGTTTCTTACTACGCACTGCTCCATACCAGTAGCTTTAACCAATACATCCTATTTTGTTTGGCACTGGGCATGCTCAAAATATTTGTGGCACTAAACATCGCCCATGATGCTGCGCATAGGGCCTTTTTCAGAAACAGGTTGCTCAATGACCTGCTCCTCTTCACTTTTGATGCACTGGGTGCAAACGGGTACATGTGGAAACTCCGACATGTTCACTCACATCATGCCTTTGCCAATGTGCCGGACTATGACGCTGACATCAAACAATCAGCCCTGGTACGTATATTTCCCAAATCTGCACACAATAGTCTTCATCGCTTCCAGCATCTCTACATGCCTGTGTTTTATGGTTTCTACTCCCTGCACTGGCTCCTCTTTAGGGACATTAAAGATTTTATACAGACACCGCCAAATAACCGCCTATCCCATCACCGAAAGATGGAACTGATCAGGTTAATCATGGGCAAGCTGATTTACTTCACTATGATGATTATGGTTCCCTATCAGCTACTTGCCCTGGAGTTCTATCAGGTAATCCTTGGATTCTTTGTCATGCAAATGGCTGCAAGCTATACCGTGGCAATAGCCCTCGCATCTGCACATGTAGGTGAGTTTGCAGAGTTTCCGGAACCTGATAGAACTGGTCAGTTACCTTATTCCTTTTTAATGCATCAAATCATTACCACCACAGACTTTGCTACAAAAAATAGTCTACTCACACATCTGTATGGAGGATTTAATCATCATGTGATTCATCATCTCTTTCCCAACATTTGTCATATTCATTATCCGCCCCTAACAAGAATCCTCAAGACTACCTGTCAGGAATATGGTATCAGGTACAATGAAAACAAATCGCTGTTTGATGCTATCAAGGCACACCTGCAACTGCTTAAGTCCAGAAGTGAAAACAACCTGGCGGTATCAATGCCCGAATTTTAACAAACCAAAGCTATGAACAACAAGATTGAAATTATTGAAGTATCAGAAATCAGGCACATCGAATGGTTTTTAAAGCTTCCAGAGAATATTTATAAAGGTGACAAAAATTGGATCAGGCCTTTGGACAAGGATATTGAGCTGGTTTTTGATCCCATTAAAAACAGCTTTCACAGCCATGGTATCATCACCCGGTGGATAGCCATGTGTGGTGATACATGTGTTGGTAGAGTTGCCGCTTTTGTAAACTTCCGGACAGCCAACAGCTTTAAACAGCCTACTGGAGGTATGGGTTTTTTTGAATGCATTCACTCCCAAGATGTGGCTTTCTCTCTTTTCGACACCTGTAAGGAATGGCTGGAAGAATACAAGATAAGTGCCATGGATGGCCCAATCAATTTTGGAGAAAACAACGCCTGGTGGGGCCTCATAGTTGAAGGATACGAACCGCCACTTTATCGCAACAATTACAATCCGAGTTACTACCAGAGCTTTTTCGAAAACTATGGCTTTCAGACTTATTTTGAGCAGTATTATTACAATTATGACTTTAAAAAAGGACTGTCACCGAGATACTATGAATTTGGAAAGAGACTCGCCCAGCGAATAGAATATCACTGCGAAAATGTAGACCTTAATAACATCCAAAAATACGCACATGACTTCAGGGTAGTTTATAACCAGGGATGGAAGACGCATGATAATTTCAAAGAAATGAAAGAGAAGCGGGCACTATCTCTATTCAAAACTATGAAACCAGTCATTGATAAGGACCTGATATGGTTTTTGTACCACAATGATCGCCCTATAGGATTTATCATCATGATCCCGGAATTGAATACCCTATTGAGAAACTTCAGGCGTGGCAAATTTGGTATCATCCAAAAGCTACAGCTCAAAATTGGGCTTACAATGAAAATGTGCAAAGTGGCCTATGGTTCTGTTATTGGGTTTATCCCTGAGTTTCAGCATAAGGGGTTAGAAGCACTTCTTTTCTATCACATCCATCAAAAACTGGTACGTGAAGGGAAATACGAAACGCTGAAAATCGGCTGGGCTGGAGATTTCAACCCACGAGTGGTCAATCTCTATCAAAAGCTTGGATTCGAAAAAGTGCAGACTTCCAGAACCTATAGATACCTGTTTGATCGTTCGGCACCTTTTGAAAGAGCCCCAATCATTCATTAAAAGCTACCATGCTCCTCCTACTGATGCTTGCACCAGTAGCGCTATTGCCAAAGGGTTTTTAAGCGTTGAACCTGTTCCGGGGTTGATGACATATTGCAAGTCAGGCTGGATGGTCAACCACTTACGAAACGGGAAA
The DNA here is from genome assembly GCA_040218045.1 of Marinoscillum sp. Classification (GTDB taxonomy): domain Bacteria; phylum Bacteroidota; class Bacteroidia; order Cytophagales; family Cyclobacteriaceae; genus Marinoscillum. The sequence goes on from JAVJQA010000033.1 coordinate 234,876, forward strand.
GAGTACGTCAACTCCAATACAGTCTCGGCTTTCTTAGCTATAGGAAACTCGGTCTTATACCTTTTCCCGCCTAATTCATACTCAATAAGGCTCTTGTCAGCATTTTGTGCCAAACAAAAGTGGATTGCTGATAGTAAGTAAATGAAGTAAAGGAGCCTCTTCAATGGTTATCCGTTGGTTTATGCAAACCCAATATCAACCAAAAAGTTAGAAAAAGCTCCCCTCAAGCTTATCTTTTGAGCCCTCCGTCTTCCAATTCTATGAGTTTAGTGCCGTACTCCGCAAATTTCTCATTGTGTGTTACCTGGATAATGGTCATCCCATCTTTGTTGAGTTGCTTTAACAGGTCCATCACTTCCTCTCCTTGTGAAGAATGCAAATTACCCGTAGGCTCATCTGCCAATAAAAGTTGTGGCTTACCCACAATAGCCCGGGCTACACCTACAAGCTGCTGCTGACCACCAGAAAGCTGCTCAGGAAACAGGTCGCGCTTAGCTACCATATTGAACCGGTCGAGCATTTCAGCTACCATACTGGCCCTTTCCTTGCGCTTCACTCCTCTGTATAACAAAGGCGTTTCAATATTTTCATAAACATTGAGCTCGTCGATCAGGTGATAGGCCTGAAATATAAATCCAATATTCTCTTTGTGAATTTTTGAGGTCTTACGCTCACTGAAAAGGTGAACAGGTTCGTCATTGAAATAATACTCTCCCTGCGAAGGTTTATCGAGCATGCCAATGATATTCATGAGGGTAGATTTACCGGAGCCACTTGGCCCCATAATGCTCACAAACTCACCTGCTTCTATTTTTAAATCGATACTCTTGAGTATAAAAGTTCGTTGATATTTAGACTCAATAAACTTATCGACATCCTTAAGGTTGATCATATGATTGTTCTTGATTTATATGTTTGGCTATCAAATGAAGTACCAAAAAACTAAAGTACTGATATTGTACGAGTTAAAAATAATGATTGCTAAATTCTAGTTCAAAAAGAGACACTAACTGTTCATTTTCGATCACTAAATTTTCTGAACGAGATCGCTTACCACCTCATGTTCGCCTTCAAACCAAATCACCTCCGGGGCAATGTCCATGACTTCTTTAATCCTCGTTTTCTGAGCTTCCTCCATTCCCTCTTTATAAAATGGATCTTTGGTTCCTGTAAAATACAGAATGCTTTCCTGTCCTGAATTGAAATCAAAATCAATACTGTCCAGTTCAGGTGGGATCGTGCCGGCCCAGATGATCATTTTAGAAAAAGCCAACCTGGCATGTGCCGCATAGCGGCACATCGTGGCCACACCTTGCGAAAATCCAAAATAGATCAATTCAACCTGATCAAATTCAATTTGCTCATGCTGCAATACCTGATCTATGTAAGCATATTGATTGGCAATATCATTGAGCCGGTCTTCTTTGGTCATCCAGTTGGCTCCTACCCGGCCGCTGAACCCTTCAAGATAGAATTTGGATGTTCCCTGAGGCGCCACAATGAGATTTTCATCCGGGTCAAGCCCTGAAAACTTACGAATGAAGAATTGGGCCAGTTGTCCATATCCATGAAAGACAACCCATACACGTTTGGTACTGGGAGTGTATTCATTGAGTCGATAATAGGGTGCGGAGTGTTGGTAGTTAATGTGTGTTTCCTTCATGGCGATACCATTCCCATTAATATTCCACACAACCATGCACCATACGTACCCAGCACATAACCCATCACAGCCAGAAGTACACCAACCGGAGCTAAAGCCGGATGAAAAGAAGCCGCAACAACCGGTGCTGAAGCTGCACCTCCTACATTGGCAGTGCTACCTACTGCCACAAAGAAATAAGGAGCCTTGATCAATTTGGCCACCAGTATCAAGAGGCCCACATGAAAGATCATCCAGGTAATGCCTACTAAAAACAATCCTGGATCATCAAATACAGCCATGATGTCCATGTGCATGCCAATAGTAGCCACTAGAATGTAGATAAAAACAGATCCAATCTTTGAAGCGCCGGCACCTTCCAGGTTTTTTAACCTCGTAAATGACAAACCAACGCCTAAAGTGGTGGCTATCACTACAATCCAGAAAAAACCGGAAGTAAGACTGTATTTGTCCAGAAAAGGGTAATTGGTTTCAATAAATGGTGCAATCAGATCGCTGAAGAAATGTGCCACACCTGTGCAAATGAACCCAACCATTAAGATCATCATCAAATCAGTCAATGAAGGCATTCGGGCAATACTCGACTGAAAATCATCCATCTTTTGCTTCAGGGTCTCGATAGCAGAGGCATCAGCTTTTAGTTTTTTATCTATTAATTTGGAATAGCCAACTCCCGCCAGCAAGATACCAAGCCAAGTGTTTCCTACCAGGATATCTACTGCCACCATTTTTGAAAACAAATCCCCATTTACCTCAAAAACTTCCTTCATGGCTGCTTGGTTGGCTCCTCCTCCTATCCATGAACCCGCGATAGTAGTCATCCCCCGCCATATTTCATTGGGTGGAGGAGCGGAGATAACATCCGGTGCGACAACTGAAAAGACCAGTATGGCAATTGGTCCCCCGAGAACAATCCCCACCGTAGCTGTAAAAAACATGATGAGCGCTTTAGGCCCAAGCTTGAGAATTTCTTTCAAATCCACACTAATGGTCAGTAGTACCAGTGAGGCCGGTAGAAGATACCTTGATGCCACAAAATACAATCTGGAAGACTCAGGATCAATGATCCCAAATGTGCCTAGCAATGAAGGCAGGAAATAACACATTAAAAGTGCAGGAATAACTCCATAAAATTTCTTCCAGAAGGGGTTCTCAGAAGATGAGGTGTAAAAGACAAATCCCAGTATGAGCATGATGATCCCAAAAATCACCGCGTCATTACTGATTAATACATCATTCATAGGTCGTTGATTATTTGAACAAATTCACTAAGCATCATGGCTGTTGCTCCCCAGACCACTTTGCCCTCCAGGTCGTAATATGGGGAATGTAATCGATATCCGTAGGTTGTTACAATTTCTTTCTCCTTGATCCTGCCAGCATCCAGAAGATGATCAAGCGGAGCTTCAATGATCTCATCTACTTCAAAATCGTCTTTGAGAAATGAGGGTTTTAACCTGGAGTATCCTACCACAGGCAGCACCAGGTGATTACTGGCAGAAACCATAAATTCACTGAGCTGCCCGATAATTTCTATCTGGTCAGAAGGAACGCCAATCTCCTCATGAGTCTCACGCAAGGCTGTTTGAATCAGGTTCTCGTCGGCAATTTCAAACCTACCTCCTGGTAAAGCGATTTGACCACTGTGCACTCCTTCATAAACCGGGCGTTGTATTAAAGGAAATTTGATCAGACCAGCATCAGGATAAAGCAAAATCAACACGGCTCCTTTTCTGGGCTCTTCATCAAACTTGAAGCTAATCTTCTTTTTGGCCATTCGGGGAATCATGCCACCATATGCGGCCCGCCCCGGTAGTGGTTGTTTTAGCCGCTCTTCCAATTTGCCAATGAGATCCTCCATGGATGGTAAAAATATTTATTTATTGAGAACCCACACAAGGGATTAACACCGATTTAGAAAATTCAATTTACTTTTCTTCAAAGAATTTTTATATTGCCTAATCCTTGTGGAAGCGATGAACAATATACCACCCTATGTTAGCTTGACCTTTATGGCCTGCGTGATCGCATGCTTTGGTTTTATTTATTACGCAGTAGATCGGGCTTCTGGAAAAGGAAGTAATTTACCGGTGATTGTTACCACCTTTATCGGGATTTGGGTTTTCATCATTACCCTGCTTACGCTCCAGGGATTTTTTCTGGATTTTATCTCCAGACCTCCACGCTTGTTTTTATTCTTCGGAGTGATTGTACTGATCAACATAGTATTGCTGACTGTGAAGAAATCGCGAGAGTTTATCGGAAAAATGCCTATTACTACATTGACTTACATCCACATTATTAGAGTGCCTGTAGAAATCGTTTTGTGGTGGTTGTTTATAAACGGTGTAGTGGCTGAGTCTATGACTTTTCAAGGCCTGAACTACGACATTCTTTCTGGTATCTCAGCGCCTTTCGCCGGATTGTTCCTAGTTGGGATGAAAAGTAAAAGCAAGTTTGCAGCTATCATCTGGAACTTATTGACCTTGGCACTTTTGGTGAACATTGTATTTCGGGCAATACAAGCCACACCTTACTTCTATGATGTACAGCTCTATGATCAACCTAATATCGCTGTTTTCCATTTCCCATACATCTTTTTGCCACTGTTCATAGTACCGGTAGTGGTTTTTTGCCACTTCGCATCTTTCTACAAGCTGATTTTCATTCCAGACGAACCTGAAGATTAATTACAGTACTGGTTGAGCAATGCTTGAGAGCGTGGTTCTTTTTTAGACACACCAACAGCCCACTCTTCACAGGCCAGTTGTTTTTCGCCCTTCATTTGGTAAGCTTCACCCAGATAAGCGTGCACCTGCTCAACCAACTCCACCTTGCTCACAGCTCTTTTCAAAAGCCGAATGGCTTCATCCACATTACCAGTTTTCAGGTTGTAAATTCCTTTGTTGCGATACGCCCAAAGGTTATCCGGATCCAGCAAAATACTTTTGTTCACATCTTCTAGTCCCGTTTCATACTCTCCCATTTGCAAATAAACCTCTCCCCTATTGTTCAAAAAATACGGATCGTCAGGCTGAATGTTCAATGCTCGATTGATAGTTACCAATGCATTTTGGAAATCTCCTTCAGTGAGATATACCTGGCTTAGCGTATTCAGGGCGCTGGCATTCTGGGGATTATCTTTCATTACTTCTGTCAACAAGGATTTAGCGGTGTCAAGTTTGTCCTGAAAGTAATACAACGTGGCCAGGTTAATTTTACCATCTATATTATTCGGCTCATAAGCCAGGGCTTTTTTGAAACTGGTAGCTGACTGATCATAAAGACGCATTTTAGACTCCAGTAAACCCTGATAAAAATAAACGTAAGCTGAATCTGGAAAGGTCAACTTGACCGTTTCTACATCCGCTAGCGCATCTTCCAGTCGACCGACATCTTCATAGGCATAGGCCCTATTAAACAATGCACCAATATAATCCTGATCAATGGCAATTGCCATGTTGTAATCCTGAATGGCTTCATAGGCATGATCGCTTTCCATATAAGCCACTCCACGATTGTTATAAGCTCTAGCGAAAGACTGGTCGATATTGAGCACTTTCGTATAAAAATCGATAGCAACCTTGTACTGTTTGTTGGACAGGGACTCGTTTCCCTGAAGAAAGAACCGGTCTCTCCGCATTTCATCACTTTCACAACCAAACAATACAACCGTCAGTAGAAGGATCACTCTTTTCATATTGCAAATAAAAAAGACCTGACCCGAATAATACCCGGATCAGGTCTTTAAAATCAATAAGAAAATTAATTTATTAAGATCGTCTCACTGAGCCACCGCTTGAACTGTCTCCGTTAACCTGGGTTGGGTTCCCTTCATAACGGATGCTGGCACCACTGCTGGCACGTGCGTCAAGTTTCTTGTTGACCGTCAGTTTGATTGAAGATCCACTGCTTGCTCTTAGTTCTGCTTCATCACATGTCAGGTCATAACCATCTATGTCTCCAGAGCTACTCGCATTGGCGTCCACATATTTAGCTGTTCCTTCTATTTCAATATCCCCTGCACTCGACACCTCAAGTTCCAATCGGTTTACAGAAACTACTAAATCAACATCTCCACTGCTCGATACGTCCACTTCCAACTCATCCGCAGACAACTCTATCTCAATATCCGCAGCGCTGCTACATTTGATATCAAAATCACCTTTGGCTGTTACTTTATCCCTTACCTTAATTGAGGAGGCTGAAGAAGCACTTAAACCAGATAGCTCCACATAGGTCACATAAACTTTCACATCAACATTGCGATGATTGTCTCCATCCAGGTGGATCTTCAAAGTCCCTCCAGAAATATCAGTCAATACTTCGTCTACATCAACACCGTCAGCATCGATTTTGGCACTTTCTTTAGTTCCTTTTGTAAGAAAGACATCAATGCCTTCCTGTGATGAAACTTTTGTAAATGGGGCGAGTGATCTTTCAACACCAGATTGGGCAGTCAAAGAAAATGTGATGATTCCTGCCAAGGCTAAGAATAGTATATTTTTCATAAAATCGTTTTTTCTTCTAAAGACCACCCGGAATCACAGGGGTTGCAAATTCACAGGGAAGATTGATAATTTTTTTGAAACTCAGGCCATTTCACGGATTTGAACTTATCATCTCCAATGTAGCTAAGAATAGGTTCAAGTGCTTTAGCGTCCATATAACCCGGGATTGGTTGGATAATTCGTAGTTGCTCATCCATGAATACGGTAGTTGGATAGCTCAGCTTATTATTGGTAAGTGCGGCAGCTAACTCATGCACACCTCGTTTGCCTTGAGCTACAAATTTAAAAGTGTGCCCATCAAATTCGATAGACTCTTGCTGCTCGGCATTGAATTTCACGGCATAAAACTTCTCGTTTACGTATTCTGTAATCACGTCATTGGCATAGGCCTCACGATCCATCTTCTTGCACCATCCACACCAGTCAGTATAAATATCAATCAGGAGTTTTCTTGGTTCTTTCTTAGAGCGCTCAACCGCTTCTTCGAAGCTTATCCACTCTATTTCTTGGGCATTTGCAGAAACGCTCAGCATTATTACCAATACAAAACCAAAAATTTTTGCTGCTTGCTTCATCATGATCAAATCTAATGAAAATTTAACCGATTTATTGATCCAAAAGTTCGGTTGCTATTCAAAACGCAAAGAGGCTATCTCAAAAGGTCTTAACAAACAGTCTTCCTGAATTTATTTCAGGATCTTAACCGAGATTAACAGTTAGAATCAAAGATTCTGAAGCAAGTTCAGAATGACTCCAACATTTTGAGACAGCCTTTTTTTTGTACAATCCTCAAATATCTATTGTCCTATAAAGTAAGACTTGCCTTTGAATATTTTTTCATGTATCGCTGGATCATTCCAAAACTCATCAGGATTGGATGAGGAGCTGAGCCCTCCATTAGTGTATGCAGTCAGCTGAACATCATTGCCATTATTGCGCTGAAATGACACATCAAACAATGCTTCTCCTTTTACTTCTGCGAAGTTGCGACTGGCAACATTTCTTATTCCCTGAAAATATTTAGCAACCGCTGCTGAATCCGCAGGCATACCATCTATCATCCAGCTATTGTCTGATTTTGACAAGACAAAACCTGAGTCCGGATAATTGAAAGATACACTGGAAATTGAATCCTTGACCACTTTCAATAGGTCATCATTGCGGTAAGCATCTGCACCTGTGTTGACAGACATTTTCATGAAATCCTTCGCTACATAGACATCCAACTCATTATTTAACCGCACATATGAATAAAAAGACCGTTGTCCTTCCACATTGAACCTACCCAAAATGATGTCCAAAGCCTTTTCACCATTTTCATAGGCAATTACCCTGGTTCCCGATTCATCCACCTGAAAATCCTTCCAGGTATCTTTTGATCTGGAAGCAAGACGACTCGGTTTAATCTGCTGAAGTGTACGGATCATTGACTTCACTGTGTTTTCATCAGCCTTCTTATCCCCTACCTTCCAGACCTCATTTTCTTTAACCAGAATGGTGGTATCCGTCGGGCTCAAGAGCTCAACTTTAGTCACTTTTTCCACATCTACCTCTACCAGCTCTGATCGGAATGAGGCACTTCTGCCCTGGTTGCTGGTATACTTAACGATAAAATATACTCCTACCAGTATGGCCAACACCACCAAAAGGAGCATTAACTTATTTCCTTTCATCATCATCATTTCTAATTAATCATAGTTACCCTGCATCCACTTCTGTCTTCTCCTATTGCTCTGCTGCTTACGAACGAATGCATAAATCAGTATCAATAAAATAGGCGCCAGTACATTGCCATATTTGATCATGGTTTTGGTACTGTCTTCTACCTGATCAAGAGGCCTTGATGTGATTCCCTTGGTTCTTAGGTTAATCAATCCCGTATCATCAGCAATCCAGTCTATTGCATTTGATGCAAAATTGATATTGTCTGCATTTTGCTGTTGAGGTCTTTGACCTTCGCCATTCACGCAAAACTGTCCATTGGAAATCGTAACTATCCGGGCGGCTCCATTGTCCAACCCAGCTGCAACCAACTGAGGCCCTGTAGTGAAATCGCCCTGACTCCATTTTTTCTGAATATCAATGTAAGAAGGTGGAGCAACCAAACCTGAATTTTCTGAGGTATAAACCAATGGCACTTGAGACCATGAAGTATCCTGACCAGTAAAGCTAATTGGACTGGCGAATGGTAACATTACCGTTTCCAAACCACCAGTAATAGGATGATCTTCAAAACCATTTAGCTGTGGGAAGTACGGAAATTCCTTCTGACTGGTCATGATCATAAACCCATTGCGCTGCTGTACACTTACTGTAGCGCATTGAGCATCAATCACAAACTGGTCCTGATATGAAAGTCCCTTACCTGCTAACCATGATTTGATACCGATATTTCCACTCAAAGAAAGCATTCCCTGCTGGAGATCCCCTTGCACATGCTGATGAGCCAGAAACAACCCGCCACCTTGGTTGAGGTATTGGTCCAATTTTGCAAACTCGCTTTGCTTAACCGTATCCATTGGAGAAATCCAAACCAAAGATTTGTAATAAGATGGAACTGATGACGTGTCCTTAATCCTGAAAGGCTCTACATCATAAAGTACAGAAAGCTGCTCCATCAACTGAGGAATCGCCTGAATGGTAGGCTCTCCATATCCCTGGATGTAACCGACCTTAGGCTTATCAGCAATAGAGACCTTTTTCAAAGCTGTGGTTAGGGAATATTCCATTGCTGCGCCTGGCTGGATCACGGGAATCAACTCCGTGCGATCATCCATTTTCAATACTGCCCCCAGATAGGCACGCATCTGCTGCACCTGATCGCGCTCACGCACATTGATCATGACCGGGCTTATACCGGCCTGCTGTGCTGTTTGTTCGGTTTCCTCGCTTTCATTGGGATTGACAAACTCAAAGACAATATTGCCACCAGATAAGTCCTCATACTCGACTAACTGATCTTGAAAATCCTGCCGTGTCTTCATCAACTGAGGTGGCAGGTCTTCAGAGAAATATGCCGTGATCGTGACCACTCCGTCAATATTCTTCACCACATCCTCTGTGGCATCACTAAATGTATAACGATTGTCCTCAGTGAAGTCCAATCGGAAATAAAGTTCGTTTGAGATCAGATTGGCCACTAAAATGATCGCCAATACAATGACCACCTGAATAATAATATTCTTTTTGTTCATTTTGATGATATTTTAGGATTGCCAATTTCTTTTCGACAGCATGACCTGTGAGAGTACCACGCCAATTGCTATTATGGAACCGAAGTAAATCAGGTCACGACTATCCACCACACCTCTGCTCATCGATTCAAAGTGGGTTTGCATGCTGAGATAACTAAAAATTTCACCTGAAAATCCGCGCACACTTGAAGAAATGACCCCAAAGAGAATGTGAAAGAATATACCGATAAAAACAGCGACAAGAAACGCCACAATTTGGTTTTGAGTGATACTGCTGGCAAAAAGCCCAATGCTGATATAGCTCGCAGAGAGCAGGATCAATCCAAAGTATCCGCCAATTACGGCGCCATCATCAATGTTACCTAGCTGGGAAATGGTGATGTAATAAGGAAGTGTACAGACCAACGCAATCAGTACCAGGATCAAACAGGCAAGAAACTTTCCCCAGACGATCTGGCTGTCCGAAACTGCCTTAGTAATTAACAATTCTATTGTACCGGCCTTATTTTCTTCGGCAATCATCCGCATAGTGATGGCAGGAATGAAGAAAAACAAAGACCAAAAGGCGATACCATAAAAAACCTGCATATTGGCCTGGTTGATAAAAAAAACATCGCTACCGATCAACCAAGTAAACATCCCACTCAAGCCAAGAAACAAAATGATCATCACATAGGCGATCAGGGAGTCGAAAAATGATGCAAGTTCTCGTTTTGTGATTATCCAAACTTTGCTCATAATCTATTTCGTTAGTTTTTGGAATACGTCCTCCAGCCTTGTTTCATGCCCGGACATTTCCATTAAATACCATTTATTTTTTACACAGAGATCAAAAATCTCCTTACGGGATGAGGCCTCCGGTTTGCTTTGCACACTGAACCAACCCGACTTACCGTCCACACCCGTCACCTTCTCAACAGAAGCGAGCGCTCTCACAGCCTTTTCAACAGCAGCAGGTTCGCCTTCAATATTGATATTAAGGATTTCCTGACCCTGTGACTGGCTTCTCAATGTATCCGAAGTGCCATCGGCAACAATTCGACCTCTGTTGATAATGAGAATGCGATCGCAAGTGGCTTCTACCTCAGAAAGGATGTGACTGCTCAGAATGACTGTTTTTTCCTTTCCTAAGTCTTTGATGAGTTTCCTGATCTCTACAATTTGGTTTGGATCAAGACCCGTGGTAGGCTCATCCAAAATGAGGATTTCCGGATCGTGGATCATAGCTTGTGCCAGGCCTACTCTTTGCCGGTATCCTTTGGAAAGTTCACCGATATTCTTGTGTTTCTCTCGATCAAGTCCACATCGCTCAATCATTTCGGCGATCCTTGCCGGAATATTGTGCCTGGGTACTCCTTGAATTTCGGCCGTAAACCTCAGGTACTCCACAATCGGCATATCATAATACAGCGGATTGTTCTCCGGTAAGTAACCGATCCTGCGCTTGATCGCTTCCGGGTTATGGTGGATGGAGTCATTGTCCAAACGAATGTCACCTGAGCTGGGGGCCATGAAGCATGTAATAATCTTCATGGTAGTACTTTTTCCGGCTCCATTAGGCCCCAGAAAACCAACTACCTCCCCAGTTTTAATCTCAAATGATATGTCGTTGACCGCTTTTTGCTCACCATACTTTTTAGTAAGGTTTTCTACAACTATAGACATTGGTTCATTGGATTAATCTGTAAATCAACTGTTTATAATGAGAATAATAATGAAAAATCAGATCGCAAGTATAGCATGACTGAGATACTTTTTCAAGGAACGGCGGTTGTTAAAAAGTGTTAACAAACAGTAGCAGCCCCTCCCTTTCCAACTACAAAGACAGATATGGTGTCAACTTATGTTGAACACAATTAACCTCATATCATTTATCGATGAAAAAAAACACTTTACTTCTGATACTTGTAACAGTCACTTCATCGGCCACTGCTCAAGAAACTCAATTGCCTGGATCAAAAATTGGTATCTCCTTTTTGGGATTAGGATCAAATGATGCCGTGCATCTCACCGACCTGGATGGTGCAGCCTGGTACACTGGTGAAGGTTACTATGGGTTTCAGTTGGACTATATCAAACCCATAAATAAGGTCTTTTCTTTTGAATCTGGAATTGGCTTTCGTCATCATGAACTAAACCAGCATCCCAATGTCCCTCCAGGGGAGGATGAGTCCCCCAACCCGGCATTCACTGATATATTGGTCGTTCCAGTTGGGGTTCGAGTCAATTTTTTGAAATATGCTTTCATCAATACAGGAATATTGATTGATACCAGTTTGGGTCACTCCACCAACATTTCAGCGCAGAATGGAATAGGGTTTAACTTAGGAATGGGACTGCAATATGAATTCAACTTTGGATTGGGTGTTTTTGTAAACCCATATGCAGCCATGCATTCAGCTGTTCATTTGTCAGCTGAGAATTACCCGGAAAGGTCTACAGAAAGTGGATTAAAAATTGGGGTGACCTATCTGTTGAGGTAATCGATCAGATAATATTCACCTCAGTCTCTAACTGCACACCAAATGTGCCCTGTACTGAAGTTTGGATGTCTTTGGAAAGTTTGAAGATGTCCCTTCCCCTGCCCCCACCGTGATTGACTAATACAAGAGCTTGCTTGTCATGGACCCCAATGTTGCCAATTCGTTTGCCCTTCCATCCACACTGGTCAATCAGCCATGCTGCAGGAACTTTTGTAAATTCCTCATCCAGTCTGTAACCGGGTATATCATTAAAGGCCGCTCTCAATGAGTCAAAATACTCATTATCCACCACCGGGTTCTTGAAAAATGATCCCGCATTGCCAATTTCGGCCGGGTCAGGTAGTTTTGATTGCCGAATGCTGATCACAGCCTGACTGACATTCTTCAAGGTCAATTCTTCCACCCCCATTTCATCAAGTGTTTCCTTTAGATTTCCATAAGTAATGTTGAAGGTAGGTTTTTTGGACAATCTTAAATAGACATTGGCAATGATGTACTTGTCCTTTTGTGGACCTTTGAAAACAGAGTATCGATACCCGAATTTGCAGTCTTCATTGTAGAACCTGACGATTTTTCCAGTGTTAATTTCATAAGCTTCCAGAGAGTGGAACACTTCTTTAAGCTCAACCCCATACGCTCCGATATTTTGCATAGGTGCTGCACCCAGGGTACCAGGTATAAGTGAAAGGTTTTCGATGCCTCCGTATCCATGCTCCACAGCCCAGAGCACACATTGATGCCAACTTTCTCCTGCACCAAATTTCACCAATACTGATTCTGATGCCTCTTCCACGATCTCAACACCACGTATTTCCATTTTCAGCACCAGACCAAGAAAATTGCGGGTGTAGAGAACATTAGATCCTCCACCCAAAATCATTTTCTTTACCGTCCTGAACTTATCCTTGGAATAGAGCTCACTCAGGTCTTCAGGACGCTCAATAGATGCTTTGTAGTTGGCATAAACATCCAAACCAAAAGTATTGCTGTGTTTAAGTGGAAAATTCTCTTCTATTAGCAATGCCGATAAATTCAAACTTAGGACAAACCTATGTAGAAAATCTGGTTATCCCTTTTCTGTAGACCTACAAGTAAACTATTTTTTCGATTTAAAGCCTTTTACAAATCTTTCCTCCCCCATCAACTTGAACAAGGCAAAAGAAATAACCATTGGGATAAAGAAAAAGATCACATTCAGTCCAAGCCAAGATAGAAATATAACCGACAAATTATTTAATACAGGTAAAGCTTCACCTTCTCGACCAAGAAGCATTCCGAAAACAGAGTAGAACAAACTAGACACAACGTATAAGATTATCCAATAAATTTTAGGTAACCTGACTAATTGAGATTCAGCTACTTCTAAAAATCGCTTCATAATTCAGTCTCTTTATGGGCATAATATAGTAATAATAAAAGACCAAAAAAAGCGAATCCAATCCCAATCCAAATAGCCAGAAATGTCCAGGTTAAATTAAATAACAGCCCAAGTGAATATAAAAAAGCAAGGAGTATAACAACTGCCTGCTTCTTGGTGCCTTCCAATCTTTTCTTATAAAAAATGAATGCTTCCTTTACAAAACCTATCATCACCCACCAATGCTAATATAGTTTAGACCTCCGTATACACCATTGTATAAAGATATTGGTGGGGCAAGGTCATCCCAATTCAAACCTCCTGGAGAATTGGGCGGAAGTGTTGTTGAGTACCCCATCCCTGCAATACATCCTCCTATAGCACCAACTGCCCCGTAGAAAAAACCTCCAAGAACGGCTCCTGGGATTGCTCCGACACCTCCAAAAGCTAAACCAATTCCAGCTCCAACTAATCCACCAACTGTTGCCCCTGCTGCTGCACCAATAAGGCCTCCTGTTAGACAGCTACTTATTCTTCCATCCGAGTATACCTCTAAAAAACTAGGATCTTCATTATATAATGCTACGAACTCTCTGAAGCCAATATTTGCCGAAATCAATATATCTTTTTCATGAAGGGAAATACTTTCATCGTTGATGACTCGATCATATTGAGAATCTAATAGTGATATTATTTGTTCCAAATCTTGCTTCTCAGCTAAATCTAGAATATAAATGAGCTCATTAGCCCCTTTCTTGCTAATGTCTGATGAGCTAATGAATGATTCCGTTGCAACCCTTAGTTCCCCATCACTACCCTCAACTGGAACGTTGAGAATTTGCTGAAATTGATCTATTACCATATCAGGATTAAAATGATTCTGATCTCGTGCTAGATACTCTATGTTCCCAAGAATGTTTTGCTCAAAAGATTCAGCATTGTTAATGTTAACAAACATGGATGATGAAACATGATCTGCAAAATGTTCCAGTTTTTTGTACCTAGAGTCTAATGTTGTGCTTAGTTTTTCAACTTGTCCTTCTTCACACGAGATTGTAAAAGAAAGTAAGCAGATTACAAAAATCTTTTTCATAATGGTTAGTAAATTTATTAAGTGATTAAAATAATATTTATTAACTGTATAAGTTATAAGCTAAAATTAGTCTGCATATTTTTAAAAAGCAATCTCTTATTAAACATTCTCCTTAATGCGAGTAATACGGATCATTCCTGGGGCAGTTTGAGCACACGAGGTATTTACATAGTTTGAAAAACCACTTTCCCATCAATGATTGTCATTTTCACCTTGGTTTTTAGTATCTCTTCTTCCGGAATGGTCATAATGTCTTTATCCAATATGGTAAAGTCCGCCACTTTGCCTTCCTCTATCGACCCACTATAACCTTCCATAAAAGCTCCGTAAGCCGGCCAAATGGTATATGATTTCAGTGCCTCCTCCCGAGTCATTTTCTGAGCAGGCTCATAGCCACCTTCAGGTGTTCCTTTTAAGGTCTTTCGGCTTACCGAAGCATAAAAGCTCGCCAGGGCACTGACTGGCTCCACTGGAGCATCTGATCCGTTCACAATTATCGATCCGCTATCAATCAGGTCACTCCACATATAGGCCCCATTCTCAATCCGCTCTTTGCCCAGCCGATCAATCGCCCATGGTCTATCAGACGACATGTGAATGGCCTGAAGCGCAGGAACAACTCCCAGCTCAGCAAATCTTGGAATATCATCAGGGTGTATATGCTGGGCATGTTCTATCCTGAATCGTGTATCTAAAGCCATTTCGGGATTAGCCTTGAACGCCTCCTCATAAATATCCAATACTTCACGATTTGCCCGGTCACCAATGGCATGCGTACAAATTTGAAATCCATTGGCAAGTCCCTCATTCACCACGCTTTCAATAGCTTTCATTGGTGTTACATTGTGCCCAAACACGCCTTTAGCGTCTGTATACTCCTCCAGCAGCCATGCTCCCCGTGAACCTAAAGCACCATCTGCATACAGCTTAATGGACCTGATGTTCAAATGATTGTCATACAGCCCGATTTGTGGCCCTTTCTGATAGTATGCATCCAATAATCCGGAATCCAACCCGTGTAGCATCACATGTAACCGGAGTTTTAAATCACCAGATTGGGCAAAATCTTCAAACACCTCAATATCATCAGCTCCAGAACCAGCTTGGTGAAAGCCTACTATACCATTCTTAAGACATTCATCAATCGCCAATTGGAGCTTCTTCGCTTTAAGTTCTTTGGTCTCCTTTGGGATGATTTCTGACACCAACCTGCTTGCCGTCTCATTGAGCAATCCAGTAGGCTGGCCAGTCAAGTCTTTAAAAACCTCTCCACCATCAGGGTCATTCGTCGATTGATCAATTGTGGCCATTGCCATCGCCCGGGCATTTGCCAGGCTGGCATGACCACTGGCATGCTTTAACCAAACCGGGTGATCTGGTACAGCTTCGCTCAGCTCATGGTGAGTAGGAAACCCTTTAAACATCCCCTCCGGGGTTTCATTCCATTTATCCTGATGCCATCCCCTTCCCAGTATCCACTCTCCTTTAGGTGTTTCATTGGCCCGCTTCTTCACCATTTCTATTACTTCTTCATAGCTCTGGGCTCCCATCAGATCTACATTCAAAAGATTTGCACCAATCCCCATGATATGCGCATGCCCTTCTATGAAACCCGGATACACAAACTGACCTTCCAGGTTCAAAACCAATGTACTATCGCCAACAAACCCGGAGATTTGTGCCGTAGTACCTACCTTAAATATCTTTCCATTTTTTACGGCTATTGCCTGCACCTTGGGCAAGCTTTCATTTACAGTATAGATGGTTGTGTTCGTTAGGATCAAATCCGCAACCTCATTTTTCTGCTGACAGCTGAAAATCAAGCATATAAGTAAGGTTGAATAGTGTGTTTTAATAAACATGGAGTGTAGTTTGAAATATCTGAGATAATGAAATCTAAATTACTGTTTTTTGTTCAAATGCGTTATCTTTGCGCCTCCATTCGAGTGAATGGCTTTCGGCCAATTGCGGGAAGTATTTTATAACCAAACCTTTTGTCTCATTGACTCGGGAGATGAAAGTGTATCACAGAGTCTTTTTTTATTATGGCAGAAGAAAAGAAAGAAGAGCTACAGGAAGAAGTAAAAAACACTGAAGCTCAAGCCGCTGAGTCTACTGAAGCAAAAGCAGAAGAGGCAAAAGCAGAAGAATCAGCACCTGCAGAGACAGAAGCTGAAGCAGCCAAAGAAGAAACTCCGACAGAGGAAGTGAAAGAAGAAGCTCCTAAAGAGGAAGTGAAAGCTGAGAAAGAAGTTCCTTTTTCTGAAGAAGCTAAAACTCCTGAAGTAGCCGCTCCGATGGCAGAGGCAGTAACCGATGTATGGGATACGGCTCAAGATGATGGATTTGGCGAAGAGTACTCTGAAGCAGACCGTAAGAAAATGGAAGCCCTCTATGAGGCTACATTGAATCAAATCTCTGAAAAAGAGGTAATGACAGGTACGGTAGTAGGTCTTACTGACAGAGATGTAATTGTAAACATTGGTTTCAAATCAGACGGATTGGTTTCGTTATCTGAATTTAGGGATATCGACGGACTTAAGCCTGGTGATGAAGTGGAGGTTTACGTAGAAGAGCAAGAAAACGCAAATGGCCAGTTAGTTCTTTCGAGAAGAAAAGCCAAAATCGTAAAAGCATGGGAAAACATCCAGAAAGCATTGGATGAGGATCTTGTGATTGACGGTATGGTGAAGAGAAGAACCAAGGGTGGTCTTATTGTAGATATTTATGGTGTAGAAGCATTCCTTCCAGGTTCACAAATCGATGTGAAGCCTATCAGAGACTTTGATGTTTTTGTAGGTAAGAAAATGGAAGTGAAAGTTGTGAAAATCAACTACACCAATGATAACGTGGTAGTATCGCACAAAGTACTTATTGAGAAGGATATCGAGAAGCAAAAAGCTCAAATCCTTGAGAACCTTGAAAAAGGTCAGGTACTTGAAGGTGTAATCAAAAACATGACCAACTTCGGTGTATTCATCGACCTTGGTGGTGTAGATGGTCTACTTCACATTACAGATATTTCATGGGGACGTATCAATCACCCTGAGGAAGTACTTAAGCTTGACGCAAAAGTTAACGTGGTAGTACTTGACTTTGATGATGACAAGAAGAGAATCTCTTTGGGTATGAAGCAGTTGACTTCTCACCCTTGGGACTCATTGGATAAAGACCTTAACATTGGATCGAAAGTAAAAGGCAAGATTGTAAACGTAGCAGATTACGGTGCATTCCTTGAAATCATCCCTGGTGTAGAAGGTTTGATCCACGTTTCTGAAATGTCATGGTCACAACACTTGAGAAATCCACAGGATTTCATCAGCGTTGGAGATGAGTTGGAAGCAGTTGTATTGACGATCGATAGAGACGAAAGAAAAATGTCCCTTGGTATCAAGCAATTGACTGAAGATCCATGGACCAAGCAAGATGTATTGACCAACTATGCAATTCGCACCAAGCACACTGGTATTGTGAGAAACCTTACCAACTTCGGTTTGTTCATCGAACTTGAAGAAGGTATTGATGGTTTGGTACACGTATCCGATCTTAGCTGGACCAAGAAGATCAAGCATCCATCTGAGTTCGTGAAAGTGAACGATGAGTTGGAAGTGGTAGTAATGGAGCTTGATGTAGAAAACAGAAGATTGGCATTGAGCCACAAACACCTTGAGGAGAACCCTTGGGATACTTTCGAAACGGTATTCACAAGAGGATCTGTTCATAAGTGTACAGTGATCTCAACTAATGACAGAGGTGCTATTCTTGAGCTTCCTTACGGAATAGAAGGACAAGTGACTACTAAGAACCTTCAGAAAGAAGATGGCGTAAACGCCACAGAAGGCGAAACACTTGACTTCAAAGTAATGGAGTTCTCTAAAGATGATAAGAGAATTGTTCTTTCTCACACTGCTACCTGGAAAGAAGGCGCTGAGCAACCTGCTCCTGCACCTGCTCCTAAGAAGAAAGCAGCAGCAAAAGGTAACACGCTGAACAAGATCAACAATGAGTCTGAGAAATCAACCCTAGGTGATCTTGACGCACTATCTGCTCTGAAAGAGAAGATGGAGGGCGCAGCATCAAAACCTGCAGCTAAGAAAGCAGCTCCTAAGAAAGAAGAAGCTAAAAAAGAAGAAAAGCCTGCAGAAGGCGATGATAAAGCTGAAGAATCAAAAGATTCTGAATAAATCATAAAACCGGAAGCGATTTCGCTTCCGGTTTATTCTCTTATTTAGTTAATTTGCACACGCAAAGAAAAATGGTCCTGTGGCCGCCCGCCTGCCGGCGAGGCAGGAGTGGCGATAGCGAGAGGCCAGAATTAAAAAATAAGGTCCTGTGGCCGAGTGGCTAGGCAGAGCTCTGCAAAAGCTCGTACAGCGGTTCGAATCCGCTCGGGACCTCACAAAGAAGACCTCAGCAATAGCTGAGGTTTTTTTTGTTTACTACACTACCAACTTCTCTACGAAAAAAAAAGACCATCCGCAGAGCTCTGCAATAGCTCGAACAGCAGTTCTTCCACGGGAATCCCTTTGGGAGAATCCTCCCGATACTCCGGCACGGAACCTCAAACGACCTTATAAGAAATCATGTGGTTTTTTTGTTTACTACACTATCAACCATCTCTACGACTAAAAAGACCATCCGCAGAACTCTGCAATAGCTCGAACAGCAGTTCTTCCACGGGAATCCCTTTGGGAGAATCCTCCCGATACTTCGGCACGGAACCTCAAACGACCTTATGAGAAATCATGTGGTTTTTCTGTTTACTACGCTAAAGGCATAATTATCACTTAAAGGCTAATCTGGAGTTTATAGATAAATAACCATAAGCTAGCAGTAGCACTAAAACGACTAACCAATTAACCAACGGACTAAAAACTGATGCCAAAGCTAAGCCTATACCCAAACCAACAATCAAGCCCATTACATTAGCTGATTTATTAAAAGATGCCATTTGCCGAATAATCTCAACCCAACAAGCAATACTCGTGAGCGTAACAAGTAGAAAATAGATTAAAAACTCTTCTGTTTTCTGAATAAAAGAATAGTTAATGCCTGCAACTAAAGAACACAAAGTGGCTATAGCAAGTATTGAAAAGCCTACTTTTATTAAAATACTTTCAGGACTAACTTTTCTCCAAATTATCCAGGATAAAAACCCAACAATTATCATTGATGTAACATACATTTGAAGAAATCCTATTGCTCCTGCCGGATACATAACCTTGAGTGAATAGGTGAACATAATCGCAATTGTTCCGCCAACGGCACCAAGTAGTGATAGGTTCAATTTCATATTTCTTTAGAGTTATCTACTGAAATTAACGGAATTGTTCAAAATAATCAAGTGCACACTCTTAATCTTGACAGCATTTAGAATCCTTTCAAGTTTTAAATCATCTATCAACAACTCTCCAATGAACAATTTTCTCCAAAAATTCCCTTATTTTGAACCTTGATGAATAAACAGGTGATCTTTTGTGTTTTACTGCTTAGTGCTTGGAATGTCACAAACGCACAAAACTTTCTGAGTTGGCAGCTTAACGACCGCTATTTCTCCGGGGAAGTAGGATTGGGGTTTGCCTCCTATCGTGGAGAACTCAAACATAATCAGAGCATCCAAAATGAAATCTCTAACCTCAGCCTGGGTGTAGAAGCCAGGCTCCTGAGTAAATTATCTGCAAGACTGGAAATTGGCAGATATAGTATTCGTGGACATGACAAACATGCTACCGATAGTTCTTTTGCGCGACAGAGAAACCTATCTTTCAGCTCTACAAACTATGAGATTTCTTTGCAGGGTATTTTCTACCTTAGGAAATATAAAGGAGATTATTATAAGCGCTGGAAACTGGACCCGTATCTCCTACTCGGTGTAGGCACTACATTTATTAGTCCTACAGCCGAACTCAGTGGAGACACCTATAATCTCTTTCAACTAGAAACGGAGACTACCGACTACTCACGCTTCACACTGATCATTCCAGCAGGTGCTGGCCTTAAGTGGAAGATCAACAACAACCTCAATTTCATTACTGAAATCACCTACCGATACACTTTTTCAGATAATCTGGATGATGTTTCGGGAAATTATCCTGACTCTTACCCTAACACCACTGCTGGATTATTGAGTAATAGAAAGGATGAAATTGCAATCGTCAATGAAGAAGCGTATGAGCAACTGACTGCTGGAAATCCCCGTGGTGATCAGAGTAACAAGGATGCCTATCTGTTTTTAAACTTTAAGTTTGAACTCTTCATTAAACCCAATATTTTCCAAGGAAAAAATAAGCCTTCAGGCCATTAACGCTAATTTGTGGTCGTTTCATCTGCTTCATTCCATTTCACTATTTGTCTGAAAGACTTGAGGATAATTTTCAGGTCCAATGCAAGTGATGCATGGCTCACATAATGCAAGTCTAAAGCCACTTTATCCTTTAGTGATAAAACCTTCCTACCGTGTACTTGTGCCCACCCTGTTATGCCTGGTTTTACTTGATGTCTTCTCAACTGTTCTGTGGTGTAGGTACTCATATACTCTACAAGGAGCGGCCGTGGACCAATAAAACTCATCTCCCCTACCAGCACATTCCAGAGCTGAGGCAGTTCATCGAGTGACGATCTTCTTAAAAATTTCCCTAAAGGAAAAACTGCTCCATCTCTCATTGTTGTGAACTTGAGCAACTTGAATGGTTCTCCGTTAAATCCAGGCCTAACATGCCCAAAAAATACTTTATTACCTGAAATTAAGAGCATCAGGCTAACGGAGAGGGAAATTGGAAATAATACAATTAGCAAAACAAAAGCTATACTTTTGTCAAGGGTAGGCTTCCAAAAATTAAGATAATTTGAAGTTTTCGCCATGGCAATTGGTTCAAAAGTATGCAATCTGATCTTTTCTTAATATTTTTCCGATAGGATTAAATCTGATGACTGTAGCTTATGTCATAGTTTCCCAACCCCACTGCCTACTAAAGGGAATTAATCTGCTGGTTTTGACATTTTTTGTAATCCAAATATCTAAATGAAGACTTTTCGTTTTGTGTTCCTATTAACCATTACTCTGGCCATGGCTGTTGCCCTGAATTCCAAAATCAGTGGAATTCCACCCCTTGGCAAGTTCTTGAGTCCATTTCATGGTTTTTGGCAAAATGCTGAAGAAGAAGGAGCTAGTTATGAGGATAAAATCAACCTGAAAGGACTCAGTGCCAGCGTAAGTGTATACTACGACGAACTCAGGATTCCACATATTTATGCTGAAAACGAAACAGATCTTCACTTCGCCCAGGGGTATTTAACCGCTAGAGACCGACTTTGGCAGATGGATTTTTTCTCTCGCCTGGTCTTTGGCCGGTTGTCTGAAATCATAGACAATGAAGCCGTGGTGGATTTCGACAAGTTTAATCGCAGGATTGGCTTAAAACGTATGACCAATGAATTCTATGAACTTAGTAAATCGGATGAGGAACTTCATGAAATTATCATAGCATACACTGCCGGTGTTAATGCTTATATCAAACAACTTTCATATGGCGATTATCCTGTCGAATTCAAGTTGTTGAATTACCAACCAGAAGAATGGACCGTTGAGAAATCTTGCATGGCATATGCCATGCTCAGCAACACACTTTCGCGAGGAGAATCAGATTTAGAAAACACAAACGCCCTCTCACTATTCGGACGAGAGATATTTGATCTGCTCTATCCTGAACAGCTTGGCAACATTTCTCCTGTGATTCCAACCACTAAAAAGTGGGATTTTGAACCTGTAAAAGTTGAGAAACCAAAAGTAACTTTCCCTTTAATCTCCACTCCTCAAACCATTGACAAGCCTCATCCTTTGAATGGAAGTAATAATTTTGCGGTTTCGAAAGCCAAATCGAAAAGTGGTAATGTACTGTTAGCCAATGAACCTGATTTGGAGTTGACACTACCATCCATATGGTATGCATACCATTTGAATAGTGATCAAAAAAATGTGATGGGTGTGACCGTACCCGGTACTCCTATCATATTAATTGGGTTCAATGATTCCATCTCATGGGGGGTTACAAATTCGCCCCGAGACCAGGTAGATTGGTATTCTATTGAATTTCGTGACGATTCCAGAGAGGAGTATTTATACAATAACCAATGGTTCAAAACTGAAAAAGTTGTAGAGCGTTTCATGCTGGCAGATGGTTCTACAGTATCAGATACCATCATCTATACGCATCATGGTCCTGTAGTGTATGATCGAAACTATATGGGCGATCATCAGAAAGTCAACTATGCCATGAAATGGATAGCTCACTTCCCCAACACCACATTTACCGCCATGAATGACGTTAACAAATCAAAGAATTATCAACAGTTCGTGTCAGCAATGAGGAAGTTTCAGGGACCTCCCCAAAACTTCATTTTTGGTTCGGCGAATGGCGACATTGCCTTGTGGCTGCCCGGAAGATTTCCAGTTAAATGGAAAGAACAGGGAAAATTCCTGATGGATGGTTCAGATATTGATCACGAATGGAAGGATTACATTCCTTATGATCATTTGATGAATGCTAAGAATCCGCAGCAAGGTTTTTTAACCTCAGCAAACCAACATCCGGTTGATAGTCTATATCCTTATTATGTATATGACCACAACTATGAGTACTATCGGGGCAGACGTATCAATGACAGACTAAGAGTGTTGGATCAAATCACTCCCAAAGACATGATGAAGCTTCAGAATGACAATTATAATTACATGGCATCCGAAAGTCTCCCCATGATGCTGGATTACTTGGATACTTCACGATTCACAACACGAGAGAAGGATTTCAAAGAACTCCTTCAGAAATGGGATTATTTCAATGAACCTAATTTAAAGGCACCATCACTCTATCAATTATGGTGGGATAGGCTGTATTCAGCTATCTGGGATGAAATCGATACGATAAGCATTGCAGCCCGAAGACCACATCGATTTGTTACCATTGATTTATTGAAGAAGGATTCCAGTTTTGTTTTTGCAGATATCCTGGAAACTTCAAAACGTGAAACCACCAAAGACCTGATCAACCTGACTTACTCTGAATCGCTAGATTCCTTAGAAAATTGGATTACCGAAAATGGAGATGACTATAGTTGGTCCAGGTTCAAAAATACTACGATCAGGCATTTGCTCAGACTTGGGCCATTTTCAGAATCTGAAGTACCTGTAGGGGGGTATTCGGGCATAGTAAATGCAGCCAGTAAAGGCCATGGCCCATCATGGAGAATGGTAGTGGAACTGGATCCTGATGGCACAAAAGCATGGGGCGTATATCCAGGTAGTCAAACCGGGAATCCGGGAAGTCCATTGTATGGTCATATGATCAGTAATTGGGCCTCAGGCACCTACTATCCACTGCTCTTCGGATCCAACATACAGGGTTCAGATCAAATCATTTTCACTCAAGTACTCCAGCCTAAATAACCTATGAAACTGATCATAAGAATATTTCTCATCATTATCGTGGCTTACTTTCTTTCCTTCTACTTACCATGGTGGAGTTTGATAGTACTCACTTTCATCATTGGGTTTTTAATCCCTGGTCACGGGCTCAATTTGTTTATCTCCGGTTTTCTGGGCGGTGGACTATTGTGGATGGCTTACTCATGGTACCTCGATACAAAGACCCAATCCATTCTGACTGACAAAATTATTCATCTATTCCCATTTGAAGATGGTTTTTTACTAATCATCCTATCAGGTCTGATCGGCGGATTATCTGCTGGATTCGGGTGCTTATCTGGCAACAGTTTCAGACATCTTTTCATGAAAAAGAAAACAAAGAGTTTTTACAGTTGAGAAGGGGCTTTTTGGATCAAAACCCCAGAAGCTATCACTGATACCTCCTTCAAATCCTCTGAAGGATCAAACTCACGTCCCTCATCATCTGCATAATGTCGGGCAGTTTCTTCATCAAGTTGACCTACACTTGCTACTCCCTCAATAATTACCTGGCGGTTGGCAGCGTCTTTTGGGACAAAAAATCCATAATCTTTAAAGGTTACCCGAATTTTATCTCCATTTTCAGATTTCAGAGTCATCCAACAACCCTTAGCCTGGCAGACTTCCTGGATCTCACCTGAAAATTTTACTGTGACGGAATCTTCAGTAGAACCAATACTCTTAATAAATCCATTCGTATCCTGAACTTTTTCAACTGGAATCTGCTCTCCAAACGATTCCCATTTATCCACACCTTGCCCACAACTCCATGTGAATAAAAGAATATAAGTTAAACAAAACGGAAATAATGCTTTTATTGTGGATAATGATCTTGGTACTTGCAATAATATGTTCATAAGTAGTTGATTATAAGATATTTATATGTTTGTAAGTTGTTGAATACTAACGTTAACTGACAATTTATTACATTGTAAATTTAAATCTTTATTAACAAAATCATTTAAAGCTATGAACAGATTAAAAAGTATTCTTGCCCTTTCTTTATTAGTATTATCATTTGCACTCTCTTCTTGCTCTCAAGATGAAACCATGGATGATCTAATGGACAACACAGAAATTAATAGCCCAGCTCCAAGTGGCGGTGGGACTGGTGATGATACAGGTGGAGATAAGGACGATCCAACTTCCGGTGGGAACTAGAAAAATTCCGTAAAACGTTTTTTAATTGAAGTTTGTCGAAAAGTCATGAAATGAATCATGACTTTTTTTTATCTTTCAAACTCAATTAGATAAGAACCTAAATTTTGTTCACAAAACGAGTTTTTGTAATTCTCACGTCACTCTTCTTAAATGCCTCAGTATTTGGCAGTGAAATTCCTGTGCTCTATGATAGTGTCAAGTACTTCTATAAGAATAAGGACTTCAAAAACGCAATAGACATTGGAACAAAAGCCTTAGATTTGGCCAAGATCGAAGATAATAAGTTCTATTTAGCCAAAACTTACTATTTGTTGGCTTTCATCTGTGAACAAAACGATGACTTTGGAAATGCAATCATTTACTATTTAGAAGGGGCTCGGTTTGCAGAGCTGAGTTCTAACCCTGATTCCAAAAAAGATCTTATATCAATTTATAAAAACCTCAGTTTAATTTTAGGTGACTACAGACACTATGACTTAGCATACAAATTTATTTCCGAAGCCTTAAGGGTTGCTGAAAACCAACAAAACATTACTCAAACAATAAGTCTTCTGAATAATAGAATACATGAACTTATTGATGAAGAACGCTATGAGGATGGTTTAAAGGAAATAGAATTCCTAACATCAAATTATCAATTGTCACCAGAAAGGCTCATTTCTATACAGAACAAATTAGGTGTGGTTTACCACAATCTTCACAACGAAAAAAAGGCAATTGAAAATTACCTTCTTGTAATAGATAGTGACCCAACTCTTAATCCAGAAATTTATTCGATGAGTTTATTGAATTTAGGAAATATCTATCTTGATCTTGGTAATCCTGAGAAAGCGATCGACTATTATAACCAAACCATCTCCTTCAGTAATGAACAAAAATTGAATGTACGAGAAATACGTGGTTACCAAAAAATGGGTGAGGCCTACTTTTCATTAAATGAACCCGAAAAAGCCATTTGGTATTTCGAACAGGGGATTGAATTGACAGCATCTGGTCAAGAAACACCTAACACTTACGAAATCTATAAACAAACTAGTAATTGTTATAAGGCTCTTGGACAATTCGAAACCGCCCTAAATTACGAACGCATCTATTCAGTAAAACTGGAAGAGTATATTGACCAGCAGAAAAAAATTGAAGAACTGGACAAGAAGTACAACATTCAACTTCTTACTGAAAGATATTTCGACCTTCTTGCTGCTGATCAGGAGAAAAAAGAGACCGAAAAGTTAGCCAAATATGGGATTGGTGGAACAACATTCGTTTTTCTTGGCATCTTATTCATGATGCTTTACAAGCAACAACGAACCAAAGCACTTATCACCCAAGAATTACAAAAGATTGAATTAACCTCAGAGGTCTAGAGCCAATTTATTGCGAAGTACTTCCAGTATTTTATCCTGCTTGGTATAAAGCGCCTGGATTTTATTGCGTTGGTGCATATTCTCTTTAAGAAGTGTCCGGATTAACTCAGATAGCTCTTCCAAAGATGGATTCAAACCAAGTTCAGTTCTGAGATTGTCTACCAGCGACACAATTCGATTCTCGATACTTTCGTATCCTTCATCGAGCGCTATGCTCTCTTTAAATTCTTTCCAGATAGCACCCTCTCCCCTTAATAACCAGTTGGCATTGACTGTGCTGTATGCGATTAAGATTTTTTGAAGTACTTCGTAGCTAGGCTTACTTCTTCGACCCTTAATGATGTTGTAGATTACCGGACTTTTAACGCCAATATTGTCTGCAAAAGAATTGGGGTTAGTTTGCAGATCACTAATAAGTTCGGAGATGCGATCGTTGATAGCCATTATTGTAAAAATAACTGGTAAAAAGTAAAATACACTAAATACATTCTGAAAAAAGAAGGGTTACCTTTCGTAACCCTCCCTCATTAAGAACCAGCTATGGAAAATAGATACTCACTATCTATGATTCAAATATACTATCATTTGATAGTATTACAAAATAAATAGAGGGATTTGCGAAGATTATTTGTATCAAATGATAAAAAAAAGGCCACACTATAAAAGTGTAGCCCTATTTTCCACCGCTGATCAGAATGATCATTACTCTAATATAACGTAACCATTCAATCTTTCAAAGAGAAAGAAGTTAATTTAAACTGACTCTACCCTCATTTTATCCTTAATTATTTCATTACTTTGTTCAAAATGAAATCTGCCGCCAGCAAAAAGTATTCACCTTTCCGGATTGCACTCCTGGTTTTGGTCATTTTCGCACTCAGTGGTGGATATTATACGGCATATATTTATGGTTCAGACCTCTCTGGCAGGATACTCAAAGAAACCGTTTCTCTTCAATCCGACGGAGATTATCAAATCAACTTCCTGAATATCGACCTATCCTTGTTACAAAAAGAACTTCATATAACAGATCTGGTATTGGAGCCAACAGGCCAAAACAAGGATCACAGCCGTGAGTATACAATTCGAATACCCGACTTGAAAATAAAACTGGGTTCTATACTCAGCATTTATTGGAAAAAGGAACTCGGTTTTAGAAGTATTGCGGTAACTGATCCTGAAATCTATATACTAAAAAAAGACTCCAGCTCTTCAAAAACCACACTCTCACTGGAATCCGGAGATCTTTATAAGCTGATCAACCAATACTTATTCCGGTTTTCGATAGATAGTCTTGGTATACAAAACGCAATGGTGAATTATAACTCGCAAGTTGGGGAAAAGCTACATCTTGTGCTTAAAGAGATTGATTTTGGAATTAGAAATCTCGCTATTGATTCGGCCAATATTCAATCGAAGTTTCTATATACTGATGACATCATACTGACCTTTACCAATCAAAAGTTTGAGCTTGCTGACAGCATCCATACACTGAAATTTGATGCTTTTGAACTCTCCACTAAATCACAAGACATTACTTTCAGAAACCTGACAATTAAAGAAGATCGGCTTAATACATCAAAAGAAATTCACAATAGCTACAACATAGAAATACCAGAACTCAATTTTCGTGGAATTGATTTTCAACGTGCCTATGCTGCAGATGAACTTCATCTTGATACCGTAAGGTTCATTAACCCTAGAATTTCATTAGTCAAGAGAAATGCTTCAAAAATTGACCAAAAAGATTTACCCAGGTTGTTCTTTAGATTATTCAATGAGGTCCACGTAGGAAATTTCTACATCAATGACGCTTCAATCAACCTCAAAGTAGACCAGCCAAACCAACACCCCTCAATAATTGCAGACAACCTTAGTGTTAATATTCTCAATTTTAGATTTGACTCTACTCACATTGTAAACCCTTTAGACCTGGCATACTTTGATCAATTCAGTTTATCATCCAACAATGTCAAACTTTTATTGCCAGATAGTTCACACTCCATATCTATTAACAACATCAGGGCATCTTCGCTAGATAGTACCTTATTGATTGAGGATTTAATCTTAAAACCTCTTCTTTCGGAGATGGATTCCCAAGTTGTTATTGGTACTATCCAATACCTTGAATTAACAGGACTGGACTATTCTAAAGCATGGTTATTGAAAAAGATCGACGCACATGCATTGACCGTTATGCAGGCTCATATAGACCTGGAACTGCAATCTGATGACCAGCAAAAAAGACAATTTGGCATGATAAAAACGATTGACCTGGATTCAATAAGGATCGTCCAAAGCAGCATTAAGGTCAAAACCAATGACTGGCTTTTAACCACAAAAGATTTCAACACACTATTAAGTGACATTTCATTTGATGAAAATACACAAATCAGAAAATTGAACCGGACTTTTAAAATGCAAAAAGCCAGATCATCTGAATTTCAGTTCGTCAATAACCTTTATCGATTAGATCTTGACAAATTTGAAACTTCCGCTCAATTCAAAAATTCCAGATTTAGTCATATTCATTTTGAGCAACAGGGAGACAGTCATCCTGTAAATATTGATCAAGTCAATCTTAGTGGTTTCAGCTTTGATAAGCTTTTTGAGAAAGAATTAATAATATTTGATACATTAGATATTCAGGGACCAAGACTTAATATTAACTTAAGTAAAGAGAGAAATCTAAAAAAGGATAAAATCAACGATATTATTCATAAGATTTCGTTCAATCGTGTTTTAGTTAATAAAGGACACGTTAATATTTACAAGAACAATGAAGTAGTATCTCACCTCGACAGCATTGCCATCGCATTGAGTAGCTTTCACTATGACTCCATAATCAACGAGTACTTTACCGGAATTGATTTCCATGCTGATTCCTTTCACATTTCCATGCCAGATATTCACCATGGTCTTTCTGGAAAGAGTATTACAGTATCTCAAAGTGATTCTACTCTGGATATTTTTGATTTAGCACTTACTCCTTACCAATCAGACAGTGCGTACAATCATTTTAATGTGAACTCCCGTGAACTCAAGCTTCAACATTTGAATTTCCATAAACTTCTGAATACTGGTGAGATAGAATTCAGAACTGGCATGCTAAGAAGTCCAAAAGTCAATATAAGATTAGAGTTGGAAAACAAAGAAGAGGCATCCAAGAAAAGGGACGCGATTAAATTTGATTCGTTTAACCTTACGAATGGCCATCTCACATTTGTCAACGAAATAACGGGATTCTCCTTAGAGTCTCATAGTTTCAATGCATTGATACATGACTTTGACATACTGAATGATACGAGTTTGTTCCATGCAAAAAATTATCTATTTGACGCATTGAACGCGACAGTTGGAATTAGGAAGCTTAATGACAGTATAAGAATTGGAAAAACTCAGATTAATTCTAAAACGGGACACCTGGTATTGAACAATCTCCATTACTCCCATGCTGACAACCTGGAAGTGGCGATAAAAAAAGCAGAGCTAAAAGGGCTCAACACCTCGCATCTATTAGATCAAAAAAAACTAAAGATGGACTCACTCCTACTCGATTCCCCAGTGGTTCACTATGGCCTCAAAGAAAATAACTCCCCTCCTAAAGAAAGTCCACCTGGCATAGAGATTAAAGGTATTCAGCTGAGAAATGGGTTGTTCAATATATTCAGGGAAGACCTGAATATGGGAGACACCATATCCCTCCAAAACTTCACCCTCAATATCAATGGGTTTGCTTATGACTCTTCCTCTCAAATAGAATTTTCACATCATCTCTTTGAGTCTTTGGATTTTTCAGGATCATCATTTTCTTATAACCTACCTGATGAGATGTACATAGTGGAAGCTGAAACATACAGTTATGATCATATCACTAAGACGATATTGTTGGATGAATTTAAATATTCTCCAATATATAATCGTGGTGAATTTCAGACCATGATTCAATATCAAAAAGACTGGATAGATGGCTCTATTAATCAGCTGGTTATCAATGGTTTTGAATTGGATTCCCTGATATCAAATCAAAAAGTACAGGCGAATAGAATTTTCCTCGATCAATTAAGAATTGATACCCACCGGGATAAGCGTCTTCCCAAGGAACCCGAAACCTACAAACCATTACCACAATCTCTGCTAACAAAAATACCTTACAGAGTAGTGATTGATTCCATCATTCTGAAGTCTGCTTATGTTTCTCACTCTGAGTTTTCTGAAAACGGAGAATTACCAGGGGTGATATATTTTAGAGGAATTGACGCCTCATTGAAGAACGTTACAAATGACCCGGATGCAATCCAAAAATCGAATTCTTTGAACTTCACTGCATCAGGATCTTTGATGAATACTGGCAATTTTCAGGTCTTCTCAACTTTTGATTTGACAGATTCCCTCGATGCTTATCAACTAAATGGAAAGGTTGGTGAAATGGACCTAACCGAACTGAATGGCTTCCTGGAGCATACGGCTTTTGTCCAAATCAGAGGTGGTAAAAGCCAGGAAGTGACATTTGAGTTTGAAGCAAACGAGGACTATTCTCTAGGTGAAATGAAGTTTTACTACACAGGCCTGAAAATTACGATTTTGGACCAAAATAATGTGGAAACACATGGTTTTGGTTCTTCTGTGAAAACTTTTTTCGCCAACACCTTCGTTGTTAACTCAAAAAATCCGCATTTCATTTTTGTCAGGGATGGTGATATTTTCCACGAACGCGACAAGAGTAAATCCATCTTTAACTATTGGGCCAAGTCCCTTCTGAGTGGTGTGGTGAGTAGCATTGGAGCAAAAAACAATAAAAAAACCATTCGTCAGCAAAATGAAGAAATCCGGGCTAAATTTGATCGTATGAAAAAAGATAACTGACCTTTAGATCGGTCTTTCATGAGTTCCATCAGCTCGTTCAATACTTACTTCTAAAACACTAACAGCTAAGTCAGTATTGATGAAGTAATTAGGGCATTCAATGAGGTTTTTTTAGCCGGTTATTTATTCAAAATTTCAAAGGTTACACCTTCACTTTCAAAATTCTCCGCCAGTTGTTTCAATTTACCTCTATTTGACCTCTTTACATCTCTTATGAAAACCTGCTTCACTCTTCCAGGATTTTCCTTTACAACTAGATGGTATATTTCCGGATCTTTCTGACCGCTATCCCCTACCAAGATAAATCTGGCTCTTGAATACGCCTTCATCAACTTTTGTAGTTTTTCTATTTTGTGAGAGTGCTTACCACCACCGCTCCTGAATAGGTCTAAAACCCCGGATTTCAGATCCTGAAGAAGAAAAACCCCCTTCGGCATTTCATTGTACCCCATGAAATCTTCAAGAAAATCATATAGATTCCACTCACTACTACTCACATAAAAAAGCTTCCCATTCTGGCTCAGTAACTCCTCGTAAAAATGCTTGATTCCTCTAAAACCCTTCCTCCTTTCATGGTTTTTAGTGAGTAATAGATACAATTTTTTAAGAAGACTCGTAGAATGTGAAACTAAAATAGTGTCATCAATATCAGAAACCACCACCACATCAGGATCCCTTACTTCTAGTTCAACGTGTCGTTCAATTTCGTAATTATTTAAACTAACCGTACAGGTGAGTTCTCTAAGATCAGGTGTAGGAATAACGAATTCAAAATACCCTTTCGGATTGCTCAGCAGGCTATACTGTCTATCCCCAGCACGGAGTGTCATAGGCTCATTTGAAGCAGGCTTCACCCGATATCTCCTGATCATCTGGAGCATATTTTTGAATGGGTTTCTTGAAACCTTCTCTATTGGTTTTGTACTTCTTCGCAACACATGGCCCATCAGATGAGTTACTTCTTTGTTTGAGAAACCTTTATATATTTTCAGAATTGGTTCAGTGACTTCCATGAAACATTTTCTTACAAAGTACTAAGATGCAAAGACGGCTTTTTGTTATAAATCCCGCTTCAGGTGGTAGAGATAAAGATGATCTAATTGAGAAAATCAAATCGAATTTTGAAGATGCTCAATTTTTTGAAACTACAGGTAAAAATGATTCAGATCGGTTAAACGAATACATCTACCATGCAAAACCGGATTTGGTGGTTATTTCAGGAGGAGACGGCACGATCAATGAAATGTCTACAGCATTGATAGCGCACGATGTTCCAATGGGGATTATTCCTAAGGGATCTGCAAATGGTCTGGCCACAGAGTTGGGCATAACCATGGAGAATGCCCTGCAAACAATAAAATTGGGTCATACCAGAAACCTTGATGTTGTTTCCATTAATGATCATTTGATGATACATATGGCTGATATAGGCCTGAACGCATCTTTGATCAAACGATATGAAGAGGAAGATCGACGAGGGTTTTTAGGCTATGCTATAAGTGCCATCAAAGAGCTTCCAAATCTTGAAGAATCGTTTGAAGTAACTATTTCATCGGATGACTTTGAGATCACATTAAATACAAAATTTGTTGTGATGGCCAATACAAGAATGTACGGCACAGGCTATGAAATTAATCCAAATGGTGTATTGGATGATCAAAAAATTGAAATTTGTGTACTTAAAGAGCTGTCTCCTGAATTTATCAGCAACAAACTGTTCAACAACAAACCAAATATCAGTGAACAAAGCATCTTTGCCATTTATCCGGTAAAAAATGCTGAAATAACTACTAACCGGGCTGTCAATTGGCAGTCAGATGGAGAATATCTAGGTACAACTGATCATTTATCGATTGAGGTCTTGGATACCCAACTCAAAACAATCTGTCCTTAATCAACAGCTATAGGCCAGGTTACATCAATATCTGTTGCCCCTTCAGTGCTTTCCGAAGTAGCTGTTTTGATACCATCAGGTTGGTGTTTGAGGACTATCCTGAAATTCCCGGAACTGGCATTATCCCCTGCAATCCATGAAGTAATTAAACCTAGAGGCAGGTTATTAGCATCCTGATCCAAATAATTGACAGAGGCCGCTCGATCCTCGAGATTTCCATCTCCATCAGGGCTTTCGAATAAATCGGAAGAAAACCCAAAAAAAAGCATGTGTTCATTGGATTCTAATCTTACCTCCTCAGTAATATCTTCATCTGTTAACCTATTTTCCAGTGAAATGAATAACTCATATGATTCTCCACTTTGCAAATTTATCTGCCCGGAAGCAACTAAACCAGGCCCCAACCCATCTGCATCAAGTGCATCTACTACAATTGGTGCTCCTCCACCAGCTGGTGAAAACAATAGCCGGACTCTTGTAATAATCTCAGTTGATTGCTCCTCTTCAGGCACATCATCATCACAACTCATGAATGCCGATATGGAAAGAATGAAGAATAATAGGAGTAGCTTTTTCATGGTTTTCTTTTTGAATAGAAAATGAGGCAATTATATTTTAAAAACTTCTACTATCCGTACCTGACTGGAAAGTTTCTATGCAAAATGCTCCGCCGGACAGGCGGTTAACAGAATGACCTTTTAAAGTGTGATTCAAGCTTAACTAAACGGCATTGATACTGAATTGCATAAAACCTGTCAGAAGTCGTATCTTTTCGTCACATTCTTTTGATACTTCTTAAGCTGTTTTCCCTTTTTCTGATCTAGTTCACGAGAATGCTTAAGATCCATCCATGAATTATTGCGTGGATTTCTAGAAGCAGTACATGAACTGAATAAACTAAGAATAAAGATAAATAACACTGAGGCCATTAATCTGGCTGTTTTCGTTTTTAGAAATTTCATATTAGCTGGTTGTTTAATATGGTTTATCTAATATTTTTTAGACTTATTTTAATACGTTGGTTAATGAAAAGGTAACCACTTAATCAAAATAAGATTTCATTTTTTTCGACTTGAATAATTTGTTTTCATTTTTTTTCACTTCCACTTTTTCTAGTTTGAAAAAATCCTATATTTGCATCCTGATTTAAACGAGAGGGCTGGAAAGTAGCTCAAAAATCAGTGAAATAGTTCGGGGCATAGCACAGTCCGGTAGTGTACCTGGTTTGGGACCAGGGGGTCGTAGGTTCGAATCCTGCTGCCCCGACTTATTAAACATCAAATAATAGCAAAACCCTTCATACGATGCGTATGGAGGGTTTTTGCTTTAATAGCCCTCCATATTAAACCATCGAATTTCATAAAAAAGGTTAGCAAATCGATAGCACTTTGGAATTGTAAAGAATGCTAACGATTTTTGACCTAACTATTTGATATTCAAATAATTGCTACCAATAAAGTTTGGTGATATTTAGTGTTTTTTGACTCCCTTTTAAGGTGATTTCTGCTGCCATTCGATAACAAATCGGATCACTTAAAAAGCGAAAGTCATGAACGCAAGAACGACCTTCAACACCCTGTTTTATGTCAATGGCACAAGAAACAAAGACGGGAATGTGCCATTATACGCTCGAATTACCGCAAATGGTAAGAGAGTGGATTTCTCATTGAAGAAAAAACTGCCCCTTGAAATGTGGGATCAGCGGTATAATAAAGCCAAAGGTTCATCGGGGGAAGCGCGCGCAATCAACCAATTACTGGAGATCGTAAAGAAGAGGTTGTACGATTGCTACCAGGAATTACTCCTCAGAAATGAGGAGGTTACGGCTGAGACTATCAAGAACAAATTTCTCGGTATCGAGGAGGATCAACAAACTTTGATTGGTTTGTGTGACTATCATAATGAGGAAATGAAAGATGTCCTGGAATGGGGAACTCTCAAAAATTACTTCACTACCCGAAAATACCTCCTCCTCTTCCTAAAAAAGAAACTGAAAGTTTCTGATGTCCCACTCAATAAACTATCATTCAAATTCCTGAATGATTTTGAGAGTTTCCTTCGAAGGCATGAACCTACTGATCATCACAAACCCATGGGGCAGAATACGATCATGAAGCATATCGAACGGTTCAGGAAAATGATCAATGTGGCTATTCGTAATGAATGGCTTAGAGAAGATCCATTTATCAAATTTCAAGCTAAGTTTTTGAAAGTGGATCGCGGGTACTTAACAAAAGATGAGCTGACCACTATTGAAGAAAGGGAGTTCCGGATAGAGCGTCTAGACCAGGTTAAAGACCTCTTTGTTTTTAGTTGTTATACCGGCCTATCTTATGCTGAGGTCTATGACCTGGAGTCTGGACATCTTGTTAAGGGTATTGATGGGGAATTTTGGATTGAGGGAAAAAGGAAGAAGACACAGGAGCTCTATAGTGTTCCTCTTCTTCCTCAGGCATTGGATATTATCAAGAAATATGAGGATCACGTCAAGGTAAGGGCAATTGGTAAATTGTTACCTGTGTTGTCCAACCAAAAACTAAACAGCTACCTGAAGGAGATCGCTGATCTGTGCGGCATTGAAAAGAACATCACCTTCCACCTGGCGCGACACACGTTTGCAACCACAGTCACCCTGGCCAATGGGGTTTCATTGGAGACCGTTGGAAAAATGCTGGGGCATGCAAGCTTACGGTCTACTCAAGTTTATGCAAGAGTGATTAAAACTAAGATCAGTACTGAGATGAGGGATCTCAAGTCAAAGATGGCAGGGAGTACGATGAATGTTAATCGAGATACGGCTTGATGTGTTCCAATTCAATTCCAGTGTAATCAGCAAAATCATGGATGGTCACCAATTGGTGATCATCTTTTTTTAGTTCCTTTTTGATCTGGTTGAGGAGCTTACGCCCATACCGCTCAGTCCTTCCAGTGATCCGCTGTACATCCTTCGGATAGATTATGATTCGCTTTGGTATCATATGATTTTAACCATACTTTATCTATGCTTTATCCTAGCCTTTGATTGGCTTGAAGCATGGCTAAGATACTGATTTTGAGATTGAAAAATGTGGTTTATAAGGAACAAACCGTCATTTGGACACTTTACCGGAACGACACTTTTGTGATGCATTTATGAAATGATGTTTTTCGAGCCAGAACAAATTTTAAATGAAATGGCAAGACAAAAAGGAATCGTAAAATTAGAAGGAACCATCGGGGATGTGTCCTTTTACAAATCAAAAGATGGCTATTTGGCCAGAGAAAAAGGTGGTGTGGATGCGGACAGGATCAAAAACGATCCGGCGTTTGCAAGAACCCGTGAGAACGGATCGGAATTTGGGCGGGCGGGCAAAGCCAGCAAGTTGATCCGCACTGCATTCCGACCTCTGATCCTTAAAACAAAGGACAGTAAACTGACTTCACGTCTGACAAAGCAGATGTTGAAAGTCATCCAGGCAGATGCTACTAATCCAAGGGGTCAGCGAACTGTCAAGGACGGGGATTTGGAATTGATCCAGAGCTTTGACTTCAATGCCGATGGGCGACTGGAAGCTACTCTTTATGCTCCATTCCAGATAACTCTTGATCGTGCAGCCGGGACTGCCACAATCGATGTTCCTCAGTTTGTCCCAACCAACAGCCTGGCCTATCCGCAAGGTGCTACTCACCTAAGAATGGTAGCCGCTGTTTCTGAGATAAATTTTGAAACCGAAGAGTTTACCTACAACAAAGGAGAAAGCGCGGACATAGCGATAGATGCGAATGAGACCGAGGCTATTAAACTGGAGCTTGCCTTCAACGCCAACTCAGAGGAAACGTTGATGGTGGTTTTTGGGATGGATTTTTACCAGTCTGTGAACGATCAAATGTATGCCATGAAGAATGGATCATACAACTGTCTGGCACTGGTTGAGATTGATAAGTTTGTCCAAATCCAGGAAAACTGATAATCCCGAATGGAACTGGCCCTATTCAGGAAATATTACGATAATGGAACCAACGGGAAGCTCTATCATGGTGAGTTTCTTGCGTGTTACACCATAGAGCTTCCCTGGCTCCAGAACAGGCGTAATGTTTCCTGCATTCCCGAAGGGACTTACCATATCCTCAAAAGGCACACGAAAGAGCGAGGTGATCACCTCCATGTGATCGATGTGCCTGGCAGGTCTGGTATCCTGATCCATCCGGCAAATAATGCGCTGAAGGAATTAAAGGGATGCATTGCACCGGTGAGTACGTTGGATGCTCACGGAATCGGGTCTTCCTCCAGGAAGGCCACAGACAAACTCGAAAGCCTCCTTTTTGAGGCTATGGATCGAGGTGAGGAAGTTTTTCTAACAATCAAAAAAGAAATCGATATGAATATCATTGATAGGGTGAAAGCACCCACTCCTAAGTTCTTTAAGGTGCTCAGAAATGTAGGGTTAGCATTGGCTGCAGCTGGTGGGGCAATCCTAGCATCACCTATTGCTCTACCGGCTGGAATTATCACCATTGGTGGCTACCTGGTTGCCAGTGGTAGCGTGCTGTCCGCAGTAAGTCAGACAGCAGTTGAGGGGAATGAAATCAATCATCCATGAGCCATTCTTCTCACATCGGAACCAAGGCAGGAACGATTGGAGGCACATTGCTCAGTATTGTCCCAAATCTTACTGGAGCTGACATTGCTAAGACCGTGATCCTGGCAGCAATTGGGGCGGTGGTTAGCTTCGCCCTATCCATATTAATGAAATGGATTGTCAAAGCATTTGGCAAA
This sequence comes from Marinoscillum sp., assembly GCA_040218045.1. Taxonomy (GTDB): domain Bacteria; phylum Bacteroidota; class Bacteroidia; order Cytophagales; family Cyclobacteriaceae; genus Marinoscillum. Next base: position 272,678 of record JAVJQA010000033.1, read on the forward strand.
CGTCCCTCCTCTAAGGAATCAAATCTGTAAAACAGGCTCCCGGGGAAATTCCCGGGAGCCTGTTTTTTTTTAATCCAGTCCTCGAAATGTGTCCCGGATGAAAGCCATTTTTAGTTGTTCCATTAAGTCCAATTGCTTTGCAATATTTCTGGTCTTAGCTTCCAGACCTTCAAGGGCTTGCAATCTACTGCGCATTTTATCCACTGCTTCAGGGATAGTGAGAGCCAATGATTTGAAGCCCGGTACGCAGATCATTGACCCGCAGAAAAGGAATAACAGATCCGACCAGATGCTTTTTGAAATAGCCTGACTTCCATAGCGCAAAGCACAGCCAGTAAAACAAGTGTCGATTTTCCTCAAATTCGGTGCAAACTAAATAACAGTTAGCACATGGCTTATCCATTGGTTTTCCTGCATTGAGTCCTTTTGAAAGTACAAAGAAGTGTGGCCCTTTTGGTAGTTCCTGAGCCGAGAAGGTGTTTACACGGTATTTAAACATGGTTTGAGCATTTAAAAGTTATGCTCGCCCCGGTCGGTTACCGCCTGCGGCGCACAATTCCCAAAAGAAAAAAAAGAGAAAAAAAGAAAGCAAAATTGCCAGGTAGGCACAATGGTCACGGCAAGGAGGAACGGAATAAATCTTATGCCGGAAATTCCTTGACGTGACAATTCCTCAGACGTGTTTGAATGGTACATTCGATAAATGAACCCCAAGCATCTTAAGTAGCCTGATCTGTGCCTACCTATCTTGGCTTCCTTTTTTGAATCTATTTCCTATTGATTTTTGAGAGACACCCAAAAGAAAAAGACTAGATGCCTTCAACTAGCTGCACGGAAGAATAAAAGAAAGCTGATCTGTCAGAGATGTTGACAGCCAGACAAGAAGGAACGAAAATGATTGAAGGGGTTGAGGGATGGTTTGTGTTTATACAGAAGTTCCCTGACTGGGTTACAAGGGATTGATAAACTAGCCTGCGGGTTTGATTTATTTTTTTGAATCGGAATCCCAATCTTTAAAGAACTCCTCCATGGAGACACCAAGTCCTTCGACCACTTTAAGCAGACTGAGAAATTTCATGTTTTGTCCCATTTCGTATTTACTGTATTGGGCACGATGGACATCAATATCATGAGCGAAGTTCTCATAATTAGAGTAACCTTTCGCTAAACGCAACTCTTTGATGCGCTTACCTAGCTTTTTGATTATCTCTTCCTCCTCCTCATGATTCATCAAGTAAAAAAATCGAATAGGAAGCGTAACTATTACTGCTCTAAAGCAGTACCTTTGAAACTGACGGTATAAAGTAGTGAGTATGCCGTTCTACCATTGAGGAGGTCAACCAGGCCTCCTTTTTTAGTATAGGAGTGAAACCACTAAAAGGGTGGGTGGTTTGAGGGACAACTAACCTCACTCCTATGGCGGGGGGTAAGGGTAAAACAGCCTTGAGCTAGCGTTGGGTAAGCGGCTGCAATGAACGGAACACAGTGGAGTGGTTTGCAGTCCGTCTGTGCGGCGAGCCACCGCGAGTGTGAGGGAGGCCTGCCAGGTAAAGTTCCGCACGAAGGAGGACGACTGGCAGTGTGGATCAGCTTTGGATTGTGTGCCGAAATGAGCGGCTGATCCTGTCTGACCGAGCTTAGCGGGCGAGCACAAACACTGGGCAGTGATGGGCTGGGAACTGGCCGGGTGGATGGTTTGGAGGCAGGAATCTCGGGATTAAGTGATGGCCAGAGTTGAGGGAGTCCCGGGATGCTGCCGGAAATGTGTTGGCCAAGAGGCCTGCTCCCAGAACAGGAAAACTGCCCGTGACGCAGAGGACAGCCAATGCAGGAGACATGACAGACTCCCGCAGGGACCTGAAAGGCAACAGGTGTGTAATGCAAACCTTAGGATAATAGCAATCGGTGCATTACTTACCTGTTGGTCTGGCGCGACTACTGCTGGCAACCGATAAGGAACACCACTTTACCCGTGGGGGGACTGATCAATTTACGATGGATTTCAATACAATAAAGGAATGAGCATTTGAGGAGTAACCAGAGGGAGACTGCCTTTTGATACGATGGAGTAAACAATAAACTCGGCGGGTTAGGGAAAAGTAAGGGTGCCAGGTTATGCGGCCTAGAGCCTCGGTTGAGCGATAGCCTGGCTCTCTTGCTGTGTGTTTCTGGAAGCGTGTGACACATTCCCGATTTTGATCGGGAGGTGGCACAGGCTGGAGGAAAGGGAGATTAAGAAAAAGAGAATTTATTATTGTCAGTGAACAACAATGTCAATGTCCCATATTCACCGATTGGAAAAGCTTGTTCAATTAAAATGTCATTTTTAAAAGCCATTGAATTAGGAAACCATGCAGAAGCTGTAGTCCCACTTTCAAAATACCCACAGGATGGGGCAGTATTTCCAAGCAAGGCGCAATCGGTTGCTGAATTTCGAAACCTTCGATCATACAGTGTTCCCTTATCAAAGGTTTTTCCTAGCCCAGCATGATAAAATTGACGTGAGTAAAACTTCCAATCCAGCTTACCCTCCTTATCCCACTTGATAATCATGGATGGCCTCACATCAGACTGTATTAGTCTAACTGCAGTTGCAGTAAGGGAAACATCAAAAAACTTACTGGTCTTTACAATTTCACTAAAGCCAAACTTACCCTTTTTATAAAATGACAAAAACTGCTTTTGTGGCATCAATAAATTTGAAGCGAAGGTGTCAGCCTCTAACTCTACAGTTAGATTTGACTGATATTCAGCCTTCGAAACGTGAAACAGTGATCCTCCACGCAACAATGAATTGCGATGCTCATCAATAAAATAATGCCCCAATTCATGGCAAAAAGTAAATCGCGCTCTTGGAGATGAGCGAGACACCAATCTAAAAAGATTTACTTCAATATGGAAACTGTGATTGTCATAAACTAAAAGACCATCAAATTCATCATTATGTACCTCATACTCATATGATATATTCTGTTCCTTTGCAATTTTTTCTGGATTTACTTTTGAATCAGGGAAATAAAAGCTTGAAATATCTTGAGCGAATTCAGCAATTTCACTTATCCGTGTCTTTGTCCTGTCCATTTTTTGATTTTCTGGATAAAATTTTGCTAATGGTTTCATCAGAAATTTTTCCGCCCTGTCTAGCAGCTAGAGAGTAATCAGAGTTGGATTGAGGTGAGGTTTCCTTCTGATAACTTTTCTTAGATTCTTTAAAAATACTACCTTCATCATTCAATGCTGATGGAATTGGAATATTCATATTCTCTATTGTTTGCAGCTCTATTTCAAGCTCCGCCTCATTTGAAGGAAATAGTAAACCATTCTGATATAGAGCTTTCCTTATTAGGTTCTCTTCCTGTGTTCTACCTGAACTATTGTTAGATTTCTTCATTTTTTTGTAACTATTTGCGGGTTTGGATCTTATCGGATAGCTCTTCGAATACTCTTTTTTTAAGCCTATTTCTTACATTTCTAATGTAATCAACTGAGGTTTTATGACGTAGAGCCAATTCTGACATTATTTCAGTTGGGGTATACTTTCCCTCTTCGTAGTAATCAAAGTAGGATAACAATATCTCTCGATCTCGTTCTTGTAAATTTTGAACATAATCAACAATTATCTCCTCATTTGGGTACAAAAATGCCTCCTCTTCATATTCTATTTCATCTTGTTCCTCTGGAGCATTATAGGCTATTTGCAATCGACTATTTTTTTCCAATTGATCATTGAGAATTCCGTAGTATAGATTTTTCGCAATTGTGGTAAGCCAATACAAGAACGAATTTTCTGATCCTCCAGTAAGTTGACGACACTCCAGTTTATCGACAGAAATCTTATGAAAGGTATCTGTAACCAGATCTACTACTTGACCTGATTGAACCCCGTGTTTGCTAAGTATTTTGAAGAGCATTTTATAAAGCGGCTTTTTATATCGCTCATAAAGAACAGTAAGGGCTTCCCGACTCTCTTCAGGGTAATCATCTTGAAATTGTATCCACTCAATTAATCCATAATCGGATTCTTCTTTTAATCCCATAAATCTTTTTACTCATTAAATAAAAATCCGAATCATCAAGCTGACTGGTTCGCTTTCTGATTTTATAAATATGAACAGCCTAAAAGGAGCACCAGAACTGGGGACACCTTAGTCTGATAATGAATTTAAATAAAAAATTACACAAAATGGCAACAAATAAACCATACGGCGATAACGCCAGAAAAGGGCAAGTGAGAGGGAGATCTCAAACCCTAAATCCAAAAACAGGTCAGTGGACTAAAAGAAATGCTGATACCGGCAAGTTCATGGATGGTAAGAAGGATGGAACTCCTTTTAAAGGAGTGCGGAAGGAAAAATAATTTTTAAAAATAAAAGGACTATGTTAATAACATCAGATGCAAAAACCCAGCTGGAGGACACCCTCGCAAAAATGGCAGCAGCTGCCGAGCTGGATCAGACTCGCTGGAATAGATTGAAGTCTGCTTATGAGGCCATCAGTAAATGGCTGAGTGATGACCCTGAGTTTTTTGGTGAGGTAGAAATAGAGATCTACCCTCAAGGCTCTGTAGCCATAGGAACAACAACAAAACCCTATGGGAAAACTGAATTTGACTTGGATGTAGTCATACATATCAAGCTACTCTCATCGAACTATGACCCTGAAACCATTTTTAACGAAGTAGTTCGCAGGCTTATGGAGAATGAGACTTACAGCAAAATGTGTGAGCCTAAATCGAGATGTGTACGACTCAACTACCAGGGTGATTTTCATCTTGATGTCATTCCCGGTTGCATGGTAGTGATCTACAATCATGAACTCATTGATATTCCTGACTCAAAGATCAAAGAGTGGTTGAGATCATGTCCTAAGGGCTACCAAAAGTGGTTTATTGAAATAGCAAACCGTATCCAAATTACATTATTGGAGAAAGCATTCTCAGCGCATAAAGTTGAGATTGAGGAATATGCCAAAAAGAAACCTCTTCAAAGGGCCGTGCAACTAATCAAGATGAGAAGGAATATTTATTTCAATGAAAATCCGGAGAATGCCCCAGCAAGCATTATACTCACCACTCTCGCAGCTCAATTCTATAATGGTGAACCTTCAATTTCGGAAACCTTTGAAAATATTGTTGCGAAGATCAAGAATCATGTAGAAACGTTATATCCGCATCGACCTTTTGAACTTCCTAACCCGGTTAACCCTAGTGAGAACTTGGCAGATGTTTGGGTAGACAAGCCTCATCTATACCAACATTTCATTTCTTTCATTAAGAGTCTGGATCAAGAGTGGCAAGATCTAAAAGAAGCTCATGGCATTGAAGAGGAGGCAGCTTTAATGAAAGGTATGTTTGGTGATGAGCCTTATATCAAAGTAATGGAGGCCAGAGCAGACGCAATGAATAAGAAAAGGGGTAATGGTTTAGGTATTCTGCCGTCTGGAATGTTGGTAGATCGTGCCGTTGAGAAGAGTTTGCCGGTAAAACCTAATACGTTTTATGGAGATTAGCGATATACCAATACATTTTCAGCTTGCAGCATTAAAAGCCAAAATGCCCGGGTGTGATCTTTATCTGAATAAAAACTACCTGAGGGCAAGGGGTAAAGTTCAGCCAACTCCCAGGAGTATATGGTATTCATATGAAATCAAGTATCGGTTTCGTGAGAACATCACTATTTTCATCAAAGAACCACTTATCAAGACTGAACTTAACGGTAAAAAGGCAGAGCATCTTTATAAAGACGGAAGCCTTTGCCTCTTTTTTCCAAAAGCCAAGGAGTTCGATTCCAAAAAATTGATCGTAGATTATATTGTGCCATGGATCGCACTTTGGTTGTTTTTTTATGAGATCTGGCTAGTGACAGGTTATTGGAAAGGTGGTGGTATTCATCCTAATTAAATCAGAATGAAAAAAACATTAAATAATACATTCACAATCATTACTGCTATCCTATTCGGGTTCTGGCTATTCTTTCCAGACACCCCGTATTGGGAGGCTACAATTGGAATATTATTTGTTGCCAAAGAGGTAATTATAAGGTGGCAAATGAGAAAAATAGAAATTCTCGAGTTTTCTCCAGCTATTTCTCTTGCTCATGGGTATGTGAACAACTTTCTGGAGCCTGTGATTAACGAATTGCTTGCGAAAAATGGTAATGACCTGAAGTTTAGTATTTACATACCGGAGAATCTTGAGGAACTTACCGATCAGCAAATTGAGAGAATGAAGATTCGTATACAGGCTGAGGGCTATAAGCTTAAAGAAATCAAGCTTAAAAGGAAGTCCGGTAGACCGCACGATGTACTCACAGTAGAGAAACAAACAGGCAAAGTATTCTATTTTGATTTTCCCAGAACTCTCTTATCTCTTCAATCCTATATTGACTATAAGGTGGAAACTGCCAGGAATGAGGTATCAGAAGAGAAACAATTCAGACTAGGTAAGAATCTTGTTGAGGCCTTTAGGAAAGAAGCTCAGAGACTCATTGTTAAAAAGAACCTAAGTGATAAGGTGGTTTTTGTTGATAAATCTTTAGGAATTATAAAGTGATTGCCTTGATAAGAATTCTGATTGCCCTTGGCATTGTAAGTGGACTTGCACAGCTTTTTAGATACAAAGGAAAGTTAACCATCTGTGAAAATTCAAATTGCCAGGATGAGTTTGAAGAGTTTAATTACAATCTTGAGATCACTCCCTCCAAACTCAAAAGGTTGAAGCAAGCAAGGAAGGCTATCCAAAATGCAATCCAAAAATATTTTGAAAATCATAAAGACTTCACCACACCAAAGTTTTACCAACAAGGCTCCTATTCCTGTGGTACAATGATCCGTAATTCCAAAGATCAATGTGATCTAGATATAGGCATCTATTTTTTTAAGAGACCTACTAAAGCGTACTCCACAATTCAAAATCATATCAAAATTGCTTTGACTGGACATACCATGACTGGTATTAGTCTGCTATCGAGATGCGTTAGATTGAGGTATCAAGGAGACTTCCATATTGATATGCCTGTCTATTATACTGAGGATGGGAAACAGTTTTATTTGGGTAACCGGGACAAGGAAGAAGAATGGGAATTATGTGATTCTAAAATATTCAAAGATTGGGTGATAAATAGTGCTAAAGACAATCCTCAAAAGATTAGAATCATCAGATATCTAAAGGCATGGTCAGATGATTATAATTTGAAGAAAAAAATCAAAATGCCTAGTGGGCTGGTATTTACGATTTGGGCGCTCCAATTTTATCAGGAAAATGAGCGTGATGATGTTGCACTTGTACATACTTCGGCTGCAATCCTGAAACACTTGAAGGATAATTTTCAGTTTGCATGGACTTGTGAAATGCCGGTTGCTCCATATGACAATGTACTGGATCGTCTTTCTAAGGAACAACAATCTAACTTTCGTGATGCTCTTCAAGAGCTTGTTGCAAGGGGCTTTGAAGCCCTTTCATCAGGTGAAAAGGAAAAGGCTATTAAGGTCTGGAGGAAGTTGCTTGGAGGGAGATTCCGAGGTTGAAAGCTTTGTTAACGGAATGAACAGGCTAGAACATGGAAATCTAAACTACTTGCAATTTTTTCGTAGTATTCATTACCCTTGCATCTCTCATCTTTGGAGAGGTTGGGATATGCAATTCGTATGGGCGGTTGAATGCTTCTTGCTTCATTTTGAAGTGCTCTGATAGCTTTCTGATTACTTCTTTGGAGAGGCCCTTTTTGTAATTAAGGATGTCGGAAACGAGTCCTTTAGATACTTCTAAGAGATCAGCCAGATCTTTTGCTTTGAGGTTGTGATCTTCCATTAGTGAAATCAATAATGGCACTGGCTCAATCTCTGACACGGCACTGGTTTCATCATCGTACTTTCTGATGAGGAGGGTTAGCAATTCAATTTCATCTTCTGACTCCTCGGATGAATTGGAATCAACAACCAATTGGTGCAGGGCATCACAGTATGTGTTGTATTGCTCTCTGGTCTTGATGATTTTGTATTTTAAAGTCTCCATGTCAATAGTTGCTAATGGTGTACTGTTCATTCTTATCACATACTTTGTCATACTCGGCATGAGTGCCAATCCAGCAAACAAAAAGATGCGCCATTTTCTTACCGAAGGAATATTTTGCTATAAGTCTGAAATTGTTTCCTCCGATATTGAACACTACCCGGTTGCTGCTCTGGCCAAGTAAGTCAGCTGAATTGTATGTGGCCTTAATATCTCCAGGTTCCTTCCAATCTGCCCATTTCAATTTCTGAATCCATTGCTCAAATGCGGCCTTGCTTCCAGCATGGGTGCCAATGAAATCTGTTATTGTCCTTTCTTTGATTAGGTGAACCTGCATGTAAAGATACGATCAGAAGGTGGTAATAGTTCACATTTAGTGAACTTAATATTCAATGTCTGGCATTGAATGAAAATAAATGTTTTAATTGTAGCGATCTTGTAACTCGATCCAGAAATGGTTTAATACAATTTTAGAGGATGATTCAGTAACAATTTTGTGAACTAACTTACACTTTAAGTTAAGGTTATTGGTAATTGTCAATTTTTCTTGGTTTTCAGAACCTAATATATCGTTAACTTCTGAGCAAATGTCAGTTATATTAGAACTCTGTACATAAGCTAACATAGCTCCAGAAGCTGCGCCCTTTCCGTATCCATGATTGCTAGAAATAAATCTATAGATTCCATTATTATAGTAGTTGGAGTTTAGTTTCCATGAGCCATTTGATAGTCCTAAACGTTTACATTCTAAAACAAATTGTTTGTTGCTTAATAATGGATTAGGTTCATAAATATCAGTTATTGACCATTGAAAGTCCGGCCTTTTATTTTCACGTTCTGCCCTAATAATGTCATCTGAATGTGGTTGGTTATTCCCTTCATAAATTGGAGCCGCTTCTCTTCCTCTTTTCTCTTTTTTAAGCCTGTAATTTGATTCAACTAAACAGAAATAAAATTTTCGATTTAGATCATCCTCAAACTCTGGAAATTCATCCTCTTGGAAAAAAAGGTCAACCGCAAGGTCAATTACTTCATGAATAGAGTTTTGAAAATCATACCACAGTTTATCTTTCTTTGAAAATAAAGACATATAACTCAGCTGTTTAAAACTTGAAGCAAGGTGGCATCAAAGTCGAATTTAGCTTCAGTTTTAGACCAAAGTCGCTTTTGGTTTCTTTTAATCATAATAATATCTTTATCAGAAACGTACCTAATCATTCCTTCCAGAAATACATTTGAAGAAAGTTTTGAAAACGTACTAGAATCCAGAGATTGAAACCAATTATCAATTTCCTTATTTTCAACTCGTTTGCCTAAATCAGGCACATCGAGATCGTGGTTTTTCAAAGTAAACTTCACCGCTGCAAGGGATGATCTTTTTGGTAAATAAGTAACGACATCAAATTTTTCCCCTGGATCGAGATACTGCGACCAAGAATCAACAAATGAGTGTATGTAACTATCTAGTTCTCCTTCTCTTTTCATGGCTTTTAAATAGTCACTTTCTGTCCCATTATAGAACTGATCAATATCATAAGTACATCGTTCCATAACAAGATCTCTTTCAAAATCTGTTAATCGATATATATCAAAAACTAATTCGTCCAATTCGGATTCAAGAGATGATAGACTTTGTTTGTTTTTGTTGGAATCAAAAAGACCTACCTGACCTGATCGAGAATCAGACGGTTCCGACTCAGATAATTTTCTAACAATATTTATTAACTTTTTACATGAATCTTGATCCAAATTTGGAATAGGGAATTTAAGTACTTCGTTCTTATGAATCTCTTGCATCCAGGTTCCCCATGTACTAGCCGTCATGAACATATAATACTTGAAAAGAGAAGACCATAGTATTGCTGTAATCGGCTCATACAAATGGCCAAAATCCTCTTGAAGCTTAATGCATATCAATGAATGGCGATAGGCAAAAGAATCAGTTTCCAGGCGAGCAATAATTTGCCCTTTTGGGTTCGAGCTTTGTAAAATACCTCTCCTTATAAGTATTCTTTTTCCTTCATAAAAAGCTTTCTTGCCACGTAATTTAACCTTAGGAGGAACTACGATAAGTTTTGAACGATCAGTTGGTTTATTCAAATCAAAGCGACCATACTTATGATTAAAACATCTTACTGGGATTTCTTTATATTCTTGGAGCCATGTTGACGGATTAGCTTTATTTGCTTCCTGAAATCCTTGTCCACAATCTTCCAATCTAACAAAATGTTGTAATGGAAAATGTCGTCTAATCGAGCTAATTAAATTAAAATCATAGCTATTCCCCCAATAAAATATCTTCCAAATGTCGTGGGTATTGGTTTGATGATAAAGAATACTCTTGTAATCATTTTTATTTACAAGGACTATCTTATTCTTCTCAACATTGATTGATCGTTTTAGGGTCACGTACCTTATCACCGAATCTTGAGTTGGATCTTTCTTACGGCATTTGATCAAAACAAAAGGAGATATGGCCTCTGAAAAAAAGACCCGTCTTACATGGGAAAAATTGATTATTTCTTCCAGTGTACAACTACTCAGAAACCTTTTCTTAAAAGCATTACTTACTTCTGAGTATTTAAAAAGTATACCGCTGGAAACGAGTAAATTGCAAACTCCTTCTGGTTTTAGAAAATCAAGAGATCTCCAAATGAATGCATGTGATGGTTCCTTATCGGGGAACTCAAGCCCTTTTGCTGAACACCATTCCTCAATAATCGACAGATTAGATCTAGCCTCATGATCCTTAGTAGAAGGTGTGCCCCAAGGAGGGTTGCCAACAATTATATCAAAAGAATTTTTAGAAAACACCTTTAATACAGAGTTATCATCAAATGAATTAGCCCTTAATAGAATATTGAAGTGATTTGTCCCGCTATCCCCTTTAAAGATGAAAAAGGGCAATTTCATACCTTCCCTTATAAAATCAAGAATACTTGGAGGTTTAAGATAGTGCAAAAAGGAAAGGTACAAACTAAATGCTGCTATCTTAATGGCTTCTTCATTAATATCAATTCCATATATCTGATTCTTGAGAATATCTAAAAGCTGATTCACTTCAAGAGATTCTGACTTCCTTTTGAGGAGATGAAATCTGACAATTCTTCGAAATGACTCAACAAGAAAGATACCCGAACCACAAGCTGGATCCAGTATTTTGGGGTTACTCTGCAATGCTTCAAGATTCAGAGTCCCTGACAAAGAATATTCGACTAGAGAGGAAGGTGTATAGTGGGTACCAGCTCCATCCTTTAACTGTTGGGTCTTTTTATCAATTAGATTCTCTGAATGATAGAATTCTTCATAGATACTACTAATCAGATCAATAGGAATGACATCAAAGCTATAAGCCCAAAGAAACAAGGATAATTGACCTTCATCATCTCTTCCCATTAGGAAACTCTGCAATAAATGAAGGTGTTGATAATTAACAAATTTTTCTTCCTGACTATCCGTCTGAAATGTATCTCCGTTAAAATCATCTGCTATTTTTTTGAATAGAGCGTAGGTAAATGCCTTGTCTTTTAGAACTCTCGGGTAAAGAAGTTTACGCATTTCATCTCTATAAAAATATCCCTGAGGTTCATCTTCTAAAATGGATAGCCATCTCTGATCTTCAGAAGCAACTTGCTTGAAATAGTCATATGTAAGAACCCCTCTATCCTCCAGATATCTTATAAAGATCGACCTACCAATAAGTGCATGAGCATATTTTAACTTTTCACCAGCGAGTCCCTGATCAAAAAGTTGCTTCCTGACCTTTTTCAAATCAGAAATCAAAGTTTGATCAGCTCGCTTATTTACAGTGTTAAATTCCTTGCCGTTAAAAACAGCCCCTGATTCAACTTGTTCTCTACTAAATTTTTGCAGTTTTTTGGTTATCTGAGTTATAGTAGAGATAGGGTCAATTAAAGGAACCAACTCAGAATTGTTTTTAGCAGGATCTGCTGCTAAGTCAAAAACATTAATCTGATTTCCTATATCAATGAAAACCAATCGTGGTCTAGCCAACGACCAGACAGAATTGTAAACTTGAAACAACTTATTTTTTTCAACCTTACTAGCATCGATAAATACCAAAACAGGATTGTCCTGAACAAAGAAAAGCTTATCTACTTTAAAGTGATGCTTTGAATTTAAAACATGACACGCACTGATCCATTCACCTTTTGATAGAAAAGTTTGTTCCTCAATATCAGCAATTGATGAAGAAATATCTATGAGATCACCTGCTGCATAATTTAAGGCACTATATAAATCACTAAGTAACAATGATGGGTGACTCATAATTCTTGCTTAATTGTTCTTGGTGTTAAATTCTTAGAAATTACTCCTTTGACCTGCCATATTGATCTAATTGACGTTTTGTCAACATCATATGGATCGTACATATCATTATCGGAAACTAAAGATAAAAGGCTGTTGTCAGAGCCTTTATATAACCTTTTAACTACCTGTCCATCATTACCTATTATCAAATACAATTCACCCCACTTAATCGAATCTTTCTCGCTTCTTTTCACAACAAGAAAATCACCATTACAAAACGTTGGATACATGCTATCTCCATCAACACCAATCAAGTACAGATCATCTTCATAGAAGATAGGAACGGAGAACTTGACTGTGGATGAAAGTTGATTATCAGATGAAAAGTCACTTAGAAAACCTGCTTGTGCCGAAACAGGAACGTACGAAATATTTAAGCGCTCATCCACGTTTTCGGAATTACTACCCTTAGTTTCAAAATCATTATATAACAAAGTATGAGGTGCAATACCGAATACTTCTGCGAGTTCAAAAAGCCGAGACACTGTTAATTGAATATCTCCACGCTCAATTTTGCTGTAGGTACTTACCTTGATATTCAGCCTATCGGCAATATCCTGCTGACTTAACTTTTTAAGTTTTCTGAAAGAGTGTAGATCGATCATCATTAAATCAACTAATAATACAAACATATCAATTTATTATCATTTAAGGAGAAATTTTCTACAAATTCTACTATTAGGAAAATAATTAGCGTTTGTCCAATGAGTTTATGAAGGACATCAAATTGAACATTTCTCTCATCCTGGATCGCACTCTGTTTCCATATATTCCTTCGATTTCCGAGCTATTTAAATTAGTTGTAATATGAGTGGGCATAGTATGACTAACAAATAGATCGTACCTTGAGAGGAGGATTTCGGCCATGACATTACAGTCGGTGCCGTAGTGCTTCATGATGGTTTCTGCTCCCAGATCATCGAAGCAATAGATCTTGGGCTGCCACTCCTGATTACGGGTGACAAAGGAATGATCGCTGTATTTCTGGATAACTGAAAAGCCCTCTTTGTTAAATTCAAAGGCGATTTTGCGACATGGCGCCATGATGTGATGTGTATGTGCTGCTGAGATGTAACGCATCAAGTTCATGAGTGAAGTCTTGCCGCAACCAATGGGGCCGGTGAGGAGGATGCCCTTTTTGAATGAAATGCCTAAACGATCAGCGTTTTCCTGGTCTCTAAGGAAGTACACCAAGAGTTTGAAGATTACTTCGTGATCCTCCTCGATGATCTGAAAGTGTTTTCCATAGAGGCGTTTGCCGGAATGCTCAAGGATGGAGAGGCATTCAGGGAAGGGGAATTTCTCTGAGGAGAAATTTCCTGCATACGCAGGAGATCCCGGATCTTCACTGCGTTGCGTCCGGGATGACGACTTACAATCATCTACCATATTTACCTCCTTCCTTTCCACTCAGGCCGTGGGAGCCCATACTTTCTGTCTTGACCGCTGCGGCGAACCGCCAGAGAGTATGCAAAGAGGTCAAGGAGCTAGCCGCCCGCCCTGTAAATTCTGCACGGAAAAATTGATTTGAAAGTGCACGCAAAAGCAAACCTGCCTTGCTGGCAGGCAGGCTCATCCCGATTGCATTGGGACTCAAACATGCTTTTGCAAATTGGTTTTCACAAACCCAATTTTTCTTACGCTCATTATTTAAGGGCCTTTCGAGATCATATGTGATCCTAGTCTCTGTCATAAGGGTTCATTGAAATCTTTATTTTGATTGACATGGGTGTTTGATTGTTTTACTTGTTTAGTACTGTTTATATAAGGTCGCAATGCTCTTTCACTACTCTTATCACTGGTTGTATCACTACTCATATCGAAACTGAACATGTTCACAGTACTGCCACGAAGTGGATTATGAGATGGCTGATAGTGGATGTAATTCCAATTGTGAAGGTCTTTCATGCATTTGGAATAGGTGTTGGCCGATCCGATTTTTGATAGCTGCATTACTTCCACTCTCGCTACGGATAATGGGTTTCTAAACCGATTCATATTCCATAACTGGAAGAGTGCCAAATACAAGCTAATGTGGGTCGGATTGATCCTGGCATCTTCTTGTATTTTGGCAAACCAGTTGTTGAGATGATGGATGTAGTTGATACCTCCCGCCTTACTAGAGGGGGACTCACTACTCATAGTTTAGCTATTGATTTTATTGTCATTAAGCATAGCCTGAAGATCGGTCATCTCGTAGAATATGACTCCTCCAATCTTGGTGAAGGGTAGGTGGCCATTGACTCTAAGGTTTTGTAATGTGCCTGGTGAGATCTTCAGAAGCTTACGCACTTCTGAAGATTTTAACCATTGCTTTTGTGTACCTCCAGTTTCATGAAGGAGTGTTTTGATCTCTCCAAGTAATTCCTCCTTGAATTCCTTGAGATCTTCCGATGTAATGATTTCTGCTGCCATTCGATAACAATCGTTTTGTTAAACATTGATTTTACAGGATCAAAGTTGTGTGGCTTTAGGATCATTTGTTCACAACATGATTCCAAGCTTGGAACACTTTTTTCAATTTTCTCTCAGCTTTTTTATTAAACTGGCCTTGAGCTGGTCCAAGAACTGTGTTGGGTTCTTTCGGATCTTCAAATCAATAGCTCCTCGATAAATATTTCCAACCTCAACATCAAATACATATGCGGCCATCTCTGCAATTTCCTTAATGGGTTTTGAGCCTCCATCTATGGAATTATTGGCATGAAGTGCATAAATCAACTCGATCAAGTCCATTTTTGAGGCAGACCATTTGTAAGGAAAATTCGAATCCAAGCTTGGGAGACCTTGGGAATTAGGGTCTCCCAAATTTGCCAATCGTCCCGTTAGGTAACTTGCGTATTTTTCATAACCGTAAATCCTTGCCAGAACGACATCATGGTATGTGGAAAACTCCGGATCTATATGATACAGAGAATCATCATGAATTAGAGATAATTGTTCCTCTCCCCTCAAGAAATAGGCTTGATCCTGATAGGTCAAGTCACTCATGACATAGGAATAGAATGTCTTATTTCTGGAGGTAAACGCAGCTATAGATTTCTGCTCTTTCTTAATACGCCTCTTTTGCAGTGCTGAATATCCTAGTGGCATGTTTACTTCAAGGGAAAGGACACTATGATGGTATACCATCAATGCAAGAACGTCAGGCTTTACATGACGGAAAAAGCAGATTTCTTCATTCATGGAAGAAAATCCTTCCCGAATCACAAATTCTCTTAGTGACTGTAACGTCAAACGAACCTCTGTAATACAAAGGTTCGATCTCTTGATGGGATCAGGTTGTGCCTTCTCTATGTGCTTAATATTTTTAAATAACGGCTCTGTTATATGGGCATACTTTTTCCTTTGGGTTCTTATCAATTGTAGTGAGTATTAAGGTTCTACCATTAGCTATTCTTATGGTTGATGGTTTAAACTTTCTCAGGATGTATTCCACTGCCTCCTCCAAGATTCTCACAATGAGAATCTTGGTGAGCCTAATAGGAAATATTGATAGTAAATTCATTTTCTGATCCTATGTATTCCGACTCTAATTCAATTATGGATAAAGCCTCATACCTAAAAATTCAGTATTCAGAAACCGATTTTGCCTAGTTAGCTGTCCTTGTTCTTTAGTACTACCGTTTCCTGAGGGTTTGTTACAATTCTTTTTGACTTCTTTTTTCTCCTGCCCCGCCAAACAACAAATCCTGTAACAGGCAGACTCGTCGCAATAAGGCCTGCAAAGAACACAAGGAATTTTCCAGGTAGACCTAATCTGGCCCAACATGGATATGTAGTTTGCTTCCATCAATTTGTCTCCCAGGTTAGTTTCTTTCCAGAGTTCACTTCCTAAAACTTTTCCAGTATATTGATCTATAACATACGCATCATGTCGGTTGTAAAACAATCCATCACGATAGTTTAGTGTCTGCTTTTGATCACAGGTTTAATAGAAGTTATTATTATTATTATTATCTGCTTATGCCTTCCCCAAGATTTCCGGCTTCACCTTTGATCCCGTAAGCCAAACTCTATCCAGATAATAGAATTCTGGAGACAGTGCAAGTTTTAAGTATAGCTCTTCAACAAGCCTCATGTCTTCAATTTTTGCTCCAAGAGAAAGGAAATTAACGTTTTCTGAACAATTATTCTGGTTAACCAGCGTACCTACTGCATAATAAGTGAATAATGCTTCATTCTGAGTTGCCCGAAACAATTGTATGTTTTCACAATGCAATTGGTCACTCATCTCTATGATTCTCATAAATAAATCCTCAAAAAACCGATGATCCTTAGGCTTAACAGACATTTTAACAAAAACATGTGTTGTTGTCTTGGATTTATCTTTCATATTGGCTTAGAGCGATTAACAAATAAGGTATGGTTGGGAAAATAATTTAGTATGACCTCCGTTGGAGGCCATACATAAAGCTGACCTAGTTATTGTTAAAGTCAGCCGCCTTAGTGACTTTGATCGTTGTAACCTTTCCTGCTTGCGAAATAACCATTAGATAAACGCCTTCAGGTAGTCTTTCCATCTCAATTTCTTCAATATCTAATTTTATAATCTTTTTAAGCATGAGTGCACCTGACAAATTGTATAGTGACATCTCACCACCTTTAAAACTATCAACTGCTATATATAGCTTATCTGTTGTTGGATTGGGGTAGGCAAGGATTTCTTTATCGTATAACCCAGATGAAAGCACGGTGGTTATATTGATACTGATACTCGCAGAATCTCTTGCTCCATATGGATCCACTACTACAACCTCAAAACTAAAAATGCTGCCTTCAATCTGAGAAAGTGCACTTGCACTTTTTAATGAAAGCAGACCTGATTGACTATCAATTCCAACCACCTCATTGCTTTCTGTGAAGGTAAATATGAGTGCATCACCATCTTGGTCATTTGCCACAACTGTTCCAATTTCTGCACCATCTTGGGCATTATTTTTCATAGAGAAGGATTGGTCATGAATTTCGGGTACTGTGGCATTCCATATGAATGATGCACTACTAACACAAGGTCTGGTATTGGTTACTTCTACAGAATAATTGCCATTGGCCATCTCGGACTTGAACAGAATGTTTCCGTAGTCACCTGCATCAATTGAGGTTCCATCCAAATACCACTGGTATTCATAATATCCCATAAACGGAGTAGCATAAATGACGGTGTCATTTTCCAGAATCTGAGCTTCGAGGATAGATACTATAGGGCCAGTGCCTGATGAGAGGCCAAAATCTGGACATAGTTCAGGAAACGCCGTGACAGTATATAGACCTGGCACAGTAGCATAGATGCTATCGTTATCTGAGTCCGGAAGTAACTCTCCGTTAACGAACCATTCATACTTCACCCAAGAACCAGGGAAGCTAATATTGAGTAAAGTAGAATCCTGGGGAGAGCACAACTCAGAATTATCATACGAGGTAATAGCCGGACTTGCAAATACATACGTATCAATTAGTACCGGATCCGAAGCGCCTGTGCAGTCATCAAGATCAACCAAAACCGTAAACCATTCCACACCATCAGCAATTACTTCAATTGAGTGCTCATTAGCCCCTTCTATTGCCTCCCCGAGTTCATAATCATCATCCCCTGCGTATACGAGAGAATACCATTGATAACTGGTGTATTCATCAGGTATTGATAATACCACGGTTTCCCCTAAGCAGTAAGTATAATCGGGTATTGAATCATAAGGGGCCAGATGCCAAAATAACTCTCCGCCTGTATAGTGGTCTACAGATATAGTGGGGTTAAGCGATGGTTTTATATTTATGATTTCACTTGATAATTTAAGTCCATTGGGGCAGGATTGGTGCTTAGCTTTTACTCTATAGGAATTCCATTCAGAAACTTCTTGAGTTGATTCTGAACCAGATCCTGGTATGGGTATGAAATCTTCTTCGTACCCAGTATCTCCAATTACAATATCTTCCTGAAACCATTGAATATTGATCCAATTTGAACCTCCTGAGAGGTATAGAACTGTAGTATCTCCATCACAGGTTTCATAAGAATCTGCATATACGTACATTGGCTGCTCAGTGTAATCCTTGATGAGGTATGGAGATGACTTGATTTCAGCTACAGCGCAATTGACATTGGTTGCTGATAATTGATAGGTACCAGGTGTAGTCACCTCAAGGGAAGACGAAACTTGCCCCTCAATCATTGCAGTGTCTTCACTCGTAATTTGATACCAGTGAAAATCGTGATAATTGGCCTCCAAATAGCTAGGTATGGAAATTGTGACGGTGCTATCCGGACAAAGGCACACCTGATCATAATTGCTTACATTCAAGTATATTGATTCATCACTATAACTATTAAGGGTGAAGGTATTTGATGACTCGCATCCTTTGTGGCTAGCTGTTACAGTAATGTTTGTTTTCTTCAAAAACTCAAAATTGTATGTGGTACCATCCACTTCTATTTTATCATTGTCAGTATAGGTGTAGTTTTCGTGCACATACCAATCATATACGTACCCTTCGTCTGACAAGGTAATGCTCAACTGTTCTCCTTCGCAATATGAACCATAATTAGAAACACCACTTAATTGAGGTTGGATTGGCGAAAAGTAATCAACCATAACCTCGTTTGATTTGAGAACTATTTCTGGCCACTCAGTGGTGGTAATACCAACACTGTAATTACCTTCCTGATATTCTTGTGATATCTCGATACTATTGCCCGGGCCGTAGGTCTCAAAACCATCCTTGTACCATTGATAACTAGTATAGTTATCCGAAACGGAGAGGGTTACAAGTGCTCCAGAACATAACAAGTCAAAATCATTAGTATCCGCCTGAACCATCAACTCTGGGATTGAAAAAAGGGTACTGCTGACAGCTCTCGCCCCTGACTCAATTTTACAGCCAGCAATGGCTCCTTGCACAACATAGTGCATTTGATCTTCCTCTATTAAGGCGGTATATGTCACCTCCTCGGCTCCATCAATAGGCTCCAGACTGTTTTCATCAATACCTGAGAACCACTGATATGTGTTCATGCCAGTTCCCAATGCATCCAGGGTTAGCTCAGTACCATCTTCAGAGAGCTTCCCTGAAATGGATAACTCTACCAGTGCTATTTTTATCGTGTTAGAGAATGTTGGGTCACCTTCATACGGCACTTGTACTTTATAATTCCCTGATTTACTGGCACTGTACGAAGACTCATTAGCTCCATCAATTGGTTCGTTATTGTAATACCACTGATAACTCTCGTAAGTATCCACTGAAGACAAGAGTTCTGTATCCGATTCTTCATAACAAAGAAGCCCATCGGTTGATACGATTGAAACCGGAGATAAAATATTGATATCAAGCACATTTGAAAAATTCCAAGAACTTATGAATTCAGCATAATTACCTCCCCAGAAATAAGTTGTTTCCTGAACGGTAAAGGTAATGCTATAGGTACCGTCAAAATTGTCAACAAAATTGGTGTGCTGGTTCCATTCAGGTGCAATCCCAAAATCAGGAAACGAAGGATACTCATGATAACTGAATATGGTAGTAGGTGGGTTCCATGAGTAATCCCACTTCAGTGTAATGCTAGTCCCAGGTGATATTTCGTAAGGTTCCTGCAAACCTTCAGGCGAAACCAGAGAAAGGGTCTGTGCCTTCGATATTAGTATTGTGAGAAATAAAATAAGTGTAAGTAGTTCTTTTTTCATAATCTTGCTTTTGCGTGATAAATTTCAGACACTGTCTAAAACAAGATTATCCTAAGTGAAATAAAGATTGATGTAAATGCTTGGGACAAAGTGTGACACTTTATGAGACAAAGCGTGACACTGGTTTACTGACCAATCAGCCGGAGTGATTGACAAGTGATTTTATTTTGATTTGATCCAGAATGGATCTCATTTCTTCATCTTGCACAAGTCCAAGTTTTTTCTTCAAACGTTGCTTTTTTTTACGAAGTGATTCTGGGGAGATATTGAAAATCTGAGAGATTTCTTTTGAATTTAAATCTATCAGCAGATATGCACTTAAACGAAGCTCATTTGGAGAGAGGTTGGGACAGGTGGCAAGAAGATGCGTAAAGAAACCTGGATGAACTTTCTCAAAATGAATCTTAAAAACTTCCCATTCTTTATCTGCATTCTCATTGTCTTTGATAATCTTTTTAGCCTTATGGAGCGTATTGACTGACTCCTCATTAATTGATCTGTCCTTTTGAACATTATTAATGAGGTCATAAAGAGATGAGAGGAGATCGTTTTTATTGATAAGATTAAGAGAGATTGTTGCAAGTTCTCTGTTTCTGTATGTAAGCTCCTGCTCTAGATTTTTCTTTTCCAGTGTGTTTTTTTCTATCGACAAAAAATCCAGTTCACTTTGCTTTTTGAGTATGAGGTTTCGCTGCTTGAGGTTGACATTTTTAGATTCGAAAATATACAGAATCAAAAATGTAATGATTGCCCCAATTGCTATAGTGAAAACCAATATTAAATTTTGACGCTCGGTCTCCGCCTGCAATAACTCCAGTTCCTTTTCTTTCTTACCAAATTCATATTTCAGTTGTAATTCAGAAATCCATTTACTAGTCTTTTCATCTATTAGGGTATCCTTCCATGAATTGCTAAGTCTAAGCATTTCGAGTGCTAATGAATTCTGAGCAGATGCGTCAGCAACTTTAAAGAGCCATAAATAACAATTGATAATTTCGGCTGTGTTATTTGTTCTGATATTTCCGTCCAGTGACTGTTGTAAATACAGCCTTGCTGAATCATAATTATGTAAATGATAGAATGACCTACCTATACCAAAATTGTAATCAGAGGCATAGACTTGGACATTAGACATTTTACAAATCGTTAGTGCTTTTTTATAAGAATCCAAGGCCTTATTAAAGGCTTGCTCCTGAAGATATATACTACCCATTCCACCAAGTGCCGCCGAAGAATTAAGGGAATCACCACTTTCAATAAACAATTGCAAAGCTTGTTGATAGTACTTTAATGGTGTATTTGTTTCCCCTTTAGATTGTAGGGTGGTACCTAAATTCATTAGATTCATAGCTATCCTTTTGGGTATGTTTTGTTCCCGACTAATTTCAAGTGCTTTGGTATAAAATCTAATAGCTTCGGCATAGGAATTGCCATTTGAATAAATAATACCGATGTTGTTGTAAATGCTATTTAAGAGATCATCTACCTTATTAGCTTCAGCTAATTCCAGAGCTTTCAAAAAATATTTTAATGCGTCCTCTGATGCAGAAAAACGAAAATACAACCCACCAAGGTTTATATTGGCAAGGATTTCATAACGAATCCATCCACCTTTTCTAGACTGATCTAAAGCTTGGGTGAGCATATGATGAGCTTCCTCAAATTCCAACTGCTGTGTTTTGCTGATACCTCCTAGAAGCAATGAGTCCAAATGTGCGTTCTGTAGGTTAGTTTGAACGGTTGATGAACATGAGTCCATCAACACGCATACAAGCATAAATACAGAACCGTTGCAAAATCTAAAAATCATCACGATTACCCAAAGTGGAGATAATCAAAAATAATAGAATCTGAGGTGTTTTGACCTATTAGTAAAACTTAATCTCAAAACCAGCGGAGGCACCCACAACTACCCATGGCTCCAATCCCCACATTACAGCTCCAATCATGAATGCAGCTAAAGTAACCGATCCCATAATTAAGGTATTGAAAAACACCCCTAAATAAATTGTTGGAAATCCTCGAAAAAAAGAAGCCAATTTACGGCCATACCTGATTTTGTAAAATTCGAGATCAGTAGTACCTCCCGATTTGCGCCAAAGCCTGGCATAAATAAAGACGGTGACCATGCCCGTAATTGATAATGCCCACCATACCCAGTTTTTTGAAACATCGCTTTCACGAACAAAACCAGTACCCAGATTCGGAGTGTCTGCTGAAAAGGCACAGGCCACCATGGAAATTCCCAATAGCGACCAAGGCATCCCCCTACCTCCCAGGAAATATTCTGAAGAGGATTTACCTGCTGTAAATGAGGCAACCCATCCAATTCCCAGGACTATTAGAAAAAAAACAACAATTATGATCCAGTCAATGGGTTGTAGAAGCATATGGATGATATTATGAGTTGAGATTTTAGTTAGAAGTGATATCGCTTAAAGGCCTCTATGGCTTCATATTCTGCAAGCCCCAGGTTATTGTATTGCACCGCTGTTCTCTTATTGCGATCTTCGACTCGTTCCCAAAATTCCCTACTGTCTTCACCTTGAAAAACAACTCCATCTTTCTGAGATTGATGTCTCCAGATAGCCAACCTCTTTTTCTCAAGTTCATCAGGGCTCAAAGGCACTGCCATTTCGATTTCATCAATGGGATATTCCTGCCATGCACCACGGTACAACCACAACCAACAATCCTTCATGAATGTCTCTCCTTTCAACTTATCAATTGCTGAAATGACACCCTTCAAGCAGGTTTCATGAGTACCATGTGGGTCTGCCAAATCACCGGCGGCATAAATTTGATGTGGTTTAACAGCGGCAATTAAATCCTCTATAATACTAATATCAACATTGGTCAATGGATTCTTTTCGATTCTTCCAGTTTCATAAAAGGGCAAATCCAGGAAATGGATTTGACTATCGGGAATACCAAAATACCGGGAGGCGCTTTTAGCCTCTCCTCTTCGAATCAAGGCTTTGATTTTCCTTATTTCGGCGGGAACCGCTTCGGTTTGAGAATTACTTTTCAACAGGTGCAGTGCATGGCTTAGCATTTCATCAAACCCATTATCGGAGAGACTGTAAACTCCATAGAGTTCACGGGCAAATTCAGTGAATCGAAGCACCTCGTGATCTGCAACAGCGGTATTGCCTGAAGTTTGATAGGCCACATGTACCTCATGTCCCTGGTCTACCAAACGCAAAAATGTGCCTCCCATGGAAATCACGTCATCATCAGGATGCGGACTAAAGATTATCACCCTTTTCGCTGCGGGTTTTGCCCTTTCCGGCCTATTCGAATCATCGGTTCCTGGTTTGCCACCCGGCCATCCCGTTATCGTGTGTTGGAAATAGCTGAACATTTTCACATTCAGGTCATAGGCCCTATTGACTCCCAGTAGATCAGACATCCCATAGTTGTTATAATCGCGATCAGTCAACTTTAAAATGGGCTTCTGTAGCTTTTCACTTAGCCAGGCTACCGCCTTTTTCTCCAATGAATTATTCCAATTGCAATCACCCACCATCCATGGCGTTTTGAACCTGGTAAGTTCTGATGCCGCCTGCTCATCCAGAATAAAAGAAACGTTATTGTGCAATTGTAGAAATGTCGCTGGTATTTCGGAGGTCATTTCCCCCTCAATGGTTCTTCGGACAATATCAGCTTTCTTTTCACCCAAGGCCATTATCACAATTCTGTTGGCACCTAGGATTGTTGCAACTCCCATTGTTATAGCCTTCTTCGGAACTTCTTGTATACCGTCAAAGGCATATGCATTGTCCTGTCGGGTAAGATGATCCAAGGTAACCAAACGTGTTGTTGAATTCTGACGGGATCCTGGCTCATTGAATCCGATGTGCCCTGTTCGCCCTATACCTAAAAGCTGAAAATCAAGCCCTCCCGTTGCTTCAATTTGTGCATCATACTCAATACAGTATTGCAACACTTTATCTGAACTGACAGTGCCATCGGGTATATGGATGTTTTCAAGCTGTATATCCACATGATCAAATAAATGATGATTCATAAAATGCACATAACTCTGAACATTCTTCTGACCCAAACCATAATATTCATCCAGATTAAAGGATATTACATTTTCGAAGCTTAAAGCCTCTTCCCTGTGCATTCTAATTAGTTCATCATAAACCTTGATTGGGGTTGATCCAGTGGCTAATCCCAACACACAGTTCTCCTTTTTTTTCGCCTTTCGTCTAATCAATTCTGCTATTTCTACCGCCACTGCTTTCGAAGCATTATAGGCATCATCAAAAACCTCCGTATGCATATTCTCTAATTTGGTAGTTTCTAAAGAGGTCCACATGCGTTGATTCATATTTGTTTTGGTCATTATTTACTAATTGTACTGGTTGATATTCTTGCTAGCTGATTCATAATTATTTTGAATAAATCAGTTTTCTAGTCTCAGTAAACTCTGGATAATTTATCCTTGCAGGTATATTTTTGATTCTGCATTCAACTCGCTAAGAATAATGGTTTCTTTATTTTCCTCTGCATACGAAACCTATTCCAAGTACTTAGGACTTGTCCGCTCAGGTCGGACACTTGAAAAGTGACGTGGAATATTCATTAAAGTATCGTATTCAGATGGAGCCAACATTTTCAAAAGCATTAACTACTCCAATGTCTGGAACCTTCAATCCCAAACATGTAGAATCCTTCGCCTTGCATCCAAAGAACACATATCAATACAATCAGGTTGAAAAAATTACCGTCAAACGCATCATGAATCGGCGTATCATTCAAAAATTCCGTTAGATGCGCACCTCCTCTGGCCATATTGACTAATCCCAAATTGACTCCTTGTTCCACTTTATTGCAAATACCAATCCTTATACCTCAAAAGTGCCTCAACATAATAGTAATCAGCATAAGTCAGGGGAACATCTATTTCAGAATTGTGAGGAATGGAGCCTACACTATGCTTAAGAATAAACCCTCCGTTGGAGCCATCCTGAGCGGTATATTCACTTGTCGCCAATGTACTCACAGCTTTTGCAGCTTCCTTTGCATAGACCTCCTGCAGGCTATCATCCACGTAAAGCCCCAGCTCCAGTAATCCGGAAGCCATCACCGCAGCGGCAGACGCATCCCGGTATGTATCTGGTATCCCGGGCGCATCATAATCCCAGTAAGGAACATTGTCACCTGGCATGTTGGGGTGGTTTAGCATGAACGCTGCTATTTTCTTTGCCTGACTGAGGTAAACCGCATCCCCGGTTTCCCGGTACATTACTGTGTAGCCGTACAATCCCCAGGCTTGCCCACGTGCCCAGGCGGATGAATCAGCAGCCCCTTGTACGGTTTTCCTGGCAATCACATCTCCTGTCTTTTGATCATAGTCGATCACATGGTACGAACTGTTGTCTTCACGGAAATGATTCTTCATCGTCGTGTTGGCATGGGTCACGGCTATATTGTAAAAGGTAGAATCGCCACTGAACCGGGTCGCCCAAAACAACAGCTCCAGGTTCATCATGTTATCGATAATCACGGGATAATTCCACGGACCATGATCCCAGCTACGGATACAGCCCACGGTAGAGTTGAACCGGGTGGCCAGTGATTTGGCGCTTGTCATCAGTACCTCGGAGTAATCTGAGCCACTTGTCAAACTATCAGCATTACCAAAACTACAGTACATCATAAAACCAAGGTCGTGTGTGGTGGCATTGTGTTTTTCCTTTTCCAATATGGCCAACCGGTCGAGTGCTTCCTGCTTTATCGAATTATCTGCCGCAAATTCATTCAAATACAACAATGTACCAGGGTAAAACCCACTGCACCACCATCGGGTGTCGCTGTTGATCATCTGGCCGGTCGTGCTGTCGTAGGTCCTTGGCATGGAATCTGCCGGAAGGTTTTTCATCAGTTCCTTGTATTGTGCCTTTGCAGAAAGGATTTGATTGTCAATAAATTCCTCTGTGATTTTTTCTTCCACAGGCACCTCGGCTGCCTGGTCCAAATCGGTTTTTCCTGACGTGCATTGCACGAAACAAAAGCCTATTACTGCTACTATTAAAAGGTTCGTTTTCATTTATACTGGTTTTTAAAAAAAAAATTGATAGTGTATCCTGTGTTCATCTTTGGTTTCTTCAATGTGTTTCCGAAGGGTTCGCTATTTCAGCTTAGCCCGTTTTCCTTTCGGAAAACACTTATCATTATTTATCCAAAATTATTTTCATAGTTTCCGTCATCGCTGTTCAATTTAATTCTCAGGGGAGATCACAAAATCAAAACTGTAGATTCCTGGATAGATGAGGTACTCATCATGGGGCAAAGCGTCCCAGCTATCATCACCTCCTATGCCCATTTGCTTGTAGTCGATGTGCCATTCGATAAACTCTTTTTTCTTCACATCAGTCGTATGGGTCTGGCCTTTTTTATCCCCACTATCAAAGTCTTCCCGGGCATAAGGCATGACACTCAGACCTAATTTACTGCCCGAAATTTTCAACCCTTCGCCAGTTGTATTTTTCAGAGTAGCCCAACGCACATCGGTTTTGTATCCGTTTTCCTGAGGACGGATGTAAGGAAAATACTGGTCTACAACATCTGATGAATACAGACCCACCAAGGAGGCTGTGTTTCTGTCGATGTAATTTTCAAATGGGCCTCTACCGAAATATTCCAATTGGGCAAACTCCGGGCTGATCCTAGTCCTGAAACCGATCCTGGGGATTTCGGGCAGGTCTTCTTTATTGTTCATCAGCTTGAACCAGCTATTTACGCTTATGGTGCCATCGCTATATATAGTGTATTTTACTGTAGCTGATGAGCCGATCCGCTGTATATCAAAAGCTGTTTCAATTTCCACTTTTCCCGAAAGGGGCTGGTTTATGTTTATATATTTTACTTTAAAACTTTTTTCCAGGTCACGCCATATTTTGCATCGTACGGCCATGTTATTGCCGTAATCATTATCATTAGGCGCACGCCAAAAATCGGGCTGGAGGGGCATTTTCAGCATTTCTTTATTTACAAGCTTATAGCTATCGACCCACCCGGAGTTTTTGTCAATGCTTATGGAGAAATTTTCTCCCGATATAGCAATTGCACTGCCGGATTCATCTGTTTTCAAAGTACCATTGGTAGGATATACAATCTGCGATTTTTGATGAACGGGCAACCTGAATTGCTCATAGGCAATAGTGTGACCTGAGGGAACCACGCCACTCGTTTCTTTGGACACTGCATAAATGTTTAGAAAGTATTCGGTATTATTCTCCGGTTTTATAGTCGGGGTCTTCAAGTCTACTGTTTGTCTTTCGCCAGGAGTAACTTTAAGTTCAAATGGTTCTCCTTTTTTGAAGACTTTTCCATTGGCTTCTATCACCCAGTAAAATGAAAGACCGCTTAAATCGTCAAA
The DNA here is from genome assembly GCA_040218045.1 of Marinoscillum sp. Taxonomy (GTDB): domain Bacteria; phylum Bacteroidota; class Bacteroidia; order Cytophagales; family Cyclobacteriaceae; genus Marinoscillum. Next base: position 300,093 of record JAVJQA010000033.1, read on the forward strand.
TGCATTGTGGTTGATGACTTGTACTTTGCCTTTTGACAGGTCAGCTTCCTTAAAATATACCGGCTGATAAACTTTCTTCAATTCATAAATGGATGGGTGCAGTGTGCGGTCGGGGTTTACCAGTCCGTTGTTGCAGAAATTGCCATCTGAGGGGACATCAGCAGGCCCATAATCTCCACCGTAGGCGTAGTATTCTTCTCCCGAAGCTGTCTTCTTGAGCAATGCCTGATCCACCCAGTCCCACACGAAACCGCCTTGAAGTATATCGTACTGATAAATGAGATCCCAGTAATCCTGAAAGTTGCCCAGGCTGTTGCCCATGGCATGGGCATATTCGCATTGGATCAGCGGACGGTCGCTATAGTTTTGCGCATAGGTTTCCATTTTCTCAATTCCCGCATACATCGGTACGAAAATATCTGTATTCCACTCTTTGATGGCACGTTCGTACTGCACTGGCCTTGATGGGTCATTTTCCTTGACCCAACTGTAGGTTTTGTAAGCGTTCACGCCGTTTCCTGACTCGTTGCCCAACGACCAGATGATGACACTCGGGTGGTTCTTGTCGCGCTCCACCATGCGCTTTGTCCTGTCCATAAAGGCCTTTTCCCAAACGGGCTGGTTGGCCAGGTTTTTATCCAGGTCATAGCCTATACCGTGTGTCTCAATATTGGCTTCATCTACTATGTACAATCCATATTTATCGCATAGCTCGTAGAATACCGGATCTTGTGGATAATGACAGGTACGTATGGCATTTATGTTGTGCTGCTTCATCAATGTGATGTCCTGAATGCGTGTGGCCTTGTCCACCACGTGCCCTGTGACAGGGTGCGTTTCGTGAAGATTAACTCCTCTTATAACAACTGGTTTTCCGTTTACTTTGAGTTGGCCGCCACTGACCCTGACGTTTCTAAAGCCGATTTTTTGGGTGATGGCCTGGCTTGTTGATCCACCATTTTTCAATTCAATCTCAAGGTCATACAAGTTGGGAAATTCCGCACTCCATTGACGTACATTTTCAATAGTAGAAGAAAAGCTGGCAGAAGTGGTGATTTGTTGTTCCTCCTCAAAAACTATGGTTTCACCATCCAGCAACCTGACGGCAACAATAGCACCCCGATCCGCTTCACCATGATTTTTCAGATCAATACCCAGACCAAAAAGGCCATGGGTATAGGTTTCATCCAGATCGCTCTTTACAGCAAAATCTTCAATCCTGGTTTTGGGGGTGGCCAGTAAAAAGACGTCCCGCTCGATCCCGCTCATTCTCCAGAAGTCCTGATCTTCCAGGTAGCTGGCATCCGCCCATCGGATCACTTCCATGGCCAGTTGGTTTTTGCCAGGCTTGATGTATTTGGTGATGTCAAATTCGGCAGGGGTCTTGCTGCCTTCGCTATAGCCTACTTTTTCTCCGTTGATCCAGAGGTAAAAGACTGTTTTGACTGCCCCGAAATGGATAAAAACCTGTTTGTCATCCCAGTCCTGTGGGATGTCAAAAGTATGCCTGTACAGCCCTGTTGGATTGTAATCCATAGGCACGTTGGGAGGTACGGCGTTTTCGAACGGATAGCGGATATTTACATATATGGGGTAATCATAGCCCTGCATCTGCCAGTTGGAAGGTACGGGGATGGTATTCCATTTTTTATCGTTGAAATCTGATTTGTAAAATGCTTCGGTGGCTTTTGCAGGGGATTCCAGGAACATGAATTTCCAGTCGCCATTGAGTAGTTTGTAACCGGTAGATTTTTCAGGGTCATTCGCCCGGGCGGATTTTATGTCCTGATAAGGGATAAACCAGGCATGGGGCACTTCTTTGTTTACGGATACTATTTGAGGGTCTTGCCATTCCTGAGTTTGACAAAAGGAAGCACTTAGTACAAAAAGCGTAAAAAAGGCGAAGGGGAAACTAAATTTTATCTTATTCATTCTCGTCAGTTATGGTAAGACATATTTTAATAAACTTCTACATTACTTATCAATGGACAAGCCTTTGCATCAGTGATGTTTATTCTGATTTTTTCTGTTGAAACAGGATTGATTTTTAAAATTCGTTTATATCCTATTGTGGTAGCCTCAGCTACCTGTTGCCAGCTTCCATCCACCAATGCCTCTAGTGTAAACCCCTTCACCCGCTGGCCTAATTTTATATATTCCTGTAAGAGGACATATTTTATTTCTTTTGCTACGTCCAAATCTATTTCCAGTGTGCCTGTCTTTATTTCATCATCAGTTGCCCAATAGGTTTCCGGGTTATTGTCTGTCACCAAAGAGCCCTCATATTCTTCTGCAGAACCACGATACGATGAGGATTCTACCGTTGAATGTAGCGCAAGGTTATTGCCAAATTCTTTTTGTAGTAAAGCATGCCACTCGCGCAGTATTTTCACATCATTTTCATGAAAAAGTCCACGTCTGTCAGGAGGGATATTCAGCAATAAATTAGAGCCTCGGCCTACAGATGTGAGGTAAATATTGAGGAGTGTTTCAGGGCTTTTCACCAATGAATCTTCTGCTGCATGGTAAAACCAGCCCGGCCTGATGGAAACATCTACTTCAGCAGGAATCCAGTGGGTGCCATTTTCTGACCCGGTATTCAAAAGGTCAATGATACCTCCTTTGCCTGCATACAAGGTATCAGGGGTAATGGTATTCCAGTTGGTCTCTCCTGCTATTCCTTTCTCATTACCAACCCATCTCACTCCGGGGCCTGCATCACTAAAAAATATAACCTCGGGCTCCATTTCTCGAACCAGATCGAGGGTAGTGGGCCAGTCGTAGTAAGTGGTTCCGTCGATCTTTCTTTCTTCATTAGCACCGCCGTAAAAACCGTCTCCTCCATTGGCTCCATCAAACCACATTTCGAAAACAGGGCCGTATTTGGTAAACAGTTCTTTTAGTTGATTTCTGTAATAATTAATGTATTCCGGGTTTCCATAATCAGTATGGTTTCTATCCCAGGGCGATAGGTAAACACCGAATTTCAGTCCGTGTTTTTTGCAGGACTCGGCTACTTCTTTCACGATATCTCCTTCACCATCCTTGTAAGGGCTGTTGGCTATAGAGTGTTCGGTGTATTCAGTAGGCCAAAGACAAAAGCCATCGTGGTGCTTGCAGGTAAGGATCACTCCTTTAAATCCGGTTTCTTTCAACACGCCCACCCATTGATCGACATCTAGCTTTGCCGGATCAAACAGTTTAGGAGACTCATCACCATAACCCCACTCTTTATCGGTAAAGGTGTTGATAGTAAAATGGATAAAAGCATTAAGCTCCATCTCGTGCCAAGCGAATTGCTCTTCGGAAGGTATGGGACCTACGGGGTTCGGAGCTTTGACTTTTTTCTGACAGGAGGTCTGTGCCAATACCAGAATAGCTAGTCCTAACAGTTGGGATTTTAGTGCTTTTCTCATATAATATGTGTTTTTAGTCTTTGCTAAATATGTGAATCCGCAAATGTCCCTTTCCTGGATCACACCATTACATTAAAACAAACGGGAATTGGTTTTGATAAAATCATTTCCGGCAAATCTCACTATAACCTTAAACTATATACCTAGCCAACCAACTCACCGTTTGTAAACTCTAACTTGTTCAACTGCTCTTTTTCATTCCTTGATCACTTTTACTCTCTTCAAAAAATCATCACCCATTATAGAAAAGAAATACACGCCCTGACGTAAACTTCCCATATCCACTTCCAACCAGTAGGCATTCACGTTATCGATCTTCCTTACCTCATTTCCATTGATATTGTGGATCACAATAGCATTGATAATACCTTCTGATTCAATGAAAGTTTTTTGACTAACTGGATTGGGATATAGGGTTAATCCAACCTGTTTGTTTGCAATAATGCCATCCTGTTTTTTGTTTCTAACGATCCCCCCAAGGCGGGAACTGCTGCCTCCTTCTACTACGGTCGAATAAATAACGGTAGGCCAGTTTGCCATTTCGGCAGATTCTTTGGAGGCAAATGATGAATATATGCCTGCCGCTGTAGAAACTATTTTGAGTGACAACTCATTGCCCGACAGTGTGTCCAGCACTTCATGGATATCCCAGGTAACGAATCCGGCAGAGCCGATCCCAGGTGTCATCCCAATCAGCACTTCTTCCGTAGGGGCATTGTTCCATGTAAGGCCAGTTTCAGTCCAATTGTTGCCCACTTTGTAAAGCTCCCAGATCGTACTAGCCGCATCATTGCTATACATTCGCAGTTCACCTTCCAGCACCGTGCCCTGCATCTGGCTCAGGTCAAATTTCACATAGGCTTCACGTGTGTAGCCAGTCCCATCATTCTTAGCTAACAGATAAGAGGCTGTACCATAGTTGGTGCCACCATAGCTGCCGTCGCGCACGTATGCATCGGATATCGTGACAGTACTGTCAGACTCAACGGGAATGTTCTCTATAATGATCATGGGAGTAAAGGATCCTTCTTTTGAGGAAAATTCTGCATTTGTCTGTGATCCCGTGACAGTGGAAACCAGTTGAAAGGACAAAAGACTATCAATGGTCACTTCATTGATATATTCTGTAATATCCCATTCTACGTATCCGGTTCCTGTTATTCCGGGCTGAGTGGTGATCAAGCTATTGCCAGAGGGTCTATTATTCCATGTGAGGCCTTCTTCAGTCCAGTTTGTATTGCTTACTTCATATAAATCCCAGTTGGTATCATCAGCATCCGTATTGCCATATTCGCAATATAACCGCAGTTTGGCATGACTCGATGGCTGATGAACATCATGAAGATCAAACTTAAGATAAGTTTGACGACTATATCCCGTACCATCCTTTTTAACCACTAGGGTAGTGGTGCTACCAAAATTAGTATTAGCATAGCTACCGTCACGCACGTATGCGTCTGCAACAGCATAATACATACTACTATCACCAGAATAGCCAAATATATCTACTTCCGTGATGCTGTTCCAGTCACTGCTGGAGTTGCCATGGCCTACTATCCGTATATACCTTCCGCTGGCATCAGATACATCGTGGTTTTCTTGCTCCAAAGTGGTTCCACTGGTTGTTGCGCTATATATAGTAGCCCAGTTGGTTGTATCATCTGAAATCTGGACATCAAAGGTGGAGGTTCGCTGGTCACCAGAATACCAGGCAATGTCTAAGTTGGTTACTGTATGGGCCGACCCCAAGTCATAACGTATCCACTGGCCATCTCCTTCGGCTGACCACCGTGTGCCCAAGTCATTATCCAAGGTATTGAATGGAACATTACCGTCATCTTCGCTAGCCGCTACATGGTATATCAACAAACCTGCTTCTCCTTCCGGTGCATCTGGAGAGCTATTGTCTACGATAAAATTTGCTGTTGAACCCGCATAGGGATCTTCTGGCAATACGCAGTTCATTTGTTTGGTTCCATTTATACCTGGAAGAGCAAGGGTTACCACGGCAAAACTATATTGCTGAGCAGGGTCTGCTATTAACAAATCCACCTGAGTGCTGCCCAGGTTTTTTAACATCACTATGCACGGCCTGTCCACGGTGATGGAAACGGAATCGTCTGTGACTGTGCCGGCCTGATGAAACACAACTTGCATCATATTCAATCCCAGATGCCTCACCGCTTGCCTTGAGGAGGTGTTTTCAACAATCCTGAGATCAGAAAGATCGTATGATTGCATCTCAGAAGAATTGTTAATGCCTGGAGAGACAATGTAAGCATACCCTTCATCGGATGGCTGAGTGCCATGATCAAACCATAGTTTAAACACCTCGCCTGTACGGGTGGTATCCGGATAACTGCTATTAATGTCATGCCAGCTTCCGCTTTGCTCCTGATTGCCTACTTTCATATTACCTCCTTCTGGGAAAAAGTAGCCAATACTGTCGTGCCATACCCATTGGGGATCGGTGTATTGGGAAACGGTATTGTCGCTTAATGTCGTGACACCTCCACCTGAAGGTGAAATGGTGACATCACCATTCAACCAGCTTTGGTTGAGCGTGGTGGTGGTGTTTTCCGACAAGGAACTATTTATGCCTGCTCCCAGGCATACCACTTCATCATCAAAAAAGAACCATGATTTCTTGGCGGATACACCGTAATAATCCATGTCGTAAGCGGTAACTCCATGCAAGCTGTCAGATACTCCACCTACAAATGAAGTACTGCCTGGTTCTCCCCAGTTGATCGTCATGGCGGGTATTTCAGCAAAGTCCCTGGAGGTTGTTCCTGGTATTTTATCCCACTCCCATATCGGCATGATGTCGAAGTATTCACTTCCGCTTCGCTGGATACATGTGGCTCCATCTGGTAAAAATTTACCCGACAGGTTCTCATTGTTGCCTTTTTCCGTTCTCCGGGTACGGGTGGAGGCTGTACGCACGTTAAAAGAATAAGCTTCACGCTGATGAATGGTATAGTCCCCCCGGTAAAAGTGGGTGTGACTAGGGTCGACCATGTAATCGGGTGACTGTGTGCCGGAAGTCCGGGCAATAGCAGGATCCCATGCCGCGTTGTTGGCCGGATCAATCAGTTTTGCTTTTTCCAGCCGGTTTTCTTCTAGTATTCTCCGCAATGCACCAGGCCTGCTTATGCCTCTCCCTTCTGTACTAAAATCAGCATATTTTCCCCTGATCGTTTTCAAATAGGTGTCTTTATAATAAGTAGATAACAACTCCAATTGGCTTCCTGACAGTGCATAGGGTGTATCCCTTACCCAAAGAGCCACATCGTATTCTCCACTTATAAACACCGAACCATAACTTGCAATCATAAGTTGAGGGCCATGTTGGCGGTAGGAATAGTCATATTGTAAGCCTTCATCACCTGTAGTAAGTGCTACAGGCAAAAAAGCCTGCTCAACTGCTATGTTCATCAAATCGTTATCCTGTGTTAGGCAAGCACGGTACAAATAGTGAATGGCAAAATCAAGTTTGTTAGCGCCAGTTTGTTGGTAGATATTTCCCTGAACCATCCTGGCTACCAATGAACTTTTCAAAGTGGAAGGCAATTGTGTGTTTCCATATTCCATCAGTATCATTGTTTCACCCAGGGTTTTGGGTACTGCTATTTGATTCCACCACCAATTGCTGCTTGTAAAGTTGTGAGAGTCCCAATAATTGAGTCCATTAATGATATTATTATACAGGTTTGAATCTCCGTTATATATGCTACTGTCCTGAGTATAAGCCTTTATAAGGTCTTTAACCCTATTGAGATGAGTTGCAGGAGGCCAGATTGTTCCTGCTGTACTCGAATACTCGATATCCAACCAGGAACCATCCATCTGTAGTGCATTGAGATTCACATTTACTATGCTGTCCAGGGCTTCTACAGATTCGATATCATGAAGCTGACTACTTATCCTGCTCATGATGGTGTCAAAAGCAGATTGACTAAAAGCGTTTATCGATATGAGCAGGCACGCCGTAATCGAGAGAAGGGTTCGAAAGTGTTTATTTTTTGTCATAATGTTGTATTTGAATACTCAAGATTGCCAAAGAAGTCAATTGCTCTGCATCCCAGGCAAAGGGGAAATCCGTTATCGGAAAAGAAAGACATCCTTGAAAAAAGGGGTCAATGAAATGAACAAAAGGCTGTACCAGAAAATGCAGCCTTTTGAACAGGACAAAATCTAATTAGTACCCCTCATTTTGAGGAAGTAGATTCGGGTTCTTTTCTATCTCACTTTGTGGAAGAGGCATTAAATTATGCTTAGGTAAAAAAATCTGTTTCGGTCTCATGTCAACCAGGAAGGTAGGGTCAAAGACCAAATTATCATCTGCATCTCTGGTGATTTTCATACCATGAAAAAATTTATCATTAAGGGTTTCTTCAGCTATACCCCACCGGATCAAGTCGAAATATCGGTGGTTTTCAAAGCAAAGCTCTACCCTTCTTTCATGTTTAATTTTTTCACGCATTTCATCCTGAGACAAGCCTGCCAGTAAATCAGGCAGTCCAGCTCTGCTTCGAAGCTGATTGATTGCCGAGTAGACTGATGCATCTGGCCCAACAGCTTCATTCTGAGCCTCAGCATAGTTCAACAATATCTCTGCCAACCTAAACTCTTTCCAACTGCACTTACTTTCACTAAAGTTGGGATCGAATGGTAGTGACTCATCCAAGAATTTACGAACATAGTATCCTGTGATTGTTGTCAGTCCATTTGCCAGTAGTCCCTCAGCTCCTACTAAATACTCTGCATCTACCACGCCTCCCTTAAACGGAGCATCGTGGTACAAAATACTAGCATAAAACCTTTTGTCTCTACCTTCATAAGGATTCTGCGGATCATATCCTGAGGCCGGATCGGTCACTGGCAATCCTGTATCGGCCATTTCAAATTCATCTACCAATTCTTGCACGGGATTGACTTGAGATCCCCAGTCTGTTCTCCAACTGAAGGGCAAGTTTACCCTGTCCCAGCTATGCCCTTTGAATGGTAGTTGGAATAGGATTTCAAAGATAACCTCAGGATTCTTTGACTCGGACTGGAATAGGGCATTAAGATCTTGACTTAAAGAGAAGTGATTCCCATCCATTATCTTTTTAGCGGAAGAGGCGGCCTTTTCATAATTTTCTGCGTAAAGGTTAGACCTGCTACTCAATGCCCAAACAGTTTCCCTGTTGACCCTACCATATTTGTCATCGGAGAAATCTACAGCAAGGGGAATATCTTCGGCAATTTCTTCCAACTCGGCATCTATAAAGGCATAAATCTCGCTTGCGGGGGTTCTAGAAACCAGAAGGGCATCACCGTCATCAATATTTTGAACAACGGTTATTAAAGGAACATCCCCATATCTTCTCACAAGGTCAAAATACAACCAGGCTCGAACATATCTGGCTTCCGCGATTACCCGCTTGATGAAAACTTCATCTAACGCAGAACTCTCAAGACCTTCAATAAGATGATTGGCACGTCTGACCCCTGTATAAGATTCACCCCACAAACCCAAGGGATTATTGGTAGGGCTGATCAATCCGGGAACTACAGTCGTCTGGCTGGATATCCAGCCACTCTTGTTCCTGGCCTCATCACAAACAGTGCTTAGGTTATAGTAATCACCGTACCCAATATCACCATTGCCAATATTGCTGGCGCCATTACCAAAGCCAGACGGGAGAAAATCATATACATTGTATAGATATGATTCCGCAAATCCTTCATCACTAAAAACAGCATTTTCACTAACTGAATCGATTGGTTCTTTATCCAAAAAATCGTCACTACAACCTGCAAAAAAGGCCATGAAAACTATTAAAATACTATATCTTATCATCTTAATATTTGGTTTAATTAACATCACTTGTACCATCTTACCCCATCTAAAAATTTATATTCAATCCCATTATGAAGCTCTTAACATTTGGATAAGATGCCCCTCTTATTCCAGAGTTCACTTCAGGATCCCTATTTTCAATCTGACTAAACGTAAGGAAGTTGGTAGCAGAAATAAACAGTCGAGCACTCTCTAATCCTATATCGTTTAAAATCTTCAAGTCTTGTAAAGTATAGGCTAACTCCACATTTTTTAGGCGTAAGTAAGTCGCGTTCTTCAACCAAAAAGTTGAAGATCGGCCGTTGTTATTGGTAAGTCCTCCTGCGGTAAGCCGTGGATATTCCGCATCAGTATTATCAGGAGACCAAGAGTCTATGAGCACTCTCTCTGAGTTAGTTTCTAACTCAAAAGGGACAACAACTACATTTCTCTGAAAGCCACTTGCTCCCTGGAAGAAAATATTCAAATCAAATCCTTTATAATTTGCCCCCATAGTAAATCCATAAACCAACTCCGGTATATCACTTTTACCTATTCTGGTGATGTCATAACTATTTACAACACCGTCATCATTGATATCACGATACTTAATATCTCCAGGGGCTATGGACTGGTTTCCTGTACCATCTTGATCAGCCCATCCATTAATCTCCTCCTGGCTCTGGAATAGTCCTTCTGATATGTATCCATAGTATTGATTAAGTGGCCTTCCTGTCTTCCTAATCCTATCTTCCACATCCTTTGGTTCACCAAATGAGATAACTTCATTCTTAGCGTAAGTGGCATTACCACCAATGGTATAGTTTAGGTCGCCAATAAAGTTTCGGTATTTGAGCGCAATCTCGATACCCTGATTATCAACTACTCCAATATTTTCAAAAGGCAAAGTAGATCCAAAGGTTTCAGGGATTGAACCTGTATTCGGCCTTAAGATATCTTTGGTTCGTTTTTTGAAATAGTCGATTTCACCGCTTAGTTTTTGTTCCAACAAACCAAAATCTAATCCCAGATTAAATGATGTGGCTGTTTCCCAAGTAACATCGGGGTTTGCTGGTGAGCTTACAGCTACACCTGTCTGATAGTTACCACCAACAACATGACCACCATTGAACCCAAAATTCGAAAGGTAATTGAAATATAGAGGGTTACCATTTGCATCTACAATTCTATCATTGCCCACCTGACCCCATGAGGCCCGAAGTTTAAGGTTGGTGAGTATACTGACATTGGTCATAAAGCTTTCTTCAGAAATTAACCAACCTGCTGAAAACGCCGGGAAAAATCCATAACGTTTACCTTTGGGAAAATTAAATGATCCGTCATATCTCGCATTAACCTGAAGTAAATATCGATCATCATAATTATAGTTAATCCTACCTACATAGCCGATTCTGGCCGATTCTTGAGCGGCTCCACCATTATTCAAATTAGTAGTACTACCGGCAAACAACTGGTCTAATTGCGGTGAAACAAACCCCTCTCTGTAAGCATTTAAATAATCACTTGCCACGTCAATTCGCTCAACAAGCCCTAAAGCTGAAACTGTATGTTTTCCCCAAGTATTATTATAAAGGGTTCTAAATTGTAAAGTAGAAGTCTGAGATTGTCCTTTCTGCTGAGTCAAATCCGTTTTGGGTGTGCTTTGGAACTTTGTAAACTCGCCAGTTATTTCGTCTTGAGAATAATAGGTATAGGGTTTGGTGAGTTTCTTGTAAGCATCCACATAGTAATCAAAAGAAGCTCGCCCAATCAATGACAACCCTTTTACAAATGGGACATTCAATGTTGTTGTTAATGTCCCCTGGAATGCATCATTGTCATCCTTCCGATAACCTGATTCATTTGCCATTCCAATTCCATTTCCAGCTTGACCATTCCATCCCAGTACATTATCTCCTAATTCTGGAAAATAGGCCTGGTAAGTGGGCTTTGATTGATCTACTCTTAATAGAACATTAGCTGATCCGGATGGTGGCTGTGTTTTCTCCGTTTTTCTGGCGGAAAGATCCAGTGAAACTTTTAAGTTAGATGAGACGTCATTGTCAATATTAGACCTCAGGCTATAAGACTTAAAGCTTGAGAGTTCCAATAGTCCTTGTTGGTTTAAATAGCCAAAAGATGTGAAATGCTTCGTTTTATTATTACCTCCTGATACTGAAATGTCATGCTTTTTAGTGATGCCATTTTTGTTTACAATCTCACTCCACCAATCAGTATTAGGAGCCGTTCCGTTCTTGAATGCTTCTACTTGTTCGTCGGTATATCTCGGGTTATCTCCGATATTTTCACGTGCAATGTTTAAATTTTCTGCATACTCACCTGCATTCATAAATTCGGGTCTGACAGTAGGTGAATCGAAACTTATACTCGTACCATAAGTTATGGTGGCTTTTCCTGCCGACCCTCTTTTGGTGGTTATCAAAATAACTCCATTAGCTGCCCTTGATCCATAGATTGCTGTTGATGCTGCATCTTTCAAAACAGTAATGCTTTCTATTTCATTCGGATTTACCCTACGAAACGGTCTCTCAATACCATCTACCAGTATAAGTGGACTGTTATCCCCAAACGTACTTTGTCCCCTGATCAGAAATGCTCCTCCTTCATCCTGTCCGGGCTCACCACTTACTTGTGTAGTAATCACACCTGTAAGCCTTCCCGATAAGGAATTTGCTAAATTCGGAGCTGGTGACCTTGCAATATCCTGCGACTTAATAGAAGAAACTGAACCGGTCACATCTAACTTTTTCTGCGTGCCATAGCCAACAACGACAACTTCTTCTAATGACTTAACATCTGGCAACAATGAAATATAGAGGGCACTCTGATTCCCGACTACAACTTCCTGAGACAGGTAACCTACAAATGAAATGATCAGTATTGACTCCTGAGATGGTAGTTCAAGGGAAAACTTTCCATTAAAATCAGTGATAGTTCCTTGAGTAGTTCCTTTGATTTGGATGGTTACACCAGGTAAAGGTTCGCCTGCTTCGTCAGTAATCGTACCAGACACGGTATGTTGGATACTGATTAAATCACTCAATTGAGGTAATTCAGCTGTTTTATTAACGAGATTCAAAGCAATTACTTCATTTACTCGTTTGACAGAAATCTTACTTTGAGCTGAGATTTCTGTGAGTAGATCACTCAAATTCCAATTACCACCTGTTAGGCTTACTTGTATGTCCCTTAATTGGCTTTTGGAATAGGCAAATTGAAATTCTGTTTTTGTTTCCAATTCAAAAATCAAATCAAGTAAATGGATATTATTCCTTGATTCGCTTAGTTGTACAGTGATGTCAGCGAGATACTTCCGCTGAGCATCACTTTCGGTCGCGAATGCCAAGAGGAGAGAATGGCATCCAATGAATGCATATATCGCGTATTTAGACATGCGAATAGCAATTTTTCGTAGATTTGTACTCATAATGGTTTTAGTTGTTGTGATTAAAACTGTTCATAAAGAGTTGAGCTGCTTCGCCAAAAGTTTTCTCAACTCTTTTTTTTTGTTTATTCGATAGTTATGTGAATTCCATTTTTTTGATATTTAAAGTTATAAACATGGGTTAAGCTGATTAAGACCTCTTCTACTGTTGGGTTGTTATAAGAAGCTGTGTATTTAACATTGCTATCAATTTCTGCTTTTACTGTAAAATCCACTCCATACCAACTGACTAAGTAATTGATGACCTGATCAAATGACTCTTCATCAAAAACCAGTTTGTTTTCAGTCCATCCAAAAACAGCTTCTTTGTTAGTTATATCTTCCTTTTTTAGCCTTCCACTGCTATCAATGATTGACATTTCATCCCTAACCAAGTAGATCATTTCACCATCAGGTTTGCTCACGCTCACTTTACCTGAATTCACGGCTACAATCTGACTGTTAGAATATTCATCTTCTTTGATCACAAAGGAAGTACCCAGTACCTGTACACGCATTCCATCCAGTTCAATGATGAAAGGTCTTGATTCATCTCGAGTTACTTCAAAATAAGCTTCTCCTGTCAGTCGTACTTCCCGAATGTCTCCGGTAAAATGCTTCGGTGCTTCCAATTGGCTTCCGGCGTTTAATTTAACCATGGTGCCATCGCTAAGCTTAATGGTCATCTTTTGACCCAGGCTGGTTGATTTAGTCTGATATTCTTGTAGTGCTACCATTCCGGAATCCGATCGACCATTCATTTGAAAGGCAATCAAGATTGACACCAGAGCAAAAACGGCTGCCGCAGCAACGGAAGCCCAGACAAATATTGGTAAGGTTTTTGTCTTCGGTTTTTGATAATGCTCAACCAGATTATTCAACATCTGAGAATAATCTTTATCAGGTAATCTTAGGAGCTTTCTATTTGCTGTTAAAATAATACTACGAGCAATATCTACCTGTCTCTGACGGCCGGCATCAGCTGACATCCAATTGCTCCAGTAATGATCAAGTTCATCCGAGGGTGTGGTCACCCATTGGACAAATTCTTCATTGTGTAAAAGATCGAATATGTTGTCTTCTCTTTTGTTCACGGCTTATAATTAGGGCTCATGTATTTTTAAAGAGACAACAGGGTATGATTTCGTTACAATAAAATGTAATTTTTATAATATTTTTATCAATTTGAATGTAAAAATATCAATCACATTGTATTTACAATCATTTTATGAAAATTGCTCAATAAAAGCAGGTGTATTCAGGAAAGGAATGTGATGAGGGAGAGAATAATAGTGTAGAGTGCATTTCGGAAGGGCTTCAAGCGCTCTTTAAGCTTGACAAGTGCTCTATGAACCATGACCCTGACATTTCCATCCTTCACATTTAGCACAGTGGCAATATCTGCATAGGAGAGTCCTTCGTAAAAATGGAGATAGATCACCTCACGTTGATTTACTGGCAATTCGTTTAATTGCTTATGGATAATTTTTCGTTCTTCTTCTGAAAGGTTATCAGATATGTAGAATGGAGCGTCCTCAAGAAAGAAATTGAATCCTTCATTGCCAATCAGTTTTTCTTCCTTTTTCAAGTCTCGAAGAATCTTCCTTTTGAGAGAAGCAAAAAGATAAGCCTTTATTGACTTTACATCAGAAAGCTTTGAACGTCTATCAATAATGTAAATAAACAGATCCTGAATACAGTCCCGAACAAATTCGGATCGGGTGGTTATCTGACATCCGTATGTATAGAGGACATCCACATATTTTTGATAGATATATATAAGACTCTTATTGTCTCCATCGATAAATTTCCTCCAGACCAAAGTTTCATCCTTTTCCAAAAGCTGTTCGGATACTTCTGTCCTTAGCAGAGTCTCAGCTTTTTGATCCGTTATATATATCGCTTTTTTCAAGGATTTCTTTGGGAGGTATTGGAATCGAAGGTATTAAAAGTGAAGCCAAAATCATTGAAAATCATTGAAAATATATCAAATTACATCTTTTAATACTTCCCAATATTGATTAAATCATAATTTTTGGTGTCTCTTGTGTTTTTTTGAGTCCATAGATTAATCCTTCTCATCCCATGATATTATTTACACTATTTTGACACGATTTGAACCCTAAGCCGGGCAACCCTAAATCGTTGTAAATAAGTATATTTACATAAGAATTGTAGTAGCAAATCACACTATTTCGGTCTTTTTTTAATGGTTAGCAATTCGATAGCATCAATCTGAATTTGTAAATTCATTTTCTGATTCTATGTATTCCGTCTCTAATTCAATTGTGGATAAAGCCTCATACCTAATAAATTTAGTATTTAGAAACCGATTTGCCTGGTTAGCTGCCTTGTTCTTTCATACTACCGTTTCCTGATGATTTGTTCCAATCTCTTTGACTTCTTTTTTTTCCTGCCCCGCCAAACAACGAATCCTGTTATAGGCAGACTCGCCGCAATAAGGCTTGCACAGAACGCAAGGAATTTTCCAGGTAGACCTAATATGGCCCCAACATGGATATTGTAGTTGGCTTCCATCAGTTTGTCACCCATGTTAGTTTCTTTCCAAAGCTGGCTTCCCAGTATCTCCCCAGTGTATTGATCTATGGCATAGGAATCATGTTGGTTATAAAATGCACCCTCTTGATAATTTAGTGTGATCCGGTAGACGGCAGTCGAATCGCCTGGGTATACCAGAACATAGTTACGAAGCTTGCTGTTGGCAGTGGTGATCTGCTGCAGTGCCCTGTCTATAGCATCTGATGAACCTCCGATGTCTGTGGTATCGGATAAGGGCATTTGCAATTCCTTTTGCTGATCTCCACCGGAGGCTAGCCAATAGACGCCATCTTCTACCCATTGATAGGACCATACCAGGCCTGTGATTGCCACAAAAATGACCACCCAGGTCATGTAAAAACCGAGCACATTATGCAGATCGTAGTTGAGCCTCTTGGGTGATGCACCCCATTTGACTCTGAATCGCTGCTTATAGCCCTTTTTACTTTTAGGGAACCAAAGGAACAGCCCCGAAATGAGCATGATGACAAAAATGAGTGTGGAAACCCCTACAATATGATGCCCAAAACCAGGTATAAGCAAGGAGGTATGCAGCGTCAATATGATCGCCCAAAAATTAGTACTGTAAGGGTAACTATCAATAATTTCCCCGGAATAGGGGTTAAGGATAAAGGCCGTGTACTTACGGTTTTGATCCCTCACCCAAATAATCGAGGCGCGATCACCTGTTGGATAAACCGTAGCGCTCATATAAGTGATTTCACTGTCAAAAGCTTCCTCCACCTTTTGACGAATGGCTCCAGGGGTAATAAACTCCTGCTGCTGAGGATCAACATTCCTGTATACTCCGGTCTGCAACATCAGGTTGATTTCCTCCTCGAATACATAGATACAGCCACTCAAGCTGACCAATAATACCACGATACCCGAAACGAGTCCGAGGTACAGATGAATTTTGCCGATGAGTTTTTTTAAGGTCATAACTTATTTTTAACTACTACTAGAACCTGTCGTCAGAAACTTAGGTAAGCACTATTTATGGGTTAAGTATTGGCTTGTCAGATGCGGTTTTCACTTTCAGTACTTTGAGTGAAATGTAAAGGGTACACACACCAACTATGAGCCAGAATAAATCTACGTATGCGACAAATGGGAGAGTCCTCCATGTGGTCCACATCCAATCACCCGTAACCATTCCATTTGCAACAGGTACCATCAATGAGATAGCCCCGCCAATTAGAAGATAGTTACGGTTGAGTTTGGAGTAACTCTTCCAAAAAAGGCCAACGATGATCAGAACAAGCCAGCTCAAAAAGAAAATCGCATTGACTAATCCCACCCTGTCTACCATTTCTATTGGAACAAGCTTGTTGGCCAAAAAGATAACTGCAAATGCGGGGAACATACTCAAACAGATTGCCAGGTACGCCATGGTCACCCGGTGATGAAAGAGTCTTTGTTTGTAAGTGTATCTTTTATTGTCCCTTGCACTGCGCCAGATCATTACCCCACTAATGATCATAAAGCTGGTGATGAGTGACAGTACAAAATAAATGACCTTCATGGTCATGCCGCCAAAGTCAGCAAAGTGCAACTTTACCATGACCGGAATAATTGATTCGCTATAACTTTTTGCATTTGGCAACACGCTATATTCCGGCAATAGTCTTCCATCACGCATATACATGGTCATTTTGCCAGTGGACATCAATCCTCCAAAATCATCAAAATGGAAGGTAATAACAGCATCTTCTTTCCCATAATTTTTCATATCCGCATACCGGATTTGATGATGGGGATAGGCCTCCTGCACCTGCCTGGCCAGTTCGCTGATTGATAAGTTCCGGGATTCTGGAGCATTTTCATCCACTACGATGGAATCCTCAGGAGACACTTTGTTGTACACTTTGCTTACATCACCATTATAGAGCAAAAACACTGTCGGTATCAAGATCAGCGTGAGCAAACCAAAGAAAGCCCCTGTGATTGCATACATTACCTGAAAGGGCAGGCCCAAAACACCAAGTACCGTATGTGCGTTTGTCCAAATGTTTTTCCTCTTACCTTCTGTAAAAAAGGCAAAGAATTTGGTCAACAAGTTTCTCCAATGGATCAATAAGCCATTGACAATCGCAAAGAAAAAGAACAACGAAACCAAACCTGACAGATAGAGCCCTACAATAGGGATCTGCTCGAAATAGTGAAGGTAATAAATGGTATCTCCGACGGTTGTATGGGGATGTGATAAGTCTTGAACCCTATAGGTATCTGGGGTGATGTACGCAGAAATACGATGAAAAGAATGGTCTTCAGTCTTTTGATTGGCATAGAGTGTAAACAGGGGATTTTTTTCATTAGGAACGATCAAGGCGGCATTGTCGTGCCAATCAATGGTATAAATGCTGTCCAGTTTAGCTAGCGCCTTTTCATAATTATAATCTGAATTGATGGCCTGGCGTGCCTCAGGATTTTCCCACTGAATGATCTCATATCTGAACAGGGAAAATGCTCCCGCAAAGAATATCACAAAGAGTGCAAAACTGATCAATATTCCAGCCACTGTATGCGTATGGAACAGTATATTGTAAGACTTATCGCCTAATCCCTTGAGCTTCATCTTTGATGGTTTAGAAAAAAATAATCGATCCTGAAAAAAGGGAGATTCCCAAAAGCAAGAGCCAAGCATGCCAGGCCTTTTTGATAAAATAGACCAGTATCATTAATCCTACCCAAACTACAAAACCGGTGTAAGAGCCTGAAAGTACAACAGGGGTTTCATTCGGCATAGCCAATTTTGCCAGGGCTACATGAAACAACATAGCTGTCATATAAGCACCAACTATAGCCGCCATCAACTTGCTAAATCGCTTCCATGGTCCGGATAGATACTCTTTTTTTGCTGGCATCTTATACGAAATCAACAATAAGGAACAAAATGCCAATAGCCGCCCATATATAGTTCCACCTTGGGCTGAGCTTCAAGCTGATCATCAGGGCTGACATAAGGGTACCCATGGCAATCAATAAATAAACAATGGCCGTAAAAGCCTCATATTCCAAATACAAATGCCACCAAGCAGCCAACACCAAAAGCGAAGCAACGCTAATGAGCTGGTATTTGGTAAGCTTTATTTTAGATCTTACACTACTGACTGGAAAATATTTCGAACCCATGTAGTATAAATAGCTTGCAACTAGAAGTAATAAGAGGACCATTGTGTTTATCATTTGCCGTTTCAATGTCAGCTCCATATAGTCGTAGCAACTTGCTACGACTATATGGAGCCAAGATATTTACAATAGCATTACCAGAGCTTGTTGAAATGCTCAATGTTACCTCCAATGTGTTCGGTAATTTCGGTGTAGCTGTCAATAGCATTTTGTTCTAAGATGTAGGTTATTTGATTTCCTTCGGTATCTCTGGCCACAGCTCTCAGAAATGTTTGGTCGCCAATTGTGCCTACGGAATATGCCCCATCATAGTCGCTTAACGCATCAAATGATGAAACCTCATTCGTTTCCATATCAATTACTGCAGATTTAAAGTTTCCTAAAGAAAATACATTGAATCTTTCGTCGAAACTACCCCAGGTATAATCATCACCTACATAACTAATAACCACCTTATTGTTATAAATGAATGAAGTGCCACCATAAAATTCAATGTCTAATACATCCTCGAGATTATACTCATAGCTCGCATCAAATGTACCGTCATCATTTACCCTTAGCAATGAATGAGCACTAGGGAGTGACTCGGCATTATCGAAGTAAGGTGGAACAAAAGAATTTCCATAAACTGGCGCACAGTATCTAATACCTGTGACAGGATCAGTAAAATGAGAATTGTCAGAACCTAGCAATCTATTATCAAGTTGATAGGTAACAGTAGCAGTTACCGGATCAAAAATAGCTGTTCTGGCACCTGCTGCATCCACAGGATAGGTACAACACACAGGGAAAGCGTTGGTTTCAATTGGAATAATAATTTTACCATCTTCCGTTACTTCTTTTCTAAACTCAAACAGCAAACCATCATAAGCTTCCGGGATTGGGAAAGCATCAACTTCATGAACTTCTGTGATTTGCATGGTAGTGGGGTTCCACTCTACGACTACTCCTTCTGCCAGGCTGGTGGTAAAAGCTTGTGTTTCAGAAACGAAAGCTGGTTCAGCGATATTTCCTGTTACTCCGGTACTGGCAAAACTTATGATACCTACAGGACTTAAAGCCAGTGTAGATTTGTTTACTTCCCATTTGGTGATTGTCGCAGCATCTCCGTTCCAGGTATAAGGGTTTTCACCATAAGAGTATATCCGGCTATTTAAACCTAACTCAACCGCTTCACTTGTATTTGTTGCAGAAGGGAGGTTCTCATGAGCCTCTAAGTAGTAAACCCTGCCTTGTGGGGTTTCCACACGGTATCCGATCACCCACGCAGTTTCTACTTCTTCTCCATCGGGATTAGTATCACCTTCATCGTCATTGCATGAGGTGATGGATATTGAGATCATTCCTATAAAGAGCATGGTGAGCCATGCCCATCTTTTCGTTGTTTCCATTGTATTAATTTTAGTCATTTTTTAAAATTTAAGATTGCTTGTATTGTTAGTCATTGCCTCCTGTTAAAATTGAATGGTTGATTTGATGTAAAAAGCCCTGCCAGGGCGTTGCACTCCGTAGAGGTCGAAGACCTTTGCGTTTGTTAGGTTCTGTACCTCTAGTGTTAAAGCGGTTTGTGTTTTTATTGCGTTTATTTTTTGTGTAACACCTGCAGCGTGTGTCAGCTGGCCAGGGGTTTCGGGCTTGTATTGTTTTAAGCCTGCACTTTCCCAGCCAGTAAAATAAGGATGTACATAGCGTGTATTCCAGAAGATGGAAAGTCTATCGTTTTTTTGAATAACATCCTCCAACTGGTATTCTGCCCCGCCATTGGCAAAGAAGTAAGGGGTATTCGGAATACGGTCACCCCTGAAGCTGGCAAAGGGTCCTTCATCCGAGGTATTGAAGTAAGACTGATAAGTACTATTGGCATTGAGCGTTAGTCCTTTGATCAGAAGATCCTTTACCCTTCCGCCCAGTTCTACTCCTTGTGAGTTGGCACTCCACACATTGTCGTAAACACCAAACCCTTCTGAATTAGTTGCCAGAAAAATAAGGTCATTCACCCTGCGAAGGAAGAAATTGCCTTGTACCTGCCACTCTGTCTTGCCAGTAATCTTACTTTCTATAGTCCACTGTAGGTTTACATTGTGGCTATTTTCAGGCCTCAAATCCAGGTTTCTTCCGGTTAGCTGTCCATTTCCAAAAATTTCGTTCTGTCTTGGCAGGCGGTAGGCGTACTCGTAACTTAGTTTGGTGGCAAACCGTGAGGTCCATACATGTCGCAAGCCGGTTCCTGCTCCATAGTTGTTTACTGAACGCTCGGCCACCTGTATTCCTTCAATACTTGGATCCACTGATTCAATACGTATGCTTTGACGGTAGTTTTTGGCAAAAGCTGTGATTTGAAGTTTTTCATTCATCAATTCACCGCTGTATTCCAGTCCGCTCACCAGATCCAAGAGATAGCCATCATCCAGTGCCGGATCAAATTCGCCTTCTATCAGCAGGTCATCCCCCGTACGGTAGGCGTATGTTGGTGCTACGGCTAGTTTAAGGGAATGTTTTTCTGAAAGGTTATATCCCACCTGCTGACGAACAAAGTAGCTTTGGCTTTTGGTAATCAGATGGTCCTCTTCTCCAAACTCACCGGGTTGGTTTTGAACTCGTACGACTTCTCCATGCCAGTTGTACAGGTTGCTGCTGGTGTCGATGGATACAAGTTCGTTGTAGTTGTAGCCCGCTTTCAGGTCTAGCTCCCACTTTTCGGTCGGGTTTACGTTGTAGTGCAGGTTTAAACCCTGAGAAAAGCTGGTAAAGAGTACATCCCCAAAAGGATTGGCTGCCACTGCTTTGTCGATACCCAACTGGGGGAAGTCGACCAACCCAGGTGACTGGGAGTTTTGGGTTTCCTTGTTGTAGCTCCCGTAATAGCTTTCCAAACTCAATTCATTCGCCCATTTTTTGTCCCGAATTCCGACTTTTAGGTTTGAACCAAAAGCCTTGTACCCGTCATGAAATCTTCTGACGGTTTCCTGCTGTAGTTGTCCTTGTTCGTTAGGGATGGCGACATCTATTTTGTAGCTGTTGTCGGTATAATCGAAAAAGCCTCCCGCCACCACAAAGAGTCCGGTTGTATCATCGGAATAGTTGATATTAGCGGTTGCCCTATGGGTGTTGAATGAACCGAATTGATAGGAAGCTGACCCGCCCCATCCATTGTGTACATCGGGAGATGCGAGGTTTACCGCTCCGCCCAGCGCATCCGCACCAAACTGGATGGGCACAACCCCCTTATATACTTCTACTCGTTGGATGGCGTTGACCGGTACGTTGGCAATACCCAAAGCATAGGGTGTAAAGTTCAAAGGAATACCATCGTAGAAAAAGCGAACCTTATCGCCTGATAAACCATTAAGGGCAAATCGGGTATTAGAGCCGAGTCCTCCAGCACGTTGCACACTTACCCCTTCGGATTTGGCCATCACCTCGCCAAGATCAGCTGCCTGGAGCTTCACTTCACGTGTTTCAATCACTTGTACCGATTTTGTGGAGAGTTCGAGTGCCCGTCCTTCTGATTCGGCAGTCACTACCACTACTTCGTCAAGTTGGAGGACATCTTCGGTAAGCATGAAATCCCTCCGCTCCATCTTCCCATTGAATATTAGACTTTCTGTCCTTTGCTTATACCCCAGGGCTCTGAATTTGATATTGTGCGTACTTTGTGGTACACTCTCTATATAGTATTTACCCTGAAAATCGGTAACGGTTCCCAGCCCCAAAGAGTCAATAGTCACATATGCAAACGGAATGGGGTTGTCTTCTTCATCAACAACCCTACCGGATAAAGAACTCAAAGATTGACCCCAGACTGAAAGATGAGTCACCAGTATAATCCATATGACCAACACTGTTCGTCCATTTATCGATAACCATGATCCTTCTTGTTGCATATGATTGGAAATGTATTATTTAGAATACTTCTAAATAACTGCAAAAATCAAAAAGACATCATTATAACACAATCGCTATTGGTGGGGAAATTGGATATAGCTAATGGTAGTGATAATAGTGACCAAGGATACTATCTTCATGCAATTTGAATGTGCGATTTCTGAGTATTTTCCCTGTTCGGCTAACCCAACCCAATTCCATCAAGAGAACCATGGTAGACCGCACAGTTCCCCAACTTATCTGATGCTTTTCACGCATGAGTATTCAAAAATCTTCGATATCCTCTATTTTCCGGGCTTGACATAAATGGTCAATTACCTTCTGCCGATGGTTGGTTAAAATGCATGAATATAGCTTCCGCTCATAATAATTTAGCTGATTATTTAGACTAATTCTAAATAATGCAAATATGCAGTTGCAGCCTCCTCAGTGTCAATCGCAAAGGATAGGGAATTTTTATTGGGCGATTAGCTAAGCCTAATTACCATTAAAGAGAAAGGAAGTTACCATCTCTGACTAACTAGTATCACTAATAATGGTTAGCTATTATCCGATAATGATCCACTACAGCCTTCAATAGCAGAGGAAAGCGAGGATTTTAGGTGGTTAGCAACAATACAGTGCGTATAATTTTTAGTGTATTTTGCTGTCTTTTGGCTAAATTTTAGCAGTAAATCACTGAAAATCAGTATATTTACAATAAGAATTGCAGTGGCAAAACACACTATTCCGGTCTTTCTTTAATGGTTAGCAATTCGATAGCATCAATCTGAAGACATTTGTAAGTCATTGATAATCAGTGGGTGTTTGGGTTCGGTTCGAATCCTGCTGCCCCGACATACAAAAGGCTAATCACGAAAGTGGTTAGCCTTTTTGATTTTATAAAGCCTATAAAATCGAACAATTCGAATCGACTGGCGTCCAGAGACTCTTCAAATCCAGATTGACTCCAAATTCATACCGTATTTTAGAGATATCATATTGGATTAAAAGTCTATCACCATGAAGCTACTAGCATATTTGGGTATAATTTGTTTGATACTTGGTTCTTTTTACGGGATTAACCATTTAGGAACAAGTTATACATCACAACACCCAACCCTCAATGAAACCGCAACTGATCCAGATCTCTATCTGCGTAATGTTGCGTACTACTCAAAGGAGCAGACACCGGATCGGTGTCTCTATCATCTGGACAAGGCGATTACCTCTATAAAATACATCGAGTCTGATATGGATGTAAACACTAGCAACAAAGTTGATGAGGCGCTAACTAAGTTAGAAATGATTTATCAAGAAATTGCTCATAATGCCTTAAGTAAAGAGGACTTAAGTGAGGCTTTTCAGTATACATTAAATACACTTGCTTTAGCTGAACTCAGGGTATCCGAACGATATGCAGAAGGCAATCATATGGATCTCTCGATGATTGCCCTAAAGTATGCTCAATTACACATTAAAAATGCTCTTCAATATACTGGACAAAAGAACCTCAAATTTGAACAGGAGATGTTTCTGCAAGTTGATTCAATATTAAACAATCAAACAGAACCCTCGGTCCTAGTTGCCGAACACATTGATGAGCTAATTCGTGAGATGAGTGAGAAATTATGAAAACAACTTTAATCCATCTTGCTACCTAAATCATAATTATCGGCTTAACGAATTCAATTCACCCAATTGTTAACTTAACTTGATGCTGGCTCGCCTTTCCTTTAGGTAATTCTATTCCAGATCGAGAGATTAAAAGCGAAAGTCATGAACACAAGAAACGACCTTCAACACCCAGTTTTATGTCAATAACAACAGAAACAAAGATGGGAATGGGCCATTATACGCTCGAATTACCGTAAATGGTAAGAGAGTGGATTTCTCATTGAAGAAAAAACTGCCCCTTGAAATGTGGGATTAGCGGTATAATAAAGCCAAAGGTTCATCGGGGGAAGCACGAGCAACCAACCAATTACTGGAGATCGTAAAGAAGAGGTTGTACGATTGCTACCAGGAATTGCTTCTCATGAATGAGGAGGTTTCCGCTGAGTCTATCAAGAACAAATTTCTCGGTATCGAGGAGGATCAACAAACATTGATTGGTTTGTGTGATTATCACAATGAGGAGATGAAAGATGTTCGGGCATGGGGAACCCTCAAAATTGCTGACACCTATGTGAGAATCTTTAGCAATTAAGTAAAGGTTTTCGTCAAGATCCCTGACGAAATAACCCTGGCTAAAAAAGCTTGACTAAATGGTATTGAACCACAACAAAAAAATACCCGGAATTGCTCCCGGGCATTTTATAATGAAGAAGCATATGAAAACTTAAGGGGTATGATTCAATTTTACCTGGATGAAAGCGCCTTTAAAACTTTGGTTTAAAACTGTTAAGGTGAGCGAATCTGCCTGATCTGCAGGGATCACTTCTATGCATGCTCTTCCGTTGGCCATAGCAATGACTGAACTACCTAGTGGCGTGCCCTGACTTTCTTTAAGCTTTCCGCCTGTCAGGCACTGAAAATAGACCTTTTCCTCATAATCCAGACATCTTCTCTGGTCTCCATCCAGTGCAGTGGCCGTGATGAGATAGTTTCCATTCTCCAAGCGCTCATAGCTCAGAGCCAGTTCTTCTGGTTTTCCGGCTTTGGTGTAGGTATAGTTTACGTCCAGTTGATCCTTAGCCACCTGCTCTTTTTTATCATTGTAGGCAATCACCCTCAGTTGATTATTGCCTTCTTTGAAGGTAACATCCCAATTGAGACCGCAAGCCGGAAATTCCTGAATATTTCTAGTCTTGATCCCCAGGCTGGTACCATTCAAAAACAGCTCTACCTGATGAGCGTTGCTATAAACGCTGATGTTTCTGGCTACATCAGACGGACCGGATCTTTCTGTCCAGGTATGCGATTCTATATAAGCAAAGGGATCTTTGGACCAATAACTCTTAAAGACAAAATAGGCATCCTTCGGATTCCCAGCCCTGTCCATCAACCCTTTTTGATTCATATAAGGGATGTCATTTTCAGGCCTGAGTGGTGTGCCAAAATCCCTGAATGCCCACTGTGCGTTGCCCATAAAACCAGAATGTGTTTCTGAAATGCCTAAATGCCAGTCAAACAAATCCACAATATAATTTTCACTCCAATCACCACTTTGGGCAATATTGGCCACTTCCACCTGATTGATGGGTTCTTCCCATTCATCAGCGTTAAGCTCGCCATCTCCGGTTATGGGACTCTCTGAGTGCCTCCCAATATGGCTGGACCCACCGTATTCCATATGAAGAAAGTGGTTGTACTTTTTCAGGGAGTTATCTACCGCATTGGCGTAGTTCTTATAAGTGCCGGAATACCATCCTGACCAGATTGAAGGACTGAACACATCTACTATGTCTGCTCCTTCATAGTATTTTCTAATAGAAGTCATCCTGTATGGGTCAAGCTCATGGGCCAGATCGTTGAGTTCTGTGAGGTATGCATTGATTTTCTCACTATTGTCGCCATCCTCAAACTCGGGCAACCAATAAATCTCATTTCCCAGTGACCACAGGATCACACTCGGGTGATTGTAATTTTGATCGATCATTTCGGTGAGTAACCTGGTGGTATTTTCCTTCCAAACCTCATCACCTACACCACCTCTACACCAGGGCAATTCATCCCACACCAAAATACCAAGCTCATCGCAAGCTTTATAAATCTCCGGATCTTGTGAGTAATGACCCAACCGAACAAAATTGGCGCCCATTTCCTTGATGGCTTTGATATCTGCCCAGTGTATCTCATTGGGCAAAGCGGCTCCCAGCCCGGCAAACTCCTCATGCCGATGGGTTCCACGGAGCAACAATCGCCGGCCATTTAAATGAAAAGGCCCGTGTTCCTTAAATTCAAAGTATCTGTAGCCATATTTATCAGTGATCTCATCGGCTTTTTGCTTGCCATTGAGCAGCACCACATTCACTACATATAAATTCGGATCATCTACATCCCAGAGTATTGGATTGCTCAGATCAAATGTCACTTCGGTATGTCCGCTGGCGGTTGTTGTCACTTTTTCATCAAAAACAGGCTTTCCCTCCGGATCAGTTACTGTCAGTTGAAGCCGGTGTTCTTTTGTCACGGGTCCATCCAGGTCGATCATCACTTTAGCCCGGCCTCTTTGCTGGTCCACTTTTGGAGTCTGAATGGTGATGTCGGAAATAAAGGTTTTGCTAACCGTTTTCAACCAAAGATCCCTTGTGATTCCTCCAAAAATGAAGAAATCAGATTGATTGGAGGGGATCAATTGTTTGTTATACTCATTGTTGACCCTGATGAGTATATCATTTGGCCCCGTCTGGAGATAATTGGTGATCTCTACTTCAAAACCAACATACCCTCCTATATGCTCACCAGCTTTTTCGCCATTGACATATACTTCAGTGACCATGTTTGAACCTTCAAAATACAGCAAGTACCGTTTGTCCAGAGCTGGGTTGAGGGTGAGTTGCTTCCGGTACCAACTGGCACTTCTTCGATAGCCTGGTACCTGATCGGTGGCATCCAGGGCATTCCATGTATGGGGCAGGTCGATTTGCACCCAACCTTTGCTTGAGATGGCCTTAGCGGGAGCTTCAATACTATTTTCCAAATAGGACCAGTCGTCATTGATATTTAGCAGTCTTTTCTGATCTGACTGTGCAATTAGCAGGTGACCAAGCATAAGCAGAACTCCAGCCACAAGCGATCTTCCATTAGTTAATCTCATGTTATTTAGTTTCTTTTTGTCTTACCAGAGCTTCCAAAAAATAGTAATCGGCATAAATGATTGGCACATCTACTTCGTCCGATTTTGGCATGTTCCCAGTGCTATGGTCCAGAAGGAAAATATCATTCTCATCCACCTGGTTATGCAGGTATTTTTTACTCATTAAAACCTTCAATATGGCATTGGCGCGTTCGGTCATTTCGGGTTGATCTGCATACTGTGCGAGTTCAAATAGTGCTGATGCCGTGATGGCAGCAGCGGAAACATCCCGTGGCTTATCTGATGCCGGATCATGATAATCCCAATACGGGATTAAATCCTCTGGAAGTTGTTTGAAAATGTAATCGTAAACCTTTAGCGCCTGCTCCAGAAAACGCTCGTCTTTGGTAAACCGATAAGTCATGGTATATCCATACAATCCCCAGGCCTGCCCTCTCGCCCATGATGATTCATCGGCATAGCCCTGATGGGTTTGCTTGCCCAGTACCTCACCAGTAAGCGTATCATAATCTACCACATGATAAGAGCTGTTGTCTTCACGAAAATGGTTTTCCATAGTGGTCATGGCATGTGAATAGGCCATATCATAATAAGTTGAATCACCGCTTAGTTGTGTCGCTTTAAAGAGGAGTTCCAGGTTCATCATGTTGTCAATAATGACGGGAAACTGCCAGACATCTTTGTTGAAATCCCACGACCGGGTACACCCCACTTCTGGATCAAACCGGGTCGCGAGTGTCTCGGCACTTTTGATCATCACCTCTTTGTAGTGCTCGTTTCCAGTTATTTCCAGACCATTGCCAAAGCTGCAATTGATCTTGAACCCCATATCATGGGTGCCGGCATTGGTTTTTTCCTGCTCTACCTGAGCGGTCCATTTTTCGGCAAGCTCCCTATACCGATCATCACCCGACAGCTTGTAGATAAGCCACAGCTCTCCCGGGTAAAACCCACTGGTCCAATCGCGAGACTTTACACCCCGAACCTGACCATCTGGTTCCAGACATCTCGGAATACCCGCTTCCAATGGGTAGTCCAACATATTTTTGATCCGATTGTTGAGTGCCGAATCTGAGAGAATAATGGAGGATGCATCAAGTGCATCCTCCTTATTTGCCTGCGAACAGGCGCCTATAGATAGTATGAAAACAAGTAAAACCGTACTCCTCATTCCTGGATTCTAATAGTTCGAATTTTGTTTCAAATTGTTGTTTCTGTCCACATCGTTTTGATGCTTTGGAAATAGATAGTCTTTGGCAGGATTGAAATTCTGAGGCTCTAAACCAGAAGGCCCAAATACCTGCTCTCCCAACTGGCGACGTTTGATATCAAACCATCTTCCGCCTTCAAAAGCCAGCTCCAATCTCCTCTCATCAAGTACTAAACCCCTAAAAGCATCCTGGCCTAATCCAGTAGTGACATTCGCCGGAAAGGCCCTGTCATTGGTAGCATCACTATCCAACTCCCTACGAGCCCTACTTCTCACCTCATTTACATAGCCTTCAGCTTCTGCATTAGGTCCTGAATTCATTTCATTGAGTGCTTCAGCAGCAGTGAGCAACACTTCCGCATATCGCATGACCGGAAAGTCAATTTCGGAATCACGACCATTCAGACCTGATGGCGCACCTGATTGTCCCAATGCACGGTAGTACTTCGCAATGTGCGGACGAGCTACATTAAGTGGAATATCACCCCACTCCGTGTAAGGAGTGTCTTCACCTAAGTAAGTCATCAGTGTGTCAAAACTCACAGCCTTTCTATAATCCCTGGAATCCCAAGTGTTATAGACTGCAAGTGAAGGTACGGCTACACTCCAACCCTCTCCTGTAGCAAATCGCTCATCCTTTCTTGGTCCTGTAACTGAAGCCATGTAGTCAGTGGATGGGTTTCCCCCACCAATAGATGTAGCTGCATCATTTCCTGAAAAATCGATTTCGAATATTACTTCGTTAGATGAATTTGGCAATGAAGGATCGAACAAATCAGCAAACTCCCCTTCCAGATTGTACTGAAAGGCACCTGCATTGTCAATGACAAATTTTGCTTCATCATAAGCATCTGACCAGTTGCCTAATGTTAGATGCACTGAAGCGAGAAAACCAGCTGCTGTCCCTTTACCAGGTCTCGATCTCATTGCAGGCACGTCCGGTAGCCATTGTTTAGCATATTCAAGATCTTTGATGATTCCATCATAGCTATCTTCAACAGGATTCTGTGGGAGCGTGTAAGCAAGATCAGGATCAGAGAAAGCCACATCGATATAAGGAATCTCACCAAACAATCTCACAAAATTGTAGTGAATAAACGCTCTCAAAAATCGCCCTTCGGCTATCACAGCATTCAATCTGTCTTCAGGTGCATCCACGTCTTCAGCACCTTTAATGGCATAATTTATGGCTGCCAGTGCTTCATAACCTTTCGGCCAAAATTCACTGACCATTCCATTGTTAGAAGCCATATTCATTTGATCCACTTCTATTCGTCTTGCAGCGGTGGTCTGGTCACCAATTGTCACCATGTCACCCCTCAAAATCAAACTCAGGGAAATCTTACGCCCCCAAAATGCCTCGTGCTCGATAGCGGAATAACCACCGTTGATGACAATTAATACATCTTCCGGGGTTTTGAAAAAGCCATTGGGAGACAGCAATCCAACCGGTTCTTCAGTCAGGTCCTCGCAGGAGAATGAGATGAACAAACTCACTGCAAAAATGATTGATAAAATATATGATCTTTTCATGATTTTTCGATTTTGATACCTCATTACAGTCCAAGGTTAATTCCGAAAGTGAATGTTTTTACATTAGGATAACTTGCATAGTCTAATCCAATGTTAGCACTGTTATCCCGGTAGTTGACTTCCGGATCCAATCCAGGGTAATCGGTAATGGTCAACAAGTTTTGAGCACTCGCATAGATTCTCAGTGATCTGATTTTCACATTATCCAGCAAACTGCGTGGAAACGTGTATCCTAGTACAATGTTTTTCAAACGAACATAACTTCCATCATAAACCCACCTTGAGGAAACCTTGTAGGTTCTTCCACTGGAAGCCAGAGGAATGTCAGTATTAGGATTCTCAGGAGTCCAGGCTCTCAATGCCACTGTGGAAGCATTGGCTTTTCCTGACAAGGTCTCAAGCTCCATTTGAGTAAAGCTCAGCATGTCATTGCCATGAGAACCCTGGAAGAAGACATTCAGGTCAAAACCTTTGTAGCTAAATGAGTTTCCTAAAGCCCAGATGAAATCAGGATTTGGGTCACCTATGATCGTTCGGTCATCGTTGCTGAGCTGACCATCCGGCTCACCATTAGGCCCACTGATGTCCCGGAACTTCTCACCACCAGCAGTTTGCTCAAAACCTGATCCTGGCAAAAACTCATCACCAAGTTGGTAAATGCCATCATACTCATAGCCAAAGAATGTGCCGATAGGCTGGCCCTGCAATAAGACGTTAGTTGTGCCCAACAACATATGACCAGGTCCGTTTCCACGGTAATCAACAGAGTCTGGCAATTCGGTGATCTTGTTTCTGTTGAATGAAATGTTGAAGCTGGTTTCCCATTTAAACTCCCCTACCATGTTATTGGTGTTCAAGGCAAATTCAAAACCCTTGTTTTCCAATGTTCCAAAGTTTTGCCATTGTGAACCTACTCCGATATAGCTCGGGAGTTCCCTTTGATAAAGCAAGTCTTTGGTTTGCTTGTTGTAATAATCTACGGTTAGATTGACACGGCCCTTTACCAAACCGATATCCGCTCCAATGTCGAATTGTTCAGTTGTTTCCCAGCTCAGATAGTTGTTGGCCAAAGCCCCAATATCAAGCGCACTTGTGCCGGCATATGGTGGATTCACCACTGACAGTCTCGCAAGAGACTGGTAAGACCCGATGGCCTGATTCCCTACAGCCCCGTAGCTCACACGTACTTTAAACTGGTCAATAACGTCAACTGATTTCATAAAAGATTCCTCTTTTACATTCCAGGCCAATGCTCCTGACGGGAAGAATCCCCATTTGTTGTTTTCAGCAAAATTTGACGCTCCGTCACGTCTTGCAGTGAATGTCAGAATATACCGATCCATTAGGGTATAGTTGAATCGTGTATAAAATGACTTGATTGTAGACTCGCCATAACCTGAAGAAGGTGTACCCGGAACAGAGCCCTGAACAAGCGCCCAAAACCGGCCTGAGTCATTGATAAACCCTGACGAGGAAGCTGACCATCCTTCACCACTATTTTTCTGATAGGAGTATCCATTGACCCAAACAAAGTCATGAGCACCAAAACTCTTATTGACAGTGAAATAGTTTTCACTCAAAAGCGATGTGGATTTACTGGCATCAATACTTGCCAGACCATCGGAGCCTGCACCTCTGATCAATGTAGTTGGCCAAAACTCACCATCTCTCCAGTTGGTGATTCCGATACCAAGCGTTGATTTAAAAGAAAGCCAGTCCGTCAACTTCAGTTCAGCGAAAGTATTCGCCTGAAAACGATCCGTTACCCGCTCACGGTCATACTCGGTGGCCATAGCGTAAGGGTTGTCTATTTGATCCCCTACCTGCGCTACAGTGTATGAACCATCCTCTTTGTAAATGCCTAAATCAGGATTGAATCGCATCGCTGCACCTACTACTCCCGCCTGACCAGAGCCACCACTTCCCTCCTGGGTTCTGATACCAACGTCCTTACTTCTTCTTCCGTAGAGGTTGAGACCTATTTTGAGGTATTCGGTTGCTTTTACATCAAAGTTTGAATTGAAAGAGTAACGATTGTATCCTGAGCCAATCACAACACCCTCCTGGTCGAAAAATGTACCTGACAAATAGTATCTCACATCATCCGTACCTCCACTCACAGAAACCTGGTTATTGGAAATAATACCCTGACGGTAGATTTCTTCCTGCCAGTCTGTGTTGGATCCAAGGTATTCGTAATTCGGAGAAAAGTTCTGAATGTATGTAGCAAACTGTTCACCATTCAGCAGGTCCAATTTATTGGAGGTCTCCTGGAAAGAATAAGAACTATTGAAATCAACTTTTAGCTGGCCACTTTTTCCCTTTTTGGTTGTAACAAGGATTACCCCGTTACTCCCACGAGAACCGTAGATAGCTGTAGCTGATGCATCTTTCAAGATCTCTATAGATTCTATATCTTCCGGAGGTGGCATTTCTCCACCTACAAATCCATCAATCACCCGAATGGGCTCCGATGATGAATTGATAGAGTTAGTTCCACGAACCCTGATGCTGTAATTGACACCTGGCTGTCCACCATTGTTAGCAGAGATTTGAACACCCGCTGCTCTACCTTGTAGGGTTTGCACTGCAGACAGTGCTGGAAAAGCTGCAATGTCCTCAGCTTTTACAGAAGCTACAGAACCGGTTAGGTCACTCTTCTTTACAGAGCCATATCCTACCACCACAACTTCTTCTAAAGACTGAATGTCAACATCCATCTTTACATCCAATACTGAACGGTTACCTACAGCCATCTTCGTTTGGGTAAATCCGATGAAGCTAAAAATAAGCACCGCATCGTCAGCTGGAACTGTAAGTGAAAAATTACCATCCATATCCGTAATGGTTCCTTGCTGAGTATCCTCAATGAGAACAGATACTCCCGGCAATGTTTCCCCATCTTCTGCGGAAGTGACTTTACCCGTCACCCTTCTTTCCTGGGCGAAAGACCAGGAACTCAAAAACATCAATACCATTGACAACAAGGTTGTCTTAGGCCAATTGATAAGTGTAAAATTCATTCTCATACATTTTTGGTTTTGTTAGAATAGGTATATCATCAGTAGCACCATAAAGACTATGACCAGACTAAGCGCTACCTCTAAAAAACTGAACTTGTGTTTCACAAAAATTTACTTTGTTAATTCAAGGTCAATCTTAGACGTTTGGCTCGTCACAATAATCCAGAAGTAGGTATACAGAAGTACTAAAAAGCCTTAATAGGCCTAAATTTCACTGATTCTACCTCAATCTGACTCCACAATCGTGAATTTTCCAGCGTATTCTGTTGGAGTTGAACCATGATACTTCTGAAAACATTTGCTGAAGTACTTAGGATTGGTAAACCCTACCTGATAACTCACCTCAGAAACCGTGACTTTGTTCTGTTCAAGGATCTGAGCAGCGCGCTTCATCCTCATCGAATGGATAAAATCATTTGGTGTAAGATTGGTCCATGCCTTTACCTTAGTGAAAAGCATGGTGCGGCTTACTCCTAGTTCTGAACTAAACAATTGGATGTTGAAAAACTCATTGGAAATGTTTTCCTCTACAATTTCCAGAGCTCTTTTAAGCAGTTTTTCATCAATGGAAGAAACCGTGATTTCAGCTGGCTTTACAATAGACACATTCGAGAACTTCTCCCGCATCTTGTAAAAGGTGTTGATGAGATTTCTCGTTTTGAGTTTGAGCTCCTTTACGTTGAATGGCTTATTGATGTATTCATCTGCACCTGATTCCAATCCTTCAAATTTGAAGATCAGTGATGTGCGTGCGGTCAAAAGAATAAATGGAATGTGAGATGTTTTCAGGTTGGACTTGGCCTGATAGCAAAACTCTATACCATCCATCTTCGGCATCATCACATCACTAATGATCAGATCAGGCACTAACTGAATAGCTTTTTTGAAACCCTGCATTCCGTTTTCGGCCTCCTCTACCCGGTACTCGCCTTTGAATACGTCCACAATAAATTTCCTCACTGACTGATTGTCTTCAACGACCAAAATGCAGGGAAGACTCTTATCAACCACCGTGTTTACATCTGAAGAAGACTCGTCAGATTCATACTGTTCCAGGTCAAGGTTGTTGATCTTCTGATAAGTGGTGAGATCTTCGCTATCCTTGAAATTCTGGATAATCTGATCGGCTGTCAGGTGATCTTTGCCAAGTGGCAGGCTTATGGTAAAAACAGTCCCGGATCCTTTTTCACTAGACACGCTGATATCTCCTGAATGCAGATCAACTACTCCTTTGGCAATGGCCAACCCAATTCCTGTACCCTTTTGATGTTGGTGCTTGGGGTTAGCTTCGGTCTCCACTTCGTAAAAGCGATCAAAAATCCGATCCAGGTGCTCAGGATCAAGCCCAATCCCTGTGTCAGATATGGAGCAAACCAACTGTTGCTCACGCTGGCCAATTTCCACACGAATTGATCCACCTTCACTGGTATATTTAAAAGCATTGGAAATCAAATTGTAAAAAACCCGCTCCATTTTGTCCCGATCATACCAAACTGTGATCTGATCCTGATGCTTAATCAATTGATATTCGATGTGGTGGATTTTCGCGTACTGCCTGAAGGATAAATAGATTTCCTCAACAAACCTGACTATGTTGCCTTCTGCGGTTTGGAGTTTTTCGTGCTTGTTCTCAAATTTTCTGAAGTCCAAAAGCTGATTGACCAACTTGAGCAACCTGACCGAATTCTTCTCCATCACCTGGAGTTGTTTATACACCTTGTTACTTCCTTTATAGTCTTGCAGAATTTGTTCGAGTGGACCTAAAATGAGCGTTAAAGGGGTTCTAAACTCATGAGATATGTTGGTGAAAAAACGAAGCTTCATTTGATGGATTGACTGCTGACGTTCATTTTCCAAATGCTCAAGTTCGAGCTGATGTCTAAGTTTTGATCGGCTCAACATGATGTTGGTCAGTAAATAAAGCGACACCAAAATGATCAGGAAGTAAATCAAAAAAGCCCACCAGGTGCGCCATGGAGCTGGCCTCACCACTATCTTAAGGTTTGTCAGGTCATTGCTCCATATGCCGTCATTGTTGGCTCCCCTCACCTCAAACGTGTAAGTACCAGGACGCTGGATCGTATAAGTGGCCGTGTTCTTCTGGGTAATGTTCCAGTTTTCCTCCAACCCTGCCAGGCGATATTGATACTGGTTTTTATCGGGATTGATAAAACTCGGGATTGCAAACTCCAATGAGAAAATTGCCTGATCATGATCGAGCGTGATTTGCTCCGTTTCAATGATCGATTTGGACAATATCCCATCTTCAGCACCTACCTTCACAGTCTGATTAAATACCTTCAAATCAGTGATTATCGTATTGGGTGCATACTTATTGGTCCTAATTTCCTGCGGGTAGAACGATGTAAGTCCTTGAGGCCCACCAAAATACATCTTTCCACTTTTACTTTTAAAACAAGCGTTATTGTTGAATTCGTTAGATACCAACCCATCTGACTGATCAAATGTGAGTGTGGTCCCGGTGATCGGATCTACTCTTGTAATTCCATGGTTTGAACTGACCCAAAGGTTGTTTTCAGCATCTTCTAAAATACCATGAACTACATTGCTAGCTCCATTTTGAGCATCAAAAATCTCATAGGAAACAAATGCGTTTTTGGTAGAATCATATTGGCTCAACCCAGACTCATAAGTACCAACCCAAATTCTCTTTTTGCTATCCTCATAGGTAACGAGGATATCCTCTCCCGACTTCTTCTGCTCGTCATAAAAGAACCTCTCAAATTCAAAGTTTTGGTTTTGGATATTGGATGCAGAAAGTAGGTTCAGTCCATACTGCGTACCGATCCAGAGATTGCCATTCACGTCCTTGCGCAGCAGACGCACCTGGTTATCACTAATGCTGACCGGATTGTTCGAATCATGCGTAAATACCCTTGACTTATTCGTTTCTATATTCAAAAGATGAAGCCCTCCTGCAAAGGTCCCCACCCAAAACAATGAGTCATTTTCTTTGAGAATACCGTAGACACTATTGTGGGTCAGTCCGTTGGTTTTGTTATAATGCCCGATGAATTGCCCAGTGAAAGTATCATAGATATCAATGCCTGTATTTAGTGTTCCAATCCACAAATCACGGTCCGCATCTAAATACAATGCCTTAATGTTGTTACTGGACAGCTTACTATTCTGAGCTTTTACAAAATCAATTTTACCCGTTTTAGGATTCAGAAAATTTATTCCCCCACCTTCAGTACCTACGTAGATCTGACCTGAGGCATCCTCCACTATAGTGCTTACTACATCATAGCTCAATCCATCGCCTGCGGGAACTTCCTGATAGTTGGTGAAATTTCCGTTGGTTTCGTCGAGCATGTTGATACCCCCGTAATAAACACCTACCCAAAGTGTACCCTTACGATCAATAAAAGTGGATTTGATGGTATTCTTGCTTAAACTCTGGGCATCATTGGGATCGTTGATAATCCGGGTAAATTGTCCCTCCTTACTCATCTTATTCAAGCCATTATAAGTACCAATCCAAAGGTTTCCTTCCTGGTCAAATGTTAGTGATCGCACATCACTATGGCTTATGGAATTGGCAAGCTCCTGATGAACATACCTGGTGAATTTTTGTGAGGAAGGGTCATACTTTTGCAGACCACCGCGCGTACCAAACCAAAGAGCACCGTTCTTATCTTCAGCTATGGCCTGAACAAAATTGTCACTAAGCGAATGTGGATCCTCAGGATCATGAACAAACTGCTCAAACTCATAGGTACCACCATTGGATACCAATCTGTTGAGGCCTTTTGAGGTACCTACCCATATAACTCCCTTACTATCCTGAAAGATTTCTACAGCGTAATTTCCTGTCAGGCTGTTGGATTCTGCCGGACTGTTCTGGAGTCTCCTGAGCTTTCCATCTTTATAAATGTTGATTCCACCACCTGTTCCAATCCAGATTTCCCCATTGTCCATTTGGCAGAGCGCCCACACGCTATTGTTAGCTAAAGAATTAGGATCATTCTTGTCATTAAAGAATCGATGGAATCGGTTTTCGCTATAGCAGTATTTGTTGAGACCATTGTAGGTGCCAATCCAGAGATCGCCATTATCAGCGACCAGCACTTCCAGTA
Organism: Marinoscillum sp.; assembly: GCA_040218045.1. GTDB lineage: Bacteria > Bacteroidota > Bacteroidia > Cytophagales > Cyclobacteriaceae > Marinoscillum. The sequence goes on from JAVJQA010000033.1 coordinate 336,964, forward strand.
TATCATTATTTGAAATAGTCGTGGAATCTTTCGGATCATTTCTGAAAACTGTAAATCGATTGCCATCATAGGTGTTCAGACCGTCGCGGGTTGCGAACCACAGCAAACCGTTTTGATCCTGCGCTATGGAGATAACAGACCCTTGCGAAAGTCCATCCTGAGTGGATAAATGCCTGAATCTAAAATTCTCCTGGGCGTAACCAGACGCACAACAGAATAAGCAACTCACACACCACAACAATTTTATCGTTACAGCTATAGCACTCTTCATCATCATTCCCGGGGTTGGGCTCTAATTTAACCAAAATACATTTTTTTAAAAGGCTATTTAGTAGTCCTCTTTTTTAACTGATAATGGTACAACGAGGGAATCTTGTCCATACGCTTATTCGTGTTTTCAATGATTGGATTCGGCGCATAATCGATTTGAATTGGAAGATTTCCATGGATTCCGATCAAACGCGCATTCGATCCGTCAGTCATACCATTAAGCACTACAGGCTCCTCCGAGCCAAATCCATTTTGAAAGGCCACATTGATGTTCCAAAACGTAGTGAATGAACCATGTGATGGCTTCCAGTAGCCAGCGCCTCCACCAGCAAAAAGCGGATAACTTCTTTGCTCACCCAACTGGACTTTCACCTCCACATTATCAAATAAATTCTGGTGGTTGGCTCCTGAATGCTGATCCAGGATTGGTGATTGCTCAATCTTACAGCCAGTATAAACACTCTTGGTAGAGAAGGTATTGAAGCTCAGTGGATGGCGAACAACATTTTTAACTAAAAGGTTCTCAACCAGCACGTTGTGCACACCACTCATGGATACCGAGTAGTGAGCTACTTTCTCTCCAGACGTTTCAATGTCCCTGATTGTAACGTTTGCAGTCTCTTCCGTGAGAATTCCACTATCAGCATTTTCTATTTTGACATCTCTTACCCATCCATTAAACAAACGAGTCAGGTAAATGCCATTGTAGCCTTCTTCAATGTGGTGGGCAATATTGGGAGCAATTGGAAACGTGATGCGCAAGTGCTCAATTCCCACTTCTTCCAGATGTTTCCACTCTACGATGGTTGGTGTCCACTCTGGTTTTATGTCCATCAGCAAAGGATCCTTGATCTCCACTTTTCTTCCCTTTACTTTGGTAATGGTGCTTTGTTGCTGGATCAAAGCATGATCGGGATAATTCCAATGATGAGAACCTATCTTGAGTGAAGCATCACCATAAATCGCTTTGATCAAAGAGCCTTCCGCTCCATCCCTGTTGTACCATTCGAGTTGCACTACATCACCCACTTTTACGGAATTTGGTGATTGTACCTCCACTTGGTGGCTTCCACGCTTTCCAGCCGTAAGCTGAGTTATCACATTGGCAGGCTCGTCGTATTTATCCAGGTAAGCCTTTGTTCTCACACCGGGCTGACGTGTCCAGATCACGCCACCAGACCATGCATACTGGGAAAATGGAAGGTCAATATTGTTTTCTGGTTCTCTTTGACGTTTGTCCAAAGCCACTAGGTACTCTCTCAACTCTGCCAGAGCCGGTGGATTTTCAAAATAACTCATGGACCTTGGGCAGTGAATCTCTGTGCCTCCTTCCCCACTTCCAGCTCCCCTGAGCACCAGATTACTTCGCTCGATGTATAAAATCTCACTCACGATAATTCGCCCGGCGGGCAATTGAATGATTACCGGACCTTCGGTCTGATGCGCAAGGCTAAGCACTTTCAAAAATGCCTTACTATCATCCAGCCCATCATTGGGAATAACCCCGGCTTCAGATGCGTTAATGAAAGTGCCATCCACGGTTGGTCCCACTGTTGGAATTGGGGATTCTCCATTGTGATAACCCGCGTAAGAATAATCAGGCAGGTAATGCTCAGATTGAGTCAGGATAGTTGGAACCTGAGCGTGTGAACCCACAGCAATCAGGAACAGAAAAGAAACTTGTAGAAATGTCTTCATGTTTACTTCTTTACAAATTTAACAATTGACCCATCAGACAACTGTAGTATATAAATACCCGGGTTCAGAATACTTGTATTGATTGTTTCTTTATTCCCGGTCGTTATGAGCCTTCCACTTAAACTCAAAACACTATAGGAATGTCCTGACCAATTGGTAATGGTCAACTTCTTTCCTACCGGATTTGGAAAAATGGAGATCGGCTTAGAACGCTTCGTTTCTAACACATTGCTCACTAAGTCATTGTCATCTGCCGCATTCTCAACGTATCCTTCGGGCTGCTCACAGGCATACTGTTTCACCTCCGGGTTTCCAAGACCGTCTCCATCAGCGTCTTCATACCAATCCAGACACGTGTCGACATTGTTCTGCACATAGCCATCTGGACGCTCGCAAGCAAATACGTATGAGTTGGGATCTCCCAGGCCATCACCATCGGCATCTTCATACCAGATGGGACATGCACCAATTTCATCTATAGAAAAATCAGCAAAAAGCACTTCCTCATCGCGCAAAGAAGCCAGATCATTTAAGCTTCGGTAAATACCCCACTTAGGTCTTACAAATGAAGCTCCTGAACGCCACATATCTATGGATTCATTGGTATAACTGAGCACTTCAGTACCATCCAGTAAGCTCAATTTAACCTCCAGTTTTCCCGTGTCTTCTGCAAACTCCGCCTTACAAAATGCCTTCACCCATTGGCCTTTGATTAAAGAAAGATCCGCATCTTTAACTGTCGTGTAGTTATTGTTGCCACGACCATGAATGAGCTGAAGTTTATCTGGATCCGCTTTTCTGGGTGTAATGGTGAGCAAAGGGTTGGCATCATCATTTCCACCCACAATTTTCAGCTGAAACAGATGAGTAAAGTTTGAGCTTGGCTGAAACCCAGCATCAATCTTGAAGTACCATTCATAGGTGACAATCTCTCGCTGAATGGCCTTGAGGTAATCCGGTGACGGATCATATGATTTGATCTCATTACGCTGACGATCGGTGTTCGTACCACAGCGATCGGTATCTATGTCTTTATGGATATAAAACTTGAATACATGTCTTTCAAGCACTTCATCATAAACCTCCTCTATGTGTTGGAAGGTTTCGTCATGATCACAATCTGGCACCTCCAGGGGTGACCCACCAAGGATGCTTTCAAAAAGTGCATAGGTGTCACCAGGCCCATCAGCTTTAATGGTAGTCAGGGTATTATCCTGTGCATCAGTTTTGATAATGATTGCTATGAAGAGGATGAAAAAGAAGACAACTCTTTTCCGCATGAGGTTGATCATAAGCTCTTTTGGTTAACTAGTAATTCAACCTTAAACTTAGCGACCGCTAGTACCTCGTAAGTTCAAAACTGGTAGTACAATCGTTCAAAAGCTTCGAATTACGAAACTGGGAAGTAATTATTGGTAATTTAGCCACAGACTAACTCTAAAGAGATTTTTGAACCAATGATGAATAAAAAGATAAAGGGAGATACTGTAAAATGGGGAATTGTGGGTGTAGGTGACGTCTGTGAGGTAAAGAGCGCTCCGGCCATGAACCTTATCCCCAATAGTAAGATAGTAGCCGTCATGAGACGAGATGCAGACAAAGTAAAAGACTATGCACTCCGCCATGGTATTGGAAAATGGACAACCAATGCAGAGGAGCTTATCAACGACCCTGAGGTCAATGCAATCTACATTGCCACTCCGCCGGCCTTTCATATGGAGTACACCATCAAAGCGGCACAAGTCGGTAAGCCAGTATATGTAGAGAAACCCATGGCCAAAACCCACAGTGAGTGTCAGCAAATGATCCAGGCTAGTGAGCAGGCAGGAGTTCCTCTTTATACAGCCTACTATCGGCGTGCACTTCCAAATTTCCTGAAGGTTAAAGACCTGATAGAACGTGGGGCGATTGGGGCAGTACGGTTTGTGGAAGTAAGGATGGCCAAGCCCCCGCAACCTGATATTATCACACATCAGGAGAATCACTGGCGAGTAGATCCCGAAGTATCTGGTGGCGGTTACTTTTATGATTTGGCGAGTCACCAGTTGGACTTCCTTGACTTCCTGTTTGGTCCAATAAAAAAGGCGAGTGGTACTTCAGCCAACCAAGGTGGGCTTTATACGGCCGAGGACCTGGTGGTGGCTAGCTTCGAGTTTGAATCTGGCGTACTCGGTACTGGCAGCTGGTGCTTCTCCACTGGCGAAACCAGTGACAAGGACCTCACGACCATTGTAGGATCGAAGGGTGAAATTTCCTATGCTTCGTTTGGCAGCAATGAGATAACACTCAAAACCGATAAAAAAGGCAGTGAGACCTTTTCATTTGAAATGCCAAAACACATTCAGCAACCATTGATCCAGCAGGTAGTGGATGACCTGCTGGGACTTGGGGATTGTGTGAGCTCTGGTCAATCTGGTGCCCGAACTAATAAGGTAATGGAATGGATGAAAGGAGTTGGTAATTAGTATTTTTTTACTGTTGTCTGACTAAATTTTAAACTTGGGAATAATGAGCGTTTAAACTCAATAGCAAAAGATTTTTCACTGAATTCAAAATTACCCCTGCCCTAAAGGGTGACTATCTAACCATCCCTTTAGGGAATTAAAGGGTCATCTTCACAGAAATCTTGCTTTCGAAAAATCTTTTCTCGGATGTCAGTAGTATTTTTTCCTGAGTTAATGCTTCGTTATAATCGTCCTCATTACTGCTTTGCTCAAACGAGGACGACTTTAAATACATCTTACTCTATTCTATTTCCCTTATTGTCAATATAAAACCATGCGTCAGATTCAATTCTCGTATGATCTCCATCCTTAATTTCTCTGGCATCAAAGGTCACTTTCGCTCTACCATCTTCAAACCACCATGCAAAGTCATATTCACAAGCGATTACCACTTGTCCATACTCGTTGGCAAAGCCCATTTTATCGTTTCTTTTTGCACGAACCCAACCTTCATTGAAATAATCAGGACCATTGTCAAAAGGGACAATCTCATAGAGCACATTTTGATTTTCATCAATGGCAATCCATCTTCCATAGGAGCTGTCCATGGGGTATTCAATCACATTCGCATAGTGTCTGAGTGTGTCCGTACCTAAATACGCATACCTGTCTAATGGAATGATGGTATCTCCACTTTCATTTAAATACGCTACTCTGGATCCATACTGGAGATAATCCTCATCAGTCACCGCTATTAAAATTGTATTGGCGGTAGTATCCATAACCGACTTGTCATGATACTCAAAGACTGCATGATCAGTTTCCATCTTTTGCTGGCAAGAAAATATATTTACAAGGCTTAAAGCCAATATGATCAAATGACTTGATTTCATTTTATAAATGTCTATAACGTTACCATTATCCTCCATATGCTATAGTTCAAGCTTTGTAAATGTTTATCTAGCACTCTACTCCAAACTATTTACCTCTTCAAACAAATCCGTGATGACGTACTGTACTGAATCTGGTGCCACTTCCCGAAAATACTGAATTAAGTCCATAGTGGTTGAATAACGTTTTGGTTTCTGGGGATTATTGAAAGATCTCCAGTCTTCCAGAAAATGCTGCAGCGCCAAATTGACGTGATCCTCTCCTATTCGTTCCTGCAACTCATACATGCTAATGGCTCCTTTGTTGTAGTAAAGGTGGCTTTCATTTTCCACCAAAGCCAATGGCACCTCTTCTTTACTCGACTTTAAGCGAGCTTCCCGGTAGTCATCCAGCTGTAGCTGAAGGAATTGCTGAACTTTTTCATCGGGATACTTTTCCTTAAAAACCATCATCGCAGCATACTGTGCCAGTGTTTCTAAAATCATATGCTGACCCTGAACATTCGCAGCTTCAAGCTGCAATCCCCACCACTGGTGAGCTACTTCATGTGCAGTGATATAATAGACCATGTCCACACCTTTGTGGTCATCAATATCCATCACAAAACCAGTAGCTTCCGAAAATGGAATAATGCTGGGCAGGGACTGAGCAAATGAGCGGTATCTTGGAAACTCCACAATACGAAGCTGCCTGTATTGGTAAGGACTGAAGTTGGTACTGTAATAATCCAAAGAATGCTTCATGGACTCCATCATACGACTGAGGTTATATTCATGTCCCTCCTGATAATAGATTTCCAGGTCTACATAATCCTGCTGTGAGTTGCCAGAAGGCATACATGAATCCCTTAAGACTTCATAGTTGGCAGATACAAAAGGATAAAAATTGATAATCCTTTGATCGGTCTTGTAATGATAATAGCTTCGGTTGTTCTCAGTCCATTGCCCAATCAAATCACCTGAAGTCAGTGCAGTTTGCGGAGTTTCAGTACTTATCAAAAGATCTAAGGTGATACCATCCGAATCACTTCCGGTTCGGGCATTGTGCAACTCTTCCTGGTCATCCCTACTTGCTTTGTACAATCGAGGGGCTAACCCAAAACCCTCACGGTCTGCGGCATCCTGTAGTTCTATTTTTCTCTGATAACCAAAAGCCGGAAGCACTGCATTATCAAAGAAGGTTCCATTGTACACCACATCCGTACCGGAATCATTGGATTCAAAACCATCTGGTCTGAAGGTTTGCCTGAAATTCATCTTCATACTATCACCCGGCGCCAAAGCTTGGCCCAACTTGTAGATTGTATAATCATACTTTTCAAACCTTGTGTTGGGTGTTACCACTCGATCAAACACCACATCTGTTAACCGTACTTTTGACTCAATCAACTTTTGTATATGGATTTCCCCAATGGGTGTTGGGCTGGAATTCGTCACCACATAGGTGCCCGCTATTTCATATGCTCTTTCTGATGGGAAGAGGTCTATTATCAGATTTACATCTACAATTTTTGGCTGGGGCGTATATTCAAACTGCTTTAAAGTTTGCTCATATTCAAACCTGAAACTGTTTTTCTGCTGGTCTGTCCAGAATTCATTCAGCACATTGGTATTGTAAAAAATATAACCTCCTGCTACCAGAAATAGACCCACACATACCAGACTGAATGTGATCAGGGGTTTCCCCATTTGAGCAAGCCCTCTGGTAAATCTTTTCTTCAACTTCGTCTCTTTGCCACGCACCATTAAAATACTCGTCAGGATAAGTACCATTGTGCCAAAAAGCACCCAATAAGCTTTCACCCAGAGGTACCCTGTCAGGAAGTGTCCATAGCCATTCATATCCGAGTATCTGGCCAGCGATTGCCCACCAAAGTTGATCATCACATGCTCCAAACCGAAAATACCTATGGCTACATTGATTGCAGCAAATGCTATCGTAGCGAGAATACCAATAAACTTGTTTCCAGTAAGGGCTTGAAAAAACAATGCAGCCATCGTGTACAAAGCCAGGAATGGGAATATCTCCAGGAAGAACCCAAAGAAATAGACATCCAATTCATATTGATAATAGCCATGCAATGTCTGAAACAGAATGCCGCCAACAATGAGCGAAACCATTACAATGGCATAAATGAGTAGCAACGCCAGGAACCTGCTGCTAACATTCACAAAGCTACTGAGCGGTGAAGAGTAGTGAATCAGGTCAAGGTTGACATCCTTTTCCTTCCACATAATCTCTCCCGAGTAAAAAGCTAAAATGATCATGAAGAAGTAAAGGGACATTTCCTGTAGCTCCTCAATAATCAGGTAAGTGGTAGGATAACTATCCACTCCATAGGATGTGCCCAGGCTCAATGAGTTGACAAGGATAATAACGAAGCAACACACGATGATGGCCCAAAAGGAAGTGAGCTTCAGAATGGACTGACAATGAAACCACGCATTGAGAAATAGCTGAACAAACTGAGCCTTCCAATGATAGACAGGGATTATTACGGGTAGGGATTTCTGATTTTGACCTGAATGTGCTGCTGATTTCAATTTTTGCTTTTTATTGGACGACTTCTCTATAAGCACTACCAATTGAAACCTGAAGTAACCAATGGCCAGCACCGCCAGTCCCAGGCCCACCCAAAAGAGCTTATTGAGCAACATGATGCCAGATACAGGAATGAGCAATGTATTTCTGTCATTTACACTCCACTCTTTGCTTACTTTGGATAATGTGGTGAGCGAAAAGGGATCCAGCAGGGCTTGCAAGGTTTCATTTGTGATGCCCTTGGTCAGCATGAACAACACAAAAATGATCAGGCCCTGGGTGTATACAACCATTAGTTTTTTACTCAGAGCGCCAGTTACAAAAAACACGGATGCCCCAAAAAACAAGAGTGGAAAAGCGACCCAAAGAAAAGGCTGTAGGTAATTGACGAATTGAAAAGGTAAATACTCAGAGCGATCTGCCCAGGGCATAAATTCTCCGAGGATCATTCCCCATAACACACCACTAAAAATGATGAGTAATACAACAAATGATCCCAGAAAGCGCCCCATCAGATAGCTGCTTTTAGAAACCGGATTGACATAGATCAAAGAAGCAATTCCGTACTGAAAATCACGCAGTATCGGCACCCCCATGATCATGGATGCAATAATCATGGATAGCCCGGTAATGGCCCCCATGGTCTTGGCAATGACAAGCGGTGAGTTCTTCCCGACAAGCCCCAATTCAATTCCCTGAAAAACAAACTCCACTCCCACTACAGAAAACAGGAACAGGAAAAGAAAGAAGACATAGGTTTCAGGTCGCTTCAACCGGTATTTAATCTCGAACGTAAAAAATTCGTACCACATATGATCTGGGATTAAGCGTGAGTAATTTGAGACATATAGACATCTTCCAGACTAGCTTCAATGGGTTTGAAGTTCGCTCCCGGGTGAGTGTAGCTGATCACGTGAATGATTTGTTTTCCTAAATACAATCGGTCACTAATCACCTGATATTCCTTCTTGTACTGGCCCAATTCGTTTTTTTGGATCGTTTTCTCATACACTCGACCGTTTAGGTTTTCCATGATTTGGAGTGGATGCCCCTGCACAATGACATTCCCCTGATTGATGATGGCCATACTGGTACACAATTCTTTAACATCATCGACAATATGCGTAGAAAGGATCACGATGGTTTGTTCACTCACTTCACTGAGCAGGTTGTAAAAACGGTTGCGTTCTACCGGGTCGAGCCCTGCGGTTGGCTCATCCACGATCAACAGCTTAGGGTTGTTCAACAAGGCCTGGGCGATACCAAACCGCTGCTTCATGCCTCCTGAGAACCCACCCAGCTTTTGCTTTCTTACCTCGAAGAGATTCACCTTGTGGAGCAGCGCTTGCACGAGTTCCTTACGCTCAGCCCGATGAATGATCCCTTTCAAAACAGCCAGGTGGTCCAGTAACATCTCGGGAGAGAGTTTTGGGTATACCCCGAACTGTTGTGGCAGGTAGCCCAATACCTTTCTCAGTTCATGGTGATGTTCCCTGACATTGATGTTCCCTAATTGAATGACTCCAGCATCTGCTTCCTGCAGGGTTGCGATGATGCGCATGAGCGTGGACTTACCTGCCCCATTGGGCCCGAGCAGTCCAAACATCCCTTTGGGTATTTGTAACGACACGTTCTGGAGAGCTTTTACTCCATTGTTATATGTCTTTGATAGATTGGTTATGATCAAATTGTCCATGATGAAATATATTTGACCCAATACTAGGCTGGACAAAACGGCTAAAAAAAGAACCGGGACAGATGCCTGTGAAGCGGGCTGGATAGCTCAAATGAGAAGCAAAAAGACTTTCAAACCCGTAAACCGACTGTTCGTCACACCTGCAGATACATCTGTACCAACTCGTAGGCACAGTCTGATTTTAGGGTAATTTTACACCATGGCTTCTCTTCCGAAACTTTTTAAAAAGCAATTTCTACAAAAGGTGGTCCCCTACTTTTATATAGTGACAACCATCTTGATTTTGGTTTTCAATGATGTGTTTGGTGACCAGGACGGATTTATCGTTTTCAGCCTTTTGTTTTTTACCTCCATGGCGATCCTGATGACACGATGGGTGTTCATCCAGATCAGGTCCATACTCAGGCTCAAAAAAGAAAAGAAGCAAGCAGAGTTAATGCATTTGAAAAGCCAGGTCAATCCACACTTCTTTTTCAATACATTGAACAACCTGTACGGTTTAGTGGAACAGGACACTGGTAAAGCCCAACAGCTAATACTCAAACTGTCTGACATGATGCGGTATAGCATCTACGAGGGACAAAATGAATGGGTAACCCTGGGTGAAGAAATTACCTATCTTGAGAACTACATGGATTTACATCGGATGCGGTATCATAAGGAGATAGCGATTCGCTTTGATGTGGATGTAGAAGACAGGAGTGTTAAGATCATGCCACTTCTTTTCATTATTATGCTCGAAAACGCCTTTAAGCACGGTGTGGAAAAACTCAGGAAGGATGCGTTTGTACACATCCGTTTAAAGGCTACTTTGAAGTTGGTAGATTTTGAAATTGAAAACAACTTTGATCCCGAAGAGGATGATGACAACAATGAAGGGATTGGCCTGAGCAACCTGAAACAACGCTTAGAAATGGTTTATTTGAACAGGCACGAACTCACATCTTCCAAACAATCCGGTGTCTATAAGATCCGAATGAGACTGACCCTATGAGTATAAAATACATGATTGTGGATGATGAGTCAATCGCCCATGACATCATCAGGAAATATTGCTCAATGTTGCCCAACATGCAGCTGGTGCAGGACTGCTATGATGCCATAGAAGCCATCCAATACCTCAATACCAACCCCGTGGATTTGATTTTCCTTGACCTGAATATGCCTAAGCTGCAAGGATTTGACTTTCTCAAAACGTTGTCCCATCCACCGAAAGTAATTGTGACTACTGCTTACAAAGAGCATGCACTGGAGGGATATGAATTGAACATCGTGGACTACCTGCTTAAACCCTTTTCATTCGAGCGCTTTTTGAAAGCCATCAACAAGGCCAGCACAGATACGCCAAGGTCACTTCCTCCCACAGGGCAAGCAGACAAGGGTGAACACTCAGAAAGGATTTTTCTCCGGGCTAATAACAAATATGTACAAGTCGTGATTGATGATATATTGCTGGTGGAGGCCTCTGGTAACTACGTAAAAATAGTACTCAAGGAAGAAACCATCACTATACGTGGCAAGCTGTCTTCAGTGATGGAACTCATACCGGCTGATGGGTTCGTACAGGTACACCGATCGTTTTTGGTTGCTCAAAAACACATCAGAAGCATAGAGGGAAATCGGATCCTGATAGACGAACACACCGTTCCTATTGGAAAATCCTTCAAAGAGTCCGTGGATCGGCTTTTAGGGTAGATTCGTTCTCTTTCAGGTTGCAAATCGTAAAGCAGGTTTCAAACAAAATGCGCATGCCTTCCACACGATGCCTAGCTTCTTACCGGTCTATAACCCAAAACATTCATGTTTGGGTTTTTTCATTGTCGCAAATGGCAAAACATGCATGTTTGGGCTTTCCGCAGGTTGGAAAATGGTAAAACATCCGTGTTTGGAGCGTCCGCAGGTTGGGAAACAGTAAAACATCCATGTTTGGGTTTTCCGCAGATAGGAAAATCGTGAAACATCAGTGTTTGGGCTTCAAAGGATTGGAAAAAGGCAAAACATGCGTGTTTGGAACAATATGAACATTTGGCCCCAGTTGATTTGCATCATCAAGAATAATTCACCTCGATATAAAAATCCTGGAGTTTCCTTGACATGCGCTGCTCTCGAACCTTCCTTTCCCTCAACTACAACACACGTATGTTAAACTCTTTTCTAATATCAGAAATCGGTGTATCCAAATAAGTTTCAAAACCCGACCAGGGCCATGGTTTGGCCATGCGTTTTGACCTGATGATTATTACGGGTATTGACAGCAATAGCTTAAAGATATTGGTTGCCACATGTATCAGTGTGAAACTGCCGGCCAGCTCATAAGCATTGGCTTTCTTATATGCTTTGAGGTGATCCCAAAACCCCAAGGTGGTACCGAAGATGGTCCATATTTTCACAGCGCCTTCCCCAAATAGTGAGATGTCACAGCCAAATAGCACGTGGGCAATGTCGTGCGACATAAAGAAAGACTTGACCTCTCCGGGAAGCCCTGCTTTGGTATGGCTGAGATAGCCCATGTGTGCTTCATAAAACTGCTCCAATCCTTGCCGAAGTGTAATATCTTCTTCCATCATTACTGAATGAATAGCTTATCGTTGAGTAAAACGACTATTCCTACTTCAAGTTATGCCCCTAGGGTGATACGAAGATTAAAACTAAGTATGTCATGCTGAATTTATTTCAGCATCTAAACTTGACGAAGTAGGACTTATTACTAAACTAAAATAGTGCATTCTTCTGCGCTCGGCAAGTGGCAGTTCTGATCAATGCCAATCAGTCCAACAACCATCACTCATCTTTAAGAGATTCCACAGGGTTTTTATTGGCCACACTGATGGATTGGAACCCAATGGTTACCCAGGAAATCACGAGTCCGGCGAAACCAGCGAAAACAAACACCCAGGCGTCTATTGGTGTCCGATAAGCAAATTTTGCCAACCACAGGTCCACCAAATACCACGCAACCGGTGCAGAAATCAAAAACCCAATAAGTACCAGCCTTGTGAAATCCGTAGAAAACACCAACATGATCTGAGCTACACTCGCTCCAAGTACTTTTCTAATGCTCAATTCTTTTGTACGCTGCTCTGCGGAAAATATAGCGAGTCCATAAAGCCCCAAACAAGCAATAATCAATGCCATTGTTGTGAATGCATTCATTATGCTGTTCACTTGCTGTTCGTTTCTAAAACTGTTCTCGAATTCCTGGTCCAGAAAACTATACTCCAGCGGAAAAAAAGGATCCAGCGCGGATATCTCATTTTTGATCGACGCAATCAGCTCCGTCATTTCTTCCCCAGAGTTGATACTGTTCACATTAATTTTAAGAGAAAGAATGGACGGGTTTGTTCCACTGTCAGGGAGGTTTTCATTATCAATATGGTAAACGATCAATGGATCAATTTTGTATTTTGGACTTCTATAATGAAAATCCTGAGTCACTCCGATGACTTCAAACTTTGCCCTGCCATTATAAACGTATTTGCCAATAGGTGAATCGTTCCCATAAGTATCTGGCGTTCCCCAACCCAGGACCCGCACGGCCTCAGCATTCAGGATTACGGTATTATGAACGTCGGTTGTTCTATTATTTTCAAAGTTGCGACCCGCAATTAGTTTGACATCCAGCAGATCAAAATAGGACTCATCTATTTTCATTCTACTTGTTTCTATTGGGTGCTCAATTGCTTGATTCGTGCTGATGATATCTCCACGTAAAATATTTGGGGGCGACTGGTGCGATTGACCAACGGCAGAGATGGCTGTATTACTGACCAGCAGGTTTTTGAGCACCTGCACATCTGGGCTCAAATGTTCAATGTTATGAAATTGTATGACCTGCTCCTTGTCATACCCCAGGTTAAACTGGGAAACATAGTTCAGCTGTTTCTTAATAAAGACCGTTCCAATAATGAGCGCTATAGTGATGGTAAATTGGAAGACTACCAGGGCATTACGAATACTTCTTCCATTAAAACCTTTAGCAAATGTTCCTTTCAAACTATTTAAAGGACGAAAAGAAGAAAGGAAAAATGCAGGATAACTTCCTGTCAGTACTCCCAGCAAACTGCTAAAACCAATAATGACTGAAACAAAAAGTGGGTCTGTCAAATGCGATGTTAGGTTGAGGGATTTACCAGAGATCTGATTAAAAGGGTCGATGAAAACTTCGGCAAGTGAAATACCCAAAACGGTACTGAGGGACACAAGTAAGATGGCTTCTGACAAAAAGCGCAGCACCAGCGACTTGCGCTGTGCACCAAGCACTTTGCGGATGCCCACTTCCTTGGCCCTGTTAGAGGATTGGGCCGTAGACAGGTTCATGAAGTTGATGCTGCATAGCACCAAAATCAAGATACCAATAGCCGCAAAAGAGCGAACTGTTTTCTCATCTCCCAATGGCCCCAAAAGGTTCCCGGTTTTTGCAGACCCCAGGTAGACGTCTTCCAGAGGTTGGAGAAAAAGCTTCCAGGATCTATTGCTCGCGTGCAGTTCATCAAAGGTCTGCCCAAAGAGCCTTTCCAGCGTACTGCCTGCCCATTTTTGGGGGATTGATTGCAGTTTTTGCTCAAGTTCATTTACATCCACATGCTCTTTAACCAGCGCATAATCGACAAATGCAGTCCATGCCCATGTGGATTCATTCATCTTAATCTCATTAAAGCTGCTGGCAGAGGCTACCATGTCAAACTGGATGTGGGACTGATCAGGAACATTCGCAATAATGCCGCTTACCGTGAAAGGAAGAGCTTTTGGATCCTGCTGGTTGTTGCTTTCCAAAACAGTCCCTTTCAAGTAAAGCACTTTGCCCAGAGCCGACTCTTTACCAAAGTGTTTTTTTGCAATATCTTCTGTAACGACGATCTGGTAAGGTGCAGCAAGTGCTGATGAGGCATCACCTTCCATCATATGGAAAGAGAAAATGGTGAAAAAATCCGGGTCAGCTACCAGAAGGTCTTCTGCCAGGAAACTATTCACATCACCCTGCACGTCAGAAGAAACAACAAAGCCCTCCGGCTTTAAAACCCTGGTAATTGCTTCTATCTCCTGTACATCCGCTTTCAAAGCAAGTGCCACATTGGGGCCAGTGGAGGACATTTGCTCATCCCAATCACCCCAAATCATTGATTGGTTGATACGGTAAATCCGGCCTTCTTTGGAATGGAATGAATCAAAAGTGTGCTCGTATTGGATATACAGGCCTACAAGTATGCATACAGCAATGCCCAAGGTCAGGCCAATGATATTGATCACAGTATGCTTCTTGTTGCGGGAAAGTACTCTCAGGGTGGCTTTAAACATCAGGATCAGTTTTGATTTTGTCAGGATAATTTGATTTCCAAAGAGTGTGCCAAGTACTAAGTACCTGACAGACTATACTTTAAGATTATAATGAACGATTTATATGTTCGTCAACGAACAGTTTCTGTTATAACCGAACACCAATTAACACTGATTTTTACAGAAAAAGAAGATAAAGCCATTGGACTTTAAAAAACATATTTCACCCCCAAGCCCAAACCAAATACCTCATTGGTCACATCATTGAGGCGTGTTTTGGGTCTTGACCCATCTGTTTTGTAAAGCGTATCGATCCCCCGGCCTGTCGAGAAGAAGGAATGTCTCAAACGCACAATCAAATCGAAGTTGGAGGACAGCCCTACCCCACCCGAAACCTCACTGGATAACTGGAACCCTTTGGCTTCATGCCTGAAACTCTCTGGGTGTTCAAAGTCATCGATCAGGTTCCAATTGCCTGTAGCCAAGTAGCTTGCCTGGCAGTAGTCGGTTTGCAACTGCAAGTAAATTTTGGAGCGTTTGATATTGATATTAGTGCTTAGGTTTGGCCCAAACCATCCCACATCATAGGAGCTGTTGAGGCCATTTTCCTTGTTGATCAGATAGTATTTCTTTCTTATTAGCCCATATCCTACTCCTACGGAAAAATCCAACTTTGACCTGTCAATCACCTTAAATTCCAAATTGGATCGGACCAACCGGGAACCACCCTTATTTGCCTGCTCACGTGCATAAAAGGTCTGGTTTTGCCGGTTGTCATCCCGATAATCGGTATCAGTGACATGTCCGCTTAGATAACTGATCAAGTTCAGGTCCAGGCCAATACTCATCCGTTTATAAATTAACTGGTCCAGGGAAGCGCCAATCCCAGCTCCCATGATTTTTGCCCACGCCAGTTCAGAATAGATATTCGGGTTTGTTCCCTTCAGGTTTCCAGCTATTGACCAGCTCATAGTTTCGGTAGAAGCCAGCAAACCAACTTCAACACTGGTATTCTGGGCAACACCAATCTCAATACAAAGAAAAAACACGGTATAAAAGAATGCTCTCATTCAAGTCATTTGAAAACCGGAACCGCCAATATCAATCAAAACCCGACCATCATTTTTGGTGTCACGTTGTTGGTAGAGTATGACATTTATCAGTGACATTGGCCTGTTCCGGCAAACATATTTTAGCTACTCATTTTGTTCCATTTCAGGTCATCGAAGTAGATATAACCGACAGAACTGGAACCCCAGTAACTCTGGCTACCTCCACGGAACACTGAATAATAAAGTCCTTTGACTTTACGCTTCGAATCTGAAGAAGCCCACTTGATGTTGTCTCTTCTCAGCACAGTGCTTCCATTCACTTTCATTTCCGCAGTGCCATTATAGGAACTTCCCGTGTTTGACTTCATGTAAAACCCAATGGTGTACCACGTGCCTCTTGACAAAGCCCCTGAGCTCGGATAAGTCGCACCAAAGGATTCACCACAATTGCTGGTCATCCCCTGGTGATACAGATAGGGCTGGAAGTAAACCCTGCTGTCACTGGAGTTTGGAGAATACCACATGGCACGCATGCTCCCTCCTTTGCCAGACTGTGCATCACTGGCTCTACAACCAGTCACACCATCACCTACCTGGAAGCCCCAGCCGACTTTACCGCCTCTGCTCCAGTCAAAGGCACTGTGAAACCTGACCTTGTACTCCAGCCAGTATTCGGTACCATCCGAAACATCAATTCTGGACTCCATCCCTCCAGATGTACCGACAACATTGGCTGCCAATGAAATCCTTAGTGTATTGGACGAAATGTAAGTGGAACCCGCATCCCAACCTGAAATATTACCAAATGCCGATGATGCATCCGAAGATGAAAATCCACCATTGGATTGTGAAAAATAGACCTCCCGACTTGAATAGATGGCCCTGGCCTGTGTGGCGGCATCTTCGTCGATAACTTGTGTGGGCACCAATAAATCTTCCTGACATCCAGAAAGAATCATTCCCACAACTGCAACCATGAAAAGGGTAGTCCCTTTCCACTTCTGATAAATGTTACTCATAATGAATAAAAATTAGGGTTTAGAAAAAATTTAAGCAACCATTAAGATCGCGGTGGACTATCTTTAAGTGGATCAGGTGCTATCGCGGCCTTCTAATTCCACTGTGATTCTTTCCTTTAAAAATTGAGCATATGCATGGTCTGATGGGTCAAGAGTTAGCGCTTTTTCCAGTGCCCTTTCTGCTGCTTCAACTTCATTATTGACCAGAAGCCCCTCCGCCAAATTCAAGTAAGCCTGAGCTGATTGTGGATATTGATCTACTGCAAACTGAAATACCTTCAGCGCATCTACAGGTTGATCCACCCGATGAAGAAGGTTCACACCGAATTGCCCTATCAAAGTAGAGTTCATTTCATATGGTGAATCGGCATGATGCATTTGGGTCTCATACCAATTGAATACCTCCTCCAAACAATGCCCTCTTGCCATCATTTGGCTCATAGCAATATGTATCGGAGGTTTTATTGCTGGTAATTCCCCACCCTGCACAAAATCAAGCAACTGCCGACTTATTATTGATGGATTGAAATCTTCCATGGTATTGGCCAGTACAAATACCCCAAGGTTCTTTTCAGGAATCAGGGTCAAATCCGCACTGAACCCGCCAATAGCCCAACTGTTGTTATAGATAAGGTTTCTTTCCGTTTGAAAAACCTCCCATCCATAACCCTTATAGTGGCCCTCGGACATCGTGTAGAGCTTTTCAAACAAGGTGCTTTCGGGTTTTTCCAGCACAGTACTGATCCAGGTGGCTATATCCGTAGCAGTACTGTGAAATCCATAACTCCCTACATTTTCCCGAGTATATGGATACATGTCAGATTCTTTCTGATCATAAGTCAGCCAATGACTCACCTGGTGCGGTTTGGCCAGGTCCTGATTTTGGAATGAATTGAAATCAAAAGTAGAATGGGTCATCCCTATTTTGACTAGAAACTGATCATTGATTGATTTCTCGAAAGATTGTCCAGAAAAGTTTTGGATGAGGTCGGCTGCAATGTCCGTATTATAAGGAGATCGTCTTACGCGAGTGCCGGGTGTAAATTCCAGTGGCTGGTAAATAATACTCTTAGTAGTCGCCGACAATGCCCCGGCATCATAAGTTGGTATGTCCCAGGCGGGATTGAAATGAGAAATACCGGAAGTGTGAGAAAGCAAGTGGTGAACCGACACCTGATCATACGCGCCTTGCATTTGGAAATATGGGATGTGGTCTACCACCAGGTCAGTCAGCTGGAGCTGCTCGTCTTCAGCTAACTTGAGTATGGCCGATGATACAATAAGCTCTGAGAAAGCCCCGGTAAAAAACATGGTTTGGTCAGTAAACGGAATCGAATCCTTCAGCGCAGCATACCCCTGCACAATCAGTTGGGTTTGGTCTCCGGAAACAATAACCGCTACCAGTCCAGGTAAGGGATGAGCTTCATAGATCTCTGTTAGGAATTTCTTCGATTCCAATTCATCAAAAGAAAGAGGCCTAGAAGATTGATCCTTGCAGGAGATCTGGCTTAATATAATAATTGAAAAAACGATCGCTTTTAGTGAGTTCATATTGAATAGGTTTTACACTATTCGCAATGTCACCACATTCACATAACCAAAAATTCAAAACAAGTACCATTTACGTACACAATTTTACAAATCAATTAATCCTGAACTTCAAGCCGTTTAGGTAAGCTTTTTTATTTAGGTCATTCCGTCAGGAATCTTTATGATAAACTAAGGTTGACGTAAAGATTCCCTGCCTGCCGGACAGGCAGCCCGACAGGCAGGTTAACAGAATGACTTTTTAAAGTGCAATTAGAGCTTACCTAAACGCATTAATGTCAGGTTAATTTTCAAGCGCCCTCTATTTCAACCTAACCCCTACCCTTTAATGTGAATTTCTCACAGGACTTTTGGTCACCCTCAATTGTACGATTGTAAGACCTCTGAATCATGAGACTTCAGCAGCTTTGATTTTATTAATTCTATCCTCTAATTAAAATCTATGCGATCAGCCAAATCCCTAATGCAGTTCAATATTGTTATCTTCCTTCTCCTCATCTCAACTTGTGTGGTAAGCGGTCAGGACCAGCCCTGGCGAAGTGAACTTTATCCTTTCTCCTGGCAAAAAGGATACAAGGTGGACAATCGTTTCCTTCATGACTTTTCCTATGCAGGATACCACAAAGGAGAGCTACCCATTCCAAAAATAGAAGACAACATTCTGGATGTAACACTGGCACCGTTCTACGCAGACAATACGGGCACCACAGATGCCACAAGTGCGATTCAGCTCGCTATTGACAGCATAGCCACACTTGGATCAGGGGTAGTTTACTTACCTGAAGGCACTTATCTAATAAGTCCTTCCAATGCGAATGCCCTCCTCATTAGTCATGACAGCACAGTCATCCGTGGTGCCGGCGCTGATAAAACCTTCATTCTAAATACTGATCCTTACATGAGGAGTAAAACCATCATCGAGTTCAGCCCGGGAAGTAATGGCTGGTACAGCCCGAGCGGGCAAAGTATCAACCTGACGAAAGACGCTGTGGAGCATGATACGATCTTTCAGCTAAGCAACGCCGGCCATTTCGAAACAGGTGATTTGATTATTCTCACTTCAGATTTCTCTAATGAATTTATTGCAGAGCATCAAATGACAGGAAAATGGAACACCTCCATAGAAGGAACAGCATTTGCCAGGCGTATTGTCTCCATCAATGAAAGTGAAAACACCATAGAAGTTGACATCCCGATCCGCTACTATCTAAAACAGCGTGACAATGCCAGGGCCTATCGAATCAGGCATCAATTAACCGAATGTGGATTGGAGGATTTGTCTATCGGGATGATTGAGAACCCTAAATCAGGTTTTGGTGAAAATGATTACAGTGTTTCTGGAACCGGTGCTTATGAGGTGCATGCTGCCCATGCCATCAAATATAAATATGCAGAAAACTGCTGGATTCGCAATGTCAACACGTTCAAGCCTGCTGCCAATACCGGAGACATTCATGTAGTATCCAATATGTTGGAACTTTATCAATCGAGATTAATCTCTGTGGAAAACTGCATTTTTCAGAAATCCCAATACGAAGGTGGCGGAGGTAATGGCTACATGTTTACGCTTAGAGGCAATGACTGTCTGATCTCCCATTGTCAGGCCATTCATTCCAGACACAATTATGACTTTAAAAAAGCCTACAGTAATGGCAATGTGATCTACAAGAGTCTAAGCAAGGACTCAAAGTATGCCTCAGACTTCCACATGCACCTGAGCATGAGCAACCTGTTTGATAACCATACGGTAGACAATGATTTTCTGGAGGCAGTTTACAGACCATACGGCACTATAGAGCATGGGCATTCGTCCACACAGTCAGTTTTCTGGAACACTTATGGTGAAAAGTATCATGGCAATAGCAACCGGATTGTGGCTTCAGGTCAATGGGGCCAGGGGTATGTGATTGGTACGCAAGGCAATGCCACCGGAGTATCTTTACCGACCGGCAACAATACTGAACCAATAGACCACCTGGAGGGTGTTGCCACCGGGCACTTGCTACATCCAGCCTCCCTTTATGAGGATCAATTAAAAAGAAGACTTCACGGTTTGGGGTCTGTAGACAGTACGGGATGGGATGCTCCGAGGATCGATGTGGTTAGTCCTGTAGTCGGTGTTCAGTTTTATACTTCTGAAGTCACTTTTGAGCTAAACATTATGGATGACGCCAACCCGGTAAATAAGGTCATCTATAGTGATGGCAATCATGTGATTGCTGAAATTACTGAGGCACCATTCGGTTTCACCTGGTCTGGCCTGGAAGAAGATTGTTATGAGGTGACCATTCAGGCGTTTTCCCAATCTGGTACACCTTCCAATATTGAGATTGTGGAATTCATCATTGGAAATGGCTGTGAAAAAAGCTACTACGGATCTCCTTTTGAACTGCCCGGCAAAGTAGAAGCGGAGTATTTTAACAAAGGAAAAAATGGTCTCTCCTACTATGACGCGGACGCCAATAATGTCGGAGGTGATTACCGTCCGAATGAACCCGTAGATATAGAAAAATGCACTGAAGGAGGATTCAACATTGGTTGGATTGCTGACTCAGAATTTCTCAAATACATAGTGGAGATAAGTGAAGATGGGAATTACACCTTCAGTTTCAGAGTGGCGAGCGAGAATTCTGGAGCAATAAACTTTCAGCTTTTGGCACAGGACATTGCTGGAAATATAGAAGTGCCTGGTACCAATGGCTGGCAGGAATGGCAAACCATTCAGTCTGAACCCATCAAGCTCCAATCAGGTATGGATACATTAAAATTGAACTTCACCGGGAGTTTCAATTTGAATTACTGGGAGGCCGAAAAACTTGTCACTTTAAGTGAATTTGGTCCGGACATTCTTTTTTACCCGAATCCGGTAGAATCTCAAATCCATTTCAATTTTGAAGAAACTCCCAAAAAAATTCAAATATTAGCACTTACTGGAAAACTCATTGATGAGATCCGACAACCAGAAATATCAGAAACTATGGACTTAAGCAGCCTTAACGCAGGAATTTACCTGATCCGGGTAACAAGTGATGAATCCATCATTGTTATGAAAATGATAAAAAACTGAGCCTTTGGAACACAAAGAAAATATAGTTATTCACGAAAAGTTCTGGTGGATATTTAGAATTTAGATTAAATTGCTCTCAAAAGCTATAATGCTTATAATAATGCCTTGGTTGTAAGCGTTGACTAATTTTATAACAAACCTTAAAACCTTAACTTTAATTATGAAGATTTTCAAGTCACTATCCCTACTCGCCTTAGTAACATTAGTGTCTATCACCATTTCTTGTGGTCCTGGTGATGATGATGGACCAACTGACAAAGAAGTACTTGTTGAAGCACTTACTGGATCATGGACATTAGATGCATCTAATTCACAGTTTGCCAATACAGAACTTGATGGTTCTGGCATTGGAGTAACTTTCTCAGAAACAGGTTTCTCATTGTCAGGTGGAATTACTACCTACGTATCTGGAGGAACTTACACTGTAACTGACGCTGGAGCGATTACAGATGTTGCTGTGAATATTGCAGCTTCCAACGATTTAGAACTTAAGGGTACTCCTTCATTCACTATCAACGGGGCAAAAGATACCATCACAATCGTGTTCAGTACACAAGAAGCTTCTGGACGTGTTAGTGGCCTTGGTGATTACAAACTTGTTTTCAACAAAGCATCTTAATCAAGAAACAAATGATCTTTTAAAACCGGAAGTTAACGCTTCCGGTTTTTTTGTGCCTTGTCTGAAAGTCAAGCATTTTTTTTCATTACTCGCACTTTTCCAATCAGTCAATTGTGTACTATTTGCATAAGGTATATCCTGAATGCCACCTCATTTAACGTTCATTATTTGCTCTGAGTCTTGACCCACCTGCTGATAGTTTACTTTAAAGTGATTTCGATAATGGTGTCCAAGGTTGTTTTTTGATTTTCCGGGATCTTGATCAGCAGTCCAAATTGATTGATCTCATAAACTGCTTTATCTCCTGATTTGAAAAATTCAACAGACTTTACTGATAAATTGAATTTGGGAATAAAAGCAGTTTCAAGATTTTCATCCAGGATATGGACGTACAATTTGTTTCCCTTTCTGGTGGCCGCCATCTCCTCAGTAGGAACAAACGGGCCAGCCTCAGAACCATAGATGGTCTCTCCGTTTGCTTTGATCCAATCACCAATGCGGGCCAGGGCTTCCACATGCTCCTCCTGTATTTTTCCGTTTGGCATAGGGCCAACATTGAGCAACAGGTTACTACCATACCCCGCCGCCTTCACAAGGTATTGAACCAACTCTTTATCACTTTTGTGCTTTCGGTCTTTCAGGTTGAAACCCCATGACCCATTGATCGTTTCGCAAACTTCTTTGGGAAGTTCGCCAACGTCTTCTGCTTTGGCGCCAAAGCCATGATTGGATTGCCCAGGCAAGTCTTTTTCAAACATTTGAAAATCTTCACCCGGTTTCACGGCTTCATGATGATTGTTGCCAATCAGGCATGCAGGTTGCAGTTCATGGATGAGCTTATAGATTTCATCATAGTGCCAATCGGCATCAACCTTGTCCCAATTCCCATCAAACCAGATCCCCCCGATCTCACCATAATTGGTCAATAACTCAGTTAGCTGGGCCTTCATAAAAGCAATGTAATCTTCCCAATTTCCTTCGGACCGACCAGCGATTCCCGTTCCTGTTCTTCCTCTCGGGAAGTAATCATCGTGGTGCCAGTCCAATAAGGAGTAATAGAAGAACAATTTAATCCCCTCTTTCTTACACGCCACAGAAAGTTCCTTTAGAGGATCCCTGTCAAATGGCGTCTTGCTAATAATATTATAATCCGTAACCTTGGAATCAAACATCGAAAATCCATCATGATGACGGCTTGTAATAGTGATGTACTTCATCCCTGCAGCTTTGGCCATACTTACCCAGGATGCTGCGTCAAAGTCTATTGGGTTGAAGAATGTGGTTACTTTTTCATACTCATCAATGCTAATGTTTTGTAGCTGCATGACCCATTCCCCATCACCTAAGACACTATAGACACCCCAGTGTATAAACAATCCGAATTTCGCATCTTCGAACCATTCGCGTGCTTCAATGTTGGCAGCTGCAGGAGTGTACTCCTGGCTAGCTGCACGGAAGGAAATACACGTAAAAGCCAAAAGGATTAAATGATACTTTCTATATTTTTTCATATGTGTAAGATTGTTTTTATAGTTCGTCCGTGGTTTGATTTAGTATTAAAGTGATACGCCTCTTTTCCAGGGGATAAAATCATTTTGATCCAATTGCATTGCTTTGGTTTGCTGGCCGCTGGCCACCCTAATGATCTCTTCCAGAATTTCCTCCCCCACCTGCTCTATTGTCCTTGCTCCGACAGTAATTGCTCCTGCATCCAGGTCAATTATATCGTTCATTCTATCAAACAAGCTCGAATTGGAGGATATTTTAATGACCGGTGTAACCGGGTTACCAGTAGGTGTACCCAATCCGGTAGTGAATAAAATGATATTTGCTCCTGACCCAGCCAGACCTGTGGTGGATTCCACATCGTTCCCAGGGGTGCACAGCAAGTTCAAACCCTGTTTTGTCACTGGCTCGGCATAGTCCAACACATCTGCTACGGGTGATTTTCCTCCTTTTTTTGCTGCCCCTGCAGATTTAATCGCATCGGTGATCAGTCCATCCTTAATGTTTCCCGGTGATGGGTTCATATCGAAACCTGACCCAACAGCTCGAGCACTGGCTTCATACGCCCGCTGTATTTTCACAAATTTTTGTGCCACTTCATCAGAAACACATCGATCAATGATATTTTGTTCTACGCCATTCAGTTCTGGAAATTCACTTAGTATAGTAGATCCGCCCAATGAAGCAATCAAATCCGATGCGTGCCCTACAGCTGGATTTGCAGAAATGCCTGAGAACCCATCCGATCCGCCACATTCCAACCCCACTACCAGTTTGTCCAGGCTTGCAGGCTTGCGCTGAACCTGATTGGCCACAGCCAGTGCCTCCAATGTCTTATCCAGTGCCTCTGTGATTAGTTTTTCCTCCGACATCAACTTTTGCTGTTCCAGATAGATAACCGGTTTATTGGAGTTGGGGTACAATTCTCTCTGAACATCCTGAAACCAGGACTCCTGTGCATGCTGACATCCCAGGCTCAGCACAGTGGCACCTGCCACGTTGGGGTGATGTACATAGCCCGCCAAAAGGCGCAACAATGTTTCTGCGTCCTTACGTGTCCCCCCACATCCTCCATGGTGATACAGGAAGCGAATACCATCCACATTTTCAAAGACCCTCGGTGAAACGTCAGCTACCACCTCACCGCTGGCATGTGATATCTTGTTTTTTACGTATTGCTCATACTTATTGGGTTTATGATAGCCCAGCCCTTTGGTCAATGCTTCCTCAATGACTTTGAGATTCCTGTTTTCGCAAAAAACCAAAGGCACAAACAGCCAGTAGTTTGCAGTACCTACTTTACCATCTTCCCGGTGATATCCATTGAATGTTTTGGTGCTCCAGTTCTCAATATTGGGCAGATTCCAATCATAGGACGACCTGTTTTCCAATGAAATGGGATCGGCATAATGGCTTACGTTTTCAATGGTGATGGTCGTACCTGCTGGCAAATCCATATTGGCCGTGCCCACCGGAACCCCGTACATAATAATCTTCTCCCCTTTTCTTAAATCCTCAATCAAAAACTTATGTTTCTGATTGAGGAGGTTCGCAAGAAGGATTTTCTCTCCTTCAAACTCAACCTCTCCCGGTTGCAGGTCGAACAAAGCAACGAGTACATTGTCTGCTTCGTCAATCTTTAAAATAGGTGCCTTTGTCATTTTATTAATACCCCCACTCTTGTGTATAACAGGTTTGCATATTTAACAATGAAAAGACCTCCGAGTAGAAGAGTTGACGCACTAATTGTCGTGCACAGGTGTGCTTACTATAAATATAAACAGCTAAGAATCGCAGATTCAAGACTCTCAAGTTCCGAGTTACAAACCCTGAACTGTAGGGTTAGTACTTCTGGTTTTTTGTGCCTATCTATTAGATTTGGGCAATGATGCTTTGACAAAGCTTTGTTTTGAAGCCATTGAAAATCCTTCTCTCAGGCAAAGATCATATCTCTAACTGGTTCAGTTGATAATCCCAATCTGGTCATCTACTAATGATTCTTTTTAGCTGCTCTGCCAAAGTATCCGCACTGAGTACAGATGATTTGCGGACAAAGCCATCAATATTGTCCATCAGTGATTGAGGTGGTTGATCCACTGCTGAAATCAGAATGACAAAAGGACGTTTTTTCATTTTATCAATATGGGGTCGAATCCAATCAATTAAATAATTACCATCTACAAGTGGCATTTCCTGATCGGTAAGGATCAAAGCTGGCTTAAGCTGTAAGATTCCTTTAGCTCCATGTACCGGATTGATGTATGTATTTTGAAGGTCAATCCATTCTATCTGCTCCAGGTAAACCTTCATTGTTCGCAGAAATAGCGGATCATCATCAATTGCAATACAGGTTAGTCGTTCCATTCAGTGCTTGAATCTAAATACTTTGAACCTGAAATCAATTCCGTTTAGTAAAGCTTTTTTTGTTTGGTCATTCCAACCGTAATCCCAAACTCCCATAGTAGTTGGTGGACTTGAGCCTTGAAAGTATACCCCAGAAGAGACTGGACAAAGCCCAGCAGTTTTAGATGTCCTGGTGATTGTTGTCAGTTCAATAGTTAGTCCTTGGACAGGTTGACACTCATTGTTCTATTCCTGTTTTTAGTTGACCTCACCCCAAACCCTGCGATACTTCGATCCGCTCCATCAGGAGAGGGGCAAAAAAAACCGGCCCATTGCTGAGCCGGCCTGAATCCCAACCATAGGATTCTGCCCTAGATCTTATCGCTTCCGGCTGTCTCGTATTTTTTTGATTCCGTATGCACCACCTGCTGCCAGGAGCAGGCTCAGCCCGCCATCTATTGGTGTAGCAGGTGGCGCTCCTCCTCCAGCCAGAGCTGGTAATGTGATCAATAATACTGGAAGTAATGCGAGTGTTCTTATGATGATGTTTTTCATGGTTATATGTGTCAGACCTCACCCCAACCCCTCTCCTGTTGGAGAGGGGACTTCTAAGAGGATTGTTAGTTATTTCAAAATGATTTTTTTGCTTTCGATTCCATCGGTAATCAAATAGACACCGCTGGACAGGTGGTTCAAGTCAATGCTCACAGAGCCGTTGACCAAAAGTGTAGCTTGCTGCTGGCCTGACAGATTGTACAACCGGTATTCTTTTGGTTGCGGGCTAGCCATCTTGATGTGCAGCGTCTTCTCATAGGCGTAGACCAATGTCTGTTTTTGCTGTGTGCCAAGTACCGCAGCGGGCTTGAGCCTAAAGCGGTCCTGGTATTCCCCAATAGCGGTGGTGAAGGTATAGGACTCCCGGCTGAGATCGATGGTCGCGCCCGTGAACTGATCCAGCAACCACACAGGTTCGGATACCTCTTCTATATTCATCAACTCTATGGTGTGCATAGCGTTTGTTTGCGTACTGAAACCAAGCCGGACTTCTCCACGGTAATCAGTAGGCAATCCCTGAATGCCAAGAGTTTTATTGCCTTCTACCTGTAAACTATACAGTTGCAGTCCTGATCCGCCAAAGGTCATGGCATCATAGGCCTTGTCTTTGCCCAGCGTGGCATCTGCCACATAGCCCACGATGGTAGCCTTCCGCGATACCGTATCACTTATGGCTAGTTTGAACCTTTTGACCGGGGCTTTTCTGAAAAAGCCGTCATCATCGTTATGATCAACTACCTTCATGGCATCAGTGAACTGCAGTGTGCTGGCAGAATTTGCCTTTACAAAAAATCCCTGCCCACTTCTGATATAACCATCCCATTTTTCACTGCCTTCTCCCCTGTCTGTTTCGGCACGGCTGTCGGTGTTGCCCAGGGTATTCACTATCAGGTAATCTGCATTGGTGCCACGTGCATTGTCCGAACCATAGTCATCCCAGATATAGATGGATTCATCAACGTCCACCGCCGTATTGCCGTCCACGAATGCCGTGAACGAAATGGCTGCCGGGTATGGATTGGCCACCAGGTTGAAGCCTTCGAAATCCTCTTCTTCTACTGATTCCTGATCGGTGAAGCTCAAATCAACTTCAATGGTACCGTGATTGGGGGTTCCCATAAAAATGACCTTTCCGTTTTCATCACCTGTTCGTGCACTGAAATAGCCCTGTCCTACTTGTAGTACTGACTGACCAAGTTGGTTTGGTTTCTTGAAACGGTTGACCCCATCAGAAACACCGAGCTCGTAGGCCACTGACTCATCGTACCCATAGATGATGGCCCTGGTTCCCAAAACATCAAATGGAGCCGACGCTACCGGAGCCCCTACCACACTATACCTACCAGTTGATTTGTTGAATGTGGTGATACGCTCTATTTGATAGTCGGCGCCACTAACAGACCCAAGGGTAATCAATGATGCTCCCGAGGTTACAATAAGTGACCCATTGTTCATCAGACTTCCGTTAACACTTAAGGAATTGGAATTCACTGTGAGTAATGCACTGCCCTGCACTTCGAGTGTTGCGATTTCAATATCTGATTCAATAACGGGTTGGTTCGTCGAAGGTGGAATGATCACACTACTCTCGGTATCCGGTACACTTGCTAAACTCCAATTGGCTGCTGTGTTCCAATCTGTTTCTATTCCCGAGGCTCCTCCAATCCAGATATGTTCTGTATTATCATCAAAACTGATCCCAAACCCGCTACTGGCTGGCCCTGTTGCATTTGGAATGGTAGCTGCATCCACCAGTGGAAATGCACTGTTATCGAAATCAAATGTGATATCCGCCAGATTGTGTGAACTTTGATGGTGAATGGCCTTTCCTGAAAATGTCAGCGTGGCTTTGGCACTTCTGGAGCTCGTCATGACACGATTGGTCCCGTTGCTGGAAACGGCCACCAACTTTCCATTGCCATAGGCAAGGCCTAACCAGGTATTGTCTTCGGTGGCAGATGCAACGGTCCAGTTTTCACCATCAGGTGAAGTCATCACGCGGTTGGTACCAGATGAGGATATAGCCACGAACTGACCACCCCCATAAGTTACTGCCCGCCAAGCATTAGCTTCCGTAGCAGAACCGACCGTCCAGTTAATACCGTCAGAAGAAGTGAGTACCCTATCGGCTGTTTGTCCACTTGCTGGCGTAAAGGACGTAACTGCCACGAACAAGCCATTCCCAAAAGCCACATCCCTGATTAACCTGGCACCTCCTGAATCCCTCAGCGTCCAACTGATCCCATCTGGCGAAGTTGCAATTCCACCACTGAAAGTATACCAGGTAGCCACAAACAACCCATTCCCATAGGCGATGGCTGTGCCGCTGGAAGAACCAATATTATCAACATCTTGTAAAGTCCAGTCTATACCATCAGTAGACGTCATGACCCGTTGGGTACCTGACCCAGAAATTGCTACAAACAGACCATTGCCGTAAGTAACGGAATTCCAATAGTTGGTCTCAGCTACAGTTCTTGCCGTCCAGTTGATTCCATCAGGAGAGGTCATCACCTGGTAGACGTTACCACCCCCTACCGCTACAAACAAACCATTACCATAAGTGACATCATACCAATCGGAGGCATTGAGGATGGTAGGTCTCAGGGTCCAGTTGATACCATCTGTGCTGGTCATTACTTTATTGGTATATGTAGCAACAGCCACGAATACCCCTTTACCGTATGTGATAGCCTGCCAGCCAAGCGCCTCAACCGATGATTCTTCCCAATAGGCTCCTGTAACGGCATTGCTGTCAATCTTTAAAACAGGATCCATTCCACCTGGCACCGAATTGATCAGCACTTCTGAGCCTACGTCCAACAGACTGTCCAAATCATCGTCCTGAAAGCTGGCATTGGATAAGTTCATCACAATGGAGCCTACAAGTGAACCATCATTATCTTCAGACTCAACAAATCCCGACCCACTGTAGGATAAGGTAGCATTGTCTTCAAAATCAACCCTAAAGCCAGCGGGCACATAAGGCCCTGTGGCATTGGCGACAGCTGCAGCGGTATTAGAGGTGAATGCAGCATCGAGGAAAGTCACACTGATTGCCTCCACAGCATCTGAAAAGCTATGAGACAAAGCGTTTCCAATCAGGGTAACTATGGCCGTGTCGGTGCTCAATAATGTAATTAGTGGTGTAAGACCATCTGGTAAACCGGAGATAACAATTTCACTTCCAGGCTCCAATTGGTTATTGGCGTTCGGATCCTCAAATGTATCACCTGTCAAGGCTATGGTTATTGACCCTGAGACAGATCCATCGTTCAATGGAGACTCTGAAAAGCCTGTTCCAAAATAGGATACGCTGGAAGTATTGTCTGAAAAATCAATACCATATCCCGATTGGGCGGGTCCGGTGGCATTGGCGATGGCTGAAGCTTGCGAGGATGTAAAAGCAGAATTGTCAAAAACAATATTAAAATCGTCAATATCATCGTCATCCTGATGTGATTTTGCATTTCCCGAAAGGGTCAACACAGCCTCTGTGGAACTGTTGAGTGTGATGATGGGCGTAAATCCTTCTGGCAAACTGGGCAAGAAAACCTCTGTTCCTACATCCAATAAATTGTCTGCGTCGACATCCTGAAAAGTGTCTCCGGTTAGTGTTATGGAAATACTCCCATCAACAGCACCCTCGTTCGCAACTGTTTCCACAAAACCCGAACCTCCAAAAGTGATCGTTCCATCATTATCATTGAAGATGATGCCCGCTCCCGTGCTTGCTGAACTGGCATGGAGTACATCACTTACATCCGAAGTGGCAAATGCGCTACTCGAAAAATCAATCTGCAAATCAGATAAATTATCAGAATCCTGATGGTTCGATGCCTGTCCTGTGAAGCTCAGAGAAGCTCTTGATCCACTTACCCTTACCACTTTATATCCATATTGTAATGCTACAAACAAGCCATTCCCATAAGCCACTGACCGCCAATCACTTGAATAAGTGCTTGTAATTGAATGCGTTACCCAGTTAATGGCATCTGTTGAAGTCACCACAGTACCTGATGAAGAGGAGTTTGCTACAGCAACAAATTGACCATTGCCATATGTGACATCATTCAATATCAAGTTTTGGCTACCATGAGCCCTCAGCTGCCAATAAACGCCATCCGAAGATGTCATGATGTTGCCAGCACCATTAAGGCTCCTACCTACAGCAACAAAAACGCCATGTGCATAGGTAACCGAGTACCAGAAACCAGATGGAGTGGTAATGATAGACCAATTGACCCCATCAGTAGAAGTAAGTACATTATTGGTAGCCACTGAGCTACCAACTGCTACATAAACGCCCTCTCCATAAGCCGCAGCCTCCCAGTTTTGAGTGGTTACCCTTGGGACTGAGGTCCAGGTGATCCCATCAGGGGAAGTGAGGATGGCACTTGCACTACTCCAGACACAGCCTATTACGAACAACCCATTGCAATAATTTACGCTATAAAGGCCATTTGTACTCAAAGTTTGAACAGTCCAATCCAAACCATCTGTAGAAGTCATGACATAACTATCACCCACTGCCATGAAGACTCCATTACCAAAGGTGATGTCGCGCCAAGAAGCAGAAGGAGCAGCTACATGTGTCCATGTCGTGCCATCAGATGATACCATCACATTGTTCGGTCCCGAATTCGACAATGCAACTAATACACCGTTACCATAAGCAATACCAACACCATTGAAGTACTCTTTGATTTCCATTTCTGACCATTCCTGTCCTGCTACCGTGTTGTGTTCGACAGTCAATCCAGCAGTCAATCCATTGGGTATACCGCTCAATGTAAAATCGGTATCTGCTATCAACGCACCATCGGTTTCATTGAAGGTATCACCGTTTAATATGATATTTAACTTTCCATCTAATGATCCATTGTTGGTAGCAGATTCCTCAAAATCAGCACCCTCATAGCTGATATTGACAGGATTTACAGTAAATGTGATCCCTATTCCGGTCATTACGGGGCCGGTTGCGCTATCTATCTCAGAAGCCGACAAAGTGCTAAAAGCCGAATCATCGAATTCAAAATCAATGGAATTGATCCCATCAAGGCTTTGATGTACAAAGGCATTGCCGGACAGCGTGAGTTCAGCAGTAGTCGAGCTGGTCAAAGTGATCAGCGGAGTAAGACCTGACGGAATATTGCTGACCATCACCTCGATATCTATATCCAATTGATCATCCGCATCAGTATCCTGAAAGGTATCTCCTATCAGCTCAATGGTCATGGATCCGGTCACCGATCCATCATTAGTCGCACTTTCTGTGAATGCTCCATCATAACTAAGCTTAGCAGTGGTTCCGGTAAGGTTGATCGTGTATGGATTTGGGCAACCGGACTCGTTCACAATCGAAAATAAAGCATTCTTTCTACCTGTGCTGGTAGGATTGAATCCAACCGTGAAGGTTGTGGACGCTCCACTTTCAAGGGTTGTAGCTGTTGTTGAAATATCAAGACTAAACTGATCCGAATGATCTCCGGAAAGCTCAATTATTGGAGATCCTTCTAAATTCAGCGGTCGGGGTCCAAGATTTGTTATGGTGAATGTGGTATCCTCAGAACTCTCTCCAAACGCTATATGGCCGAAATCAAAATCCACTTCACTAAGGATCAGGTCATTATTTACCATTATTTGAATCGGGTGATTGACCCAATCCTCATCAGGGTTCATATTTTGCAATACACCATCTTCTCCACCTTCCACAAGGTTGGTAGCTGATGCAGTGCCTGAGAGCTCATCTAAAGGCCAGTAGGCAATCAATCCAGATTCGTTTCCATCCAGAAATTCACTAAAGTCTGCTACTATTTGTGATTGACTCCTGGCAAAATCCCAAACTCTCACCTCAGAAATAGCACCACCTAATAGTGGATAATGAGAACCTGATGCGCCTTTACTGATACCAAATGACGTACCAGCGTTAATAATGAGATTTGAAGTAGTGGAAGCTGTAGCCACCTGAACTCCATCCAGGTAAGTAGTCAGGTTGGTTTGACTGCCATCGTTATTCCAGGTAGCGGCAACATGATGCCAGGAGCCAGGAGCTAATTCAGATGTAGATGAGAGGTCATCATAAGCTGCCACGTTCCCCTCCTCAGAACCTCCATATCTGAAATGCAAACCTACGGCCGGGTGAAAAGAAATATAGAATGAATTTTGACTGGAGTTTCCAATCCCATTGGAAAAGAATGCATCATCGACGGCATCCTGCCAGTTGTCCTTCCGTACCCATCCTTCTATGGTTCCCGATGTAGTACTGAAATCAGGTATGCTCACCGCTACATAATCATTTACTCCATCAAATTCCAACACATTTCGGCCGCAATTTCCATCAGCAATGGGTGGTTCCATATTAGAACTAACACCTCTCAAGTTGATAACAAATGGATCATCACAACCAGCAGCACTTAAGGAGATTGATGAGACACTCTCCCCTAAGTTTTCAGGATCGAAACTGATGGTAAATTGAGTGGATTCTCCAGCCAGTATAGTTGACGAAGTACCGGTCAAATCAAGTGTAAACTGATCTGCATTGGCACCTGACAGCACGGCTACAGGAGATCCATCAAGCTCCAAAGATTCAGATCCACCATTTGTAATAGTGAATGTCCTATCTCCTGAACTCTCATTAAGCAATGTGACACCAAAGTTGTAAATACCCCCGGAGGTTAGTTGAACATCATCCACTTTAATTTCCATAAGAGAAAAATCAACCCAGTCAGTACTGGGATCCATGTTCGTCAACGTTCCTGCATTACCTTCGGAAACTAAATTTGTTGCTGATGAGCCTGAACCGTCATCCAAGGGCCAGTAGCCTATCAATCCTGACTCTGTCCCTGTTAAGTAGACATCTTTATTGTCCGAAATCTCGGTGGAGGTACGCGTAACATCCCACACTCTCACATCACCAATAGATCCACCCTGAAGCACGTAATGAGATCCAGAAACCGTTTTACTAATCCCAAAAGTAGTAGGCCCTGTCAGCACAAGATTGGCTGAAGTCATGGTTTGTGTGACCAGCGCTCCATCCAGATAAATACTTAAGTGTGTATTGGAGCCATCATTGTCCCAGGTGGCGGCTACATGATGCCAGGAATTTGCTGCCAGACTGTTGGTGCTGGTTCCGGAAGCATCCAGATAGGCAGCGGTAGCGCCTCCATCTGATCCGCCACCATACCTGAAGTGCAAACCAACCACGTTGTGAAAGGACAAGTAAAATGAGTTGGATGAAGTGTGAGATATTCCGTTTGAGAAGAGTGCATCATCCACTGCATCCTGCCAGTTATCTTTTCTGACCCAGGCTTCAATGGTACCAGATTCATATGAAAAGTCCGGAATGGATACGCTTACTTCATCATTTGCACCATCAAATTCAAGAAGTGACCTTGAGCAATCTCCACTGGCAACAGGCGGCTGGGCCAAAGACCATAATGGAGATAATAAAATGATCAACAATAACAATGGCCAATTGTAGGTCTCATACATTTTGGCCAATCGGGTTTCTAGGGAGTGATTGGATTTCATAGTCTTTAAAGTATTTTAATGCACCTCGTAAGAGGCAAATGGTACTTTAAAGATGAATGAATGACCATTTCGAAATCAGGAATTATTCATCAACCACATAACTAGCTTCATGAACTGCTCAAGTTTGTTCATGAACTTTTTAGGATTATCTCCAGGTCTTAGAAAAATCAGGCCAAAGCCAAAGAAAATGAGATGTTGGTTCCACTATCCGGGTTAGAAATGATGGTTAGCTCCTGCTCATGAAACTGAATAAACTGGCTGCACAGTGCCAATCCCAGCCCGGTTCCTTTTTCACCTTTCGTACCGGTCAGGCTTGTTGCCAGCTCCTTATTTAAAACCTGATCTATGGTACTCTGGGGGATTCCCCCTCCCTGGTCACTGACTGAAACTGTCACAAAACCATCATTTTCCTTTAACGCTACAATCACCTTTCCTCCAATTGGGGAAAACTTGATCGCATTGCTGACCAGATTCCTAATGATAGTACTGATCATGTTGTGATCACCCATGACATTGGTTTGACCATCCAACAGTTCCTCGATCTGAATTTCCTTTGCTCTGGCATTGTCACGAAACAGCACAATGCAATCTTTGATCAATGCGTGAATGTCAACTTTTGTGGGTTGATAATTGACACCCCTGGTTTGAGAAAGTGCCCACTTCAACAGGTTATCCAGCAGGTGGCTGACGGCATTTACCGATCCGTCTATTTCACCAACGATCTGATTCAACCGGGTTTGATCACCCCGCTGATAGTAATAGTCCAGCACCTGTCCAATGCCCTGCAAGGAAGTGACCGGGCCACGCAGGTCATGTGCTACCAGTGCAAAGAGTTTATCCTTGGCGTCATTAGATATGGTGAGTTCCTTTTTTGAAACAGTTAACGCTTCGTTGATTTTAGTAATGGTCTCATTTTGCAGCTCAACTAATTTTTTCTGTCTTCTGGTTTGGATGTAGAAATACAATACCATCAGAATGATCACACCAAGAAATCCTGCGACAATCGCCAATATCAGGTTTTCACTTCGATGCTGTTGTATTTCCAAATCTGAAATGCGCTTTTCTTCTTCAAGGGTTGAAATGGCCGCTTCCTTCTGTGCCGTTTCATACTTTTCGCGCATATCTGCTATTTGGGCGTTACGATCAGCATTGAGCAAACTATCATATAATTGCTGATACTGCCGGGCAACTTGATAAGCTTTGACATAATCTCCCAAGAGGGCATAAATCTCCTGCCCTTCGGCAAACAAGTCCATCAATTTCACCTTGGCGTTTATAGAATTGGCAATACCCAACGCCTGATTGTAATGCTGGAGTGCCAATGATCGATTACCCAACCTCGCATAGCAGCCAGCAAGCACATTGTGAGAATCAATCATGGCAATATTGTCCCGCCTGGATTTTTCAATTTTCAAACCAGCAGCCTGATACTCAATGGCCTTTTCAAAGGCTTCAACTTGCATGTATATATAGGCAAGATTTCCAAGCGCATAGGCTTCCACTAATTCGTATTTCAACTCTTTGGCCAAAGCCAAGGCCTCATTGAAGTAGATTGTTGCTGAATCATATTCTTCCAGGGCCAGAAATGGATTTCCTACGTTCAAATATCCCTTGGCCATTGCCATTTGGTCATTGATCGCTTGAGCAGCTTCTAAAAACTGTTTGTAATACTCCTTGGATATTTCAAATTCACCGGTATTCATGTGAATAGAACCTAAACTATTGATCAACTCTAGTAGTAACCTCTTATTATCAATTTTTTTTGCAAGATCAAATGCTATAAAGTAATGCGCCAATGCTTCATCATTTCTCCCCATCTCACCTATTGCATCGGCAATCAACGAATGTGTTAACGAAATATAGAATGTGTCCTTCCTACTTGTAGCAAATTCCAAAAGTGCCTCCGAAACAACCCTGGTGATGTCTGGTGAGGTGTTTGTCAAATCAGTCATAGCTGAGATCAACGTTACCAATATGGTATCTGCCGAATAGAGACGCTCCAGTTCGTTCAATACATTTACCAGGTCCAGGTTTTCCGTATTAAGTAATGTTTTGAGTGAATCCGCATTATCTGAATGCAAAAGCTTCCATCTGTGTTCCAAACCCTTATCGCACCACGATGGCTGTGCTGTTAGGTTCAATGAACCTAGAACCATCAATACAATTAGATAATTTTTTAATTTCATTACTAAAGCAGCAGCTATCAAATCATTTTCACTTTAGCCAGTAAGGCAGCCTTGTAGGCTCCACCCAGTGGAAGCGATTGTCCACCGATCTCTACAACCATATCTATCTCATCAATACCCTCTATGTGGTTGAGGTTGACAATAACGGCACGGTGAATTCTTAAAAACTTTCCTGGGTCGAGCTTTTGTTCCAACTGGTTCAGCGAAGACCTGACCTGGAACTTTCTGTCTGTGGTAACTAAATCACAGTACCGATCCTGAGCAACTTCTACCCATTGAATATCATCGAGCCTGACCTTTTGGAGCTTACTGCCAGACTTGACAAAAAATGAGTTGAATAAAATAGCGGCCTCATCAAAGCTCTCGGGATGAGAAGAACCCGTATTGGCCGATTGCTTGGCAAACTTGTGAATGGCCAACTCAATGGCTGCCTGAAGGCCAGCTTTGGCAACTGGTTTTATCAGATAGGCATAAGGGTCTGTTTGCATGGCCCTATTCATGGTCTCTCGGTCTTCGAATGAAGTCGCAAAAATGACCGGAACCGGTCTGATCTGTTGTATTGTTTTGGCCATGTTTACACCATCCGTGCCGCCTTCCAATTCAATGTCGAGAATCACCAAATCCGGTTCCTGGATTACAAAAGCTTCAAGGAAATCCTTTTGGTTCGCATAGATCCCAAGTAAGTCGTACCCCATTTGATCCAGGGTCATTTCCATCTTGGATGCGTGCATGAGGTTGTCTTCAGCTACAAGTATCTTCAGTGTATCCATAAATCACTGAAAGATATAAACTTCTTAACTATTGGAGGTTTGATCAAGTGCCAATCGTTGAAATTTGACTCAGTAAAAATCAGGTTTTTACTCTCCAGTCCAGTCATCTAAGGTTAGGCATATACCAGGCTCTATAACTATAAGTAGTTGTAGCTTATTCAGACGTCTTGAGTCTGATGGGCTAATGCGAGCTCAAATGTGATTTTAGTGCCATTGGCTGACGTGGATATTGCCAGGTCACTCCCATGTTTTCGGATAAACTCCTTGCACAGCAAAAGCCCTAACCCAGTACCTTTTTCATCCTGTGTGCCTCGTGTACTGGTTAACGGCTGATTGTCGTGTAATTTCTGTACAGTTTCTGCCGGCATACCAGACCCACTATCGGCTACTTCAACCTGTACAGCATCTGCATGACCTCTAATGGTTACCACCACTTCTCCACCAACCGGAGAAAACTTAATGGCATTGCTCAGGAGGTTTCTTAGAACGGTACTGACCATGTTGTAATCAGCACTGACCTGAAACTCTTCATCAAGGTTGACATGCAATTCAATTTCTTTAGCCCTTACTATTTCATTAAATATCTCCTCGATTTCCTCTATTAGCCTTTTGAGGTCTACTACTGTGGGTTGATAGTTGAGTCCTTCTGATTGTGATAAAGCCCATTTGAGTAGATTATCCAATAAATGGTTAACAGAAGTGGCAGACTGATCCACTTGGGCAATCAGTTCGTTGATCCGGTTCTCATCTCCTTTCCTGTTGTAGTAAGAAAGCATACGACCGATACCCTGCATGGAAGTGACTGGTCCTCTCAAATCATGGGCGATCAAGGCGAAGAATTTGTCCTTGGTTTTATTAGAAGCCAGCAAATCATCCTGCGACTTGTTCAATGCTTTGTTGATCCTGGTGATCATTTCATTCCGCTTTGCTATTTGATTCCTGGATTTTCTTAGCTGTGTATATCCAAATACCAGCCCGGCACTTAGCAAAAGAAATATTGCTGATGCTATGATGAAATAACGTTTCTGAGTTCGCTCTTTTTCCAGCGTCAATTGATCCAGCTCCTTGTCTTTCTGCAATGTCAATATTTCAATAGCCTTTTTCTCGGACTCATATTTCTCATTGAGCTCATTGATAGTAGCCATATCCTCGGAGTTTTTAATCGAATCTATGGCTGCCACATTCTTCTGATAGCTGCTGTAGGCTTTGGTGATGTCTCCTGTCTTTTCATATAAATGAACCATCTCCTGATATAACTTGCGTTGACTGAGCCAGTCATTTTTTAACTCAGGCATTGCCTCAACCTTTTGGAAGAATTTTTCTGCTGAAGAGAAATTCCCGATCTGTGTTTCCAGAGATCCCAGTGAAATGTAGGACTGCAACATACCAGGCCTATTGCCCAACTGCTCTTCGATTTCAAGGGATTTGTGATGATATTTTCTGGCTTGTTCAATCTCACCTTTCTTAAGATAGGCTTCTCCCAGTCCACTGTATGCCCAGGCTTGATTGGCCACCATTTTTGACTTGATGGCATATTCCAGGCTGTTTTCACAACAATAAATCGCTGAGTCATAATTAGCTTCATCCTGGTAAATAGAACCAAGATACTGGTAGGCTGTGGCGAGGTTATTATAGGAGTTGTTACGTTTGTAAACTTCAAATATTTTGTAGAGAAAAGGTTTTGATTTTGAGCCTTCACCTAAGATGATGTAAATCAATGCAATGTTGAGCTGTGCATCAGCTCTATCTGTTTCGCTTCCCAGTTTATCAAAAATCTCCGCTGCCTGCACAAAAGATTGCATTGCCCGGGTAAAATCTGATTGATACCAGTAGTATCCACCAAAATTTAAAATATTACTCGCGATCAGTACGGAATCCTGTGTTTTTGCGGCGAGTGCTTTGGCTCGCTCACCATAGATTAGTGCTGAGTCCCTATCAATGGTCATATAAAGACCAAAAAGTGAATTGACCCATCGGGTTTCTACCGAATCATTAGGCGGGTTCTTCAGCATCGTTTTCAGACTATCAACGAGCGATTTACCCTGACCATTTCCTGATATAGCAATGAAGCTCAAAAACAGCAACAAGCAAAAGGCAGTGATTTTTCTCATGATTTGGTGAATATACTTAACAATGCCTAAGGTTTTCGCAAATTATCCTTCATGCTTAGACTTGAGTCCCTTCCCACGAGACCTGGCACCTTTCCCGCGAGACTTAGTACCCTTCCCGGGAGTGCACAACAGCGTCATACCAAATAATATTTCTTCCTGTTGATGTGCTTATGCTTCATGCCAAATATTATATTGTCATGCCACAGCATTCATACGTCATGGGAGGCATGAAGTGTTAATGCATCGCCATGAAACATTTTGCAGTGCCATGAAGGACTTATGCTTCACCATGGAGAAGATATGAGTTATACATCTCCATAGTGTAGCCACCAACAAACAATATCAAGATTTAAGACATTTTAGCTTCAAGTTTGATGATTGTAAGCAATATTTGCTGTTCATTTTTAGAATTTCCAAATTGATGCAAACCTTCAACATCGGTGGAGTACCCGAGTATTTCAACCTACCAATCCACAAAGCCATAGCCAGTAAAAACCTGGGAGAAAAAAACATTGACCTCAAGTGGACAGCTGTAAACGAAGGCACTGGTGCGCTGGCCAAAATGCTGGACGATGGCACCATGGACCTGGCGGTGATCTTGCTTGAAGGTGCTACCAAGAGTGTACTTGAAGGCAAAAACTGTAGAATACTCAAAAATTTTGTCACATCACCACTTGTATGGGGTGTTCACACCTCTCCCACCAAAGACCTTGACCTTCACCAATTAAAAGCACCACGGATCGCCATCAGCAGATACGGTTCCGGGTCTCATATGATGTCATTTCTCCTCGCCCAAAAATATGGCTGGGAGATCGATCAACTCAACTTTGTGGAAATCAACAACCTGGATGGTGCGATTGAGGCTTTTGAAAAAGACCAGGTGGACTTATTCCTTTGGGAAAAATACACGACTAAACCTTTTGTAAATGCCGGCAAATTAAATCTCACAGACGAAATCAAGACACCATGGCCTTGCTTTGTCATAGCTGCAAACACGAGAAGCCTTGAACGATTTCCAAATGAAATTCGACAAATCTGTGAAGAACTCAATCTTTGGTGTGCAAAAATGCAGGCGGATCCTGAACTAAGCAGGCATATTGTAGAGCGATATCAGATTTCCGAATCCGATGCTGAGATCGTTGCCAAGGAGGTGAAATGGTCCACGGATTTTGAAGTGGACCAGGCAGCTATACAAAAAGTGATGACTACCTATGAAAGCATCAATGTGATCAATAACATGAGAAAGCCGGCAGAGATTATTTTTAGTATTTGATTCCAAAAACCTCAACCTGAAGCGTCGGATCGCCCGATTAGGAAAACCTCACCCCAACCCCTCTCCAATAAGAGAGGGGCTTCCAAACAGAGGTGCTTGAAATCGTACTTTTTGAGAATAGTATTCAAAGTGAAGAAGTCCAGAAAAAGTGATCAAAACCTGAGAAACCAATAGAGATTATTTTCAGTGTTTTGATCCAAAATATACCACCAAAACACAGATCGCCCGATAAAAGAGAACCTCACCCCAAACCCCTCTCCAATAAGAGAGGGGCTTCCAAACAGAGGTGCTTGAAATCGTACTTTTTGAGAATAGTATTCAAAGTGAAGAAGTCCAGAAAAAGTGATCAAAACCTGAGAAACCAGCAAAGGCCATTTTCAGTGTTTGATACGCTTTCGAAAACGATCCCTAACCTTATAAATGCAAAAGGAAATGACCAACAGGACGAAAAACCGATGAAAGAACACCAGTATAAAACCTATGATTCGACCATAAAAAGTCACCGGAAATACCTCACCATAGCCTCCTGTAAAAATTGTGATCCCCGAATAGAGGTAAGCCGAAGGAATATCGATAATCGAAGCCTGAGAACTACCGCTTTCAAAATAAAGCAATAGCAAAACCAATAAATTGATGAAAGTTACCAGTGCTATCCCGACTTTTATTGTATTGCGCCTAGTGAGGATTAGTGCTTTCATCCATTAAAGATATAAAAAAAGTGGCTCCCCTCAGAGCCACTTCCTAATTTGATCCACCTTGTGGACCTGCCTTAGTTTAACCTTTGTATGTTTTAATCCTTCTGTATTTTTTCTGAAAACCTGCCTTGTGCATTTTCATACTTCAGCATGTAAATGCCCTTTGGAAGATCTGATAAGTCTACCTGATAGCTGGTACCCTGAAACTGATCCTTCAACATCAGCTTACCCGATGTATCAAAAACTTTCAGGTCGGTCGTGCCTTCCAGGTCTCCCTCTAGTCGAATATTCAGCAAATCCGAAACCGGATTTGGATATACTCCTGTCTTGAAGTCAATGATCACCTGATCAGAAAGGTTAGCTTCCCGAGATCCAGAAACGGATTCAAACCTGAACTGCTGGTTGTGACTACCGGAATAACAGGTGTACTGGATGATGTTGGCACCATCAGCGGTAGACACGCCGTTTACATCCAGGCATTTGCCACTGGCTACAGACCTGATGGAATAATACCCACTCCCCCTGTCAAGCAGCTCCCACTTCTGGCAGTCGTTGTTGAGCCAGTTCCAGATCTGGATATTCGCCAGGTTCGATCCGCTACAATTGGCCAAATCCAGGGCTTTACTGGTTGCATTCACAGGTGAGATGCGATAAGCACCACCCACATCGGTGAAAACCCATTTCTGACAGTTGTTGTTTAGCCAACTCCACTGATTTACATTGGTGCCATCAGCCGTACCACAACCCACTACATCCAGTGCTTTACCACTATGTCGTGGCGTGATTCTATAGGTACCACCAGATGTTACGGGGCCACCTGAAGATGGCGGACTGCCCACATATGGCCAACCATTGCTAAAACCAAAATCCGAGCGGTTCATGAGCTTGGCATTGCCATTGTCATTCCCATCATAGAAATGATAGGTAAGCCGCCCTTCACCATACCCGAAGTGGCCAGGCCCTACGACATTCCCATTTTGATTGGATATGAGCACCCGCTCACCAGTATATGGGCCAGTTACGCTGCTAGATCGAGCTACTACGATGTAATAAGAACTACTCAGTCCGTTGCAACAGCTCCCTCTATTGGTGAACAAATAGTAATAGCTACCATTTTTCATAATAAACGGTGCTTCACGGTCCTGATGGTTTCCGCCAGCTACCTGAGTGACACCACCGGTAGTTTTGCCCGTGGATGAATTAATCTGAACCACGCCCATACCACCAAACCAGGAACCATAAGTCATCCAAACACTCCCATTGGTATCTTGAAATAATGCCGGATCAATGGCATTGATCGCATTGCTGCTGCCATTGGAGGAAACAACTACTCCCAGGTCAGTCCAGGGGCCGTTGAGGTTGGTAGCCCTGGTCACTCCTATTGCAGATCGGGATGACCCGAATGTAGAGC
Source organism: Marinoscillum sp. (assembly GCA_040218045.1). GTDB lineage: Bacteria > Bacteroidota > Bacteroidia > Cytophagales > Cyclobacteriaceae > Marinoscillum. The sequence continues at coordinate 379,466 of JAVJQA010000033.1, forward strand.
AAGAATAGTACAGGTAGAAGTAACCGTTCATCTGGATCACGCCAGGAGCCCAAAAGTCTCCTTGAAATCCCGGAACATAATTATTGATCCAGCCAGGCCAGGTACCAGGTGCAAACGGCGTTGACTCAGCTCGCCAGTTACTAAAACTGGAATTGCTGGATGACATGGCCCAGACTCCCTGACCAGTGGTAAACACCCAATATCTACCATCTGTATTGCGAATCACCTTGGTAGGGTCGTGACTTGGCGGGTACTGGGCAAAGACTATACTGGTGAAGCCCATCAGGAGTAAAGTGAAAACCCACTTCTGAATACTAAGTATAAATTTATTGCGAGGGGATTTATAAACCGGGGTATTTGTTTTGAAAATGTGTATCATCATTTATAAAATTTTAGTAAAACATAATGTTTACCAGCTGATCACTGTGGCGGTAAATCAGGCTAATTTTTCCGCAGCTTTTCTGTATAGGATCCAGCTGCATTTTCATAGGATAGGATATAGATCCCCTTTGGTAGGTCCGTGGTGTTGACCTGGTGATCAGTCCCGCTGAAGCGTTCACTCCTGAGTGTTTTCCCTGAGCTATCGATAATCTTTAAGTTCGTAACTCCCTGGAAATCATCGGCAATTTTGATGTTTAGATGATCGGTAACCGGGTTGGGGAAAACACCTGTGATCTGGTCCGAAAACAGATCATCTTCAAGTTCAGCAGTCCGGCTACCGGACACAGACTCAAACCTAAAATGCTGATTGTAATTACCGGAAATACAATCGTACTGAACCACATTGGCACCATCGGAGGACGAAACCCCCTCTACATCCAGGCATTTACCACTTGCCACAGACCTGATGGAGTAATACCCTGATCCCCTATCAAGAAGCTCCCATTTCTGACAGTTATTGTTGAGCCAGTTCCAAATCTGGACATTTGCCAGGTTGGAACCACTGCAGTTTGTTACATCCAGGGCTTTGCTGGTAGCGTTGACAGGTGACATTCGGTATGATCCACCCACGTCGGTTACCACCCATTTCTGACAATTGTTGTTGAGCCAGCTCCACTGGTTGACATTGGTGCCGTCTGAAGTGCCACAGGCTACTACGTCAATTGCTTTGCCACTGTGGCGAGGCGTAATGCGATAGGTGCCGCCAGAAGTAACGGGTCCTGATGATGGTGGGCTACCTACATAAGGCCAACCATTGGCCACACCAAAGTCTGTTCGAACCATTAGTTTGGCGTTCCCATTGTCATTGGCATCATAAAAGTGATAGGTAAGCCGGCCATGACCATACCCAAAGTGGCCAGGGCCAACGACATTGCCGCTTTGATTGGGCAAAAAGACTCGCTCTCCGGTATATGGGCCAGTGATACTGGTGGATCGGGCAACTACCATGTAATAGGAAGAGTTGACGCCATTGCAGCAAAGTCCCCTTTGGTAAAACAGATAATAGTAGCTTCCGCTTTTGTAGAGTCCCGGGCCTTCCACATTACCTGAAACCAGATGAGTGGAGCCGGAAATTGGCTTGCCTGAACTTGTACTGAGTTCAATGATATCAATACCACTTTGCCAGTTGCCCCACGACATCCAAAGTCGACCATTGTCCAGGATAAGTGCCGGGTCTATGGCATTGTTTCCAGCCACTACCATTCCCCGATCAGTCCATGGGCCAGCCAGGTTGGTAGCTGTAGCCAGACCGATTGCCGCGGGGGCACCGTTACCTGCACATGAATAATAAAGAAAATAGGTATTCCCGATTTTGATAACATCTGGCGCCCAAAAGAAACCGTTGAATCCACTTACATAGTTGCTGATCCAACCCGGCCAGGTACCTGGGGCAAAAGGAGTAGGTTCTGCTCGCCAGTTTGAGAAATCGGCATTACTTGAGGACATGGCCCAGACTCCATCTCCCGTGGTAAATATCCAGTAGCGGCCATCTGTATTCCGAACCATCGTAGAGGGATCATGACTCGGAGGATATTGGGCAAAAGCCACATTGGTGGCAAAAAGAAAAAGAATTAATACAGAAAATTTGAGGGTTTGTTGTTTGAGGGTTTTTCCAAAAACTAAGGCATTAGCTTTGGAATGGTTTAACATAGTTGAGTTTGTTTAAGTGTAAAACATAATCGGTGGAAAATGTCTTAAGGTTCTATTTTTGATACGCCTTCATTGGTTTGATTAATTTTTTGTATGGTACCATCCTCATTATAATTCAAATAATCAATGCACACTGACCGACGAAATTCTCCTCCTTGAGGTAGATCTCCATTGTGATAAACAAAATACCACTGGTCCTTGTACTCCACGATAGCCTGATGATTTGTTGGCGAATTGGGTGCCAAGTCATTTAGCCTGCCTTTGTATTCCCATGGCCCTTCTGGACTATCTGCCATGGCATAATCGATTTTCTCCGGGAATTCAGCCGCATAGCTTAAGTAATATTTACCCTCACGCTTGTGCACCCATGGCGCTTCTGTAAAAGATGGAAGATCAATTGTTTGAATGGAGCCATCCAGCTCAATCATATTGTATTTCAGCTTTGCCCATTTACAAACGGTATTGCCCCAATAGATGTAAGCTGATCCGTCATCATCTATAAACACAGCCGGATCAATATCATCCCAGCCGATATCAGTATGGGTGGTCATGTCATTGGTGATCAAAGCTTTTCCTAAAGCATCGTTCCATGGTCCTTTAGGATGATCGGCTACAGCCACACCAATTGATTTACCACGGATTGAACCGTGCTCTACGGTCACATACCAGTAAAATTTACCACCCTTTTCAACCACATGGGCCGCCCAGGCCTGTCCATTCGCCCAGCTAAACTGATTGGTATGAAGTACCGGCCCATGAGCTTCCCAATCGACCATGTTGGTAGTGGAGAACAGCAACCAATCATTCATAAAAAAACCTTGCTTATCCGGGTCCTGCTCATCGTGACCGGTATACAGGTAAAAAGTATCGTTCACCACAATGGCCGCAGGATCAGCCGTAAATACATCCGTGATCACAGGGTTTCCTGTGGATTTTTCAGTTTTTGGTTCTTGTGAAGTGCTTTCCGCCGTTTGCCTATTACAGGCAGACAGGCATATCAAGCCAATCAGAAATATAAAATGTAGCTGTCTTTTCATAGCTATTCTTCAAGCTTTACTTGTGTAGGCCAACCATCGTTCGTCCACTCCAACTCCTTAATGATCAACTTTGCATGCCCATCGGCCTCCATGTCATAACCATGGAAGACCAGATAATCTTTTCCATCAAATGTGTAAGTACTATTATGACCAGCACCGGCCCATCGTTCATTACCTTCTACTACTAGTGTCCCTCCACCTTCATTCATGGCTTTACCCTCTTTGTCATAGAATGGCCCTAGGGGATCGCTAGACCTACCTACCACTACTTTGTAAGTGCTCTCTTTTCCTCTACAGCAAAAATCCCATGATACAAAAAGGTAATAACTCGTATCTTTCTTGAAGATAAATGGCGCTTCTATCGCTGCATCACCAGGGTTCTTATCATCCAATTCAAAGCTTCGCTCTCTTCGGGCAATCGTTTTCCAAACCTGAGGCTCTGTAACTGCTGTACGGTTAGGAATTAGCTTCACTGCCTTCATTCCATCCCAAAATGATCCGAAAGCCATCCATGGATACCCTTCTTCATCTACTATGATGTTCGGGTCAATGGCATTCCACATGTCTCGATTGGGGACAGACTGAATAATTTTACCCTGATCTTCCCATTTGTAATTCGGATCCTCCGGGTCAAGCGTAACATTGGTAACCAGACCGATAGCTGAGGTGTTTTTGGCAAAAGAGGAGACGGAATAATACAAATAATACTTACCGTCGTAAAGGGATATATCCGGTGCCCAAATATGTCCTGAAAAATCCGGGACAGTTTCTTTCGCCCACTGAGGTGGTCTAGCAAACACCCGCTCCTCTTTCTTCCATTCCTTTAGGTCTTTGGAGGAAAAGACAGTGATACCCCAGCCCGTGCAGAAGAGATAGTAAGTATCCCCCTGCTTGATCATCACAGGATCATGCACTCCAATATCATAAACACCTTGCGCTGATGCTGATAGTCCCGCAATGAACAATATGAATACTAAAACTAATATTTTCCACTTATTTCTCATTATTCTACTTTTTTCCCCCAATAAGCCACACCACCTGTTGTAAGACCTGTAAACAGGATGGTCTCTGCCACTTCATTTTCCCAGTCTCTTCCACGCTCCACTTTCAACTTAAATGGAGCACTCTCGCCATCCAGATCAAAAGTCAACCATGGTGCCGAATAAGTCCAGCTACCTGTGGAGGCACCAGAGACTGTCCCATCAGCGTTGATTGACACGTCAAGTGCTACCTGAAAATCAGGTTGTGTTTGTTCATCAGCATACCCAGGCACTACATTGTATCCCATAATGATTTGTTCCCATGAACCTGATAGCTCACTAGCACTCACCAAGGTTTCTTCCTCCGCAGCATAGCGTTGTGGGCTCACCATCGGCCAACCATCCTCAGTCCAATGAATCTGACGAATATGTAGCAACATGAAATAGCTGTCTACACCTGGTCTACCCTGATGCCCCATATAAAACTCCTTCGACTCTTTGTCAATGAACACAGATGGGTGAGACACTCCTTGCCAACCTGAGTGCCCCTGGAATTTGTAAGGAGCAAGTATCATCGGCAAATCATCGATATCCTGGTTCATGTCTCTCCCCAGATAATCATAAAAAGGACCTTCCGGACTGTCCGATCTACCTACTCGCACATTGTATTTGGTCTGCAACCAGTCATAGGCGATAAACATGTAATACTTACCAAACGCTTCGTTGTAGATAATTTCTGGTCCTTCAATGTTACCATTGATCGAGTTGCCTGTAAATCCTCTCTGCGCTACCCGCGATCCCTTATCGCCTGTGGTTAAAGCCAGGCCTGTTTCAGGATCCAACTGTAGCTTGTAAATCCCATCCCAGGCTGATCCATAATAGAACCAGTGCTCCCCGGAAGGTGTCACTGTTACCGTGGGATCAATGGCATTGGTTTGTCTCGAAGAATTATCCAGGGAAGTCACCACCAGCCCCCTTTCTTCAAACGGGCCATAAGGCTTGTCTGATACCATCAAGCCAATGACACTCAGGCGTGGAGTCGGTGAAGACAAAGAATAATAAACCCTATACTCATCCCCGAATTTCATGGCATAAGGAGCCCAGAGATTGCCAAAAGGCTCTCCTCCATTAGAAATGATATGTTCCTTGCCTTTTGGTGGATAACCATCTCCACCTACTACCCAGCCTACAAATTCCCACTCCACCAGGTTTTTACTTCTACGGATGTTGTGGCCTGCGCGTACCGTAGCACCATAGGCCACATCCGTAGTATAGCAGTAGAAAAAGTCTCCATTGTCAATGATGGAAGGATCATGAATATTATAATGCGCCCAGTCATTGATATTGGCTACCGGAGCTATGTCTGCATAGGTATCCCTGAACTGTGAAAAATCTATGGGTCCATCTCCCAAATTGGAATCCAGCGTGTCCACTTTTGGGTCCCTGACCCTAATACCTGTCGGGCCCTGGTCATCTTCACAGGAAGCCATAAAGACAACCTGTGATATCACCAAACCCAAAACAATTGCATGTAGTAATCTCTTTCTCATCTGCTAATTTTAATTCTACTTCACTTCCAGCACTACCACTGAGAACGCAGGAAGCGTCACCGTGATGGTGCTTCCTTTTTTCTTAAATCCTTTAAATTCCTTAGGGGTAATTTTCGTAGGGTTGTCAAAAGAATTGTAATCCTGCAATTTGTCAGAACCCAATACCTGTCCAGTTACTTTACCCTCTGCATCCATTTTCAAGGTTAACTCATGACTCTTTGTCGAGTGGATATTGACCAGGGAAATGTTGGTCGCTCCAGCTTCATTTTTAGAAGCAGAAACAGAAATGGCTGGTAATTTTTCCTCGCCGTTTTCATAGTACAACATATCCGAAACCTCTACCGGCAGCATGGTAGCTCCCTGATGCACATTGTACATCTTCATCACATGATAAGTAGGTGTAAGGATCATTTCTTCTCCTTCGGTCAGGATCACCGCCTGTAGCACATTCACTGTTTGGGCCAGATTGGCCATTTTCACACGTTCTGCATGGTTGTTGAAAATATTCAAACTCACGCCGGCTATCATGGCGTCACGCATGGTGTTTTGCTGATAAAGAGCTGTAGCTCCCTCTGGAGTTTCATACCAGCCTCCCCATTCATCCACGATTAAATCAACCCTTCCATCAGGATCGTATTTATCCATAATCGCACTGTGTTTGGTCACAAGCTCTTCCATTTTCAAGGCTTCACGCATGGTTTTGAAGTACTGTTCCTCTGAAAAGGCAACATCTGGTCCTTTGGCCCGCCAGTCAAATACAGAGTAGTTATGCAATGCCACACCTTCAATGAGTCCTTTAGGGATGTCGCGCATGAGCACCTCTGTCCAATGGTAATCAGACCCGTTTGCTCCTGATGCTATTCTATAAATCTTGCTGCTATTAGACCAATCGGTCATAAAGGTGGCATACTGTCGGTAAAGATTGGCGTAAAACTCTGGCGTCATGTTTCCACCACATCCCCACATCTCATTTCCTACACCCCAGTACTTTACATTCCAAGGTTCCTTTCTTCCATTCTCAATCCTTAAATCAGACATGGGACTCCCTCCTGAATGATTTACATACTCCACCCAGTCGGCGAGCTCCTTCACAAGTCCACTACCCACATTTCCTGCCAGGTATGGCTCAGCACCTATTACCTCACAAAGGTTTAAGAAATCATGTGTACCGAAGCTGTTGTCCTCGATGATACCGCCCCACCACTGATTGACGATTCTTGGACGCTGTGATTTATCACCAATTCCATCCTTCCAATGATAAGTGTCTGCAAAACACCCTCCTGGCCATCTAAGCACAGGAACTTTCAGATCCTTAAGGGCTTGAATGATGTCGTTCCTAACCCCATCTGTATTAGGAATAACCTGATTGTCCTCCCCCACATAGATCCCTTCATAAATACATCTTCCCAAATGTTCGGCAAAGTGCCCGTAGATATTTGGGTCGATAATATGCTCACCCTGATCTGCTTTAATGGTGATAGAAGCATTCTGGGCACTAACATATCCAATCGTAAAAACCGTTAATAATGCAATTGCAATTCGTTTCATTCTTTTGTTTCAATTTTAAGGTTCAGTTAACTCCGGAAAAAACCGGTTATCTGAATTCAATATTAATAAGTGTTTTGTTCCACCTAAAGTAGGGTTAGTTAACATTTTGCACCATAGAAACCCTCAAAACTGACATTGAATAAGGTTCGGCAGGCATACTGAATTTTTTACCAGACACGGTGACTTGTTGCTCTTTTGGTGAAATACTTTCAGTTTCGAAGGAGTTTACCGCATCGAGGTTACCATTGCTCAACACAGTGAGCAACCCTTTATTTTCAAGGTCTTCAACCCCATCTATTTCGAAATCTATATTCTGCTGCTTTCCAGTTGTATTGACATACTTAACAATCAAATCCCCTGTCTTTTCATCCTTTGCCGCCGTGGCATACAGGCCGTTCTCACCAGCTACTGCTTTACCATCTTTCTTAATCTCAAGCACATGAGTACCTACGTTGGTTGAAAAAAGTTTTTGGACGTGATAATTAGGTGTTGTATGTGCTTCCAAATTATTATACCAGATCAAATCTGGTGTCCATTGCCAAGCTTCCGCATGGGCAAACAATGGAGCGTAAGAAGTCATGGTGACTACTTCAGCATTTCTTTCTAATCCAGTAATAAAAGCGGCTTCTGAAAGGGCAGTTTCCCAGTTGTTTTTATTATCAGGACTTGCCACCCCTACACTTTGTGAAGCATATTCACCCACGAAAAGCTTCGGTCCATTTCGGTCATAGTCATCGTACCAACCTGCACTCTCTCTAAACCAATCGGGATTGCGGTAAAAATGCTCATCGACAATTTCTGGCTGAAGCTTACGCCATTGCTCCCAGAGGTAATCAATCTCTTCTTCACCATTTGGAAAAATGGAACCATCAGAACCGGTAGAAGCAATTATTTGCATATCAGGGTATTTGTTCTTTATTGCCTTGACCATAGGAACATACCGTTCGATATATTGTGGCCCCCATTGCTCATTTCCAACTCCTAGCATTTTCATGTTAAATGGTTCTGGATGTCCCATATCTGCTCGTAACCTGCCCCACCTGGTATCCACCGATCCATTGGCAAATTCAATGAGATCCAGTGCATCCTGTATGTAAGGCTCCAACTCATCCAGCGGCACAAGCTCACCAGTATTGAACTGACATGCCATACCACAATTAATAATAGGCATTGGCTCTGCTTCCAAATCCTCAGCAAGCAAAAAGTATTCATAAAATCCTACACCGAAACTCTGGTAGTAGTCAGGAGCCGGTCTGTGGTCAAATTCAAAGTTCCATCGGTTAATAGTTACTACCCGATCATCTATATCCCCAACGGTGTTTTTCCACTGATAGCGCTGCGAAAGGTCAAATCCTTCTACAATACAACCTCCCGGGAACCTTAAAAATCCAGGATCCATATCTGCCAGGAGTTGAACAAGATCAGCTCTTAAACCTTTTTTTCTTCCTTTCCATGTATCTGTCGGGAATAAGGAAACCATGTCTATATCAACGGTTCCTTCTCCTTCGAACCAAACATTCATTGTGCCCTTTGCTTCTGTAATGTTAGGCGTAATTGTGGTTTCAAGAGTCTGCCAATCACCGGTTATTCCACTTACACTACCTTCCGCAATAACTTCACCTTGAGAAGATATCAATTCAATTCGGATTGCAGTCACATTTCCTTCTACAGCTCTTACCTGGATGCTAAAATCATGTGGCACGTCTTCTTTGATTCCCATTCCTCTAAAGCCTTCATTTTTGAGACCTGCTCCTGAACCCGCATCATCAATCTGAACCCTCAGATAACGTGGGTTTCGAGGATTGCCTGTATTCATTGGTAAAGTCCTTACCCCTAAGCCTTTATCCTTTAGCACTGTCCATCCACGTAGTGGCTTATCAAACTCAAAGGATCGGTTTTTCACCAATTCTGCATAGAGTCCGCCATCAATAGCAAAATTGATGTCTTCAAAAAATACACCATACATGGTGGGTTGGATAGGAGCTACTATATTGGAGGCATCCACTTTCAAAGTAACAGGCTGATCTGGAGAACCTGGGGTTTCCGCCCGGGGAGCACTACACCCAAAAGCCAGCGTCAAACTGCTTATAGCTAAAAGTTGATTTGCAAAATTTTTCATGCTTTGTCTTATTTCTATAGGAAATGACCATTTGGCCCAGTAAAACCCCATATCAACGTGTTAGCCGCTGATAAGGAGTCTCATATTTTAATGTATAGTACTTTGTCAAGTTTAGATACTGAAATGAATTCAGCATGACTTTACTGGGTATTAAACTTCGCTCTATCACCTTAGTGGTCATACTGAACTTGTTTCAGTATCTGTATTTAAAAACTTGACAAAGTAGGACTAGTCTAAATCGACTACTGGACGAACTTTGTACCCTTTCTCAAAGAATGCAGGCCCGTTATTCTCATTATTGTTTGCTGAATTACCTTTCAGGTTTGGATTGGCATTAAGCGCACCCTGAAATATTGGGAAATACTCGTGACCAGGCGTATAGTAGTCAAACGATGAATCATCAGCCGTAGCAGCAGTAAGTTTTTCTTTATTGGCTGTACCATCACGTGTATAGTAACCATGCTCAACTAACTGCTGTAAACGGTTTGCATCGTAGAAGAATCCCCAACGAAGCAAGTCGATACCACGACCATTTTCACAACCGAATTCTTTAGGACGTTCCACATTTGCTATTTGCTCGAAAAGGTGATCAGCACTTGGGAAATCAGCCAACTGAAGGTCTGGTAGAGCAACACGCTGACGAACCTCGTTAATGTAATCGATAGCAACTTGAGTAGGGCCATTGATTTCATTTTCACATTCAGCAGCACGCAATAAAACATCACTGTAGCGCATCAGGCGTAAGTTTACACCGCATTGCAGCCCGTTGGTAATAGACTCATAAAGGTTATTTCGTGCATTCGTATGCTTGGCTATCGAGATTCCTCCCTGGGCATTGTTAGATAGTGGAGTTGTGGAAATCTCTTCCATATAAACAACGTTGTTACGAGGATCTCCATCCGGATATGCTGCAGTAGGAAGGTCTGTATAATTATTATATTCATCCTCGTATGTAACCAGTGTCCAGTACAGACGAGGATCGAGACGACCATCTGTACTGTTCTCATCCCTGAACAGGTTATACAACCAAGGTGATCCAGCCAGGTCACCCCAGCTACCCAACTCTTGAGAAGCGTAATTGCTTTCTACCGCGTGTCCCTGAGTTGCATCTCTACTGATGTTTACTGGAGTCCACTCTTCATCAGTACCTCCTGTACCAAAGTCCATGAACTGTACTTCAAAAAGACTCTCTGAGTTGTTTTCCGTACTTTCTTTGAAGTTGTCACCATAGTCAGCTGTAAGCGAATACGAACCATAAGTACCTGCAATGATGGCTTTCAATACCGTATAAGCCTCATCGAATTTATGACGAAACATCAATGTTCTGGCCAAATATCCAGCAGCAGCACCGCTTGTCGCACGACCTGCAGCCCATTCTCCACCAGCATCTCGTGATGGCAACATTTCCATTGCTTCTCTAAGATCAGCCTCGATTTGATCAAGCACTTCGTCTTGAGTATTGTTAGCTGCATACAATGAATTGATATCAGAGTAAGATTCATAGTCAGTAATCAATGGTACTGTCTGGTAATAAGTAGCCAAGTGATAGTACGACAATGATCTTAGGAAAAGTGCCTGACCTTTGATCTCATTGTATGATTCATCAGACATATCAACTTCATCCACCTTTGATAGAACAAAGTTTGCTCGGTTTACCACATGGTATTGGTCACGCCACGGCCACTCAGCCATAAAGAAAGTAGCTGGGCCATTAAGGTTATCAGCCTCTAAATACCACTGCTGGGATGAATTCCAAACTTCGTCTCCACGTACGGCATCCATTGTGTAACCAACGCGGGCAAAGCTACCTTCAAGGCGTATACGGTTATAAACTGCTATTATGGCTTCCTGAAGATCAGCCTCCGAATCACCAAAATCAAAAGTTGTCTGTTGATTTGGATTCGTAACCTCCAGTAGATCGTCGCAAGCTGACATGCCGCCAATCAACGCCAACATTGTAAGAATTATATGTAACTTTTTCATAACGATATTCTAATTTTCAGAATGATGATTTAAAATGAAAACTGTGCACCAAACATCAAACTTCTCGGTGTTGGATAGGATGCATAGTTGTAACCAGGGGTGAAAGTACCTCCAGCAAAATCTGGGTTATAACCTCTGTACTTCGTCAATATGGCCACATTTTGAGCTGTAGCATATACCCTCAGGTTAGTGATAACACCATTGAATATTTCGTCTGGGAAGTTATACCCCAATTGAATGTTACCAATTTTAAGATAGTTTGCATTTTGGATAAACCGACTGCTGAACATATCGTTTGTGATAGATCCGGTAGACCTGTTTGCAACTCTTGGCACATCTGTATTCGTGTTTTCTGGTGTCCAGGCGTTCAATAGGTCCACACTCTTGTTGAGTGCGCCATATGAGCTACGCAATGTTACATCAACGAAATCCACAGCCTGGAACCCAATAGCACCAAAAGCCATGACACTCAAATCGAGGCCTTTCCATTCAGCCCGAGCATTAAAGCCGTAATTAAAATCTGGAATACCACTTCCGAGGAAGGTTCGGTCTGCGTCAGTAATCGTGCCATCATTATTAATGTCTGCATATGCCACATCACCTGGTTGTGCTCCTGGCTGAACTACTAAGTTGCCTTCTGAATTAACACGGTTGTCAATCTCATCCTGAGACTGGAAGATACCCTCGTAAACATAACCATAGAACGAACCTACTTCACGGCCGACCTCTGTTCGAGAATTTCCATCATTACGAGGTGTATTTGTTACTCCCAATTTTTTCACCTCATTGTTGAGCGTAGATAAGTTTGCAGAAAGATCAAACTTCACCACATTATTGTCATTGTGATAACCTACCATGAATTCAAGCCCTGAGTTGACCATTGTCGCTGCATTCATTGGCACACCTGCATTTGTAAAACCTGCTTGCCCTGGAACAGCTACATTAAAGTGAAGGTCTTCTGAGGTTGACTGATACCAATCCACAGTGAAATCCAACTGGCCCTGGAACATGGCCAGGTCAATACCCACGTCAATGGTTTTTTTCCTTTCCCATCTGATCCGCTCATTTACAAAGTTTGATCGTCCTGAACCAGTTACTTTGTTGTTATCAAAGCTGTATGAGTAATCACCTCTCTGCATACCATCCATGTAATCATACGGCCCAAGAAGTGATGTATTGCCCAGCTCACCATAGCTACCACGTATCTTGAACAGGTTGATCAGAGATTCAGAAACTGGGAAAAAGCTCTCTCTATCAAGTCGCCAACCAGCTGAGGCAGATGGAAAAATACCCGAGTTGTCTGCAGGTGATAAACGGCTTGATGCATCACGACGTATGGTTGCTGTTAACAGGTACTTTTCATCAAAATCATAAAGAATACGACCAAGATATGAAATAATATAGCTTTCATTTACATCACTAAATGATGCGGTCTCGTCTGCAGTATTTAATTGAAGGAAGTATGGTTCGGACAAAGTGTTACCTGTTCCAGCTATTCTACTATAGGCGTCGCGTTGAAATGTTTGCCCTACGAGAACATTGAGATGACTGAGTCCAAAATTACCATCATATGTCAGTGTGTTCTCTACAAGAGAGTTGGTATATTCCAGACTTTCCTTTGTCAACACTTCATTACTCTTGGTCAGGTAGTTGGTAGTACTCTGTATAAATGCTGGTACGAATGTGTGACCTTTTACATTGGTGTGACTATATGATAAATTCAGTTTGTAATCCAGCTTATGATTGCCATTACTTTGCCCAACCATATCCATGAAGTCCAGAATCGCTGAACCATTAGCTACCAAACGATTCACCTTATTATTTCGCTCCAGCAAATTGTTTGTTAGCAATACGTTGGTCACACGAATATCACCATGAATGTCATCATAGTAAGTACCATAACCATATGAATCATAGGAATATTGGGATGCAGGCGAAAGTAATCCGTCCAGTACCCAGGTAGATTCGTCATAAGCCTTGATTGTTGGTGGCGTAATAAGTGCTGAAGCCATTACCGGATATTGCGCTCCATACAAACCCTGAACAAACTCATTGGCATTACTCAGTGCCATATTATCCTGATCGCTGTGGCTATAAACCACATTAGAGCTAAGTTTCAGAAACTTCACATCCATGGAGTTTTTGAATCGAGCAGTGTAACGATCGAAGTTAGGGCCGGCACCTTCAATTGTTCCTTCCTGACTGAAGTAGTCAAGGGATACATTATATGTATTGGTCTCACCACCACCTGATAGGTTAACGTGATGATTCTGACGGACACCAGTTTTGAAAGCTTCATCTTGCCAGTTGGTATTTACTACATTAGGGTCTATATAGTTTTCGCTAGTAGGATCATATCCAGAAGGCACGTCCATACCACTGTTATTAAAGGCCATAGTCACATATCGACCATATTCTTCTGAGTTCATCACCTCATATACACCATCCTGCACTTGATCAAACCCAACAAGCCCATTATATTCAACCTTCATTGCTTGATTCCTTCTACCAGACTTTGTAGTGATAATAACCACGCCATTCATAGCACGTGAGCCATAAATAGCAGCAGCGGACGCATCTTTTAGAATCTGAACAGATTCGATATCATTAGGAGAAAAGTCACGGATACTTCCACCCATAATTACTCCATCTATTACATAAAGTGGATTTGTGTTACCAAAAGAACCCACACCTCGAATACGCACTACCGGGTCAGCACCTGGTTGACCATCTGTAGTAATTTGAACACCTGCTGTCCTACCCTGAAGTAAAGTCGAGATGTTTGAATTTGACTGTTTCTTCATCTCTTCTGTGTCTACAATAGCAACGGAACCTGTAAGGTCCACTTTACGCTGTGTACCGTAACCGATAACTACCACTTCACCGAGCTCTGTCATATCTAGTGACATAGTGATCGCACCAAGTTCTGATTTTCCTCCCACGTTTACTTCAACGCTCTGGAAGCCAATGAAAGATAAAACAATCGTTGCATCAGAAGGAACTGATAGTGAGAAGTTACCATCAATATCTGAAATGGTGCCATTATTAGCACCTTTCTGCTGTACTGTAGCGCCTGGAAGTGGATCTCCACTTTCGTCAACGATTTGTCCTTTTACAGTAATATTGTCTTGCTCTGACATTGACTCTTTGTCTATCATGTCAGCACCTTCTGCGTATGTTGCCGGAGTAAGCACCAGCAATCCCAACAGGATTAATAATAAATATTTCATAGTTTAAGGTTTTTAGCTTAGTGATTATTCAACAATTACGAGATATGCTCTCTCCAATACGAGCATAAAATTCAAATCAGCACTGTCCACAGTTACACCTTCATAAAGTTGGAAATGTGTTTCGCCAGTTGCATAAGTGACATCATAGCGTACATCAGCAGTACCATCACCATTATTTGTAACTGTAATGTCTATTTGAGAACCATTTATATTAGAAGCGAATACATCAAAATTCCAGTCATTTGTAAGTGTAGCCGCAGGATAGCCGTCACCCCATCCGAAGTTGTCCATACGAAGACCCGCATATTCTGTCAAATCAGCTTTTCGAAGAATTACCACAGGGCTGTGATAGTTGTTGACTTCATTAGAGTAGCAGTACATTTTAATAGTCTTACTCTGACCTGATGCAACTGGATAATCATCCGAGAACTCAGTCCACCAAGGGGTGGAGAAGTCTGAAGCACCTACTTGCCCAACACCTTTGATCATGGTAACCGGACAGTCTACAGTGACTGTACCTGTCGCTCCTATATATGATACAACAGCGTTTTGCGCACCTTCAGCAGCCGGAATTAAACCGAACTTAAGAGAATTATTTTTTAATACACCCATGGTACCATCAGCATAGGTAGCTGTCACAGCAATACCCGTGGTATCTAGTATTACACCAAGAGTGTCATTGTAGAAATAGTACTCCGTGATGTCAGGTAAAGTAGTGATTTCCAGACTAGATACTGGATTGACCACTTCTAATGTATAGAATGTTGATACAGCCGGGCCGTACTCGCCTAGCTTTGTATTACTATAAGCTACACTCACAGTCTTTTTTCCAAGGGTACTCATATCAGGAACCACATTGAATGATAAACTTGCGGAATCTACTTCTGAAGACGATCCATCATCATAAGTGACTGTTGCCACTGCACCTCCCCAGAAATTTTCGCTACCTATCTCCACAACAGATGGAGCACCTGATATGGCTATAGAGACCGGTTTAGAGTCTGCTATTTCGGTGATTTGAGAAGGTAATAGATAAGCTTCTTCTATCTCAAAATAGCTGTTATCAGCGACTAAAAACATGTTGATATCTGCCGAAGGGGAAACCGGTTGGTTATAGGTCATGACCAACTCTGTGCCATTGGTACCAAGAGCCGTGGCTGTAACAAATGCATAGCCACTAGACGAGTGATCGATCTCAAGCGTTACATAAGCTCCATCCATGGTGGCACGGAAATCATTCCAAATGTCCTCGTCTCCGTCTGTATCAGGATAATTATGAGAAACCAATCCAAGATCAAAATCTCCATTGCCCCAGCCATATGCATCAGAACGTAAAGCGAAATATTCCGAATAACCCTCGCCATCACGGTCAGCTACTTCATTAGCAACAATAAATGTCCAGTTATTCCAATTGTTAGCACCTCCTCCATTGTGGTTCACAAACTCCAAGTGCAACAGCTTGTTGGTAGGAATGGTGAAATAATCAGAAAATGCCGTAAACCATGCAGAGCTGTAATCTTCAGCTCCCACTATCGCAGTAGAAATATCGATAAACGTAGTATCACCGGTATCTACTGCCGCTTTTGCAGCTGCAATTGAGTCAATCCTGGCTTGCAGGTCTGAAGGAGCATCAACTGAATAAATATCCAAATCTCCTTCACAGCTAACCAGGCCAAATGCTACTAAAACCATGGCGCATAATGTGCACCTTATCAGTATAGTTGTTTTCATAAAAATTAGTTTGATTGAGTTCATTTCTTAATAAAATCAGGTCATGTAAATCACAATATTCTATCGGTTTCAACCCACTTGGTATTAACCGCATAATTCCCTCATTTCCCCTTTAGCCAGCATCTTGGTTTCTAAATCAACAACACGAGCTTAAGACGATTTCGGGACCTTCAATTCACCTCTTAATTGGCACCTTTTCGGATGAACCTAACGCCGATAGACTATGGAAAACTCCAGGTAGCCATTTTCTAATATTCGTAAAATTTGTCATATGAAATCTTTCAGGGTTATTAAATTGATGATTACAAATAGCATATTTTGCCATTTATTCATCAAAGGTGCTCACATGCCTCTCAGAACGGGTGGACTAATGTCCTTTAAAGGTGGACATATTTACACGGTTCACTTTCGTTGACAAAATGATAAGGATTATCTAGATAGACTGTAATTATCATAAAGAAAGGCCATAAACGTTAATGGATCAATCAGCTCTGAACCAGGAAAGAATTGGAAAATTCCTTGGGGGATTGTCCGTTGAGCTTGCTAAACAAGCGTGTGAAGTATTTTGGATCATTGTAACCCACAGCATAGGCAACTTCAGACACATTGAGTTCATTTTGTCTGAGCAATTGCTTGGCTTTTTTCATCCTTTGATGGTTGATAAACTCCGCTGCTGATTGATCCGTGATGCTGGTGAGTTTCTTGTGTAACAAACTCCTGCTGATCCCCATTGATTCTACAAACTGCCTTGCTCCAAAATCTGAATCAGTAAGGTGCTCTTCTACAGTTTGAATGGCATGTTCAAGGAATTTCTGATCTTTCACATTCGTAGTAACTTCCCGCGGAGTAGCTTCTCCATCCTCCAGATACAACTGACGAAGCTTAGCCCTTGATTCAATAAGGTTTTGAACCCTGGCCTCTAACAGTTCAAAGTTAAATGGCTTGGCCAGATAGTCATCCGCACCTATTTGTAAACCTTCTATCTGATTTTCGATGGCACTCTTGGCAGTAAGCAGAATGATAGGAATGTGGCTTGTGCTAAGGTTGTTTTTTAAAGTACCACACAGCTCCAGACCATCTACATTGGGCATCATAACATCACTAATAATCGCATCAGGGCTCGACTTTTCCGCCATGGCAATGCCTTGCAGCCCATCAGGTGCCTCAATCACATTGTAGCTTTTTCGTAATCGGTGCACCATGAACCTGCGGAGGTCATTGTTGTCTTCCACTACGAGTACAGTAGACCTGGTGTTATCCAATTGAGACGGTTCACTTTCAGCGCCCTCTTCAGTAGATTCGGGGATGAGAAACTCATTTTTCAAAATAGCAACCTGGTCATGGATATTGAGTCCTTCTGAGTCTTTTCCATTCACCTCATCAGACGTATAGGCTCCCTTGAGACAAGGGAATTGCACCTCGAAAGTAGATCCCTCACCCAACTTACTGTCCACAAATATTTCTCCATGATGGGTTTTGATCAACTCTTCGGTCAATGCCAGTCCAATGCCCGAACCACTGATCTTAAATGCCTCCTCTGATTCTATTCGATAGAAACGCTTAAAGACCAACGGCAGGTTTTCCTGACTGATACCCATGCCTGTATCAGACACCTTAATACTCAATACCGTTTTGGCATTGGCCGGAAACTCCTCATCAGGACTCAATCTCGATTCTTTAGGCGAAAGCCCCGATACTTCAACTCTTACTGTTCCTCCGTTCCGGGTATATTTGAAAGCATTCGAGAGCAGGTTATAAAGGATGTTTTCAAGCTTCTGAGCATCAAACCAAACCTGTGCAGGGAGATCATGCTCGTCATAGGTAAACCTGATATCCTTAATTTCTGAAAGAGGTTCGAACGCACTAAAAACATTCTTGCAAAATTCACTAATATTCGTCTGGGTAACATTGAGTTCCATTCTACCCTTTTCGATTTTCCTGAAATCCATGATCTGGTTGATCAGGTGTAGCAGTCTTTGGGCATTCCTACTCATTACCTTGAGTGTATTCATCACCTCCTCATTGAAATTATTCTCCTTAAGAAGGCGTTCAATAGGACCAATAATTAGCGTAAGTGGCGTTCTGAATTCATGTGAGATATTTGTGAAGAAGCTCAATTTGAGCTGACTCACCAGTTTCAGTTTTTCATTCAGGGCAATCAATTCATCTCGCTGACTAAGGATCTCCTTGTTCTGGTTTTCCAGCTTTAGATTTTGTCCCTCTATGAGTTTTTGCTTGTCTTCAAGATCATTGTTGTTTTTCTTTAGTTGGACCGCTTGAAAAGACAAAGCCTCATTCTGTTGGTTAATGCGTTCGGTTCGCTCCTGTACCTGGTCTTCCAGAATCATTTTCTGACGTTTCAGGCTGTAAGTCCTATACCTCACATATCCGAAAATCAATGCAATCAATGCGATAAGACTTAACCCACGAAACCATGGTGTATCCCAAAATGGCGGAGCAATGTTGATGACCAGCTCATTGGTCTCTCCGGTAAACTCACCGTTGGATCCAGAAGCCTTTACTTTAAATGTATAGTTGCCTGGTTTCAGGTTGGTATACCCTGCATATCGGCGGTTGGAAGACACATAGTTCCAATCCTTCTCGAAACCCTCCAGGATATAGGCATAACGGATCATTTCAGACTCTTGATAGTTCAATGACGAAAATTCGATGCTAAAAGCCTTCTCTTTGTAAGAAAGCTCGATATGCTTTGCCTTATTGGGGCTTCTACCAAGTACTACTACATCATTGTACTCCAGCCCGGGACGAACGGACTCATTGAGTAGTTTGATATCTGTGATTACCACGTCCCTGCTTCGTAAGTCATCCTGAATCCAGTCAGGATAGAAAGCATCTAGCCCATTCATGCCCCCAAAATAAAGTTTCCCCTCTTTGTTTTTGTAGGCAGCAGACCAGTAATACTGATTATTTAAAAGGCCGTCAATCTGGTAAAAATTGCGCACAGATCCTATGGCCGGGTTAAATCTTGATAAACCATAATCAGTACTCAGCCACAGGTCTTTATCCTTATCTTCAAGGATACCATAAATCACGGTATTGCTCAATCCATCAACGGAGGAATAAGACTCAAACCAGGTGGAATCACCCTGATGATGCATTCGGTTCAAACCCTGACCGTAGGTTCCCACCCACAATGCACCATTTGAATCCTGAAGTAAGCTGATGATGTAATTTCCACTAATTGAACCCGGATCATCCGAGCTATAAGTAAATCTCGTCACTTCAATGTCTTGAAACTGCCCATCTTTAGATTGCAAGTGATACAGCCCATGCCTCGACCCAACCCATAAACTGTTCTCAGAGTCGAAAAGTAAGCAACCAACATTTGTAATCCTGGGTTTGGTGTCTCCAGAAAACATTTCGGAAAATGTTTCTGATTTGATATTGTATCGCGAAATACCACCTAAAGTACCCACCCACATATTTCCATGCTTATCACTCACTGTTGATGAGATGAAGTTGTTCACCAGTCCAGAACCATTCAGCTGTGAAAATGACTGCTGATCAGGATTGAGGACATTAATTCCTGAACCCCAGGTGCTGACCCAGAGCCTGCCCTTTTGATCCCTGCAAATGGCAGTTACGAAATCGCTGGATATACTACTTATAGTGGCCGGATCTTGTGTGTAATGCTTAAAATTATCAGATGACTTGTTGTACCGGTTCAATCCACCGCCTGCTGTACCGATCCACAAATACTGATCATCTTCATAGATGGAATTGATCGTACTTACTGTCAGGCTGTTGGGGTTATCTGTCTTCTGTTCGTAATGTTCAATCTGATTTTGACTGGTGTTGTAAAAATTAACCCCTCCACGCTCAGTACCAATCCAAATGTTTCCGGCATCATCTTTAAGCAGGCAATTCACAAAATCATTACTTAGACTATGTGGTACATTTGATTCGTTTTGATAATTTCGGATTTTTTCGGATTTGATATCAAGTACACTCAGTCCTCCAAGGGTGGCAATCAAAAGCTCTCCAGAATTTTCCTCCAGGTCCATCACCGTATTGTGCACCATTGAGGATGGGTCAGCCTGGTTGTTATAAAAACGATCAAAAGTTCCATCCGAATTGAACTTATTCAGACCGAACTCCGTACCCGCCCAAATGTCCTTGTTTTGTGTTTCTATAATATCTAAAACCTGATCTGACGAAATACTTGTTGGATCCAATGGATCATTGACATAATGTATTGGCATTGATCCAGATGCAGGGAACATGGTGATCCCACCATTTGTGCCAACCCAGAGATTGTTCCATGAATCATTTAAGATTGAGTTAATCACGGTACCAATTAATGACTCTCCGAAACCTATATGTTTCTTAAAAGCCACTTCCCCTCTATTGTTAAGGATAGACAGAAAAGTCAACCCGGTATCGGAGCCAATGACCAGAATGGAATCCTGGTACATCTCCAAACTCCTGATCTCATGCATGCCGAACTCTTCACTCAGCGGAATGAACTTTCCTAAATCATAAACATATGTACTCAGTTCTTGCCTGGTCCCTATCCACAAGTTGCCAAATGGATCCTCTAAAAGGGAATAAATGAAATTGTTGTCCAGTGCGTTGATGGAACCCTGGCCATCAAAAACCTCAAAATTGTAGCCATCGTATCGGCAAATGCCATTCCATGTGCCAAACCAGAGAAACCCCTGGCTATCCTGCAGCATACAGTCCACCATATTCTGGGGCAAGCCATCTTCAATAGTCAGGTGTTGGAATCTCGTGTTCCTGTTTTGGCCAACCCCCACGAGGAAGCTGCACCAAAGCAGAAATGTAAACAGGCATTTGAGGGAAAACTTGTTCATCTACTATCTTATCTAAGACTGGGGTATCCTAAAGTTAAAGCATTTCCAGTTGTTGAAGGTGCTCATTGATTCAATAATCTCACATCAACCACCCGGGGCAAATGGCTATCATTGATTGCTTCGAACTTCACATCGAATGTTTTCCTGTTCATTTCTGAGACTGGATAAGTCCATATATTCTGTTCATTTGACACCTTAAGTGAGTCGATGATTTGACCATTTAGACTTACTGTAAATTCACTCAGCCGATCGGCTCTATAGCTAAACTGAAATACTTTGGCCTTTAGTTCCTGGTTTCTCAACGTATATTGAAACCAGCCTCTACCACTACGCCAGTAAGTTTCATCGGAGTAGCCCATGAAGGTGTGCTCCCCCGCAAAGTAGTGATCTGCCTCTGGCTGTTGTTCACCAGGTTTTACCAGGTCCACAGTGATTTCCTTTAGCGCAATCCGTGCCTGTTCTTCCTTTTTTGTTTCTGCAATCAATTGCTTCAACCCTGAAGAGTCCGTGACCGGCCAATACATCATGTATCGAGCTTCATGGATTTTATAGAATGGAACAAGGTTTAAATCTTTATAAACCTCAGAGTGAAACTTACCAGCAAGATCAAAAGTGAATTGATCTGTAGGTTCCAACTCCGTGAGGCTCGAAACATTCCCCACGAGTACCGGCGCTTCATCAATCGGGTAAAACTTACCATCTGCTACGTGCCCCATCCTACTATCATCAGCCCATAAACCATCCAGGTCAGTACTATCAGTGACTGCCGCCATCACCACCGGACCGTAAAGGTATGCTGCCCAGTTGGAGCTATCTGGTAAAAACTCCAGAGTGGTTTCCATTGGTAAACTCATCGTGATTTTATCGTCCGTGCTCCACTCCTGCTCAATCACAGCATAACCTTCAAATACACCATAAGCTACCTTCTCTCCATTCACACTAATCTGAGGCTGAGTCGATGACCACCCGGGGATACGAAGGTTGATGGCAAATGACTTAGAGGCTTCCATACCCAGTATGATCGTTGTTTGTGCTTCCTCCGGGAAGTCCGTCTGTTGAGTGATCGTAACTCCTTCACCTTCCCAATCCAATCTAGAGGCAATGAAAAGGTTCAAATAAAGGTCTTTTCCTTTATTTGCATAGATAAGTTCACCGTATTTTGTATGATTCTCCAGCCCAGACCCCACACAGCACCACATTCCCTGATCTGGCTGTGAATAAACCCGATAGTGCCTTGGCCTGGCCGGAGTGAAATACACAAACCCACCATCAGGATGCTGAGAAGAGAGGATATGATTGAGCTGTGCCCGCTCGTAAAAATCTATGTACCGGGTGTCTGCTGATGACTCAAAGAGCATTTTGGACAAACGCATCATGTTATAGGTGTTGCACGTCTCCGGGCCTTGCTCTGAGGTGACCATAGGTTTAAAGTCAGTACTTGCGTGAAAGTGTTCCCTCACACTGTTTCCACCAAACGCCACAGATCTGTTTTGTACCACTGTTTCCCAAAAGAAGCTTGATGCATCCTGCCACTTGGGCTTCTCTGACACCTGAGCAACACGCTGATAACCAATTACTTTAGGGATTTGGGTATTGGCATGCATGCCTGTCAACTGATCCTCTTTTTGCAAAAGCGGATCAAGTAGCACATGATGTGACAGCTTTTCCGCCATAGCGAGATATGCCTGATTGCTGGTGATTGCATACAGGTCTGCAAAAACTTCATTGAGGCCGCCATGCTCACTTTTCAGCATTTGCTGTAATTGCTCATCTGAGAGTTCACTGGTCATACCAAGCCACCAATCAGATAGTTCAATCCACATATTGAGTGCTTTTTCACTCCCGGCATACAGATGTGCATCTTTCAAACCTGCGAAAACTTTGTGGATATTGTAAAGAGGAACCCAGCCTCCATTTAAAGAAAAATAATCTGCTCTAATGTCTCCTTTGGCTATTTCAGCCCAGATTCTCGCTCCATCCGGAATACCTCCCAGGTAACCATTCCCATGAGCTTGCTGGCACTTCTGTAGCCAATCCAGCATGTAATCGAACCGGTTTTTGATCTCCTCATTGCCAGTGGCCGCATACATCATGGCTAAAGCTGACAAGTAATGACCTCCAATATGGCCGCTTAGTCCATCTCCCTCCCAATTGGGGTATTTA
This sequence comes from Marinoscillum sp., assembly GCA_040218045.1. GTDB lineage: Bacteria > Bacteroidota > Bacteroidia > Cytophagales > Cyclobacteriaceae > Marinoscillum. The sequence continues at coordinate 402,733 of JAVJQA010000033.1, forward strand.
GGGGCCAAAGGATCCAAACCAGCCTCAATCATGAATGGTGCTAAAAGCCGGTCTACATCCATCTCCAGGATATATTGAAGATCGGTCTGTTGAGCCGCTTTAAACGGTCCTTCTAAAAGCTCTACCTGGTCCAAGCTAAAAGGCTCTAGAGGAGCCTCTGAGGGTTGCTGACAACTTATTGCTGCCACGAGTATTAGGTACAAAAATCTTCGCATCATTTTAGTTTAATTATAAATCCACCATTAGCCTTGAGGCCAAGGTTAAACACGCCATCAATAGAAATTTCTTCTTTTCGGAATTCAGGATGGGCTTCCCCATCGGTGATCAGTAATCCCGCTTTACCTGACAGAAATGAAAGGTCCAGGCTAAGTTTTTTAGGAATGCCTTCACCATTTATCCCGGTGACATACCAGGTATCTCCTGCCCGCCTGGCTACTACAGCTAACTTCCCTGGAAAACCATCGATAAACTGGGTTTCATCCCAGCTTACGGGTATATCCTTCAGGTAATCTCTTACATAATCGGGCACGGCATCCATTCCCGATGGGACTTCTGCAATGTGCTGAATGCCTGATAAGAATAGTGAGGGCAGCGCCAATTCAAAGGCATTGGTCGTTTTTCTATCAATATTGGGAATCTTGCTAAAACACATTGGTGTAAAGTCCATCGGGTCAAATGCATTCCTGGTAAAAGGCAACATGGCCGAGTGTTTGGCCTCAACATCTGCCACTTCCTGGGTAAAAGTGATAAATTCGAATCCCTTGATCGCTTCCACGGTCATCAGGTGAGGATAAGTACGGTGCCAACCACGAGGCAGCGTGGCTCCATGAAAGTTGACAAGAAGATTGAACTCTGCGGCATCCTTGAGTATGTCGTGATAGTAGGCAATCATGCTCTGACCGTCTCCCCCGAAGAAATCGATTTTCACTCCTTTTACTCCCCACTCCTGTAGTTTACCGAATTCCGCCAGTCTTTGCTCATGTGTAAGTAATGCGCTTTTGGGGTGATATGGTGTAGTGTTCCACTCACCGGCTGAATTGTACCAGAGTATCAAACCGACATTACGCTCTTCAGCGTAAGCCACGAGTTCTTTGATCTTCTCCTCTCCTATTTGGGTGTCCCAGTTGACATCTATCAGGCAGTATGACCAGGTCATTTCCGAGGCGTAATCAATAAATTGTTTGGATGTTTCAAAGTTTACCGAGTTATCTTTTAAAAGTGCCCAGCTCCAGCTGGCAAAACCTGGCTGGATATATGATCCGTCCATCTCGATGCCTTTTGCCGCAAGGTCCGTTCCCAAAGTAGATTCTACTATAGTCTCCAACGAACCAATAGTCAGAATTCGCCATGGGCTGTAGGCAGTACCCGAGTATGATGGCAAGGCTCCTCCACCCGTATACACTTCCAAATCAGATGGAAAGACCACTTTCATCATCTGTGAAGTGGTATCAGCCTCCAGTCGTGACCCGCAATAGTGGCGCCCTAGATCTGCCTCTGTGACGAGCACCCAATGGTCAGCAGTGTTGAAAAGAGACGGATAGACCCAACCAGCTCCCAGAGTAGAGGGTTTATTGACCGGAATCGCCTGTTCATAAGCCTCTTCGTATGACGGATTGGATTGTTGCCAACCTGACTTGGCCACCGACATTGGCTGCACATACATTTTAGTAGACTTTGGAAAATTGTATGCCGTGAGTTCATTGGTAATGGTATGGCTACCTTGAGGGAGCTGATACCTGAAAGCCACTCCATCATTTGAAACCCGAAATGTGATGCCCAATTCTGAACCTGACCCATTGCTTAAAACAAAGGTTCTTTCATTTGCTTTATAACTGATGTCACTCTTCTTACCCTGTAAAAGCTGATAATCATCCTGATAGACACTGGACGCTGTGGCCTCTTTCAGCTTTAAGCCAGAGGTGAACGCTCCGTCACTGTACTCCATACCCAATGGTGACCAATTCAATACCAGCAAGTCACCAGAAAATATTTGATAAATTGCCCTACCCTTGTCATCTACTTTGAAAATGACTGATAGCTGCTCATCCGGACTTTGGATTCTTAAGTCAGGTTTTGGGCTGCAACCAACAAGCGATAAGAAAAGGATTGCCACTATATAAGTTGCAATCTTGGATTTGATTGTAGATTTGATCATCTGTTTGACCATGAAAGTGCAGGTTGGATTAGAAATTATTAAGTGTATTATTTACATTTATAAATGTAAGAAATAAAATCCTTATATAAAACCATACTGATTATTACATATTTCATTTTTTATAAATAGTCAGCGTATCTGAAAATGAGGATTTCTGAAAACATGAATAAAGTACACAGGATATGACGATTTCGAGTTATCAGGACCAAAGCCCGATATTAGTGGCGGTGGACTGCATTATTTTTGGGTTTGACAATGAGGAGCTCAAGATATTGTTGATCAAAAGGAATTTTGAACCTGAAAAGGGTAAATGGTCATTGATGGGTGGTTTCCTAAAGGAGCAGGAAACGGCAGATGAAGCGGCCGATCGAGTCCTTTTGAGCCTAACTGGTCTACATGACGTCTATATGGAGCAGGTACATACTTATACCGGCCCTGATCGTGACCCTGTGGAGCGTACTATTTCTATCACGTACTATGCCCTGATCAATATAGAAGATCACAACGAAGAGCTTACCCGTCAGCACTCTGCCCAATGGTTTAGTTTTAGCGAGGCACCGGAGCTCATTTTTGACCATCACCAAATGGTGACTCACGCCATTAACCGGTTGCGATACAAGACCTCCATTCAACCGATTGGGTTTGAACTGCTCCCCGAAAAATTCACCATGCGCCAGCTTCAGAAATTGTATGAGGCCATCCTGAATGAAACCCTTGATAAGCGTAATTTTTCTAAAAAAATCAATCAACTGGATGTACTTATCAAACTGGAAGAAAAAGACATGAGCTCTAGCAAAAAGGGTTCGTTCCTTTTTCAGTTTGATAAAGAAAAATATGCAGCCAAAGCCAAACAAGGGTTTGCGTTCCGGCTATAATATGCGGTGGGTTGATCAGCTGCACATGATACACCGGGTGTGGCGCTACCGGCTGGTGGCTGAACGCACCTCTATGACCTACCTCCTGTCCAAAGACCTGAAAAATACTACGGCGATTGATCTTGGTGCCAACAAAGGAGCCTACACCTACTGGCTGTCCAAACAAGTGGGAAAAAATGGAAAAGTGCTGGCTGTAGAGCCTCAGCCCGAGCTTGGAGTACACTTGCAAGCTTTTAAGCAGAGTTTTGGGCTCAGAAATGTTTCGCTGATCCAGAAAGCTGCCTCGGATCATGAGCGGGTGGTTTTGCTCAAACGCCAATTCCCGGGTCACGGAGGTGCCACTATCGTTGGGAATCAATCTGTTCTTACGATCCCGGTGAGCACTTTCCGGCTCGATGACATGAAGTATGAACAACCTGTTTCGTTTATCAAGTGTGATGTGGAGGGCCACGAATTATCGGCTCTACGCGGAGCAAGCGAACTGATTGGCGCCTATCACCCTACCCTATTGGTGGAAGTCCACCATGAAGCGGCTTTGAGTGGAGAACTTTTTGACTTTTTGGAATCAAAGGGGTATTCAGGGCTTTACCTGAAAAGCGGTCAGCGTATCAATTGCCGTGATTTTAATAAGTATCCTTATCCAAGAAAGGACAACCATCGCAACTACATTTTTGAACCCCTTACTTCAAGTCATTAGGGTTATTCCAGACAGTTGCTTCTATTTCAAAAATTTCCAGGGGTCAAATGCCTTTTCCATGAACGCCTGTCGCTGGATAATCAGTACTTTTTGTACCGGTCTGCCTTCAGTTATTGATTTTTCGACAAGCGGCATGTATCCATACTCATGGGAGAAATAGTAGACGTTGCCTTTTGATGGGGATATAGAGGTGAAAATGCCGAAATCAAATTCCATTTCCATGAGTATTTCCTTTCGTACGGTAGCTTTTCCTGTAGGGCAGAGTGATCTGAGTATGGTCCTGTTGCGTCTTAGCCTGCGGTAAGTTTCCACAATTCTTCTCTCGTGCGACTTACGCGAGCGATTGTTGTAGCTGGAACGACACTGATCTCCACAATACTTTTTGTCTATTCGCCCGGTCAGGGTTTTCCCGCATGTCAGGCACTTTTTAATTGCAAAATTTTCCATTTTAAATATCTGGTTATTTACGGTTACAAACGGATATAACCGTTTATTGACTCGGTTAAGTTATATAAATTGCCGTTCTTTCCCTCATGAG